>CAWHUD010000007.1:0-407489 GCA_963832505.1 uncultured Pseudomonadota bacterium | reverse complement strand
CCTGTGCCGAAGCCGAATGAATGCCACCGAATACACCTGCGAAAAACAGCGCGCGAGAAAGATGCATGGACTCGGCTCCCTTGTGTACTGCTGAGCTGCACGAAACTCTACTACATTTGTCATAGAAAACACCACAACTGTAGTAATAAGGACCACTGCAGTTTCCGGATTGCCGTGCGTCATGGTGCCCGGCCGCGTTTCACGCACAGGGTATTTACAGCGTCACGTAGCGCTGCAGCGGGCCAACAGCTTCTCCAGCGCGGCGAAGTCCAGCGGCTTGAGCAGGTGCGCATCGAAGCCGGCATCATGCGTGCGTTTGCGATCTTCCTGCTGGCCATAACCGGTCAATGCGACGATGGTGAGGACATCCCCGCGTGGCAACCGCCGCAAACGTCTCGCCACTTCGAAGCCGTCCATCTCCGGCAAGCCGATATCCAGCAGCACATGTCCGGTTCGAAGAATTCGGCATACTTCAGCCCGTCATACGAGAGAACGCGATCCGGATCTGATGCCCGTCGATCTCCAACAGTGCGCCTAGCGACGATGCGGCGTCTGCATTGTCATCGACGATGAGAATCCGACACGCCGGTACCGTTCGTCAACCGCGATGCGGGGACAGGGAGAGGCGGCTGCGCGCGGGGTAACGAAATTTCGAACGTCGAGCCGTGTCCCAGGCCTTCACTGCGCGCGTTGATCTGGCCGCCATGCATCTCGACGAGTTTCTTCACGACCGGCAAGCCAATGCCCAGGCCGCCCTGCGAACGGTCCAATGTTTGATTGGCCTGCGCGAACATGTCGAACAGGCGTGGCATGAATTCCCGACGATACCGGCGCCGTTGTCGCTGATCTCAACCTTGACCGCGCCACCGCCGGCGCTGACGCGAACCCCGACGTGGCCGCCGGGCTCGGTGTACTTGGCGGCGTTCGTCATCACATTCGCAAATACCTGCACCAGCCGTGCCTGGTCTCCGGTGACGTACAGCGGATCAGGACTTGGCTCGCCGAAAATCTCGTGATGTTTGGCACGCCAAAGTGGTGCCACGGTCTCGAGCCGCGTGATCGATGACTCCCGAGAGCAGCAGCGTTTCGCGCTTCAATTCGATCTGGCCTCGCGAGATTCGCGACACATCCAGCAGATCATCGACGATTCGCGTGAGCTGCGCGGACCGCCGCCGCAACGATCTCCGCCGCGCGCCGCGCCGGTTCATCGTCCGAGACCCGCCGCGCGATGACCTCGGCGGCCTTGCGAATCGGCGCGAGCGGGTTGCGAAGCTCGTGTGCCAGCATCGCCAGGAATTCATCCTTGCGCCGGTCCGCCTCGCGCATTCCGCCTCCGCGAGCGCGCGTGTAGTCGAGTCGAAGCCCTCCATGAAAATGCCGGTCACTCGGCCGCTGGGATCCCTGATCGGCTGATCGACGAAGTCGACGTAACGGGTTTCGACCGGGTCGTCAGGTTCGGCACTGGTAGGTGTACGGCGACGACTCGGCCCAGTATGCCTTGCCACTGGCATAGACCGCGTCGAGCACTCTGAGGTAGCCCTGCTCGACGATTTCCGGCAACGCTTCGGCCACTGGCCGGCCGATGATGGGCCGATCGTGCACCAGGCGCATGTATCCGGGTTCGCCATCTCGACGACGTGTTTCGGACCGCTCAACACCGCCATGATGTTGGCCCTTGCTCGAAGAGCTGGGAGAATCGCTCTCGCTCGGCAGCAAGACGACGCTCGGCCATCACTTGCTCCGTGGTCTCGCGTGCAGATTACGAGGGCGCCGCCGACACCGTTCGGCGCGTCGGGTTCGTCGATGGGTCCGTAACCGTAGGTCCAGTAGACTTCCTCCAACTCACCGTGACGGAAGATTGGGACCATGGCGTTTTCATGCCACGTGGCAGAATCACCGCGCATTACCTGATCTATTTGCGGTCCGATGATCCACCAGATTTCCGGCCAAGCCTGTCTACCGGCTTGACCCAGTATTGACGGGACGTTTTTCGGGACCGAGGGAACGGGAATACGCATCGTTGTAGAAACAGACCAGATCGGGTCCCCAGAAAATGAATACCGGATGCCTGGTAGTGAGCAGAATGCGCAGTGAAGTGCGCAAACCCGACGGCCAGAGTGCGGGTGGACCAAGCGGGGTCTGATTCCACGAGTGGCTGCGGATGCGTTCGCCCATCTCGCCACCGCCAGCGAGAAAATCCAGTTGCCTAGGAATCAATGGTGCTGCCGCACTCATGAGTATCAGGTAAACAGAATCAGACCTACAGGGCTGTCAGACGCTACCGACTTACGTGCGCAAAAAAGAGGGGCGTCCTTCGACGCCCCTCTCGTATCGCCCGGCAACAGTGCGTTGCGTCAGATCCAGTAGACGAAGATGAACAGGCCCAGCCAGACCACGTCGACGAAGTGCCAGTACCAGGCCACGGCTTCGAAGGCGAAGTGACGCTGAGGCGTGAAGTGGCCGTTCATGGTGCGCAGCCAGATACACAACAACATGATGGCGCCGATCGTCACGTGGAAACCGTGAAAGCCGGTGAGCATGAAGAATGTCGAACCGTAGATGCCGGTCGAGAGCTGCAGGCCCAGCTCCTTGTACGCGTGGCCGTATTCCATGGCCTGCAACCCGACGAACAGGAAGCCCAGCGCGAAGGTCAGGAACAGGAAGATGTTGAGCACGCCGCGGTGGCCGGCACGCAGCGCGTGATGCGCGATGGTGACCGTGACGCCCGAGGACAGCAGGATGAGCGTGTTCAACGCGGGCAGGCCGAACGCGGGAATGATCTCGAAGGATCCCGTGTCGCGCGGGCCGAGCTTCATCGGGCCGTTGGTCGGCCAGGCATTCTCGAACAACGGATGCAGCAGTTCGTTGCCCATGACCTTGGTGCCTTCGCCGCCCAGCCACGGCACCGATAACACGCGGGCATAGAACAACGCGCCGAAGAACGCCGCGAAGAACATGACCTCGGAGAAGATGAACCACATCATGCCCATGCGGAATGAGCGGTCGACGTCGAGGCCATACACACCCGACTGGTTCTCATCGATCACCGTGGAGAACCAGCCGATGAACATGTACACCACGAGCGCAAAGCCCGGAACAAGGGTCCAGGCACCCCAGCCCGAGAACCACTCGTTGAGCAGTGCGACGACGCCCAACAACAGAGTGAAGAAAGCCGCGGAGCCGATGATCGGCCACCGACTCTCGTGGGGAACGTAATACTTGCCAGCCTGGGCGTGAGCGTCTGCCATGAAAAATCCCTGTTGCTAGTTCAGTGAGCCCACTTGCGTGAACTCGTCATAGAAAGTGTAGGAAAGCGTGATGCGGTCCACTGAGCGCGGCAGCGCCGGGTCGATCACGAAGCGCACCGGCATCTGCCGTTGTTCACCCGCCGCGAATTTCTGCGGCGTGAAACAGAAGCACTCCGTCTTGCGGAAGAACATCGCCGCCTTGCCGGGCGCGATGTTGGGCACCGCCTGCGCGGTGGTGTCCTGGCCGGTGAGATTGTGCGCCATGAATTCCGTCTCGTAGAGCCGTCCCGGGTGCACCTGCATCGATGCCACGGTGGGACGGAACTCCCAGTTGCCCACCGACGGCAGGTCGGTGAAGAAGTCGACGGTGATCGTGCGCGAATCGTCGGGCTGCTCGACCGACACGCGTGCCTCGGTCAGCGCACGCTGGTTGCCGAAGCCGGTGAGGTCGCACAACACGTCATACAGCGGCACGAGCGCGAAACCGAACGCAAAGCTGCCGAGCGCGAAGCCCAGCAGCTTCAGCGTCAGCCGACTGTTGGCGGTCGATTTGGCGTCATCCGCCATCGATTCAGGCCCTGGACACCGACATGAGGATGAACCCCACGTAGAACGCCAGCGCGACGCAGCCGAGCAACCACGCGTTGCGGCGCACCTTCGAGCGCTGCTCGCTGTTGTCGTTGTTGAGAGTGCCCATGGATCAGTGCTCCACGCCGCGCGCGATGATTTCGCGTGACGGCGGCGCGGTCCAGCTGTGGTACGGCGGTGGCGAGCGAAAGCTCCCACTCGAGGCCATGAGCGCCTTCCCAGGAACGTGCGCCCGACTTCTCGCCGCTCTTGATGCACTTCCAGATGATGTACGGGAAGAGCAGCTGCGAGAGGCCGAAGCCGAACGCGCCGAGCGACGACACCATGTTCCAGTCGGTGAACTGCGTGGAGTAATCCGGGATACGGCGCGGCATGCCGGCCAGTCCCAGGAAGTGCTGCGGGAAGAACAACACGTTCACGAAAATGGCCGACAGCCAGAAGTGCCAGGTCGCCAGCTTCATGTCGTACATCTTGCCGGTCCACTTCGGCAGCCAGTAATACACGCCGCCCATGATGCCGAAGATGGCGCCGGGCACGAGCACGTAGTGGAAGTGCGCCACCACGAAGTAGGTGTCGTGGTACTGGAAGTCGGCCGGCACCACCGCGAGCATCAGGCCCGAGAAGCCGCCGATCGTGAACAGGAACAGGAACGCCAGCGCGAACAGCATCGGCGGTTCGAACGTCAGCGAGCCCTTCCACATGGTCGCGGTCCAGTTGAACACCTTCACGCCCGTGGGGATGGAAATCATCATGGTCGACAGCGTGAAGAACAGCTGGCCCGCGAGCGGCATGCCCACGGTGAACATGTGGTGCGCCCACACGATGAACGACAGGAAGGCGATCGCCGCGGTTGCGTACACCATCGCGTCATAGCCGAACAGCGGCTTGCGCGAGAAGGTCGGGATGATCTCCGACATGATGCCGAAGGCCGGCAATATGAGGATGTACACCTCGGGGTGTCCGAAGAACCAGAAGATGTGCTGGAACATCACCGGGTCGCCGCCGCCCGAGGCGGAGAAGAACGACGGTGCCGAAGAAATGATCGGTGAGCAGCATGGTCACCGCACCCGCGAGCACCGGCATGGTGGCGATGAGCAGATAGGCCGTGATCAGCCAGCTCCAGACGAACAGTGGCATGTTGAGCAGGCCGACGCCCGGTGCGCGCATGTTCATGATCGTGACGACCACGTTGATGGAACCGAGGATCGAGCTCGCGCCCATCAGGTGGATGGCGAAGATGGCCATCGGGAAGCCGTCACCTGCCTGCAGCGACAGCGGCGGATACAGCGTCCAGCCGCCGGCCGGCGAACCGCCCGGTACGAACAGCGTGCCCAGCAGCAGCGTGAAAGCGAACGGCAGGATCCAGAACGAGAAGTTGTTGAGGCGCGGCAGCGCCATGTCGGGCGCGCCCACCTGCATCGGGATCATCCAGTTCGCGAGACCGGTCCAGGCAGGCATGACCGCGCCGAAGATCATGACCAGCGCGTGCATGGTGGTCATGGAGTTGAAGAACTGCGGCTCGACCAGCTGCAGGCCGGGCTGGAACAGCTCGGCGCGGATGATCATCGCCATGAATCCGCCGATGAAGAACATCACGCAGGCGAACACCAGGTACATCGTGCCGATGTCCTTGTGGTTGGTCGCGTAGACCCAGCGGCGCCAGCCGTAAGCCGGACCGTGGTCGTGTGGTGAAATCGTCGTGAGCGTGCGTGTCTTCAGTGTGTGCGTGTGCCATGTCTGACTTCTCGTCTGAAACTTACTGCTGGGAGACGGCGGTCGCGGCCGAGGCGACTGCCGTTTCGACGGGCGCGGTGGCCGAAGGAGCGCCGTTGGCGAGCTTCTGCTCGGCCTGCTTGGCGCGCAGCCACGCGTCGTAATCGGCCGGCGACTTCACTTCCACCACGATGGGCATGAAGCCGTGGTCGCGGCCGCAGAGCTCGGCGCATTGCCCGCGGTACACGCCGGTCTTGTCTGCTTCGACCTGCACCCAGATCTCGTTGACGTATCCCGGGATCGCGTCCTTCTTCATGCCGAAGGCCGGCACCCACCAGGCGTGGATGACGTCCTGCGCGGTGAGCAGGAAGCGGATCTTCTGGCCGGCCGGGATGACCAGCACGTTGTCGACGTCGAGCAGGTAGTTGGGAACCGAGTTCGGATCGACGCCCGAGCCGAGCTGGCGGGCGGCGTCGCTGTCACGCTTGAGCGTGGAGAAGAAGCTGACGTTCTGGCCGAGGTATTCGTATTCCCACTTCCACTGGTAGCCCGTCACCTTGATGTTGACGTCCACCTTGCCCATGTCTTCGATCTCGATGAGCGTCTTCGCGATCGGCACGGCCATGCCGACCAGGATGAAGATCGGGATGACGGTCCAGATGATTTCCACCTTGGTGCTGTGGACCAGCGTCTTGTCGGGTTCCGCGCCCTGCGACTTACGGAACTTGACCAGCGAATAGATCATCGCGCCAAACACCACCACGGCGATGGCCACGCAGATCCACAGGATGAGCTGGTGCAGCCCGTAGATCTTCTTGCTGAGGATGGTGACACCCTCGGGCATGTTGAGCCCGCCCCAGTCGGCGTGCGCCGCGGAAGCTGCAAGGGCAAACAGCGAAATGGCGGCGCCCTTCAAACCACGGCGCGCAGGACGATTCTTCATGTGAAAGCTCATCGATGACCTCAAGAAAACTGATGCGGTGAACCGGTGCGCGGCAGTGCCGGCGATTGGTTCATGCCGCCTATCAGGCGCCGTAAATCGGCTGCCAACAGGCGACGCTCCTCCTCTGTCAGAAACTTTCCTACCTCATGACCCCGGCCGTGCGACTCGATGACGAGCTGGCCGCGGTGGAGGGGCGATTTCGGGCGGCGGATTTTAACCTGTGCCCAGTGGCGCGGGAACACGACGCGCTGCGGCATTCTGCGCCCCAGGTCATGAGAGAAATCGATGATGACTTCGGTCTCCGTGACCTCGATGTGCTCGTGCTCGAAGCGTCTTGCCATGCTCGTCTTCAGCGCCCAGCCGAGCAGCACCATTTCCGCGCCCGCGAAGGGCAGCACCGGCCAGTAGCCGAGCCAGGTGGCCACGCCCGCGACCCCGAATGTGGTGAAGCAGACGCTGGCGAAGAACAGCAGCGCTCCCTGCGTGCTCAGCGAGCAATGAGGAGCCAGGTCGAAGGTATGCGCGGCGCTCAACACGGCGCGCGACTATACCAGTGCAATTTGCAGGCGTACTCAAGGACTTACGAGCCTTTTTGCGGCCTCGATCGCCCACTCATTCTCTGGTACAGACCCGGGGACAGACCTTAGGTCTGTCCCTTTCTGTCCGACCGGCACCACCGCAAGCGGTGGCACGCCAAATCGGCTGCGTCAGCGTTTCGATATTCGCGGTTGCGAACGGCATTTCTTCGGCGAGCTTGTTCGCCACCCAGCCCGCGAAGCCGAGCCCACGCGCGCGCAGGGCATCGCGCGTCAACAATGCATGGTTGAGACAGCCCAGTCGCAGGCCCACCACGAGGATTACGGGCAGGCCGAGTTTTTCCGCCACATCCGCCATGGTTTCGGTGGCGGAGATCGGCGCCAGCCAGCCGCCCGCGCCTTCCACCAGCACCAGGTCCGATGCGGCCGCGAGCCTGGCAAAGGCGGCGGCGATGCGATCGTGGCGGATCGCGACGCCATCGGCGCGCGCCGCCAGGTGAGGCGACGCTGGCGTCTTCAGCAGCCAGGGATTCACGTCCTCGTACGCCGCCTTCACATTGCTCGCGGCTAACAATTCGAGCGCGTCGTCGTTGAACTCGCCCTCGGGCGTCTTCACCGTGCCGGCGGCGACGGGTTTCATGACAGCAACGCGCGTGCCCTGCGCCGCCAGCGCGCGGGTCAGCGTCACGGCCACCAGCGTCTTGCCGACGCCGGTGTCGGTGCCGGTGATGAAATATCCGCGACGATTTGGGGACGGAATTCAATTCCGTCCCCTCTTCTCGTCTGATCGCGCTCGGGCTGATGAGCGCTCTCGTGCGGAAAGCCTGCATTTCCCGCCTCCGTGCGTGCGGCGCCCCAGGCGCTGGCGTGAATGACTTCCCACGTCGCGGGCAGCTGGCCGTCGCGGCGCAATGACTCGTAGGCAGTCGTCATGGCCTTGAGTCGCGCGCGTCCCGTGAGTCCGCGTGCGCGACCGCGCGTGACGTTGTGCGCGCCGATGGCCTTGAGCTCGCGCATCAGCGTCATCGCGTCCGGATAACCCACCACGATGCGATCGACATCGAGTACCGGTTCGCCCAGGCCCGCGTGCATGAGCGCGCTGCCCAGCACATGCGCATCGAAGAAATGATTGACGTGATTGCTGGCGTCGCCGCTCGCGCTCCAGGCCTCGCGCAATTCCGCCAGCGTGCCCGGGCCAAAGGTGCTGAACAGCAGCAAGCCGCCGGGACGCAGCACGCGCGCGATCTCGGCGAACACGGCGTCGAGATCGTCGCACCACTGCAGCATCAGGCTGCTGAACACCAGGTCGAACGTGCCGTCACGAAACGGCAGCGAATAGGCGTCGGCCCGAACGCGCGCGAAGCGCCGCAGCCAGCGCGATTGCCGCTTGCGCACGCTCGAGCATGCCCGGCGCGATGTCCGCGGCCACCACCTGCGCGCGCGGAAATCGCCGCTTGAGCGCACGCGATCCATGCCCGGTGCCCGCTCCCAGGTCGAGAATCGTGGCGGGAGTGATCTTCAATTCGTCGAGGCGCGTCACCAGTTCGTTGCGCACGCGTTCCTGCAGCGCCGCCGCGGCGTCGTAACTGGCGCTGGCGCGATCGAAGGCGCGCACCACGGCGCGCCGATCGAGCGCAAAGAATGCGCGCGGATCGGGAAAGTTCATGTCTTCAGCGTCTCGGCCAGCGCCCCGGCAAGCGCGGACAGCAGCGCATCCACCTGCGCTTCTTCGTGCGATGCCGAGAAAGTCACGCGCAGGCGCGCGGTGCCCGCGGGTACCGTCGGCGGGCGAACGGCCATGGCGAGAAACCCGGCCGATTCCAGCGCGCGACTCACCGCCAGGGCCCGCGCCGCCTCGCCCAGGACCACCGGCACGATGGTGGTCGGGGTTGCCGGCGCGCGCGTCATTCCTTCGTCGACCAGTCCGCGTACGAAGCGCTGCGACAGGGACAGCGCCTTTTCGCGCCGCCAGCTCTCGCGGTCGCTCACGCGCAACGCGGCACGCGTGGCCGCGGCCACGGCCGGAGGAAGCGCGGTGGTGTAGATATAGGTGCGCGATTTCTGCATCAGCAGATCGATGAGATCGGCATCGCCCGCGACGAAGGCGCCGAAGGTGCCGAACGCCTTGCCGAAGGTGCCGATCAGCACCGGCACATCGTGCGCCGAGAGCGCGCATCTGCTCGCAGCTGCCGCGGCCCGTGGCGCCCAGTACGCCGAGCCCGTGCGCATCGTCGACGACCAGCCAGGCGTTCGCGCGACGCGCGAGATTCGCGAGTTCGGCGAGCGGCGCCATGTCGCCATCCATGCTGAACACACCGTCGGTCACCACCAGCCGGGTCTCGGCGGCGAGTGTCGACAGCAGCTCCGCGGCATGTCCGGCATCGCCATGTCGATAGCGCCGCACGTCGGCCCCCGAGAGTCGGCAGCCGTCGATCAATGACGCATGGTTGAGCTTGTCCGACACAATGCCGGCGTTTTGATCCGCCAACGCGCCAATCACGCCCATGTTGGTCATGTAGCCGGTGGAGAAAACCAGTGCCTTTTCGCGTCCCGTGAAAGCGGCCAGTTCTTCTTCCAGCGCCTCGTGTTCCGGGCCATGACCCGTGACGAGATGCGAGGCGCCGCTGCCCACGCCATGGCGTGATGCCGCCTGGATGAACGCGCGTGTGACCTCGGGGTGATTCGCCAGGCCGAGGTAGTCGTTGCTGCAGAAGTTGACCAGCCCGGGCGCGAGTCCCACCCGGCGCGTGCGTTTGAGCTGGCGCTGCTCGAGATCGGCGAGCGCCGCCTTCAGCGCTGCCGCGTCGCGTTGCATGCGGCCGTCGGACGCGCCGGCGTGTGATTGCAATCCGGTCCGTGCACGTGCGCGTCGGTGGTTTGAGTCCCGTTGTGCGCCGGCACCATCGGCGTGATGCCCAGCCGATCGAACAACGCGCGGTCGCGCGCCACGTCCGGATTGCCGGTGGTCAGCAGCCTCTCGCCGTAGAAAATCGAATTCGCGCCGGCGAGGAAACACATTGCCTGCAGCTCATCGCTCATCACTTCTCTGCCGGCCGACAGGCGCACCGCGGCCTTGGGCATTACGACGCGCGCCACGGCAATCGTGCGCACGAAGTCGAACGGATCGACTTCCTTCTGCCCCGCGAGCGGCGTACCCGGAACCCGCACCAGCTGGTTGATGGGCACGCTCTCGGGATGTTGCGGAAGATTGGCGAGCGTCGCGAGCATCGAGGCACGGTCGCGCACCGTTTCACCCATGCCGACGATGCCGCCACAGCAGACGTTGAGGCCCGCTTCGCGCACCGCTGCCAGTGTGTCGAGACGATCCTGGTACGTGCGCGTGGTGATGATCTCGCCGTAGAACTCGGGACTCGTATCGACGTTGTGGTTGTAGTAGTCGAGCCCGGCGTCCTTGAGCTCGCGTGCCTGATCGCTGTTGAGCATCCCCAACGTGGCGCAGGTCTCCATGCCGAGCGCGCGCACTTCGCGGATCATCGCGGCCACGGCTTCGACGTCGCGCTTCTTCGGCGAGCGCCAGGCCGCGCCCATGCAGAAACGTGTTGCGCCGGCGTCCTTCGCGGCCTGCGCGCGGGTGCGCACTTCGTCGAGCGGCACCAGCGTCTCGCGCTCGAGGCCGGTGTCGTAGCGCACGCTCTGCGGACAGTAGGCGCAGTCTTCGGGGCAGGCGCCGGTCTTGATCGACAGCAGGGTCGCGCGCTGCACGGCATTGGGATCGTGGTTGGCGCGATGCGTGGACTGCGCGTGAAACATCAGGTCGGCGAAGGGCAGCGCAAACAGGGCCTCGACCTCGGCGACGGTCCAGTCGTGGCGCAATGGGGTGGTGCTCATCTCGCTCCCTTAACTATTGATTTACATAAGTTTTCCGGCTGGTGGCAGAGTCCGCGCCGTGAAAACCTGCCGGCATGTTCGGGAGCCGGCAAGTCATTGTCAACCAATGGAGGCGTCTCAGGTTGACGGGCCCGCGAGCCGTGTCTCGGCTGCTCGCCTCGACCCTTTTCCCACCGCGCTGCTGCCTGTGCGGCTTCGAAGGCGCTTCGCTGGACCTCGATCTGTGTTCGTACTGCGAGGCTGACCTGCCGTGGACCGAATCCGGCGGCCACGATCTCTTCGCCCTGCGCTATGAACCGCCGGTCGACCAGATGATTCGCGAGCTCAAGTACCAGGGCGTAATCGCCAACGCACGCGTGCTGGGTGTGTTGCTCGCACGGCGGGTGCGCGAGCGCGAGCTGCCGATGCCAGGATTGTTGGTGCCCGTGCCATTGCATGCCGCGCGCCTGCGCGAGCGCGGTTTCAACCAGGCCTTCGCGATCGCGCGGTATGCGGGGCGCATGCTCGGAATTCCGGTCGCACGCAACCTGGTACGCCGGCTGCGCAATACGCCTTCGCAGACGGCGCTCGACATGCACCAGCGACATCACAATGTGCGCGGTGCCTTTGCAGTTGCCGGTGCAGGGCCACTGCGCCGGCTGCTCGAAGCCGGGCACGTCGCGATTGTCGATGACGTCACGACTACCGGCAGCACCCTGCAGGAACTGCGAGACACGTTGCTGGCCGCGGGCGTCAGCCGGGTGGATCGCTGGGCCGCGGCCCGGGCGTCGTGAGCGCCGTCAGGCGAGCCCGGCTTTCTTGAGTGCTTCGAGTGGTGGCCCGTCGAATCTGTCGAGCACCACGTTGCCCGTGTACCCGATGTCCTTCATGCCGATGGGCGTGGTGTAGAAACCGCCGGCGGTGAGATCGCGGAATTTCGCGAAGAACCTGGCAGCCTTCGCAAATTCCGGTGCCGTTTTTGAGGAGCAGATGTCGTCCGCAATGGCGGACCTCTGCGCATCGGCAATATCGGCAAAACCTTTGCCGAAACGTTTGTTCGCTTCGGTGTCGATCCAGCTCAGCCCGGACAGGACGATGTCGCGGTCGCCACGCTGGTTTGGATACGGCGCGCTGATCCACTCGTCGATGAAGTCCACGACGCCGACGGCGGACGCCGCCGGTGAATGATCGTCGGCGGGAATGATGAGGTCGCACAGCACCTGGGTCGTACGGCGACCACTCGCCGTGAGCGTCAGCGGCCACGGGCCGCCGGGTTTCCATTCCTTGACGAGGTTGGGATCGGTGCCGTAGCCCGCCTGGCTCGCCGCGACTTCACGAGCCAGCGGCTCGGGCATGGCGCCGAGCGTGCGCAGCGAGGGGACCGCGGCCGCGGCCGCGAACATCCACTTGATGGTGGTGCGACGATCCATGCTCACAGCTCCTTCTTCTTCATGAGGCTCAGCATGTGATCGGAGGCACGCCACGCGAGGGCCATGATGGTGAGCGTCGGGTTCTTGTCGGCATTCGAGCAGAGCGTGGCGCCGTCGGTGATGAAGAGGTTCTTCATGTCCCAGCACTGGCCGTAGCTGTTGGTCACGGATTTCTTCGGGTCCGTGCCCATCATCGCGCCGCCCACTTCGTGAATGATGACGCCGCCCTGCTTGATGGCTTTATCGCCGGGCTGTGGCGCACTCGAGGTGCGGCCACCCATGGCCTGGATGATATCGGCCGCGACTTTCTGCATGTGCGCGGCCTGTCCGAGTTCGTGATCGGACCATTTCCAGTGAAAACGCAGCACCGGAATGCCGAACTTGTCTTTCACAGTCGGATCGAGCTCGGCGAACGAGTCTTCATTGGGAATCATCTCGCCGCGACCGGAGAAGTAGACGAACGACCCGTAGTAGCGCCGCGCGTCCTGCTTGAACTTGCGGCCGTAGGTGCCGCCATTGAGCCACTCGAGGCCTGACGCGGTTCCCATGTCCGGCATGCGTCGTCCGCCGCCGAATTCGAAGTGATAACCGCGCGCGAAGCCGAGTTTGCCGGCGAGTTGTTCCTTGTACAGCCACCAGGGCGAATACATGTGGCCGAAATCGGCGCCGTCCTCGTTGTGCAGCGGCATGTTCTCGAGCAGCGGCACCTGGCCGCCAATGCCGGCGCCCACCGTGTCCATGATGTATTTGCCGACAGTGCCGCTGGAATTCGCGACGCCGGAATTCAGCATGATGCGCACCGACTCGAGCGCGCTCGCCGCCAGCACCACGATGCGCGCCTTCACGCGATGTTCGGCGCCGGTCTTGCGGTCGATGTAGACGACGCCCTCGGCCTTGCCATCGTTGCGCTTCGTGACCGCACGCACCATGGCGTCGGTGACGATGTCGAGGTTGCCGGTGTCGAGCGCCGGCGGCAGGTGCACCGTGGTCGACTGGTAGTTAGCCCGCACCGAGCAGCCGCGCCCGCAGGGCGTGGCCCAGAAACAGGCGGCGCGTTTCTGCATGTCGGCGGCAAGCACGGCCTGCGCCTTGCTTGTTGCCCGGGTGTAACAGTTTCGGCAGGCGTACGTGATCGAGCCGCGTGGTCATCACCGCGCGATGCATGGGGATCACGGGCACGCCGACTTTCGCCGCGCGCTGCTTCACCAGCAGGTCGCTGACGCGCGGCTTCGGCGGTGGCAGCAACACACCGGCCGAGGACTTCGGCGTGTTCTCGAGGTCGTCATCGCCGCCGTAGACGCCGATGAGCATCTCGACCTTGTCGTAATACGGCGCGAGTTCCTCGTAGCTCATGGGCCAGTCGAACCCGAGACCATCGCGTGAACGCGGCTTGAAGTCGTAGGTGCCGTTGCGCAGGGAAATCCGGCCCCAGTGGTTGGTGCGGCCGCCTAACATCCTGGCGCGCCACCAGCGGAACTGGCGGTCGGGATCGCCGGAGGCGCTGGTGTAGGGCTCTCCCGGGACGTCCCAGCCGCCGTCGATGGTCGCGTCAAAGAAGCCAAAAGGCTTCTCCGGCGTGCTGGCGCCACGCAGGGGTGCCTCGGCGCCGGTTTGCATCATCGGGGTCTCGGTGGCGGGCTCATAACGCCTGCCGGCCTCGAGCATCAGGACTCGCGCCCCTTCCATGGCCAGGGTGTAGGCGGTCTGCCCGCCGGCGGCTCCCGACCCGACGACCACGACGTCGTACGTGTTCTTGTCCGCTTCAGTGCTGGAGATGAATGACATATTGGGCCGGCATTGTAGGAGCGCTGCGGTGCGGAGTCATAGTCGCAAGCTATTTCGGCGTCAGATACGCTGCCGCGCAATCAATCCCAGTGCCCGGGTCTACCGGCCAATCTGAATGCGCGCGCATATCCCAGGTCGACGAGAATTCCTGCAAGGTGCAGCCGGCGGCCGCCCTGCCATTCGCGTTTCAGGGTTGCACCTCCGGCGGAGGCAAGGGCGAACCGCTGGTGGTCGGCGGATTGCCAGTGACCTGCAATCTCACGCTGCCGGTGGCCTGCGTGGCCAAGGAAGCCGCCATCAAGGCAGGCACCGCGGCGAATGCATTTCGGTTCGAGTACAGCAAGTACAGCGGCTGGCCCGAGATCAAGGAATCGCTCATGGCCGGCCGCATCCAGGCGGGCTACATGCTGGCGCCGCTGGTCATGGACCTCGCCGACAAGAAGATCCCGGTGAAGATCGTCTCGCTGGGGCATCGCTCGGGCGCGGTGATCATGGTGCGCACGGATTCGAAGTATCAGAAATTCGCCGACCTTCGCGGAAAAACGCATCGCCATCCCGAGCCGCTTCGCGGTCGACTTCCTGTTCCTGCGCAAGATGCTGGCGCGCGAGAACATGACGCCCGCGGACATCGAAATCATGGAGATGCCGCCGCCCGACATGCCGGCGGCGCTGTATGCCAATGCCGTCGACGCGTATTGCACCGGCGAACCCTTCGGCGCCGCCGCGCAACGCGCGGGATACGCGCGCGTACTTCGCATGACGCGCGACGAGTGGCGCAACTACATCTGCTGCGTGTCTCACGGTGCGTGAAGAGCTCATCGCCGAAAACCGCCCGATGGTCCAGGAGCTGGTGAACCTGATCCAGGGCGCGGGCAACTGGCTCGACGAAAAACAGGACAACCGCAACAAGGCGGTCGCCATCGCGGCCGGCAAGGGTTTCTTCAACCAGGATCCGAACATCCTGCAGTTCGTGATGGAGAATCCGACCGATCGCGTGACCTACGGCGACCTGCGCATGATCCGCGAGGAATTCGACGACCTCATGCAGTTGTCGATCCAGGCCGGCACCATCAAGCATCCGATCCCGTTCGAGACCTACATCGACGAGAGTTTCGTGCGCGCCGCCAGGGCCGCGACGATCCCGCTGTGATGCGCCGACTCGCCCTCATGACTCTGTTGATTGCGGGACTGGCCGCGAATGCCGCCGACTCCCGCGCCGCGGCGCTCAAGGCGGGCGTCCTGAGCCCCGCCATGCCGGCGCCGGCGCTCAACCTCACCGCCACCGACGGAAAGCCGCTAGCTCTCGAGCGGTACCACGGCAAGGTGGTGCTGCTGGCATTCGGCTTCAGCAATTGCGGCGAAGTCTGTCCCATCACGCTCGCCACACTGGCGGGCGCGCGCAAGAAACTCGGAACCGATGCTGCCGATGTGCAGGTGGTCTACGTGACCGTCGATCCCGAGCGCGACGACGCCGCCCAGATGCGGAAATTCCTCGGCAGCTTCGATCCGACTTTCGTTGGCGGCGTGGGCACACGCGCGCAGATCGACGCCGCGCAGAAAAACTACGGGATTTCGTCGACGAAGACCGTGCACGCAGACGGCGGTTATTCGATCGGTCATTCCTCGTCCATCTACATGATCGACCGCGCAGGCAAACTGCGCGCCGTCATGCCCTATGGACACCCCGCCGACGACTTCGTGCATGACCTCAAGATCCTGCTGCGTGGCTGACCATGACGCGGCGTATGCGAATCATCTGGCTGTTGCCACTGCTCGCGCTGCTCGCAACGGTCCTGTGGGCGGGATTTGCGCCGATCCACGTGGCTGTCGCGCGAAAAACTGTTCGAGATCCCCAAGGGCACATATGCGCGGCGCATGTCCGGCGACAAGGTGGAAATCCTGCCGGCGCAGATTCGCCTCACGCTCGGGCTCGAGGACGTGCTCCTGCTGCGTAACCTGGATGAAGTGCCGCAGGTGTTCGGGCCGACCATCATGATGCCGGGACAGAGTTTCCGGCTGCCGTTCGAGAAAGCGGCGGAATACCAGTTCGTGTGCACCGCGCATGTCAGCGGGCAGATGACCATCGTCGTGGAAGACGATGCCGGCCACGCCGTGGGAAAAAATCCGCTGGCGCGTGCGCGAGTTGCTGGAGAAGAAATAGCAATGAAGAAAGTCACGCGGCGCAATTCCATCCATCATCGTGCTCGCGGTGGTGGTGATCATCTGGTGGGCCGCGGTGGTGCTCACGAAAAGCGTGATCTTCCCCACGCCCGGCAAGGTGGTGCTGGGAACACTGGAGCTGGCCAGCGACGGCACACTGTGGGAACACATCGCCGCGTCGCTGTTCCGCGTGGGCGCCGGCTTTCTGCATCGCCGTCCTGTTCGCGATTCCGCTGGGCCTGTGGATGGGCTGGGTGCACGGCGCGTACGTGACGCTGAATCCGCTGTTCCAGATACTGCGGCCGATTTCTCCCGATTGCCTGGATCCCGATCGCCATCCTCTGGTTCGGCGTGGGCAACGCGTCGCCTATCTACCTGATCTTCATCGCGTCGGTGTTCCCGATGATCGTGCAGACCACCACGGGCGTGCACACCATCGAAAAGCGCTACCTGAGGGCCGCGGAAAACTTCGGAGTCACGCGCAAGAAGCTGTTCCTGCAGGTGGTTTTTCCGGCGGCGCTGCCGCAGATCATCGTGGGCATGCGCATCGGGTTGGGCGTGGCGTGGCTGGTGGTGGTCGCGGCCGAGATGATCGCGCTGCGCTCGGGCCTGGGCTACCTGATCATGGATTCGCGTAATGCCGGCAACCGCTACGAGCTGGTGGTGGCCGGCATGATCATCATCGGACTCATCGGACTGATGCTCGACGGGGCCATGCGCCTGCTCGAAAACATGAAGAACGTGCGGTGGCGCTATGTTCATTAAGACGAAGATCGTCGTCGAGGACGTCCGCAAGGGATTTCCGACTGACGAGGGGCGCCTCGATGTCATCGCCGATCTGAATTTCAAGGTGGGCGACGGCGAATTCGTCGCCATTGTCGGGCCCTCGGGCTGCGGCAAGACCACGTTGATGAACATCATCGCCGGCTTCCTGGCCCCGGATACCGGCGCGGTGAAAATCGACGGCGTGCCGCGCACCGCGCCCAATCGCAATGGCGTGATGATCACGCAGCAGGGCTCGGTATTTCCGTGGCTCACGGTGCGGCAGAACCTGTTGTTTGGTCTGCCGGACGAGCTGCCGAACCGCGAGGTGCTGGCGCAGGAATACGCCGAGCTCGTCGGTCTCAAGGGCTTCGAGAACAACTATCCGCACGAGCTCTCGGGCGGCATGCTGAAGCGCGCCGAGATCGCGCGCGCGCTGGTGGTGAAGCCCGAGATCCTCTACATGGACGAGCCGTTTTCGGCGCTGGACGCGTTGATGAGTCTTCGCATGCAGAACGAGCTGCTGCGCATCCTCGCGAAGGAGCGTCACACCGTCATGCTGATCACGCACGACGTGGAGGAGGCCATCCATCTCGCGGACCGCATCCTGGTGCTGAGCCCGCGGCCGGCGCGCATCCAGGCGTCCTTCGACGTGCCGTTCGCACACCCGCGGCGCGTGTCCAACCCGGAAGCGCAGGCGCTGCGCGTCGCCATCCTCAAGGAACTGGGCGTCGAGCTGGTGTGACGCGGGCGCCGCGCCCACTAACTACCGGCCCGGCGGCGCGCCACGCGGTGGCGCGACACCCGCCTGTCCTGCGCAGGACATTTCCTGTCCGGCGTCGAGCCGCCATCTGTCGCACGGCGCGCGCGCCGGCGCAATGCATACGTATTCCGTGGATTTATATGATTAATGGTCGGACTGCTGACCCGGTGCGTGGTAGCGTAGCTGCGCCAAGCAAGGGGATCTCATGTCCGGAAGTATCAATCTCACGCAATCGCTGGTGCAGAAGCTCGGCTCGTCGATCGTGCGCGGCGACTTGCCGGCAGGCAAGGCATTGCCCATCGAGGCCGAGCTCGGCAAGAAGTTCGGCGCCAGCCGCACGGTCATGCGTGAGGCCGTGAAGATCCTCTCGACCAAGGGACTCATCGGTCAGCGCCCGCGCGTCGGCACCTACGTGCATCCCGAAGACAAGTGGGACCTGCTCGATGCCGAGGTGCTCACCTGGATCCTGGACCGCCACTTCTCGCACAGCCTGGTACGGGAATTCCTCGAGGTGCGGTTCGGCATCGAGCCCGCTGCCGCAGCGCTGGCGGCAGTCAATGCCACCGCGGAAGACAAGGAGTTGTTGCGCCAGAAGCTCGAG
Organism: uncultured Pseudomonadota bacterium; assembly: GCA_963832505.1. Taxonomy (GTDB): domain Bacteria; phylum Pseudomonadota; class Gammaproteobacteria; order Steroidobacterales; family Steroidobacteraceae; genus CADEED01. Next base: position 389,132 of record CAWHUD010000007.1, on the reverse strand, counting down.
AAAATGAAGGGCGCACTCAATGGCCACTTCGATCCGGTGGCCGCGGACATCGCCTTTCACGCCACGATCCTCGAGATCAGCCACAACCGCTTCTTCCACCAGCTCACGCCCATCGTGGAAACGGCGCTGCGCTTTTCCATCCGACTCACCAACAAGACCAAGGGCGCGCTCGCCGATTACGACGCGCACGACAAGGTCTATCGCGCGATCCGCAACGGCAACGCCGACGGCGCCGCGCGCGCCTGCCGCGAGCTCATCGCCGAGGCGCTGGCGCTGGTGATCAAGAGCGCGAAACCGCGCTGATTCCCGATTCCATTTTCCGGGCCGATCGATATGAACATCGATATGGCCCGGCGGCGGCGCGCGCCGCATCCTCTAGCTATTGACGCCGATTTGTCCCCCTGCGCATACTGATACTATTAATTGGTTTGTTGTAACCACGCAGCAGACATTGGGGGGAACATGAAATCCAGGAAATTCAGGCGCGTTATCGCGTCCGGCACCGCGCTCGCGGCCAGCACATTGGCGCTGGCGCAGCAGGCGCCCGAAGAGAAGGGCGAAGAGCTGACTGAAGTCCTCGTCACGGGTTATCGCGCCAGCCTGCAGAGCGCGCTCGAGGTCAAGAGGAACTCCGAGCTGGTGGTCGACGCAGTTTCCGGCGGCGACATCGGCGCATTGCCGGACGTCACCATCGCGGAGACGCTGGTCCGGCTGCCGGGCATCAACGGCACGCGCGACCGCGGCAACGTGAGCCAGGCAGTGGTACGTGGGCTCGGTCCCCGGCTGGTGCTGGGCCTGGTCAACGGCCGCGAAGTCGCCTCATCCGAGCCGAGTCGCAACGTGCGCTGGGAAATCTACCCATCGGAAGTCGTTTCCGGCGCCGACGTGTACAAGTCGCAGTCGGCGGACCTGGTGGCGGGCGGCGTCGCCGGCACCATCGATATCAAGACCATCCGGCCGTTCGACTATTCCGGTCCCAAGGCAATGCTTCGCGGCGGCCCGGTGTACTACGAGGCGGGTTCGGACATTCCGGGATATGACCCCTACGGTTACCGCGCCAGCGGCAGCTTCACCGACACGCCGAGCGAGGGCTTCGGCTTCAACATCGGTGTCAGCATGCAGCAACAGAAGAACGCGTTCCCGTCATTCCAGGGCTGGGGCTACAACGACGGCAGCATCAACCCCGGCAACGCCACTGGCGATCTCGATGACGACGGAACTGACGATCCCACGCCGTGGGGTGCACAGACCGAGGTCAAGAAGCTCACCGAAGACCGTTACGGCGTGAACGGTGCGCTGGCGTTTCGCGTTGGCGACACCATGGAGCTCAACTTCGACGCGTTGTATTCCAAGTTCACCATCGACGAGGACCAGAACCAGGCCTGGTACAGCCGCAACGGCGTGATGGGCAACTGGGACAACCTTAACGAAGGTTGTTACAACGCCCCTGCGTCCAGCTACGGCCAGGTCGGCACAACCGTGGTCGCGGGAACGCTCGACAATTGCTACACCTCGGTCACCAACGTCATCGCGAAATACACCGAGGACAAGGACCTGTTCGTGTCCGGTGCGAATATCAGGATCGAATCCACCTGGACCTTTACCGGCGATCTCTCCTACTCGAAGGCCACTCGCAAGAACCGCTGGGCGGCGTTCCGTTCAGAGGTGTACCCCGCGACGATGACCTTCGACATGTCGGGGAACGTCACACCTTCGCTGCAGACCAGCTCGAATCCGGCCGATGTGAATATCCAGTCGGCGCCGGACTGGCTGACGGGTACTGCCGACGGGCCGGACGATCTGAAGGACGATCTCACCGCGCTGCAGGTGGACTTCAATCGCCAGTACGAGGGCGATCATCTCAAGGGAATCAAGTTCGGCGCACGCTTCTCGGTGCGCGAAAAATCGTACCTGCACCGCCACCAGGACTACACCTCGATACTGACCACCCCGCTGCCGGCGGACCTGTTCACCAACTACAGCGTGACCGAGTTCGACGCGCCACCGCTGCTCAATGGCGACTACCAGGAACTCGCGGAGCTGGTGTACGGCGGCATGCCGGTCGACAACAATGCCATCGTCCAGAGCAGCACCTGGGGTGTCGACGAAGACGTGACCGAGGCGTACGGCAAGGTGACCTTCGGCGGTTCACTCGGTTCGGTTCCCTTCACCGCCAATGCGGGCGTCCGCGTGGTCCAGACGCGCACCAGCAGCTCGGGCTATTCGTCCACCAACGGTGGCGCACTCGAACTGATCGAGGTCAGGAATGACTACCTCGAGCCGCTGCCCAGCCTGAACTTCAACTTCAACCTGGCAGAGGACAAGCTGCTGCGTGTCGGCCTGGCGCGCGTCATCGCGCGTCCGCCGCTCGATGAGCTGCGCGCATCGCGTTCCCTGTGGAACGAGACGCCGCCTCCGACCGGCAGCGGCGGTAACCCGATGCTCGATCCGTTCGTCGCCAACCAGGCGGATGTATCGTTCGAGTGGTATTTCAGGCCCGAGGCGCTGGCCGCGATCGCGGTGTTCTACAAGGATGTCGACAGCCACATCGGCTACAGCACCGAGCCGGTGACTATCGACGGCACCACCTATGCGGTGACCGGCCCGTTCAATGGCGAGGGCGGCGGCATTGCCGGCGCGGAACTGACTTTCCAGACTCCGTTCGCGGAGTCCGGCATCGGGCGCAACTTCGGCGTCTACATGAACTACGCCTACGTCGACACCGACGTGAAGGAGTTCTATCCGTCGACAAATCCGCTGCCGGTGGAAGGCTACGCGGAGAACACCGCGGCGGTTGACCTGTGGTTCAACAGTGCGGGCTGGGAGCTGCGTGTGGGATACAAGTACCACTCGCCCTTCAGCATCATCGCGGGCTGGAACGGCTCGGACGTGCGTTCGCTGGGCGAAGAAACCATCCTCGACTTCAGCGGGTCATACCAGCTCAACGACACGTTCGGCATCCGTCTGCAGGTGAACAATCTCACCAACGAGCCGCTGCGAATCTGGCGTGACAACAGCCAGGATCGGCTGGGCTCGTATGATGTGTACGGCCGACGAGCGTTGCTGGATTTCACGTTCAAATTCTGATCTAAACCGGGGTTGGCAGGTGGCGCGGGAGCACTCCCCGCGCCCCTGCCGGAATACATGAGACGCCTCACCTCGCACGCGTGTATCGCGCTGATCTCCTGTGCCGCAACGTCGGTGGTCGCCACGGCCGCCGCGGATTCCGGCGCGGAGCGTTTCGCCGGCGTGGACCTGTCGTACGTCAACGAAGTCGAATCCTGCGGCGCCGAGTTTCGTCTCGGCGGCAAGCCGCGCGACCCATACGAGCTGTTTGCCGAAAAGGGAGCCAACCTCGTGCGGCTGCGGCTCTGGAACGATCCCGCGTCGTGGACCAACTACAGCAACGAGGCGGATGTCACGCGTTCGAGCGAACGTGCGAAGCGCGCGGGCATGAAGGTGCTGCTCGACTTTCATTACTCGGACGACTGGGCGGATCCGCAGAAGCAGACCATTCCGGCCGCCTGGGCCGCGGACATCGACGACCCGGACAAGCTCGCCACACACGTCTACGAATACACGCGCGACGTGCTGGCCAGGCTGAATTCGCGCGGCCTGATGCCCTACATGGTGCAGGTGGGCAACGAGATCAACACGCAGATGCTGAGGCGCGCGGAAACCAAGGGCGATCCCATCGACTGGGCGCGCAACGCCAAGATACTGAATGCGGGCATCCGCGCCGTGCGCGAGGCGCGCGCTGCCGATGGTTCATCGCCGAAAGTCATGTTGCACGTGGCGCAACCGGAGAACGTCGAGCCGTGGTTCGCGGCCGCGGTAGCCGCAGGAGTGCGCGATTTCGACTACATCGGTGTCAGTTACTACCGCAAGTGGTCGAGCCTCGATCTGCCGCAGGCCGAACGCGCACTGCTGTCCGTGACCAGGCGCTTCGGCCGCCCGATCATCGTGGTCGAAGTCTCCTATCCGTTCACGCTGCAGGATGCGGGCGACAAGGCTCCCAACCTGCTGGGTGAAGACTCGCTGCATCGCGGCTATCCTGCGAGCCTGCGTGGCCAGCAGCGTTTCATGAACGATGTCGTGCAGATGACGCTGCGGATAGGCGGCGTGGGCGTGGTGTACTGGGAGCCGGCGTGGGTCTCCACGAGTTGCAAGACTCGCTGGGGCACGGGCTCGCACTGGGAGAACGCCACGCTGTTCGACTTCCGCAAGGGAAACGAACTGACGCCTGCCGCGGATTACCTGTCGACGATTCGCAAGTAGGGAGACCAGATGCGGCTGAAGACCGGCCTGCTCGGCATCGGCAAGATCGCGCGCGACCAGCACATTCCCGCGCTGGCCGCGAATTCAAGCTTCGAATTCGTGGCCTGTGCCAGCCGTAACGCGAAGGTCGACGGCGTCGCCAACTTCACGGATCTCGAATCCATGCTCGCGGGTGTGCCGGACCTGGCCTGCGTTTCCATCTGCACGCCGCCGCAGGCGCACTTCGACGCGGCGCTGATGGCGCTGCGAGCCGGCAAACACGTGATGCTCGAGAAGCCGCCGACGGCCACCACGCGGCAGATCGCGCTGCTCGCGGCAGAAGCGTCGCGTTGCGGCCGCACGCTGTTCCAGACCTGGCACTCGCGCTTCGCCGGCGGGGTTGATGCGGCGCGCGAATGGCTGCGCACGCGCAAGCTGGTTTCCGGAAAAATCGTCTGGAAAGAAGACGTGCATTTCTGGCACCCGGGGCAGCGCTGGATCTGGGAGCCGGGCGGCTTCGGGGTCTTCGATCCGGGCATCAACGCGCTGTCGGTGCTCACCGAGGTGCTCGCCGACGAGGTGAGCCTCGAGCGTGCACGGCTCGAATTCCCGGAGAACCAGCAGGCGCCGATCGCGGCGGAGCTGGCCCTGCGCACAACTTCGGGTGTCGCCATCGCCGCCGAGTTCGATTTTCGCCAGAAGGGAGAACAGAGCTGGGACATCGAGCTCGTGACCACCAGCGGCACACTCACGCTGTCGCGCGGCGGGGCGGGTCTCGCCATCGACGGAAAGATCGTGAGCCTGGACGAAGGCCTGGCGGGTGAATATCCGCGGCTGTACGCGCGTTTTGCCGCGCTTTGCGAGGCCCGGGAATCCGAGGTGGACTGGCGCCCGTTTCAGCTCGTGGCCGACGCCTTCCTGATCGGCGAGCGCCGCATCGTCGCCCCACACCAAATCTAGGAGCCTGACCATGCGCACGCGCCGGTTGTTGCTGCTCGCGACCTTGTTCCTGGCCGCCACCGCGGACGCGGCTACCCGTATCGACCTGAATCGCGACTGGTCCTTCCGGGTGGAGGCGGGCGTCAATGGCGGCGTGGCAGGATGGCCGGCGAGTGCGCCCTCGGGCACCAGCCCAGTGGATCTGCCGCACAGCTGGAATCGTGCCGGGCCCGACTACGAGTACCTGGGTGTGGGCTGGTATTTCCGCAAGCTCGAGCTGCCCAAACTACCCGCTGACGCCATCGTGCAGCTGCACTTCGGCGCGGCGTTCTACAAGTCGCGGGTATGGATCAACGGAGTCGAGGTCGGCCACCACGAGGGCGGCTACAGCGCGCACTCCTTCGACATTTCAAGACACTTGCGCGACCGCAACCTCATCGTGGTCGCGGTCGACAACCGGCCCGGCATGTACACCATCCCCGGCTTTGGCGCGCGCGGCGCGCCGGATGCCTGGTACGACTGGTGGGCCTACGGCGGCCTGGTGCGCGATGTCTGGATCAACGTGCACGGCCCGGCGCGCGTCGCCAACCAGTTCATTCGTTCCACGCTCGATGGCAATCAGGCCTCGGTGAGCAATCGCGTGCGACTGACCACACGCGAGCGGCGAAAAGTGTCGCTGCGCGCCACCGTGACCGCACCGCGCGGTGAAGCGGTGGCGAGCCATTCGCAGCAGGTCGAACTCAGCGCCGGCGACAACGAGGTGGCATTCACCATGCCGCTCGCGAACATCAGGCGCTGGGACCTCGAGCATCCCTATCTCTATCGCATGACGGTGGAACTGCTGGACGGGGACCGGGTGCTCGACAGCGCCGGTGACAGTTTCGGCCTGCGCGACATCGAGATCCGCGACCGGCACCTGCTGATCAACGGTCAGCGCGTGCGTCTCACCGGGATGACGCGCCACACCGACTCTCCCTGGGACGGACTGGCCGAATCGCCGGGCACGCTGCGTCACGACTGGGAGGACATGAAGAGCCTCAACATGACGCTGACGCGGCCGGTGCACTATGCGCCGGGCACGCCCGCAGTCGATTTTGCCGACCGTCGCGGCATCCTGCTGATTCCGGAGATTCCGATCTGGCAGGCCAGCGAGGAGCAGCTCTCGAATCCGCAATACCTCGAACTCGCGAAACAGCAGATGCGCGAGTTGATCGAGCAATACGGCAATCACCCCAGCGTGTTCGCCTGGAGCGTGTTCAACGAAAGCGCCGCGGGCTCACCCGGCGGCATCAAGTTCTTCCGCACCATGCGTGAGTTCATCAAGAGCATCGACCCGCAGAGACCGGTGACGATGGCGGATGACAATCTGCCAAAGCTCACGCGCGCGCAGGACTCGGCGGCGAATGACGCCGACTTTCTCATGATGAACCAGTACTTCGGTGCGTGGCATGGCCCGCGCGAGGCGCTGGGTCCGGCACTCGACAAGGTCGATCGGCTGTTTCCCGCCAAGATGGTGATCATCTCCGAGCTCGGCTTTCCCGGGATCTTCGCGAAGAATCCCACCGAGGCCGACGCCATGCGCGTGTCCATCCTGCGCGAGCAGATGCCGCTGCTGGCGCAGCGTGACTGGATCGCCGGCGCGATTCTCTGGTGCTACCAGGACTACAAGTCGCGTCGCTATTTCTGGCCGGGACAGGAGCAGGGATATCTCGAACACGGCATCGTCGATCCCGATCGCCAGCGCAAACCGTCGTATTTCGCCTGGCGCGAGCTCAATGAGCCCGCGCACCTCGAAATCGCCTGGTCACCCGGCTCGGGAGGGTGCGCCTGCCGGATTCGCCGTCGAGCTCACGCCCAAGGCGGCAACGGAATTGCCATACATCCCGTTGCGGGGATATCGGCTCACCTGGCAACTCGTGGGCGCTGAAAACCGGGCTTTCGACAGCGGTGATGCGGCGGTGAACGATGCGCCGGTTTCCATCACGCGGCCGGTTGCAGCGCGCAAACCCGAGGAACCGCTACGCCTGGTCGTGAAGCTGTTGCGCCCGGACGGCACGCTGGCGATGGAGCGCGCGCTCGCCGCCCCGTAACATCGCGCGAATGAGCCAAATCGAAGATCTGCAAGACAGGACCGTGCTGATTACCGGCGCCAGCTCCGGCATTGGCGCGGCGCTGGCGCGCGCATTCGCTGCACAGGGGGCGCACCTGGCACTGCACTTCAACTCGCACGAGTCCGAGGCGCGCGCGCTGGCAGACGAAATCGCCCGCGAAGGCAGAAAACCCCTGCTGGTTCGCGCCGACCTGACGAAACGCGGCGAGGCGCGTCGTGTCGTCGAGGAAGCCGCGGCCGGGCTCGGCGGCGCTGGATGTGCTGATCAACAATGCCGGCGGCCTGGGCGAACGGCGGCCCATCACCGAGGTCGACGATGCACTCTTCGACCTGGTCTACGACCTCAACGTCCGTTCCATCATCGCCACCACGCAGGCGGCCATCCCGCATTTCGAAAAGCGCGGCGGCGGCAACATCATCAATGTGGGTTCGGTGGCGGGCATCGACGGCGGCGGCGCCGGCGCCAGCGTGTATTCCAGCGCCAAGGCAGCGGTCCACAATCTGACGCGACACCTGGCGCGCGATCTCGCGAAGAAGAACATTCGCGTGAACACTGTTGCGCCCGGCGCCATCGCCACGCCGTTCCATGCGCGCACGCCCAGGGAGCGCCTGGACGCCATGCGCGGCGCAACGCCGCTGGGCCGCATCGGTGAAGCCGGAGACTGCGTGGGCGCATTCCTGTTCCTGGCGTCCAATGAACTGTCGGGCTTCATCACCGGGAAACATCGTGCACGTCAACGGCGGCCTGTACATGCCATGAGCGCCGCCGCCTACATCGCCGGCGACTGGGGCACCAGCAATCTGCGGCTGTTTCTGCGCGCGGACGATGACCGTGTGCTCGAGACGGTCAACGGTCCGGGCGCGGCGGATTCGCGCGGCCGTTTCGCCGAGGTGTTCGATGGACTGACGGAGGCATGGCGCGGAAACAACGGTCCGCTGCCCGCAATTCTCTGCGGCATGGCCGGCTCGGCCTTCGGCTGGGTGGAAGCGCCCTATCTACTGTGCCCCGAAGACGTGGTGAACATTGCCACGACGCTGGCCAGTCCGCGTGCGGGCGTACACATCATTCCCGGCATGCGTTGTTCCAATCCGCTCGGAGCTCCCGACGTGCTGCGCGGCGAAGAAACCCAGCTGCTCGGCGCGCTCGCGCAGGCGCCGGCGCTGGCCGAGGGCCGGCACCTGGTCTGCCTGCCGGGCACACATACCAAGTGGGTGTCGCTGCACGATGGCGTGGTGCTCGATTTCCTGACGGTGCCCACCGGCGAGCTGTTCCGGCTGCTGTGTGATCACAGTGTGCTGGTGCGCGATCCGGCGACACCCGTGGAACATCGCGGCGCCGAGTTCGAGCGCGGACTCGCCGAGGCCGTCAGGCACGGTTCGGTTTCCGTGCTGCATCGGCTGTTCCAGGGCCGCAGCCTGCGCATCGACAAGCAGCTGACCCCGGAAGGCGCGCCCTCGTGGGTATCGGGCCTGCTGATCGGCGCCGATGTCGGCGGCGCATTGCCGCTGTTCGGCGCACACAGCACGGGCTCCGGCGTGCACGTCGTTGGCGCGCCGGCGCTTTGCGATCTGTATCGCATGGCCCTCGCGCGGCACGGCCGCCACGCCGAATGTATTGCCGGCGACGCGGCGTCGCTGGCCGGACTCGCGCGCGTACGTGCCACCATGGCGGGCAACTGATTGGAGCAGCCAGTGTCGCAAATTGAATTGGTCGCCATCCTGCGCGGGCTCACGCCACAACGCGCACCGGAGGTGGGCGCGACGCTGGTGAACGCCGGCTTTCGTACCATCGAAGTGCCGCTCAACTCTCCCGACCCGTTCGACACCATCAAACTACTGGCGCGATGCGCACGGCGCGCGGTGCCTGGTCGGGGCCGGCACCGTGCTCGACACCACTGGCGTCGAGCGCGTGCACGACGCGGGCGGCAAGCTCATCGTCGCGCCCAATTGCGATCCGGCCGTGATCCGTCGCGCGCTCGCGCTCGGCATGCGCGTGCTGCCTGGTATCGCTACCGCGACCGAAGCCTTCACGGCGCTCGCCGCCGGCGCCACCGAGCTCAAGTTGTTTCCCGCCAGTACCTACGGGCCGCGACATCTCAAGGCGCTCAAGTCCGTGATGCCGAAACACGTGAAGATCTATCCCGTCGGCGGTATTGGCTCGCAGGACATCTCCGAATGGCTCGTGTCAGGCGCGGATGGCTTCGGATTCGGCAGCGAATTGTTCACGCCCGCGTATACACTCGCGGAAATCGAAAGACGCGCGCATGCACTCGTCGAGGCCTTGCGCGCCGCCATTGCCTAACAACAAGGCGTCGCAGCGACGCCGTGACCTGAGGGGGTCCCAGATGAATCTGGAAACAGTCGACATCGTCATCCTGTGTGTCTACGCGGTTGGCATCTTCGCGCTTGCGCAGTGGGTGTCGCGCGAGAAAGGCGAACACAAGAAGGACGCACAGGACTACTTCCTGGCTTCGCGCGCGCTGCCCTGGTGGGCCATCGGCACCTCGCTGATCGCCGCGAACATCTCCGCCGAGCAGATCGTCGGCATGTCCGGCTCCGGCTACGTGATGGGCATGGCCATCGCCTCGTACGAGTGGATGGCGGCGCTCACACTCATCGTTGTCGGCAAATGGATCCTGCCGGTGTTCCTCAAGAACGGCATCTACACCATGCCGGAGTTCCTCGAGCGGCGGTACAGCCCGGCAGTGCGCAACGTGATGGCCGTCTTCTGGCTCGCGCTGTACATCTTCGTGAACCTCACTTCCATCCTGTGGCTTGGCGCGCTCGCCGTGAACGCCATCACTGGTCTCAACCTGCAGATCGCGATCACCGCGCTCGCGCTGTTTGCGCTGCTGTACGCGCTGTACGGCGGCCTGAAAGCAGTCGCGCTCACGGACGTCGTGCAGGTGTCGCTGCTGGTCCTGGGCGGCATCATCATCACGTGGATGTCGCTGGACAAGGTCGGCGGCGACGCCGGCGTCCTGGCGGGCTTCAAGACCCTGACGACACAGTTCCCCGAGAAGTTCGACATGATCCTTTCGACGGACAGTCCACACTACAAGGACCTGCCGGGCCTCGCCGTGTTGTTAGGCGGCATGTGGATGATGAATGTCTCGTACTGGGGCTTCAATCAATACATCATCCAGCGCGGTCTCGCGGCCAAGAGCGTGAACGAGGCGCAGAAGGGCATCGTGCTCGCCGCCTTCCTGAAGCTGCTGATGCCGGCGATCATCGTGCTGCCCGGCATCGCTGCGCTGGTACTCGTGCCCGGGCTCGAGAAAACCGACCAGGCCTATCCGAGTCTCATGGCCATGCTGCCCGTGGGCATCAAGGGCCTGGTGTTCGCGGCGCTGGTCGCGGCCATCGTCGCGTCCACCGGCTCCAAGATCAATTCGATCGCAACCATCTTCACGATGGATCTGTATCGTGCCGTGAAGCCGGATACCGAGCAGCGCACGCTGGTCATGGTGGGTCGCATCGTGGCGATCGTGTCGATCCTCATTGCCATCTTCATCACCAAGCCGTTCCTCGAGAATTTCCAGCAGGGCTTCCAGTACATCCAGAACTTCACGGGGTTCGTCACGCCGGGCATCTGCGTGATCTTCCTGCTCGGCCTGTTCTGGGCGCGCACCACGGCGACGGCGGCCATGGTTTCGATGCTCGCCACGGTGGTCCTGTCGTACGTGTTCTACAGGTTCCTGCCGGACTATCCGTTCATGAACCGCGTGGGCTGGTGCTTCGTCGCCGGCATCGTGATCGCCGTCGCGATCTCGCTGATGTCGCCGCAGAAGGAGGCCGCGATGCGTGTCGACATCAAGAACGTCGATTTCAAGACCGGCACCGGCTTCAACATCGCCGCGCTGATCATCGTCGCGATCCTGGCCGGGCTCTACGCCATGTGGTGGTGATGCGGCGGCCATTCCTGGTCAGCCTTGGGCCATGGCTCTGCTGCGGGCTGCTGTGCCTGCAGCAGGCCGCGGGCGCGGAGAAAGCCGCGCGCCCGTGGTGGTACCTCTTTACCCCGCCGAATCCACCGCGGCGCTGGCCGCGGAAGGCGGCAAGGAAACGGTTCGGGTTACCGAACAGGGCGAACATGTCGTCTCGAATGTTCACCTGCCCGACCTGACGGTCTATCTACCGGCGCGCGCGTCGGGAACGGCGGCCAGCACGATAATGTCGTGCCGGGCGGCGGCTTCCGCGAGTTGTGGACGGACCACGAGGGCCACAATGTCGCCCGGTTCCTCAATGAACAGGGCATCGCGGCCTTCGTGCTCAAGTACCGCCTGCCACGAGCGCCCGGCTCGCGCTACACCATCATGGGAGACTCGCTGGGCGATCTGTTGCAGGCCGTGCGCCTGGTGCGATCGCGCGCGGCCGAGTGGTCGCTGGATCCGCATCGCATCGGCGTGCTGGGATTCTCGGCCGGTGGGCAGCTCACCGGTCTTGGCGTCATGAATTCCGACTCCGGCATTCCCGACTCCGCCAGGGAAATCGACCGCACGAGTTCGCGGCCGGATTTCGCGGCGCTGATCTATCCCGGCACTTTCGAAGAACTGCGACTGGAGGCGAATGACCCACCGCTGTTCCTGCTGTGCGGCAGCGACGATCGCCCCGAGGTGGTCGCGGGAATCACGCAGCTCTATCTCGCGGCGCGCGCGCTCAAGATTCCCGCCGAGCTCCACCTGTATGACCGCGTCGGCCATGGCTTCGGGTTGCGTGCTTCCAATACCGGGCCGGTCACGGCCTGGCCGCGGCAATTCGTCGATTGGCTGATCGTCGAGAAACTCTTCGAGCCACGTTGACGGCTAACCGCCGCTGGCAGACGCGCGAAAAGCGTACTCGAGCAGGATGCCGATGAACACGGCATAACCCACGTAGTGATTGTTGAGGAAGGCCTTGAAGCACGCGTCGGGCTTGCGATGGCGGATCAGCCACTGCTGGTAGGCGAAGAACACGGCGGCGCCGACCAGCCCCATGTTGTACCAGTAGCCGAACTCCATGTTGCGTGCCGACCAGGTACAGCGCAAACAACATCAGTGCCTGCAGCATGCCGATGATGAGCTTGTCCATGTCGCCGAACACGATGGCGCTGGATTTCACGCCGATCTTCAAGTCGTCGTCGCGGTCGACCATGGCGTACATGGTGTCGTAGACGGCCGCCCAGATGATCCCGGCGAAGAAGATGATCCACGCCACGCGCGGGATGGCGCCGGTTTGCGCATTGAAGGCCATTGGCACGCCCCAGCTGAAGGCCACGCCCAGGTAGAACTGCGGCAGCGGAAAGAATCGCTTGAACAGTGGATAGGTGACGGCCAGGCCCGCGCCGATCACCGACATGCGGATGGTGAACGGATCGAGCTGCAGCACCAGCGCCAGCGCAATGCCGATCAACACCAGGAACCAGAGCACGGCCTCGGCCGGCGCGATGCGCCGCGAGGCGATCGGCCGGTCACGCGTGCGTTTGACGAAGGGGTCGAAGTCGCGGTCGGCGAGATCGTTGATCACGCAGCCCGCGGAGCGCATGGCCACGGTGCCCAGCACGAAGATCACGAGCACCTTTGCGCTGGGATGCGAGGCGCCGGCGATCCACACGGCCCACAGCACCGGCCACAACAACAGCCAGATGCCGATGGGGCGATGCAGGCGCGCGAGCTCGATGAGATCGCGCGCGCGACGCGCATAACGCAGCGCAGTGAGACGTGCGCTCGAAGAGCTTGGGGGTTAGTTCCAGGTCAAATGCGGGGCTGGCCACTGGCGCCAATGATACGCGCAGGCGCGGATCAGGAGGCGCGGCGATCGAATCCGATCGGGATCAGCACCTGGGCGGGTTGTGCCACGCCATTCACTTCGTAGGGACGGAACAGGAATTTCTCGACCGCTTCGCGGGCGGCGTCATCGAGCCGCTCGAATCCGCTGGAGCGTTCGATCTGCACCTGTGCGGGCAGGCCGTGTGCATCGACCAGCACTCGCAGGATCACCGTGCCGTGTTCGCGGCGGCGCTGCGATTCCCTGGGATACACCGGCGGTGCGGCGCGAATGTATTCGACGGATTCGACCATCGGGGCCACCGTGGTCACCGGCGCCCGGGGAGGTGATCGCAGTGCCGGTGACTTCAGAGACGGTCTCGGTCTCGATGATGATTTCCTGCGGCGTTGGCAGCGAATACACGACGTCCATCGGCGGCGGCGCGTATGTCGGCGGCGGTGGCTCGGCATCCGCGGGCGTTTCGAGCAGCGAGGCTTCGATCGGCGCCGGCGCCAGCTCGGAGCGCTGGCTGAACTGCATGCGCACCAGCGCGATCGCGACGATGAAATGCAGGCCAACGGTTATCGCGATGAACGCTGCGCGGCCGCTGAGAAAGCTGCGACGCTCGCGCGGCGCATTCAGTTCGCGCAGGAATGTCCTCGACCGGGTCACCACGGTGAACCTCGGCATCCGGCATCTCGTTGACGATCTGGACGGCCATAGCGGATATTGATCACGAATGTAAATGATTCGCATTTGGACCACAACGCCCATTCTTATCTATGTGTCCTGGGTCTCACCCCACCCGGCCGTAGCGGGCGGCGCTCCCCACCCAGCGGCTGGTGAGTCCATCGACCGCCGCAAGATCCTGTTTCAAAAGGATTTCCGCCGCACTCTGGACGTCGGGAAGCAGGTCCGAATCGCGCATGAGGTCGGCCACCCGCATGTCCGCGAGGCCGGTTTGCCGGGTGCCCAGCAACTCGCCCGGACCACGTAGCTCGAGGTCACGGCGCGCGATCTCGAAGCCGTCGTTGGTCTCGCGGATCGCCCGCAGGCGTGCACGCGCCACCTCGCTGAGCGGATCGCCATAGAGCAACACGCAGTCACTCTCCTGCGCGCCGCGCCCGACGCGCCCGCGCAGCTGGTGCAACTGCGCGAGTCCCATGCGTTCGGCATTTTCGATGACCATGAGCGTGGCGTTCGGCACGTCGACTCCCACCTCGATGACGGTGGTGGCGACTAACAACCCGATCTTGCCTTCCTTGAACGCGTACATGCCGCGTTCCTTGTCGCGCGCCGGCATGCGTCCATGCACGAGTCCCACGCGCACATCGGGCAAGGCTTCCGCCAGTGCCGCGGCGGTTTCCTCCGCGGCCTGGTAACGCAGTTCTTCGGACTCTTCGATCATCGGACAGACCCAGTAGGCCTGGCTGCCCGCGCCGATGCGCGCGTGCACGCGGGCGACGATTTCCGCGCGCCGCGCCTGCGGAAATACGCTGGTGCGAACCGGTGTGCGGCCCGGCGGCAATTCGTCGATTACCGAGACATCGAGATCCGCGTAGGCCGTCATGGCCAGCGTGCGCGGTATGGGCGTCGCCGTCATGATCAGCTGATGCGGCAGCGTGCCGGCACGCGCGCCCTTCTCGCGCAGCGCCAGTCGCTGCTGCACCCCGAAGCGATGCTGCTCGTCGACGATCACCAGGCCGAGCCGCGCGAACTCCATCGATTCCTGGAACAGCGCATGGGTACCGACGACCAGCTTGATCTCGCCGCTCGCCACGGCCTCGAGGGCACTGCGGCGCGTGCGCGCCGGCATCGAGCCGGTGACCAGGGCCACGGTAATTCCCAGCGGCCGGAACCAGCGTTCGAAATTCTTCGCATGCTGCTCGGCCAGCAATTCGGTCGGAGCCATGAGCGCCGCCTGCATTCCGCTGCCGACGGCGCGCGCGGCCGCGGCGGCAGCCACCACGGTCTTGCCGCAGCCCACGTCACCCTGCACCAGCCGGACCATGGGCCGGTCGGCCGAAACATCGCGATCGACTTCGGCGAGCGCGCGCGACTGCGCGCCGGTGAGCGCGAACGGCAGCGCCGCGAGCAGCCGCTGCTCGAGGCCTTCAGGATCGCGCAGCGGCTGCGCCGGATCCGACTGGATTGTCTGGCGCAGCAGGCGCAACGACAGTTGATGCGCCAGCAGTTCTTCGAAGGCCAGGCGGCGCTGCGCCGGATGACGCCCCGACAGCAGTTCGGCGAGATTCGCCTCGCGCGGCGGGCGGTGCATCGTGTTGAGCGCATCGAGCAGCGGCGGCAGGTCGAGCTTCGAGAGCAGGTTCCTGGGAATCCAGTCGCGTACTCCCGAGGCCGTGGCCTCGCGCAGCGCGGCATCGATCAGCGAGCGCAGCCGCGGCTGCGGCACGCCCTCGGTGGTGGGGTAGATAGGCGTCAGCACTTCCTCGAGCGGCGCGGCTTCCGCGCCGATGCGGCGGTACTCGGGATGCACGATCTCCAGGCCGAAGGGTCCGCGCCGGACCTCGCCGAAGCATCGAATGCGCGTGCCGCGCGCCAGGCCCGCCTGCTGCGCGCCGGAGAAATAGAAGAAACGCAGCGTCAGCGAGCCCGTGCCGTCCGTGATGCGGCACATGAGCTGCCGCCGGCCGCGGTACTTCACGTCCGTCAGCTGGATTTCTCCCTCGACGACCACGCGCGAGCCGGGACGCAGGCTGCCGATGGCGCGACACCTGCGTGCGGTCCTCGTAACGCGAGGGCAACACGAACAGCAGGTCCTGGACCTGGGTGACGCCGAGCTTCGCGAGCTTGTCGGCCAGTGCCGGCCCGACACCGCGCAGCGCCGCGACCGGTCGCTGCTCGTTCACGACATGTGGCGCGGGATTGATGCCTCTGCACGGACCTGCGGCTACCCCAGGTGCAGCGTGCACTCGATCTCGACGCGGGCATTGCGCGGCAACGCGGCCACGGCCACCGTCGAGCGGGCCGGGTAGGGCTCCTTGAAGTACTGCGCCATGAGTTCGTTGACCTTGGCGAAGTTCGCGAAATCGGTGAGGAAGATGGTGACCTTCACCACCTGCGCGAAAGTACCGCCAGAGGCGGCAATGACGGCCTTGATGTTCTCGAACACGCGGCGCGCCTCGGCTTCGAAGTCGCCCTCGACCATCTGCATGGTGGCCGGATCCAGCGGGATCTGTCCCGCCAGGTAAACCGTGTCGCCGGCGCGCACGGCCTGTGAATACGGGCCAATGGCCTTGGGTGCCTGATCCGTGTGGATGGCCGTTGATCGTTGTCATCGAGAAATCCCGGCCATCGACAATCTCCTGGTGAAGGATTACTCGGCCGCGCGTGAACTGCGTCCGTGGCTCGCAATTGTACGCGTGACCTTGAGCACTTCGGGCATGCGGCGAATGACTTTGACCACGCGCGCCAGGTGCTCGCGGTTGCGAACACGCAGTTCGAACACCAGCGAGGAACTGTCGGCGTCCTTCTCTTCCACGGCGACGCGTTCGATGTTGGTGTCACCGGCGGAGATGGCGGCGGCGACGGCCGCGAGCACACCCATCTTGTTGGCAACGTCGACGCGGATCTCCGAGCTGAATACCTTGTCGGTGGTGGCCTGCCAGGCGACCGGCAGCCAGTTCTCCGGATGCTTGCGATAGTCCTCGACGTTCACGCAATTCTCGCGATGCACGACCACGCCGCGACCCGCCGACAGGAAGGCGAAGATGGCGTCGTCGGGAATCGGAAAGCAGCAGCGCGCATAGGACACGAGCAGACCCTCGGTGCCGGCGATGGCCAGCGGCGCGGGTGCGCCCGAGAAGGATTCCTCGTTCGACTTGGTGGGCAGCAGGCGGCGCGCCACCAGCGGCGCGAGGCGTTCGCCCAGGCCCACCTTCTCGTACAGCTCGTCCAGGTCGTGCATGCCGAGCTCGACCACCGCCGAGTTGAGCGTGTCGGCCGACACTTCTTCGAGCGACAGGCGGAATTCGCCCAGCGCCTGGTTGATGAGCCGCGCGCCGAGCTCGATGGCCTCCTGCCGGCGCAGACCCTTGAGGTAGTGACGCACGGCGGCGCGCGCCTTGGCGGTCACCACGAAATTCACCCACGACGGATTGGGCATGGCGCCCTTGGCGGTGATGATCTCCACGGTCTGGCCGTTGCGCAGCGGCGTGCGCAGCGGCGTCAGGCGCCTGTCTACCTTGGCGGCGACGCAGCGGTTGCCGACGTCGGTGTGCACCGCGTAGGCGAAATCCACCACGGTGGCGCCGCGCGGCAGGCGCAGGATCTCGCCCTTCGGTGTGAACACGTAGACCTTGTCGGGGAACAGGTCGACCTTGACGCTCTCGAGGAAATCCTCCGAGGTGCCGCCTTCCTGCATGTCGACCAGGTTCGCGAGCCACTCGCGCGCACGATCGTCCTGGCCGCCTTCGCTCTCGTTGACCTTGTATTTCCAGTGCGCGGCGATGCCGGCCTCGGCCACGCGATGCATGTCCTCGGTGCGGATCTGCACTTCGATGGGAATGCCGTTGGGACCGAACAGCGTGGTGTGCAGCGACTGGTAGCCGTTGATGCGCGGGATCGCGATGTAATCCTTGAAGCGTCCGGGCATGGGCTTGTAGGCGGCGTGCACCACGCCGAGCGCGCGATAACAGGAATCCGCCCTGTCGACCACGATGCGCAGTCCGAACACGTCGACGATCTCGGAGAGCGGCGCGCCCTTGCGCAGCATCTTGCTGTAGATGCTGTACAGGTGCTTCTCGCGCGTGCTGACCTCGGCCTTGAGGTCCGATTTGACCAGCGCCACGCGCATGGTGTCCGCGATCTTGTTGAGGAACTGCTTCTGGTTGCCGCGGGCCTTCTTGAGCGCACGGTCCAGGACCTTGTAGCGATGCGGGAACGCCGCCTCGAAGCCGAGATCTTCGAGCTCGAGCTTGAGGTTGTAGAGACCGAGGCGTCCGGCGATCGGCGCGTAGATGTCGAGTGTCTCGCGCGCCACGGCGCGGCGCCGCGCCGGCGCCATGGCATCGAGCGTGCGCATGTTGTGGGTACGGTCTGCGAGCTTGACGAGGATCACGCGCAGGTCGCGCACCATCGCCAGCACCATCTTGCGGAACGATTCTGCCTGCGCCTCGGCGCGCGACTTGAACTGGATCTGGTCGAGTTTGGTTACGCCGTCGACGATCTCGGCCACCGGCGCACCGAACTTCGCGGAGAGCTCCTCCTTCGAGATCGGCGTGTCTTCGATGACGTCATGCAGGATCGCCGCGATGATGGTGTCGGGATCCATGTGCAGATCGGCGAGGATCTGCGCGGCCGCGAGCGGGTGCGCGATATAGGGCTCGCCCGACAGACGCTTCTGGCCTTCGTGCGCTTCCGCGCCGAACTCAACCGCCGAACGGACGCGATCGACCTGCTCGGCCGGAAGGTACGTCTCGATGCTGTTGAGCAGCTCGCGCAGTCCCGGCAGGCGCCGGGCACTGGGCAGTAGCTGAAGGAGCGTCGACGCGTAGTCCATGGCGCGCGAGCGCTCCTTTGAGGGGGTTCAGGCTGTGGCGTTATTCCTGTACGTCACGATCGCCTTGCAGGCCGAATTGCGGCGCACGGAACAGGGACTGATTGTCGGCATCCGGCAGCGTGGCTTCCGGCGGCGGCGGATCGGGCTCACGCAGCATCTCGGGCGTGATGTTGCCTTCGGCGATCTCTCGCAGCGCAACCACGGTGGGCTTGTCGTTCTCCCAAGGCACGGTGGGTTCGGCGCCATTCGCCAGGCGGCGGGCACGCTGGGCGGCCAGCAGTACGAGCTGGAAGATGTTCTCGACGTTCGGAAGGCAGTCTTCGACGGTAATACGGGCCATGAATCTCTCGGAAAAGCCAAGCAGCAGGGTCGGGAAGTCTACTGGAAAAACGCGTGGTTTTGCCGGGATTTGCCGGTCCGGGTCCCGTTGCGGCCGTGCGGGCGCGCGCTTCGCGGACCTTCAGCGCCAGCAAATCGCTGAGCAGGGGCGCGAGTTCCGGCCGATCCGCGCCGTAGCCGGGGTAGCCCCGGAGATTTCCAGCAGCTGTCCGACCGCCTTTTCGAAGTCGTCATTGACGATGACGCGGTCGAATTCCCGGTAATGCGACATATCGGCAATCGAATCCCTGAGGCGCCGGGCGATGACTTCTTCGCTGTCGGTCTTGCGATTGCGCAGCCGTATTTCCAGTTCCCGGCGTGAGGGCGGGAGGATGAACACGGAAACGCATTCGGGCTGCACCTTGCGCACCTGCTGCGCTCCCTGCCAGTCGATCTCGAGAATCACGTCGTGGCCGGCATTGCGCATCGCCTCGACCTGCGCGCGCCCGGTGCCGTAGAAGTTGTCGAACACCTGCGCGTTTTCCAGGAATTCGCCCTCGTCCCGCAGTCGCTTGAACTCATCGATGTCGATGAAGTGGTAGTGCTCGTCCCGAGCACCTCGTGTCGGCCGCGGCTTGCGGGTGGTATGCGAAACCGACACGCGCAACGAAGGATCCCGCTCCAGGATCGCCTTGACCAGCGCTGTCTTGCCGGCACCGGAGGGTGCCGCGATGACGAACAGCGACCCGCGCCGCCTGGATTCCGAACTCATCAGCCGTTTTGAACCTGCGCTCTGTTGGCGGCCAACAGTCTATTCGAGGCGCGTTCAATGCCCAAAGGGGCCATTACGCAGATTGGCCAAAGCCGGATACAAGCGATGCGAGCCTTTCATGGCATGCCCCGGGGAGATGCGATGCGCCTGGTCAATCAGAACTGGTGGTTCACCACGCTGATGGTGAGTCAGCACAAGTACTGCCCGCCGCTGACGAAGGACATCAAGTGCGATGTCGCCATCGTGGGTGCCGGATTCGCGGGCGTGTCAGCCGCGGCGCAATTCCTGCGCAAGGGGCTGAAGGTCGTCCTGATCGACAAGAACATCGTCGGGGGCAGTTCGTCGGGGCGCAGCGCCGGATTCCTCACGCCCGACAGTGAACTGGAACTGCACCAGCTCTGCCGCCGCTACGGCAACCAGGCCGCGCGCGAGATCTGGGACGCGCCGTGCAGGGGTATCGAGATCATCGTCAATTCGATCAAGGAGCACAACATCCAGTGTGGCCTGCTGGAACAGGACTCGCTGTTCCTGGGTCTTGGAAAGGGCGGTTACGAGGCGGCCGAATCCGAACTTCATTGCCGCAAGGACGTGGGATTCGACGACCAGAAGCTCTACGACGCCGAGCAGCTCAAGAGCATCCTGGGCTCGGAGGGCTACACCGCCGGCATTCGCTACGGCGGCACCTACGGCATCAATCCGCTGCAATGCCTGCAGGGATTCAAGGACGTGCTGGTGGACAACGGCATGCAGGTCTTCGAAAGCACGGCGATGAAGCGCCTCGAGGACCACACGATCTACACCCATGGCGGCAGCATCACCGCCGACCACATCATCATCGCGGTCGACAAGCTCGAGCCGCACATCAGTCCGCTGTCGGCGGAAGTGTTTCCACGCGCAGACCTTTCTGAGCGTCACCGAACCGCTCACCGACAAGGAACGCAGCATCCTGTTTCCGTCGGGCGAGCAGATGCAGTGCTGGGACTCGAAGCTGGTCTACACCTATTTCCGTCTGACGGCCGACAATCGCCTGCTGCTCGGCGGCGGCTCGCCGATCACCACCTTCCTCAAGGACGCGTACAACAATCCCGGGGTCATCAAGCGCGTGATCGCGGACTTCTACGAACACTTCCCGCAGCTCAAGAGCCTGGCGTTCATCCAGTTCTGGCCGGGCCAGATCGACACCACCCGCGACCTGCTGCCGACCATCGTCAGGCCGAAGGACCAGCCGCACCTGCGCTTCATCTTCGGCTGTGTGGGAATTCCCTGGGCGACGTTCACCGGCAGCTTCGCGGCGCGCAATGTGCTCGGGGATGCGGACGACGACTACCGCAAGTACTTCAACTACTTCTCGAACGAGCGCTATTTCTGGCTGCCGAGCAGTCTCGGCAATGTCATTGGCAAGCCCATGCTGTTCTCACTCTCCAACAGCTGGGCCAAGTTCAAGCAGGTAGACAAGCTGCGCGAGACCGCGGACGGCCAGAAAGAGTTCTAGGGCAACGCTACTCGACGTTCTGAACCTGCTCGCGCATCTGCTCGATCAGCACTTTCATGTCGACGGTAAGGCGCGTGGTGTCGAGGTCCTGGGACTTCGATGCCAGCGTGTTGGCTTCGCGATTCAATTCCTGCATGAGGAAGTCGAGGCGGCGTCCGGCGGCTTCGCCTCCGCCCATGACGCGCCGGGTTTCCTCGATGTGCCCGGTGAGCCGGTCCAGTTCCTCGGCCACGTCCAGGCGCTGCAGCTGCAGCACCAGCTTCCTGCTCGATGCGATCGCGGTCGACGGCGGCGAGCAGTTCCGCAACGCGTTCGTTCAGCCGCGTCCGCATGCGCACCTGGATCTCCGGCAGCCGCGCTCGCACCGCGACGACCAGCGTGGCCAGCCCCGCGCAGCGCTGCTCGAGGAGCTCACCCAGTCGCTTGCCCTCGCGCAGACGCATCGCGCCGAGGTCGTCGAGCGTCTGCTGGAACAGTGTGCGGCCAGCGCCTAACAAGACTTCGGTATCCGGCGCTGCCGGTCTCGACCACTCCCGGCCAGCGCAGCACCTCGACGGCATCGACGGTCGCTTTGGGCAACGCCACCAGCACTTCCCGGACCGCGACCGCCACGCGTTCCAGCGCCGCCGCGTCGAGGCGCAGCTCGCGTTCGGCGCCCGAGCCACCGCGCAGGTGCATGGTGCAGTCGATCTTGCCGCGCTTGAGGTTCTTCGTGAGCAGTTGTCTTAAGTCGGACTCGAGCGGCCGCAACTCCTCGGGCAGGCGAAACCCTGGTTCCAGGTAGCGGTGGTTCACGCTGCGCAGCTCACAGGTGAGGGTTCCAAAGCTGCCAGCGAGCTCGCGCCGTGCGAATCCCGTCATGCTTGCGATCATGGGGCGCTCTGAAGTTCTTCTGCTGGTCGCAGGGTGCGGTAAAGTGCGCGGCAGTTTATCAGAGCCCCCACCCCGCCTTGCGCATCGAATACGCCGAAGTCAGCCTGCTGGGCAATCGCACCGACAATCAGGATCGTGTCACGGTCGCGGTCTCGGAGCACTCGGCGCTTCTGGTCGTCATCGACGGAATGGGTGGCCATTCGGATGGCGCGCGCGCCGCCGAGACCGCCATCAAGTCGCTGGTCGAAGCGTTCTGGCACACACCGCAGCCCATTCTCGATCCGCTGGGTTTCCTGCACCTGTCGCTCGGCCGGGCGCACGAAGACGTCGCGAAGCTGGGAACCAATCTGCCGCTGGAGCTGCGACCGCGCGCCACCTGTGCCGTGATGCCTGGTGCAGAACGGCAGCGCGTACTGGGCGCACATCGGGGATAGCCGCATCTATCTTCTGCGGCGTGGCAAGGTCTTCAAGCGCACCCGCGATCACAGCCACGTCGAATTCCTGATGCGCGAGGGAGTGATCACCGCCGACCAGGCGCAGTCGCACCCGATGCGCAATTTCGTCGAGTGTTGCCTGGGCGGCGAGCCATTCCTGCCCGAGATGACCCTGGGCCTGCGCGAACCGCTCGAAGCCAACGACATCCTGCTGGTCTGCTCCGACGGTCTGTGGGGTGGGCTCGACGATGACGGAATATCGGCGCCGCATTTCCCCCGGCCCGGGCGCCGCTGCGCGAAGAGCTGCAGCGTCTCGCCGAGCGCTCGGTCAGCGTGATCGGCGCGGGCAGCCGACAACACCTCGGCCGCCGTGGTGCGCTGGATCGGGAACGCCTGATGAGCGCCAGGCCCAGCGGCCGCGCACCCGATGAGTTGCGCGCCGTACGTTTCACCCGTCACTTCACGCAAGCACGCCGAAGGCGCGGTACTGGTCGAGTTCGGCAACACGCAGGTGTTGTGCACCGCGAGCGTGGAAGAAGTCGTTCCCGGCTTCCTGCGCGGCAAGAACCAGGGTTGGGTCACCGCGGAATACGGCATGTTGCCGCGGGCCACGCACACGCGGTCGCCGCGCGAGGCCGCCAAGGGAAAACAGAGCGGACGCACGCAGGAAATCCAGCGCCTGATTGGCCGGTCGCTGCGCGCGATCACCGATCTCGCCGCCCTCGGCGAACGCACCATCACGCTCGACTGCGATGTGCTTGCAGGCGGACGGCGGCACGCGCACCGCCGCAATCACCGGCAGCTACGTGGCGCTGGCCGATGCCTGCGACGCGCTGGTCGCAAAACGGCTGATTTCCGCATCGCCACTGCATGGCCAGGTCGCCGCAGTGTCGGTCGGTATCTGTCGGGGCATACCCGTGATCGATCTCGATTACGCCGAAGATTCCGGCGCCGAAACCGACATGAACGTGGTGATGAACAACGGCGGCGGGTTCATCGAAGTGCAGGGCACCGCCGAGGGTCATGCCTTCCGCCGGCACGAGCTCGATGCGCTGCTGAACCTCGCGGCCAGCGGAATTGCGCGGCTTTTCCAGCTGCAGACCGAGGTGCGCACGGCCGCCTGAGGTGGTCGCCGCATGTCGACATGTTGCACCGGCGCGTAGTGCTCGCGAGCTCGAATGCGGGCAAGCTGCGCGAGTTTTCGGAATTGCTGGGCTCGAGTGGCCTCGAACTCGCCCCGCAGTCCGACTTTCAGATCGCGGCTCCACCGGAGACCGGCGTGACCTTCCTCGAAAACGCGTTGATCAAGGCGCGCAACGCCGCGCGCCTGGCACGGCTGCCCGCGATCGCGGACGACTCCGGCATCGAAGTCGATGCTCTTGGCGGCGCGCCCGGCGTCTATTCGGCGCGTTTCGCGGGCGAAGATGCCAGCGACGAGGAAAATCTCGACAAGTTGCTGCGGGCGCTCGAAGGCTTGCCCGCGGCGCGCCGTACCGCGCGTTACCGCTGCGTCATCGTGTACGTCGAAAGCGCGGAGGATCCGCAACCGCTGATCGGTGAGGGCACCTGGGAAGGCCGCATCATCGAAGAGCGCCGCGGGCAGGGAGGATTCGGCTACGACCCGTGCCTTCGTCCCTGAGGGCGAGGCGCGTACCGTTGCGGAAATGCCGGCATCGGAAAAACACGCGCAGAGTCATCGCGGGCAGGCAATGCGCGCATTTCTCGCGCAATTTCCAACGCGGGCACGCGCGTGAAAACGCCGCCGCTCGCCTTGTATGCGCACTTTCCCTGGTGCGTGCAGAAATGCCCGTACTGCGATTTCAACTCGTACACGCTGAAGGAAACGCTCCCCGAGGACCGCTACATCGAGGTGTTGCTGCGCGATCTCGATGCGCAGGCAGGCCAGGTGGCCGGTCGGCCGCTGGTCAGCATTTTTCTCGGTGGCGGCACGCCGAGCCTGTTCTCGCCGGCTGCCATCGCTCGCCTGCTGGAACACGCACGGGCACGGCTCGGATTCGTCGACGGCGTGGAGATCACGCTCGAGGCGAATCCCGGCACCATCGAGCGAGGCCGATTCAGCGAGTACCGCGCGGCCGGCATCACACGCGTGTCGCTGGGTGCGCAGAGTTTCGATGCACGCCAGCTCGCGCTGCTGGGCCGAATTCATTCGGCCGATGAAACCCGGCGTGCCGCCGAGGAACTGCACGCTGCGGGCCTCGACAACTTCAATCTCGATCTCATGTACGCGCTGCCGGGACAAAGCGCCGCCGACGCCGAAACCGATCTGCGCGAAGCCATCGCGCTGGCGCCAGCGCATTTGTCGCAATACCACCTGACGATCGAGCCAGGCACGGTGTTCGCCGCGGCGCCGCCGGTGCAGCCGGCGGACGAAATCGTCGAGGAAATGCTCGAACGTTCGCTGCGTGTGTTGCGCGACGCGGGTTTCGAACCTTACGAAGTTTCCGGGTATGCGCGACCGGGCAGACGCTGCGCGCACAACCTCAACTACTGGACCTTTGGGGACTACCTCGGCATCGGCGCCGGTGCGCACGGCAAGATTTCGGACGCAGCGCGCGAACTCCGGGTGCGCACCCAGCAGACGCGTGAGCCTCGACGCTACCTCGCCGCCGACCCGGCCGCATTGGTGCGCAAGCCCATCGCCGTGCGCGATTTGCCCTTCGAATTCGCGATGAACGGCTTCCGGCTGGTGGACGGCTTCTCCGATCAGCAATTCGAGGCCGGCACCGGCCTTTCGATTGCCGTCCTGGAGAGGGCCCTGGCGCCGGTCCGGGCCCGAGGGCTGGTCGACCGGGGTCCGGACCATTGGCGTGCAACGCCGAAAGGTTTCCGATTTCTCAACGACATACTGGTCGAACTGCTGCCGGACGCCGATCCCGTGCCGGCGGGATAGGCCAAGGCGCCCGGACTTGGGCGTTTTTATGCACAGACGCCCTATCTCGGACGCTCAAACAAAGGGATTACGGCAGGTTTCAGTTCTGTTGCACGATAAATGGCGTGTAACTAGGATGATCTGTAAGCCTTTAATGAAATGATCATTATTTGACCAAGGTAACGGATTTGCGTTTTCTGCAGCCGTTTTGGACGGCGGCGGGCCTGCTACCCACAGAGTTATCCACACTTTCTGTGGATAAGGGGTCTGGATTTTTGCGCTTGAGAACCCAGAAATGGCCCGCTAGACTGCGCGCCCTTTTTCTAATCCCCGGCCGGCAAAATCCGCCCGGTAGAGAGAAACCCATGAAAGCCGATTCGCATCCCGACTACAAAGAAATCAGCGTGAGCTGCACCTGCGGCAACGCGTTCAAGACGCGGTCGACTCTGGGACACGACCTGCAGGTGGAAGTCTGCGCGAATTGCCACCCCTTCTACACCGGCAAGCAGAAGATCGTCGATACGGCGGGCCGCGTGGACAAGTTCCGCAAGAAGTACGCCGCCGCGTCGGGCCGCTGAAGAACTTCCAGCCGATCATTGACCACTCACGAAGGCGCCCCTTTTCTGTAAAGAAGGGGGCGCCTTTTTGCTGCCCTTAATCTACGTGTCCGGAACTTGTTGTGGCGGCGCGATATCGTAGTTAAATACGCGCTCGGCCCGCTCGCGGAGACCTGTACAAATGAAGCGCACTCCACTGCTCGTGCTCTGGCTCGCAGCGACCACCATTTTCGTGGCCGGCTGCGCCAGCAATCCCGCCACGGGTGGCAAGAACGTCGTGATGGGCACGATGGACGGCGAAAAGAAGACCGTCCAGAAGCACCACCAGGAAATCGTGAAGGCCCTGGGTCTCTACGACGACCAGGCCACGCAGGAGTACGTCAACGTCGTGGGCCAGCGCATGGCGCAGGCCAGCGATCTGCCCAACGAAGAATTCAAGTTCTTCATCATCGATGACGAAGCCATCAACGCCTTCACCACCGGCTGCTGCAACGTCTATATCAATCGCGGCCTGCTGATAAACATCAACTCCGAGGCGGAGCTGGCCGGCGTGCTGGGCCACGAGATTGGCCACATCACGGCGCGCCATCCGGCGCGTCGACAGACGCAGGGCATGGCCGCGTCCCTCGGCGCGATGGCGGCTGCCATCCTCACGGGTTCCAATGCCATCGGGCAGCTCGCCAACATCGGTGCGCAGGCATGGATGTCGGGTTACGGCCGCGAGAATGAAATGGAAGCGGACCGCCTCGGCATGAAGTACATGGTCAAGGCGGGCTACAACCCCGAGTCCATCGGCCACGTGTTCGAGATGTTCCAGGCCGGCGAGAAATTCGAGCGCCAGCGCGCGGCGGCGGAAGGCCGTGAACCGCGGCTGTATCACGGCGTCTTCTCGAGCCACCCAAGTCCGGATCAGCGCGCGGTGCAGGCAGCGAAGGGCGCGGGCAACATCAAGGACGCGCCGCCCGAAGGCTGGATCGAACGTCGCGACGAGTACCTGACCACCATCAACGGCATCGCCTATGGCTCGAGCAAGGCGCAGGGCATCGTGCGTGACAACCGGTTCTACCACGCGGACATGGGCATCACCGTGGCGTTCCCGCGCGGCTGGACCATCGAGAACCAGCGCGACCGGCTCATCGCATTCACGCCCAAGAAAGACGGCGTGATGCAGATCATGATCGACAAGAAGCCCGACAAGCAGGCGCCGCGTGAATTCCTGCTGTCCAAGTTGAAGGGCGCGTCGGTCCTCAAGGGTGAACCAATAACGAGCACTGAAGGCAACGAGGGATACACCGTCGTGACCCGCTCCGGCTCGCCGATCGACAACGGCCTCGGGCCGGTGCGTTGGGCCGTGATTTATCGCGGACAAAGCGCCTTCATCACCGCCGGCGCAAGCCGCTCCGCGATGAACGGTGTGCCGGAAGTGGATGGCCTGATCCTCTCCGTGGCCCAGACACTACGTGGCCTCAAGCCCGCGGAGTTTCCGCTGGCCGAGCCGTATCGCGTCAAAGTGGTGAAGGCAACCGACAAGACGCAACCTGTCTGACTACGCGTCGGACATGCCCGAGCATGTGTTCAAGAAAGAAACCCTCGAGCTGATCAACGCGATGTATCCGAACAAGAAGCCGAAGTCCGGCCAGCTGTTCAAGATCGTCGAGTAAGCGTTTGCGACGGCGCAGCGTTTTGCGCCGCCGTTGCCTTGATTCCGGTGCGCGGCCATGTAAGGCTCGCGCAAATCCATCGTGAATCTCACGCCGCGCGTCTTGCAGGGCTCGTCTGTCATGTCCGATAAAAAACTCGAACTCGTCGATACCGCCACCGGAAAGAAGGCGTCGCTGCCCGTCCGATCCGGGACACTCGGCCCGTCGGTGGTCGACATTGCGCCGCTCGCAAAGGAATTCGGCGCGTTCACCTATGACCCGGGTTACGGCGCGACCGCGGCGGTCGAGAGCAAGATCACGTACATCGACGGTGATGCCGGCATGTTGCTGCACCGCGGGTATCCGATCGAGCAGCTCGCCGAAAAGAGCTCCTTCATCGAGGTTGCCTATCTACTTCTGAACGGCAACCTGCCGACCAGCGACGAGCTCCACCAGTTCGAGCACAGCATCCGCAATCACACGATGATCAACGAGTCGCTGCTGCGCTTCTACGGCGGCTTCCACCACAACGCGCATCCGATGGCGATGGTGTCGGCGGTCGTGGCCTCGATGTCCGCGTTCTATCACGACTCGATGGACATCCATAACCCGCGCCATCGCGAGATCTTCGCGCATCGCATCGTGGCCAAGCTGCCAACGATAGCGGCCGCGGCCTACAAGCATTCGCTCGGGCAGCCGTTCGTCTATCCGCGCAACGATCTCGACTACTGCACGAACATGCTGCACATGTTCTTCGCGGTTCCGTGCGAGGCATACAAGGTGGATCCGATCGCCGCCGAGGCGCTCGACCTGCTGTTCATCCTGCATGCCGATCACGAGCAGAATGCGAGCACGTCCACCGTGCGCCTCGCCGGTTCGACCGGCGCCAATCCGTACGCGGCCATTTCCTCGGGCGTTTCGGCGCTGTGGGGTCCGGCACACGGCGGCGCCAATGAAGCCGTACTCGAGATGCTCGAAGAGATCGGCACCGCCGAACAGATCCCGAAGTACCTGGCGATGGCGAAGGACAAATCCAGTCACTTCCGCCTCATGGGATTCGGGCATCGCGTCTACAAGAACTTCGACCCGCGCGCCAAGATCATCCGCGCCATGTGCCACAAGGTGCTGGAGAAACTCGGCCGCACCGACAACCCGCTGTTCGAGCTGGCACTGAAGCTGGAAGAAGTCGCCCTCAAGGACGAATACTTCGTGGCGCGCAAGCTGTACCCGAACGTCGATTTCTACTCGGGCATCATCTATTCAGCGCTCGGCATTCCGCGCTCGATGTTCACGGTGATGTTCGCCATCGCGCGCACCGTCGGCTGGGTGGCGCACTGGCAGGAAATGATCTCCGATCCGGCCATGCGCATCGGTCGGCCGCGTCAGCTCTACACCGGCCCGACGCAGCGCGATTACCAGGAAATCACCAAGCGCTGAGCGCTTACTGGGCCGTCGCGTCGACGTCCAGCAGCACCTCGAGTTCCTCGGCATCGATGCGGCGCATCGGCTTGCCGTCGACCGGGCTCACCGGGGCCTGGCGGATTCCGTCGATCGGAAACACCGTAGCGTCCACCGCGTGATCGCCCAAGTCGAAATGCACGCCCGGGTACGCCACCACGCGATCGCTGCCGAATTTCACCCGGCGCTCGACCACTTCGTGCTCGATGCCAAGGTCGATCAGCCGGAAAGTGATCGATTCGGCGCGTTCGGCGAACAGGTGCAGCTGGATGTCGTTGTGTTCGGTGGCCGTTCCGGCCAGCACTGAGCCAACGAGTCGCGGTTCGAAGTCCGCCAGCATCTGCATGGCGGAGAGTGCGGCGTTGCGCTGCGAGGCGAGCGTCTCGCCGTGACGCGTGCCGCCGAACAGACGCTGGTACTCCGCCAGCGCGTCTTCGATCTCGGTGTTCTTTGGCAGCACCGAACCGTCGGTCACCCCGAATCGTTCGGCCGCCTTGCGCTTCGCGGTGAGAAAGTCGCGAATCCCGTGCTCCGACATGATTCGCGCCGCTTCCTGCGCAAGCGCGCGACGAAGGTTTTCGGTCCTTGGGGCCAGCTTCTTCATCGCTAGAAGATCGGATCGCTGCCGGATTGCGGCGCATTGGGTGACGTGGGATCGATGTCGCTCGGAACCGCGCCGCTGTCGCCGATATATCCCTCGTCGGTGGGCAGCATGTCCGCGCGGAAGTACTCGAATATCGGGTCCAGGTCGGCGTCCTTCTTGCCACCGGTGAGGGCATTCACCTTCATCTCGATGATGCCATCAGGAGCGGCGCGCCGGTTCTCCGGAACGCCACGCAGCGCCTCGCGCATGAAGTCCACCCAGATGGGCAGCGCCGTGCGGCCTCCCTCTTCACTTTCGCCGAGCGGCCGATTGTCATCGGATCCCACCCAGACGGTCGTCACGAGGTTGTCGTTGAATCCGTTGAACCACGTGTCAACCGAGTAATCGGTGGTGCCGGTCTTGCCGCGCAGATCTGCTCGGCCGAGTGCCAGCGCGCGCCGGCCCGTGCCGCGCGTGATCACGTCGCGCATGATGTCGTTGATCAGGAAATTCACCTGCGGCGAGATTGCCTGCTCGGCCGGGCGAGCCTGGCGCGCAGTCACGGGCAGCGGCGTGGGCGGCACGTGGGTCGCGCTGACTTCGCTCCTTGGCGCGCTGCGCATCCGATACCGCGTACACCGGCTGTGTGCATTCGGCGCACACCGTGATGGGATCAGCGGTGTACACGATCGTGCCGCCCGGCCCCTCGATGCGATCGATGAAGAAGGGTTCGACGTGATAACCGCCGTTGGCGAACACCGCGAAACCGGTCGCCATTTCGAGCGGCGTGGCCTGCATGCTGCCCAGCGCCAGTGTCAGGTTGTTAGGTATCCGGTTCTTTTCCAGCGTGAAGCCGAAATGGCTGACGTAATCGATGACCGGCTTGACGCCCATTTCGCGCAGCAGCCGGATCGACACCAGGTTGCGCGAGCGCACCAGCGCCTCGCGCAGGCGCGTCGGACCGGCGAGGCCGCCGCCGGAATTGCGCGGCCGCCACACCTCTTCCTGGTTGGGATCGTCCATGGTGATGGGTGCGTCGAGGATCACTGACGCCGGAGTGAAGTTGCCGGCGAGCGCCGCCGAATACAGGAACGGCTTGAAACCGGAGCCTGGCTGGCGTTTCGCCATGGTCACGCGGTTGAACATGCCCCGGCCTTCGAAGTAATCGAATCCACCGACCAGCGACAGGATCGCGCCATTGTTCGGGTCCAGCGCGACGAGGGCGCTCTCGGCATCGGGAAGCTGCACCAGCTCGGCGGGCGCGTCCTTCTTTTCGTGCGCCACGTAGACGATGTCGCCGCGCGCCATGATCTCGCTGGCGGCCTTCGGTTCGGGACCGAGCCCGAGTTCATTGGCGCGCCGGCGCGCCCAGGACATGCCCGCCCATTCAATGGTCGCGGGGCCTTCGCCCTTGATGAAGACCTTGGCCTGCTTTTCGGCCACGGTCATGACGAGCGCGGGCCGCAGGTTGCCCATGGGACCGTATTCGTCGAGCAGGCTCTCGAGATCCTGGGAATTCTCGCGGCCGCTGAGCTCGATCTTGTTGACGGCCCCGAGCCAGCCCTGGCGACGTGTGTAATCCACCAGGCCGACGCGCAACGCATGATTGGCGGCGGTCTGCAGCCGTCCATCGATGGTGGTGTAGACCTTGTAGCCGGCTTCCTGCGCCTGTGGTCCGAAGCGGCGGATGATCTCCAGGCGCACCATCTCGGCGACGTACGGCGCTTCGATGTCGGCGAGTGCGCGATGCGCCTTGGCACTAACTACTTCCTGCGAGGCCGCCTGCGCAGCGGCTTCGTCGATGAAGCCGAGCTCGCGCATGCGCCGCAGCACGTACTTGCGGCGGTCGGTCGCACCCTGCGGATTGCTGATCGGATTGAACTTCGACGGCCATTGCGGCACGCGTGCGAGTGTTGCGGCTTCGCCGAGCGAGAGATCGTCGAGTTGCTTGCCGAAATAGGTCTCCGCGGCCGCGGCGACGCCGTACGAGCGCTGCCCGAAGAAGATCACGTTGAGGTACAGCGCGAGGATTTCTTCCTTGGTGAAATCGCGTTCGAGCCGGTAGGTGACGAAGATCTCCTGCAGCTTGCGGCGTACCGTCTGTTCCTGCGTGAAGAACGCGCTGCGCGCAGCCTGCATGGTGATGGTGCTGGCGCCCTGCCGCTCGCCGGACGTGACGTTCACGAACAGCATTCGCAACACACCCTGCCAGTCGTAGCCGTGGTGTTCGAAGAAACGGTCGTCTTCCGCGGCGATGAATGACTGGCGCACGATCAGCGGGATCTGTTCGTACTTCACGGGATTGCGGCGCTGCTCGCCGATCTGCGCGATCAGATCTCCCGAGCGCGTGTACACGCGCAGGGGCACCGCGAGCTCGTTGCTTTTCATCGCGGCGACGCTCGGCAGCGTCGGTTCCAGGTACACATAGCTGCAAACGAAGGCGTATGCGACCGCAAGTGTGACCGCCGTCACACCCATCAACAGCTGCATGGAGAGGCGAAAGTAGTTTGGCTTCACAGAATCCGGGTCTCGATGATTGCGCGCACGTTATGCCCTATGCATAGTAACCGCCGTCGATTCGCATACTCACCGAAAGGTGGGGACGCAAAGCTTCCGGTCTAACGGCCTGCATTGGCCTACGACAGCGGGGTTGCCGGCTCGAAGACTTCACACTTCGAGTTGATACGGACAACCGCCGTCTAGTTCCAATGCGCCCTTCCCGGCATCTTTGAACCCCCCTCAAGTGGCCCCCCGCGGGATAACCCGAGGAATCCGCCAGTTTCGTGAGAGGCGTCTCGTTCAATTTAACTTCACGCTGATATATAGTGTCTCGAGATTAAGACTGGTCGCGCGATACACGCTATAAACCTATGAAAGGACTGCGAAAGTGCTGTTCTTAACGCGCAAATATCGTCCGCTGTTGGGACTTGACATAACGACTTCCTCGGTCAAATTGATCGAATTGGTCATGAGCGGTGGTTCGTATCGCGTCGAGTCCTATGCCGCGGAACCGACCCCGCAGAACGCGATGAACGAAAAAGCGATCGTCGACGCGGAAGCGGTCGGCGAGGCCATTCGCCGCGCGGTCAAACGCTCCGGCGCGGGCGCCAAGGAAGTCGCCATCGCGATTTCCGGCGACGCCGCCATCACCAAGGTCATCCAGATGCCGCGCGCATTGCGCGAGCGCGATCTCGAAGCCCAGGTCGAGATGCAGGCTGACCAGTACATCCCGTTCCCGATGGACGAAGTGTCTTACGACTTCGAAGTACTCGGTCCGTCGGAGAAAGATCCCGAGACCAATGACGTGTTGTTAGTCGCGACACGTACCGAAAACGTCGAGCAGCGCCAGGCGGCCGTGAATGCCGCGGGCCTGACTGCCAAGATCGTCGACGTCGAAGCGTTCGCGCTCGAGAACGCCTGCAAACTCATGACGCACCAGATGCCCGATGGCGGCATCGATCGCACGATCGCGGTTGTCGACTTCGGCGCGAGCAGCACCACGTTCAGCGTGCTGCGCAATCTCAAGGTGGTGTACACGCGCGACTTCGCCTTCGGCGGTCAGCAGCTCACCGAAGAAATCATGCGCACCTACGGCCTGTCGATGGAAGAAGCCGGACGCGCAAAGAAGGAAGGCGGCCTGCCGGGCAACTTCCAGGCGGAAGTGCTCGATCCGTTCATCGACGACATGACTCAGCAGGTCAGCCGCTCGCTGCAGTTCTATCTCGCCTCGGGCTCCGGTCGCGACCAGCCCGAGAAGATCCTGATCTGCGGCGGCTGCGCCAACATTTCCGGCGTCTCCGATGTAATCCAGAGCCGCGTCGGCATCAATGCCGAGAAGGGCGACCCGCTGGGTCAGATGAAACTTTCGTCCCGCGCCAAGGCGCAGGCAGTCGCGCGTGACGCGACCGCGCTGCTCACGGCCTGCGGACTCGCACTGCGGAGCTTCGACTAATGCCTCGCATAAACCTACTTCCCTGGCGCGATGAAGAACGCAAAGAGCGAAAGCTCAAGTTCCTCGTGGCGCTCGGTGGCGCTGCGCTCGGCGCGGCCGTCGTGACCGGCGTCGGTTACATGTTGATGGATTCGATGGTGAGCGCGCAGGAAGCGCGCAACTCGCGGCTCGACGAGGAAATCGCCGTGCTCGACCGCCAGATCGAAAAGATCAACAGCCTCGAGGCCGACAAGGCGCGCTTCATCGCGCGCATGGAAGTCATCGAGAAGCTGCAGCGCTCGCGTCCGGAAATCGTGCACATCTTCGATGAGATCACCAAGCAGATGCCCGACGGCGTCTATCTCACGGCCATGACGCAGAACGGCACGCGCCTCAAGTTCGAAGGTGTTGCCCAGTCGTCGACCCGGGTGTCGACCTTCATGCGCAACATCGATGGTTCGAGCTACCTCAAGAATCCGGAGCTCGAAATCGTCCAGACGAAGTCCGACAGGGACGCGGCGACCGGTGCGTCGTTCGTATTGTTTGCCGACCAGGCTGGCGGCGCCGAGCCGGAAGCCGAAGCCGGCGGCAAGAAGTCCAACAAGAAGCGCGGCTCGTCGGGAGGCTGATTCATGAGCATTATCGACGATCTCAAATCACTCGACCCGAATGACCCGGGACGCTGGCCGTTACCGGTGCGCATCGGCACGGTCGTGCTGGTCTTCGTGCTGCTGTCCGCTGCACTGTTCTACGTGGTGGTCTACAAGGACCTGAAGCCGGCGCTCACGGCCGCGACCGAACACGAAGAAGATCTGCGCAAGACCTTCAAGGAAAAACACTCGAAGGCGGTGAACCTCGCCGTCTATCAGCAGCAGCTCGCGGACATCGAGCGCTCGTTCGGCGCCCTGCTGCGCCAGCTGCCGGGCAGAACCGAAGTCCCGAACCTGCTGGTCGACATCTCGCAGGTCGGCGTCGGTGCGGGCCTCGAAGAGAAGCTCTTCCAGCCCGCCAACGAAGTGAAGAAGGATTTCTACGCGGAGCTGCCGATCAAGATCAAGCTGACCGGTTCGTACCACCAGATGGGCGAGTTCGTCAGCGGAATTGCCGCATTGCCCCGCATCGTGACGTTGCATGACATCACGATCAAACCGGACGACAAGGATTCGTACGACGTGTTGTCGTTCGAGCTGACCGCGAAGACCTTCCGCTATCTCGACGACACCGAAGTCGCCGCAGAGAAGAACAAGGCCGAACCGGCGGCGAAGGGCAAGAAGCCCAAGAAGTCCAAGAAGGGCAAGGACGCCGAAACCAAGTCGGCATCCGTCGGCTAACGCGAAAACACAGGTTATAGATATGTTTTCGAAATCCAACAAAAGCTGGCTCCTCGTCGCGGGCGTGATCGCCCTCTCGAGCATCCTCACGGCATGTTCGAGCAAGGACGATGAACTCGAGCAGTTCATCGAAGAGACGAAGAAGGAGCCGGGTGGCCGCGTCGAGCCGCTGCCCGAACTCAAACCCTACGAATCGTATGCCTACGAGTCGACGAGCTTGCGGTCGCCGTTCATTCCGGGCGGTTCCGGCGGGCCGAGCCCGCTGCGCCCCGATTCACGGCGCAATCGTGAGTTCCTCGAACAGTTCTCGCTCGATACGTTGCGAATGGTCGGCACGCTGCGCATGGCCGATCGCACGTACGGGCTTGTAAAAACAAAAGATGGCCTGGTTCATCGCGTGCTGCCCGGTAGTTACATGGGGCAGGCCGATGGCAGGGTCACCGAAATATCGCCTTCGAAGATTAGTGTCGTGGAAATCGTTGCAGACGGACTTGGCGGCTACATCGAACGGCCTGCCTCGCTCGCGCTGAACAATTAGGGCTTCCACGCCAGGGAGTAGATGCGAATGAACAAGATCACTATCCGTCAGTTGACCGCCACGACATTGTTATGGCTGGTTGCCTGCATCGTCGCGAGCCTGGCTGCCACGGCCGCGTACGCGCAGGGCACCCCTAACAAGCTCGAGTCGATCGATGTGCAGAACCTGTCAGGCCAGCAGCTTCAGCTGACCCTGCGCCACGCGGCTCCGCCCTCCGAACCGGTGGCATTCACCATCGACAACCCGGCGCGCATCTCTCTCGACCTGGCGAACACGACGCTGGCCCTGCCGTCACGCCGCATCGACGTCCGCTCCGGCGGCGTGGATTCGATGCTCGCGGCCGAAGCCTCCGGCCGTACCCGCCTGGTGCTCAACCTCGACCGCCTGATGCCCTATCAGATGCGTGTCTCGGGTAACGACGTCATTGTCCTGATCGGCGGTGCTTCGGCCTCGCCGACCGCAGCGGCCGCCGCCTCGCAGGGCGCCGCTGGCTCACCTTCTGCTCCGCGCACTGCCTCCGCAGCCCCGTCGGGTCCGCGCGCCATTCGCGGCATCGACTTCCGCCGCGGTGCTGGAGGCACCGGCCGCGTGATCGTGCGCCTGTCCGATCCGCGCACGCCGGTCAGCCTGCGCCAGCTCGGCAACCAGATCGTCGTCGACTTCGCCGGCGCCGAAGTGGCGAGCAACCTTGCTCGCCGCTACGACGCCGCCGATTTCGCGACCCCGGTGAGTGGCTTCGACGTGGTACGCGTGGGCGATGGCGTTCGCCTCGCGATCACCGCCACGGGCGACTTCGAACAGCTCGCCTACCAGTCTGACGATCAGTACGTCGTCGAAGTGCAGCCCGCCCGCAAGTCGGCGCAGAAGGCCGACGACAAGCGCCGTCTACACGGGCGAACGCCTGACATTGAACTTCCAGGACATCGAAACCCGCGCCGTGCTGCAGCTGCTGGCTGACGCCAGCGGCCAGAACATCGTGGTGTCCGACTCCGTGTCGGGCAGCGTCACGCTGCGCCTGCAGAACGTGCCCTGGGACCAGGCGCTGGACATCGTCCTGCGCACCAAGGGTCTCGACAAGCGCAAGAACGACAACGTCATCATCGTTGCGCCGACCGAGGAACTCGCCAATCGTGAGAAGGCCGAGCTCGCCGCGCACCAGGACGTGCAGGAACTCGCGCCGCTGCGCTCCGAGTACCTGCAGGTCAATTACGCCAAGGCTGCCGATCTCGCCGCCCTGATCAAGTCACAGGGCGACGGTGGTCTGCTCTCCAAGCGCGGCACGGTCTCGGTCGACGAACGCACCAACACCCTGCTGCTTCAGGACACGGCCGACAAGCTCGACGACATCCGCCGCCTGGTCGGCACGCTCGACATTCCGATCCGCCAGGTGCAGATCGAAGCGCGCATCGTGATCGTCAGCGATGACTTCTCGCGCGAGCTCGGCGCCCGCGCCGGCTTCTCCGGCTTCGACTTCATGGGCAGCAACCTCGGTTACACCAGCGGCTCGGCGCTGGCCAATGACCAGGCCATGGCCGACTTCCTCGAGCGTGCGAACGACAACGATCCGACCAACGACGGCGTGCCGTTCGTGTTCTCGGATTCGCCCGGCGCTCCGCCGCCGCGTTATAACGTGAACCTGCCGGTCAACAACCCCGCTGGCAGCATCGCGTACATGCTGCTGGGACCGGACTTCCTGATCGATCTCGAGCTGTCGGCGGCGCAGGCCGAAGGCCGCGGCGAGGTCATCTCGACGCCGCGCGTCATCACCGCGAACCAGCGCGAAGCCAGCATCGAGCAGGGTGTGGAAATTCCCTACCAGGAATCCGCCTCGTCCGGTGCGACCACGATTTCGTTCAAGAAGGCCGTGCTGGCCCTCAAGGTCACGCCGCAAATCACCCCTGACAACCGCATCATTCTCGACCTCAACGTCAAGAAGGACAGCGTGGGCCAGGTCATCGTCGGTGGCGCCGGTCAGCAGGTCCCCTCGATCGACACCCGCGAGATCACCACCCAGGTGCTCGTGAACGACGGCCAGACCGTGGTGCTCGGCGGTATCCTCGAGACCGAGCGTCGCGAGACCGAGAAGAAGGTGCCGTACCTCGGCGACGTGCCGGTGCTCGGCCGCATCTTCAAGACCACGGGCCGGACCAACAACAAGGACGAGCTGCTGATCTTCGTGACACCGAAGATCCTGCGCGAAGGCGTCAACGTCTACTAAGACACGCCTGATTTGGTTAGACAGCGGCCGCCTTCGGGCGGCCGCTTCATTTCCGCTATGCTCTTTGCGCCATGTCTTTGCGCCAATCGAACGTGATTCTCATCGGGCCGATGGGATCGGGAAAAACTGCCGTCGGCAAACAACTTGCGCGCCTCATGAGAGCGCCTTTCCGCGACAGTGACGCCGAGATCGAGGCGCGTACCGGGGTCGATATCTCGTACATCTTCTCCCGCGAGGGCGAGGACGGATTTCGCATGCGCGAACGCGAGATCATCGAAGAAGTGACGCGCGAACATCCCATCGTGCTGGCGACCGGCGGCGGAGCCATCCTGCTGGAAGCCAATCGCAAAGTGCTGCGCGAGCGTGGATTCGTGGTCTATCTGCGTACCTCGCTCGAACAACAGGTGGAACGGGTGCGGCAGGGGCGGAATCGTCCGCTGCTGCATGACGTCGACCCGCTTTCAAAACTCACCGAGCTGATGGCGGTGCGTGCACCGCTGTACGAATCGCTGGCCGACTTCACGGTCGCCACCGACGGGCGCAAGGTCCATATGGTGGCGGATTCGATATTTGCCGCCTTCAAGGCCTCGCAGCACCCGGCCTGATGCCACTTATACTTGTGATCTCCCGCCACGGTTCAGGCGGACCCGACATGGGACCCAAGTGCAGCGCATTGAAGTAAAACTCGGCCTTCGCAGTTATCCGATCCTGATCGGCGCCGGCGCCATGGAGCGCAGCGACGAACTTTCCAGGGCCATTCCCGCGCGCGACGTCCTGCTGGTGACCAATACGACCGTGGGTCCGCTGTACGCGTCCAGGCTCACCGCGGCGCTTGCGCCGCGGCGCTGCATCGAGTTGGCGCTGCCTGACGGCGAGGTGCACAAGACCCTCGCGAACGTGTCGCGCATGCTGGACGTCCTGGTCGCCAATCGATTCAGCCGCGATGCCTGTGTCGTCGCGCTGGGCGGAGGCGTGGTTGGTGACATGGCGGGCTTCGCCGCGGCCTGTTACCAGCGCGGTATCGCATTCGTGCAGGTTCCGACGACCTTGCTGTCCCAGGTGGATTCATCCGTCGGTGGCAAGACCGGCGTCAACCATCCCGGCGGAAAGAACCTCATCGGCGCCTTTCACCAGCCCGCCGCCGTCTTTGCCGATACCAACACCTTGAACACGTTGCCGGATCGCGAACTGCGCGCCGGGCTCGCCGAAGTCATCAAGTACGGCCTCATCGTCGATCGGGAGTTCTTCGACTGGCTCGAGTCGCACGCCGCGGACCTGCTGGCGCGCGACCCGGCGGCACTTGCGCACGCCATCAAGAGGTCCTGCGAGATCAAGGCCGAGATCGTCGGCCGCGACGAGCGCGAGCAGGGTGAACGCGCGCTGCTCAACCTGGGTCATACCTTTGGTCATGCGATCGAAAGCGCCACGAATTACACCACCTGGCTGCACGGCGAGGCCGTCGGCGCCGGCATGCTGCTCGCCACGGACATGTCCGCCAGGCTCGGATGGGTCAGCCCGGCCGATGTTGCTCGTGTCGAGCGCATCCTCAGGACTTTCGGTCTGCCGGTGGACGTGAGCTCACTGACGGCCGACACACTTGCCGAGAAGATGAAAATCGACAAGAAGGTAGCCGCCGGGCGCATTCGGCTGGTGTTGCTCAAGGCGATCGGCAAGTCCGTTGTGACCGGCGACTATGCGGACGCCGCGTTGCACGAGACCTTGCGGGCGCGTTGCGGGTAACGCATGAACCAGCCGCTCGCGTCTTATGCCGCGATCGATGAGCAAAGTCGCGGCCGGCGTTTTCCAGAACCGCCGCCGCGCTTCCGCAGCGAATTTCAGCGGGACCGGGATCGGATCATCCATTCCAATGCCTTCCGGCGCCTGGTCTACAAGACCCAGGTGTTCGTGAATCACGAGGGAGATCTTTACCGCACGCGGATCACGCATTCACTCGAGGTCGCGCAGATCGGGCGCACCGTCGCGCGTGCACTGCGAATCAACGAGACACTCACCGAGGCGATCTGCCTGGCACACGATCTCGGCCACACTCCTTTCGGACATGCCGGCCAGGACGCACTCAACGAATGCATGCGCGAGTACGGCGGCTTCGAACACAACCTGCAGTCGCTGCGAGTCGTGGACGAGCTCGAGGAGCGTTACGCCAGCTTCTCCGGGCTGAATCTCACGTTCGAATGCCGGGAAGGCATCCTCAAGCACTGTTCCGCCCAGAATGCCCGCAAGCTCGGCGCTGTTGCCGAGCGGTTCATCAATCGCACGCAACCTGGCCTGGAAGCGCAGCTCGCGAATCTCGCCGATGCGATTGCCTACAACAATCACGACGTCGACGACGGTGTGCGTGCCGGGTTGATCAATGTCGAAGAGCTGTACGAAGTCCGCGTATTTGCGCGTTTCCATGGCGCCGTGACCAGCGAATTTCCGGAAGTGTCGGCGCGACGCCAGCTATACGAAACGATCCGCCGCATGGTGGACTATCTTGTCGGCGATGTAATCGAGGCCTCAGGGCGCAATATCAGCGCCGCCCACGTCAAACATATCGATGAAGTGCGCGCCCAGTCGCGACCGCTGATCGGATTGAGCGAAGAAGTGCTCGAGGATCACCAGGAACTGAAGCGATTCCTGCGCTCGAAGCTCTACAATCATCCCAAGGTCAAGCAAGTCATGGAAGAAGCGAGCGCCACGCTCAAGTTGCTTTTCGAGGCGTACTTGAAGGACCCGACCCGCCTGCCGCCCGAACACCAGTCGCTCGTGCAGCGCGCCGACGCCGAAGGCGGCCCGAGTGCCCGCGCGCGTGTTGTTGCGGACTACGTGGCGGGGATGACGGATAGATTTGCGTATAGCGAAAGTGAACGATTGGAAATGCGTTGAGTCGCGATTGCCGAATAACAATTTCCTATAAACATGATGATTTGTAGAGGCAAGGAATGAGCGACACCTACCGCGCGACAACTAGTTCACACGCTCCGCAAAGTGTTGAAGCCACTTGTGCGCATCTTGTTTCGGGCAGGCGTGCGCTTCGACGAGTTCATCGAGCTACTACGGGGAATCTACGTCGAGATTGTTATTAGTGACGCCGCAGCGTTGGATCAGCGAATTAGCAAAACTGCGCGTTTCGATCTTGAGCGGAGTCGCAAAGAGAGATGTTGATCGTCTCGTGAGTTCGGAAGACTGGCTAAAGCTACCGAAACCGACCGATGTCGCCGCGCTCGTCGCAATCCTTCACCGGTGGCACACGGACGCAGCCTTTCTCGGCCCTTATGGGGTGCCCCTTGAACTATCTCTTACCGGACACGGAGGGCGATCTTTTGGCGATCTTGTTGCGGGGTCGTCAATCCAAATCGACTCGCAAAGTGCTTTCGAACAGCTTCTTTCGGCGGGCGTGATTTCACGTTCTGGTGAAACACATGTGAAGGTCCTTTCGCGCTCCTACGTGATGCCGGAACCCCTATCGGCAGAAATGTTGGAGCACTTCGGAATCTCCATGACGAATCTCGCGTCAACTCTTCACTTCAATATGACTCCGAACTCGAAGGCCAAGCGACTTGAAAGATCGGTGTTTCCGGACGAAGGTCTGCCCGAAGAGCTCTTTAATGAATTCGATGCATACGTCCGAGAGCGTGCGCATGCGTGGCTTTCAGAGGTCGACGATTGGATCGCAGACGCGAGCCGGCGCCCCATAAAGGACCCTTCAGCCAGAGTTTCGACTGGCGTAAGCGTTTTTCACTATGTTGCGACCCCTGAGCCGAGAATCATTCTCAACAAGCACGTTGCCCCAAGCGAAACACGACCT
This sequence comes from uncultured Pseudomonadota bacterium, assembly GCA_963832505.1. Taxonomy (GTDB): domain Bacteria; phylum Pseudomonadota; class Gammaproteobacteria; order Steroidobacterales; family Steroidobacteraceae; genus CADEED01. The sequence continues at coordinate 347,717 of CAWHUD010000007.1, read as the reverse complement.
TAGCGATTAGGGGAAGCCCGATTGGTTGTGCGAGTTTTGACGCAGCACCCGTTTGCTTGTTAACTTATCCCCCGGACGGCATAACTAATAGACACGAGTCCGTTAACCAGTTGGCAATTTTGAATGTTGGAGCAGCGACATTGACCGTAAGAGCTCAGGAGTTGCTCGTCAGGCGAATTCGCGGCATTGGAATTGCGATTTCAATCTGGGCCCTAGGGGTTCCTGCAACCTTTGCCGGTAATGGTGCAGAAGATCTTGCCCTGGTCGGGCCAGCCGAGCGTTTGGATTGCGCCTCTGGCGAAGTCCAATTACTAGGAATCCGACTAAGAGCCGTTTCAGCGGCCGATTTGGCATTCGTTTGTGAGCTTCAGGCTTCGGGGAATACGCCCTACCTAGCGGCGACTGCGCGAATTGATCGCGCAGGCTCAGCACGACTGGCCAAACTCTTTCTCATTCAAGACGAAAGCTACGTGGCGGGTGCTTCAACCGTCTTTGTTCGAGGCACGGTGACTTCAGCCAATTTCGCAACTGGCCAGTTTGAAGTCTCTGGTAGTCGCTTTAGTCTGTTTGAAAGTCAGCTGCCGTCGGTCGGTGCATTTGTAGAAGTCGTCGGCACTCAACCGCAATTTGGTGGCCCAATTCTCGTCAACACCTTCGCTGCCGTTAGCAAGGACGGCATCGTGGGCTCTGGCGCGAAGTCGACGGCCGGCATCGTAGGTTCTGGCGCGACGACCAGTGGAATCGTCGGGTCAGGTGCGAGCACGAGTGGAATCGTGGGCTCAGGCGCGAGCACGAGCGGAATCGTGGGTTCTGGCGCGAGCACGAGTGGAATCGTGGGCTCAGGTGCGACGACCAGTGGAATCGTCGGCTCAGGTGCGAGCACGAGCGGAATCGTGGGCTCTGGCGCGAGCACGAGTGGAATCGTGGGCTCTGGCGCGAGCACGAGCGGAATCGTCGGCTCTGGCGCGAGCACGACCGGAATCGTCGGCTCAGGTGCGACGACCAGTGGGATAGTCGGCTCAGGTGCGAGCACGAGTGGAATCGTCGGCTCTGGCGCGAGCACGAGTGGAATCGTCGGGTCAGGTGCGAGCACGAGTGGAATCGTGGGCTCAGGCGCGAGCACGAGCGGAATCGTGGGCTCAGGTGCGACGACCAGTGGGATCGTCGGCTCAGGTGCGAGCACGAGCGGAATCGTGGGCTCTGGCGCGAGCACGAGCGGAATCGTAGGGTCAGGCACGAGCACGAGCGGAATCGTCGGCTCAGGTGCGAGCACGAGTGGAATCGTCGGGTCAGGCGCGAGCACGAGTGGAATCGTAGGGTCAGGCACGAGCACGAGCGGAATCGTCGGCTCTGGTGCGAGGACGAGCGGAATCGTCGGCTCAGGTGCGAGCACGAACGGAATCGTGGGCTCTGGCGCGACGACCAGTGGAATCGTCGGGTCAGGTGCGAGCACGAGCGGAATCGTGGGCTCCGGGTTCTAGGCAAGCAGCTTCTACGACAAATTTTTACCGCGAACTTCCCTGTGCGGAGTTCCGTGTGGCCATGCTGTCGGAAATTGATTTGCACCGACAGGTGGAAATCCCACAACAATCAAAACTTCGAATTCCTGATAGTTCGTTTTCATATAGTTCGCACTGAAGTACGCGTAAGTCGGCTGCGCACGGCGTAATTTGATCGTCGACCAATTTTGACTAATGCAAGCCCAATTTCGCGTGCAAGAAGTCAGTTTCTCAGCATGCCGAACCAGTGACGCGTGGCTAAATCGTACGCCTTCGTCAAGTTGATGCCGGCGGCTGGTACGAACCTCTGCCGACGACCAATCTAACCGTGCGCACGCAGCGCTCTGAAAATCCAGTCGTCTCTGAGCATGCTGCGAGCGAGCTGCTCACCCGGATTGCTTCGATTCTCTTACGCTTAGGTGTCGACGCACCGAATGCACAGCGCCTCTTGCGACAGGCCTTTGTTATTGCCGCGCGGGACAAAGCGCGAAACATGTCGGAACGAACAACCCAATCTCGGATCGCCTCGATTGCGGGAATCAGTCGGCTTGAAGTTCGATCATTACTGTCTCGAGGAGAGGCCCGCGTTAGCGCGGCATCTGCCCACCAATCGACGCGGATCGAGAAGGTCGTTGGAGGTTGGCGCACTGACCCGATATTCACTAAGGGTCGAAGTCAGCCCAGATCTCTTGTCCTGCGCGGTGCCCAAGGGACATTCGAGCATCTAGCAAAGAAGTACGGGCGCGATGTCACACCAAAGGCGTTGCAAGACGAGCTTGTGCAACGCGGATTGGCACGAGTGGCTCATCAAAAAATCTCCCTCTTGAGTCCTGGAGGACGAAAGCGTCCCGACACTATTTCCGCTGAATCTGATCTCAAATCCATCGTGGCGCACTTGGGAGGCATCAATTTCAATTCGGGAACAAGGGCATACGTAATCCGTCGCGCAACTGTTGCGACACCAGATCGAAGAACCGTGCAGATGCTCAAGGGAATTGCAGTTCGGAGAATTGAGGCAGTCCTGAATTCGATGGCTGAAATGTCCACGGAGCGTCAGCCGCTTAGTGCGAAGAAAGATCGTCGAGTACGGCGCTTGATAATCACCGCAATGGTCGCGAGTGAATCTGAGGAAGAAAAACAATGAATTCTAAGCCAGGAAATAACGTGCATCAGATGTGGTGCGACCTACTAACAGCTGTCTTCACGCTTTGTGGCCTTGATTCAAGATTAGAATCCCGGACGGTCGATCGCTTAATTTCTGAATCAAGAGTCAAGGCAGCAAGACGCATTGCGGCATTAAAGCCGAATCGGCGGCGCACTGTGGATCTTGACGCGCTTGGGCACGTTATCTATCACTGGCAACGCACTACCAGATACCTTGACGCTGAAGGCAAACCACTTCGCGTCGCGGCACGCGGGCCTGCTCCGAGCATTGAAGCGCTGTTTCGCGAAATCGGCCGCTCTGACTATTTCAAAGCTCGGCTTGATGCATCTCAAGCAGGTGGGCAGGATCAAGCGGGCGCGCAACGGACGCTATTTTCCGATCAGTGAAGTGAGCATCGTGCCAAGCCTCACGCCTGAGATTGCTGAGTTGGTCGCACAAACAGTAACTCGTCTACTCGCGACAGTGGTGCACAACACATCCTTGAAGGACCGGCATGCTGTCCGGCTCATTGAACGAAATACTGCGGTGCCAGATCTTCCGCTTCGTCAAGTCAAGGCGTTCAAGCTGTTCGCCCGTGAACAGGGTGCAGTGTTAATCGATACTCTAAATGATTGGTTGGAAAGTCGTCGGGGAAGCACTGCGCACAGGCGGAAGAACATTGCGGGGCACGTCACCGCCGGGCTACACGTTTTTGCCTTTGTTGAACGCAATAAGAGGTAGATAGAACTACTTCGGCAACTCATCCCTCAACGCTCGCCGCAGAATCTTCCCGACATTCGTCTTCGGAAGATCGGGCCGGAAGTACACGTGCTTCGGCACCTTGTACCCGGTGAGCGCTTTCTTGCAGTGATCGACGATCGCCTGCTCGGTGAGGTTGGGATCCTTCTTCACGACGAACAGCGCGACCACTTCGCCTGACCTCTCGTCCGGCTGCGCAATCGCCGCGGCTTCGAGCACGCCTGGATGCGTGACGACGACGCTCTCGACTTCGTTCGGGTACACGTTGAAGCCGGACACCAGGATCATGTCCTTCTTCCGGTCTTCGATGAACACGAGACCGCGCTCATCGATGCGTCCGATGTCGCCGGTGCGCAGCCAGTCGGTGCCGATCATCACCTTTGCGGTTTCGTCGGGACGCTTCCAGTAACCGGCCATCACTTGTGGGCCGCGCACACAGATTTCGCCGACTTCGTTGATGCCGAGCGCGTTGCCGGCGTCGTCGCGGATGCTGATTTCGGTCGAGCAGATGGGCAGGCCGATGGAGCCGTTGAAATCCTCTCCGGGCAGATTGATGCAAGCCGCAGGGGAGGTCTCGGTCAGGCCCCAGGCCTGCGTGAGGATCTTGCCGGTCACTTCTTTCCAGCGCTTCGCGACGGCTTCCTGCACGGCCATGCCACCGCCGAGCGTGACACGCAGCGCGCTGAAATCGACCTTGTCGAAACCTGGCGTGTGCAGCAGCGCGTTGAACAACGTGTTCACACCGCTGATGAATGTGAATTTGTACTTCTTGAGCTCCGCGACGAAGGCAGGGAAGTCGCGTGGGTTGGTGATGAGAACGTTTCGCCAGCCGAGCACGACGAACAGCAGGCAGTTCGCGGTCAACGCGAAGATGTGATACAGCGGCAGCGCGGTGATCAGCGTGGCTGAATCCGGCGGAAACGAAGGCTTGATCCACTCCATGGCCTGAAGCACATTCGCGACCATGTTGCCGTGCGTGAGCATCGCGCCCTTGGCAACTCCGGTAGTGCCGCCGGTGTACTGCAGAAACGCGATATCGCTGTGCGCAAGGGTCACGGGCTGCATGCGCACGCGCGCGCCGGCCTTGAGGGCATCGCTGAAATTCCAGGCGCGCAGGTTGTACGGCTTCACCTGCTTGCGCTTGTGACGCACGACGTAATTGACGATGGCGCCCTTCACGAATCCGAGCATCTCGCCAACGCTGGTGATGACTACGTGTTTGATCGGCGTGTGTGCGATCACTTCCTGCAGGACGTGCGCGAAGTTCTCGAGGATGACGATGACGGTCGCGCCGGAATCGACGAGCTGATGCTCGAGTTCCCGCGCGGTGTAGAGGGGGTTGGTGTTGACCACGGTCATACCGGCGCGCAGCGCGCCGTGGACCACGATGGGGTATTGCAGGACGTTCGGCATCATGACGGCGACCCGGTCGCCCTTCTTCAGTCCGCAGCCGGTCTGCAGGAACGCGCCGAACTGCGCCGACATCACGTCGATCTCGCCGTAGGTGATCGCCTTGCCCATCTGCACGTAGGCATCGCGCACCGCATGAATGGCGAGCGCCCGCTCGATCATCTCCTTGAGCGACGGGTACTCGTTGACATTGATCTCAGCCCGAACGCCCGGTGGATATGACTTGAGCCAGTGTTTTTCCACGACGTCCCCTCGACTACGGTGGCGCAGGCTAGCTTGCGGGTTTGCCGGGAGCAACTAGCAGCGGTTTTAGCTCCGGCCAGAGGTTTTTGAGGATCTGTGGCTGCCCCGCGGCATTGGGATGAATGCCGTCGGCCTGCATCAGGCCCTGGTTGAGTGCCACCTGGTCTAGCAGGAACGGCACGAAGGCCAGCGAATACTTGTCGGCCAGCGTGACGAACATCTGGCGGAACTCCTCGCCGTAACGTTGCCCGTAGTTAGGCGGGATCATCATCCCGACGAGCACCACGCGTGCCTTGGCGGCGCGCGCGAGTTCGATGATCTTCGCGAGATTGTCGCGGCTGACGGCGAGCGGCAGGCCGCGCAGTCCGTCATTGCCGCCGAGTTCGACGACCACGATCGCGGGCTTGTGTGTTTCGAGCGCGCGCGGCAGCCGGGACGAGTCCGCCCTGCGTGGTTTCTCCGCTCACGCTGGCGTTGATCACGCGGTATCCGTACCCTTCGGTGGCGAGCCGCTGCTCGAGCAGGCGTACCCAGCCTTGCTCAATCTTGATGCCGTACCCGGCGCTCAGACTGTCGCCAAGCACGACGATAGTCTGCGCCGTCGGGCTGGCAGCACTCGCACCCGACGTGAGCGCCAGGAACAAGATCGAACACATGAACCGAATGAGCGTACTCAAAGCCGAAAACCTCACAAAAAAGGTTACCAGTCCCGAAGGGATGCTGACCATCGTGAATGATGTCGCATTGGACATCGGCGCGGGCGAATCAGTTGCCATCGTCGGCGCTTCAGGCGCCGGCAAATCGACACTGCTGGCGCTGCTGGCCGGGCTCGATACGCCGACTTCCGGACGCATAACCCTCGCGGGCGCCGACTTGACGGCGCTCGATGAAGACGGCCGGGCCCGCCTGCGTGCCGAACGCGTGGGCTTCGTGTTCCAGTCGTTTCACCTGGTGCCCTCGCTGACGGCGCTGGAAAACGTCATGTTGCCGCTCGAGCTCGCCGGCAGGCGCGATGCGCGCGATGCCGCAAGGGAAACGCTCGCCCGCGTGGGCCTCGAACACCGCACCGGCCACTATCCCAAGCAGCTCTCCGGCGGCGAGCAGCAACGCGTGGCGATCGCACGCGCCTTCGTCACGCGGCCCGCCGTGCTGTTCGCGGACGAGCCGACCGGGAACCTCGACACCCACACCGGTGAAAAGCATCGTCTCGCTGCTGTTCGACCTCAACTCGCAATCGCACACCACGCTGGTGCTGGTCACGCACGACCGCGCGGTGGCATCGCGATGCGGACGCGTCCTGAACATGGACTCGGGACTCCTGGTATGAGGACTCCTTCATGAGGGCACTGGCCCTGGCCCTCCGCACGCTGATGCGCGAATGGCGCTCCGGCGAGCTCGGAGTGCTGGTGCTCGCCATCGTCGTTGCGGTCGCCGCGCTTACGGGCGTCGGATTCCTCGTCGATCGGATCGGCATCGCCGTGGACAACCAGGCGGGCGAGGTACTCGCGGCCGACCTGCGCCTGGAATCCGGCCAGCAGATGGATGACAACGCCATCGATGAAGGCCGGAAGCGCGGCCTCACGGTGGCGCGCAGCACCGGCCTGTTCAGCGTGGTGTTCAACGGTGATTTCAACCAGCTCACCTCGCTGCGCGCGGTATCCGCGGGATACCCGCTGCGTGGCAAAGTCATGCTCTCCGATGAGCCCTTCGGCGCGCCCGAGCTGGCGCAAGGTATTCCGGCACGTGGCGAGGTATGGCCGGACTCGCGCCTCGCGGCCGCGCTGGGCGCCACGGTCGGCACGCAGCTCAACATCGGCGCCAGCAATTTTCGCGTCTCGCGCATCCTCATCAGCCGCCCCGACCAGGGCGCGACGTTCCTGGAACTGGCCCCCAGTCTCATCATGAATGAGGAAGACCTCGCGGCCACGCAGCTCGTGCAGCCCGGCAGCCGCCTGCGCCGTGCGCAATTGTTCGCCGGGCCGCGCACCGAGATCGCCGCGTTCAAGGGATGGCTGGAGTCCAACAAGAAGCCGAACGAAGAAATCGAAGACGTTCGAGGACTCGGCGCCGCAGATCAAATCGGCCATCGACCGCTCGGCACGTTTCCTCAGCATCGCGAGCCTCGTGGCCGTCCTGCTGTGCGCCATCGCCGTGGCCATGGCCGCACGCCGCTACGTACAGCGGCATCTCGATGCGGTGGCGTTGCTGAAGACGCTCGGGGCGACGCGCGGCTTCATCCTGTCCGTGAGCCTCACGCAGCTCCTGCTCATCGGGTTCGGCGCGGCCATCCTGGGCTCTCTGATCGGATTCGGCGTACAGGCCTGGCTGGTCAAGATGCTGTCTGGCTGGCTGCGTGGCGATCTGCCGCCTCCCGGTCTCGCACCGCTCGGCGTGGGCTTTCTGACCGCGATCGCCGTGCTGGGAGGATTCGCGCTGCCGCCGCTGCTGCAGCTCTCGCGCACCCCGGCGTTGCGCGTGCTCCGGCGCGATGTCGGACCGCCGGCGCCGCTGGTAGTCCTGGCGTTCGGTCCCGCGGTGGTGGCCATCAGCGTTCTCATCTACTGGGTCACGCGCGATTTCTGGATATTCCTGGCGTTCGTGCTCGGACTCACGGGTTTCCTGCTGGTGGTCGCGACGACCGGATGGCTGCTCGTCAAACTAACTACCCGGCTGCGCGGCGGCGTCGGCGTGTCCTGGCGCTACGGCATCGCCAACCTCGGGCGGCGCCGCACGGAAAGCGTGGTGCAGCTCACGGCGTTTGCGCTCGGCCTCATGATGCTGTTGCTGCTCACCGTGGTGCGCAACGATCTGATGAACGACTGGCGGCGCAGCCTGCCGCCGGACACGCCGAATTTCTTCTTCGTCAACATTCCCGTCGGATCAGCACGAGCAGTTCGCGCAGTTCCTGCGACGAGCGCGGCGCCCAGGATGTGCGCGTGCGGCCCATGGTCCGCGCGCGCATGACCCACATCAACGGCAAGCCGGTGGCAGACATCAAGTTCAAGACACCCCGCGGTCGCGGTTTTGCGGATCGCGACCAGAACATCACCTGGAGCGGCCAGTTGAACCGCGACAACGAGATCACCGCGGGCAAATGGTTTACCGCCGAAGATGCGGGCAAGCCGCTCGTGTCCGTCTCCACGGAATACCAGGAGGAGCTCGGTCTCAAGCTCGGCGACTCGCTGCAATTCGACATCGCAGGCGAGACACAGACGGCGCGCGTCTCGAGCGTGCGCAAGGTGAAGTGGGACAGCTTCCAGCCGAACTTCTTCCTGATCTTCGCTCCCGGCCTGCTCGACGGCACCCAGGGCACCTACATGACGGCGGTGCACATGGACTCGCGCAACCCGAAGACCATCGGTGACCTGGTGCGTCGTTTCCCGAGCGTCTCGGTGTTCAACGTCGACGATCTCCTCGGGCAGGTGCGCTCGATCATCAACAAGGCCCTGGCGGCAGTGCAGAGCGTATTTGTGTTCACGCTGTTCGCGGGGCTGGTGGTGCTCATCGCGGCCGTGCAGGCCAGCCGCGAGGAGCGGCGTTTCGAGAGCGCCATGCTGCGCACGCTTGGCGCGCACCGTAATACCGTTCTCAAGGGCCTGCTGGCCGAGTTCGCCGCGCTGGGTGTGCTGTCAGGGACTACTCGCCGCCATTGGGGCGTCGATCGCCGGAGTCTACGTGGCCAAGCGCGTGCTGCAGATTCCCTACACGCCAGATCCCTGGGTATGGCTCTACGGACTCGTGGGCGGCGGCATGCTGGTGTGCCTCGCGGGCTGGCTGGCCACGCGTTCCGTCGTGAATCAGCCGCCAGTCCTGACGCTGCGGAGCGGCTGATGAAAGGCCTGTGGCGACCGAAACATCGCTCGATGGTCGGCTGGTACGACCCGCGGGTGCTCATGCACTCGGCTTACCAGATCGCCATCGCGAACATTTTCGGGCGCCATTCGGATACGCGACTCATCGAAGCGTTGGCGAGCCAGCCGCAGAACGAGTTCGACTACTCACAGCACGAGGGTGACTTCTGGTTCGACTACGTCTCGGACGTCGGTGACGGCTGGAACCCGACCTACGCGGTGGCCGATGCCATCGCGCAACCGACGCTGGATGTCGATCTCGGCGACACGCGGGAGACCACCCGCGCGGGGCGCGTGCTGGTGTTCGGTGGCGACGAGGTCTATCCCTACCCGTCACGCAACGAATACGAAGTACGCACCGAGACGCCATACGCGCACGCGTTCGCCGGCCGCGCGCGGCCCGAGATCTATGCCATCCCCGGCAACCACGACTGGTACGACAGCCTGGTCGCGTTCTCGCGCACTTTCTGCCGGCCGGAGCGTGGCTTTGCCACCTGCAAGACGCGCCAGACGCGCAGCTACTTCGCGCTCAAGTTGCCCGCCAACTGGTGGCTGGCGGCCATCGACCTGCAACTCGGCGCGGATCTCGATGAGCCACAGGTGCAGTACTTCCAGAAAGTCGCCGCGCGCATGGACGACGCGGCGCGACTCATTTTCTGCGTGCCCGAGCCGCGCTGGATCCTGGAAGACGCGTATCCCAGGCATTCGAGCTACGAAGAACTCTCGGGCACGCAATTCCTCGAGGAGAAGGTCTTCAGGCGCAAGGCGCAGGTGTTCCTGACCGGCGATCTGCATTTCTACAAGCGCCACGAAAACCAGGCCGGCGTGCAGAAAATCACCTCGGGAGGCGGCGGTGCGTTCCTGCATCCCACCCATGCGCCGAAGACCACGCGGCTGCGCAATGGCTTCGCGCAGCGCGCCGCCTATCCGGATGAGAAAACTTCCGCGCGACTGGCCTGGCGCAATTTCCTTTTTCCCCTGTTCAACCCGAAGGCCGGGTGGCTTTACGCCTTCCTGTACTCGATGTCCGCGTGGCTGGCGTCGGCGAGCCTGGAAGCCGCGGATGTGATCGACCTGCCGACGGCGCTCGCCGCAGCCCTCAACGCGGCGATCCGCGATCCGCTGAACGGCATGTGGCTCATCACCATCCTCGCGGGCTTCATCTTCTTCACCGACACCCACGTCAGGTCCTGGCGTGTGCTGGGTGGCGCATTCCACGCGACACTTCACCTGGGCGCCGCCTTCCTCGTGGGCTGGGTGGCGCTGCTGCTCACGGTGCAGGCGTTCGATTTGTCCTACGGCAGCATCCTGCAGCTCCTGGCATCCGGCCTGATCACGGTGATGCTGGGCGCGCTGGCCGGGTCGTTCATCCTGGGTGTCTATCTATTTGTTTCGATTCGTGTTGTTGGCAGGCACTCGAACGAAGCCTTCTCGTCGCTTCGCATCCAGGACTTCAAGCAGTGGCTGCGGCTGCGCATCGACGCCTCGGGAGCGCTCACGATTTATGCCATTGCCATCGACCGTGTGCCGCGTCGCTGGCGCGAGCAGCAACGCAACGGCGAGCAGACGTGGGTGGCAGACGATGCGCGCGCGACTCAGCCGCGGCTCATCGACAAGGTGGTTGTGCGCCCCTGAAGTAGCGGGGCAGCGGAAACGCGGGTCCTAGCGTTTGACCGCGAAGCGGATCCAGCCAACGGGAATGCTGTCGCGGCGCATGTTCATGCCCTCGATGGTCAGCATGTAATCCCCGGGGCCGAACGCACCCGCGTTGAGCGAGATGCGCAGATCGCCGTTGGAGTCCTTGGACATACCGTCGATCTTCGCGACGCTTCCCTGGTCGACGCGATCGATCGATACGCGGAAGGTGGAGTAGCGCGACCAGGACAGGTCCGCCTTGAGCTCGGCGAAATCGCCGGAGTTGATGCGTGAGCGAGGCTTGTGACGGCGGGCCGTTGCGGGCCGTGCTGACCTTGATCGGGCGCTTGCGGGTCGACGGCTCGACCGGGCGGTCGTGATTCTGCTGCTTGAGCTTGACGATCGAGGCGTCGCGCGAGGACACCTGCATGGCCAGCACGAGGCAGCCGATGACCGCGGCAACTGCCAGGCCGGCGGCCGCGAAGGTGAAGGCAGGCTTCTCCCAGACCTTTTTCTGCTTCTCCGCCCAAGGTTCGGCGATACCCGCCGCGTCCAATAGACGCAGGCCGGCATTTACGCGGTCGGGAAGCCCCAGCTCTTCGATGAGCTGCGGACGGGAACGGATCAGCTTCTCGAAATCGGTGACGCCCTTCGGCGGCAGACGGCCCGCGAGGTAACGCTCGACGATCTGATTCTTGATGATGAATTCACGATCCATCGCAGGCGCGGGAGCGCCGGGCACCTGAGCAGGGGCTCCAGGAGCCTGGTTTACACCAGAGGTATCGATACGATTCGCAGCTTCCATCTTGCTTCGAGATTCCGCACATTCAGGGCCAATCGGCGATCGCGACCATCACTGCCGGACAGGACGCGCCGCAAAAATGCCAGGCGCCACTCGGGCTGATATCTGCCATTGGTCCTGCAGGATCGCACATGCTTATGCTGCGTTTCTTATGTCCGTAAGCCGCTGCGCCGCTTCACATTCCACGCACAGGTTCCCCCTGAACCTGCGACGTGGTTCGCAGTTTTCTGCTGATCTCCATATGAGGAACAAGAGCACATGACTTCATCGCGCAAACCCCTCGCCATTGCGGTGTCCCTGGCCACGGTTGGCTTCGGCGCACAGGGCGCGGTCGCGGCCGATCAGCCAGCCACGGCCATCACCATCTACAGCTCGGCACAGCCGGGCGGCGATTCCGGCGGAGTTCTACCGGCCGATCCCGGGGCAGGGCGTGCCGAATGCCATGGCGGTTCCCGGCTATGCGCTGGTGCGCGACGAACGCGAGATGAAAATCCGGCAGGGCCGCTCGCAGCTGTCGTTCACCGACGTGGCCGCGCTCATCGATCCCACCACGGTGACGTTCACGTCGCTTTCCGATCCGGGCGACGCGCGTGCTCGAGCAGAACTTCCAGTTCGACCTGGTGAGCACGCAGAAGCTGCTGCTGAAATTCATCGATCGCGAGATCACCGTCGACAAGACGGCCGGCAATACCGTCACCCCCATCACCGGCACGCTGCTCTCGGCCATCGACGGCATCGTGCTGCGCGGCAAGGACGGCTCTATCTATTCGCTGCCGGCGTACACGTCGGTGCGGTTCCCGGACCTGCCGGGCGGGCTCAACACGCGCCCGACGCTGGTCTGGGACGTGCACTCGCCCGCCGGCGGCACGCAGAAGACCCGCGTGACCTACCAGACCGGCGGCATCACCTGGTGGGCGGACTACAACCTCATCTTCAACGAAGGTGCCGATGCCGAACAGCGGGCTGCTCGATCTGTCCGCCTGGGTGAGCATCATCAACCAGTCCGGCGCCACCTATCCGGACGCGAAACTCAAGCTCATCGCCGGCGACGTGAATCGCGTGCAGCCCGAGATGGATGACCGCTATGTTCAAGCGCACGCTCGGGCGATGGAGGCAGCGGCAGCCGCGGCGGCCGCCGGCAGGCTTCGTGCAGAAGGACTTCTTCGAGTTCCATCTCTACACGCTCGGCCGCCCGACCACGCTGCCCAACAACTCCACCAAGCAGATCGAGCTGTTCGACCAGGCGAAGCAGATCCCGGCGAAGAAGGTGCTCGCCTATTACGGGCTGTCGAGTCCGTACCTCTATGACTCGCCGTACACCGATCGCAACCTCGGCGTGGAGATGAACAAGAAGGTGGATGTCTATCTCGAGTTCAGGAACGACAAGGCGTTCGGGCTCGGTGTACCGCTGCCTGCGGGCCGACTGCGCGTGTCGCAGCTCGACAAGGCCGACGACAGTCTCGAGTTCATCGGCGAGGACCAGATCGATCACACGCCCAAGGATGAAATGGTGCGCGTGAAGCTCGGCTCGGCATTCGACGTGGTGGGCGAGCGGCGCCAGGTCGATTTCACCGTCGACAGCAAGGCGCGCTGGATGGAAGAGGAAATCGAGGTGAAGCTGCGCAATCACAAGACGCAGGCCGTCGAAGTGGTGGTGAAGGAAAACCTTTACCGCTGGAGCGGCTGGAAGATCCTCACCAAGACGCACAACTTCGTGAAGGAAGATGCGCGCACTATCTACTTCCCGGTGAAGGTGCCGAAGGACGGCGAAACTGTCGTCAGGTATCGTGTGCGCTACACGTGGTGAAGCGGCCATAGAAAAAATACTGGTCCAGGTCATTTTCGTTGGCGTCGGTGCCTGGTTCATCTTCCGGGGCCTTCCCCGGCTGTTGTTCAGAAACCCGGAGCTCGATTGGACTCCGGTTGACGGAAAGGTGGTCGAATCCGGCGTCTATAGAACCCGGGACGATGAGACGGGGACGAAGTCGTTCTCCGCGAAGCTGCTGTACGAATACGAGTTCAAGGGCATGAAGTTCCTGCATGACCAGGTCGCGCCTTTGAACTCGTTGATTCCCTCCCGTTGGAATGCCGAGACCGTCCAGCGCAAATACCCGCGGGGTCGCGAGGTGAGGGCGTTTGTCGATCCGCGCAACCCTGGCCGCGCGGTGCTGGAACCGCAGTCGCAGACGAGACGAGCGCTGGGCTACACGCTGGTTGGTGCAGGACTTTGCGCGGTGGCGATCTTCACCTGACTTCGTCAGGTGGCAGCGGGTCACGAATTCGTCGCGCAGGTGTTTCGGCGTGGATTCAGCTCCGTTCGGCGTGGCGGCTCCGACGCACGTAAGTGCCTGATCGACCAGCCGAGGTGGACCCGCGCTGAAGCGTGTAAACCTGGCCGCTGGAACCGCATCCAACCCCTTATCGTGGCGTCATCTTTTGACGCACCAGGGCGGCGCGTTTCCAATGAACCTCACCGAGATTTCGCTTCGCAATCCGGCAGGCGTGCTGGTGGCCATACTCATGGTCGCGCTGCTCGGCGTGTTCGCGCTGGTCAAACTACCCATCCAGCTGTTTCCCAACGTCGAGGAACCGGTCATCTCGGTTTTCACGAGCTGGCGCGCCGCAGCACCGGCCGAAATCGAGTCTGAAATCATCGAGCCGCAGGAGCGGGCCCTGGCCGGCCTGCGCGGCATGCGGTCGCTCAACGCCTTCGCGAATGCCGGCAGCGCCTTCCTGAACCTGCAGTTCGCGGTCGGCACCGACATGCAGGCAACGATGCTCGAAGTCATCAGCCGCATGAACCAGCTGCCGCCGTTGCCACGTGATGCGCAGGCGCCACAGATTTCGCTGGGCGAAGACGGCGGCAACGGTCCGAACAACACCCTGTCGTGGTTCTTCGTGCAGCTGCTGCCTGGCACACCGGGCCCCATCGACAACTATCGCCGGCGCATCGAAGAGCTGTTCCGCAATCGCATCGAGTCCATTCCGGGCGTCGCCAACGTACGCCTCAATTTCGGCTCCGACGAAGAACTGCAGATCGTGTTCGACCCGGAACGCGCCGCCGAGCTCGGTATCCAGATTCCGCGCATGGCGCAGATCGCGGGCTCCGCGGGTGACGTGTCGGGCGGCTTCGTCGACATCGGCCGCCGCCAGTACACGGTGCGCTTCGCGGGGCGTTACTCGGTGGAGCAGTTCTCGGACCTGGTCATCGAGTGGCGTGAGGGCCGACCCGTGCGCCTCGGTGACGTCGCCACCGTGCAGGTGAAGCGCGGCGATCGCAGCGAACTGGCGTTGCAGAACGGCAATCCGGCCATCGGCATCCAGATCATGAAAGAGAACGACGCCAACGTTCTCGAGACGCTGAACACGGTGAAGGCCGAGATCAATTTGCTGCGTGACAACGAGCTCAAGGCCATGGGCCTGTCGATCGCGCAGTCGTTCGATCCGTCGGTGTTCATCGGCCAGGCCATCGACATGGTCACCGGCAACCTGTTCGCCGGCATCCTGCTGGCGGTGGCGGTGTTGTGGTACTTCGTGCGCGACCGGCGCGCGACGCTGCTGGTCGGCCTTTCCATCCCGATCTGCCTCACCGTCACGCTGGTGATGCTGTACGCATTTGGCCGCACGCTGAACGTCATCTCGCTCGCCGGACTCGCCTTCGGCGTCGGCCAGGCGCTCGACACGGCCATCGTGATGCTCGAGGCCATCGCACAGCAGCGTGAAAAGGGCCTGGGGCGCGTCGAGGCCGCGCTCGCGGGCGCGAAGCAGGTATGGCCCGCGCTGCTCGCCAGCACCGTGACGGCAGTCATCGTGTTCCTGCCCATCGTCTTCATGCAGGACGCGGTGTCGCAGTTGTTCGCCGACCTGGCGCTGACGATTTCGATCGCGGTCATCGCCTCGCTGATCGTGGCGGCCACGGCGTTGCCGCTCGCGGCGTCGCGCTGGCTCAACACCGAGAACGTGCACAAGGGTTCGAACGAGAAATACGCCGCGATCGCGGACTGGATCGTGCGCTGGACCGACGACGCGAAGCGCCGCTACCTCACCGTGGCGGTGCTGTTCCTCGCGCCCGTCGTGCTCACCTGGGCGCTGCTGCCGCCTCTCGACTACCTGCCGCCGGTCAAGCGCGACGCCATCGACGGCTTTATCCAGCAACCGCCGGGCACCAACATCGACACCATCGAGCGCGAATTCGTGCAGCCCTTCGCCGCACGACTCGCGCCCTACATGGCGGGCGAGAAGCAACCCGCATTGAAGAACTACTACGTGCTGGCCGGTCCGTTCGGCACCAGCATCGGTGTGCGCCCGCTGGATCCGGACAACATCGACGAGCTCGGCCGGCTCATCAACGAGGAAGTGCTGGTCGGATTTCCCGATACGCAGTCCTTTGCCACGCAGGGCAACCTGTTCGGTGGCTTCGGTGACGGCCGCAATATCGACTTCCAGCTCCAGTCCGCCGACTTTCCCGCGCTGCTGGCCGCGGCACGCACTGCCGAGAAGCTGATCCAGGAGAAGATGCCCGGAGCCCAGGTGCAGGCCTTCCAGGGGCTGGAAATGGCCGAGCCCGAGCTGCGACTTGCACCCGACGACCGGCGTCTCAACGAGGTGGGCTGGTCACGCGTCGATATCGGAACGGTAGTTCGGGCGCTCGGCGACGGCATGTTCGTGGGCGAGTACTTCGACGGCGAGCGGCGGCTGGACATGATCCTGCGGGCCAGCAAGTGGGACTCGCCGGAAGCACTGGCAGAAACGCCGATCGCGACGCCCACCGGCAACGTCCTGCCCCTTGGCGAACTGGTGCAGGTTGAGTCCACCGTGGGCTCTGGCGGCCTCCGCCGAGTCGATGGCCACCGAACCATCGGCCTCAACGTCAGCCCGCCCAAGGATCTCTCGCTGGGCCAGGCCGTGGCGCTGCTCCAGCGCGATGTCGAGCCGCAGATCCGTGCGGCGCTGCCGGCGGACGGTGCGGTGCACTACGAAGGCAATGCGGGCAGCCTGCGCGAGGCGCTCTCCAACATGGCGCAGAACCTGGCCATCGCGCTGATGGCCCTGTTCCTGCTGCTGGCGGCGCTGTTTCGCTCGGTCAAGGACAGCCTCTACGTCATCCTCACCATCCCGCTGGCGAGCTTTGGCGGCGTGCTGGCGCTGGTGCTGCTGCGGCTGTTCACCGCGCAGACCCTGGACCTGCTCACCATGATCGGCTTCGTGGTGCTCATGGGCCTGGTGGTGAACAACGCCATCCTGCTGGTCGACCAGGCGCGCACCGAAATCCGTGGCGGCGCCACGGTGCGGGACGCGGTGCAGGCCTCGCTCGCCACCCGCACACGACCGATCCTGCTGACGACCCTCACAACCCTGTTCGGCATGTTGCCGCTGGTGCTGATCCCCGGACCCGGCAGCGTGCTCTATCGCGGCCTTGGCACCGTGCTCGTGGGCGGCATGGCAGTGAACTCCGTGTTCACGCTGGTCCTCCTGCCGACCCTGCTGCGCCTGATGGAAGGCAACGCGGAGCGGACCGTCGCGTTGCCCGACAAATCACCCCCCGGCGAACAACCGGTCGGAGCTGTATGAACCATTCACGCCCTTGCCTGCTGCTGCTTGCGCTCGTCAGCCTCTCGGCCAGCGCCGCGGATACGCCGCCGGTCCCGGTGGTGGTCACCATGGCGCGCGCGGAGAATTTCGCGGCGAACATCTCGGCCACGGGCACCGTGGTCAGCCGCAACGACGCGCGCATATCCAGCGAAGTCGGCGGCACGCTGGCCTGGATCGCAGAGCCCGGCACGGTGGTGCGCCGTGGCGATTCCATTGCGCGCCTCGACCCGGCCCGCCTGTCGCTGGAGTTGCGCGACAACGATGCGGCGCTCAAGCGCCTCGACGCGCAACTCGCGCTGCTGTCCACGCAGCGTGCGCGTCTCGAAAATCTCGCCGGGCAGAGCATCGTCTCGAAGAGCCAGCTCGAAGAGGCCATGTCGCGCGAGCAGATGGCCCAGCAGGACGTCGAACAGGCGCGCGTGGCGCGCGATCGGGCCAGGCTGGACCTGGATCGCGCCACGGTGCGCGCACCGTTCGCCGGCATCGTCGCCGAGCGCGTGCAGCAGGCCGGTGAATTCGTTGCCAGCGGCGCGCCGCTGTTGCGGCTGGTGAACGATCGCGAGCTCGAAGTGGTGGCGCGTGCCCCGCTGGTGAGCGCCGATTCGGTCGCGGCCGGGGACGCGGCGCGGCTGGTCGACGGCGACCGCAAGACCAACGGCACCGTGCGTGCCGTGATCCCGGTGGGTGACGAGCGCTCACGCATGGTGGAGCTGCGTATCGCGCTGGCGGATCGTTCGCTGCGGGTGGGGACCCCGGTGCGCGTGGAAATCGCGCATGCAGAACCTCAAGCCCGTGGTCACCGTGCCGCGTGACGCCGTCATCCTGCGGCAGGGTGCGAGTTACGTGATGCGGGTGCGATCCGACAACACCGCCGAACGTGTTGCCGTGAATCTCGGACCCGGTCGCGACAACCAGGTGCAGATCGACGGCACGTTACGCGCCGGCGATCGCGTGATCATCCGCGGCGGCGAACGCCTCGAGCCGGGGCAGGCCGTCAAAGTGCAGTTCCTCTGAACGATGCGCAGCGTGGCTCATCGGATGACGCCCACCCCCGAATCACGCGCCGAAGACGCGCCGGCGTCCGCGGCTGCGCCCGCCCCGCAGACACTGACGGTGGTGTGGGTGTACGAAGGTCCGGTGTGCGTGGCTGTCGTCGACTCGCCAGTCGACGCTCCGCACGATGGCGTCTGCCATTGCGCGGCCTGCCACGGCGCCATGCGCGCCGACTGGGACGACCACTTCTTCTAGCCGCAAAAAGCCTAGTGGGCGCGTGGGCGCTTGAGGAAGTACTCGACCTTGTCGCGATAGGTGCGTGACAGCTTCAGTTCCTGCCCGCCTTCGAGCCTCAGGAAATATTCCCCGTTCATGTGTGCGCGCAGTGACTTCACGCGCGTGAGGTTCACGATGGTCGAGCGGTGGACGCGCTGGAACAGCCGCGGATCGAGCAGCGTTTCCATCTCGCGCATCGTGGCGCGCAGGATGTGGGTATTGCCCGAAGCGTGAATGCACAGGTAATCGCCCGCGGCGTCCACCCACTCGATCGCCTCGACGGGAACGCGAACGGTTTCGCGGCCGTTGCGGATCGGCAGCCAGTTCGGCGCCTGCGTTTGCGTCGATGGATTGCCGTTCGCTTCGATCTCGCCGCTGCCGCGCAGCTCCGCCAGCAGGTTCACCAGCTGGTTGCGCTCGGCGACCGCGGTGCGCTGTTCGACCAGCTCGCGCACGTGCGTGAGCGTGGCGGCGAGCCGCGCGTCGTCGACGGGTTTGAGCACGTAATCGATGGCGCGCGCCTCGAAGGCCTGCACGGCGAAACGATCGTAGGCGGTCACGAAAACGATCATCGGCAGTTCGTGTGGCTGAAGCTCGGCCAGCACGTCAAAGCCTGAAAGTCCGGGCATCTGGATGTCGAGGAACACCAGGTCCGGCCTGAGATCGCGGATCGCGCCCAGCGCTTCACGCCCGTTGGTGCACTGCCCCACGATTTCGATGTCGCCGGCCATGCGCAGGCGCAGCTCGAGCCCGCGCCGCGACAGCGCTTCATCGTCGACCAGTAGCGTGCGAAGCCTGCGCGAACCGTTCATGTGCATACGTCAGCTGGCTGCCATTTCCAGCGGTAGTCCCAGCTCGATCCGCAGACCGGGCTTGTTGTCGAGGGTGGCGAAACGGTGGCGGTCTTCATAAAGCACCGCGAGCCGTTCGCGCGTGTTGCGCAGCCCGACGCCCCGTCCCGCACCTGGGGCAGCGCCGGTATTGAGCCCAGGACCGTCGTCGGCAACGGCGAGCTCGAGCATCGACGCCGCGCGCGCGGCCTTCCACGCGAACCGAGCCGCCCTGCTCGGAGGGGGAAACGGCGAATTTGACCGCGTTTTCGATGAGTGGCTGCAGCAACAGGCTGGGCACCAGCGCTTCGAGCGCGCGCTCCTCGACCGCGAATTCCAGGCGCAGGCGATCGCCGAAGCGCAGCTTTTCGGTCGTCAGGTACAGGTTCATGGCCTCGATTTCCTGCCGCAACGTGACCTTTTTCATCGGGTCCTGGTCGAGTGTGTAGCGCAGGAATTCAGACAGCCGCATGACCGCCTGGTTCGCGGTGCGATTCTCGTTGTCGAGGATCAGCGTCGAAATCGCATTAAGGGTGTTGAACAGGAAGTGCGGATTGAGCTGGTAGCGCAGCATCTTGAGCTGCGCCTCCTGCGCCAGCGTCACCGCGCGCAGCGTGGCTTCACGCTGGTCCTGCAGCGACTCGTAGTACTTGATACCGAAGTAGATGCCGGTCCAGCACAGCAGCAGATAGGTCGAAGACATCGTGTTGCTGAAGAATTCCAGCGGCGACTTCATGACCCATTCCATCGAATCGCTGGTGAACCGCAGGTACGCCGAATTGATGATCACGCGCGAGACCAGCGCGAACAGCCAGCAGCTCAGCAGGGCGCCGACGATGATGACTCGCGGCGACTTGCCCCAGAGGCGCCGGTAGATGTAACGCAGCTCCAGGCTCAGCAGAAAACCGCTCACCGTCGCGATCAGGATGACCGTGGTGTAACCCTGCATCGCCTCGTACTTTTGCTCGTAGAGCAAGGTGCCGAGGTACTGCAACGCGCCGTAGCACAGCCAGCCGCCGACGTGCAGCGTCCAGAACAGTCTTGAGCGGTCTTTCAGCAGGTTATCGAGGCGGCCGGCCATCTGACAAAGGTACGACGCCGGGGCGCGGGCCACAAACGGCCTGCCGTGGGGAAAACTCGGCTCGTCCGATTAGCTGGCTACTTGCCGGCGCTGCCGAGGGACAGCAGGCTCCTCGGCTGATCGAGCAGGAAACCCTGGGCGTAGTCCAGGCCAACCGCCGAGAGCCACTCGCGCACTGCCGGCGTGTCCACGCGCTTGGCGACGCACGAGAGTCCGAGCACCTTCGAGGCCTGCGCGATGGCCACGACCAGCGCCTGCGGCACGCGTTCCTTCATGGCCACGGCCGTGATCCTGGAGTCGAGCTTGAGGAACTTGACTGCCGACGAGCCTAACCACCGCAATGCATTGTGGTGGAAAGTGAAGTCGTCGAGGACCACGTGGCAGCCGAGTTTTTCGCAGGCCTGGACGAACAGGTCCACCTCGCGCACTTGCTCGACGCAGGACTTTTCCGTGATCTCGAAACCCAGCGCCTTGGACGGCACCTTGTGCTTCTTGAGCACGGTGGCGACGTAGCTCGCGAACTTCGGATCGGCAATCGTGCCCATGCCGACATTGATCGAAAAACTCGCAGGTTCGGTTTCCCAGGCGCCGCGGTTATCGGCCATCCAGCTCGCGACCTGTTCGACGACGAGGCGGTCGAGGTCGGAGTTGGCGCTCGGATCGTGCACGTCCTGCATGACACGGTCCGGCGCCACGCCGAATTCATTGTCGGCATTCGCGTCGCGTACCAGCACTTCATAGCGGCGCGTGCCGCCGCTGCCCTTGAGCTTGACCAGCTGCTGTACGTGCAATTCGAAAATCTGCCCGTAGAACTCGAACTGGCCGGGACCGGCATCCTGCTGCACCGGAGTCTCTTCGACGTACTCCGGCTCGATGTTCATGTTGCTTTCCGGATCGACGATCGCCTCGACCTCGGTGGTCTCCTCTTCCGGGACCACTGCTTCGTCGGCGTCGATCTGCGGCAGTTCCGCAGGCTCCGAATCATCCGAAATCAATTCGGGGATGGCATCGGCCTGCAACGGAAGCTCGAGCTTCGGCAGGCGATCGGTCATCACGACACGCAGGTCAGGCCGCTTCGCTTCCGGCGCGGCCGCCTGGCGCGACTGCGGCTTCAGCAACGCCTTCGGGTCGATATCGGAAATCTCGAACGCAATCGAATCGGAGTCGGAGCTGCTGGACGTGCGCTGCTGCAGGTTCGGGCTGGCGGGTGCGGCGGCGCGCGCGGCGGGAGCTGCGGGCCTGGCCGGGGCTGTCGGCTTGGGCGGCGGTGTGGCAGGACGCGCACCCATCGGCGGTTTCGCCGGGGCGGCAGGAACAGGCGGCCTGGCGGCGGGAGCCGCGGGGCGCTGCGCGGCGGGCGCCGCGGGACGTTGTCCGGCAGCGGGGGCAGGCGGGGCCGCCGGACGCGGCGGCGCGACAGGAGCCGCCGGACGCGCGCCGGCAGCAGGAGCCTGCGGGTCGACGGCGCCTGCGGCCTGGGCGGCGGGCTAGCTACCCGGGGGGCGGGTGCCGGGGCGGGTGCCGGGGCAGATGGCGCGGGTGCCGGGGTTGCGGGCGTGGGTGTGGGCGGTCGGCGCAGAAACGCGAGCCGCCGCATGAGATTCGTGGTGGTGGGCGTGACGAATTTGGCCGCGCCCTTGGAGTCGAGGAACTTGGCATCGGCGATGATCATCGCGACGCCGAGCAGGTCATTGAGTGGCGAGCGCGCGGGCAGGAATGCCGCGGAGCGGCCGTCGCCGATCACCTGGAAATGGACGTTGCGATCCGTGGCTTCGTTGAGCGCCGAGATCGCCTCGATGATCAGGTTGTGTTCGTCCGGGCCCAGTGCGCCTTCGTCGAGCCACAGCACATCGCCGCGCTCATCGTGCAGGGAAATCGACTGCAGCCGAATGCCGGCAAGCGCCTGCTTCAGGGCTTCGCCAATGGCGGCTTTCGAATCGCCGGTCGCTGGAACACTCGCGCTCGCCTGCATTCGTGAAAACTTCCCCGGACTGAGCACGCAGAGTCGCAAATCACCGAATACCCCGCCGTGACATAGCTCCCGTTCCCCGACACGCTGCAGCGAGTGTTTGCCGTCTTATGTTCAATGGAGCGAGGTTTCGCGCAGCGGTTCACACCGCCTGCTGGCGCGCATAAATCCGGAGCAAAAAAAGCCGACCAGACGAGTTGCGGATGTTACCGCTACCGAATCCGCCAGTCGTTGCGCTAGATTCGGGCCGGAGAAAGTGGCCTGACCACTTCGGACAACAAAACCAGAGGGGATCCAAGGATGAAAATCTCAAGAAGCGCGCTGCTGCGCGCGTGTCTTTTCGCGCCAATTCCAATAGTTAGTTTCGCGCAAACCGAACCGGTGATCTTCGAAGCCGAAGACCCGCCGCGACGCGCGGCTCCACGATGATCACCGGCACTGACGGCACGGTGACCTGGGTCGAGACGAGTCTCAACGACACGAATCCGCCGGCGGCGCCCGGCACCGGAAACTATCCGCAGAAGGTCGGCGTTTACACCGTGACCTTTCCCGCGCCGGGCAATTACGAGCTCTACGCGCGCTATTACATCGGGCCGGGAGGCGCCAACGACGACAGCTGGTACTTTGGCCGTGGCTTCGGCAACAACACCAGCTGGCCACGGGTGAACGCAGGGCAGATCGGATTCACCGCTCCAACGCAAACGGTCTACACGGGCGGCACCACCGGCTCGAATGTCTTCCGATGGACCAAGGTCGTCGAGGAGGGCCAGGTCAATCCGATCGTCTGGACGGTGCCTCGCCGGCGCGCTCACTCAGACGTTCTATTGGGCCACGCGCGAAGACGGCATGCGCATGGACAAGTTCGCGTTCGGCCGCCAGGGATCGTGGTACCGGTCAACGATCTCGATACGGGTGGTCCGGCCACGGGCATCGCGCCGCCGGTTCCGCCGCCGGTTCCGCCGGCATATACGCGCGTTGGCGAGCCGCTGGGCACCGGATACGAACCCAAGTACCTGGGCAGCGCCCACAGCCCGGGAAATTCGCTGAATTTCGGCGCGTACTGGAACCAGGTGACACCGGAGAACGGCGGCAAATGGGGCAGCGCACAGCCCACCTCACCGTTCGGTCCTGCGGCAGATGGCTATCCGCGCTCCCCAATCCCGCGTTCAACTGGAACGATGCACGCGCTGCCTACAACCAGGCGCGCAACAACGGTCAGCCGTTCAAGTGGCACACGTTCTTCTGGGGTAACCAGCAACCGGCGTGGATGGAGACTCTCCCCACGGAGAAGCAGGTCGAAGCGATTCACATCTGGCTCGCGGCGATTGCGGCGGAATTCCCGGATCTCGAGCAGATCGAAGTGGTCAACGAGCCGCTGCACGATCCGCCGCGCGGGCTGACGAATGGCAACTACATCCAGGCACTGGGCGGCACGAACAGCACCAACCCGGCGGATGAAAACTGGGTCTGGGTCGTCAATGCATTCAAGCTGGCGCGGCAATACTTCCCGAACGCCAAGCTGGTGCTCAACGACTACGGCATCACCAATGATGGCAATGCGACGACGCGCTACCTGACCATCATCAACCTGCTCCAGGCTGAAGGTCTCATCGATCACATCGGTGTGCAGGGTCACGCCTTCGAGTTCAACTACAACAACCTCGCCTGGCTCCGGTGCGACGCACACGGCGAACCTGGCGCGGCTGGCGGAGACGGGACTGCCCATCTACGTCACCGAGTTCGACATCGACGGCGTCGATCCGATCTTCAGCGTGCAGGATGACGCGGTACAGCTTGCGCGCTACAAGGCATTGTTCCCGGTGTTCTGGGAAAACGAGGCGGTCAAGGGCGTGACCCTGTGGGGCTACGTGCAGGGCGGCCACTGGCGCACGGGCAGCGGCGCGTGGCTGCTGTATCCGAATGGCGCCGAGCGCCCGGCCTTGCAGTGGCTGGTCGCTTACATGGAGAACCATCTCGCGGTGGTGACGCCGGGACAGGCGTTGAGCATTGCCGAGAACTCGGCGGAAGGAACCGTTGTCGGCACGGTGCTCGCCACCGATACCGACGCCAGGCGCCACGCTGTCGCAATGGCAGATGACGGATCCGAGCGGCAAGTTCGCCATCGATGCCGCCTCGGGGACCATCAGTCTCGCGACGGGCCAGTCGCTCGACTTCGAGATGGCAGCGAGCTACACGGTCAGCGTCTCGGTGTGGGACGGCTACCGGAGAAGCGCGGCCGAAAACGTCGCGATCAACGTGACCAACCTGAACGACAACGTTCCGGTGATCACGGCCGGGCAGAGTTTCCGCATCGATGACGGCGCGCGCTGGACCATCGGCAAGGTGAATGCATCGGATGCCGATGACACCAACCAGCCGGGGTTCACGGCGTTCTCCGCGTGGACCATCGTGAGCGGCAACACGAACAACGTGTTCCGCTACAGCACGAGCGGCAACCTGCAGATCGGCCGCCCGCTGCTGATCGACTGGCGCAAGACGTCGTACTCGCTGGGGAGCACGGTGAGTGACGGGGCCAACATCAGCGCCGTGCAGACGGTCCTGGTGACCATCCCGAGCCGCGTCAACCTGTGCCTTGCGAACACCATCAAGCTCGAAGCGCCGAAAAATACGGCGCCGCTGCTGATTCTGCTGGGAGCGACCCTCGGTTCGTGCCCAGCGCCTCGCTGATCCCGGGGCAATCGATTGAGGGCCGGCATTCGCCGGCCCTCTTTTTATCAGCCGCCGAGAAAGTCGCGCTTGCCGATGTCCACGCCGTTGTGCCGCAGCAGGTTGTACGCGGTCACGTAGTGGAAGAAAAAGTTCGGGATCGCCCAGTTCTGCAGGTAGGGCAGACCCTTCATCTCGAGCGTCCGGTCGCGCAACGGGATCTTGATGTCGCGGGTTTCGCTGCCTTCGAGCGCCGACTCCGGGATGGTGTCCGATGTACTCGAGGGTTTTTTTCACGCGCGCCACGAGCTCGTCCATCGTGGTCTCGCTGTCCTCGAACTTGGGCGGATCGACGCCCGTCAGGCGTGCCAGGGAGTTCTTCGCGAAGTCGCTGGTGAGCTGAATCTGCTTCGTGAACGAGAGCATGTCGGGCGCGAGCCGGGTACCCGCCAGTACGTTGGAATCGAAGTTGCGAGCCTTGGCACTGGCCACGCCTTTTTCCATGACATGCAGGAGCTGAGTGAGTGACTTTTTGAAAACGTCATGGCTCATGGCGTACATCGAAATCTTCATGGTCATTCCTTTTTAGAACCTTTAGTGAAACAATGCGCGCACCATCGGTCTGTTTGGTGCGCCTATGAGTGAATTATGGACCGCAGCCCAGCTCGCCGTGTTCGCGCGCGTCATCGAGCTCAACGGCTTTTCCGCCGCCGCGCGCGCCTACCGCGTACCCAAAGTCGCCATCAGCCGCGCCATCGCGGACCTCGAAAAATCCATGGGCATACAGCTCATGAAACGCACCACCCGCAGGATTTTCCTGACCGCCGCGGGTGAGGCAGTCCTGACGCACGCGCGCACCATCGGCGCGGAGGTCGAGAAGGTACGACAGCTCGCGCAAACATTCTCTACCTCGCGCGAGGGACCGCTGCGCGTCATCGCCGACCCGACTTACGGACGCGTACTGCTCGCCCCGCTGGTACCGCGTTTCCTCGACAGTTTTCCGGATATCGCGCTCGACGTGGTGCTCGACTCCGGCGAAAGCGGCGAGTGGGACGTGGCCATCCGCGCCGGGGCCAACGAAGACCCCAAGCTCGGTGCCCGCCTGCTCGGGGCGCCGCCAGCCGTGTTGTGTGCCACGCCGGCCTATCTACAGAAACATCCTGCCCCCGATCGGCCCGAGGGCCTGCGCGATCATGCGCTGCTCACGCCGGCGGGCCAGGGCGCCGAGTACCGTTTCCAGATGACCAAGGCGTCGGCGCGCGCCGAAGTGCGCGTGCGGCCCAAGCTCGCGGTGGATGATCCCGCGGTACTGCACAGCGCCACGGTCGCGGGTCTCGGCATCGGTTTGTTGCCGGAATTCCTCTGCCGGCAGGGCGTGGCGACGGCCAAGCTGCGCAAGGTGCTGGCTGATTGGCAACCGCCGGCGGCTGCGCCACTGTATGCAGTGTTTCCGGCCGGGCTCGAGAACGATCCTCGCGTACGCAGCTTCGTGGAGTTCGCCGCCGCGAACATCGTGCCCGCCCTTGCGCATTGAGGTGAAGACGCATGTATCGCGCACCGGTCAAGGACATCCGGTTTGTGTTGGACGAGCTGATCGGCGCCGACAATCTGCGCGCCTGCCCGGAATTCGCCGACTATTCGACTGAAACCGCCGACGCGGTTCTCGGCGAAGCGGCCCGTTTCGCGGAAACCGTGCTCGAGCCGCTGTGCAAGAGCGGCGATCGCGCAAGGCGCACGCTGGTCAGCCGCCGGCGTGATCATGCCGGAGGGTTTCAAGGAGGCTTACCAGCAGTTCTGCGACAACGGCTGGGCGGGTCTGCGCGGCAAGGTCGAATTCGGCGGGCAGAACGTGCCGGCCGCACTCGGCACGGCGGTCGAAGAGCTCTGGGCCTCGTCGAACCTGGCCTTCAAACTCTGTCCCATGCTCACGCTGGGCGCCATCGAGGCCATCCAGCATTTCGCGGCGCCGGAGCTGAAAGAGCTGTTCCTGCCGAAGATGGTGCGCGGCGAGTGGACCGGCACCATGAACCTGACCGAGCCGCAGGCGGGCAGCGATCTCGCGCAGGTGCGCACGCGCGCGGTGCCGGACGGACCTAACTACCGCATCTACGGACAGAAGATCTTCATCACCTACGGTGAACACGATCTCACCGAGAACATCGTGCACATGGTGCTGGCGCGCATCGACGGGGCGCCGCCCGGTGTGCGCGGCATTTCGCTGTTCATTGTGCCCAAGTTCTGGGTCAACGCCGATGGCACGCCGGGCGCGCGCAACGACGTGAACTGCGCCTCCATCGAACACAAGCTCGGCATCCACGCGAGTCCCACCTGCGTGATGATGTACGGTGAAAACGAGGGCGCGCTGGGATTGCTGGTCGGTGAGGCGAATCGCGGCCTCGAATACATGTTCGTGATGATGAACGCGGCGCGTCTGTCCGTTGGCCTCGAAGGCTACGCGCAGGGCGAACGCGCCTTCCAGCAGGCTGCCGAGTGGGCGCGTAGCCGCGTGCAGGGCAAGCCGCCGGTGTCGGTCGCCAATGTGGCGCGGTCCGCATCGATGGGCACCAGCTCCTCGCCCGCGCCGATCATCGGCCACCCCGACGTGAAGCGCATGTTGCTGGACATGAAGTCCACGGTGGAAGCCTGCCGTGCGCTGGCGCTGTACGCCGCATTCCAGCTCGACCTCGGCGGTGCACATCCGGATCCGGCGGTGCGCAAGGCGGCGCAGGCACGCGGCGATTTCCTGATCCCCATCGTCAAGGGTTTCTGCACCGAGAGCGGTATCGAGATCGCCTCGACCGGCATCCAGGTTCATGGCGGCATGGGCTACGTGGAGGAAACCGGCGCCGCGCAGACGCTGCGTGACGTGCGCATCACGTCCATCTACGAAGGCACGACCGGCATCCAGTCGAACGACCTCATCGGACGCAAGTTCGGCCGCGATCGTGGCGCCACGCTGGCCGCATTCATCGACGAGATGCAGGGCTCGCTGCAGGCGCTGGCACCGGCGCACCCCGCGGCGCTGCGCGCACGCGATGCGTCGCTCGATTCCC
Source organism: uncultured Pseudomonadota bacterium (assembly GCA_963832505.1). Classification (GTDB taxonomy): domain Bacteria; phylum Pseudomonadota; class Gammaproteobacteria; order Steroidobacterales; family Steroidobacteraceae; genus CADEED01. The sequence goes on along the minus strand of CAWHUD010000007.1, from coordinate 319,913 downwards.
TGGGCCGGCTGCGCGCCGCGGCCGAATCGATGCTGGCAAACCTGGCGAGTGCTCCCGATCGCGCCATGGCGGTCTCGGTGCCATTCCTCAAGCTCTGTGGCCTCACCATCGGCGGCTGGCTCATGGCGCGCGCCGCGGATATCGCCGCGGGAAAACTCGCGCAGGGTGCCAGTGACCGCGAATTCCTCGAAGCGAAGCTCGCGACCGCGCATTTCTACGCAACGCAGGTGCTGGCGCAGACCCTGGCGCTGGAACATACCGTGCTGCGGGGCAGTGATGCGGTGGTGACGACCGATGCCGCGCTGATCTGATTAAGGAACGGGCACGATGGACAGAAGACATTTCCTTGCGTTGGGTGGACTCGCTGCGGTGACTGCAGGCCAGGTAGCCACCTCGCGCGTGTCCGCCGCAGCGGTGGGCGCCGCATCCCCGCAAAAGCTGCTGATGCGCCGCATTCCCTCGAGCGGCGAAATGCTGCCGGCGATCGGCATCGGCACCTCCGGTCCGTTCGAAGTCGGCGCTTCCGAGGCCGAGCGCGCCCCGCTGCGCGAAGTGCTGAATGCGTTCTTTGGTGCGGGGGCGACGCTCATCGACACCTCGCCCATGTATTCCAACGCGGAAAGTGTGCTCGGCAGCCTGCTCACACCCGAGCAGCATGCGAAGGCCTTCATCGCCACCAAGGTGTGGACGCCGGGATCGGGATCCGCGGCAGAGCAGAAAGGAATCGAGCAGATGCAGCGCTCGATGGCGCTGCTCAAGCACCAGCGCATCGAGCTCATGCAGGTGCACAACCTCGTGGATCTCGACGCGCACCTGAAGACCCTGCATCGCTGGAAAGCCGAAGGGCGCATCAAGTACATCGGCGTGACGCACTACACGACCAGCTCTTATCCCGATCTCATGTCCATCATCGCGCGCGAAAAACTCGATTTCGTGCAGTTCAACTACTCAGCTGCAACGCGCGAGGCGGAAAAGAAACTGCTGCCGCTGTGCGCGGACGCGGGCGTCGCCGTGCTCGTCAACCGCGCCTTCGAGGATGGCGACCTGATCAACAAGTTCGCCGACAAGCCGGTGCCGCCGTGGGCCGCCGAGTTTGGCGCCACGAGCTGGGCGCAGGTGTTGCTGAAGTACGTGCTGGCGCACCCGGCGGTCACCTGCGTGATCCCGGCCACCGGCAAGGTCAGAAACCTGCATGGACAATCTCGGCGCGGGCATCGGTCCGCTGCCCGACGCAAAGCACCGCGAGAAGATCATCGCTGCCGTGGGATGAGAGGCAGCAGTTCGGGCATCGAGCGGATCACCACCGCCCCGCTGGCGCGCATGGCCTCGGCCGTACTGTCAGGCGCATAGCCAATGGCCCGCATGCCGGCAGCCAGCGCGGCCGCGGCGCCGGCCGGCGAGTCTTCCACCACCACACAGTCTTCGGGATTCACGCCGAGGCGCGACGCGGCGAGCAGGTAGACGTCCGGCGCGGGTTTTGGCCGCGGCACCATCGAAGTGACGTAGACGTGCTCACCGAAAAGATCCGCGAGTCCCGTGACCTCGAGCGAAAAGCGCACCCGCGCGAGAGGAGATTGCGAGGCGACGGCGAGCACATGGCCGCGCGCACGCACTTCTTCCACGACCGCGCGCACCTCGGGCACCGGCCGCAGTTCGCGCATTGAAGGCCTGCGCGGTGGCAAACGCCCAGTTGTAGACGAAAGCAGCAGACAACTTCCGGCCGCTGCGCGCCGCGATCAGCTCGAGCACGCCATCGACGGTCTTGCCGAGGAACAGGTCATGCGCCTCGGCGGTGGTGAGGCTCAGACCGAGTTCGCGGGTGAGCTCGGCCTCGACGCGGCTCGCGAGTCCTTCGCTGTCGACGAGCACGCCATCGCAGTCGAAGATCACGCCACCGGGTCGCGAACCGGACAAGTTCACCGGCTCAGCCGCCGCTGATGCGCCGGAAACCACTGTTCAGCGCGTCGCGTCCGGCGCGTGAGAACAGCGCCAGCGGCCACACGGCCGCCATGAACATTCGCAACAGCCAGGTGTGAAGCCGCGCTGGCGTGCCGGCGGGAGCGAAGATCAGGCGGGATGTGGCAACCACGGCCAGGACGATGAAACCCAGGACCCACAGGCTCCAGATGATCCGGATGATCGTGAACATCTTTTTCTTCTCCCCGCGCAAGACGCGCGCGTCGCGAATATGTGTCTGCGGGACGCGCGATTCAAGAGCGCATCAGGATTTCTTGTAAGGCTCGTGCAGCTCGACGGGTGAAGGTTTGGCCTTCTTCTTGCGCATGCGGATGTTGAGCATCTCCACCGCCACCGAGAAGGCCATCGCAAAGTAGATATAGCCCTTCGGGACCTTGTGGTCGAAGCCCTCCGCGATGAGCATGACGCCCACCACCAGCAGGAACGACAGCGCCAGCATCTTGATCGAAGGGTGAGAGGACACGAACTCGCCGATGGCGCGCGCGAACAGCATCATCAGGCCGACCGAGACGATCGACCGCCGCGATCATCACCGCCACTTCGTCGACCATGCCGACGGCCGTGATGATGGAGTCGAGCGAGAACACCATGTCGATGATGATGATCTGCACGATGATGGCCGCGAACGCGGACTTCACCTTGTCCGATGCGTGACCTTCCTCGCCCTCGGTGAGCTGGTGAATTTCCTTGGTGGACTTCCACACCAGGAACAGTCCGCCGAGCAACAGGATGAGATCGCGCCCCGAGATCTGCGTGCCGGTGATGGTGAAGATCGGCGCGGTGAGGCCCACGAGCCACGACAGCGTCAGCAGCAGTCCCACGCGCATGAACATCGCGAGGAACAGGCCGATGCGGCGCGCTGTTTCGCGCTCGCGCGGCGGCAGCCGGTCCACCAGGATGGAAATGAAAATGATGTTGTCGATGCCGAGCACCAGCTCGAGCGCGGTCAACGTGAAGAAGGCGATCCAGATTGCTGGATCGCTGAGAATCGCAATGGCGGCTTCCATGAATTGGCCGCCATGATAGTAAAAATTCAGGCGCCGGTGCGCGCGTTCAGTTGCTGATTCCCAGGCTGACCGCCATGAATCCGACGTTGCCCAGGCTGATGCTGTCGATGAGCCCTGCCGAGATGCTCCAGTCCAGTCGCGCCGAGTGCACGCGATGCCAGGTGAGCATCACGCTGGTGCTGCTCTCGTCGATGATGGCGTCGTGCACCGTGGAGACGTCCACGGCCAGGGTGTGGCGGTCGAAACTGTACTGGACGCCGATGGCGGCCTGGCTGTCGATGGCTCCCTGCGCCTGCGTGATGAACGAGCCGAGCATGGCTTCGATGCGCGGTCGGCGCTCGGCCAGCGGTCCATTGTCAATCGCCAGGAACCTCTCGAAGTCATCGTCGTATTCGTAGTCCAGCGCCATCAGATAGGCGCCGAAGTCGCCGTGCGTGTACATCAGTTCCAGGCCCGCACCGAGCGCGGAGAACTCCACGCCCCGCCGCAAGGTGCGTTGCGGCAACTCCAGCGTGAGCTCGACGCCCATGTCGCGCTGTCGCCCGAGCAGCGAGACGCGCAGGTCACCGACGTCGAACCAGCCACGTGCGGCGAGCGTCGAGACGCGGTAGCTAGTCGGATCGTCGAAGCGGTCGTAGTCGAGCGCCATGCCCAGGTGTTCGTTGTGCAGCGAGGCGCCGGCGCCGAACACCGTGCCGGCCAGGTCGCCGATGTCATCCGGCCCGGTGGAATATCCGGCGGTGGCGCGCATCGTGAAATGTTCGGTGGGGGACAACGAGAAATCGGCGTCGATGCCATAGCCGCCGGTGTCATCGGCGCTCACGGCGATGTTCAGCCCCCAGCGATGCGGCCAATGGCACCGCGGACGGCGCACAGCGTCACTGCGCTGACCGTGATCCACAGGCCTGGCCGGTTCATGAGTCCTCCCATTTACGGATACAACGCGGGGGCGGTGTATTAGTTGACGGAGTGGGGTTGACCGCCCGAGCGTGTACGCTTCGCCCTTTCCGGACCATCGGCCAGTTCTCATGCGCAGCAGCATCGTCAGAATCCTTGCCCTGCTTCTCATTTCCCTGGCGGCGCGTGATGCCGGTGCGCGGCTGCAGTCGGGCGAGGTGTATGTCTGGGAGGTACAGGAAATCACGCTCGCCACGGCGCGCGACTACGCGAATCCGTACGTGGAAGTGGAATGCTGGGTGGACCTCGCCGGTCCCGACTTCACGCGCCGCGTCCACGGATTCTGGGATGGTGGCCGCACGTTCAAGGTGCGTGTCGTCGCCACCGCGTCCGGGTCAGTGGAACTGGCGAGTGGGCAGCAATCAGCCCGGCGACAGCGGATTGCAGGGCGCGGGCAGCTTCCGCGCGGTGGCATGGAGCGCTGAGCAGATAGGAGCCAACCCGAACCGCCGCGGTTTCGTTCGCGCCAGCGAGAACGGCCACGCGTTGCGTTATGCCGACGGCACGCCGTTCTTTCTGACCGGCGACACCTGGCTTGCCGCATCGACGTGGAGATTGCCCTGGAAGGGGCAGCGCCCGGCGGCTGACTATGTTCCGGCCGAGGGCATCGGCTTCGAAGAAGCGGTGGACTGGCGCAAGCGCCAGGGCTTCAATTCGATTTCATTCATTGCGGCGTTTCCCAACTGGGCGGCCGACGAACGCGGCGCCACCTTCGCCAACAAGGATGGCGTGTTCCTGCGTAATGCCTGGGAGAAAGTTCGGACACTGGGCGCCGAACGCCAGGATCTCCACCGCCGACGGTGCGACCACCACCGCCAAGGACATGCACGATGAATACGGCAACCGGCCATTCGCGGTGTTCGCCGATCGCGAAGGCCTCGCGAACTTCGATGCGCTGAATCCGCGCTACTTCGCGAGCCTGGATCGCAAGATGCGCCATCTCGCCGAGCAGGGCTTCGTGCCGTTTCTCGAAACCGTGCGCCGCGATCACGGCCCTTCGTGGAAGCGCTATTTCGATTTCAACGTGTCGTACGCGCGTTTCGTGCAATACCTCATCGCGCGCTACGGCGCATACAACCTGGTGTTCAGCGGCATCCACCTGGACTGGATTCCCAAGGACTTCAGTCTCACCGCCGATGAATTCAACGAGGCGCTGAGCTTTCACCATGCGAAGTACGGGCCGCTGCCGTTCGGGCAGCCGTTCACCTCGCTGATCGATCGCTCGACGTACAAGGCCTTCGGTCACGGCGCGCAGGCGCCGTGGCTCACCATGCATACGGTGGGAAACAATCCGCGCAATCACGCCATCTATGCGTCGCTGGAGGAGCTCTTCGGATTGAATCCGCCCATGCCGGCGGCGAACCTCGAGCCTTACTACGCGGGCTGGAATCATTCGATCAATCGCCCGGGCGGGGAGACGCCGGCGGAAAATTCCGAACGCGACAACTACTTCGCGCGCGCCATGATGTACGGCTCGGTGCTGTCGGGCGCGCTGGCGGGCCACGTGTATGGCACGGCGGCCTACGACGTGACCAGCACCGGCGAGCCCGCGGGCTGGCGACCGCACATCTGGACGGCGCTGCGTTACCAGTCCGGCGCGCAGATGCAGCACCTGCGCAGCTTCGTGTTGTCGGAAGGCGCGCGTTACCAGGAGCTGACGCTGGCTTCACAGGATCTCCAGCCGCGCAGCATTGCGGATTCGCCGGCCGACGGACTCGACGGCTGGTCCTTCCTCATGCGCACGCCGGCGCGCGACTTTGCGCTGGCTTACTTCGAGAGCATGGCAAGGCTGCCGAGGCTCGCCGGCTTTACACCGCTGACTAACTACCGCTGGCGCTGGTTCGACCCGCGCACCGGCGAGTGGAGCCGGGAGGAGAAGGTCAGGGCCGATGCGCAAGGTGTGATCCAGGCACCGGCGTCTCCGGCCGGCGGCAACCAGGCCGCCAGCGACATCGCCGCGAAGCTAATCAGGGTCACCTGACCCGAAACCGGATCGCGAAGCCCGCGCAACTGGCGCAATCGGCAAAATTACGTTCCCCGATGGCGTGAAAGGGCCGTATCGGGTGATCGCATGCATCATGCATTGACTCGCCCGCGATTTAACAAGATGCTTTTGCCCAACATCCGAGTCGGTGGCAGCGCAAGGGAGCCAATCATGCGTGTAGCGAAACTGGTACAGGGGCTTCTGTTCATTTCCTCCTGCGGGACGCTCGGCGCTCCGTGGGCGCAGGCGCAGCAAGCCGCAGACGAAGAACGCAAAACTCGAAGAAGTCGTGGTCACGGGAAGCCGCATCCGGCAAAGCGAGCAAAATTTCGCAAACCCGGTGACGACCTTCTCGTCGGCAACCATCGTTCAGTCCGGCAAGACCGACCTGGCGGATTTCCTCTCGCAGACACCGGCGCTGGTGGGTTCGGTCACCGGCGACCTGACCGCCGGATCGAATCCCAATTTCGGCGAAGTGGGTCTGAATCTTCTCGACCTGCGTCACCTGGGAGTGGATCGCACGCTGGTGCTGGTCGACGGACGCCGACATGTCTCCGGCCTCGCCGGTTCGGCCGCGGTCGACGTTGACTCCATCCCCACCGATCTCCTCGAGTCGGTGGACGTGCTCACGGGTGGCGCGTCGGCGATCTATGGCGCCGATGGCGTGTCGGGCGTCGTCAATTTCCGGCTCAAGCGGGATTTCGAAGGTCTGTCGATTCGTGGCCAGGGCGGCATTTCAGGTGAAGGCGACGGCCAACAACACCTTCATCGCCCTGACGGCGGGTACGAATTTCAGCGATGACCGCGGCAACATCGCCTTTGCCTACGAGTACAGCGCGGATGAGCGCGTGGACGAACTGGATCGCGATTACCTGCGCCCGCCGAACCTCCACCGCCCTCTACCAGAACCAGGATGACCTGGATGATGACCCCAACGTCCCCGACCTGGTGCCGTACAACGACGGGCGCTATGCCGACAGCGCTCCGAATGGCGCGGTTGACGTCGATTTCGATTTCGCGTCCGACTTCGAAGGCGATGGCAGCGTCTATGACCGTGGCTTCCTGCTCGAGAACTCCGGCGGCTACACGCAGGGCGGCTCCAGCACGCCGGTCGATGGCTACCAGGGCGATCTGTTTCCCGATCTCGATCGGCACCTGGTCAACCTGCTGACCCACTTCGACGTGAGCGACTCGCTCACGCTTTCCGCCGAGTTGAAGTACGTGCGCTCGCACGCCATGTCGATAGCGCAGCCGAGCTACGACTTCTACCTCTTCATGACGCCCGACAACCCGTACATGCCCCAGGAGATCCGCGATGCGATCATTCCGGGACTGGCCTCGGAGTTGTGGTGGGGCGAAGACGGGCCCGATGGCGTCATCCTGACGCGTGACAACTACGACCTCGGCGTCAACGCGGAGGACACCACGCGCGAGACGCTGCGCGGGGTTCTCGCCGCGAATGGCGCCTTGAGCGACAACCTCGAGTACGAGGTCTCGTATGTCTATGGCGAGACCGAAAGCGAGATCACGGAGATCAACAACCGGCGCGAGGACCGCTGGGCCGCGGCCGTCGACGTGGTCAGTGACCCCAACGACGCTCCCGTCTGCCGTTCATCGCTCGACCCGGATGCGGATCCGGAGTCTCGCGGACTGCGTGCCGTACAACATTTTCGGAAATGGTGTCCGCAATCAGGCCGCGGCCGATTGGGTCAACATGGACAGCGTCAGCCACACCAAGGTCACGCAACAGGTCGTGTCAGGCTCGTTGTCCGGCAATTTCGGCTCGTTCCTGCAGCTGCCGGGCGGTTCGATCGGCTTCGCCGTCGGTGCGGAATACCGCAAGGAGGAAAGCGATTCGGATCCCGCGCAGGAAATCGCCGATGGCCTGACCTGGTGGGGGCCCATTACCCCCTCGGGCGGAAGCTTCGACGTCAAGGAGGTGTTCGGAGAGGTGAATCTCCCGATCCTCATGGACGCCCCGGGCGCCCATCGACTGACGCTCGGCGCCGCGGTGCGACTGTCGGACTACAGCACCGTGGGTTCGACCAACGCCTGGAAGCTGGATGCCGTGTACGCGCCGGTCGAGCCTGTCACCTTCCGCGCCACCTATGCGCAGGCGGTGCGCGCACCCAATATCTCGGAGCTGTTCTCGCCCGAGAGCACCACCTTTCATTTCATCACCGATCCTTGTGATCTCAACGAACTGAACAACGGCACCGGCTTTCGCGAGGCCAATTGCGCGGCGCTGCTGACCGCAGATCGGCATTGACCCAGGCTACCTTCCTGCCGTCGGATGACCCCTCGGCGTCACTGTTCACCGAGGGCTCATTTAGCGGCAATACCGATCTCAGCGAGGAGACGGCGACCACCTGGACGGCGGGCGTGGTGTTGCGGCCGGAATTCGCGCCGGGCTTGAGCCTGTCGCTGGACTGGTACGACATCGAAATCGAGGACGCCATCAACACGCCGGAGGCCATTGAGCTGGCGGAGTTGTGCGTCGACCAGCCCTCGATCGACAACCAGTTCTGCGACGGCATCACGCGCGATCCGGACACGGGATTCATCACCGGGTTCAGCGTGCAGCCCGACAACGTCGCAAGCTTCCGCACCGCGGGGCTCGACGTGGCGCTCGACTATCGCATTGGCACCGAAAAGCAGCGGCGATTTCCAGATACAGCTGGTCGCCGGCTATCTCGAACGGCTCGAGTTCATCGCAACGCCCGGCGCCGACGTGGATTCGGATCTCGAAGAGGAGTACTTCCCGAAGTACTCGGCGACCCTCGACATGAGCTGGACGCGTGGCCCTCTGACGCTGGCCTATGGCACTCAACTGGTACAGCGAGACAGACCGGTGGACGGCGGAAACCCTGGCGGGCGATCCCGACTACACCGACTCCAAGTACTTCAACGTCAAGGCGAAATGGGATCACGATATCAACGTGTCCTATGACATCACCGACGCCGTGAATCTCTATGCCGGCGTCAACAACCTCTTCGACGAGCAGCCCGAGTTCGGCTACAGCTCCTATCCGATTTCCGCGATGGGCCGTTACTTCTACTTCGGTGCGCCGGGTGAATTTTGGCGCAGCAGGCAGATGAGAAAATCCGCATGGCGCGTGGCCGGGCTGGTGCTGGCCACGTTTCCCGCCTTGCTCGCGGCCGCGCCGACGCCGGTCGCGCTCGACGACTACTATCTATTGGCGGATGTCTCCGAGCCGGCGTTCTCACCGTCGGGCGACCGCATCGCCTACACCGTCTCGCGCAACGACAAGAAGAACGACGAATCCACCAGTGACATCTGGTCGGTGCCGTGGAGCGGGGGCAAGCCCGCGCAACTCACGCGCACGCCCAAGTCCAGCGAATCGCAGCCGCGCTACTCGAGTGACGGGAAGTCGCTGTTCTTCCTGAGCGATGCGGGCAAGGACGATGACGATGACGAAGACGAGCCACCCAGCTGTGGCGCATGTCGGCGAAAGGCGGTAGTGCGCGCAAGGTCACGGACATCACCGGCGGCATCAGCGACTTCGACCTCTCGCCCGACGGCAATCGCGCCGTCGTGGTCGCTGACGTCGGGCCGCAGCGTCGGCAGCAAGGCCGAAAATCCGCCGCCTATCGAAATCGACCGCTTTCTGTTCAAGTCGGACGGCGAGGGCTATCTCGACGATCGCACGCAGCAACTCTTCATCGTCGACCTCGCCACGGGCAAGGCGCGGCAACTCACCTCGGGTCAGCGCGATCACTGGCATCCCGTCTGGTCGCCTGACGGCATATCTCTCGCCTATACCGCGAAGGAGCGCGGCGAGACCGACCGCGACTCCAACTACGAAGTATTCGTGCAGCGCGTCGACGCGGGCGCACCGAACAAGATCAGCACCTTCGCCGGACCCGACAACGATCCGGACTGGGGCGCGCGTCCTGCCTGGTCGCCGGATTCGCGTCGCGTGCTCTGGCTGGAAGGTGGCGAGAACAAGTGGATCTACTATTCGTCGGCGCAGCTTGCGGTGGCCGATGTCGCGACCGGCGAGGTGACGCGTCCGGCGCGCATCGATCGCTGGTTCTACTACCCCAGGTTCGCGCCCGACGGCTCGATACTCGCGCTTGTCGAGCAGGACCGCGATACCTGGCTGGCGCGCATCATGGCGACGGCAGATCGAATACCTGAGTTCCGGCAAACGATTCGGCTATGACTTCGCCGTCGCGCCCAACGGGCGCGTGGCGCTGCTCGAGAGCGACGTCAGCACGCCCGCAGAACTGTTCGCCGTGGATGCGACGGCGCCAGCTGACCCATCACAATGCGTGGACGACAGACCGCGCGCTGGGTGAAGTCCGCGACGTGTCATTCGCGAGCGGCGATGCGGAGATTCACGGCTACGTCACGCTGCCAGCAGGCTTCGATCCCGCGAAGCGTTACCCGCTGCTGACCGAAATTCACGGCGGTCCCGTGTACCAGCACAGCCACGAGTTCGATCTTGCGACCCGCCTCTACGCGGCAGCCGGCTACGCGGTGCTGGCGATCAATCCGCGCGGCTCATCCGGTCGCGGATTCGATTTTTCCCGCGCCATCTATGCCGACTGGGGCAATCTCGATGCGCAGGACATCAGCGCCGGCATCACGCATGCCATCGAGAGCTGGCGTCGCGGATCCGGAGCGCATCGGCGTGGTCGGATGGAGCTACGGCGGCATCCTCACCGACTACATGATCGCCAGTGACAAGCGGATCCGCGCGGCGATCTCGGGCGCAGGCGTGGCGAACGTGCTCGCCACCTTCGGCGTGGACATGTACGTGCGCGAATACATCTACGAGCTGGGCACGCCCTGGGAAAACTTCGACACCTGGCGCAAGCTCGCTTACCCATTCCTGCACCCGGAACGCATCACCGCGCCGACCCTGTTCCAGTGCGCGGGCGAAGACGACAATGTGCCCTGCGTTGGCGCGCGAGCAGATGTACCAGGCGCTCAAGATGCGCGGCGTGCCGACGCGGCTCATCGTCTACCCGGGCGAAAATCACGAGCTCGACGTGCCGAGCTATCGCGTGCATCGCATGCGCAGCAACATCGGGTGGTTCGATCGCTGGCTCAAGCAGGCGCGCTGAGCGGACGTATCGTCAGTCGACTATCGTCAGTCGTCTCTGGCGCGCCAGCTGCGCGGCGGTTCGTTGAGATTGTCCAGGAACAGGCGGCGTTCCTCGGGACTCATGTGCGCCCAGTCGACCTTGCCCTGGTATTCGCGCCGCAGCTCCGCGTCGCGCACGCGCCGGCGGGTATTGCGACGGATACGCGGCGTGGCCGCGAAGCGCCGGGTCTTGCCGGTTTTCAGCAAGTCGATGGTGCCCGCGATGATGCGATCGGACAGCGGCATGTCGCTGTGGTCGCAGTCCACGTAGCGGTGACGCGCGCCATCGAGCCGTGCCAATTCGATCGGCACCGTGCCGTCGCCGCGCATGCTGTACGTGTATTCGAAATCACCCGCGCGCAATGCGACGCGCGTGGCCGTGACGCGATTGCAGCCGACCACGACGTGGAAGCGCGAATCCGCCGGTGCGAGCCTTTCGCCGAGCCCCGCGGCTGCCCGCAACAGCGCCGGGTCCGGGCCGGGACCCTGCGCGGGCCACGTCGCCGGGCTGAACAGGTCGAGGCTGCCGGCGCGCCCGCCGGACGGCAGCAGTTCGTGGACGCCCGGGAAACTCGAGAACACTTCGCTCGCGAGGAATTCCGCGTCGTGCCCGAGGTCGAGCATGGCCAGTTTGCGCACCACGGAATAGGTGCCGCGCAGCGCCTGCACGGCCCCCACCGATCCATGGTTGGGTGTGCCGAGCATCACCAGCTGCGACACCCGACTGCCCGCGGCATGGGTGAGCGCGGCGCGCGCCACGAGTCCGCCCATGCTGTGGCCCAGCAGCGCCACCTGCTCGTGGCCGTCCGCAGCGATACGTTCAGCCAGTAGTTTGCCCAGTGTGGCGAGGTCGTGGCGCCAGTCATAGTCCAGCAGCACGGCGTCGAAGCCAGCCTTGCGCAGGGACAACGTGAGCTTGAGATAGCTGTAGCTCATGGCACCGAGCGAGACGATTTTCGGATTGCCGGGTAGTTTGAGCTCGGTGAGCCGGCCGAAATTGATATCGATCGGATCCAGCCAGAGGATGTCGTTGGGACGCTGGCCGCCGCGCACGAATCCGAGCTGCGAGCCCATGATTCCGGGCAACACGTACACGCGCCGGCCGGGCCGGGCGCGCGGGCGCTGCGAGGCGCGCGCCAGCTTCACCAGGTCGGCGTGCAGCTGTTCGCCGAAATATTCCACCAGGCCTTCGTGACGCTCGCGTGAGGCGAGCAGTGCAACCAGCGCCGCTTCGCTGAGCGCCATGCGATCGTAGGGCGTGATGTGATCGGCCGGACCGCCGTGACTCATGAAGCAATTCCGAGCCGGGAATCCAGCCAGTCGATTACCGGGCGCCACAGGGTGTCACGATGACGCGAGGCAAAAAATCCTTCGTGTCCGATGCGCATGCCCCCGACGTCGGCAGGCGAGTACCAGCGCGATTCCCGCGCCACGTTGGGGTAGAACCTGTACAGCTCTTCCACCGTGCGCCGGGTCGCGATGGGATCGTCCGTGAATGCGATGTTGAGCACTGGCGCGCTGATCTCCTCGAAGACATTGTCACCCAGATAGGAGTCGAGGTCCGGGCCGAAATGCCCGGGACGCAGGCACCAGCGGCGCCACTCCTCGAATACGCCGCGCGGCAGCGGCAGGCCCGCCCATCCGCCGCCGGTGGGCACATAACCCTTGAGCGCGAGCATCAGCGGACCGTGCACGCGCCAGAACCACCATGCCAGGTACTTGAACGGCGCCTGCTCCCACGGCCAGTAACCGACCGAACTCGCGATCTGCACGTGTACACGTGCCAGCGCGTGGTTGGTCAGAAATCCCAGGAACTGGCCGCCGACGCTGTGCCCGAGCGTCGCCACGGGACAATCTCCGGCCTGTTCTGCCGCAGCCGCCAGCGCCGCGCGCATGTCCTGCAGTCCCCAGTCACTCATGCGGCACGGACTCGGTCGCGAGATCCGCCGGTGCGGAAGCGCCCATGCCGCGGTAGTCGTACACCAGCGTGTCGTAGCCGCGCGCGGCGGCGTAGTTAGCCAGCCGGAAATAGAAAGTCTGCGGAAATCCCGTGGCCGCGTTGATGACCAGCACGGCGCGACGCTGCGGCGCGCGTATCCAGTTCGCGGCCAGCTCACGACCGTCGGGGCAACGCAGGCTGAAGGCCTGCGCGCCGGCATCAGCGCGCTCCGCCGGCACACTCACGCCGCGTGGCTCTCGATCTGCTTGCAGAGCGCGAGTATGGCTACACGTCGCGCGCTCGACTTGCGCCACACGGCGCCCACGGTGCGCGTGGGCACCGGCTTCACGAATGGCCGGGTGACCACGCCGCGGGCCTGGCCGTATGCGCCGCGGCCGGCCAGCTCGGGCAACAGGGTGATGCCAACTCCGGCCGCCACCATCTGGCGCAGGGTCTCGAGACTGGTGGCGCGGAAGTCCTGCTTCTCGTGCACGCCGCTGCCGGAGCAGATGTCGAGCGCCTGTTCGCGCAGGCAGTGGCCATCTTCGAGCAGCAGCAGCGTCTCATGTGCCAGGTCGTCGACCCTGATGCTCGAACGCTGCGCGAGCCTGTGACCGGCAGGCATCGCGACGGTGAAAGGCTCCTTGTAGAGCTCGTAGGAATCGAGGCCATCCATGGACACCGGGAATGCCATGATTCCCACGTCGATCTCTCCCGAATGCAGTTTTTCCAGCATCGGGTCGGTCTGATACTCGTACAGCATCAGTTCGAGCCGCGGCAGCGACTTGCGCAACCGCCCGGCCACGGTCGGCAGTAGATAGGGGCCGATGGTCGGCAGCAGCGCCAGCCGGAGACGGCCGGCCAGCGGGTCGCGATGGCCGCGCGCCAGCTCGACGATTTCGTCGCTGGCGTCGAGGATCAGGCGCGCACGTTCGACGATTTCCTCGCCCGCGGCGGTGAGCTGCACGCGCTTGGGCGCGCGTTCGATGAGCTGTACGCCGAGGTATTCCTCCAGTTTCTTGAGCTGCGCCGACAGCGTCGGCTGGCTCACGAAGCTGCGTTCGGCCGCGCGCCCGAAGTGGCGCGTGTCGGCCACGGCCACGAGGTAACGCAAGTCCTTGAGCTTGAGGTCTGCCATAGATGCTCTCTATCGAGTTTATCCAATCAATCGATTGGCCGGAATACGACTTACGCCGGAGAATGCGCCCCATCGCAGATTTCAACCATTCACTCCATGGAGGAGTCGACATGCTCGGTATCGGACAGAAGTTTCCCCAATATTCCCTGACCGGCGTGGTCTCGAACGACCAGGCCAAGGCTTTCCAGAATTTCGACGCCGGCACCCAGAAGGGCAAGTGGCGCATCGTGTTCTTCTGGCCCAAGGACTTCACCTTCGTGTGCCCGACCGAGATCGCGGCCTTCGGCAAGCTCGACAAGGAGTTCAAGGCGCGTGATGCGCAGTTGCTCGGCGTGTCGACCGACAGCGAGTACGTGCACCTGGCCTGGCGCAGCACCAAGGACGAGCTCAAGAACCTGCCGTTCCCGATGCTCTCGGACATCAAGCGTGAGCTGACCACCGAGCTCGGCATCCTCGACAAGGACGCGGGCGTGGCACAACGCGCGACGTACATCGTCGATCCGGAAGGCGTGATCCGCTTCGTCTACGTGACCGATCTTTCGGTCGGCCGTAACCCGGAAGAAGTGCTGCGCGTTCTCGATGCGCTGCAGACCGACGAACTCTGCCCCTGCAACTGGAAGAAGGGCGAAGAGACATTGAAGGCCGCCTGAGGGCGTCAATGACAAAGCCGCCTGAGGCGGACGCTGACAGAGCCGTGACGGGCGGCCTCACCGAGGCCGCCCTCTTTGGCAAGGAGATCGACATGAACATTGAAAAGATCCGTGACGCGCTGCCCGACTATGCGCGCGATCTGAAGCTGAACCTCGGCAGCGTGCTCTCCAGCACGGGTGCGCCAGGGCTCAACGAAAAGCAGATCTGGTCGATCGCGCTGGCTTCGGCCATCGCGGCACGCAACACCTCGTTCGCGCGCAGCATCGAGGCCGAATCGCGCGCGCACCTGGCAGACGTGGACGTCGAAGGTGCCAAGGCGGCCGCCGCCATCATGGGCATGAACAACATCTACTACCGCTTCCTGCACCTGGTGGAAGACGGCGAGTACCAGAGCATGCCGGCGCGCCTGCGCATGAACGTGATCGCCAACCACGGCATCGACAAGCTCGACTTCGAGCTGATCTCGCTGGCGGTGTCGGCGGTGAACGGCTGCGGACTGTGCGTGACCTCGCACGAGAAGAAGCTGCGTGCGCACGAGGTGTCGCGCGAGGCCATCCAGAGCGCGGTGCGCATCGCTGCGACCATCCACGCGGTGGCTGGCGTACTGGAATTCGAGCAGAGCCCGCCGGTGGCCTCCGTGCCGGTGGAGCTCGTCGCGTAATCATCGGCCGTTCCCCTCCCTGACGGCCGATAATGGGGCGCCTGGGCAACCAGGCGCCTTTTCTTTTTTCACGGACCGGGAATGACGGATCGGATTCTCTCCGCGGGTGTGGTGGTAGTCAGGCGCGCCGCAGACGGCTGGCGCGTACTGCTGCTGCGCGTCTTCAACTACTGGGATTTTCCGAAGGGCGTCATCGAGGCGGGTGAGGATCCGCTGGCCGCCGCGAAGCGCGAGGTCCGCGAGGAAACCGGCATCGAAGATCTCGAGTTTCGCTGGGGCGGGGACTACGTCGAAACCGCGCCTTATTCGAAGAACAAGATCGCGCGCTATTACGTCGCGAGCACCGCGACCGAAGACGTCAAACTACCGGTGAATCCTGAGCTCGGCGCTCCCGAGCATCACGAGTGGCGCTGGTTCGCATTCGCGGACGCAACTACCCGGGTGGTTCCCCGCATCGAGGCCGTGCTCGGGTGGGCCCGGGAACGCATCGGCAGCTGAAGCCGCGGACTACAGTTTCCCGATTTCCTTCAACATTTCGCAGGCGACCTTGTCACCTGCATCGCATGCCTCGCCGAAGACTTCGGGCATGTCCCCAATCTTCTCAGTCGGCTCTCCCGGACAACCGATCTGGCTGAATCGGACCCGCGCCCGCTCCAGCGTCGGCTCTTCGGCGTACCACACGCTGAACAACGACAAGTCCTGCGCGGCGCAATAGCGCAGATGGATGTAGGCGCCGTCGAGCTCGCCTCCAGTGCGCATGACGGCAGTTTGCGTACGCGTGGCAGGATCATCGGTCTTGCCACCCGAGGCCACGACCTCGAGCGACAGGTTATCGCGCGGTATTCCGAGTACGGAACTCAGCATCGATGTCATGAGCTGCACGAACATTCCGGGATGGCGCTGCATGTCCTGCGGCACGAAACCCGCCACCAGCATCTCGCCCCCGGTGGACATGAACATTTCCACGCCTTCCTGCAGACTGCGGCCGAAAGTCTTCGGCAGGCGCACTGCCAGCTCGTGCCGCTGGGGCCTGGCGGATTCCGGCTTGCAGACCACGGACCTCGCGATGCGTTCGCTGGCGGCGAGCAGCGCCTCGCGATCGGTGGTGAATGCCATGGTGATCGCGATGCCGAAATTGGGACCGCAACCGACGATGCCCAGCGCCATCGGGAACTGCTCGTTGCCCACCACGTACTGCCGGCGCTCGTCCGAGATCACTTTTTCTTCGAACACGCGCGCGTCCTTGATGGGCAGGGCGCCGAGAACGGTGTCGATCAATATCTTGCGATCTTCGTCGGTGGCGATGGTGTAGGGATTCCACTGCACCTGGATCTGGCGCGCGCCCTTCGGCAGCAGCTTCGCCTCGTTGAGATTGGGGCCGAGCGATTTCACCGACTCGGCAGAGTTCAACATCATGACCAGTGCGCCGGCGCCGGGATGCGCGCTTTGTTTGGTGACCTCGCCGTCGGGTAGTCCGATCGTGAACGCGGGCAGGTCCCGCGTGACCAGGTCCTCGGCGTTCGCGCCGGCCGCAATGCTGAACAACAGCAGGGACATCAGGTAGCGCATGTTTTCTAGACTACGCGCCCGCGATTTCCACCGCGCAGGAAATCTTCGATATTGAGCGCCAGTTCATCCACCGCGCGCTGACGTGCTTCGAAGGCGGCCCAGGCGATGTGCGGTGTGACGATGAGATTCGGAATGTCGGGCGCGAACAGCGGACTGCCACTGACCGGGGGCTCCTGCGGCAACACATCGATGGCCGCGCCACCAAGTTCGCCGCCACGCAGGGCCGCCACCAGCGCATCGAGATCCACCAGCGCACCGCGCGCGGTATTGATCAGCAGGGCGTCGGGCTTCATCAACGCGAGTTCGCGTTTGCCGATCATCCCGGTGGTTGCCGGCGTCAGCGGGCAGTGCAGCGACAACACGTCCGCGGTGCGCAGCAATTCGTCGAGCGTCATGCGCACCTGGTCAATGGATGTATGGGTGTCGGCATCACGCCCCGGCTCGGTGCCCGGGCGCTGCGCGACCCGCACCTTCATTCCAAGCGCGGCTTGAGCGGCCATCGCGACGGCCTTGCCCAGCGTGCCGTAGCCCACGATGCCCAGCACTTTCCCGCTGAGCTCGCGAATCGGTGCTCCCGGTACGGAAAACTGCTCGCAGCGTCGCCCAGGTTCCGTTCACGGCTGCCTGGCCGTATTCACGCAGGCGATGTGTCAGCGCCAGCATCACGCCCAATACGTGTTGAGCCACCGACACGGTGCAGTAATCGCGGATGTTGCAGACCGCGATGCCGAGCTCGCGTGCGGCTTCGAGGTCGACGTTGTTGGTGCCGGTGGCGGTGAGTCCGACAAAGCGCAGCCCCGGCACTGCGCGCATGCGCGCGCGCGAGATATTCAGCTTGTTGGTGAGGATGAATTCGCAGCCGGCGATGCGCTCTTCGACCTCGGCGTCGGTGGAAGTCGGGATACAGGGTGATGCCGGGCAGCACCCGCTCGAGGGAAGTCGTGTCGAGATCGCCGTGACTGACCGTACCGAAATCGAGGAATACCGCCCGCAACCTACCTATGCTCCAGTCCTTTGGCGGGCGCGGGAAGTACGCCTGCCGGGGCTGTGAGTGTGCCACCAGTCTGACTATCTGATGAAAGATTGGCAGGTGAAATCGCCGGCGGGATGAGCTTGTACATCACCGGCGTCACGAGCCGGGCGAGCAGCGTCGAGGTGATGAGGCCGCCGATGATCACCCACGACATGGGCGAGTACAGGCCAATATTCTGCAGCGCCAGCGGCAACAGGCCACCGATGGCCGTCGCGGACGTCAGCAGGATGGGCAGGAAGCGGATCTCACCGGCCTGCTCGATGGCTTCATCCAGCGGCATACCCTGTTCGCGCAGCTGATTGGTGAAATCGACCAGCAGGATGGAATTCTTGATCTCGATGCCCACCAGCGCCACGAAGCCGATCGAGGCCACGAAGGAAATGTCGTTGCCCGACAGCAGCAGCATGAGCAGGCCGCCGAACACACCCAGCGGCACCACCGTGAGCACGATGAGCGTGGATTTGAAGTTGCCGAACTCCAGTACCAGGATGGCGAAGATGCCGAAGATCGCCACGATGATGGCGATGCCGATTCCGCCGAAAGCTTCCTGCGAGGCTTCGTCCTCACCGCCCAGGTCGTAGTGGTAGCCGCGCGGCCAGTCCATCTGGTCGAGCTTTGCCGTGATCTGGCCCGTGAGTTCGCCGACGTTGAATCCGGGCTCTGCATCCGCGTCGATGGTCATGGCGCGTTCGCGATTGAAGCGCTGGATAAGCGTCGGCGCCTTCTCGAATTCCAGCGAGGCAAGCTGTGACAGGGGCAGCGTGCTGCCGCTGAGCGAGGGCACGCGTACCTGCTCGAGCGCCGCGAATTCAGCCTGCTGGGTGATCGGCGAACGCACCACGATCGGGTACTGCTCCCCGGTGGTGTCCTTGTAGGTGCCGACGTGAACGCCCGCGACGGCGAGGCGCACCGCGCGGTCGAGCTCCGCGGTCTGCACGCCGAGCTGCTGCGCCTTGCGCGAGTCGATGCGCAACTTGAGATTGGTGCGCGCGACATTGAGCGGATTCTTGACGTCGCGCGTGCCGGGAGTGGCCTTCACCAGGTCCTCGACGCGATGACTCAGCGTTTCGATGACATTGAGATCGTTGCCGATGACACGGATGGAAATCGGCGCCGAGATCGGCGGCCCGTTGGCGAATTCCTTCACATATATATGTGCGCCGGGGTACCGCTCCAGCTTCTCGCGCAGCACCTGCAGTTTCCGCGGCGTATCGTCGGTGTCGTATTCGTGCAGCTGCACGAACACTTCCGCATAGTTGGCCGCGTCATTGCGCTGGATGTGGTTGTAGTAGATCTGCGGATTGCCGTGCCCGAGATTGGCGAACCAGCTGCGCACTTCGGGCATCTTCGCGAGTTCGGCTTCCACCACGCGCAGCGCCCGATCGGTCTCCGCCAGGGAGCTGCCGTTCGGCGAATCGACCTGGACCAGGAATTGCGGCGTGTCGGCCTTGGGGAACAGGCTCGACCCGAGCACCGGCACCAGCGCCGCCGACAACAGCAGTGAACCACCGAGCGCCGCGGCCACCGTGAACTTCGGCCGCGCCAGGCACCAGTGCAGCGCCGGCCGGTAGTAGTTGTGGATCACTCCCATGACGCGCTTGAGGAACAGGTTCTCGTGCCCCGCCTTCTCGTCCTTGAGCACGCGGCTGGCGACGAACGGGATGATGAACAGCGCGAGCAGCAGCGAGCCGATGATGGTCGAGACCACCGCCATGGGCAGCACGCGGATGAACTTGCCGGCCGTGCCCGGCAACGCGAGCAAAGGCAGGAACGCAAAGATGAGCGTGGCGGTGCAGCCGAGGATCGCCACGAAGATCTGACGGGTACCCGCAAGGGCGGCCTGAACCCGGGAATGGCCCATGCGCATGTGCCGCGCGATGTTCTCGACCACGACGATGGAGTCGTCGACCAGCAGTCCCAGCGCCACCACGAAGCCCGCGATCGACAGCTGGTTGAGCGAATAGCCCATGAAATACAGGCAGGCGAGCCCGAACGACAGCGACAGCGGAATCGAGATCATCACGATGCCCGCGGCGCGCAGTCCGAGCGGCAGCAGCGTGATCAGCACCAGCGAGATGGCGATGCCGAAGTCGAAGTACAGGCGGTCGAGCCGGGTGCGCACGTTCTGCGACTGGTCGAAACCCACTTCCAGCCTGATGCGCTTCGGCAGTTCGGTGGCGAACTGCTCCGTCGTCGCCATGACGCGTTTGCGCACGTCGAGGATGTTGTAGCCGTCTTTCTGGTTGGCCGTGACGAACACGGCACGCTTGCCCTTGAAGCGGCCGGTGTAGCTGTAGGCGGCGGTGTTCCAGTTGACCTCCGCCACGTCCCGAATGCGCACGATGCGGCCTTCGACCGAGGCGATGACGGTATCGCGCACCTGGTCGAGCGATTCGTAGCTGCCCGAGGTCTTTAAGCGAAAAGCTGCGTGACCCGAGGTCGACGAAGCCGGCGGGAATGTTGGCATTCTCGCTCTGCACCGCGCCGATGACCTGCGCCGGCGCGATGTTGAGCTCCGACATGCGCTTGAGATCCACGGCGATGCGCAGCTCGCGCTCCGGGTAAGCCCAGCTCTCGGAAGTGCGTACTCCATCGACGGTCTTGAGTCGGTCCTTGAGTTCGCGCGCGTAGTCCTCGAGCTCGCGGTACGGAGCGTCCTCGGACAGCAGCGCGATCTGAACGGTATTGACCAGCCCGGGAGAAAATTTGCGCACGATGAACTGCACCTCGGGCGGGAATTCCGGCCGCAGTGCGTTCAGCTCGCGCGTCACCTCGTCGTATTTCTTGTCGGCGTCCGTGGAGGCGAGAAATTCAATCGCGGTGAACGACACGCCGTCGCGGATCGACGTCTCCATCTTGAGCACGTCGTCGAGCGCGGCGAGCCGATCCTCGATCGGCTTGGCGACCAGTCGCTCCAGGTCCTTGGGATCCGCGCCCGGGTAGATGCCGGCGATGGTGAAACCGGGAATCTTGAAATAGGGATCTTCCTCGCGCGGCACGCTGTTGAACGCGTACCAGCCGAGTGCGACCAGGCACAGGAAGGCAACCAGCGTGAACTGGTAGCGGCGGATCGGAAATTCGAGCAGGCCCATCGCGCTCCCCTGTCCGCGTGCCTAACCTTCAGCCGCCGGGGTTTCGCGATTGACCGCCTGCTTGGTGGTGTCGCGCTGCACTTCCACGGCTTCGCCGTTCTCGAGGAACAGCGCGCCGTCGGTGATGACGGCTTCGCCGGCTGCGATGCCGCTTTCGAGCGCGATGCTGTCGGCCGTGATGAACGCCACGCGCACCTCGCGCTTGTTTGCTATTGCCTGGGCCTTGCCCCTGTCGAGCACGAATACGCTGGCGCGATCGCCGTCGCCCTCGACCAGTGCGGCCATGGGCACGTAGGTGAGCGGCGGCGCCGAACTCTCGGGCTCGAGTCGCAGGCGCGCAACCAGCCCGCTCACCAGGCGCGGCGGCGGCGTATCGAAACTCACTTCGATGGGAAACATCCCGGAGCGCACATCGGCGGCGCTGGCCACTTCGACGATGGTGCCGGTCATGGCCTGGCCCGGAAATGCGTCCATGCGGATCTCGCCCTTGTCGCCCAGCTTCACGTTCACGATCTCGCGATCGGCCAGCGCGGCGCGCACCACGAAACCGCGCTCGCTCTCGCCGAACACCAGCACCGGCGTGCCCGGGCCGACGAGCTCACGCTCTTCGACGAGCTTGCGCAGCACCACGCCGTCGCGCGGCGCCACGATCACCGAGTGCCCCATGTTGAATTGCGCGGACCCGAACTGCGCTTCGGCCATCGCCGCCTGCGTGCGCAGGTCCTGCAGCTGCTCGAGGCTGATGACCTGGTCGGCGTACAGGTTCTCGCCGCGCTTCAGGTCGCGCGCCGCCTTCTCGGCCATCTGCCGCGCCTGCTCGACCTGGGCGTTGACTTCGGTCAGCTCGATTTCCGCGAGCCGCTGCCCCTGCTTGACGAAGTCGCCTTCCTGCACGGAGATGCGGCGCACGACGCCACCCATCTTGAATGACAGGCGCATCTCGTTCTTGGTCACCACCAGTCCGTTGGTGTCGATGGGCGGCACCGCCGGCCCCTGCGCGGCATTCTGGACGCGCACCGGGGTCAGCCTGACCGGCGGCGCTACATCGTTCTTGCCGCAGCCGGCGATGAGAATGGAGAAAAGTACCAGCGCGGTTCTAGTTCGCATGGGAAGAATCCAGGGGCAATGTGCCCGCGGCAGTGGCGTAGTCGAGCTCGGCCTGGCGCGCGAGCACTTCGAAACGCGTGACGTTGAGATTGAGCTCGGCGCCGGTGAGGTTCGAGCGTGCATCGATGAATTCCACCTGGCTGATGACGCCTTCGTCGCGCTTGCGGCTGGCGATGCGGAAGCCGGCGCGCGCGGCCTCGGAGCGTGCCTCGGCCGTGGCCAGTGAATCGGCGCTGGTATTCAGCCGGTCGAGCGACTGCTGCACTTCGAGCTGCACCTGCTGGGTGAGTTCGTTCAGTTGCGTTGCGGTGCGCCGCGCGATCGCGTCGGCCTGTCGCACGGCGGCGCGGCGCACGCCGCCGTCGAACAGATTCCAGTTGAGCAGCAGCGACACGGTGTAGTAGTTGCTGCCGCGGCCGAATTCATATTCCTCGCCCTGGATGCCGCCATCGGCGCCCAGTGACAGCGTCGGCCAGTACTCGGCCTTCGCCAGGCTGGTCTGCGCTTCGCTGGCGCGGGTCAGGTGCGTGAGTTCGCCGATCTCGGGCCGGTTGTCGAGCGCCGCCTGGCGCAGCTCGGCCAGCGCCCGCGTGGTGGCGGTGACATTGGCTTCCACTTCCGCGTTCTCGAGCGGTGTGTCGAGCGGCCGGTTCAGCAGGAAATTGAGATAACTGCGCGCCTGCGCCGCCAGATTCTCGCGCGTCGCGCGACTGCTGCGTCACCTGCAGGAGTTCGGCGCGTGCGCGCAGCACCTGGTCCTGCGTGATCTTGCCGTTGCGGAACAGCGATTCGTTGACGCGCAGGTTTTCATTGAGCAGTACGACGCTGGCATCGACGATGCCCTGGTTGCGCACCGATCCCAGCCAGCGCAGGTAGCCGACCGTGATGTCGCGCTTGAGGCGGCGCGCCAGCGCCTGGCGCGAATACTCGCTGGCGCCCAGCAGTTCGCGCTGCGCGCGCACCGCCGCGGGAATCGCCGGCGCGATGATGGGCATGCGCATCGTGAGGCGCGTGTCCTGTTCCGTCTCACGCAGGAAGGCGATGGTCTCGTTCTGCAGCGCCGGGAAGCGCGGCGGCTGTCCCTGCGCCATCAGCATTTCGTTCAGGGTCTGGTAGACGGGATTGAGCATGGTCCCGAGCGGGATATCGATGGTGCGGCCGCCATCGGATTTCGAATAACGCGCGGCCAGGCTCAGGTCCGGGAAATAACGCGCGCGTGCCTCGTCGAGTGCCGCGTTGGCGCGCTCCACTTCCAGCGTCTGGGCCTGCAGCCCGAGGTTCGATGCCAGTCCTTCGCGCACGTATTCATCGATGACCGCGGCGAGCGGCCGGCCCGGCTCCGTGGCCTGCTGAGCAGTCGCGACCAGCGGCAAACACGCGGCCGACAGCAATATCCACCCGGCAATGACGGTCAGGTGTCGAGTTGCTGGACGCTTGTCTAGTGCGGATCGTGGACAGTCCATGTCTTGGGCTTCGTTGTCAGTTCTTGAGATCGCGCGTGATCATGCTGATCGCGTAGTCGATGAGCGCCTTCGGCGCCACGCCGTGGTGTGCCAGCGAGTGGGACTTCGTGGTGGTGAGCTGGATGATTCCGTGCATGAAGCCCCAGAGCGTCACGCTCATCAGCATCGGCGAACCGATGTCGCTGCGAATGCTGCCGTCGCGTATGCCGGCTTCGATCGACGCGATGAGTGTGGCCTGCAGCCGGTCGCCGCCGAGTGCGCAGGCCTGCTCGGACGGCGAACCGTCGTCAGGTTCCGGTGACTGCAACTCGCAGCGTGCCAGGGCATCGAAAAGCACGGGAAATTCCTGCGAGAAGGCCACGTAGGCGCGGCCCATCGCGCTCACCTGTTCGAGCCCGGTGCGATGCCGTTCGGCGGCTTCGACGAAGCGGCCATGCAGCATGGTCATGGCACGTTCCGCGAGGCCGAACATGAGATCGGAGCGGTCCTGGAAATAGACATAGAGGAGTGCGCGCGACAGGCGCGCGCGGCGCGCCACGTCATCCATGGTCAATGCGTCGAGACCGACCTCGCGGCCAGCGGCCTCGGCGGCATCGACGATTTCGGCGCGGCGGCGCTCTTTTTCCTCGAGTCGTCGTTCGGCGATGTAATTCATGGGCGCAGAGCCTATTCCTTAGGCTGACGGCGTGTCAATTACTAGAAGTATGTACAGCACATCCGTAGACGCAAATGCGAACCCATCGCATTTACATCTGGCGGGGGTCCACACATACTTCTGCCTGTGAAATCCGCTGACCTCCAGGCTTCCTCAGTTCCGCTCGCCGACCTGCGCCGTGGTGAATCCGCCGTCGTGACCGGTCTCGCCAGCTCCCGCGTGCTCGATGACCGTTCCGAAGATGCGGCGGCCCTGCTGCTGCGCCTGCGTGACCTGGGATTCGTCGCCGGGGCGCGCTGCGAAATCGTCGCGCGCATGTGGCTGGGTGGCGATCCGCTGGTGGTCCGAATCGGTGGATCGATGTTCGCCCTGCGGCGCGCCGAGGCGGCGGCAGTGCGCGTACTTCGTCAACAGGAACGATTGAGTCCCCGCGCCGCGCTCGAGCCCAAGGACGCAAGCGCCGCGGTCGCTTAGCGGGCGCCATGGACGTCGCCGTTTCCACTTCGCCACTGCGCCTCGCGCTGGTCGGCGTCCCGAACTGCGGCAAGACCGCACTCTTCAACCGGCTCACCGGCAGCCGCCAGAAGGTGGCTAACTACCCGGGTGTCACCGTGGAACGCCGCGAGGGTGAACGCGCCGCCTCCGACGGCCGCATCCTGCGGGTACTCGACCTGCCCGGCACCTACAGTCTCAAGCCCACCACGCTCGACGAGGCCATCACGCGCGACGTGTTGCTGGGCCGCGTGGCCGATGCGCCGGCGCCGGGACTGGTGATCTGCGTGGTCGACGCGGTGCACCTGCCCATCGGTCTGCGGCTCGCGCTGGAAGTGAAACGCCTCGGCCTGCCCATGGTGCTGGCGCTCAACCGCATGGACGTGGCGCGCCGCCGCGGCGTGAAGATCGACATCGCGCGGCTCTCCTCCGAGCTCGGCGTGCCCGTCCTGCCGACGATTGCCGTGAAGCGCGGTGGCGCCGACGCGCTCATCGACGCCATCGAGCCTGCGCGCTGGCCGGTCGAGCGCCATGTCGTCGCCGGTGAATGGCGCGATCCCGGCAGCGAAGACGCGGACCAGACCCAGGCGGACCTGCGCGGCGTGCTCGCCGCCATCGGATATTCCCCTCCCGTCGACAGCCCCTGGGCCAGCCGGGTGGACGCACTGCTGCTGCATCCGGTGGGCGGCATCCTGGTGCTGGCCGTGGTGATGTTCCTCATCTTCCAGGCGGTGTTCAGCTGGGCCGCGCCGCTCATGGAAGGAATCGATGGAGGAATGGGCGCGCTCGGTGCCTGGGTCAAGACGAACCTGGGTGACGGGCCGCTGTCGAGCCTGCTGGCCGACGGCGTGATCGCGGGCGCCGGTGCCGTACTCGTGTTCCTGCCGCAGATCGTCATCCTGTTCTTCTTCATCCTCGTGCTCGAGGATTCCGGCTACCTGCCGCGCGCGGCCTATCTACTCGACCGCCTCATGGGCTGGGTCGGACTGTCGGGGCGCGCGTTCATCCCGTTGTTGTCGAGCCACGCCTGCGCCATCCCTGGCATCATGGCGACGCGCACCATTCCGAGCTGGCGCGACCGGATCACCACCATCATGGTGGCGCCGCTCATGGCCTGTTCGGCGCGCATGCCGGTGTACCTGCTGCTCATCGGCGCGTTCATTCCGCGAACCAAGGTGGGGCCGTTCAATCTGCAGGGGCTGATCCTTTTCGGCCTGTACGTGGCCGGAATCGTTTCCTCGTTCATCGTGGCCTTCGTCATGAAGCAGTTCGCGGGCTCGCACCGCTATTCGCCGCTGATGCTCGAGCTGCCGGACTTCCAGTGGCCGAATGGCGCCAACCTGCTGCTGGGACTGTGGGAGCGCGTGCGGATTTTCGTGAGCCGCGTCGGTGGCATCATCCTCGCGCTGATGATCGTGTTGTGGTTCCTCGCCGCGTATCCCTTCGCCGCCGCCGGGTGCGACCGGCCCCGCGATCCAGTACAGCTTCGCCGGTCAGCTCGGCGCCATGCTGCAGAAGGTCTTCGAGCCCATCGGCTTCAACTGGCAGATCTCGATCGCGCTGGTGCCGGGCCTCGCGGCGCGCGAAGTCGCGGTCGGTGCGCTCGGCACGGTTTACGCCATGTCCGCCAGCGGTGATGACCTGTCGGCGCAGCTCGAACCGGTGATTGCCAGCGGCTGGAGTCTCGCCACCGCCTGTTCGTTGCTCGCGTGGTACGTGTTCGCGCCGCAATGCCTGTCGACGCTCGCGGTGGTGAAGCGCGAAACCAACTCCTGGCGCTACCCGATCATCATGGCGGGTTACCTGTTTGCACTTGCCTATATCGCGGCCTTCGTCACCTACCGCGTGGTCGGCTCCTGGTCGTAGGATGGGCACGATGCTGCAGTACATCCTCGTCGCGTTGATCGTCGCAGCCGCCATCGGTTTCAGCACGTGGAAACTCATGCCTGCACGCTGGCGCCTGCGCAGCCTGCTCGCGCTCGATGGCTGGGCCGCAAGCCGTCCAGCGTTCAGCGGCTGGCGCGAGCGTTCGTTGAAGCCGCGCATCGCGCGGGCCGCGGGCAGCCGGATGCGGCGGCTGCGCCTCGAACGACTCTCGCGCACGTTCGCCGCGGTGAACCGCGCGCGCCGCTTCGCGCCCTGGAGCGCGCTGCTGCTGATCAGCGCCGTGCCCGGCGCGCCGACCACGCGCAGCATGCACGACGACACCGGTGGCGAAGTCATCGTCAGTTCGAACGGCTGCCGGATCGTCTCGCTGTCACCGGGAACCACCGCCATGTTGTACGCCGCGGGCGCCGGGCACTGCCTCGTCGGCACCATTGCGCACAGCAAGGAGCCGGCCGAAGCGGCCAGCGTGCCGGTGGTGGGCGACGCCGAAACCTTCGATTTCGAGCGACTGCTCGAACTGCGTCCCACCGTGGTGGTGGTCGCAATCGACGTGGTACAGCGCGTGCGCATCGATCGCATCCGTGCGCTCGGGCTCCCGGTCTACCAGGTGCACGTCACCAGCCTCGCGCAGATGCCCGAGTCGCTGCGGCGCCTGGGCGAGCTGACCGGTACCGCCGCGACCGCGCGCGCGCGTGCCGGTGAACTCGGCGCCGCGCTGGAACGGCTGGCGACGCGTTATCGCGCCCGCCCGCCCGTGCGCGTGCTCTACCAGATCTGGGATCGGCCTATCTACACCATCGGCGGGCGCCACGTGATCAGTGATGCGCTACGGGTGTGCGGCGCACAGAATGTCTTCTCCGACCTGGCGACCGCGGCGCCGGCAGTGACGCGTGAAGCCGCGATCGCGCGCAATCCGCAGTTGATCCTGGTTTCCGCGCCGCCCGCGAGTGCCGGCGACTGGATTGCGGAATGGCGCAAGTTTCCGAGCGTGGCCGCCGTGCGCAGCGGCAACCTCGTGCCCTATGCGGATGAACGCATGGATCGCATGGGGCCGTCGGTCATCGAGGCCACCGCCAACCTGTGCGAGGTCATCGATCGGGCACGCCCGGCGTCGGCCGCTTTGCCTGCGGCGCCCTGACATAAGCAGTTGCCGTAGTCTGTACCGCGTTGCGGCGCGCAGGTATCTTGCGGCCAAGGTCACTCAGGGGGAACTGCAATGAAATCGATCATGTTGGGCGTCGGCGCCGTGCTGACGTTGTGCGCCTGCGTTTCGTCCGGCCCGCAGACGGCCTGGGGAAAGGAGGGCGTGACAATGCTGGACTACCGCACCGACGGAGGACAGTGCGCAATTGTCGCCGTCACCCTGCCGGCGGAAGGGAACGCGGCGAACAGCGCGGGGGGCATCGGCGGCCAGAACGGGAACACGCGTATACCCCCCGCTCCAGGTGGCGGCCCGCCAACTCCCGGCTCTCCGGCGAACCCGCCTCCGACCGGTTCGGCGTTTCCGACCGGCGCCGGTGGGGCGTATCGCGACAACACCAGCCAGGACACGGTAATGCGCGCGGCCAACCAGCAGCAGGCGCAGGAGGTCGAAGCCAACAGGGCGCGCAGCGCAAGGCTCAAGAGCTGCCTGGTGGAGCGCGGCTACACAGAATTCTCACTGACTCCCGAACAGCGCGCGCACCTGGCGACCCTGCCCGAGGGCAGCAATGAACGCCGCGAGTTTCTCTACAAGCTTGGCACGGACCCGAACGTGCTCAAGACTCAGGCGATCGTCAGGAAGGGTAGTTAGGCCGGTATCACTTCGAAGGCGGCCGCCAGGCGGCGGCCGCCATCCTCGAACGGCACCGTCCCGTGCCAGAATTACGAGGAAACACCTCCGGCTTTCCCGGCTTCGGTTCCACCTGTTTTGGAAACGCCGCCACCAGCGGTTCGTCCACGGGAAGGTTGCGACTGGTCTTGGTGCGGCCACGCAGCGACTGCGCCAGCGGGTCTTGCGAGGCGCGGTGCGATGGCCGCTAACAACTTGTGCGGCGAAACGTTGCCCGGTCGAGCGTTGTAACGCTGCTGCAATGTTGGTCTCCGCACGTTCGGTTCGCCGGCGTGTCGCAACGCGCGGCCGAGATGCACTAACAACTCTGGAGAATCGGCTGCCTCACGCCGAAACCTCCAGTTCAGCCAGTGACTCCCGGATCGCCGCTTTGCTCCGGGAGCAACGCGCGCCGCAGTCGCAGTGGGCGCGAATCGGGCTGATGTTGCAGTGCGATTTCGAGCTCCGCGGAGCGCCTCGTCCCGGCGTTGCATATTTGCATTCAAATCTGACAAAAGGCGCCAGGCCGCGGCTGCGACAAGCTTGTCCGTTATCCAATTTGCTTCGGCCATGGCCGCGGCTCGTACCGCCGTGTATTCCAAGCGAAACAATGAGTTGCAGATGAGCGCCTCGAGTCTTGCATTTTCATCTGCGTCATCGGTTCTCATTCGTGGCGCGACATTTCATGGCTCGTCGAGACATGCAGCCAACCTGCAACTATTGGCAAAACGACTCTTGCGTGGCGGCGCGATCCGGCTACACTCCAAAAAAATTCTAACAATCGGTTTTCGAATTATTCGAGTAGGCCGTTTTTATACAGGGGGGCATTGCAGTGTCCAAAGAATCGAGAAAGTCGCGGCGTGATGCCGCGCGCACGGGAAAGTCGCGTGCTGCTGAATT
Source organism: uncultured Pseudomonadota bacterium (assembly GCA_963832505.1). Taxonomy (GTDB): domain Bacteria; phylum Pseudomonadota; class Gammaproteobacteria; order Steroidobacterales; family Steroidobacteraceae; genus CADEED01. The sequence goes on along the minus strand of CAWHUD010000007.1, from coordinate 290,477 downwards.
GGCAATCTTCGTCGCAGGCGCGACGTTACTCGCACCTTGGGCCATGGCCCAGGATGCAGCCGCTCCGGCGGAAAACACCAACTACCAAGAGCGACGACGAGCTGACCGAGATCCTGGTCACCGGCATCCGCAAGGCGCTGGAAACGTCGCAGGAAATCAAGAAAAACGCCGATACGGTCATCGACTCGATCACCGCATCCGACATCGGCGCTTTCCCGGACAAGTCCGTCGCCGAAGCTCTGCAGCGCATGAGCGGCGTGGCGGTTACGCGTTTCGCGGCCTCGGGCGACACGACTCACTTCTCTGCCGAGCCCTCCGGCGTGGTGATCCGCGGTCTGCCCCAGGTACGCAGTGAATTCAACGGCCGCGACAGCTTCAACGCGAACAGCTCGCGCGGCCTGTCGTTCGCCGACGTCTCGCCTGAACTGATGGCGGGTGTCGACACCTACAAGAACGCCACCGCGGACATGATCGAAGGCGGCATCGCCGGTACGGTCAACCTTCGCACCCACGTGCCCTTCGACTCCGAAGGCTTCGTGGCTGCCTTCTCGGGCGAAGTCGGTTACGGCAACCTCGCGAATGAGGCAAAGCCGGCCGGTTCGTTCCTGGTCAGCAATCGCTGGGACACCGGCGTCGGCGAATTCGGCCTCATGGCGAATGCCGCGTATTCGGAAGTCGTCACGCAATCGCAGGGCGTGCAGGTCGGCCGCTATTACAAGTTCACCGACGTGGCGGCGTACGGCGGCGGCGTCAAGTGGATCCCCATTGGCGCGGATATCCGCCAGAACACCTACGATCGCACCCGCAAGGGCCTGTCGCTGGCCGGCCAATATCGCAGCCCCGAAGACGCGGTGTTGATGAGCGTGCAGTACAACCGTTCTGAGTATCAGAACGACTGGAACGAGTACGCCCTGGCTGCCACCAGCTTTGTCGATACTTCGAGAAGCCCGCAGGACGACCCGAAGACCGCAGCGCTCCAGACCCCGCCGGCCGGCTCGCCGTCCGTACGAGTTTGACAGCCGCGGCGTGTTCATGAGCGGTGTGCTCGCGGACTCCGTCAATGCCTGGGCCGGCCCCAACAACAATCCCACGCTGGCGCATGAGAATGGTTACCCGACCACGGGTACCAATGGTCAGCCGATGCTGAACTGGTACTGCTACACCTGGTCCACCGACCCGGGTGCATGCCCCAGCACGCGCGGTATCGGCCTCGGAGCCGATACGCGCTTCTCTGCACAGAAAAACCTCACCGAGGACGTCTCCGCGAATTTGCGCTGGGACGTCAGCGAGCGCATCGGCTTGAGTTTTGACGTGCAGCACATCAAGTCGACCGTCGACAACTTCGACAACAGCACAAACGCCAAGACCATGGCCGGTCTCGATCTTGATCTGTCGGAAGGCAAGCCGAAGTTCAATTTCCTGGCGCCGACCGGCTTCGGCATGTCCGAGGGCGGGTTTGCGAACCCTGCGAACTATTTCCACGAATGGACGATGGAGCACACCGAGCAGAGCGAGGGCACCGAGAACGCCTACCGCCTCGATGCCGACATCCAACTCGATGCCGGCTGGCTGGACTCACTTCGCGTCGGCGTTCGTCGCGCAGAGCGTGATCAGGACATCAACTGGTCCACATACAACTGGGGCTCCGTGCAGCCGTTATGGGGTGTGCAGGACGACGAGGGCTACTTCCTCGGACAAGGCCGCTGGGTAAACACGTCGACTGCCGTGAATTGGGATTCAGATCTCGTCGGCGGCGGTGTATTCCCTGGTGGCACGTTCATCCACCCGTCGCACGCGATCGTGGACAACTACGAAGCGAACATCGCCCTGTTCGGTGATGGCCACAGCAATAGCTGGACGAATCTCGGTGATCGCACCAACTGCGCGGTAAACCCCGACAGCCCGGGCGGCCTGTACTGCGCAATTGAGCAGCAGAAAGTCACCGAGGACGTCGACGCGGCCTACATCATGCTGAAGTTCGGCGGTGACGATACCAAGATCGGCAACGTCGGCTTCCGCGGCAACATCGGCGTGCGTTTTGTGAAGACCAGGTCACGGCCGCCGGCGGTATCCAGTATCCGATCTGGACGCCGCCTGCTCCGCAGCCGCCCCCGGCCCCGGGACAGCCGGATCGCACGGATCCGTTGACCCTGGTGTCCCAGGACGACATCGACTTCATGAATGGCGCGACAGAGCCGCAGTCGGGCGGTGGCGAACACACCAACTGGCTGCCCAGCCTGAACCTTCGCTTCGGTCTCACCGACGATCAGTTCATCCGTTTCGCGGCGTCGCGCGCCATGGCCCGACCAGACATGGGTCTGTACAAGAACTACATAGGCGTTTCACGCGCCGGTACGGCTTGCGGCGGTGGTGTGGTGTACGAAGTTCCGGGCGATTGCACCAGCAACCCGGTCGCGTATAACCCGCAGTACACGGCACAGGCCGGTAACCCGGGTCTCGGGCCGACCACTGCCGACCAGATCGACCTGACTTACGAGTACTACTTCTCGAATACGGGTTCGTTCACCCTGGCGGTGTTCGCCAAGAGCTTTAATGACTACATCCAGTACGGCAACTACTCTCGCGAGTTCACCAACAACGGACGTGACCCGCGAGGTAATCATCAACGGACCCATCTCGGGAGACGGTGCCAAGCTGAAGGGCTTCGAAGTCGCTTACCAGCAGTTCTTCGATGCACTGCCGGAGCCGTGGAACGGCCTTGGCGTGCAGGCAAACTACACGTACGTGGATAACCAGGGCATCACCAACACGAGCCTGACGACCGTCGCCGGTAATGGCTCTGTTCAACAGGATCCGCTCATTACCTTTACGGACCTGCCGCTGGAAGGCTACTCGCCCCAGTCCTACAACGTGGTGCTGATGTTCGAGCAGCCGAAGTTCGGTGCGCGTCTCGCCTGGAACTGGCGTGACGACTACATGATCAGCCAGTCGGACTGCTGCATCAAGCTGCCGATCTGGCAGGACGCGTACGGGCAGCTCGACGGTTCGCTGCACTTCCGGCCGGATGAGAGCTGGGACGTCTTCCTCGACGCGCAGAACCTGTTGAAGGCGGAAACGATCCTGAGGCAGCAGGTCAACAATGGAGGCATGACGCTCCCGCGTTCCTGGTTCACGAACGATCGCCGAATTTCCCTCGGCGTTCGCTATCGGATCCAGTAAGGCACGCGTACCGCAGAAACTGGGCGCGCCGTATACGATACGGCGCGCCCTTTTCTTTTAGTGCAGGACTTACGAGTGCGACAACCACTCAAGATCGTCATCGTTGGCGGCGGTACGGCGGGCTGGATGACAGCCGCGGCCTTTGCCTCGGTGCTCCGGCCGGAGCAACGGCAGATCCGCCTGATCGAATCCAGCGAGATCGGCATCGTCGGCGTGGGCGAAGCCACGCTGCCACACATCCGTTTCTTCAATCGCCGCATCGGTATCGACGAGCCCGACCTGATGGCCAAGACCCAGGCGACGTTCAAGCTCGGCATCGAGTTCGTGAACTGGGCGCGCGTCGGCGACAGCTACATCCATCCCGTTTGGCGCCTACGGTTCGAAGATCGCGGGCGTGCCGTTTCACAACTACTGGCTGCGGCAGGAAGCCGAGGGCGTCTCGACGCCGATCGAGGACTATTCGCTGCCCATCGTCGCGTCGCGAATGAATCGTTTTGCACTGCCGTCGGAGGACATGACGTCGGTGATGTCCACCTTCGGCTACGCCTTCCAGTTCGACGCCTCGCTGTACGCCCGCTACCTGCGTGGCTTCGCGGAGGAACGCGGCGTGCAGCGCACTGACGCCAAAATCGTCGACGTCAAACTGCGCGCCGAGGACGGCTGGGTCGAGTCGGTGAAACTCGACAGCGGCGAAATGGTGAGCGGCGACCTGTTCATCGACTGCTCCGGCTTTCGTGGCCTGTTGATAGAGTCCGCCCTCAAGACCGGTTACGACGAATGGACCCGGTGGTTGCCCTGCGACCGCGCCATGGCCGTGCCCTGCGAGAACACCGGCCCGCTCACGCCCTATACGCGCGCCACGGCGCGCGAGGCGGGCTGGCAGTGGCGCATTCCGCTGCAACACCGCATGGGCAACGGCTACGTCTACAGCAGCAACTTCATCAGCGATGACGAAGCCGCGGCCAAGCTGCTCTCGCGGCTCGATGGCAAGGCGCTGGCGGATCCGCGGCCGCTGCGTTTCACCGCCGGCCGGCGCCGCAAGACCTGGAATCGCAATGTCGTCGCGATCGGGCTCGCCGGCGGATTCCTCGAGCCGCTCGAATCGACCAGCATTTACCTGATCCAGATCGCCATCACGACCTTGCTCGATTACCTGACCGATGGAATGCGCGTCGCACGGCGACCGGTGGAAATAAATTCGATCCCCGCATCGTCGCGGCCTACAACCGCTGGATCGAGATGGAGTACGACCGCGTCCGCGATTTCCTGATCCTGCATTACCACGCCACGGAGCGTGACGACGCGCCGATCTGGAATTACTGCCGCATCGATGGATGTGCCCGACAGCCTGAAGCACAAGATGGAGCTGTTCCGCCGCCGCGCGCGCGTGGTCACCTACAAGGACGGGCTGTTCCTCGAGCCCTCGTGGCTCGCGGTGTACTTCGGCCAGCGCGTGATGCCCACGGCGTGGGATCCGCTGGCCGACGCGACTCGACGGCGCGGAATTGCAGCGCCAACTCCAGTCGGTGCGTGAACAGGTCCAGTCGACCGTGGTGCGCATGCCAACGCACGAAGAATTTCTGGCGCGGTACTGCCCGGCAATCCCGCCAACCTCGGGTCCCGGAGCGCGCGCATGACGGCCACCATCACACGCGTGATCGTGGTCGGTGGTGGTTCGGTGGCCTGGCTCGCGGCCGCAGGCCTGCGCCGCGCCTTTCGCAAGCGCGGTGTCGATGTGCTCGTGGTCGATACCGGCCTGCCGTCCGATGCACCCGTGGGACGCTGGACGCTGCCGTCACAACGCGGCATGCATGGACTGCTGGGAATTCCCGAAGCCGACCTGTTCCGTCGCACCGGAGCCACGTTCAAGCTCGCCACCGAACACGTGGGATGGCAGGGTGACGGCAGCCACTTCCTGCACGCACACGGCGACATCGGCACCGAAATCGCTGGCACGCCTTTCTACAAGTACCTGGTGCTGCAGGCGATCAACGGCCGCGTCGAATCTCCCGAGAACTATTCGTTGGCCGCCGTGGCCGCGCGTACCGGACGTTTTGCCCGGCCCGATGGGCGACGAAAAGGCACTGACGTCGAGTTTCACTTACGGCTTCCATCTCGACGACGCGGCCTATGTCGCCTACCTCGCCGCGCATGCGGCGCAACTCGGCGTGCGGCGCGTGACCGCGCCGCTTTCCGCAGTGACACGATCGCCGGGAGGTGAAGTCGAATCGCTGCAGCTGGCAAACGGCGAGCAGGTGGCTGGCGATCTGTTCCTCGATTGCAGCGGCGCGGACTCGCTGCTGATGCGTCACCTGGGCGAAGCGGAACGCGACGACTGGTCGGCCTGCTTGCCCTGCGATCGCATGATTTCCGCGCGTGCACCGTTCATAGCGGACATGCCGCCGTTTACGCGCACGGTGGCCACAGAGGCCGGATGGGCCTGGCGCCTGCCGCTGGCGCGCGCTTCCGTGGCCGGCTATGTGTACAGCAGCGCCTTCACCACCGACGAGGCGGCGCTGCGCTACCTGCGGTCGGCGGTCACAGGCATGGAGGCTCCGGCCCGCGTGGTGCCCCTCGCCTCGAGCCGCCGGCGGTGGTTCTGGGAAAAGAATTGCATCGCGCTCGGTGCTTCGGCCATGCAACTCGAGCCGCTGGCGGGCGCCGAATTGCATTTCGCGCAGCTCGGACTGGGTACGCTCATCGAGCTCTTTCCGCTCGACGTGGCGGGCGCCATCGAAGGCGCGGAGTACAACCGCGTCATGGCGGAACACGCCGACGCGCTGCGCGATTTCACCATCGCGCACTATCGGGCGGGCCGGGCACGATCCGGTGATTTCTGGGCGGCCGTGCGCGCCGCGCCGCTCCCGCAGCGCCTGGCCGACAGGCTGGACCTGTTCCAGGCCAGCGCGCGCATCAACCTGCTGGATTTCGAAACCTTCGAGGAGGTCGACTGGGCCTGGTTGCTGCTGGGGGCGGGCGTCATTCCCGCCGCGCTCGAGTTGCAGATCCGCTCCCGGGTGGAAAATGTCACGGCGCAACAGCTGACGCCGTTGCGTGCGCACATCGATGGGCTGGCCGCTTCCATGCCACGGCACAGCGAGTATGTTCAGCGCTCGATCGCCTGAGGACTCATGCAGCAGAATTTCAAACGCATTCTGATCGTCGGTGGCGGTACCGCCGGATGGATGACCGCGGCCGCGTTCGCACGAATGCTCAAGGGTGGCGGCTTCCAGATCGAGCTCATCGAATCCGATGAGATCGGCACCATAGGCGTGGGCGAGGCGACCATTCCGCCCATCGTCGACTACAACCGCACCATGGGGATCGACGAGGTCGAGTTCATCCGCGCCACCCAGGCCAGCTTCAAGCTGGCCATCGAGTTCGTCGACTGGACGCGCCTCGGCCATTCCTACATTCATCCCTTCGGCGCCTACGGCGTGCCGATGCAGAACGTGTACTTCCATCACTTCTGGTTGCGGCATCGCGCGCAGGGCGGGCAGCTCAGCCACGACCTGTTCAACTCGAGCACAGTGGGCGCGCGCGCCGGACGTTTCGCGCGACCCATGGCCGGTGATCGCTCGCCGCTGCCGCCGCTGGGGTACGCCTATCACTTCGATGCCGGTCTGTACGCCGCCTACCTGCGCAAACTGGCGGAAGCCGACGGCGTGCGTCGCATCGAAGGCAAGGTCGTGGACGTGAAACTGCGCGGCGAAGACGGCTTCATCGAATCCGTCACGCTGGGTGACGGCCGCGTGGTCGCGGCGGACTTCTTCATCGACTGCTCGGGATTCCGCGGCCTGCTCATCGAGCAGACGCTGCATGCGGGGTACGAGGACTGGAGCGAATGGCTGCCCTGCGACCGCGCACTCGCCGTGCCCTGCGAGCGCCTCCCGGCCACCACGCCGTACACACGCTCCACCGCGCGCGAGGCTGGCTGGCAGTGGCGTATTCCGCTGCAGCATCGCACCGGCAATGGCTATGTCTATTGCAGTCAGTTCATCAGTGACGACGAAGCCGCGAGTCTGCTGCTCAGCCGCCTCGACGGCGCCGCGCGTGCGACGCCGCGACCATTGCGTTTCGTCGCCGGCCGCCGCAAGGAATGCTGGAAGAAGAACTGCGTGGCCGTCGGCCTCTCCAGCGGATTCCTCGAGCCGCTGGAGTCCACCAGCATTCACCTGATTCAAACCGCGATCGCCAAGCTGCTGTTCCTGCTGCCGCGGGACCGCATCGACCAGTCGGTCATCGACAAGTACAACGCCATGCTGCGCACCGAGCTGGAGGAAATCCGCGATTTCCTGGTGCTGCACTACACCGCCACGGAGCGCAACGACACACCGTTCTGGCGCCATTGCCAGGCGATCCGCAAACCCGACTCGCTGCTGCAGAAGTGGGAGATGTACCAGCGCTCCGCCGTCATCGTGTCGCCGCCTGGCGAGCTGTTCCGCGAGTCGAGCTGGTTCGCGGTGTTCACGGGGCAGGGCGTCATTCCGGACTCCTATCACCCGAGCGCGGACATACCGTCGAATGACGAGCTCGAGCGGCGCCTGCAACTCATCAGCGGCGACGTGCGTAACCGCGTCGACGGTTTCCCGACGCATGATGAGTACATCCGCCAGAATTGCGCAGCGCCGCCCATCGCGATGAAACCCATGATGGACAAGGCGATGTGAGCACGCCGTCGCGCTGTGACTAGTCTCTGAAGTTTTTGAACTGCAGCGGGCGATCCAGCTCTGCTTTCTTGAGCAGAGCCATCGCAGCCTGCAGGTCGTCGCGCTGTTTGCCGGTGATGCGGAGGTGCTCCCCCTGGATCTGCGCCTGCACCTTAACCTTTGATTCCTTTACGATTTTTTGCAGTTTTTTACCAGTCTCCTGGTCAATGCCCTGGCGCAAGACGACGTCCTGCCGCGCCTCGGCGAGATTGGTCACCGCATCCTTCTTTTCCATGCAGCGCACGTCGATGCCACGTTTGGCGAGGCGCTGCGTGAGGATGTCGACCATCTGCTTGAGCTGAAACTCCGCCGGCGCCCTGAGGCTCACGGTGAATTCCTTTTCCTTGAGTTCGAAGCTGGCGCCCGTGTCCTTGAAGTCGAATCGCTGCGACAGCTCGCGGTTCGCCTGGTCAACGGCATTGGTCAGCTCGTGGCTGTCGAGTTCGGAAACGGCGTCGAAGGAGGGCATGTTCCTGTCCTGGGTTCAGGCGCGCAGAGTCTGTTTCGAGTCTCGATACCACGTCGGGTGGCACCTTGGTCTTGAGATATTCGGACATCACCGGTGCGAAGCGCTTGGCGTCTTCGGCCGTGAGACCCAGCTTCCCGAACCCGCCAACGATGGTGCTGATGAGCGCGGCGTTGCCGCCGATGGCGCCGGCAAGTCCGCCTAACAAGCCGCCGAAGCCACCCCCGCCCGAGGCCGGCGCCTTCTTCATGAGATCGCCGAGCCCGGGTACGTCGCCCAGCAGCTTGCCGAATTCCTCGGGGCCGAGCTTGTCCTTCGCGGCCTTGAAGAGCACCGCGGCGCCGCCCTCGGCCTGCGTGGCATTGACGCCGAGCTTTTTCGTCAGCATGTCGATGAGTTCTTTCATGGCTTGATCCCGGTGGCCTGTGTCAATCGTACGCCGGCGCCGGAAAGCCGTCGGCACCCACGCGCCACGGAGTCCACACCAGCGCAACCTCGCCCACGGCGATATCGGACTTGCGCGCGGCGACCTCGATGGTACGCAATGCGACGGTCGCGCCATCGAGCGAGGTCTCGAGGCTGGCGACTTCCGCTTCCACCTCGCGCTGGGCATCCGCGAAGCGTTGTCTGAGTACTTCGATACTTTCCTCCGCGCGTTCGACGTCCTGCGATTCGCGTCCCCAGCGGCTGGCGGAGCGAGCCGCCGTGCCGGCGCGTTGCACATTCGCGGACGAGATGGCCTTGCGACCGAGCAGCGCGCCGAGGATGGAGCTGCCGATATTCACGGCGGTTTGCATCTTCTGTTGCGAGAGCTGCGCCTGTTCGCGCTCGCGGCGCTCTTCCGCGCGGCGCAACTGGTCCTGGAGCTGCAACAACCTGGCCTGCCACTTCTTGCGCAGCTCGGCGACTGCGGCGTCGCGTTTCTCGCGCGCCACCAGTGTCAGGCGCGCACGGAACTCGCCCTCGGTTTCGCCGGCTTTCGATGCGAGCTTCAGGGCGTCGCTGTACAACACGTTGGCGCGCGCCGTTTCGTAGAGATGAGCCTGAAGGCTCTTGGACCACGCGGCGTAACTGGTGGCGCGCAGCGCCTTCGCGGGCAGGTCGGCAAATTCGACCTCGCTGCCGGCGGGATTTCCCAGCAGCCGGTCCTTGATGAGGGGATGCTCCAGGCCGTCTTCCCACGAGGCATCGCCGCTGCCATCCGCGAAGGGGGCCAGCCATGCCGTGGTGCGCCAGTCATCGAGCCCCAGCTTCGAATCGACAAAGTGCAGCTTGGCGAATCCCAGCACCATGGGCTTGTAAGTGGTCAGTTTTTCGGCGGGCTTCGCCGCGCCGAGAAAGTATTCGCGAATGTCCGGGCCCAGCACGGGACGCGAAGACGAGGGAATCGGAGCCGGCGTCGCACTGCGACTCGCCTGCTGTGCCTCGATCTTGCCCGCCGAGCTGCGCAGCGCATCCAGTGCATTGGCAACTTCCCGGGCGTCCTGTTTTTTCGGCGCCATCACACGCGCGATCTCGGGTCCGGTCAGCGGACCGCGCAGGTACGACAGCGCCCAGCGGGTTTTCATGAGCACCGGCGCATCGTCGTGCACATTGCGCATCAGGAACACGCGCTGCGTGAGGCTGGACATCAGCGTCTCCAGGCTACCGCGATCGCTATCCGCGGACGCCGAGGTGCCGGACTAACAAACCTTCAATGACACGCAGCTTGTCGCGCTCGGTCTGCAGGCGCCCGATGAACCACGTGCCGCAATTGGCGAGACCCTTGTAATCCAGGTCCACGGGATTCTGCGTCGCGAGCACGCAGCCCAGGCCGAAGGCGCGCGCCTGCTTGAGCAGCGTGAGCATGGGCTGCTTGGACGCGGGGTTCGCGGTCGGCGGGAAAAAGCCGAAGATCTCGTCCATGTAGAGGATGGCGCGCAGCGAAGACGTGCCCGACTGCGCACGCATCCACGCGATGACCTCGTTCAAGACCAGCGTCACGACGAACATGCGCTCGGCGTCGCTGAGGTGCGCGATGGAGATGATGGAAACGCGCGGCTTGCCCTCGGAAGTGAAGAGCAACCGCTGTGCGTCCAGCGGCTCGCCCGACATCCAGGTGGCAAAACCGGGGCTGGCGATGAGTGAATTGATCCCCATCGCGAGCTTGAGGCGATCCTTCGCCGGGAAGAATGTCTCGAGATCGAACGCGCCGAGCTTGTCGAAGGCCGGCTTCTGCACCGCCTGGATGAGGCCGGTCATGTCGAGTGACAGGCCCTGCCGCCAGGCTCCTTCGAGAATGTTCGCCAGCAGGATGTGATCGCGTGATCCGATCGGATCGGCTTCGATGCCTAACAAGCTCAGCAGGCCCGACACCACGGATGACACGCGGTCGCGCAGGGCCCCGGCGTCGGCCAGCAGCTCGGGTGCCGGCGGCGCAAACGAACGCAGCACCGACAGTGGCAGCCCGGTCTCGGCGCCGGGTGTGTAGATGGACACGTCCGCAGCGGCCCGCAGCCGCGCGATCCGGTCCGGAGCCTGGTCCCATTCGGCCAGGCCGTTCTTCCAGGTGTCCGCGGTGGCCGCGGCGTACTGCGAAACACTCTGGCCCTTGCGCGCTGCCTCGCCCGCATCCACCCACGGCTCGAAGTCGGCTGGCGCGAGATCGGGAAAAGTCAGCATCAGGTTGCCGAGATCACCCTTGGGATCGATGCAGATCGCGGGTACGCCGTCGATCGCAGCTTCCTCGAGCAACGACAGGCACAGGCCGGTCTTGCCCGAGCCCGTCATGCCGACGCACACCGCATGCGTGGTCAGGTCCTTCGAATCGTAGAGGACGAGTTCGTCCCTGAGCTTGCCGGACGCCGCGTCGAATTCGCGGCCCAGGTAGAAGGCGCCTAACTTTTCGTAGTCGGCCGACATGCTACTTCTTGCGCTTCGCGGCCTTTGCCTTCTTGGGGACTGACCTCCGGTCTGTCCCCTCTTTGCGGCGCTCGGCCTGGCCCGACTTCTTCAATGCGGTCACTTCGATCTCGATCTTCATGCGCGGGTCGGCGAGTCCCACGACCATCATGGTTGCGGCGGGGCGGACCTCACCGAACGCCTTGCCCATGGCCGGCCAGCAACGCTCGAAGTCCGCGGCGTCGGTCATGAGGTAATGCACTCGCACCACGTCCGCGAAGCCCGAGCCCGCCTGTTTGAGAGCGGCCTCGATGTTGCGCAGCGCCTGCTCGCACTGCGCGACGGCATCGTCCTGGATGGTCATGTTCGAATACTCGAAGCCGGTCGTGCCGGAGACGAACACCCAGTCGCCATCGACGACAGCGCGCGAATAGCCAATGCTCTTTTCGAAGGAAGAGCCGGAAGAAATGAGTCGGCGGGGCATCGTCCATCCTCGGGGTGATTGGTCGGGACGTGGATTCTGCCACGGCGCGCCTGCAGCGCACCGCAGCGCGAAGATTCGCTACCATGCTGCACATGAAAACCCTCCCGATCTCGTCGTTACTCATCCTGCTCGGCCTGGCGCAGTCGGCCGCCATTGCCGAACCGCCATCGGTCGATGATCAGGCAGCGGCCCTGATAGACCTGTTGCAAGCCGACAGGCTCACGGTCGCAGGTGTGCGTTACGCGCTGACGCAGGGCGACAGCCGCGAAACTCTTCCGCAGCCGGTGCGCGATTGCCTGACTGGCATGGACTATTCCTTCGTCCGCGACCAATACGCGCAGCTGCGTCAAAGAAAGTGATGACGCCCGAGGAGATCTCCGTCGCAGTCACCTATTACCGCTCGCGGGCTGGCCATCTGAACATGATGCTGTCCTTGCGCCAGAACCGTGACCAGTTGGCGGGGTATCCGGGCCTGGCGGAGGCCGATGCTGCCGGCGATCCCACCGAAGAGGAATTCGCCCAGATGGTGGCATTCGCCAAGTCAGCCGCCGGACAAAAGATAGGTCAAATTCACTCCGGCCCGGATTCGGAAAACCTGGTGCAGACGCTTGCGGAGGCCATGATGGAGCAATGCATGAAGTAGCCTTGACGCCGCGCGGCATGCTTGGCGATACTCGCCGCCCCATGATTCAGAACGGCATCCGCAAGGTCTGGTGGTGGCGCCTCCGCTAAGGAGAGGGCCCCGGATCGCTATTGCATTGCAATACTGAACTGATCAAGCGAATTCCAGAAAACCCATCTCCGGTTAGGCCAGAGATGGGTTTTTTGTTGTCTGCGTGCGGCGCAGGTCGCCCATGAACGAATCAGGAAACGGAGAAAACGCGGTGAAACCGCCCTTTGATATCGCTGGAGACCTGGACACCCCGGTGTCGGCATTCGCCAAGCTCGGGGCGTTCAATCCGCGCTTTCTGCTCGAAAGCGTCGAGGGCGGCGAGCGCCTGGCGCGTTATTCCTTCATCGGCTTCGGCAAGTGCCTCGAAGTGCGGCTGGATGCGGCAGGCCTGAAGGTCGGCGACAGCCTGCACGCGAAGCCGAACGACCAGGCCGGCTTGTTAGCCGCTCTGCGGCAGGCACTGGCGCGCGCGCCGAAGCCAATGCCCGAGATGGCCGGGGTGCCGCTGGCCGGCGGCCTGGTCGGATATTCGTCGTACGACGTGGTGCGTTACTTTGAACGCCTGCCGTCGAAGGCCCGGCCGGACGCGCCCGTGCCCGACCTGCACTACGTGGCGCCCGAGTCGATGCTGGTGTTCGATCACCTGACGCGCGGCATCGCGCTGCTGCACGCTGGCAGCGAGATCGAACGGCAGTCCCTGCGGCGCGAAGTGATCCGCGCGCTGCGCGGCGGCCTGCCTAACTATTCACAGAACGGCGCTCCGTCGGGTGCCCGCTACTCGGAGGCCGTGGGCTCGCTGCCGCGCGACGAGTACATGGCGGGCGTACGCCGCACGCAGGAATACATCGCCGCCGGCGACGTCTACCAGCTGGTGTTGTCGTCGCGCTTCTCCGGGCGTCACTCGCTCGATCCCTTCGAAGCCTACCGCGCGCTGCGCCTGATCAACCCTTCTCCTTATATGTATTACTGCAAGCTGGGCGACGTGACCGTGGTCGGTTCGTCACCGGAGGCACTGGTGAAAGTGAACGCCGCGGGCCGCGCCGAGCTGCGTCCGATCGCTGGCACGCGGCCGCGCGCCGAGGACCAGGCGCTCGACGAGCGCCACGAACGCGAACTGCTCGCGGACGTCAAGGAAAATGCCGAACACGTGATGCTCGTGGACCTCGCCCGCAATGACCTGGGACGAGTCGCCAGCGCCGGCAGCGTGCACGTGGATCCTTACCGCGTCATCGAACGCTACAGCCATGTGATGCACATCGTGAGCGGCGTGAAGGGCCAGCTCGCGACCGGGCGCGACGCCTTCGATCTTTTCGCCGCGACTTTTCCCGCCGGCACGCTGGTGGGCGCGCCGAAGGTGCGCGCCATGGAAATCATCGACGAGCTCGAGCCCGTGCGCCGTGGCCTGTACGGCGGCACCGTGGGCTACTTCGGTGCGCGCGGTGACATGGACCAGGCCATCACGATTCGCACGCTGGTGTTCCGCGGCGATGAATTCAGCTACCAGGCAGGCGCCGGCATCGTCGCCGACAGCGTGCCGGCGGCGGAGTTCGACGAGGTAATCGCAAAGTCCGGTGCGATGGCACGCGCGCTCAAGCTCGCTTCGGAGGGGTTATGAGTGTCAGGTTGCTGTTGATCGACAACTACGATTCGTTCACCTACAACCTGGTGCAGGCGTTCATGGTGCTGGGCGCGGAAGTCGACGTGCGACGCAATGACGCCATCACGGTGGAAGAGGCGAAGGCGGTGAATCCCACACACCTGTGCATTTCGCCGGGACCGGGCACGCCCTACGACGCCGGCGTGTCCATGGACATGATCCGCGCGTTTGCCGGAACGGTGCCGGTGTTCGGCGTATGTCTCGGGCACCAGTCCATCGTCGAAGTATTCGGCGGCAAGGTAGTCAGGGCCGGCCGGCTCATGCACGGCAAGACCTCGCCGGTCGAGCACGACGGCAAGGGACTGTTCTCGGGCATTCCGCAGTCGGCACAGGTCGGCCGTTATCACTCGTTGATCGCCCGGCCCGACAGTCTGCCGGCGGAGCTCGAAGTCACCGCGCACACGCCCGAAGGCGAGATCATGGGCGTGCGTCACCGGACGCTGAAGGTGGAAGGCGTGCAATTCCATCCCGAGAGCGTGCTCACGCCCGACGGACCGGCACTGATCGGCAATTTTCTGAAGATGAGCGGCGGACGCCAATGAGCCTGCGCGACACGCTGGAACACCTGCTTTCGGGCAAGTCGCTCAGCGAGTCCGAAGCGTCCGACCTGTTGCGGGCGCTCACCAGCGCCGACATGCCGCCGCCACTGGCGGGCGCCTTGCTGGCCGCATTGCGCGCCAAGGGCGTCAACGCCGAAGAATTGCGTGGCTTCGCGCGCGCCATGCGCGCGCTGGCGCGCCAGCCGGCGATCGCGCCAGCGCCGCATGCCATCGACATAGTGGGTACCGGCGGCGATGCCTCGGGAAGTTTCAACCTGTCCACCGGCGCTGCACTGCTGACCGCGGCCTGCGGTGTCGACGTGGTCAAACACGGCAACCGCTCCGTGTCGAGCAAGTCCGGCAGCGCCGACGTGCTCGAGCAGCTCGGACTCAAACTACCGCTGGACGAGGCCGCCGCGGGCGCCTGCCTCGCGGCGACGCGCTTCACCTTCCTGTTCGCGCCGCACTACCACCCGGCGATGAAGGCAGTCGCGCCGATCCGGCAGGCCATGGGCGTGCGCACGGTGTTCAACATCCTCGGGCCGCTGACCAATCCTGCGGCTCCGAAATTCCAGCTCACCGGCGCATTCAACCTGCCCACCGCGCAGCTCATGGCCGACGCCCTGTCGGGATTGCCCATCGAACGCGCCTTCGTGGTACACGGCGCGGAGGGCTGGGACGAACCCACGCCGCTGGGTCCCTTCACCGTGCTCGATGTGCGGCCTGGCAAGGTGACGGCGGAGATCCGCAGTCCTTCCGACTATGGCCTCGATCTTTGCGGCGCCCGCGACCTGGCTGGCGGTGATGCCGCTTCGAATGCACGCGCGCTGCGTGCCGTGCTCTGCGGAGAAGACCGCGGTCCACACCGCGATGCATTGTTGCTGGGTACGGCGCTGGCGCTGGAAATCGTCGGTCGCGTCGCTGATCCGCGCGAAGGTGTGCGTATCGCCACCGAAGCCATCGACAGCGGCGCGGCGCGCAAGACGCTGGATGCACTGACCTCGTTTGGCTCGCGAGGTGCCGAATGAGCGATGCGGGTGATTTCCTCGCGGGCATGGCGGCTTCCAGCCGCGCACGTTCGGCAGCCGCGCAGGCGACGCTGCCGGCGCGCGAGTTGCGCGCGCGAATCGCCGACCTGCCCGCCGCGCCGAAACTCGCGCTGACGAATTTCGATCTCATCGCGGAAGTGAAGCTGCGCTCGCCGGCAATCGGACTGCTCAAGGCCGCCGCCGACGAAGACGTGGGCGCGCGAGTCGCGACATATGCACGGGCCGGCGCCGCGGCCGTCTCGATTCTCACCGAGCCCACACGCTTCGATGGATCGCTCGAAGACCTGGAATCCGGTTGTCGTGCGCTCGCTCCGCTGGCGGTGCCCGCCATGCGCAAGGATTTCCTGGTCGACGGCTACCAGGTGCTCGAAGGCCGCGTCGCGGGTGCCGGTGGCGTTCTCGCCATCCTGCGCATGTTGCCGCGTGCCGAGCTCGAAGACCTGGTCGACACGGCGCTGGCGCTCGACATGTTCGTGCTGCTCGAAGCCTTCGACCTGCCCGACATCGAACTGGCGCATGCGCTGGTGACGGCGCGCCGCGCGCATCGCGACCTGCTGCTGGTCGGCGTGAATTCGCGCGACCTGGCCACGCTCAAGGTGGTGCCGGGCCGGCTCGACGCGCTGGCGTCCGCGCTGCCGCGCGAAGTACGGCGCGTGGCCGAGAGCGGTGTGGCGACCGCCGCTGATGCGGCGCGCGTCGCCGCCGCGGGGTACGACCTCGCACTGGTGGGCAGCGCTCTCATGTCGGCGCCGGACCCGGCGAATCTCGCGGGCGCCATGCTCGCGGAAGGGCGCGCGGCGGTGACGGCGCGTACCGCAGCCGCGGGAGCCGGTGCGTGAGCGGGCTGTTTATGTCGCGCCATGGCGGCGCGCTATTCATCAAGATTTGCGGCATGACCACCCCGGAGGCCGTGACTGCGGCACTCGACTGCGAGGTCGATGCCATCGGTTTCGTTTTCGCGCCCTCGGTACGCGAAGTCACGACGCAGCGTGCCAATGAGCTGGCCGCGCCGGCGCGGCGGCGTGCGGCCTGCGTTGCGGTAACGCGTCATCCATCGCCTGAAGCGGTGGCGGCCATCCTCAGTGAATTCCGGCCCGACATCCTGCAGACGGACATCGAAGATCTCGATAGTTTGTCACTGCCGAAGTCGCTGAGCGTATTGCCCGTCGTCCGGCCCGGCACGCAGACGGCCTGCGCCGAGTCGCGGCGGGTGCTGTTCGAAGGCCCGGTGAGCGGCAGCGGCCAAACTACCGACTGGCAGCAGGCCGCCGGGCTCGCTGCGCGCGTCGAGGTGATCCTCGCGGGCGGTCTCAACGCATTCAACGTCGCACAGGCCATCCGCCAGGTGCATCCGTTCGGTGTCGACGTGTCGAGTGGCGTCGAAGAGCGCCCGGGCATCAAGAGCACGCAGAAAATCGCACAGTTCGTGGCCGCCGCAAGGGCCGCGGCATTGGAGATCGCATGAGTTCAACACAAGCAACCGCGGCGGGTTTCGATCCCGCCAAACTGCTGGCCGACGAGCTGGCGGGAAAGTTTCCCGACGCGCGTGGCCGATTCGGACCTTTCGGCGGGCGTTACATCCCGGAAACGCTGGTGGCCGCGTTCGAGAAGCTCGAAGCGGGCATCAGGCAGCACCTGCACGCCAGGGATTTCCAGGAGCAGCTGGCAGCCGAGCTCCGGAGCTGGGTAGGCCGCCCCACCGCGTTGTCGCACGCGCCCAGTCTCTCGAAGGCCTGGGGCGCGCAGGTGTGGCTCAAGCGCGAGGACCTGGCACACACCGGCGCCCACAAGATCAACAACGCGCTGGGCCAGGCCCTGCTTGCGAAGCGTCTCGGCGTGACGCGCATCGTTGCGGAGACGGGCGCGGGGCAGCACGGCGTGGCCACGGCCGCGGCCTGCGCTCGCGTCGGCCTGCCATGCACGGTGTACATGGGCGCAGTGGACATGGAACGCCAGGCGCCCAATGTCGGACGCATGAAGTTGTTAGGCGCCACGGTGGTGCCGGTCACCTCCGGCGACCAGACGCTGCGTGCCGCCATCGACGAGGCCTTCCGCGACTGGGTCGGCAATCCCGGCGACACCTTCTACATCATCGGCTCGGCGGTGGGACCGCATCCGTTTCCCTACCTGGTGCGCGAGCTGCAGTCCGTGATCGGCAAGGAAGCCCGCGCGCAGATGCTGGAGCGCACCGGAAAACTGCCGGACGCCGTCATCGCCTGCGTGGGCGGCGGCTCGAACGCCATCGGCATGTTCCATCCCTTCATCGGCGATCAGTCGGTGGAGATCATCGGCATCGAGGCGGGCGGCACGGGCAAGGCGCTCGGACAGAACGCCGCGACGCTGGCCACCGGCAGGCCCGGCGTGCTGCACGGCGCGTATTCGCTGCTGCTCCAGGACAAGGATGGCCAGATCCAGGAAACCCATTCGGTGTCCGCCGGCCTCGACTACCCGGGCGTGGGACCGGAGCACTCACTGCTCCTGTGGGCGGGCCGGGTTCACTACGAAGACGCGACTGACGATGATTCCCTGGAGGCGCTCGCCGAATGCTGCCGTTGCGAGGGCATCCTGCCGGCCATCGAATCGGCGCATGCTTTCGTCGGCGCAAAACGCTGGGCGAAAAATAACCCGGGCAAGACCATCCTCATCGGTCTCTCGGGCCGCGGCGACAAGGACATGCCCACCCTGCAGCGCACGTTGCTGGCTGCGGATCAGAAGCCATGAACCCCAGCGAAAAAATCAGTGCCGCTATCCGCCAGGCACCGGGAGGCACCGCCGTCGTCGCCTTTGTGACAGCCGGATTCCCCAGCCGCGAGAAATTCCGCGAACACCTCACGCAAGTGGGCAATGCGGCGGACGTGGTCGAGATCGGTGTTCCCTTCACGGACCCGATGGCGGATGGCATGACCATCCAGCGTTCCAGCCGCGAGGCGCTGCGCCAGGGCGTCACGCTGCGCTGGGTGCTCGAGGAACTCGCCGCGATGCAGCGACCGAAAGCGCCACTGCTGCTCATGAGTTACCTGAACCCGCTGCTGGCGTTCGGCTTGGTGGAGCTCGCCGCCGCGGCGGCGCGCTCCGGCGTCTGCGGCTTCATCGTGCCCGACCTGCCGTACGACGAGAGCGACGATTTTCGCGCGGCGCTCGAACCGCACGGCGTCGGGCTCATCCAGATGGTCACCCCGGTGACGCAGCCGCAACGCCTGGCCCGGCTGTGCGCCGCGACACAGGGCTTCGTCTACGCCGTCACCATGACGGGAACCACCGGGCGTACCGCGTCAGTGCCCGCCGAGGTGACGGGTTACCTCGATGCAGTGCGCAAGGCGTCCAAACTACCGGTGTGTGCCGGCTTCGGCATCCGCAGCCGCGCGCAGGTCGAGCAGCTCAGGGGCCATGTCGAAGGTGTCATCGTCGGATCGGCGCTTGTAGAGGTGATGGAAAACGGACAGGATGCAGGAGAGTTCCTGAGATCGCTGCGCCCCGGCGGCGCTGCCTAGCCCCGCTTGCAACACAAACTCCCCGGTTACGCCATGCTCGCCGTATTGCTCGGCGGGCTGTCGATGGTGAGTCCGTTCTCCATCGATACCTTCTTTCCGGCGTTTCACGCCATGGAAAGGGCGCTGCACGTCGACGCGCCCAGCCTGCAGCAGGTCATCACGGCCTACATGGTGCCGTTCGCCTTCGCGTCGCTGGTGCACGGGCCGCTCTCGGATGCCATCGGCCGCCGCCCCGTCATGATCTGGGGCATGGGGCTGTATACCGTGGGCTCGATCGCCTGCACGCTGGCGCCTAACTACGAGTCGCTGCTCGCCGCGCGCATCCTGCAGGGGGCGACTGCCGGTGTCGGTGTGGTCATCGGCCGGTCGGTGATCCGCGATCTTTACCACGGCGCGCGGGCTCAGAAGCTGATGAGCCTGACCACGATGATCTTCGCGATAGCGCCGGCGGTCGCTCCCATCGTCGGCGGCTGGGCGCACGTGGCCTTCGGCTGGCGCGCGGTGTTCGCGTTCATGGTGATCTGCGGCGTGATCTTCACGATCGCCGCATGGTGGCGGCTGCCGGAGACGCATCCGCTCGCAGCCCGCACACCCTTCAATGTGCGCAACCTGGTAGCGACGTCGCTGACGGTGCTGCGCCACCCGGAATTCCTGATGCTGGCGTTCGCCGCCTCGATCAATTTCTGTTCGATCGCGGTGTTCATCGGCGCTGCGCCTGGCATCGTGGAAAAGCATTGGGGCAGGGGCGAGACCGACTACTGGCTGCTGTTCGTGCCGGTGATCGCAGGCATCCTCGTCGGTGCCGTGGGCTCGGGCCGCATGGCCGGCAAGGTCGACCTGGTTTACCAGGTCCGCCTCGGCATCGCGTCCACTTTTTCGGTGGCGCTGGTCCGGGTGATCCTGCACCTGACGCTCGACGAGGTTCCGATCCTCGTGCAGCAAGGCCTGCTGTTCTTCGCCGGACTCGGCGCGCAGTTCGCATTTCCGGTGCTGACGCTGCGCATGCTGGACCTGTTCCCGGCGGCACGTGGCACCGCCGCTTCGGCGCAGTCCTTCATCGCACTGCTGGTCACTGCCTTCACGCTGGGCATCGTGTCGGTGAAGATGTTGCCGCAGCTCGAATGGCTGGCGTGGGCGTCGTTCGTATTCACGTGGTTTGCGGCGTTGTGCTGGTACCTGTCGCGCCGCTGGCACGAACGCGAGGTCGCGCCGGTGGGTGCGTGACCCGCATGCAGCGGTGCTGCGGGCCGGACCGGCGCTTTTCAAACTACGCAGGATTCAGGCACATTCCACGCATGCGCCACACACATGCCCGGCTAGCCGCAATTCTGCTGGTTCTTGCCACGGCCGCCGCCGCTGCTGCACCCGGTGCGCGATCCTTTCCATGGCTGAGCGGCCACTGGTGCGCGCAATTCGACGATGCACTCATCGAGGAATACTGGCTGCCGCCGAACGCCGGGCTGGCGATTGGGGTTGGTCGTACGCTGAAGGCCGGCAAGACGGTCACCTTCGAATTCATGCGCATCGAAACCCGGGATGGGGTGACCAACTACCTGGCCATGCACGACGGCAAGCCGGCGGTCGCTTTCCGGCTGACGGCATCCGGACCGGACTGGGCACGGTTCGAGAATCCGCAACACGACTTCCCGAAGCGCCTGGAATACCGGCGGACGCCGGCGGGTCTGCACGCCGAAATTGCCGGGCCCGGGAAAGACGGCAAGGAAGCCGTCATCACGCTTCGACTACCGCCACTGCGAGGACTAGGTGTCGCGCCGCGCGCGCACCAGTTCGGCGATGGTGGCGCGCAGCTCGGAAATCTTGGGCGGCTTGCTCAGCACCCGATCCACGTGCTCGGGCTTTTCGTCGGTGGCGATCAGGCGATGTCCCCACCCGGTCAACATGATCACGGGGACGGCGCCGTCGAGCTGACGCGTGCGTGCGGCCACTTTGCGGCCATCGACATAGGGCATGCCCAGGTCGGTGATTACGAGGTCGAAGCGTTTGCCGGAATCCAGGGCCGCGGAGAATTCATCGATTCCGGCGAGGCCGCCTTCGGCGGTGACGACTTCATGGCCGTCGTTCTCGAGCGCGTCGCGCAATGACTTCAGCACCAGTGGATCGTCGTCCACCAGCAGTATCCGCAGCGACGGCAGCGCCGGCGTGAGTTCCGCCTCACGCAGCGTTACGCCGCTGGGCGCGATGGGGAAAATCAGGCGCACGGTGGTGCCGAGCCCGAGCTCGCTGTCGATCTCGAGATCGCCCGCATGCCGCTGCAACATCCCGAAGACCATCGGCAGCCCCAGTCCCGTGCCGCGTTCGCCCTTGGTGGTAAAGAACGGTTCGAGACAGCGGCTGCGCGTGATTTCGCTCATGCCCACGCCGTTGTCCTGCACTTCGACGATGACTTCTTCATCGCGCGCATCCACGCGCGTGCGCAGCGTGATCAACCCGCCGTCCGGCAGCGCGTCCACGGCGTTCAGCATGAGATTGGTCAGCGCGTCGCGGACTTCGCTCTCCGCGCCCAGCACCTTGGGAGCGTCATGCATGAAGTCGCTCTCGACGCGCACCACCACGCCGCGTTCCTGCGGCATGTTGTGCCAGCGCACGCGCGTGAGATCGATGACCTGCGCGAGGACCTGGTTCAGATCGACCGGCGACAGTGTGCGTTCCAGTCCGCGCGGCATGTAGAACGCACGCATGCGCTGCACGGTTTGCGCCACGTCCTCGATGGCGCGCTGGATCACGGTCGAGCTGCTCGCGCGCCCGGTCGCTGATCCCGGTCTCGTGCGTGAGCAGCGATTGCGTGTACAGCGCCGCGGGCGACAGCGCGTTGTTGATGTCGTGCGCGATGCCACTGGCAATCTGCCCGAGCGCGCGCAACCGCTCCTGCTGCATCACCGTCTGCTGCGTCTGGCGCAGATCCTGGTAGGCCACCTGCAGGGCGTCGTAGAGCCGCGCCTGGTGGGCGGCCAGCGCCACGTGGCTCGACAGCTGCCGCAGGAACTCGCGATCGTCGACGCTGAAGGAATCCGGCGAGCTCTTGGCGACGAGCAACACGCCGATGACCTCGTTGTTCTCGATGCGCAGCGGCGCGGCGACCATGGCGCGCAGTCCGCCGGTGGCGAGCCGCGCGGCGAATGGCGAGCGGCCTTCATCGTGGCCGGGGTCGTAGACCAGATCGCCGCGCACACAGTTGGCGAGCGAAGTACCTTCCACTTCGACCTGGGCCCGTTCCTCCAGTCCCACCTGGCGCGCGACCGCCGCGCTTTTCTCACCGACGCAGGCCACGGTCATGAGCGGCGGTTCCACCTGGTAATGACACAGGCAGCCGAAGTCGACGCCCAGGTTCTGCTCGAGACTGCGCAGCACCACTTCGAAGACCTTCTGCAGCTTCCTGGTGTGCGCCGATGGCATTGGTGGTGCGGTCCAGCAGCTGCATGCGCGCGAGCTGCACTTCCAGGCGCGTGCTGGCGTTGACCGAGTCCTCGACGTCGGTGTTCGAGCCGAACCACTTGAGGATGCGTCCGGCGGGATCGCGCAGCGGCACGGCGCGGGTCTTGAACCAGCGATAGATGCCGTCGAAGCGCCGGATCCGGAAGCTCAAATCGAAGGCATCGCCCGTCCCGATCACGCGCGTCCATTCCATCTCCACCTTGACGCGATCGTCCGGGTGCACCTGCTCCAGCCAGCCGCGCCCGAGCTGTTGGGATTCACTGCGGCCGGTGTAGTCGATCCATTGCCGGCTGAGATAGTCGCAGTAGCCGTCGCGCGCACAGGTCCAGATCATCTGCGGCAGCGATTCGGTCAAGGTCTTGAAACGCGCGCGGCTCTCGCGCAGCGCCTCGACCGTCTCGCGGTGCTCGGTGATGTCGATGCAGGTGCCGATAAATCCCTGGAACTCGCCCCGCCGGCCCGAAGTTCGGCGTGCCGCGCTCCAGCAGCCAGCGCCAGGCGCCGTCGTCGCGTTGCAGGCGGAATTCCATCTCGTACGGCCGGCGCGCGTCGAATGCGGCGTGATAGGTGTCGAGCACCCGATCGAAGTCGGCCGGGTGCAGGTTGTCGCACCAGCCATCACCCAGTTCCTGTTCGATCGCGCGCCCGACGAAATCCAGCCAGCGCTGGTTGAACCAGGTGCAACGCTTGTCGGGCCCGCTCATCCAGATGAGCACCGGCGCCGCGTTCGCAGTGGTGCGGAAACGCAGTTCGCTCTCGCGCAGCGCCGCCTCGGCGCGGGTGCGGCCGGTGATGTCACGGATGAATGAGCTGAAAACCAGCTCGTCGCCGAATCCGATGGGAGAGATCGCGAGCTCGACCGGCATTTCGTGACCGTCGCGGTGCAGTGCGGAAAGCTCGATACGTTTGTTGAGAACCCGCGCCATGCCGGTCTCGACGTAACGTTGCAGGCCGATGCGATGCTCGGCACGCTGGCGTTCAGGGATGATGAGGTCCGCGAGTTCGCGGCCCAGCGCCTCCGCGCGCGGCCAGCCGAACATCTTCTCCGCCTGCGTGTTCCAGCCGGTGATCTTGCCGCGGCTGTCGATCATGACGATGCCGTCGAGCGCGGTCTCGAAGTTGAGCTGGTGGCGCTCCTCGGAAAGTCGCAGCGCGCGCTCGGCGGTGCGCCGCAAACGGTCGGCGCGTTCGCCGCGCGCCGCGTTGATCCAGACGAACGCCACGAACGCGACGATGCTGCAGAGCGCGAAGACGGCTACCGCCGCCTCGAAACTGAAAGTGGCGCGCCGTTCGTAGTGCACCGTGAGTGCGCCGGCCACCAGCGGAACGATGATGGCCGCGGGCAGCAGGCGTCGCGCCATGCCACCGCCCACACCGTCACTTGCCAGCAACGCGGCGATCCCGGCGTCGGGACGCAGTGCCAGGGCGCCGACGCACAACAGCAGGATGAGCAGCGCGCTGTGCACGGGCATGTCCGAAAAAGTGAACAGCGTCTCGGCGCCGAACACGTAGCGCGACAGGCCCAGCCAGCCGACCAGCAATGCGACGATCGTGAGGCCCTGGTGCAGCAACGCCATTCGCGGCCGCAGGGACAACATCAGCGAAAGACCCAGCAGGACAAATGCGCAGGCAGTCGCCGGCGCCATGCGCGCGGGTGGCGGTGAATCGGACTCCGCCGGGATTGCCGCGAGCGTGAATTGCTCGATATGAGCGTTCCAGCCCAGGGCATTGCGCAGCAGGATCAGCGAATCCGATCGCCGCGAGCAGGGCGGCGGCCGCGGTTGCCACCGGCACCGTGCGCAAGGTTGTGAGCCAAAGAGCGACGCCTGCCAGCATGAATGCGGCGGCCGTGAGCATGGGCATGCGCGGCCAGCCGGGCACGATGTTGGTGAGCTGGTCCAGGTCGAGAAACCAGCCGGTGAGCACGAACAGGCCCACCGTGAGCGAGACGAACGCCGCGAATCGCGCGAGATTTCGGCCGGAGTCGGCGCTCTCTGTTGGGCCCATGATGATCCCCAAGCTACGCCAATTGCGCGCGCTGCCGCAATTAGCTAGCCGGTCCGGGAGTGCCCTTAGCCCTTAAGTCCAATGCTAGCAAGGACCCGGGAAAAGCGCGGGTTGCCGCGCAGCCGATCCCAGTCCCGGTCGAACGGCAGCCACAGGAGCGAGATGGCCCGTTCCTCCACGCCGCGCTCGAGGTACTCGAGCGCATGTTCGACGTCGTCGAGCGCGAAGTAGATGCCGGCGATCAGGATCGAGGGCAGGTAGGTGTTCCGGGCAATTTCGATCACGCGCTGGAGTTCGCGCCGGGCCTCATCCTTGCGCTGCATCAGCGCGAGGGTGCGCGCGATCGCCGTGAGACCCAGCGGGTCGGTGTCCGACGGCCGCATGGCGTCGAATTCGGCGATGGCCTCGTCATAGCGTCCGAGCGCTTCGAGTGCCAACCCCAGCCGGTACCGGGTCATCACGAATCCCGGTTCCATGGCGACCGTGTGCTGCAACTTGGCAACGGCTTCCTCCAGGCGACCGGCGCGATACAGCAGGAATCCGACATTGGCGTTGACGATGATGGCGAGTGGATCCACCGCGAGCGCCCGCTGGATCTGCGCCAGCGCCTCGTCGAACCGGCCGAGCCCGCCGAGCGCCATGCCGTACCAGTGCTGGGCATTCTGGTTGTTTGGATTGAGATCGATGGCACGCCGGAATTCGGCAATGCCTTCTTCACGTTTCCACTCGTAAGTGAACAGCACCTGGCCCAGGGTGGCGTGTGCTTCGGAGAGCGAGTCGTCGAGCGCCAGCGCCTTTTCGGCCGCGACTCGCGCCTTCGGCATCACCTCGCGCGGGCGCAGGCTTTGCGAAACCGCGGCGCGCAACCCGAATTGCACCCACGCCTCGGACAATCCCGCGTGCGCCAGCGCAAACTGCGGATCGATGGCGATGGCCCGCTCCATGCGCGCCACGGCTTCCACCAGCGCGTCGCGCGTGCGCTTGCTGATGAGATAGCGGCCGCGGATGTAGTGCTCGTACGCGTCGGGATCCGCGGCCTGGCGCTGCGCCACCGGCGGCCGCTCGCCGCGCGCCAGTGTCAAAGTGAGAGCAGTCGCGACCCGGTCCGAAATCGAATCCTCGAGCTCGAGCGTGGTGCCCGATTGCGCATCGAACTTCTCGGCCCATATCACCGCATCGTTGGCGACCGAGACCAGCTGCACGCTCACGCGGATCATCGTTCCGGCGCGCCGCACGCTGCCGGCGATGACGGCGTCCACCGCCAGCGCGCGGCCAGCATCCGCCGGCGCCATGCGCTGATCGGCGAACCGCGTGATCGAGGATGTCGGCCGCAGCACGGTACGCCGCAGCTGCCCGAGGCGCGTGATCAATGCATCGGCGAGTCCAATGCGAGAGTGTCTCGTCTTCCGCCGAAGGGTTCAGAAAGGAAAATGGCAGCACGGCGAGCGCGTGGATTTCGGGGTGAGGCTTCTGCGAGCCACCGCTCGTTACCGGCGAAGTACCGGCGTTGCGATGGACTTCAACATCCGCGACGAACCGATAGCCGCGGCGCGGAATCGTGACGATGCAACCCGCGTCGCGCGGCCCTTCGCCGAGCGCGCGCCGTACTTCGGAAATGACCTTGGCGAGGCTGTTCTCGTCCACCACCACGTCGGGCCACAGCGCCTGCATGAGGTAATCCTTTCCTAACAGGGTGCCGCGATGTTCGATGAGCAGCAGCAGCGCATCGAAACAGCGTGGATACATGGGTATCGTCTTGCCCATGTGCAGGACTTCGCGCCGCGCGGTATCGACCCGACGATGAGCGAACTCATAAACGACATTGGGTTCGGTCATTCGGTGTGTTCAGGAATTTTCAGGACTCGGGCAAGACTTTCAGGCGGACTCGAAGCATTCTGATGAACATGGAGGCCACACTCAACGCGATCCCGACTTTCGGCCGTGCCACGCGCTGGCTGGTGGTGGCGACGGCCGGGTTCGGTTTCGCATTCGACCTGTACGAGATGGTGGTACAGGCCATCGTGCTGAAGCCCATGTTGACTGAGCTTGGTCCGTTCCAGCCAGGGACGCCGGAATTCAACCACTGGGCCGGCATCTGTCTGTTCGTGCCCCCCGTGATTGGCGGGCTGGCCAGTCTCGCGGGTGGTTATCTCGCGGATCGGCTCGGACGGCAACGCGTGCTCGTCTGGAGCATCGTCCTCTATGGCGTTGCCGCGTTCATGTCGGGCCTGTCCGGCGTCGCTGGCGGAGCTGCTTTTCTGGCGCTGCATCGTAATCGCCGGAGTTTGCGTCGAATTCGTCGCGGCGCTGGCCTGGTTGACAGAACTGTTCCCCGAAACGTATCGACGAGAGCGCGTCCTGGCGCTGGCGCAGGTCGGCGCCACGCTGGGCAACTTCATGATCGCGGGCGCGTATCTGCTGGCCCTCAATTTCGCCGACCAGTTGCCGGCGGTGCAGGGTGGCCACTCGCCCTGGCGCTACACGCTGCTGTTCGGTGTGCTGCCGGCAATTCCGCTGATGATCCTGCGGCCCTTCCTGCCCGAGTCACCGTTGTGGCAGCGGCGCCGGGCAGCGGGGACGCTGTCCCGCCCGAGCTTTCGCGAATTGTTCGAGCCGCGGCTGCGGCGCGTGACGATTCTCTCCACCCTGCTGGTGGGCTGCGCGTACGCGCTGGCCTTCGGCATGTTGCAGCACATTCCGCGAATCGTGCCCGGCCTGCATGGCGTCTCTGAACTGGCGCGCAAGACGCAGGAGCAATGGGTGAGCTACGTGCACATCCATGTCGATGTGGGCGCCATCATCGGCCGGCTGCTGTTCGTGTTTCTTGCCATCTACCTGGTTTCGCGCCGGCGCATGCTGCAGGCGTTTCTCGTGTCCGGGCTGGTGGTGTTTCCATTCGTGTTCCTCGGCCCGCCGATGAATGACATCGATACCTTCAAGTACGCGGTGGTGTTCGCATCGATACTGGTGAGTGCGCAGTACAGCTTCTGGGGCAACTACCTGCCGCGGGTATTCCCGCTGCACCTGCGCGGCACCGGCGCCGTGTTCGGCGCGAGCGTCGGTGGCCGCATCATTGCGCCGCTTGCGGCGCTCGCCACCACGCAGCTCTCGAACCTGCTGCCCGGCGCCACGCCGACGGCGAAGCTCGCCACTTCCATGGCGCTGGTGGTGGTCACATTCACCGTGCTGGCGTTGTTTCTCTCGACCCGCCTGCCCGAACCGGCACCCGAACTCCCGGAGGATTGACCATGTCCGCCGCATCCACCTATCTACTCGACAACGCCAGCGAAAAGGCCGGCACCCGCATGGAGGTACTGGCGCGCCTGTACGACCCGACGTCGCAGCGGGTGCTGCAGAGCACCGGCATCGCGCCCGGCTGGCGCTGTCTCGAGGTGGGCGGTGGCGGCGGCAGCGTGGCGCGCTGGATGGCGGAACGGGTCGGAGCTGCCGGGAGCGTGCTGTGTACCGATCTCGACACGCGCATCATCGAACGCGCTCGTGCCACTGCCGGCGCAAACCTGGAAGTGATGCGTCACGACATCGCACAGGATCCGCTGCCGGCCAACAGCTTCGATCTGGCTCATGCGCGGCTGGTCATGATCCATGTGCCGCAGCGTGAGCAGGCGCTCGAGAAGATGTACCAGTCGCTGAAGCCCGGCGGCTGGCTGGTCATCGAGGATTTCGACTCGGCCTCAGTGCGGCCGGACGCGAACGTCAGCCGCTTCGAGACACCGCTGCCGACCGCGGAGGCCGTGCGCAAATACCTCACGCGCCACCAGGATGGTTACTACGGGCGCCGGCTGCACGGCCGCTTCCGCGAGTTGGGACTGGTCGAGGTGTTCGCCGAGGCCCGCATGGTGATGTTCGACCGCCTGAACGGCGGCGCCGACCTCATGCGCGTGAACTTCGAGCAGATTGGCGCCGATGTGATTGCCGCCGGCCTGATCACGCGTCAGCAGATCGATGCCGACCTCGCCACGCTGGAACGCGATGATTTCGCGATTCCGTCGCCGATCCTGTGGTCGGTGATCGGGAAGAAACCCGGCTAGCGGCCCTGTCTATCGGCGAATACTGGCCAACAACCACGCGGCGCCGGTGCCTGCCAGCGCCCAGCCGGCCCAGTCCGGAGCGCGTCCGACCGCCATCCAGACGATGCCGCCCAGCAGCAGCGTGGCAGCAACGGTGATCTTGTCGCGCCGCCGGTTGGTGCGCCTGATCTCGTTGCGCAGCGCGTTGATCTCGGGAGCCTCGACGGCCAGCCGCAGGCGGCCGTCCTGCGCGCGCTGCACGGCGGAGCGCACCAGCGGAGCCAGCGTCTGCAGGCTGGTGAGGATTTCGGGAAGCTGCGCGCGGGCGTTTTCCAGCAGCGTGCGGCCGCTCATCTTCTCGCGCACCCACTCACGCATGATGGGACCCGCGGTCTTGAAAATGTCGAGGTCCGGGTAAAGATCCCTTCCCAGTCCCTCGATGTTGAGCAGCGTCTTCTGCAGCAGAATGAGCTGCGGCTGGATCTCGACGTTGAAGCGCCGCGCGATTTCGAACAGCCGCAGCAATACGGTGCCGAAGGAGATTTCCTTGAGCGGCTTGTTGAAGATGGGCTCGCACACCGTGCGGATCGCGGATTCCATTTCGTCGACGCGCGAGCCCTCCGGCACCCAGCCGGATTCCAGGTGCAGCACCGCGACCCTGCGATAGTCGCGGTCGAACACGGCGAGGAAATTTTCGGCGAGGTAGTACTGGTCGCGCGGATCGAGTGTGCCGACGATGCCGAAGTCCACGGCGGCGTACTTTGGCTGCGCCGGGTTGTCGATCAGCACGAAGATGTTTCCCGGGTGCATGTCCGCGTGGAAGAAGTTGTGCTTGAACACCTGCGTGAAGAAGATCTCCACGCCGTTCTCCGCGAGCCGCCGGATATCGGTGCCGGCCTCGCGCAGCCGCGCCATGTTGGAGATCTGCACGCCGCGGATCCGTTCCATCACCATTACCTGCGGGCGGCAGAAGTCCCAGTGCACGGCGGGTACATATAAGAGAGGGAGCCCTCGAAATTGCGCCGCAGTTGCGAGGCATTGCCCGCCTCGCGCATGAGGTCGAGCTCGTCGATGACGGTCTTCTCGTACTCGCGCACCACTTCCATGGGCCTGAGGCGCCGGCTGCCTTCCCAGTTGTTGTGCGCGAACTGCGCCAGCGCGTGCAGTACTTCGAGATCCCGCGCGATCACCGCGTGCATGTCGGGGCGCAGCACCTTGACCACGACTTCGCGGGTCTTGGCACCGTTCAGACCCACCTCGGGACGCAGTTCCGCGGCGTGCACCTGCGCGATCGAGGCGGCGGCCAGGGGATTCTCGTCGAAAGTGGAAAAAACCTGCTCGGCGGCGCGGCCGTAGGCATCCTCGATGATGCGGCGTGCGATGCGCCCGTCGAAGGGCGGCACGCGATCCTGCAGCTTGGCGAGCTCGTCGGCGATGTCCTGCGGGCAGCAGGTCGCGGCGCGTGGACAGGGCCTGGCCGAACTTCACGAAAATCGGGCCGAGTTCCTGCAGCGCCTCGCGCAGCCGTACCGCGCGCGGTTCATCGCGCCGTCGTACCGCCCAGGTCCAGGGCGAGAGCAGGAACAGGAAGCGCAGCGGCCGGTACAGGTGCGTGGCGCGCACGAATTCGTCGAGCCCGTGCCGCACCAGCACGCGCTGGATTTCGATGAGCCTCGCGATGACCCGCAGCTTCATCGCTGGTTCTCCGGACCGTCTTCGCCGGCCTGCTCGATGAGGCGCGCGCGCGCGTCGAGCCGGTCCAGGTCTTCGCGCAGCCGCTCGACGCCGCGATAGAAATCCTCGGCTTCGGCGCGCGGTACCAGGTCGCCGCGCTCGTGCGCCAGGTATTCGGCCATGTTGCGCACGCCGGTTTCGACCGTGCGCCGGCCGAAGCCTGCCGCCATGCGCGCCAGGCGCAGGGCCTGGTGCGCCGGCGTGTCGCCGATCAGGCGGGACAGTTCTTCTTCGACATCGGGCTTGAGCAACATGGCGAGCTCGCGGAATTTCTGCGCCACCTCGGCGTCGCCGCGGATGGTCACGTCGCCCCGCTGGATGACGTCTTCGGGATGGCTGCCGGCCAGCGCCGCCAGGTTCATCAAACTACCGCCGATCTCGGCGTCCGGCTCGCGCGTGGCCGCGGCCGACTCTGCGTGAGTTGCAGCGAGCTGCCGAGCGATTCGCAGTCGAGACGCCAGCCGAGCCCCTGCGCCTCGATACGCACCGTCTTTCCTTTCAGGGATTCGCACAACTCCTGCGCGCGCGGACTGCGCGGCAGGTTGCGGTTGAGCAGGTTCTCGATGGCCTGGGTGAGCATTCCGGATCAGTCACGCCGCCACGGTGGATTGCCCGAGAGTTTTCCCAGCAGCCAGATCGCGATCACGCCGCCCGCCACTGCGCTCGCGCCCGCGAAGGTGAACAGCAGCACCAGTGAGCCGGTCTGTTCCGCATGTATTTCCAGCAGCCAGCTGCCGGCCAGCACCCCGAGGAAGAAGCCGATCATTGCGCCCATCGTGAAGGTCGACGCCAGCACGAAGGCCCGGCTGGCGGAACGCAACATCGCCAGCGCGATGACGAACAACGGAATGAACACGACGCCGAGCAGCATCGCCAGGACGTAGGCGGAAAACAGCGGGCCCATGCGCGGTCAGTACCCCTCAGTAACGATAGCCCCGGTGCACCGCCACGATGCCGCCGGTGAGATTGTGATACCGACAGTCTTCGAGCCCGGACTCGCGCAGCATGCCGAGCAGCTTCTCCTGGTCCGGGTGCATGCGAATCGACTCGGCGAGATAGCGATAGCTGTCCTCGTCCTTCGCGACCAGCTTGCCGATCAGCGGCAACACGCGGAAGGAATAAAGATCGTAGAGCGGCTTCAGGAGGGGCAACACCGGATGCGAGAACTCCAGCACCAGCAACTGGCCACCGGGCTTGAGCACCCGGCGCATTTCGCGCAGCGCAGCCGGTTTGTCGGTGACATTGCGCAACCCGAATCCGATGGTCACGCAGTCGAACTGCGAATCGGCGAATGGCAGCCTTTCGGCGTTCGCCAGGACGCAGGCCACGTTGCCGACGAGCCCGGCATCGATCAGCCGGTCGCGGCCTTCGTTGAGCATGGCGCCGTTGATGTCGGAGAGGATGACGACGCCGGACTTGCCTACCTGTTTCGCGAGGCCGGTAGTCAGGTCACCGGTGCCGCCTGCGACGTCGAGCGCCCGCTGTCCGGCATGCAGACCCGTGAGCGACAACGTGAATTCCTTCCACAGCCGGTGCGCGCCGCCCGACATCAGGTCGTTCATCAGGTCGTAGTTTCCCGCCACCGAGTCGAATACACCGCGCACGCGGCGCTGCTTCTCGCCCCACGGGACGCGTTCGTACCCGAAGTCGGTTTCGCTGGTCTTGTTCGGATCGGTCACAGGGCGGCCAGTATAGACGCGTCAGCGAAAGCGCTGGCTTTTCCGGCAGGCTTTCGCTACAAAGCCCAACTATTCGAGCGGGGGTCTTGTGGAAGGCCGGCGGTCTGTGACCCCCGGCCTTTTTTATGTGTACGGGCTGCGCCCGAATTCAAGGCCGGTCTTCGACCGCTCGAAATCTACTGTTGGGCCGCGTGCACCGCGCCTGGTACTTCTTCCAGTTCTCCGACTGTTGTTCGCCCAGCTCGCGCAGGTATTTCCACGAGTACAGGCCCGAATCGTGGCCGTCGTCGAACACCAGCTTCACGGCGTACTGGCCGACAGGCTCGACCGCGCGGATTCCGACATTCTGCTTGCCGAGGACCAGAACCTCCTGTCCCGGGCCGTGTCCCTTTACTTCGGCGGAAGGTGAATACACGCGCAGGTACTCGAAAGGCAGCAGGTACCGCGCCCCATCGTCGTACGCCACTTCCAGCACGCGTGAGCGGGTCCGGAGCTTGATTTCAGTCGGGTTATTCATTCAGCGGCCATGAAGCCTATACTCGCCAGCACGCCGGAGGGGGAAAACCGGCGCTTTTTCCGGGGGGATATGCAACCGACGGACACTTCGCAACCCGACTACTTTCACAAGGTCGTGGATTGCCAATGGGCTTGCCCAGCACACACCGACGTTCCCGAATACATTCGACTTATTGCGCAAGGGCGCTTCACCGACGCCTACATGGTGAACCGCCACTCGAACGTCTTCCCGGGAATTCTCGGCCGCGTTTGCGATCGGCCCTGTGAGCCGGCCTGCCGGCGCGGCGCGTCGAGGAAAAACCGGTGGCCATCTGCCGCCTCAAGCGCGTGGCCGCCGATAATCGCGAGGACGACATCAAGGGCCGCCTGCCGAAAATCCCCAAGCTCAAGAACGGCAAGAAGGTCGCGCTGATCGGCGCGGGCTGCGCCTCGCTGACCGTGGCCAACGACCTCATGCCGCTCGGCTACTCGGTCACCATCTTCGAGCAGTACGCCGTGCCCGGCGGCCTGATGCGCACCAACATTCCCTCGTTCCGCCTGCCCGCCGAGGTATTGAACGACGAGATTGCCCACATCGTCGACATGGGCGTGGACCTGAAACTCAACCACCCCGTCAAGTCGATGCGCGAGTTGTTAGACAAGGGCGGCTTCGACGCCGTGTTCGTCGGCGCCGGCGCGCCCAAGGGCAAGGAGCTGTCGCTGCCGGGACGCAAGGAAGGCGGTGCCAACATCCACATCGGCATCACCTGGCTCGAGTCGGTGGCCTTCGAGCACATCAAGGCCATCGGCAAGAAAGTGCTGATCATCGGCGTGGGCAACACGGCCATGGACTGCTGCCGCACTTCGCTGCGCCTCGGCGCAACTGAAGTGAAGGTGATGGCGCGCAAGCCGCGCCAGTTCTTCAAGGCCTCGGCCTGGGAACTCGAGGACGCCGAAGAAGAGCACGTCAAGATCGTCATCAACCGCTCGCCGAAGGCCTTTGTCATCGAGGGCGGAAAGCTCAAGGGGATGAACTTCGATGTCATCGAATACGACATCGACGCGAAGGGCCGCATTACCGCCGAGCGCATCACCGGCGAAGAATTCCTCGAGGCCGACGACGTGATCCTGGCCATCGGCCAGGAGAATGCCTTCCCCGTGGATCGAGCGCGATCTCGGCATCGAGTTCGACAAGTGGGATGTGCCCAAAGTGGATGTGAAGACGCTTCGAGTCTTCGCGTGCCGGCGTGTTTTTCGGCGGCGACGCGGCCTTCGGTCCCAAGAACATCATCTGGGCCGTGGAGCATGGCCACCAGGCGGCGATCTCGATCCACAACCACTGTAACGGCAAAAACACGGCCGAGCGCCTGGCGCCGGGCGTGAACCTGCAGTCGACCAAGATGGGCATGCACGAGTGGGCCTATTCGAACGATTACAACCCGGCCGAGCGGCGCCTGATGCCGCATGTGTCGCTCAAGGAGCGCTTCAAGAAGCTCAACATCGAAGTCGAGCTCGGCTTCACCGTCGAGCAGATCGAGAAGGAGGTGCAGCGCTGCCTCAACTGCGACGTGCAGACGGTATTCGAGACCAAGCTGTGCATCGAGTGCGATGCCTGCATCGACATCTGCCCGGTCGATTGCCTCACCATCACGCACAACGGCGAGGAAGCCGAACTGCGTGGGCGCCTCAAGGCGCCGGCGAAGAATGTCACCCAGGCCCTGTACGTCTCCGACGCGCTGAAACACACGGGCCGGGTGATGGTCAAAGACGAAGACCTGTGCGTGCACTGCGGCCTGTGCGCGGAACGCTGCCCCACCGCCGCGTGGGACATGCAGAAGTCGATCGTGAAATGGCCGCATGCCGTAGACGAAGCTGCCGCTGACGCCGCAAAGATGCCCAAGAGCGCATGAAAAACGATCACATGACTGACAGACTCAATAACTTCGCGATCAAGATCGCGACGGTGAATGGCACGGGCTCGGCCAGCGCCAACACGCTGCTGATGAAGTCCATCTTCCGCAGCGGCGTGCCCGTCATGGGCAAGAACTACTTCCCGTCGAACATCCAGGGCCTGCCCACCTGGTACGAGATCCGCGTGACCAAGGACGCCTACGTCGCGCGCTCGGGGAAGGTCGACCTCATGGTGGCCATGAATGCCGAGACCTACGCGCGCGACGTGCGCGAGGTGACCTCGGGCGGTTACCTGATCTACGACTCCACGTGGCCGCGACCCGGACTGCTGGCGCGCGACGACATCACGGTGCTCGGGGTGCCGCTCGCCAGGCTCTGCAACGAGAATTTCAACGGGGTGCGCACGCGCATCCTCATGAAGAACATCTGCTACGCGGGTGTGCTGGCCGCGTTGCTGGATCTCGACATCGCGAAGATCCGCGAACTGCTGGCCGAGACCTACGCGAAGAAACCGGCGCTCGTGGATTCGAACATGAAGGCCATCGAGCTCGGCTACAACTACACGCGTGAGCACTTCCAGTGTCCGCTGCCGATGCGCGTGGCGCCGTCGCTCATCGAAGGCGGCTCGAAGACCCGCGGTCACGTCTTGATGGATGGCAATACCTCGGCCGCGCTGGGCTGCATTTTCGCCGGCGCCACCGTGGGCGCCTGGTATCCCATCACGCCGTCGACGTCATTGATGGACGCCTACAAGGCCTTTGCCGACAGGCTGCGCGTCGACCCGGAAACGGGCAGGAAGAACTTCGCCTTCATCCAGGCCGAGGACGAGCTCGCGGCCATCGGCATGGTGCTGGGCGCGTCGTGGAATGGCGCACGCGCCTTCACGGCGACCAGCGGTCCAGGCGTGTCCCTGATGAATGAATTCCTCGGGCTGGCCTATTACGCCGAAGTGCCCGCGGTGCTGTTCGACATCCAGCGCGTCGGACCGTCCACCGGCATGCCGACGCGTACCCAGCAGTGCGACATCCTGGAAGCCGCCTACGCCTCGCATGGCGACACCAAACACGTCTGCCTGTTTCCGCGCGATCCCGAGGAGTGTTTCTACTTCGCGCGCGATGCCTTCGATCTCGCCGAGCGGCTGCAGACACCGGTGATGGTGTTGTCGGACCTCGACATCGGCATGAACGACTGGATGTGTCCCGATCTCAAGTGGGACGACAGCTACGTTCCCGACCGCGGCAAGGTGCTGTCGAAGGAAGAAATCCTCAAGCTCGAGAAGTTTCATCGATACCTCGACGTCGACGGCGACGGCATTCCGTACCGCACGATGCCGGGAGTGCATCCCAAGGCCGCCTATTTCACGCGCGGTTCGGGTCACACGCAGTACGGCGCCTACACCGAGGATTCGGCCGAGTACCAGATCGTGCTCGACCGCCTGACGCGCAAGTTCCACACCGCCAAGCGGCTCGTGCCCAAGGCGGCCATCGAACACGATCCGAAGATCGACATCGCGCTGGTGGCCTACGGCAGCTCGGACGGGGCGGTGCGCGAGGCGCGCGACATCCTCTCCTCGCATGGCCTCACGGCCAACTACATGCGGCTGCGCTCGTTCCCGTTCGGCGATGACGTGGAAAAGTTCCTCGAGGCGCACAAGCTCATCTTCGTGATCGAGCAGAACCGCGACGGGCAGATGCGTTCGCTGCTCACGCTCGAGACCCGGGTCGAGAAATACAAGCTGCGTTCGCTGCTGCATTACAGCGGCCTGCCGATCTCCTCCGAGTTCATCGTCACCGGCGTGCTCGCCGAAGTCGAACCCAAGACCCGCAAGCCCGAAGTCGTGCCCGGCGTGATCAAGGCTTCCGGAGGTGTCGCATGACTTTCCTGCCGAAACCCAAGGTCCGCCATCCGTCGCTGCCGAAGAACGCCCTGGGGCTCACGCGCCGCGACTACGAGGGCGGTTTATCGACCCTTTGCGCGGGATGCGGACACGACTCGATCACCGCGGCGATTGTCGAAGCCTCGTGGGGTCTCGACATCGAACCGCAGAACATGGTCAAGCTCTCCGGCATTGGCTGCTCGTCCAAGACCACGGCCTACTTTGTCAGCGGCGGGCATGGCTTCAACTCCGTGCACGGCCGCATGCCCTCGATCGCCATGGGCGCGAACGCCGCGAACCGCAGCCTCACGTATGTCGGCGTTTCGGGCGACGGCGACACGCTGTCCATCGGGCTCGGCCAGTTCTGCCACGCCATTCGCCGCAATCTCAACATGGCGTACATCATCGAGAACAACGGTGTGTACGGTCTCACCAAGGGACAGTTCTCCGCGTCGGCTGATGTCGGCACCAGGGCCAAGAAGGGCGAGGTCAACCAGCAGCCGCCCATCGATCCGGTGCTGCTCGCGCTCACGCTCGGCGCCACCTTCGTCGCGCGCAGCTTCTCGGGCGACAAGCAACAGCTCGTGCCGCTGATCCAGGCGGCGATGCGTCACGAGGGATTCGCGCTCATCGACGTCCTTTCGCCCTGCGTGACCTTCAACGATCACGAGGGATCCACGAAGAGTTATGAGTACACGCGGGAACACTACGATGCCGCGGTGAGCGCGGACTTCGTTCCCTTCCAGCGGGAAATCTCGGCCGACTACCGGGAGGGTGAAGTGCTTCCCGTCGTGCTGCACGACGGCAGCCGGATCCTGCTGCGCAAGCTGGACGCGAGCTACGACCCCACGGACCGCGTGGCGGCGAGCGCAGCTATCCAGGAAAAATTGAAAAAAGGTGAATTCCTGACCGGGTTGTTATACGTGGACACGACCGGCAAAGACTTCCACGATGTCAATGAGACACCGGCTATTCCGCTCAATCAGATACCCCATGTCCGCTTGTCACCGGGGTCTGCGGCACTCGCGAAAGTTCTGGCGCGATATCGTTAGAGGCGCTATGTTTCGGCCCGCAATAAGGATTCGGTTGAATCAGGAGCCGACATGACTGAAGAGAAATCCCAGAAATTCACTTCCAAGGTGCGCCGTGGGCTCACTTGGGTAAGCACGGTTTCATCCGCCGAGCTTGCGCGCGTCAAACAGGAAGCCGGCGGTGGCCGCATTCCGGGCATGACTGCTGCGCAGCTGTCGGACATCGAAGCCGCGCTGTTGTGGATCTCGCAGAACAAGGAAGAAGCGAATGGGTAAGGGTGATCGGCGTACGCGCCGCGGAAAACTTTACGCGGGTTCATTTGGCAAGACCCGCGCGAAGGATCCAGCGAAGAAGAAGGCAAGAGCCGCGAAGGCCAAGAAGAAGTCGTAAGTAAGAAAGCCTAGGCCAGACTGTCGATGCACAGGTCCACGAAGCCCGCGAGGCGCAAGTCTCGCGGGCTTTGTTCATGTGCGAGCCTCAGCCGGATGCGACGGCACGCAACGACTTGATCGATCGGTACTTGTGCACCAGCTCCAGGGCGGTCTGGTTGTTAGGCGGAAGGGAAACGCTGCTGGTGCCGAGCGGCGTCACACGCTGGCCCCAGCGCAACACGTGGCCGGTGAAAGTGAGCCCGCCACCAAACGAGGGCATGAGCAGCAGCGCGCCGGGCTTGACGCGTTCTTCTTCGATCGCCTCGCACAACGCCACGGGAACCGTCGCCGCCGACATGTTTCCGTAGCGATCCACGTTGATGAACACCTTGTCCATGGGCACGCCGGCCTTCCTGGCCACGGCCTCGATGATGCGCAGGTTCGCCTGGTGCGGCACGACGAGATCGATGTCCGCAGCCGTCTTGCCCAGCTTTGCGAGCGCTTCGGCACAGGCCATGCTCATGCCATGGACGGCCTTCTTGAAGATTTCCTGGCCTTCGAACTGCCACTCGGTCTGGCCGAGGATGCGTCCCTGGTGCGCGTAGCCCGCGCCCATGCCATGCACGCGCAGGATTTCGCGGGCGTCGCCGTAGCAGCCGAGCCGCTCGGCTAACAAACCTTCTTCCTGGTCGGTGGCCTTGAGCACCACGGCAGCGGCGCCATCACCGAACAACACCGCGACATTGCGGTCGCTCCAGTCCATGAACGGCGAGATGATCTCCGAGCCGATGACCAGCGCATTGCTGACCACGCCGGTGCGGATCATGGCGGTGGCGGTGGACAGCGAATACAGGAAACTGGTGCACGCGGTGTTCACGTCCATGGCCGCGCAGCCGTCGGCGCCGATGCGCCGCTGGATCCCGGAGGCGACATTGGGCACCTGGTCGTCGAAGCTCGTGGTGCCGACGACGATCAGCTCGATCTCGCGGCCATCAACTGCCGGCGCAGGCCAGCGCACGCGCCGCGGCCACGTAACTGATCTCGCCCAGCGGCACGTGCGATACGCGCCGTTCGCGAATTCCGGTGCGCGTCAGGATCCACTCGTCGGTGGTGTCGAGAAACGTCGCGAGATCCGCGTTGCTGAGCACTGCGGGAGGTAGGCATTTGCCCCATCCGACGACGGCGGCATGTTTGGCGGCTGGCATGGGCTGTGAGGATAGACGTAACTCCTTTACAGTTCACGCCCATGAAAGACCTCATTTTTTCGCGCTGGCGGCCGCATCCCTGGCATGGACTGGAGCTCGGGCCCGACGCTCCACGCATCGTCAATGCATACATCGAAATCACGCCTTTCGACATGATCAAGTACGAGATTGACAAGGT
This sequence comes from uncultured Pseudomonadota bacterium, assembly GCA_963832505.1. Lineage (GTDB taxonomy): Bacteria > Pseudomonadota > Gammaproteobacteria > Steroidobacterales > Steroidobacteraceae > CADEED01. The sequence goes on along the minus strand of CAWHUD010000007.1, from coordinate 251,380 downwards.
CTCGGGATACCTGCGGGTCGACCGGCCGCAGCGTACGTCGTCCCACCCGCCGGCGCTGTATGGATTCGTCCCACGCACCTATTGCGGTGCGCGCATCGCGAAACTCGCGCCCGGCTGTGAAAAGGGTGACGGCGATCCGCTCGATATCTGCGTGGTGAGCGAACGACCCATCGAGCGCAACGAGGTGTTGTTGCGCGCTCGCGTCATTGGCGGCCTCAAGCTCATCGACCGCGGCGAGGCTGATGACAAGATCATCGCCGTGCTCGAGGGCGACTACGTCTGGGACAACGTGCAGGAAATATCGCAGCTGCCACCCGTGCTGGTCGAACGTCTCGAGCACTATTTCAGCACCTACAAACTCGTGCCGGGCGAGCCTAACAAGCTGCAGATCTCCGGCAAGTACGGCTTCGATCACGCCAAGGCGGTGATCGAAGCGGCACGCCTGGACTACCTGGAGTCCTTCGGCGAAGCAACGCAGGAGCGGCGGCAGAGCTGAGCTGTCACGCCGCCCGTGGTGATCCACAGGCCACCAATCGACGGCTTCAGCGCGCACCCTGCGCCTCGCATTTCAGCCCGTGCAGCGAACCCGTGAGGCCGCCGCGCTTCATGGCTGCGCGATGACGCATGAACCGCATCATGGCCGCCGCGATCAGCGCAGCGGCGGGCGCGATGAACCAGGCCATCGCGACGAAATGCGCGGGCAATGCGCTGCTGATCAGGAAGCCCGAGCACCAGCGCCGGTACCCCGGCGACCAGCCCATGCAGGAAGGGACTGTTGGCGCCGAGCACGCCGGCCCAGACGCCCGCAAGAAACTGCACCAGCACCCAGGCCGACGCATGGCGTGAATCACTGGCGTTGCCCATGGCAAACAACACGATCAATGCCCCGCCCAGGTTGATCACGCCGCTGACGAGCAGGGCACCGGGCCGCAGGCCGTGAGCGGGCGGTGGAGGATTCACGGATTCGGTCTGCAAATGAACACCTTATGTTCGAACTGTGCGCCGATGAAACGCTCGGCCCGATTCAGGACCTCGAAGGCGATGCCGCTACCAGCGATAGCGGCTTCACGAGTCTTTTCACGGCGCGTAGTCTCGCCTCGTCGCACAGGAGCGGCAAGTGATGAACAAACATGGGTGATTGCGCTACCGTGTGCGCCATGAAAAGCATCAGCAGATTTCCGCGATGGGGCGCGGTGCTGGCAGTGCTGTTGTTTGGGGGGTTCGCAGGTCCCGGACGCCGCCGCCGCCGCCAGGGTTGTTCCGACGCACGAAGACATATGGCTCATGAAGCGCGTCGGCCCGCCGCAGGTGAGCCCCGATGGCCGATGGATCGTCGTGCAGGTGACCGAGCCTTCGTACGACGACAACAACCAGCTCAGCGACCTGTGGCTCATCGACACCAGCGCGCGCAATTCGAGCCGCCGCCTCACATCCACGCGCCGCCCGGAAAGCGGCGTCATCTGGAGTCCGGACAGTCGCCGTATCGTCTTCAGCGCGCAGCGCGACAGCGACGAAGTTCCGCAGCTCTATTCGCTCGACCTGGCCGCGGGTGGCGAGGCACAGCGCCTCACGAACCTTTCCGGAGGGGCGCGAGCGCCGGTGTTCTCGCACGACGGTCGCCAGCTCGCGTTCGTGGCCATCATGTACCCGCGGCGCGGCCGACGACGACAGCAACAAGGCGATGATCGCGGCGCACCGCGCCCGCAAGTCGACCGCACGCATTTACGACGGCTTCCCGATCCGCAACTGGGATCACTGGATCGACGAGAAGCAGGTGCGCATCTTCGTCCAGGCGCTCGACGAGGAAGGCCAGCCGAGCGGCGCGCCGCGCGATCTGCTCGCCGGCACCAGGCTCGCGGCGAGCCCGGGATTTGCGGGCCGCCAGACCGATACCGGCGAAGAAATCGAAGTCGAATTCACACCTGACAACAAGGCCATCGTCTTCGCCGCAACCACCAATCTCGACCAGGCCGCGCGCGCATTCACCGATTCGCAGCTGTTCGTCGTCGACGTGACCGGCGGCGAGCCGCGCGCCATCACCACCGGCCTGAACAGCTGGTCATGGCCGCAATTCACGCCCGACGGCCGCACGCCTGCTGGCCCTGGTCGAGCAGCAGGGCGACAACGTCTACAACGCCGCGCGTCTCGCGGCCTTCCCGTGGCCGGCGCCGGGCGAACCACGCATCGTCACCGACGGCATCGATCGCGTCGGTGAACAGCTACGCGGTGGCGCCGGATTCGCGCACCGTGTACTTCACCGCCGAGGATGCCGGCAGCGAGAAGTTGTTCTCGGTGCGGCTGGGCGGCGGCACCGTGCAGACCCTGTTCGGCGTCGACGAGAGGTTCGTACACCAATGTCGTGATTCCGGAGCGCGCCAACAACCTGGTCCTGTACGGCACCTGGGAAAGCGCCAGCTCGCCGGCCGAGGTGGCGTTGATAAATCCTCAGAACGGCAAGGCGCTGGTGCTGACACGATTCAATGCCGCGCGGGTCGCGCGCCTGGACCTGCCCCAGATCGAGAGTTTCTGGTTCACCTCCAGCCGCGGCAAGCGCATCCACAGTTTCGTGGTGCGGCCGCCCGGATTCGACGCGTCGAAGAAATACCCGCTGTTCGTCGTGATTCACGGCGGTCCGCATGGCATGTGGCGCGACCAGTTCTTCATCCGCTGGAACTATCACCTGCTGGCGGCGCCGGGATATGTGCTGCTGCTGACCAACTACTCGGGGTCGACCGGCTTCGGCGAGGCCTTCGCGCGCTCGATCCAGGGCGATCCGCTGAAAGGGCCGGCCGACGAGATCAACGAGGCCGCGGATGCCGCGATCCGCGAGTTCCACTTCATCGATGGCCAGCGCCAGTGCGCCGGCGGCGCCAGCTACGGCGGGCATCTCTCCAACTGGCTGCAGGGCGACCACCACGCGCTACAAGTGCCTCGTGAGCCACGCGGGCCTGGTGAACCTCGAGGCGCAGTGGGGCACGAGTGATACTATCTACTCGCGCGAGGTCAACATGGGTGGCCCGCCGTGGAAGCAGGGAGCCGTGTGGCGCGACCAGAACCCGATCCGTCTTGCCGAAAATTTCCGTACACCCGTGCTGGTGACCATCGGTGAGAATGATTTCCGGGTTCCGCTCAACAATTCGCTCGAATACTGGAGCGCGTTGCAGCGCATGAAGGTGCCGAGCCGGCTCATCGTCTTCCCTGACGAGAATCACTGGATCCAGAAGGGCGAGAACAGCAAGCTGTTCTATTCGGAGCTGGCCGCGTGGCTGGCCCGCTGGCTCGGGCCTCCAGGCTGAAAAGGACTCAAGGTTGTCAGACGAGTGGGATTTCTACTTCGCGCGCATCAACGACGCGCCGGCTTCCATCTTCATTGACCTCGGGATCAGGGCCGATGTGCCGCTCGAGAAGCGGCCGTGGCTGCTGTGGGTGTGGATCCAGCTCAAGGCTCCGAAGCCCGATGGGCTCGCGACCAACGAGGAAGCCGCGAGTCTCAATGCCGATCGGCGAGGCGCTCGAGGCGGCCATTTCCGCCACCTGCGGCGCACAGCTGGTGGCGCGGGTCACCGGCGCGGGCAGGCGCGAGTTCTACTTCTACGCCACCGAGCCCGGCGAGTTGCAGTCGGCCTCCGCCAGCGCCATGAAGGCCTTCGAAGATTACAAGTCCGAGTTCGGCAGCACTTTCCAGCCCGATTGGGATCAATACCTCATGCTGTTCCCGTCGGACAACAATCTCGAACGCATGCACAACCGGCGGGTGCTGCAGGAACTTGCGCAGCAGGGCGATGTACACGAGGCGCCGCGCAAGGTCGAACACTGGCTGCATTTCGCCGACGAGTCGACGCGCACGGCGTGCCGCGACACCCTCACCGCCATCGAATTCGCCGTCGAGGACGAAAGCGTGTCGGAGGAGGAGTCCGACGACCTTCGTTACCAGCTCGTGGTGTCGCGGATCGACAGCGTCGACTCCCATACCATCAACGCCATCACCATCGAGCTGGCGCGCCTGGCGCGTGAACACGAGGGCGCCTATGAGGGCTGGGATTGTGCGGTCACGCGCGGCGAGGCCGTGCAGTAGCCGGGAGGGCCGCCGATGTCGGGAAAAATGTTTACCATCCTGATCCTGTCGCTGTTCTGTCTTGCCATGTTCTTCGGCTGCCAGGCCCTGCAGCGCAGTGCGCTTTTCTATCCCACCCACCATGACGGTGACGGCGGCCTGGCTCGCTGGACGAATGACGGCGCACTGCTTGGCTTTGCACGCGAAGTACCCGAGCCCGAGAACGTCTGGCTGATGCTGCACGGGAACGGCGGGCAGGCGGCGGATCGTGTGTACGCGCTCGGCGCGTTTTCGCCACGCGATTCGGTGTTCATCATGGAATACCCCGGCTATGGCAAGCGGGAAGGGAAACCCTCGCGCGACAGCTTCGATGCCGCCGCGCTTGCGGCCTATCAACTGCTGCGCACCAGGTTTCCCGCCAGGCCGGTATGCGTGGCCGCCGAATCGATCGGCAGCGGTCCTGCGGCATCGCTGGGCGCCGCGATCCAGCCACCCGACAAGCTGGTATTCATCGTGCCATTCGACGATCTCAAGTCGGTGGGCAAGGACCACATGCCGTATGCGCCCATGAGCCTGTTGCTGGCGGGCAGCTGGAACAATGTTGAATCGCTGGCGAAGTACCACGGCCCCATGGATGTCTTTGGCGCCGAGAAAGACCAGGTGATCGGCGTGCGGCATGCCCAGGCGCTGGCGGCGAGTCGACCGCAGGCGAAGTTTCATCTGCTGCGCGGCGGCCACAATGACTGGTCCGTGCAGCCGGAAGTCGCGATCCGCAACCCCTGAACGAGGGGCGAGGCGGCGGCTACAGCGTCTTCGTGAATACAACCGTGAGGTTGTTGGCCGGCATGCGTACCACCTGCTGACGCTGCAGGCCATGCAGGGCTGCAACGCCTGCGACCTCTTCGAGATCGCGTAATCCCCATTCCTGGTTGCGGCGTTTCAGCGTCGCGTCGAAGTCGAGGTTCGACTGCGCGGCCGTACCGCCCTCGAGGTAGGGGCCGTAAAGCACCAGTTTGCCGAGTGTGCGCAGATGGCGCGCCGCGCCGATACACAGCGCGTTGGTCGAGGACCACGGCGAAATGTGGACCATGTTGATGCACAACACTGCGTCGTAACTCGCCGCCACCGGCCAGCGCGGCTCGTGCACGTCGAGCGCGATCGGCGGTTCGACGTTTTGCAGTCCGGCTTCGCGGATGCGCGCCACGATGGCTTCGCGACTTGCCGCATCGGGCTCGGTGGGCTGCCAGCGAATTCCCGGCAGTTCGGCGGCGAAGTAGCACACGTGCTGGCCGCTGCCCGAGGCGATTTCGAGCACGCTGCCCGTCTCGGGGAGCACGGTTTCGAGCACGGTGAGAATGGGTTCCTTGTTGCGCTCTGCGGCCGGCGAGGTGAGCAGTTCGTTGGTCATGGAGAGCGCTCACTGCGAATGCGCCGCACGGTCATCCAGCCGAACAGGCTGATGACGGTGAGCAGGACGGCCATCAGCACCGCCAGCCACCAGTGAAAGCGCCATGCCTCCACCAGCCCCCAGGCGACGCCGATGGGCGTCATGACCAGCAGCATTGGTTTCGCGATTCTCATCAGGGGCTGTACCCCACGCAGGAAAACGCCGGCCCTTTTATGAAAGAAGCGGGCCGGCGTCCGTTAGCTTAAAGAATGTAACGTGAAAGGTCTTCGTCCTTGGCGAGGTTACCGAGGTGATCGTCCACGTACTTCGCGTCGATCTCGATGGCCGAGCCACCGTTCTCGGCAGCGTCGAAGGACACGCTCTCCAGCAGCCGCTCCATCACGGTGTGCAGACGACGCGCGCCGATGTTCTCGGTCTTCTCGTTGACGCTGAAGGCGATCTCCGCGATGCGGCGCACGCCGCCGTCGACGAACGTCACCTGCACGTTCTCGGTGTTCAGGAGCGCCTTGTACTGCGTGGTCAGCGAGGCGTCGGGTTCCGTGAGGATGCGCACGAAATCATCCACCTTGAGCGAATCCAGCTCCACGCGAATCGGGAAGCGTCCCTGCATCTCCGGAATCAGGTCCGAGGGCTTGGACATGTGGAACGCGCCCGAGGCGATGAACAGGATGTGATCGGTCTTGATCTGCCCGTACTTCGTGGACACGGTGCTGCCTTCGACCAGCGGCAACAGGTCGCGCTGCACGCCTTCGCGCGACACGTCCGCGCCGTAGCTGTCCTGGCGGCGTGCAATCTTGTCGAACTCGTCGATGAACACGATGCCGTTCTGTTCGGCATTCGCCAGTGCGCGGGCACGCAGCTCTTCCTCGTTCACGAGTTTGCCCGCCTCTTCCTCGACCAGCAGCTTCTGCGCTTCCTTTACCTTGAGCTTGCGCGGCTTGGTGCGGCTTCCGCCGAGGTTGGCGAACATGCTGGTGAGCTGCTCCTGCATCTCCTCCATTCCGGGCGGCGCCATGATCTGCATGCCCGGCGCCATCGCCCGCAGGTCGATCTCGATCTCGCGTTCACTCAGTTGACCTTCGCGCAGCATCTTGCGGAATTTCTGGCGCGTCTCCTGGTCGCGCGGACTCTGCTCGGGATCGGTGGAGAAACCCATCATCTTGGGTTGCGGCAGCAACGCATCGAGGATGCGCTCCTCGGCGGCATCCCTGGCGCGCTCGCGCACCTTGGAGATCTCCTCGTCGCGCGCCATCTTCACGGCAACTTCGGCCAGGTCCTTGACGATGGAATCGACGTCGCGGCCCACGTAGCCCACCTCGGTGAACTTGGTGGCTTCGACTTTCACGAACGGCGCGTTCGCGAGCCTGGCGAGCCGGCGCGCGATCTCGGTCTTGCCGCAGCCGGTGGGACCGATCATGAGAATGTTCTTGGGCGTGATTTCCTGGCGCAGCGGGTCATCGATCTGCATGCGGCGCCAGCGGTTGCGCAGGGCGATCGCCACCGCACGCTTGGCGTTGTCCTGGCCGACGATGTGTTTGTCGAGTTCCGAAACGATCTGGCGCGGGGTCACTTCAACTCCTCGATCACGAGGTTGCGATTGGTATAGATGCAGATGTCGGCGGCGATGTTCAGCGACTTTTCCACGATGTCGCGTGCACTGAGATCGCTGTTCTCGGTGAGGGCGCGCGCCGCGGCCTGCGCGAACGGGCCGCCGGAGCCGATGGCCACGACATCATGGTCTGGCTCGATGACATCGCCGTTGCCCGAGATCACGAACAGGTTCTTCGTGTCACCGACCAGCAGCAGCGCTTCCAGTCGCCGCAGGTAACGATCGCCGCGCCAGTCCTTGGCGAGCTCGATGGCTGCGCGGGTGAGATTGCCGAACTTCTCGAGCTTGCCTTCGAAGCGTTCAAAGAGCGTAAAAGCATCGGCCGTGCCGCCGGCGAAACCGCCCAGCACCTTGCCATTGCCCAGGGGCCGCACCTTGCGTGCATTGCCCTTCATCACGGTGTTGCCGAGCGTCACCTGGCCATCGCCGCCGATGGCGACGGCGCCATTGCGCCGCACGGCAAGGATGGTTGTGCCGTGCGGATTGAAAGATTCCGTCATTGAATGCCTACGATTTGCGTTTCGCCCGAGGGTGGGAAGCGTCGTAGGTGCGGGCCAGGTGGGCGAAATCAAGGTGCGTGTAGACCTGCGTCGTGGAGATGTCGGCGTGCCCGAGCAGCTCCTGTACGCCGCGCAAATCCTTACTCGATTCAAGCAGATGCGTGGCGAATGAATGCCGGAACAAGTGTGGATAGACGCGGCTCGGCAGGCCTTGGCGCCGCGCCCAGTATGCGATCCGGAGCTGGATGGCGCGCGACTTGAGCCTGGAGCCGTTGCGTCCCACGAAAAGCGCCGTCTCGTCGATCCGGGCGAGGGCCCCACGTTCGCGCAGCCAGGCACGAATCGCCTCGCAGGCCTTGCGGCCCACGGGCACGATGCGCGTCTTCGAACCCTTGCCGAGCACACGCACGGTGCGATCGGCAAGGTCGACGTCGGTCAGCCCCAGGCCGACGAGTTCGGCCAGTCGCAGCCCCGATGAATAGAACAGCTCCATGATGGCGCGATCGCGCACCGCGAGCGCATCGTCGCCGGGCGCCTCCAGCAGCTGGTTGATCTGGTCGACATCGAGAGTGCCGGGCAGGCGACGCGCGGCCTTGGGGGCGCGGATCTCGACTGCGGGATTGCTCGCCGCCGCGCCTTCGCGCACCAGGTAGCCGAAGAAACCTCGTACCGCGGACAGGCGGCGCTGCACGCTGCGCGGACCCAGGCCGCCCGCGTGGGCGCGCGCCGCGAACATGCGCACGTGCTGGCTGTCGACACGTTTCCAGTCGGTGACATTGGCGCGATCGAGGTAGTCCGCGAGCGCAACGATGTCACGTGCGTAGTTAGAGGAGGTGTGCGGCGAGAGCCGCCGTTCCTTCGCGAGATGCGTGAGATAGCGGTCGAGCCAGCGGCGATCGAGCATTGTCAGGCGCTCACGCGCCACGTCGGAAATCGGCGCCCCTTTTTTGAAAGAGCTGGGGCGCCGTCCGTCAGTGGCTTTCACTACCGCGAGAGGGCATCCGTGATCAGCTCGCCCATGCGCTTGAGGAATTCCGTGCTCATGCCCGGATGGAAACGCTCGCGCTCGGCGCTGCCCAGCGCCAGCAGGCCCAGCGCGCCCGCATCACCCAGCGGCACCAGCGCCACCGAGCCGATGCTCGCCGCTTCGGGACCGAACAGGAAATCGCGCTGCGTGTCGCGCACCTGGCCGCAACGCGGCTTGCCGGTGGCGAGCAGCGCTTCGAAGGTGCGCATGTTGGCGTCGTCAGCCGGCGAGCTTGCGCAGGAAGGGCTCGCAGCTCGACGTTGGCGAGCGAGGCCACCGGCGAGGTCAGCAGCAGCACCGAGTGGAAGGCGTCGAAGTCTTCGCGCAGGCTGGCTTCGAGCGCGGCCAGCGCAGCTGGCGGCGGTCGGCGCGCGCAGCAGGCGGCGCGTGAAACGGTGAATGCGCTCGGCGAGATGATCGTTGGCGCGCGCGACGGCGATGAATTCCGCGAGCCGGCGATCGGCATCGGTCTTCTGGTCGCGCAGCACTTCCACCTGGCGCTCGACCAGCGACACGGTCGAACCGGTGCGCATGTGCGGCAGCCGCATGCGCGCGAGCAGCGGCTGGTGACGCTCGAAGAAATCCGGATTCAGCGTGAGATAACGCTCGATGCGTTCTTCGTCCGTCTGGCCGGCGGGCAAACCACGTGCGGTCTGTGTGCTCATTCTTTGCGACTCCCTGGATTTCGACTCGCTCTAATTTCCACTCGGCCCGTGAAAGATACAGCGGTCGGCCCTTTCATCCAAATGTGTTCGCCGGGCGCGGACCAGGTGATTTCGAGTTTGCCACCCGGCAATTCCACTTCGACCGTCGGAATCGAGGCGGCCATGTCGTCTGCCGACCGCGACAGCGGCGCATGCGCCGGTGCCGCAGGCCAGTGTTTCGCCGACGCCACGCTCGAATACGCGCAGCCGGATGTGCGTGCGATCGACGATTTCCATGAAGCCGACGTTCACGCGATTCGGGAATCGTGGGTGTTTCTCGATGGCGGGCCCGAGACGGTCCACCGGCGCGCTGGCCACCGAGGTTACCGTCAGCACGGCGTGCGGATTGCCCATCGATACCGCGCCGATCTCCACCTCGGTGCCCGCGACGGCGAGCGGATACACGTGCGCCTCGGCCGACGCATCGAATGGCAGGGATTTGGGGTCGAAGTTGGGCACGCCCATGTCGACGGAAATCAGGTTGGCATCGTGCACGCGCGCGCGAATGATGCCCGCCGGGCTGTCGAGCACGAGCTCGCCATCGCTGCCGTTCGCCGGCAGCGCACCGCGGCGATGCAGGAACGCCGCGAGGCAACGCACGCCATTGCCGCATTGCTCGACCTCGCCGCCGTCGGCATTGAAGATGCGGTAGTAAGCCTGGGTGCCGGCGCGGCGCGGCGGCTCGATCACCAGCGCCTGGTCGAAGCCGATGCCGGTGTGGCGCGCGGCGAGCGCGCGCCACTCGGCGGCGGTCGGCAGCCGGCCATCGCGCGGCGCATCGAAAACGATGAAGTCGTTGCCGAGGCCATGCATCTTGGTGAACTCGAGCTGCATGGCCGGAAGAATACCTTACGATTCGCCGAGCATGCGTCTCGCCCCTGGATCGTCGCCGCACTGCTGCTGTTCGCGGCCTGGCGGCTGTATTCGCAACGCGACATCGATCATCGCAGCGGGCGTTCTCGCCGCCGCCGAGCCGCGTGCAGCAGCGACATCGAAGACGCGCCGGGCATCGAGCGCGGCGACTTCCGTGCTGCGGCCGCGCGCCGATTTCAGCGCGACGGTGCGAATCCTGCGCGCGAGGACTATTCCGTCGGCGATCTTGCGACGCTGGTTCCCACCGATTTTGCCGTGGGCTGGGGGCCGATGTCCGACAGCGCGATCCTGATGGCATCGAAATCAGCCAGGGGAATCGTTTCTATTACTGGCGCACCGAAAGCTGGCCGCTGACGCGCGAGCAGATCGAGAGCCATTCGGCCAACTGGCACGTGATCGCGGACAGCGAGGCGCGTGCGCGCAGGTTCTCGGGCGCCTGCGCGCCGGCAGCATCGTCGAGTTGCGCGGCAAGCTGGTGGATATCGAAGGCCCGGAAGGCGGCATGACACCTCGCTCTCGCGGCGCGACACCGGCGCGGGCGCCTGCGAGATACTGCTGGCTTCGTCGGCTCGCATCGTCGAGTCGGGGTGAGGGAGACATGCAGAGCACATCCGCCATCAGGATCCGCCGCGCCACCAGTGACGACGCCGCGGCGCTGGCCGAATTCGGCGCGCGCACGTTCTACGAAGCCTTTGCCGCGGACAACACCGCGGAGGACATGACCAAGCACCTCGCGTCAGCCTGGGGCCCGGACCTGCAGCGCGCCGAAATCGCCGATCCCGCTGCTCGATACCCTGCTGGCAGTGGACGCGAACGGCAACTTCGGCGGTTTCGCACAACTGCAGGCGGAACGCGCGCCGGCAGGTGTTCCAACGCAAAAGCCGGTGGAGCTGAAGCGCTTCTATGTCGACAAGCCCTGGCAGGGCCAGGGACTGGCGCGCGATCTCATGGCCGCAGTCGAGCAGCAGGCGCGGCAGCGCGGCGCGCGCGAGTTGTGGCTCGGTGTCTGGCAGCGCAACGCGCGGGCCAGGCGTTCTACAGCAAGTGCGGCTTCCGCAAGGTCGGCACCCAGGTATTCGTGGTCGGCGACGATCCACAGACCGACGACATCATGCTCAAGGAGATCACGTGAGCGTGCGCATCGAACACGTGGCGCTGTGGGTACGCGAACTCGATGCGGTGGCGGCGTTCTACGCGCACTGGTTCGGCGCCCGCGTGAGTGAGCGCTACGAGAATCCGCGCAAGGGATTCGCATCGCGCTTCCTCGAATTCAGTGGCGGCGCGCGGCTCGAGGTCATGACACGCACCGACGTCGTGACGTCGCGGTACCGGCGAACAACTGGGACTTGCGCACATAGCCGTTGTAGTAGGCAACGAGGCAGCGGTGGATGCGCTGGCCGCGCGCCTCGCCGGCGAGGGGGTTGCTGTCATCGACGGGCCGCGGCGCACCGGCGATGGCTACTACGAATGCGTGGTGTGCGATCCGGAAGGCAATCGCGTGGAAGTCGCAGCAGGCTGAGCATGAAGCTGACGCGAATCACCCTGTTGTTCCTCGGCTGTACCGCCTGCGTCTCGGTGGAGGCGCAAACAGTTCAATTGCCGGAAGATTCGCCGACCGTTGCGCCCTGGGTCCGCTGGTGGTGGCCGGCGAGTGCGGTGGAGCGCACAGAGATCACCCGCCAGCTGGAGATCCTGGACGCGGCGGGAATTGGCGGCGTCGAGATCACGCCCATCTACGGCGCGCGCGGCTACGAAAACCGCGCCATCGACTTCCTGTCGCCGCGCTGGATGGAAATGCTCGAACACACCGCGCGCGAAGCAGAGCGCCTCGGCATGGGTGTGGATATGGCCACCGGCACGGGCTGGCCTTTCGGAGGCCCGGAGGTGAGCGTGGCCCAGGGCTCGAGCTCCGCACTGTTCGAGAACGGCCGGTTGCGCGGCAATCCCACAGGCATGAAGGTGAAGCGCGCGGCACCGGGGGGCGAAGGTCTGGTGCTGGACCCTTATGCGACGGACGCGCTCGATGCTTACCTCGACCGGTTCACGCGGGCGCTCGCGGCGGTGCCGCGCGGGCTGGTGCGCAGCCAATTCCATGATTCCTTCGAGTACTACCAGGCGAGCTGGACGCCGCGGCTGGCAGAGGAATTCCAGCGGTTGCACGGTTATGACCTGCAGAAATACGCCGCCGATCTCGCGGGCAAAGGGACACTGGACGCCGACACCACTGGCCGCATCGCGGGCGACTACCGCCGCACGCTCGCGAAGCTGCACCTCGACTACGTGAATCGCTGGGTGTCCTGGTCACACGCGCAGGGATTTCGCGCGCGCAACCAGGCACATGGGGCGCCGGGAAATCTGCTCGATCTTTACGCCGCGGCCGACATCCCGGAGACCGAATCCTTTGGCATGACGGAGCTGCCGATCGCGGGACAGCGTGTGGAAACGGCATTCGCGCGTCCCGACCCCGATCCGCCGCTCAATCTCGTGGGTCGCTTCGCTTCTTCGGCGGGGCACGTTGCGGGCAGGCCGCTGATCTCGAGCGAGACGCTCACGTGGCTGCGCGAGAATTTCCGCGAGACGCCCGCGGCCGCCAAGCCGCAGATCGATCGCCTCTTCGTCGCAGGCATCAATCACATCTTCTATCACGGCGTGACCTATTCGCCTGCCGATGTGCCGTGGCCTGGCTGGTTCTTCTACGCCGCCACCCAGCTCGGTAGCGAGAACCCGCTGTGGGATCACTACGCGTCGATGAACACTTACGTATTCCGCGTGCAGTACGTCTTGCAGTCGGGCCGGCCGGACAACGACATCCTTCTCTACTGGCCCTTCGACGAGCTGCTCGACCAGTCGTCGGGACTCATGAGCCAATTCGGCGTGCACGAGATTGGCTGGCTCATGGAGTCGCCGTTCGCGTCCGTCGCCCAGCGCCTGCTGTCGGCCGGCTATTCGTTCGATTTCATCTCCGACGCCCAGATCGCGGGCCTCGAGGTCGTTGATGGAAAACTGCTTGCCCCGGGAGGACGCTACCGCACGATCGTGGTTCCGGCCACGACCCGCATGGCGCCGGAAACTCTTGCGAGACTCCTGGAACTGAGGCGTCGTGGAGCGGCGCTGGTGTTCGAGAAGCTGCCGCAGGACGTGCCGGGATACGCGCGGCTCGAGGCCCGGCGAACCGAGCTGGAAAAACTGCTCGGCGAACCTGCCTTGCGAACGGCGGTTGCCACCAAAGGCATCGAACTGCGTCTCGCCGAGCTCGGTGTGCGCCGCGAAGGTGCCGGACCCGCGGGCCTGGGATTCATCCGGCGCGCCCAAGACGAGGGATACTGCTATTTCCTGACCAATCTCGGCGCGCAGGCCTTCGATGGCTGGCTCGACCTGGGGGTGCCGGCTGTGTCTGCGGCGTTCCTTGATCCCATGAACTACGCTGAAGGCTTGGCGGCGATCCGACCTGGCTCCAATGGCTCTGCGCGCGTGTACCTGCAACTCGCCAGTGGCCAGTCCCTGGTGCTGACTACGTCAACGACGCAGCGGTGGGGGATGCGTCGCTGGCAGCACGTCGCTCCCGCTGGTGCGCCAACGGTGCTGTCCGGTGAGTGGCAGGTCGAGTTCATCAGCGGGGGGCCGCACCTGCCGCGCGGCGCAAACATGACGGCGCTGCGCAGCTGGACGGAACTCGAGGATCCGGAGGCCACCCGGTTCGCCGGGACTGCGCGTTATCGCATCACCTTCGATGCGCCGCGCGGGCGCGCGGATGCCTGGCTGCTGGACCTGGGCGATGTACGCGAAGCCGCGCGCGTGCACCTCAACGGCAAGCCCCTGGGCGTTGCCTGGGCATATCCGTTCACGTTGCGCATCGACGCTCCGCTCAAGCGCCGCGGTAACGTGCTGTCGATCGCGGTCAGCAACCTGCCGGCGAATCGCATCCGCGATCTCGATGCGCGCAAGGTCGACTGGAAGATCATGAAGGACGCCAACCTCGTGACGCTGCAATACACGAAGTTCGATGCCTCGGACTGGGCGCCGGCGCCTTCGGGCCTGCTCGGGCCCGTGCGCCTCGTGCCGCTGAATGTAGTTAGGCCGCGCTGAGTGCCGTTCAGTCGGCGAGCGTCGAGCGGTCGCGGAACATGCAGCGGTTCATCACGGTGAAGATGCCGGCGGTGCGGGCGCGGGCGGCTGCCGCTTCGTCGATGACGCCGTCCTGCAGCCACAACGCCGGAGCTTCGAGCCGGATGGCATCGTCGACGATGGCGGCCACGTGTTCCGGCCGACGGAACACGTCCACCACGTCGATCGGGCCCGCGCCCCGCATCGCCGACTCCAGGTCCGGCCAGGAACGCTCACCCAGGATCTCCGTGGCGCCGGGATTCACCGGCACGATGCGGTAGCCGAATTTCTGCAAAGCCCTGGCGACGTTGTGGCTGGGACGCCCGGGTGTGTCGGACAGCCCGAGGATGGCGATGGTCTTCGCACGTTTCAGCAAGCCATCGATCTCGGCTCTCGTGGGGTTCTCGAACATTCTGGTCCTCGTGTGCTAGCGTCCCATCGTCTCGACTGGGAGGTTGCAGATGAAGGCCGCCACTATAACGACTACAAGTCTCGTGGACGCTTCCGCCTGACTGATCCCGCAAAACGCTACAAGGTCCACATCGAGCCTGGCGCGCGCGATATCGAAGTCGGCGTCGACGAGAACGTGCTGGGCGCGGCACTCGCCGCGGGTATTCCGCTGCCGCACAGTTGCCGTGCCGGACGTTGTGCCTCGTGCAAGGCGCGCCTGCTGTCGGGCGAGATCGCTTATCCCGACGGGAAGCTGCCGCCGGGCATCGTTGCCTGGGAGGCGGCGCGCGGTGAAGTCCTGCTGTGCCAGGCACGACCGCGTTCAAATCTCGTGATCGAGACGCGCAAGACGCCGTCCACGGCATTGCCGGTGAACGGCATCGTCGTCGAAACGGACACGCCACTGCCTGCCGGCGGGCGGCGCCTGCGGCTGAAGTTTCTCGGTACACCACTGATCGTGGTGCGTCCCGGTCAGTTCATCGACGTCGAGAGCGCGACGGGTGAGTGCGAGCGGGTACCGGTGGTCGCGGTGGCGACGGGCACCGCGGACGTCGAAGTGCTGGAGCTGGCGGCCGAGACGCTGGTACGCGCCCACGGGCCCTTCGATTCTCCGCGCTAGATCCTGAAGCGATCCTTGAGATCGCCGGCCATGCGCCGGCTGACTTCGAGCGCATCGGGCAGGCCGCGCAGGTGCACGAAATGCTGGCCGCTGGCGTCGCGCGCGATACGTTCCAGGTACTTGGTGTTGACCAGCGCATTGCGATGGATGCGTACGAAACTTGCCGCGAATTCCTCCTCGAGCGTCTTGAGCGAGTCTTCGATGAGGTCCTCGCCATGCTGGTGTTTGACCGTGGTGTATTTCTGATCCGCGTGGAAGCAGAACACTTCTTCCACGGGGATCAGCTTGAGGCCTTCGCGACCCCGCACGCCGATGTGGGTGCGGCGCGGACTCTCGCGCGCGGCGCTGGCTACCTGCTGCAGTTGCGGCCGGGTGAGCCGGCCAGCCTTGGCGAGTGCCGCGCGCAGCTTCTCGGCGCGGATGGGTTTGAGCAGGTAGGCGATGGCCTCGGACTCGAAGGCCTGGAGCGCATATTCATCGAATGCCGTGATGAAAATGACCGCGGGCGGCTCGGCCTGGGTCGCGAGGTGACGCGCCACCTCGAGCCCGTCGATGCCCGGCATGCGCACGTCGAGCAGCACGATGTCGGGCTGCAGCGAGTCGCATAACTGCAGCGCGCGCTGGCCATTCTCCGCCTCGCCCGCGACTTCGAAGCCCTCGGTCTCGTTCAGCATGGAGCGCAGGCGTTCGCGCGCCGGCGGCTCATCGTCGACGACCAGCACCCTCAACTTCATGGAGTGGGGCTCACGCCTCGCCTCCGCCCACCGGGTGGAAGGGGAAACGCAGCGTCACGATGTATTCGTCGTCGAAGCGGCCGGACTTCACCATGGAGCGTTCGCCGTACATGAGGTCCAGGCGCTCCTTGATGTTGGCGAGCGCCAGCCGGTTGCCTTCGCGCATGGTGAGGTTCGCTGCCGGCAAGGGATTGCGCACGACAATGGTGATCATGCCCTTGTTGAATTCGCCCACCACCGTGACCAGGCCGCCCTCGGCGCGGGGCTCGATGCCGTGATAGATGGCGTTCTCGAGCAGCGGTTGCACCATGAGCCCGGGAACCAGTGCATCCTGCGGCAGCGAGTCCACCTTCCACTCCACGCGCAAGTCGGTCACCCAGCCGCAGCTGTTCCATGCGCTGGTAGGTGCGCGCCACGTCGATTTCCTCGGCCAGCGGGATCTGGTTGCGCTTCTCGTTGAGGTTGGCGCGAAACAGGTCGGCGAGATCCTGCACCGCCTCTTCGGCGCGCGCCGGGTTGCTGCGCGTCAGCGCGGCGATGGTGTTCATGCTGTTGAACAGGAAATGCGGGCGGATGCGCGCCTGCAGGGCGTGAACCCGCGCCTTGGCCTGCAGCTCGACGTTGTGACGCCATTCGTGCGTCACGTAGAAATAGCGCAGCGCCAGCGCCGTCACCACCAGCGCGATGACTACGTTTCTCAACAGGAAGGTCCACAGGTCCTCGGGCAGGATGGAAGCCTGTTCGGCCCATCCGGCGCGGCTGCCGAACCAGTACGCCACCGACGAAATGACCGCCACCAGCGCGGCGGTGAGCAGCAGCACGATGGCGGATCCCTTGGGCAGCGACTGGCGATTCAGATAGACGCGCAGCACGCACAACATGCCGGCGCCGAACAGCCCGATCCACAGCAGGAACATCGAGGTGCGCGCCAGGTCCGGCCAGAATCCCAGCGCCGCCTGGTTGCGCGCCAGCGCCAGCACCAGCGCCGTGAGCTCGCAGATGATCACGATGGCGAGCACGGCGCGTGCCCGGCAGAAGTCGGGTAGATAGAGCTGCCGGGGCGGCTCCCCGTCACGCAAAGACGAGTCTCGCGCGGTCGTGTCTCGCGCGCCGGTGTTCATGAGTGTGGCGCCGAACCCTTGAACAGCGCCTGCTTGAGGCGATGGGTGGCGGAAATATCCTCGTCGCCGAAGCCGAGCTTCATCAGCTCGGCGTATTCGGCGAGCATTGCATCCACGACCGGCAGCGACACGCCGAAACGCGCCGCCATGTCGCGGCAGATGGCGAGATCCTTGGCGTGGAGCTTCACGCGGAAACCCGCCGGGTAACTCTCCCGGATCATGTTGGGTGCGCGGTGCACGAAGTACCAGCTCGAGCCCGCACCGGCGCCGAGCGTGGACACCACGCGATCCAGCGGCAGCTGGTGCGCACCGGCGAAGGCCATGGCCTCGGCGCAGGCGCGGATGATGCCGGCGCACATGATCTGGTTGGTGGCCTTGGTGGCCTGGCCGTTGCCATTGGGACCGAAATGCTCGACCGCCTTGCCCATGGCCGCGAGCACCGGCCGCGCTGCGTCGAAGGCGGCCGGCTCACCGCCGCACATGATGGCGAGTGTGCCGTTCTTCGCGCCCTCGACACCGCCGCTCACCGGCGCGTCGACGAAGCGAACGCCGCGTCCCGCGAGGTATTCCGCGGCCCAGCGCGCGGTGTCGGCGCTCACCGTCGAGCAGTCGATGACCAGTGCGCCGCTGGCGAGCCCGGGAGCCAGCTTTTCGATCACGGCGCGAACGTCGGCGTCGGCCGAGACGCAGATGACGGCGACGTCGAGCTGTCTTGCGAACTCTTCGAGGTCGGCGGGGGCGCTGACACCCAGCTCGGTCCCCAGTGCCTGGGCTTTATCGCGGCTGCGATTCCAGACGGCCTTGAGCAGGCCCGCCTTGTGGAGATTCCTCGCCATGGGAGCACCCATGGCACCAAGTCCGGCAAATCCGACGCGCAACATAGGCGCGGAATGTATATCTCCAGGCGCTCACGCGATACCCAGGGGCTCACGCCCCACAACGGAAAACGCCGCCCGAAGGGGCGGCGTCCGTGAAGCTCAAGAGGGGACAGTCAGCCTTGCGGGCCGCAGATCGACTCGACCGCTTTGGCGCCGTCGATGCGCCGCTGGGACAACTCGGCGTCGCTGAGATAGACGCGATTGCCATCCTTGTCGAGCTTGTAGAGTCGCTGCGAGTTGATGGACGTGTTGTAGTCGGAGCGCGCCTTCTTGCAACGCTCGACGCGCGAAGCTTCCAGGTCCTTGGCGACCATCGAGGCGACGCGCTGGTCGTCCTGGCCCTGCGCGATGCGCTGGTTGCTCGCGGAGAGCTGCTGGTTCGTGGCGGCCTGCTGCGAAGCGTAGGAACGCGCAGCGCTGGCGGCCGGCCGTGGCGTGGTGGTTGCGACCTTGATCGCGCCCGGCATCGGCCTGTCGGTGTAGAGCGTTTGCCCACGCTCGTCCACGTACTTGTAGACGTCGCCCGCGTGGGCGAAGCCGCAAGTCAGGACGCCGACTAATGACGGCAATGGATATCGAGTGACGCATGCGCTTCCTCCGGTGCCCGGATTATCGCAGGGAGTGCCTATGAGAACCCTTGACCTCCATCACAGACAAGGGCCAATCAGGTCCTCAAATCCCAAAAAGAGAGGGCCTCCCGGGGTTTTGCCGACGAAGGGTACGGCGTCCCGGGAGGCCCTGAATTGCCAGATTCCCCTCCGCAGGGCCCATTTGGGGGCCCCTGCGGGGGAAATCACCTTTCCAGCAGATCAGCCGTTGTAGGCACGCTCGCCGTGCGACACGGTGTCGAGGCCTTCGCGCTCCTGCTCTTCGTTCACGCGCAGCCCGATCGTCAGATCGACCACCTTGAACGCGATCAGGGACACGAGACCCGGACCAGAGCAGCGTCACACCCACACCCCAGGCCTGGGAGATGACATGCGTCCCGATGCTGTACGCGGCCGGATCCGGGAAGGCGTTCGCGACGTAGTCGTATACGTCGGTGCCACCCAGCGCGGGCGAGTTGAACACGCCCGTGAGCATCGCGCCGACGATGCCGCCGACGCAGTGCACGCCGAACACGTCGAGCGAGTCGTCGTAGCCCATCATCTTCTTGAGGCCCGACACCGCCCAGAGGCAGATCGAGCGCCGCGATGACGCCGATGGCGATCGAGCCCATGGGACCCACCCAGCCGCAGGCCGGCGTGATGGCGACGAGGCCGGCGACGGCACCGGAAGCGGCACCCAGCATGGTCGGTGAACCCTTGACGATCCACTCGACCAGCATCCACGCGAGAGTGGCGGCGGCAGTGGCGAGCAGCGTGTTGGTGAACACCAGCGTCGCGAAGCCGTTGGCCTCGAGGTTGGAACCGACGTTGAAGCCGAACCAGCCCACCCACAGCAGCGCCGAGCCGATCATGACCATCGGAACGTTGTGCGGCGGCAATGCCGTTTGGCCGAAGCCGAGTCGCTTGCCGATCAGCATGCAGCCCACGAGGCCGGCGATACCGGCGTTGATGTGCACGACCGTGCCGCCCGCGAAGTCCAGCGCTCCCTTGTTGAAGAGGAAGCCGGCGTTCACGTTGGCAGCTGCGCCCGCTTCAGCGGTCGTAAAGGCATCCGGACCCGACCAGAACCACACCATGTGCGCGATCGGGTAGTAGGCGAATGTCAGCCAGATGAGGATGAACACCAGCACGGCGCTGAACTTGATGCGTTCGGCGAAGGCGCCGACGATCAGTGCCGGAGTGATGGCGGCGAAGGTCGCCTGGAAACAGAAGAACCCGAGTTCGGGGATGTTGGTCGCCTTGCTGAACGTGCCGGTCAGCGAATCGCCGGTCATACCCTTCAGGAAGGCCTTGCCGAATCCACCGAAGAATTGTGTCTCGCCACCCGTGAACGCGACGCTGTAGCCGTAGATGGCGAACAGCAGCACGCCCACGCAGAACACGATCATCACCTGCATGAGCAGCGACAACACGTTCTTGCTTCGGACCATGCCGCCGTAGAACAGCGCCAGGCCCGGAATGGTCATGAGGATGACCAGCACGGTGCTCGTCATGAGCCAGGAAACGTCACCCTTGTTTGGCGGCGGCGGCGCGTCCTGCCCGAACACCATTACCGGCAACAACATCAACAGCGCCGCGCCGAGACCGCGCATCACGCTGCCACCCTTCGTTCTCTTCTTATCTTGATGCATGTACAGACTCCTCAACGACATCTCAGGCTGCCGCCGCGCCGGATTCGCGCGTGCGTATCCGCACGGCTTCACCGACTGGCGCCAGGAAAATCTTGCCGTCACCGGTCTTTCCGGTACGGCATACATTGGTAATGGCTTCGACGACGGCTTCTGCGGAACCATCGTCGAGCACGATTTCGACGCGAAGCTTGGGAACGAACTGCACCTGGTACTCGGAGCCACGGTAGTGCTCCGCATGCCCCCGCTGCCGGCCATAACCGGTGACTTCGGTGACGGTGATCCCCTGCACGCCGAGGCGCGCGACGGCCATTTGCAGGTCGTCGAGCTTCCAGGGACGAATGATTGCAGTGATCATTTTCATCGCTTTGGCATCGTTATCGGATGGAGCGAGCCCTGCGGGCACGCGTATGCTCCCTGTCGCTCATTCTTTCAGCCTGTGTTCGAAGTGCAGGTTCCATGCCAGCCCTTGAGGGTGGCGGAGGGGCCCCGCTGCAGCGCGAAAGCTCGTCGGGTCCTCGGGTCAGTGCCCAAAATTGGCGCGCAGGAATCGTCCGCGCATCAAAACAGGGCAGAGTGCGGTTTGCTTGTTAGGAGAAGGGCCGGTGGAGATGCCAAAGATCGAAGAACTGCTGCGCAGCCTGATGCAGGGACTACCGCCCGGGCTCGCATCCGGTGCCTCGGGTCTGCGAGAAGACCTCGAAAACAATTTCCGCGCCGTGCTGCGCGCCAACCTCGGAAAGCTCGATCTGGCCGGGCGCGATGAATTCGACGCGCAGCGCAAGGTGCTGGAGCGCACCCGGGCGCGCCTGGCAGAACTCGAGCGGCGCGTTGCCGAGCTCGAGGCCAAGGCGTCGGGATCCGCCGGACGCTGAGCCTTTCACTGTCCGCGCCAGCACGGATGCTGGCGCGCCCGATCAAGGAGAGATCATGGGATTCGCTCGCGTCGCGAGCCGCGCGCAGCTCGGGCTCGCCGCGCCCCGGGTCGATGTCGAAGTCCATCTCGGCAGCGGCCTGCCCACTTTTTCCATCGTCGGACTGCCGCAAACCGCGGTGAAAGAGAGCAAAGACCGCGTGCGCGCGGCGCTCGCCAATTCGGGTTTCGAATTCCCTGCCGGCCGCATCACGGTCAACCTGTCACCCGCCGATCTTCCCAAGGAAGGCTGCCGCTACGATCTGCCGATTGCGCTCGGCATCCTGCTGGCGTCTTTGCAGATCAGGATGACCGAGGATCGTCTCGCGAACAGCGAGTTCTACGGTGAACTCGGTCTCGCCGGGGAACTCAAGCCGATCCGGGGCGTGCTGCTCGCGGCGGCACACGCCGCACGCGAGGGCCGCGCGCTGATCGTGCCGGGCGCCAACGTCGGGGAGGCACGGCTCGCGGCGCCCGGCGCGATCCACGGTGCGGACACTTTGTTAGGCGTGTGCGCGCTGGCGCAGGCGCGCGAGAGCCAGGCCGACGCCGGTGCCGCGCCTGCGCGTGCCGCTGATCTTGTGGACAGACCCGGGCTCGACCTCGCCGAAGTGCGCGGGCAGGCGGCGGCCAAACGTGCGCTCATCATCGCCGCCGCCGGCGGACACAGCCTGTTGTTGCTCGGCCCTCCCGGTACGGGGAAGAGCATGCTCGCGCAACGTCTGCCGGGCCTGCTGCCGGCACTCGACGGAAGCGATGCGCTCGATGTTGCCGCCATAGCCTCGGTGAGTTCGCGCGGCTTCGTCGCGGCGAACTACGGAAAGCGTCCCTTTCGCTCGCCGCATCACACGGCCTCCGCCACCGCCATCATCGGCGGCGGACCGCAGGCGCGACCCGGTGAAGTCAGCCTCGCGCATCGCGGCGTGTTGTTCCTCGACGAGTTGCCCGAGTTCAATCGCACGGTGCTCGAGTCGCTGCGTGAGCCACTGGAAACGGGCGTGGTCGCCATTTCACGCGCCGCCGCGCAGGTGGAATACCCGGCCCGATTCCAGCTCGTCGCCGCGATGAATCCCTGTCCCTGCGGATTCCTCGGCGAGCCCAGCGGCAATTGCCGCTGCGCGCCTCCGGAGATCGCGCGATACCGGGCGCGCATTTCGGGCCCACTGCTGGATCGCATCGACCTGCGGGTCACGGTGCCCACACTGAGCAGCGCGGAACTGTTCGACGATCCTCCGGAGTCGGAAGCGCGCCTGACCAGCGAGCAGGCTGCCGCGCAGGTGTGTACGGCGCGAGCACGGCAATTCGAACGCGCCGGCGCTCTCAATGCCGATCTCGCGGCGCGCGAACTCCAGATTCATTGTGCGCTCGACCGCCATTGCCGGGGGTTGATGGCGCATGCCCGTGAAAAGCTGGAATTGTCCGCGCGCAGCGTGCATCGCGTGCTGCGGGTGGCGCGCACCATTGCCGACCTGGGAGCACCCGGGATCCAGGCAGGGTCGCCGATCCGCACCGCTCACCTGGCCGAGGCGCTCCAGTTGCGCCGCGCGATTAGTTAGACGGCGAAAAAAACGGGCCCGTGAGGGCCCGCTTTTCCCGCAGCTCTGACCGCGAGGATTACTTGTTCAGATCCATCATGTGATCCACGGCCTGCTTGATCAGGTCATCCGGCCAGTCGCGTCCGCCCTTGGCGGGCATGACGCCGGTCTTGCCGGTGAAGCCGTGGATAGCGTGGTTGTAGAGAGTTTCCTTGCCCTGCGCGATACGCGGGCCCCAGGCGGCGTGGTCACCAACCTTGGGAGCACCGGCAATTCCGGCTCCATGGCAGGCCGAACAGGCAGTCTCGTAGGCGGCAGCCCCATCCGCCGGTACGGCGGCGGCGGCCATGACCGGGCCCGTGCTTTCGATCTTGAGCGCGGAGTTGTCCTGCCCGGCGACGGCGACCCGGGCCACCGGCTGGAGGCGTTCTTTGACGCTTTCCAGGTAGCGCGGATCGGTGGTCACCTGCTTGGCCTGATGCTCGGCGCCGACGTGGCGCGCGAAGGCGAACAGCGCGAGGGTCACGGCAAACAAAATGCCGAGAACCAGACTGAAATTATTGAAGAAATGGGAGTCCTGCTTGCTCATGGGCGCGAAGTATATCCATCCAAATAGTCAAAAAACTGGCGCGCCCGACTGGATTCGAACCAGCGACCTGCAGCTTCGGAGGCTGCCACTCTATCCAGCTGAGCTACGGGCGCGCGGGGCTGCGTAGTCTACAGCCAGCCTTTCCGCTTGAAAAACACGAATGGCCCGATGGCGGACAGCAACATGAGGCCCATGGCCGCCCCGAACCCCCAGGTTTCGTGCAGCCAGGGCATTTTCGAGAAATTCATGCCAAAAACCGCGCCAATGACCGAGGGTGGCAGCAGGAAGACGGTGACCACCGAGAAAATCTTGAGGATGTTGTTCTGGTCGATGTTGATGAGGCCCAGCGTGGCATCGAGGATGAAGGACACCTTGGTTCCCAGGAACGAGGCGTGGTCGCTCATGGCCAGCACGTCGCGCGACAGGGTGCGAAAACGCGCGCGCACGTCGTCGGGAATCGGCACGGTCGTGCTCTGCTGCACGAAGGTCAGCAGGCGCCCCAGGCTTACCAGGCTCTCGCGAGCCTTGGAGATGAGTTCGCCGTTCTGACCGAGGCGCTCGAGTGTCTTGCGGAAGTCGCGGAACGCGCCGCGTTTACTGCGCGAGGCGCTGAACACTTCGACCGAGGCGCCGTCGAGATCCGTGGCCACCCGCTCGATGACGTCGGCGACCCGGTTGATCACGGACTCGATCAGTCCCGCCAGCACCGAGGGCGGCGAGTTGCAGGAATTCGGGTGGCGCTCGGCGTAGGCGATGAAGCGGCGGAACGGCAACGGGTCGACGTAGCGATTCGTGACCAGCTTGGTGCCCGAGAGAATGAAGGTGATCTGCGTGCTCTCCGGCAGATCGGAGTCGAGCTTGGTGACCACCGTCGCCGTCATGTACAGGCCGCCGTCTTCTTCATACAGGCGGTTCGACGCTTCGATCTCCCGCATCTCGTCGCGGGTCGGCACGTCGATGGACAGGAAACTTTCCACCTGCCGCTCTTCGCTCGGCGTCGGCTCGAGCAGGTCGAGCCAGATGGCCTCGCCGGGGATGGCCGCGCCGGCGCGCAATTCGAAACGTGCCAGGCCCTGGGGTTGTGGAACGAAGGCGCTGAGCATCGGGTATTCCTGACTGCCTCGTTGCGCCTGCCAGCGGTACCAGCGCGGAGCGCTAGCGACGCCTTCTCGCGGGCGGCGAGATCGTTGATCAGGGAGAGCAGGTTGGCTTCACTGCCGGCCTGCGAAACGCTGGTCGAGTACGTGCCATTGACGATGATCAACGGCACGCTGGCAACTTCGTAACGGCCGGTGAGCGACATCGCGCGCTCCACGTTCTGCGCGACCTCGGCGGAATCGTAGGCCGCATTGAATTGCTGCTTCGGTGACGCCGTGCTTGCGGAAGAAGGCGAGTTGCAGGGCGCGCGCCTGCTCGTCGTTGCTCTCGGCGGCGAGCATGTTTCCGTCCTGGTGGATGGAGTCGAAGATCTTCGAGTGCAGGTCGCCGCGGCGCAGTGCCAGCATCGTGTAATAGAGCCGGGCGTGCTGCTCGTGGGTCTCGCCCCAGATCACCGGGATGCGCACGAACTCGATGAAAGCGGGCTTTTTCTGCTTCCACTCCTCGAGTGCCGGGTCGAGCGCGTAGCAGTGGCCACAGCCGTACCAGAAGACTTCGGCGACTTCGATCTTGCCGCGAGGGACGCTGGTCGCCTGCGGGCGTCCGAGCACCACGTAGTTGACGCCGGACTCCCACTCAGTGCCGGAGACGCCGGCGGGCGTGGCGGCGCAGGCGCGCACCGAGACAATCGCGGCAGCCGCTGCCGCTGCCAGTACGCCGGCAATGACGATGCCACGATTCATCGGCCGGGTTCTCCTGATCGGTAGTTAGCGCAGGCCCTGCAGGTACGACGCGAGATTGCGGATGTCCTCGGGCGTGAGCCGCGCGGCGATCGTGGTCATCATCGCGCTGTTACGCGTCGCGTGGACCTTGGTCGGGTCGGCCGCATCGCGATATCGATTGTTGGTGAGGTAATCCTGCAGCTGCTTCACGGTGTACACCGAATGCTGCGCGCGCAGCGCCGGGTAACCGGCGCCGGCATTTCCCTGGCCCGCCGGACCATGGCATGCGGTGCAGGCCGGGATGTCGCGGGTTGCATCGCCCGTCCTGTACAGCTTCTCGCCGGCCTTCCAGTACGAGGGATCGGCTTCCAGGCCCGCCGGCGTCTGCGCGGCGAAGTACGCGGCGAGATCGGCGAAGTCCTGCTCGGTCAGTGGCTCGATGATCGGCGCCATGATGGGGTTGTTGCGCTTCTTCGCCTTGAACATCGCGAGCTGTTCGCGCAGGTAGGCGGCGTTCTGACCCGCAAGGTTTGGCCACTCCGGGTTCACGCTGTTGCCGCTGGGACCATGGCAGGCAGTGCAAACCGCGGACTTGGTTGAGCCCGCATCGGCGGAGCCGGCGCCGGCAGGCGCGGCAGCTTCGGGAACGGCGGCAGGCGCGGTGTCTTCGGCGACAGCGCTGCCAGCCATGCACAGTCCCGTGATCAGCAACAACACAGGCAACGTCATGGAAAATCTGCTCTCAATCATGGTCTTGCGGGCTCCCTGGAAGGCGCCGAATTGTACACTAGGGCCCGTCCCGGAAGCGCGAGCGCCCAGATGAGCCTATTTCCCCATGTGCGCTTTTTGCTTTCGGTGGCCGACGTCGCCCAGTTTCCGGCCGCCGAGGGTCGCGAAGTGGCCTTCGCGGGAAGATCCAACTCCGGCAAGTCGAGCGCCATCAACGCGATCACGGTCCGCAACGGATTGGCGCGAGTCAGCCGTACTCCTGGCCGAACCAAACTACTGAACTTCTTCGAACTCGCTCCCGGCCAGCGGCTCATCGACCTTCCCGGGTACGGCTATGCGGAAGCCCACGCCGAAGAGCGCCGCCAATGGACACAGCTCATCGAGGCCTTGCCGGGGAGGGAGAGCCTTACGGGACTTTTCCTGATCGTGGATATCCGGCGAGGCATCGGCGAGCAGGACGTGCAGCTCATGGAATGGGCCGCGGCAGCCGGCTGGCAGATACACGTGCTGCTGGCGAAGTCCGACAAGCTGAATCAGCGCGATCGCGCCACCGCATTCAGGATCGCACAAGAGAAGTGCGGAGACGGGGCCACCGTGCAAGTGTTCTCGGCTCACGACAAGACCGGCGTGCAACCCGCCCAGAAGCGCCTGATCCAGATGCTGGCCGGCTCTTCTTCTTAAGTTGTTGACGGACGCCGCCGCTTCGGCGGCATTTTCTTTCGTGGGCGGCAGCCCCAAAAAGAAAGCCCCGGTGTTTTACCACCGGGGCCAGACTAACCCGGCACAGGTCTCGTGAACCGGGCTACCCGCTCAGGGAGGGAAGCGGGGAGCGTTTTTTACGCGCTCAGGTGATGAGACACCTGGCCCTCCAGAAAGGTTCCAAAGTTTTTAAAAAACTTTGGCCCAGAATCATGTGGTTACGATGCGACCTGTGGTGTCAGTGCTACAGAAACGTGTACGTGACGCTCAGCGTGATGGCGCTGAAATCCAGTTCCAGTCCATCGATCTCATTGTCGAAAGGCTCGGCGGAGAACGTCTCCCACTCGGCTCTCACACCCAGGCTGCCGAAGTGAACTCCGACGCCCACGCCATAGGTGGGTTCCCAGCCGTCATCCGAAACACTGTCACCCAAGATCGGTGAATTCGGTGTCCCACATCGCCATGCCGGCTCGCGCGTACAGATCGACGATGCCGATTTCCGCGAGCACCAGCGCCGAGACGCTGATGGCGCTCGAGTCAATCTCGGTGCCCTGGTCACTGTCGCCGCCCAGATCCATGTAGTTTGCTTCGACAGCCAGCCAATCGAGAGGCCGCCAGCCACCAATGATCTTGAATCCGGTGTCGTCGACATCGTCACTGCCGAAGCCTGCAAGGCTGAGTTCTGTCTTAGCCTGGGAAACGCCGGCGCCGAGATAGAAACCGTTGTCGGCAGCCATCGCCTGCGGCCCGAAGGCCGCCAGGGCAAGTGTGGCAAACGCGGCGAGGGCCGCGGACTTCATGTTCATTTGAGACCTCTCCACTGGTGGTTAGAAAAATCCATTAGAGCGCGGATTATATTAACGTTTCCTGAACTGATTTAAGTAATGTGACGCGTTACACGATTGCATGCTGGCAGCGTCGCGTGCGCGCGACAAACTAGTCCTTGTTAGGCCCGGTTTCGGATACCTGAGGTATCGAAGCCCGCAACCGGCGCTGGGCGGCCTTACTACCGGCCAGGTGGCTAGTGGGCTTCGTCCCAGTTGATGCCGGTACCGACGTCGACCTTGAGCGGCACCTTGAGCAACGCCGCGCCCATCATTCGTTCGCGCACCGCGGCCGTGACCTCGACGATGCGGGCCTGCTCGACCTCGAGGACCAGCTCGTCGTGCACCTGCATGATGAGCCGCGCACCACGCTCACCGTCGCCGCACCAGGCGTCCACGGTGATCATGGCGCGCTTGATGATGTCGGCGGCGGTGCCCTGCATGGGAGCATTGATGGCCGCGCGTTCCGCGGCCTGCTGGAACTGCTTGTTGCGCGCGTTGATGTCGGGTAGATAGAGGCGGCGCCCGAACACGGTCTCGACGTATCCCTGCGCCTTGGCCTGCGCGCGCGTCTCTTCCATGTAGCGCTTCACGCCGGGATATCGCGCGAAGTACAGCTCGATGTATTCCTGTGCGGCGCCGCGCGGGATACCGAGCTGCTTGGCGAGGCCAAAGGAACTCATGCCATAGATGAGGCCGAAGTTGATCGCCTTGGCCGAGCGACGCTGGTCGGCGGTGACTTCGTCCAGTTTCGCGCCGAACACCTCGGCGGCCGTTGCCTGGTGGATGTCCTTGTCGCTGGCGAAGGCGCCGAGCAGGCCTTCGTCACCCGACAGGTGCGCCATGATGCGCAACTCGATCTGCGAGTAGTCGGCCGCGAGCAGCACCTGGCCTTCGGGTGCGATGAAGGCCTGGCGGATGCGGCGGCCTTCGGGCGTGCGGATCGGGATGTTCTGCAGGTTCGGATCCTGCGAGGACAGGCGGCCGGTGGCCGCGACGGCCTGGTGGTAACTGGTGTGTACGCGGCCCGTCTTCGAATTGATCTGCTCGGGTAGTTTGTCCGTGTAGGTGGACTTGAGCTTCGAGAGGCTGCGGTGCTCGAGGATCAGCTTCGGCAGGTGGTAACTCTCGGCCAGCTCTTCGAGCACGTCTTCCGCCGTCGACGGCTGACCCGTGGGAGTCTTGCGCAACACCGGCAGCTGCATCTTCTCGAACAGGATGTTGCAGAGCTGCTTGGGTGAATCGAGGTTGAACGGCGCGCCGGCCTCCTTGTGTGCTTCCGCGAGCACTTCCATGAGCCGCTTGGCGAGTTCAGAACTCTGTGCGCGCAGCATCTGCCGGTCGAGCAACACGCCGTGTTCTTCCATGCGCAGCAGCACCGGCACGAGCGGCTGCTCGCATTCCTCGTACAGCGACCGGAGCGCAGGCACGTTCGCAATCCGCGGCCACAGCACCTGGTGCAGACGCAGCGTGACGTCGGCGTCCTCGGCGGAATACTCCGATGCCTTGTCGACCGGCACCTGGCTGAAGGGGATCTGCTTGGCGCCCTTGCCGGCGACGTCTTCGTAGTGAATCGTGCGTATTCCGAGATAACGCTCCGCCGCCGAGTCCATGTCGTGGCGCACCACGCTGTTCCAGACGTAGGACTCCAGCATCGAGTCGTAGCGCATGCCGCGCAGCTCGATGCCGTGGCGCGCGAGTACGTGTGCGTCGTACTTGATGTGATGACCGAGCTTGGCGTGTTTCTCCGACTCGAGCAGCGGCTTGAGCTTCGCCAGGCTCGCCTCGCGATCGAGCTGATCCGGTGCGCCGGCGTAGTCGTGTCGCAGCGGCAGATAGGCTGCCTGGCCCGGCGCGACGGCGAATGACACACCGACGATCTGCGCCTGCATGTACTCGAGGCTGGTGGTCTCGGTATCGAAGGCGAACAGCTCCGCGGCCTCGAGCTTCGCGAGCCAGTCGGCGAGCTGCTGCTCGGTCATGATGGTTTCGTACTGGCGTGGCGCCGCGGCGATGGCCTGCGCGGCGTCGTCGATGCCGGCGACCGTCAGCGGCGCGGCTGACCACCGTCGTGCCAGCGGCGGCAGCGACCGCATCGGCCCGGTGGCGGCATCGCCGGCGGGCGGCGCCCCGCCATCGAGTTGCCTGAGCAGCGAGCGCAGCTCCAGGCGCGTGTACAGCGTGCGCAGCGCATCGACGTCGGGCGGTTTGCGCCTGAGATCGTCCAGCGACAGCGGCAGCGTGAGGTCGGTGCGGATGGTCGCGAGCTTGCGCGCCAGCTCGAGTGTGTCGAGGCCGGCCCGCAGGTTTTCGCCCACCTTGCCGCTGACGTTGGCGGCATCGGCGACCAGTTTGTCCAGCGTCGTGTACTGACCCAGCCACTTGGCCGCGGTCTTCGGACCCACCTTGTCGATGCCCGGGATGTTGTCGGAGCTGTCGCCGACCAGTGCGAGGTAGTCGATGATCTGCTCGGGAAACACGTCGAACTTGTTCTTGACGCCTGCGCGATCGAGCAGTGTGTTGCTCATGGTGTTGATGAGCGTGATCTGCGGCGACACGAGTTGTGCCATGTCCTTGTCGCCGGTCGAGATCAGGACGTTGAGATTCTGCTTCGCGGCCGTGCAGGCCAGCGTGCCGATGACATCGTCGGCTTCGACGCCGGACTCGCGCAGGATCGGCAGGCCCATGCCGCGCACGGCGTCCAGCAGCGGCTGGACCTGCGAGCGCAGATCGTCGGGCATCGGCGGGCGATGCGCCTTGTACTCGGCGAACAACTCGTCGCGAAAGGTCTTGCCGGAGGCATCGAATACCACGGCGATGCGTTCCGGGTCGTAGTCCTTGAGGAACTTGCTGAGCATGTTCAGCACGCCGAACACGGCGCCGGTGGGTTCGCCGCGCGAATTGGCTGAACGGCGGCAGCGCGTGAAATGCGCGATACAGGTAGGACGAGCCGTCGACCAGGACGAGATCCGGACGCGTGTTCATGATTCAGCGCGGCGCCGTCGGCGTCCGGGTTCTTTCTTGTCCTTGTCCTCGTCCGGCGCCGTGACCTCGGGCGCCGGGTTGGGCGGCGACTCGGGTGAGTCGACCGTTTCCGGGGTATTGGGCGCCTGCGAGCCCGCGGGTCGCGTCACGACGTCGCGCGCCTCGTCGGGTAGATAGAGCGGGCCCTTCTGGCCGCAGGCCGCGAGCAGGCCCAGCAGCGCGCACGCAATGACGATACGAATCTCAGCCATTCATCGACTTCCCGTTGCCCAGCGCCAGCCAGCCGCGCACCACACGGTACAGGATCCAGACGCCGGCGATTAACGCGCCGAGGTACAACGCCACGAATGCGCCGCCGATCGCGGCACCGGCGCCCAGCGCTCCCGCGCCACCGGTGAGCGGCGTCGACGCCAGGCTCACGACGCCCAGCAGCACGAGAACGAGGGCGCCAGCGAAAATGGTGAACCCGATGGCCAGCGCGAACCAGAAAGTGCGCCGCTGCCATTCGAAATGCGAATCCAGCCAGCTGCCGAGCGCCGCGTCGCGACGTGCGTAGTTCATGATGATGGCGACGATCGACGGCAGCCCGAACACGAAGGCCCCGATGACGGTGGCGCCCGATGTCACGCCCATCAGGCCCGCGAGGGCGTGCAACGCGTACATCGTGTGAACGTAACCGGTCATGGGATGCGCAGCGTTCATTTCCACGAGGCCTTCTCCTCCGATGCCGGCCGCCAATCCACCACGGCCATGGTGAGACGCGAGACGCACACCAGTCGTTCCCGCGGATCGCGGATTTCGATGCTCCACACCTGGCTGCGCGCGCCGAGATGGAATGGACGGGCCACGCCGGTCACGATGCCGTCCGACACGGGGCGCAGGTGATTGGCGTTTATTTCCTGGCCAAGGCAGCGCTGCCGTGATCGATCGACGACGTAATTGGCGGCCACGCTGCCCAGCGTCTCGGCCAGCACCAGCGAGGCTCCGCCATGCAGGTAGCCCATGGGCTGGTGCACGCGCGGCTCCACCGGCATGGTGCCGCGCAGGAAGTCGGAGCCGAACTCGGTGAACTCGATGCCGAGATGCGAAGCCAGCAGACCCATGTGGCTGGCGCGGGCATCCTCGATGGTGGGGTTGGCGAACCAGATTGCCATTCTTCTTCCTCGCCTGGTCGTGCGCCAGCCTAACTACTTCCCGCGGTATTTCTCGCCGATGCGCCGGTACGCTTCGCGGAACGGGATGCCCTCGCGCACCACCAGCGCATTGGCTTCCTCGGCCGCGTGAATCGCGGGATCCAGTTTGATCCCGCCGGCGCGGAAACGCACGCCGTCGATGCCGACCGCCATGATGGCGGCGGTGCGAGCGCCAGGTCGATGCCGCGGAACAGCGGCGGCTTGATGAGCTGCAGGTCGCGCTGATAGCCCGAGGGCAGCTTCGCGAATATGCCGAGCACCTCCGACAGGCAGGCATGCGCCACGGCCGTGCGGCCGCGCACCAGTTCGAAGACGTCGGGGTTGCGCTTCTGCGGCATGATCGACGAGCCGGTGGTGAACGACTCCGGCAACGTCACGAACGCGAATTCCTGCGTGTAGAACAGCAGCAGGTCCGCGGCCAGGCGGCCGAAGTCCTGCATGAGCAGGGCACATTCGAACAGCAGCTGGGCCTCGGCCTTGCCGCGCGCCAGCTGCACGGCGGTGACCGGCTCGTGCACGCTCTCGAAGCCGAGCTTCGCGCGCGTCAGTTCGCGGTCCAGTGGCAGGCCGGGCGTGCCGTACCCGGCGGCCGAGCCCAGCGGATTCTTCGACGCGCGACGCGCGGTGGCGGTGAGGCCCGCGGCATCGTCACGCAGCTCGGCGGCGAAGCCGCCGGCCCACAGCGCCACGGTGCTGGGCATGGCCTGCTGCATGTGGGTGTATCCGGGCAGCGGCGTGGCGCCTTCGCGCTGCGCCAGCGCATCGAGCGCCGCGGCGCAGTGTTCAGCGGCTGCAGCCAGTTCGGCGCCCGCATCCAGCAGATACAGGCGCAGCGCCGTCAGCACCTGGTCGTTGCGCGAGCGGCCCAGATGCACGCGGCCGCCTGCCGGGCCGATGCGTGCTGTCAGGCGCTTCTCGAGCGCGGTCTGACCGTCTTCGTCGGCGAGATCGATCTTCCACTTGCCTGCGGCGTGTTCGGCGGCGAGTGCGTTCAGGCCGTCACGAATGGCGGCCAGTTCCGCATCCGCCAGCAGCTTCGCGCCGTTGAGCATCTCGGCGTGCGCGATCGAGGCGCGCACGTCGTACTTCACCAGCCTGTTCGTCGAGCGCGTAGTCGTCGCCCGCGGTGTACGCGAGCACACGGTCATCGAGAGGCGCGCCTTTGTCCCAGAGCCGGCTCATATCGCGTTCGGCTACTTGCCGCCCTGCTGCTCGGCCGGCGACAGGGCATTCACGTCGGCGACGATCAGCGTGCCCGCGCCCTCGTTGGTGAATACCTCGGCGAGGATGCCTTCGGGCGACTTGTACGACATCACGTGCACGCGGCGCACGCCGCCGCGGATCGCATCCTCGATGGCCTTGGCCTTGGGCAACATGCCATCGGCGATCTTCTTCTCTTCGCGCAGCCGCTTGAGGCCGGCGAGATCGGTGTACGAAATGATCGAGGTCGGATCGTCGACGCGTTCGAGGATGCCGGGCGCGCCGGTGCACAGCAGCAGCTTCTCCGCCGAGAGCGCCGCGCCGATGGCCGCCGCCACGGTGTCGCCGTTGATGTTGAGCAGTGTGCCGCTTTCATCCGCAGACAACGGGCTCACCACCGGCATGAGGCCGTTGTCGAGCAGCTTGTTCAGCACCGTGGTGTCGATGCCATCGATGTCGCCCACGAAGCCGTAGTCGACGGTCTCGCCGTTGTCGAGCCGCACCGGCGAGCGTTTATGAGCCCTGATCAGCCCGGCGTCCACGCCCGAGATGCCCACCGCGTCGATGTTCATTTCGCGGCAGAGAGCCAGCAACTTGGTGTTGATCAGGCCGTTGAGCACCATCGAGGTGGCGTCGATGGCCTTCTGGTCGGTGACGCGCCGTCCCTGCACCATGCGCGTCGGCACGCCGAGCTGCTCGGTGATTTCCGTGAGCTGCGGGCCGCCGCCGTGCACGAAGATCACGCGCACGCCGAAGTAATGCAGGATGGCGATCTGCTCGATGAGGCCACGCACCGCGGCGGGATCGGCGAACACGCCGCCGCCGGCCTTCACGACGAAGGTCTTGCCCTTGTACATGCGGATGTATGGCGCCGCGCTGCGCAGGCTGCGGATGGCGGCGGCGGGATCGGGTCGATGCATGATCATTGCTTGACGTTCCATGACGAAAAGTAGTTAGTGTTGGGGCGTGGCGAGCAGGCGATGAAGTATCGCGGTCTGCACCACCATGCGGTTGTAGGCCTCGCGTTGCACGACGCTGCGGCGGCCATCGAGGACCTCGTCGGCGACGGCGACATTACGCCGGACCGGCAGGCAGTGCATGAGTTTGCAATCGACCGCGGCGCGCGAGAACCAGGTGTCGCGCACGCACCAGTCGGCGAGCGCGCGAGCGCGCCCGCGCGTCGGCTTCGGCGTTGCCATAGTGGGACGTGGAGCCCCACTCCTTCGCATAGACGACCTGCGCGCCCGCGAGCGCGTCATCGCGGTCGGCGGTCTCGCGCACCGAACCACCCGCTGCCGCCGCGGCGGCCGCGGCCTTTTGCATCACGGCCGGGGGCAGGGCGAATCCCTCGGGCCGCAGCACGACCACTTCCATGCCGCGCATGGCGGCCATGTGAACGGTGGCGGCCGGCACGGCGAGCGGCAGGGCGCGCGGATGATTCACCCATGACAACACGAACTTCGCGCGACGCGGCACGGCCAGGTCCTCGAGCGTCTTCCAGTCGGCCAAGCGCCTGGCAGGGATGATTCGCCGCGGACTCCATATTGATGACGGGTTTGTTCACCAGGCCGACCATCTCCTTGAAGGAGGTCTCGCCCAGATCGGCTTCCAGGTCGGCCCCGCCCGCGAAAGCGCGAATGCCCAGAGCGTCACAATAGTGGGACAATACTGGCACTCCTTCACGTACATGTTCCGCAGGCGCGCCATTCATCACTGCGCCGCGACGGGTCTCGAGCTGCCACGTGCCGTTGCCCGGCGGAGATCACGAAGGAGTTTCCACCCAGCCGCGCCATGGCGGCCTGGAAGGACGCGAGCGTGCGCAAGGACGGGTTGAAGAACAGCAGGCCGAGGATCTTGCCGGCGAGTGCCTGGGGTTCGGGCTTCGTCTGCAGCCGATCGGCGAGTGTCAGCAACTCGACGACTTGCTCGCGCGAAAGATCCGCCAGATCGAGAAAGTTGTTCATGGGAATTAGAGATCCGACCAGCGCCGAACGCAACCGGTCGATGTGTTCCTCTTTGAGTATGAAAGCGGGGAGCAGGCGCAGGATCGCGGGATCGCCCGCGGTGCCGGCGAGGATGTCCTTCGCGAGCAGCGCCTTCTGCACGTCCCTGGCAGGTTTGTTGAGCCTGCAGTCCGTGCAGAAATCCCAGGCCCTGGAAATCCACGACCGGGCCCACCTTGCAGGTCTGTCGCAGGTAGGCCGACACGCGCCGCACGTTGGCGAGCAGGTCTTCCTTTTCGATGGCGTCGAGGGTGGCCTCGGCGACGGCGCAGGCCATGGGCCCGCCGCCGAACGTGGTGCCGAGATTCTCCAGCTTCAGTTGCGCGGTGATCGGCGGAGTCAGCAACAGGGCCGACACCGGAAAGCCGTTACCCAGCGCCTTTGCCGTGGTGATCATGTCCGGCATGACGCCGTAGTAGTTGGCCGCGAACGGTGTGCCGCTGCGGCCCACGCCGCATTGGACCTCGTCGAAGATCAACAGTGCGCCGGTTTCGTCACAGCGCTTGCGCAGGGCGGCGAGAAACTCCTGGCCCATGTCGAAAGCGCCGCCGACGCCCTGCACGGGCTCGACGATGACCGCCGCAGTGTTCTCGGTGACGTGATTGGCGATGTCCGCAACGTCGCGGCGGCGGATCCAGCTCACGTCGAAAGGGGCGCGCGGCAGGAAGAACCACTTCTGCGGAGCTCCCCACGTGGTCGACGCGCAGGCGGCCGTGCGTCCATGGAAGCTCTGCTCCACGGCCGCGACATGCGTGCGGCCGGGCCGCATCTTGAACGCCATCTTGAAGGCGTTCTCGTTGGCCTCGGCGCCGGAGTTGATCCAGAACACGCTGTCGAAGGGCAGCTTCGAGAATGCCAGCAGCTTGTGCGCGGCGCGCGCGCGGATTTCCATCGGCACGGCATTGGTCTGGAAATTCATCTGCGCGGCCTGTTGGGACAGCGCCCGGGTCCAGCCCTTGTGGCCGTAGCCCAGCGACGCCACCGCGTGCCCGCCGTAGAGGTCGAGCACCTTGCGGCCGTCGCGCGTGTGCAGCCACACGCCATCGGCACCCACCACTTCGATGGGATATTGCGCGTACACCGGCGCGAGCCCATCGGGCGGAGAGCCCGTCATGGATGAGGCCGGCGAGGTCTGCCGGGAGAGGATTTCGATAGTTCGGCGTTCATGTGTTTCTCAGGTCCAGCCGGCCGCGGGCGC
This sequence comes from uncultured Pseudomonadota bacterium, assembly GCA_963832505.1. Lineage (GTDB taxonomy): Bacteria > Pseudomonadota > Gammaproteobacteria > Steroidobacterales > Steroidobacteraceae > CADEED01. The sequence continues at coordinate 215,375 of CAWHUD010000007.1, read as the reverse complement.
CGTGAGGCCCGCGGTCTCCGGAAGTCCGAACAATCGGTTCATCCATTGCACGGCGCCGCCGGCCGCACCCTTGTTGAGGTTGTCGACCACGCTCATCACCGCGACGGTCTTGCCATTGGCGGCGGCCGACAGGTGCGCGTAGTTGCTGGCGACGATGTCCTTGACGCGCGGCGCGTTGTCGAGCACGCGCACGAAAGGCGAGCCCGCGTAGTACTCGCGCAGCATGCCGATGACGGCCGCGGCATCGCGCGCGACTCTTGAGCCGCGCCTGCACCGTGGCGTGGATGCCGCGCGCAAACGGACCGGAGTGCGGCACGAAGGCGAATTCCGCTTCCACGCCGGTCGCGGCCTTTGCCAGTGCCGCGATCTCGGGCGTGTGCCGGTGCCCGAGCGCGCCGTAGGAATACAGATCGCTGTGGCGCGTGGGGTGGTGAGTGCCTTCCACGGGCTTGCGACCCGATCCGGTACTGCCGGTGACACCACTCACGAACAGCGTGGGCTCGGTCAGCCCCGAGGCCAGCAGCGGCACGCTGGCCAGCAGGATGGCCGTGGAAAAACAGCCCGGATGGCCCACGTGCGGCGTGTCCACCTTCTTCAGGTGTTCGGGCACCGCGCAGGTGAACTGCGACAGGCGATGCGGCGCGCCATGCGGATGTTTGTAGACCGCTTCGTAGGCGGCGGCGGTAGCGAAACGGAAATCCGCTGAAATGTCGACGAAGCGCGGCCTGGTGCCCGCGGCCTCCGACGCCTTCAGCAGCGAGTCGATGAGTGCCGCGGCCGCGCCGTGCGGCGCGGCGCAGAACACGGCCGATGTCGGTTCGCTGGCGATCAGCGCCGCGATGTCCGCCTGCGACTTGAATGCCAGGTCACCCAGGGTGCCCGCCAGGTGCGGGAACGACTTGCCCGCGAGTTCGCCGGGCGCGCTGTCCGACATCACGCCCGCGAGCGCGAAGTTCGGATGGCCGACGATCAGGCGCAGCAGTTCGCCGGACACGTATCCCGTGCCGCCGAGCACGATGGCGGGAATCTGCTTGTTCATGGCGTTACTCGTTCGCCGCGCGATCCAGCGGCGCGGGCCTGCGTGAGCCCGACCGAATTGATGATCGAGTCGCCTAGCGCAGCGCCGGCCGCGAGCGCATTGAAGGCCGGCACCTTGAGCTGTTCCACGATGATCTGCACGCCAACGGCGTTGTCGGTGGAGGGACCGGTCACCGCGATGGGCTCGATCCCGTATTTCTTGCGCAGGATGTCCACGCCGCCATAGGCGGCCACCGGGTCGTTCGCGGAGAGAACCACGCCGGTCATCGCCTTGCGCAAGTCCTCCTGCTCGAGGATGGCATCGACGCCGTAGGTTCCCATGAGCCCATCACCCAGCTCGAACACGATGACGTCGGGCTTCTTGTCCGAGAGCTCCGTCAACATGGCGCGGGTCAGCGCCGGACCCACCTTGCGCGTGGTCGAGACGATGCCGAAGTCCGTGAAGATGAGTGTATTGCGCGCACCCGCGTCTTCGAACGCCATGATGTCGCGGCGCAGGGAAACACCCGTGGCCTTGAAGGCATCCACGACCAGGCCGCGATGCCGCATGCGCGAAATGATCGCGGCGGCGGCGGCTGTCTTGCCGGCCTCCATGCAGGTGCCGGCCAGCGCGACGACGGGTATGCCGTGCGTGATCAGCCTGGCGTCGTAGTCGAGGCGGCGATAACCGACGCGCGCGGGCACGCCGATGCGTTCGCCGAGGTACGGGAAATCCAGCACGCCACCGATGACGCGGCAGTCGAAGGGTTTGCCCTTGTCCGGGTTGACCGAATCGCACACGCCGAGCACGCCGCCGATGTTGAGCATCTGCAGGATGTCACCGGGCTTGACGCTCTCGGGCACGTGACCCGAGTAGCCGAACAGCGCCTTGCGATGGCCGAGCGCGCCCGCAACGATGTCGCCCCTGCCGACCTTGGCCATGCGGCCGCTGGTGAGCTCGAGCGTGTTGTAGGTGGACTTGTTGGTGAGGATCTCCACGACCACGACCACGCCTTCCTCGGCGGGAATGTTGTCGGTGGCGACACGCACCTCGTTACCCAGCCCGCAGGCCTGTGTGACCGAAGCAATCTTGTCGACGACTACCGTACGCATATCCACTCCTTAGCTCGCGCCTGATGACCTGGCGCGCTCCGCCGCCCGCGCATGGAACATGCCCGTCAGCGAAACAATCTTCGAAAATCCCAGCGCATCCTGCGGCGTCCATTCGCCGGCAGCTTCGCCATACACGCCCTTCGAGGCCGCCATGAGCGACCAGGGCGATTCCACGCCTTCCACGAACACGCTGCCGGGGCGGAACAACACGTTCACCTTTCCGGTGACGCGCTCCTGCGATGACAGGAACAACGCCTCGATGTCGCGGCACACCGGATCCAGCAGCTGGCCTTCGTGCACCCAGTCGCCATACGGGCCGGCGAGAGATTCCTTGATGCGCTGCTGGCGCGGCGTGAGCACGAGTTTCTCGAGCTCGCGATGCGCGGTGAGCAGCGTTTCGGCGGCCGGAGCCTCGAACGCGACCCGCCCCTTGGTGCCGATGATGGTGTCGCCGAGGTGAATGCCGCGGCCGATGCCGTACGGCGCTCCGAGCGTCTCGAGTTGCTCGACGACTTCGACGGCCGACATGGTCTTGCCGTCAATGCCCACGGGCCGGCCCTTTTCAAAGTGGATAGTGTGCTTCGCCGGCGGTTTCGGATTCGTGAACGCGTCCTTCGAGAGCACCCAGGCGTTATCCGGAATGCTGCCTTCGGAGGTGAGCGTTTCCTTGCCGCCGATGGTCACGCCCCACAGGCCACGGTTGATGGAATACGCGGCGCCGAACGGCGGCACGGGCAGGTTGCGCGTCTGCAGATACTCGAGCTCTTCCTGGCGTTTGAAAGCCCGGTCCCGCACCGGCGCGATCACTTCCAGTTCCGGCGCCAGCGTGCGCAGCGCCACTTCGAAGCGCACCTGGTCGTTGCCCGCGGCCGTGCAGCCGTGCGCGATGGAATTCGTGCCGAGCTTGCGCGCCATCAGCGCGATGGTCTGCGCCTGCATGACGCGTTCCGCGCCCACGCACAATGGATAGAGCTGGCCGCGACGCACATTTCCGATGACCAGGAAGCGCAGCACCTGCTCGAAATAGTCGGCGCGTGCGTCGATCTGGTGGTGCTCGATGGCGCCCAGCGCCAGGGCGCGCTCACGCAGCGTGATCGCGCCGGCCGCGTCGATGCCGCCGGTGTCCACGGTGACGGTGATGATGGGCCGGCCGTAGTTGTCCTTGAGCCAGGGCACCAGGAAAGAGGTGTCCAGGCCGCCGGAATAGGCCAGCACGATGGGGGTAGGTCGAAGTCGCGGAAGGCATGTTTATTCAAACTCCAAAGGCGTCACGCAACCGCTCGAGCACGCGCGACTGCGCGCGCGAATCGGCGGTGGCGATGAAAATCGTGTCGTCACCGGATACCGTACCGGCCACTTCTTCCCAGCCGGCCTTGTCGATGGCCGCGGCCACGCTGCCCGCCGAGCCGATGGTGGTCTTGACCACGGTGATCGACGCGCCGGCGGTGCGCACCTCGCGCACGAACTGCGCCACGGTGACGAAGTTATCCTGCGTTCTGGCAGCGATTTCCGCGCTGTTGGGCAGTACGTAACCTTCGCTGGCCTTGAGCACGCCCAGTTCGCGCAGGTCGCGGCTCACCGACGATTGCGTGACCGCATGGCCCTCGCGCTTGAGCAGGCGCACGAGCTCCTGCTGGCGGCGCACCGGGGCGTGCCGCAGCAGGCGAACGATGGCGGTGCGACGCGCCTCGCGATGATGGTCCGTCAGCATGGATGGGAATCCACCGGTGAATAAAGTTTGCGAATCGTGCATAAAAATGCAGGAATCGTCAATGGCTTTTTTGCCGCGGCGTGATGTCGGTGGCCGCCGGGGCGTGGCGGCGAATCCCGGCGGTTACGCGTCCGGCCGGATGGGGTTGATGGCCGCGTCTCCGACCACCGTGGTCCAGGTCCGGACCTGCCATTTTGTGACCAGGCCACCCTTCACATAGGGATCGTCGGTCGCGAACCGCTCCACCACTTCCTTGTTCGGAGCCGAAAACCACAACACGCCGCCATCCACCGGATCGGCCAGCGCTCCCGCCAGGATCAGCTCGCCGCGTTCCCTGGCAGCCCAGGCATGTTTCAGGTGGGCGCCACGAAACTCGGCCCGGCGTTCGAGTACGTCCGGTACGTAGGTATAGAAGAGCAGAAAATGCATGGCGGGCTCGCGCTGAATCGGGGACGCTGCGCATATTAGAGGAGACGGATCCAAAGATGGGCATCTTCAAATGGCGCGGGCGCGTCTCGAAGAGTGAATTTCGCAGGCAATTCGTCGAGGAGCTCCGGGAAGACGCGCCGCAACTCGAGTGCACCTTGTCGGACGATGATGAACTGGAGCTCGCCGTCTCGGGCATGGGTAATGACGAACGGGCGGTACTCTCGCTGCACCGCGCATATGCGGAGTTCGAACAGGATCCGTCGCAGCGCGACGCCATTTTCGAACGCTTCAAGTCCCTGCTGGTGCGGCAGCGGCAGGATCTGCCACTGGAGACGGGCAACGTCGTGCCGATGATCAAGACGCGCGACTGGCTGAACGATCAATACTCGCGCGACTCGGCGCCGCCGGCGCCCGGCTCCGACGACGCCTTCTGGGTAGACGACTACAACGAAGAACTCGTGGTGGTGTACGCCGAGCATCGCGAAGGCTTTTCGTATCGGCCGCGCAGCGACTTCGCCGCCGCGGGACTGAACCAGGAAAACATCCGCACGCTTGCGCTGGACAATCTGCGCACGCGCACGCCCAAGCGCGAGTTCTCACCCGTCAACGGCGCGTGGCTGCTCAATGCCGATGGCGCCTTCGAAGCCTCGCTGCTGCTCGATGATGAGGTGTGGAAGAACCATCGCTTTCGCGATTCGCAGGAGGTCCTGTCCGCCATTCCGGAGCGCGACTGCCTGTTCGCGAGCACCGATACCACGCCGCTCGGCGTCTGGAATCTCGCAACCATGGTCAATCATGGCTATCGCACCGCGCAATATCCGATCTCGCGGCAGCTCATGATGCGGAACGCGGGACACTTTGCGCTGGTCGATTCACAGGAAATCGACGACACACATCCAATTCCCAATCTGAGCGTCATCGACGTGCACGCTGTGAAGGAGTCGGGCGGCTCGGTGATGGTCGTGATCATTGCAACCCCGATGGACGCTACGCCGCGATCAATATTCCGGTTGTTTCGCAAGCTGGTTGGACACCTGAATTACAAGGACACGGCCGAGTATCGCGAGCAATGTGGCGAAGGCCCAACGGAAATCGAAGTGAGCATTCATCCGGACTCGGACGCCGCGGTCTTCGAACTACTGGCCGCGCTGCCGGAATTCGTGGAACAGCACGGTGCGCGCCTCGCGGTCAAACACCTCGAATGAAACTCCGGCGGTGTCGTCGATCGGGGGTGCTGCTCGTGACCGTGGTTCCGGAATGACGTTTCAGTTATCGAGCGATGCCGGAAAAAATTGCGGGCGGCGTCTGATTCTCGTGAACATGGATGGTTTCCCGCCCGACCGGTTGAGTAGGATGCACGCATGAAAATGGAATGGCTTTACGACAGGAATTCTTGCGGCAGTGCTGCTGGCGGCGTCCGTGCCGGCCCAGCCCGCCGAGGCGGACAAGCACTTGAAATACGTGCCGCCAGATGGTTTCGGCGGGCACAAGTGGGGCGAGCTGCGCTCGAGCTTCGAGCGGTTGCCTGCCGAACCCATAGGTGTCGGCGCGGCGTGGATGCAGCCCAAGGAAAAACAGATCGATGTCACCTGCGTGCCGATTGCGTCACCGGGGCCGACGATGTCGGGCGCGCCGGGTGGCTGCGATTTCCAGGCGACGCTGCTGCGTTATCGCAAGACCTTCGAGGGCGGCGGCACGTACGTGCTGTCGGAATACTCCATCGACGGCCAGGGTTTCCGGTTTGGTGACGAAGCCGCGGGCATCGTGCTGCACCCGGTGATCTACCAGTTCTGTGCCAATTGGGGCCAGACGAAAAAAACCGAACTGCCGCCGAACTTCGATTCCATCAACAAGTTCTGCGGCATGAAGTTCATGTTCCAGAGCGAGAGCCGCGAGGAGCTGCGCAAGCTGCCCGGCGAGCACGAGACCACCTACGACCGCGTGCTCGAGAAGCTGATCGCCAGGTACGGCAGGCCCGAGGGATTCGCGCGCCGTGGCAAGGTGGTCATCGAAACCATGGAAGGCGACTCGACCGAGGCCATCGATCGGAAGTTTGGCATCTGGCGCTGGTGTCCCGCACACGGCAATGGTTTGCACACCGCCTGCACGGCCAGCGTGGTGTTGTCGCTCGATCCGGCGACCGGCAGGGGAACGGTGCTGTATTCCTCGCCGCTGCTGTGGGAGTTCGCCTTTGCGCGCGAAAATTACGGCTTCAAGGGCGATCCACTGTTCCGCATGCTGCACGCACGAAACTAACTACCGCTCAGCGGGCGTGGCGGAAGGTGAGGTTGTAGCGGAACTCGCCGGTTACCGGGTGGTGGCCGGGCTTGATGGGCCGCACCGCGTGATACACCAGCCGTGATGGCCCGCCCCACACCAGCACGTCTCCGTCCGTGAGCGCCACGCTGTTGCCCTTGCCGCCGCGCGTGAGCCCGTAGAACGCGAAACTCGCCGGCAGGCCGAGCGAAACGGACACGATGGGCTGCGCATAGTCCTGTTCGTCGGCATCACGGTGTGCCGTCAGGCGGCTACCCGCCGAATAACGATTCACCAGGCAGGCATCCGGAACGAACCGCGGAAAGCCGGCGCGCGTCGCGGCATCGAGTGCCAGCTCCAGGAATTCCTCCGGCATTGAAGGCCAGTTCCGGCCGCCGAGCGGATCGCGCGCATCGTAGCGGTAACCGCTGCGATCGCTGACCCAGCCGAGCGGGCCGCAGTTGGTCATCGCGACCGACATGGTTTGCCCGCCGGGAGTCACGAGGTGTCGGAACGGCGCCGCGCGTGCGACGCGCTCGATCAGCGGCATGAGGCGCGACGAATCGGCAAAGCCGCGCAGCAGCGAGATTCCCGGTCCGAGCGGCAGTGGGGCGCCGGCATCGCTTCCGAACATCTCCAGCGTGTTCATTTCTCGATGGTATACACCAGGTCCGCACTGGTTTCCTTGCCCGCCTCGGTCTTGACCGTCCAGCTGTCGTCGATGGTGTAGCGCATCTTGAAAGTGTTGATGGACTCGGTGAGCGAAACGCCCCAGCTCACATACAGCCGCGGTGAGAGATACTTGCCGAGCACCAGGGAAGTACCGATCTGGTCGCTCGCCCGGTCGAAATCCGATTCGACACTGATGTCGGGCAGTCCGATCTTGCCGCCGAACTGCGATACCAGCAGCGCTGCCGCCTGGCCGGCAACTTCCTGCTTGGCCTGCGGTGTGCCCTGGGTGGTCGGATTCTGGGCTGATTGCAACGAACCGCCCGCCAGCAGCAGCGAGACGATCTGGGATTGAGGTATCGACGGCTCCGAGAAGAACGAGAGGCGTGGTTCGCGCAGCGTGCCACGCACGTTGACGCCGGCCTTCACGTCGGGGAATTCCTTGACGGCCCGGATGTCGACCACCGGGTCGACCAGCAGGCCGCCGCTGAAGATCAGGCGCCCGCGCTCGATGTCGAGCTTGCGTGCCAGCGCGGTGTATTGCCCGTCCTTGACCTGCAATTCACCGGTGGCGCGCGTCGGCTCGTCCGGCAGCGTGCGTTCGGTGATGCTGCCTTCCACGTGTCCCGAAAGTCCGTAGGTTTCGATGGTGACCTTCTCGCCCAGGGTCAGCGTGATTTCGCTGGTGACACGGAACGGATCCTTTTCCGTCTGTTCGGTGGGGCCAACCAGCACCTCGTCGGCCGAGGGCAGCACGGCGTTGGTCAGGTCGGCAGGCCTGATGCGCGCCAGCGGTAGTTTGACCTCGCCCTTGACGAAGATGTCACGGCCTGCGATGCGGAAGTCGAGATCGGGCGAGGCATCGATGCGCGCCTCGGGCACGTCGACCAGGCGCAGGTTTTCACCGGCGAGTTTGAGGTCGCCGTACGGCAGGCCTTCGCGCCATTCGATTTTCCCCGAGCTCTCGAGTTTGCCGTCCCCGGCATTGGCGGTGGAGTTGAACTCGAGATTGTTCGAGACGATGCGTGCTTCCAGTTCCAGCGCGCGCATCGCCATGTTCAGCTGGTAGAAGTCGAGCTCGGCTCCGGAGAGCTTGATGACGCCGCTCGCAACCGGTCGTCCGAGCGTACCTTCGAAGCTGAGGTTCGCATCGAAATGTCCGCTGGCCCGATCGATCTCGGGCGCGTACAGCGTGATGAAACCGAGCTCGGCGGTGGCCATCTGCAATTGCCCGTGCAGCGGCCACTGTCCCAGCTCCGCAGACGTGCGATCGGCGCGCAGACGCCCCGCGATCACGCCGCGTTCTGCCGCATCGAGCCGCAGCTCGCCGCTTACGTGTTCTGGCTGCGCGCTCAGCGTGACGAAACCTGTGCCGAAGCTGATGACGTCGGTGCGACCGCTGGCGAGTTTGTGCCGGATCGCTGCGTCGACGAGGTCGGCGCGGGCTTCGCCCACCCACGGCTGCGCCGCGACTGCCGCTGGCATTCGCCGTCACATTGACACTCCCCTGGTATTCCACGCGCGGCGTCAGGCCCGCGGTGAGCGTGCTGATCGGCAGGTTGTCCGCCTCCGCGTGCGCCTTCCACTGACCGTCATTCCAGGCACCTTCACCACACAGCCGCGCCACCTTGCCGCGCAGGCACAACGCGCCCAGCGAAAAGGCCCTGGCGCTGGCCATCACCTGCACCGGCGCGTCGAGCCGCAGATTGATGTTGGCCGAATCGTCGATGACCAGGTCCGCGATGCTGGCGTTCCAGATCCTGTTGGTGAACGAACCCTTGCCCGCGAGATGCAGGCTGGTGCGCGCCGCGAGTGCGTCGACGCGGAATGTGTGATCGCTGGTCGTGCCGTCGAGCACTGCGTTGAACTGCGTGAGTACGCGTTCGTCGACAGTGAGACCCGAGATCGCGATGTCCGCGTGCGATGTGCGCTGGCCGCGCCAGTCAACGTCGATGTTCGCGGTCAGTTTGTCGAGCAACACACCTTCGTGTTCGATGCCGGAACCGTGGGCATTAAGCCGGATCACCGGCGTCCCGGAAGATCCCGCCACGGTACCGTCGGCATGCAACGTGCCGCGCGCGCCTTCGGCAAACAGGCCGAGATTGTCGGCATCGATGCTGAAGTCCAGGTTCAGCGCGCGTGTGGGGCCGAGATGGCCGTCGATCGAGAGACGGGTCGTGCCGGCACGCAGGCGCAGCGCGTCGAAAGTCCAGTCCTCGCCCTGCTTGATGACGTGGCCGCTGCCGCCGGCCGAATTGCCACGCAACTTGCCGGACAGATTGCTGAAGGCGACGTCGAGGTTGTCCCCGCCAAACGGCGCGCCACTGGCCTTGAGGTGGAAATTCAGCGCGCCAGTGAATCCGGGACGCAGCTCGGCGGGATTGAAATTCCGCACCTCGCCTTCCAGCGCCCAGCTCTCGTCCGGAGTCCAGCGCGCATTGCCCGCCAGCAGTGCGCGGCCATCGAAGGCGCCGAGATCGAGTTCGTTGATCGCCAGGTGATCCTTGTGCAACGCGCCGCGCATCGCGAACGTCATGGGTTCGATCTGCGGGACGTACAGATCGCCGCGCGCCGTGAGCGTATAGGGCCACACCCCCTCGAGCGTGTAGCTCCCGGTGGGTGTCGAGAATATCTGCGGAATCTCCGCGGTGAATCGTTCGGCCAGCGGCCAGCGCACGTCGCTCCAGTGGCCCGCGAGCACCAGCTTCGGACCGTTTTCGACGACTTCGATCGTGCCCGCGCCGTCCACGTGGCTGCCGGTGGCACGGTGATTTACCTCGTATCGCGTGGCATTGACCCTGGCATCGGCATAGTTGCCCTCGAAGGCCACGTCGAAAAGTCCCGCGCCGAGGCCCGGAACCAGCAAGGGGCCGCGCGCGTGGAAGGCATTCATCTCGCCGCCCATGTCGAGCGTGCCCGACACGATGCCGAGTGCGCCACCGGCGCCGAAAGCTCGCAGGTCGAAGTTGTGCACTTCGGTTTTTCCCTGCCAGTGGAAGTTGGTCGACAAGTCGAGCAGTTCGCCACGCATGTCTGCGCGGAACGGCGTCTGCAGTTTGGCGGTCACGGGTAGCTTGATGAGGTCGCCGTCGAAGTTCGCTTCGGCCAGCCATTCGGGCTGTCCTTCGATGATCATGCGCGTGGTGGATTCGCCGCTGAGCTTGATGGGATTGGCGGCCTGCAGCTCGCCGATGGCACGTGCATGCAGCACGCCATAGATGACATTGCTCTCGTAGATGCGGATGGTCTTGTGACCGACGATGCCGGCGCCGTTCACATCATTGAATTCCACGCGTTTGCCGTTGGGCGCGATGATCACCAGGCTCTTCGCGGTGGCGTGCTCGGCGCTGATGCTGAGCAGGCGCGGCAGGAACTTGGCTGGCGCGTCGGGCGGCGGGCGAACCCGGCGTTTGACGTCCACCTGCACGAGTTCGGCGTCCGCCCGGCGTACCGAGATGCGCCCCACCAGCAGTGGCCAGAAGTTGACGCGCGCCGAGGCGTTCTCGATGTACACATGGCTGCGCTCGTGGTCCACATCGACGCGCGCAGCGCGAAAGCCGCCGGCGATCGTGCCGCGCACGTCCTCGATATGCAGTGTCACCCGGCCCAGCTTCTCGGGCAGGTGTGAGACCGCGAATTGCAGCCCGGCCTCGGTATAGATCACCCAGCCGAGGAACGAGAGAACCAGCAGGACAAACAACCCGAACGAGAGGGCTGCGATCTTGAGCCGACGCTTCATCACAACTTGGGAGAGAAATTGAGATGCAGGCGCGGGCCCGGGCGCTCGGTGCTGCCCGCGGGAATGGTGAGCGCCTGCGCCACGTCGATGCCCACCGACACGACGGGCAGCCGGAAGCGCATGCCGATGCCGACCGAGTGCATGAGCGGATCGCCCCAGGCGTCGAAGGCATTGCCGGCGTCGAAGAACACGGCCACCGCCAGGTTCTTCGGCAGGTCGCGGATCAGTTCCACGGAGCCGGCGAATCATGTGCTTGCCACCGGTTTTCTCGAACTGTGGTCTCGCCGTTTTCGTCGATCACCTCCTCGACGGGCGAAAGATCGTTGAGCCCGAAGCCCCGCACGCTGCGATCGCCGCCTGCGAAGAAGCGCTGCGACGGCGCCAGGTCGCTGGCGGTGGAAACCGCCGTGGCGCCGATCTCGGCGCGCATGTAGACGTGCCACTTGGGCGCAAACGTGAAATCGAAAACGCGCTCTGCCTGTGCGCGCACCTGGATGAAGTCCGCATCCGAGCCCAGGGCGCTGTGCGATCCGCGCAGCTCGGTGTAGAGAGTGCGCGAGAACAGCGCCTCGCCCAGGTAGTTGCGTGGCACCAGCGCGAAACTGATGCCGGGGATCAACAAGGTCTGCTGGTCGATGCGACCCGACTCGACGAACTCGGAGCGCGTGTCCAGCAGCTCCACGTACATCACGCGTTGCCAGTAGTGCTCTCCGAACCAGGAGCGGCGCACGTGGGTGATGTTCGGCATGAAGTCGATGGTGTGGTCATCGACGTCGGCGCGCCGCTCGTGTTCGCCGGTGAGCTGCAGCGTGAACTTCTCGGTGGCCGGGTCGCCGATGGGCACGATATAGCGCGCATCCACTGACTGCGCCGTTGCCGCGCCCTTAATTTCCGTGCGGAAGCGGTGACCGCGGGTATTCACGCGGCGGTTTTCCCAGGCCACGGTGCCTCGCACCTGCGTGTCCGTCCCGTAGCCGACACCGTATTGCACGCGGTGCTTGCGATTCGGTTCGGCCACGATGACCACCGGCACGATGTGATTCTCGCGGTCGCGATCCTCGGGAAGCACTTCCACCGTCGAGAAATACAGGCTGTCATCCAGTGCGAACTGCGTGCGCAGCAGCTCGCTGGCGTTGAAGGGATCGTTTTCCTGGTAACGCAGGTAGCGGCGCGCCAGCGGTTCATCGATGGCGTCCTGGCGGATGGTCGTCTTGCCAAAGCGGTAACGCTCGCCGGTTTCGAATTCGATGGCGACGTTCGCGGCATAGGCCTGCGGATCGACGCGCATCTCGTTGCGCAGCATGCGTGCGTCGAGATAACCAAAGGTGGCCGCAGCGCGCAGCAGCCCACCCTTGAGCGCCTCGTAGTTAGTGTGGCTGAGGCGATCGCCGCTCTGGATCGGCAGGTCGTTGGTGATGTTGGTGAAAATCGGGTCGTCCGCGCCGGCGCCGGTGACCTTCACCTCGACCTTGTCGACGATGACCGGTTTCCCCGGATCCACGGTGATCACGACGCGATAATTCTGTTCGCCGCTGTTTCCCTCGCGATGCACCTCGGACTTGACGGTCGGCTCGTAGTAGCCGAAGGGCCGCATGGCCGCCAGGATCTCGCGCTCGCTGCGTTCCTGCAGCCGCTCCACGAATTCCGGCGAGAGATCGTCCGAGGTCTTGTAACGCTCGAACGACAGGTAGGCGAGGATGTTGGCGCGGATGTCCTCCCCGACGCCGCGCACTTCCAGCTCGATGCCGGCGAACGCGGGGGCGGCGAATTGCCCGACAACCAACGTGAGCAAAGTAATCGCGAGGAGGCGCGTGCGATGGTTGTTATGCGACGTCGACATGTCACCGCTTACGGGCGGAAGAGGGGGAATTCTAATGAGAGTCGCCAGTATGCGCGCGGGTTCCGCGCGCCGCTGCGACCCGCGTCAGACGGCCGCGGCGTTCAGCGCGTATTCAGATTCGCCGGCCGCGGCGCCGTGGGCGTCGAAGCGGCGTTCGCTGATATCGAGCGCGTCGTCGCCGGACAGCGTCAGAACCGTCGAACAACGCGTGCCATAACTCGGATCGAGCACGAACGGCGCGGACAGCTTGCGCGCCCACTCGGGGGACAGTTCCGAGGCGGGCAGGGATTCCGGGGGAGCTGTCTCGCGGTCCGCGAGCATGGCAAACAATTCAGCGGCGAGCGCCTGGCGGTCGCCGGATTGGGGTGCGGCGAGAGCTGCCTCGAAGCGTGACCGTACCCGCACGAGCTTGGGCCAGGGTGTGTCGAGGAATTCGTTCGACAGGCCGTAGATGCCCGGTGAAAGCTCGCGCGCGAACTGGTCGGCCCGGTTCGAGGCGTACCAGAGTGAATCGCGGTCCGCGAGCAGCAGGTTGAAGCCCGCATAACCCAGCGCATCGGTCTCGAGACTGCGCAGGTATTCGACCGGTGTCGTCGTACTGGCCAGGTAAGCCGGGATCAGTCCGCCGCGCGACGGCGCGCTGCGCCGGCGCCGGCCGAACTCGCGGAAGTTGGTGACGATACCCACGCGACGCTGCTGGTCGATCCCGAACCAGGCGCCACCGGCCGTGAGGTCACGTCCGGCCACGATGCCAGTGGCGTCGTTCCATGGCGCGAGCGCGACGGCCGGGCGCGCGTGGTACTCGTCGCGGTTCGCGGCGATCACCAGGCGGTAACGCGGATGGCAGCGCCACGCGAGTACTAACAAACACACTGTCGGTTACCAGCGCCGCGCGGGTTGGCCGGGCTGGTTGTACCAGGCGTCGATCAGGCGCGCCGAGATCGCGCCGGGCGGGGGCAGCGCCGGATGACCCGCGGCCAGGTCGGCACGTGTGAACCAGCGCGCGTCTTCGAGCTCGCCATCGTGCAGCGTGATGGCATCGGTGCTCGCCACGGCGCGAAATCCCAGCATCAGCGACGACGGGAATGGCCATGGCTGCGAGGAGTCGTATGCGACCTCGGATACCTGCACGCCGGTTTCCTCGGCCACCTCGCGCACCACCGCGTCCTCGAGACTCTCGCCGGGTTCGACGAAACCGGCGATGGTGGAGTAACGCCCGGCGGGCCACGACGCCTGCCGCCCTAACAAGGCGCGTTCGCCGGATGGGTCGGTGACCAGCACGATGATGGCGGGATCGAGCCGCGGAAATGTCTCGTTGCCGCAGCCCTCGCGACTGCAGCGCATGACGTGGCCGGCGCGCGCCGGGAGATTCGGTGCACCGCAGGTGCCGCAATGGCGATGCCGTACCTTCCACAGACCCAGTGCGCGCGCGTACGCGAGCAGCGAGGCGGAGTCGGCCGGCAACAGCGGCGCCAGCGGCCGCAGTTCCCTGAGTTCGGTGCCGGCGGGAAGTTCAGGCCCGGCAGCCGGTTCGCGCATTTCGACCAGTACGCAGCGCGCCCCGCGGAACCAGCCTAACAAGGTGAGGTCGGCGTCGCGGGCCGAGGCCACCAGCGCATCGTCACCCGTGAGGAACGCGATTTCGACGCTGCCGCCGCCGGTCACCAGCTGCACCGCGCCGGCGCCCAGCACGTAGCGGGTGGTCGGGTCGGAGCGTGCCGCGATGACCCATAGTGGGTCGTCGCGCAGCTCGGCGCGGCGATCGAGGAACTGGCCGGAAAACAGCGTGGGTCGAATGCTCACGGGGCAAATCTACCACCCGCGCGGCGGCCCGAGTGCCCGGCCGCTTCATTCCCCGGAGCCGTCCGCCGCGGTATTCCTGGTGGCGGCGCAGTCGTTGCAGACCGCGGCGCGCAGCGCCAGCCGGTCGGTCACCAGAACACCGGCGCAATCGCGGCAATGGGCCACCCGCAGCTCATCGCCGCAGGCGAGCGCGCCGACCAGGTAGACCGCGTGCTCGAAGGAGATCAGCGGCTCATCAACCAGCGCCCGGTAGGTTTCGAAGGCTTCGCAGAGCAGGGCGCCGCGTGCCACCGTGGGCGGCGGCTGGGCGCCACGATCCACCGTGATGGCCTGTGGCGTGAGCAGCCCGAACAGGCTGCTGACACTTGCAAAGACCGCGGCTTCGCGTCTTATCCGCAGGCTGCGTGTGAAGAAAGCCGCCTGTCGCGGCGACTTGCCGCGGTGGCGGGCAACCCCGGCGCCGCCGGCCTCGCATAGATAGGTGCGGTACAGCTTGCGGATGCGGTCATCCGTCAGCCCGGTCCACGCGCGGATGGTGTGGGTGCGCGCCTCGTGATGGATGAAACGCAACGCCAGGTCGAGTCGCAGCCGGTCCCGGCTGTAGCGGTCGTCTGAAATACGCATATTTGGTCTTCCCTGCAGCAATATCTTGTTATCCGAAATTTGGGAAAAATTTCCCAAATTTCGAAATGACTTTCAAGGGGGTGCGGCGCAAGATATCTCGCGCGTACAGGGAGGAATGACATGGCGATTCGCACTGGTACCCCGGCGCGCGACGAAGCGCGCCACTGGCTGCCTTCCCAGGGCGTCGATCCGGCACCACTGGCCGAGCTCAATGCCGAGTGCCTGGGCCTGTTGGCCATGCGCGCCGCCGAGGCGGATTCCTCTGCCCCGCTGCCCCCGTTGCTTGCCGCCCTGCGCGATCACTGGGCGTCGCTGTCCGCGCAGGCGGTGCGCAGACTGGCCGCCGCACCATTCACGCTGTTCGATGCCGGCTTCGCGTCGGCGCCGCGCTGGCTGGAACTGCGTACTCGCGGCGTCAACGATCAGCAGCACCGCTGCGAGCAGGCGTACTTCGACATTGCTGCGGCGCGTTCGGTAACGCGTCGCATGCTGGTGTATGGCTGGCATCTCGCGCGCAGTCGTCCGCGCGCCGCATGCCTGGTGTTTGGCGCCTCCACTGCCGCCGTGGAATCACTCGCCGCATGTTCCCTCACCGCCCTGGAAGCAGCCGCGGAGCGCAACGCAGATTCATTGCGGCCGCGCTGGGTCCAGCAACACGGCTTCTGGCGCGAGCTGCTCGTGGCGTCGTCAGCCGGCGCCGACAGGCGTCTGCACGAACTGCTGCTCGGTGGAATTCAGCGCCTTGCCGCCGAAACTCTCGCGGCGCATGCTCCATGAAACTCACACGCATTTTTCGCCGGAGACTTCTTCGGTAAGCCAGCATTCAAGGAAGAAAGGGCGTGTGCAAACCCTTGGCAATTAGCGCGGGCGGAGCCCGCCAACCAACATGAACGGGGAGCACAATGATCAACCGACAGACAGCCATAGCGGCATGCGCCGCTGTGGCGATGCTATTTTCGATGGGCGCGAGCAGCGCCACGCGCCAGAACGTCATCGCCGCGAAGAACGCGGCCAAGGCGGGTAACGGCGCCAGGCTGGGCGCCAGCCTATCGGTCCTGCAACGCGCGGCGGCGCGCCGCGTTCCACGATCCGACGTCACGCGCGCGGTCACGCGCAAGGTTCCGGCGCTTCGCGCCAGCGACGGATACGTGTCGATCAGCGCCTATGGCGACGATCTTGCAAGCCTGCGCGCGCAACTCGTATCGAAGGGACTGACCGACGTCACCTTGCACGCCACCGCGGTATCGGGTCGCGCACCCATCGCAGCGCTGGGCGACATGGCGGCGACGCATGGTCTCAAGTTCCTGCGCCCGACGCTCGCCATGGCGCGCACCGGCAGCGTCACCTCGCAGGGCGACCGGTCGCTGCGCTCCGACCTGGCGCGCGCCCGGACCGGCGTAAACGGACGCGGCATTCGCATCGGCGCACTGTCCGACAGCTACGACTGCGCAGAAGGCGCATTCGAACCGGGGGCGCCGTTCACGCGCGCGGCCCAGGACATCGCCAGCAACGATCTGCCGCGCGGACGTCCTGGTGCTCAAGGATCTGTCCCCCGTGCCGAGCTCCGACTGCTCCGACGAAGGCCGCGCGATGATGCAGCTCATTCACGATGTGGCGCCGGCCTCGCCGCTGGCCTTCTACACGGCCTTCGTGAGCCAGGAGGATTTCGCCGCGGGTATCCGCGCGCTGGCCGACGCCGGATCGAAGGTCATCGTCGATGACGTCATCTACTTCGCCGAGCCGATGTTCGAGGACGGCATCATCGCGCAGGCGGTGGACGACGTGTACCGCAAGCGGCGTGGCGTATTTCTCGTCCGCGGGCAATGACGCGCGGCTTTCCTATGAATCGCGCTTCCGGCTGTCGAACGACGCTCGGCATCTCCGGCAGGCGCCACGACTTCGCTGCGGGCCGGGCCGTCGATGGCCTGCAAAGCGCCACCGCTTCGGCGGGCTCCGTGACCCTGCTGTCGGTCCAGTGGGACCAGCGTTCGCTGTCGGCCAATGGCAAGCGCGGCGCCGACAGCGATATCGACGTCTGGTTCTACGATGCCAATGGCGAGCCCATCGAAATCTGCACCGACGATCCCGAGCAGCTGGTGTGCCAGATCCCGGGCTTCGACGCGAACATCGGTGGCGACGCGGTCGAAGTTCCCATCATGGTGAACTTCAGCGACGAGGACGTCGAAGTGCAGCTCGGCATCGAGCTGTTCGAAGGACCGGCACCTAACTACATCAAGTACGTGTGGTTCGACCTGGATGCCGGCGTCTACACGGTCAACGAGTTCGACACGGCCAGCGGCACGGTCTACGGCCACGCCAACGCCGCGGGCGCCGAGGCAGTCGGCGCGGCTGCCTGGTACCAGACGGAGGAATGGGGCAGCCCGCTGCGGCCGCAATGCTTCCCGGCCTGTCTCAACTCATTCTCGTCGGCCGGCGGAACCCCGGTGTTCTTCGGCAAGAACGGCAAGCGACTTTCGGTGCCGCAGATCCGCATCAAGCCCGGCGTGACCGGGCCGGATGGCGGCAACACCACGTTCTTCTTCTTCGACCTGAGCTTCGAGGTTCCGGGGACCACCGAACCTGACGGATTCCCGAACTTCTTCGGCACCTCGGCATCGGCCCCCCACGTGGCGGCCGTGGCGGCCCTGATGCTCGACCAGCGGGCGCGCGATATCGCCTTGCATAAGCGCTTCATTGGCCCGAGAAAACTGACGCCTGACGTCATTTACTGGGCCCTGCGCCTGACGGCGGACGACATGAAGCTTCGCAATTTCGGGGGCGACATCGGGCCGCAACGCGTCGATAATGCCGAAGGGTTCGATTTCGATACCGGATTCGGATTCGTGGACGCGCGGCGAGCGCTGCGCGCAACCCGCGGCTTCTAACCAGTCAGCATGCATACCGGCACCCGCCACGCGGCGGATGCCGGTCCGGGCTGGCGGTGGCCGCGGGCCATTGCGACAGACGGAGCCAGCCAATACATGTCACTGACTGCACGCGCAGGAATTGCGTTCATCGTGTCGATCCTCTTGCCCGCGGCGTCCATGGCCCAGACCGGGCCGAGCGAGCCGCAGGTCATCGCGGCCGCTTCCACTGCCAAGATCAACATTGGCCAGAAGAAACTCGCCGGCCACGCCATCGCGACGGTGCGTGTCGGCGAGGACGGACGCGTAAGTGAAGTGCTCATCACCGAGAACACCGCCGAAGCCGGGTTCGAACCGCAGCTCGTCAAGGTGCTGCAGAGCGCGCGATTCCGGCCGGCGATCGATGCTTCCGGAAAACCGGTGGAAGCCAGCATCGAAATGAAGGTGGAGCTGCGTCAGTCGACCGGTGTCGAGCCGAAGCCGGTGCCGGCCAAGCCCGACCCCCAGCTCGCAGACAAGGAAAAGGAGCGCATCAAGCGGATGCGCTGCTCGGACTTTCTGTGGGAATGGAATCTCATCCGTGATGAGGCGGGCGATGCCACCGCCACCGAGTTCATGCCGCGTATCGCCACCTCCATGTACGCCGCCAAACGCACCGAAGCGGGCGAGTACGTCGATGTCAAAGTCTGGAAGGCCGCGTCCAAGGCTTTGCGCGAGTCGGCCGATCGTTGCGAGGAAAGCCCGAGCGCGCCGTTCTGGGATGGCGTCTTCAAGCCTGTACTGGACGAAGCCGTCCCTCGTGAGCTTCCTCTCCCTAATGGCCAATTGAATTCGTGCCGGGAAGGCTCATCGTCACAACATGCACGCACTGTCGATTCGCGGACTGACCAAGACCTACAAGAACGGTGTCCACGCTCTCAAGGGTGTCGATCTCGACGTGGAGCAGGGCGATTTCTTCGCACTGCTCGGACCGAACGGCGCCGGCAAGACCACCCTGATAGGCATCCTGACCTCGCTGGTCAACAAGTCCGGCGGCAGCGTCAGCGTGTTCGGCCACGATCTCGACCGCGAGCTCGAGGCCGCCAAGGCCTGCATCGGCATCGTGCCGCAGGAAATCAACTTCAACCAGTTCGAGACACCGCAAACCATCCTGGTGAACCAGGCCGGTTTCTACGGAATCCCGCGTCCGCTGGCGCGCGAGCGGGCCGAGAAATACCTGTCGTTGCTGCAGCTCTCCGACAAGCGCAACAAGATGGCGCGCGGACTCTCGGGCGGCATGAAGCGGCGCCTGATGATTGCGCGTGCGCTGGTGCACGAGCCGCGCCTGCTGATCCTCGACGAACCCACCGCCGGCGTGGACATCGAGATCCGCCGCTCGATGTGGGAGTTCCTGCGCGACATCAATGCGCGCGGCACCACCATCATCCTCACCACGCACTATCTCGAAGAGGCCGAGACCCTGTGCCGCAACATCGCCATCATCAATGGCGGACTGATCGCCGAGCGGGACCGCATGTCGAGCCTGCTGCGCAGGCTGCAGGCCGAGACATTCGTGCTCAACCTGCGCGAAGCCGTCACGAACGTGCCGCAGGTACCGGGCTACGAATTCGACCTGGTCGACGAGCACACGCTGGAAGTCGAAGTTTCCAAGGAACAGAGCCTCAACGAGGTGTTCGCCAAGCTCAGTGAGCAGGGCATCGGGGTGCTGTCGATGCGCAACAAGGTCAACCGTCTCGAAGAGCTGTTCATGAAGTTGGTCGAGGCGAAAGCCGAGCAAAAAGACATTGCGCAGAAGCCCGCTGCCGGGACAGCGTCATGAACGCCGACGCCCCGGGAGTGACCAGCCCCGCCGATTCACCCAAGGCGCTGGGGCAGGCGCGCATGACCGGCCTCAAGACCATCGTCATCCGCGAGTACAGCCGCATCGTCCGCATCTGGGCGCAGACCATCGTGCCGTCGGCGGTCACCTCGGCGCTGTACTTCGTGATCTTCGGTAGTTTGATCGGCAAACGCGTGGGACTCATGGAGGGGGTGCCCTACATGCAGTTCATCGCGCCCGGTCTCATCATGATGGCGGTGATCACCAACTCCTACGCCAACGTGGTGTCCTCGTTCTTCGGCGCGAAGTTCGGCAAACATGTCGAAGAGATGCTGGTGGCGCCGCTGCCCAACTGGATCATCGTGCTCGGCTACGTGGGCGGCGGACTGGTGCGCGGCATGCTGGTCGGCGGCGCGGTCACCATCGTGTCGCTGATCTTCACGCAGCTCACGGTGCACCATGCGCTGGTCATCGTGGGGGCCGTGATCCTTACCTCGGTGGTGTTCGCGCTCGGTGGTTTCATCAACGCGCTGTTCGCGAAGAACTTCGACCAGGTGAACTGGATCCCGACGTTCGTGCTGACGCCGCTCACCTACTTCGGCGGCGTGTTCTATTCGATCACCCTGCTGCCCGAATGGGCGCAGCACATTTCGTACGCGAACCCGATCCTGCACATGGTGAATGCCTTCCGCTATGGCTTCCTCGGCACCAGCGACGTGAATATCGTGGTGGCCTTCAGCATCATGCTGCTGTCGGCTGCGGTGCTTGTTCACGGTGGCCGTGGTCTTCATGAACCGCGGCACCGGCATGCGGGAATAAAAGAATGGGGGCAGCCCCCGATTCCTAGCAAAAGGGGTCAGTCCTGTTCAGGGCTGACCCCTTTTGCGCGCGTCGCGCGGAAATCGGGGGCTGCCCCCATTCTTCTATTCGCTGGCCTTTTCCGCGGCGGCACGCGCATCGGCGGCGGCCTGCTGCGCGTCTTCGATCTTCTGCTCCACGCGCTCCTGGGTTTTCTTCGCTTCCTGGGCCTGCTCGGCGGCGGTCTCGCCCTGCGCCGCGGCGACGGCGCCGGTTTCAGCGAGTCCGCAGGCGGTGAGCAGCGACGCCAGTACGGCCACGGTCGCCAGGCGAATTTGGGTCGTCGTCTTCATGGTGTTTCTCCCGTAACCAGCCTGCTAGATACGCCTTTCCGCGGGGCGAAACTGAGCACCAGCTCCCAGCTGAAAAACGCAGGGCCCGAACCGCGGCGCGGAACGGGCCCTGCATGGGTCATACGATCGGACTACTTCTGTTTCCAGGCGCCACTGTCGTCCTGGTAGTACCAGCCGGGCTTGGCGCCCGTGGCCACCCAGCGACGCGCGAAGCTCTTCTTGATGTCGCCTTCCCACTCGGGGTGATTGCTGGCGCGCGCGATCTCCGTGTAGAGCTGCGCGCGGTCATTGTTGTCCTCGGCGACCAGGCGCTTGACCGTGGCGCGATCCGGCAACGCGACCGCGTTGAGGTCGCGCACTTCGACCAGGCCGTCCTTGGTGAGGCCAACCGCGCCGCTCGCGAAGAACTTCTCGAGCTCGGGGAAACGCGTGGCCATCGACTGCTTGATGCGGGTCACCGCGGGCGAGCTCACGTTGAGCGCGGCCTCGGCGTTCTGCGCATTGGCGGCGGGCACGAGCGCGTACAGCACATTGGCAATCGCGGCCACGAGCACATCCGGTTCATCGCCCGGGCTCGAGGGAACGTAGTTCGACTGCGGCGGCGTGCTGCCACCCGTGTTGCCCTTCGCGCCGCCGGTCACATCATTGATGAACTGGTCGGCGGCCTTGTCGGCGGCAGCGGCCGGGAAATACACGTTGATCGTGACACACGCGGCGAACAGCAAGCTCGCCAGCGCAATCTTCAGCGGCAATAAGCGACGCATTGTTTACTCCTTGGGTCCAGGCGCATCCTGGACGCGTGCATGATCGAATCGCACCAATGAACGCGTCCTGAACACGCCATACGTCAAATCTGCGCGCGATTATTGGCCCGAATGCGCCCCGCGTCCATCGGCCTACTCCACCGTCGACGCTGCCGAAATCCGCGGTCGGGATCGAGGACATCAGCTGTGCTCCAGTTGACGCGCCCCTGGTTGCCGACGATGTCGATGCGCGGCAGCCCGGCTCCCTTGACGATGTAGTAGCCATTGGGCGCCGGCTTCGATGCCGGACATCTCGCAGACATCGCCGCGCAGCCGGCAGCGGATGCCGAGTTTGTCGTAGCTGTAATCGTCGAAGAATCGCAGCACGCCCGATTGCAGCGCCTGCACCACGCCGCCGCCACCGCCGCCCACGTTCGACAGGCTGCTGACCGCCTTGGCGCTGATGCGATGCCGCGACTTGTCGCCCTTTGGTGTCGCGAGGCGCGCATCGAAACTGGCGGCGTCCAGCGCGAACAACTGTCAGCCCCAGCACGTCGGCCTCGAGCTTGCCGGTGATGGTGCCCACCTCGAAGGTGCGCGTGACCAGCTCCAGGTCGAGATCGCGCGCGCGCACGTCGGCGAAGAACTCCGGGTAATTGCCGAGCGGATCCTGCAGCCGGATATTGCTGCCGACGATGCGGCCGCCGAACACCTGCGATTCGAGGTTGCCGTCGAAGGTCAGCACGTTGTCCTTGAGCCGCACTCCGGGAACGCTCGCGGCAATTGTGCCGGCGAACTCCGGCCAGCCAAATGCCTTCGACAGCAGCGGCATGCTGATGGGCTCGACCTCACCCTTGAAGGACACTTCCATGTCGGCCGCGCCAAGATTGCCCATGACGAAATTTTCGATGGCAAGCGCGCCATCGAAGATCGGTAGTCTGGCGGGCCGGGTGAGCGCGAAATTGGCGCCATAGGCGATGAACTCGATGCTCGAGCCGCCGCCTGACAATCCGTAGGCGCCGCCCGAGGTCCAGTTGAGCGTGGAAATCTGCGCGTCGCGGCCGCCGGCCGGCGACCAGAAGATTTCGCCGCCCATGCCCTTGAGCTGCAGGCTCCCCTTGTTCGCGCTGAAGTCGAGGCCCTGGGGCTTCACGCGCAGGGCGGTGACGGCGTTGTCCGCGATCGACAGACTCGCCGCTCAAACTACCGCGGGTGTTGGCATCGCCAATCATGCTGGTGGCGAGGAAGTTGGCCACGTAGGCGGTGAATGCCGCCGGGAACTCCACCTGTGCGAGCTTGAAGTCGCCGCTCAGGGACGGTGTCTCGCCGGCGAGATTCAGGCGGCCGCTGCCGTTCATGTCGAGCAGCTTGTCCTGCTTCAGGTGCAGCGAATCGATGGTGAGTACGTCCTTGCCGAGCACGCCGCGCATGTCGAATGCCAGCGGATTTGCCCCGAAGTCGAAGTAGATGAGCTGAGCGAGCAACTGGCCACTCTTGCCCTGGACTTCGACCACCAGCTGCGTATCCGCGCCCTTCGGTTCGGCGCGCAGGCGCGCCGTGGCCGACGAGCTTGTCGGTGACGATGGTGCTGGCTTCATTGGTCAAGTCCACGCTCTCGAGCGCGGCACTGACATCGGCAACGAGTCCCTTGCCGGCATCGCTGAGTTCGCCTTCGATCCTCACCTGGCCATCGCCGGTGATGTCGGCCGGCAATGCGAACCAGGGCGCGATGAATTTGCGCAACGCCGAAACTTTCGCTGCGCCGGTGGAGCCGCGCACCTGCCAGCCGTGTTCGTCGAGTCGTCCATCGAAGGACGCGGTGGTGCCGGCGATTTTCAGTCCCTTGCCGCTGAACGTGGTGACGCCGGTATCGCTGCGCAATTCGGCAAGAACCTGCATGTCGAGCGAACCGGTGGGACCGCCACGGGCCGTGAAACGCCCGGCGTCGCAGCCGAACCGCGGTTCGGCGATCACCGGCCGGTCGCAGGTGAATGCGAGCTGCGAGAATTTTCCTGCCGGTTCGGGCAGCGCGACTTCGTTCGCCTGCATGGTCACGCGAGTCTTCTCGTCGTCGAGCAGGTCCAGGCGCACGCTCGCGCCCGACACCGGCAACCCGGCGACGGTCATCTCGCGCACTTCGAGCACGATGGCGTCGATGGCGTGCGCCACCGGCGCGAGGATCAGGAACATCACCGCCAGGCCGGCAAGCGAGCGGCCGCGGTGGTTAGGGCGCCATGTCATTCGCATGGATTGTAGCCAGCATGCCCGGGCTTCCGTGACGCGATTCACGTAGGACCCGGGCCATGCGTCAGCCGGGCGTCCGCACGAGGGAATTCAGGGACTTGGAAACAAATCCTTAACGCCTTGGTCATGGCACTGCCTTGTGTCGCCGCGAGACTGCGTACCCCATGGGTACTCATGGCTCATTACTGGCGCGTTTCGATCACGCCGAGTATCGGTTGTGCCGCCGTCTCAACCGCGGTGTTCAGCACACCTGGGTTCGCGTGTTGTTCATGACCGCGAGCCGGTTGGGTGATGGCGTGGTCTGGTACGCGCTCATGCTGGCGCTGCCTCTTCTATATGGCGCCGAAGGCCTGCGCGTCGCTGCCATCATGCTGGCCACCGGTGCGGTGGGTCTCGCGCTGTACAAGATCCTCAAGCGCACCTTCGTGCGCGAGCGCCCGTTCATTCGCCACGCGGGAATCTCGCTGGCCGGCGCACCACTGGATCGCTACAGCTTTCCGTCGGGCCACACGCTGCATGCCGTGGCCTTCACCTGGCAGGCCTGCGCAGCGTTTCCCGAGCTCATCGTTCGTGCTGCTGCCGCTGGCATTGGCCATTGCCGCCTCGCGGGTGGTACTTGGCCTGCATTACCCCACGGATGTCCTGGTCGGCGCCTTGTTAGGTGCGCTCACCGGCGCCATCGGGCGCGGCGCTCGTCTAGCGCATGCGGGTACTGTTCGTCTCGGACGTCTACTTTCCCAGGGTCAACGGCGTCTCCACTTCGATCCGCACCTTCCGCGACGACCTCGCGGCGGCCGGTGTCGAGACCATCCTGGTGGCGCCGGAGTATCCGGGCGCGCCGCCTGACAGCGAGAACGGCATCATTCGCGTGCCCTCGGGCAGCGTACCCCTGGATCCCGAAGACCGGCGCTTCCACTCGCGGCCGCTGGCGCGGGTGCTCGATGCCGGGCTCGCGGCACGCGTCGATCTCGTGCACGTGCACACCCCGTTCATCGCGCACTACGCCGCCACGCGGTTCGCGCGCCGGCACGGATTGCCGCTGGTCGCGACCTATCACACGTTCTTCGAGGACTACCTGCACCACTACGTGCCCGTCCTGCCGCGTGGAATCGGTCGCTTCCTCGCGCGCGCGTTCACGCGTTCCCAATGCCGCGATGTTGCGGCCCTGGTTGCGCCCAGTGCGCCGATGCGCGACGCATTGCTCGCCTATGGAGTGACGACACCCATCGAGGTGTTGCCGACGGGACTGCCGGCGGCGAGTTTCCGGCGCGGCGACGGCGCGCGTTTTCGCGCAACGATTCGGCATCGAGGCGCATCGCCCGATGCTGCTCTACGTGGGTCGCGTGGCCTACGAGAAGAACATCGATTTCCTGCTGCGCATGTTCGTGCGCCTGCGCGCCCGATGCCCGGATGCGTTGTTCGTGATCGCGGGTGAGGGGCCGGCGCGTGCGCATCTCGTGAGCCTGGCGCAGGACCTGGATATCGATTCCGCCGTGCGCTTCATCGGCTACCTCGATCGCAACACGGAATTGCTCGACTGTTACGCCGCGGGCAATGCCTTCGTGTTCGCCTCACGCACCGAGACCCAGGGACTGGTGCTGCTCGAGGCCATGGCCCAGGGAACGCCGGTGGTGTCGACCGCCGAGCTTGGCACGCGCTCCATCCTCACGCCGGACTGCGGCGCATTCGTCGTGCCCGAAGACGAAGAACAATTCGCCGCGGCGGTTGCGCAGGCGCTGGCGCTGTCGGGCGAGGATCCGCGCCGTGCCAAGCTGCTCGCGCACGCCCGGACATGGGCCTCGCAGGCCATGGCCCGCCGGTTGATCGCGTTTTACGAGAGAGTGCGTGCAACGTCGCAGCACGCAGCTCCAGAAAAAAGAACGGGGCCCCATCGGGGCCCCGTCACAAGCGGACTCCTGACCAATACTCACGGCTCCTTGCCGACCACCACCTGCTTGATGCACGTGGCGGCTTCCTTGTCGCAGGACACATCGACGTTGCGGGTCTGCGTCGTGCCGTTGGGCAGCGTGCGCGAGGTATCGCGGGTATAGCCGTCATCCGTGCGCTGCACGACGTCGGACATCGAGCCCTGCCGTCCGTCGAACGTCGTGTAGTTTGCTTCGCGCGTCACGGTGCCGGCTTCCTTGTCGCGCGCCACGGTGAGGTCGCGGGTCGCGGTCTCACCCTGTCCGTTGGTCACCGTGGTCGAACGCGTGAAGCCATCGTCGGTCCGCGTGCGCACGCTGTCGACACTGCCGGTGTTGCCGTTGGGCCCGGTGTAGTCGACGTTGCGGGTGCGCGTGCCGGCTTCGCGATCGTTGGTGACGACGGCATCACGAGTTGCGGTCCTGCCGTCGGCTCCCGTCCACGTATCCGTGCGAGTGTGCCCGTTGTCGGTGCGCTGGCGCTCGGTGGTGCGCGTGTGCGGCTGCGCTGCGCGCTGCGCGTGTGTGCCCCGCTGATGTTTCGCCTCGCGCGCCGCAGCCGTGCCTCCGGCCGCCAGCATCGCCACGAGACCCAGGGTGCCGAAAATCTTTACGCTTTCTCGAGCTGTCACAGATTCCTCCTGAAAAAAATTTGCGGTCCCGCACTACAACGCGCCCAACGCGCATGGGTTGACGCTAAACTTTCCATAAACCTGCAACCGGGAGCCGAACCGATGTCCTCCAAGCGAGCCTTGGTCGTGGACGATTCAAAGTCCGCGCGCGCCTTTCTGGCACGCATCCTCGAACGTCACGAAATCGAGGTGGATGCCGCCGAGTCGGCCGAGGCGGCCATCGAATACCTGGCCCGCAACAAGCCCGACGTCATCTTCATGGATCACATGATGCCGGGCATGGATGGATTTCAGGCCGTTCAGACCATCAAGAACAATCCGCGCACCTCGGCCATTCCCATCCTCATGTACACCTCGCAGGAAGGGGACCTGTACCTCGGCCAGGCGCGCGCACTGGGCGCCGAAGGCGTGTTGCCCAAGCAGATCAAGCATTCCGACGTGACCAAGATGCTGTTCCAGCTGCGCCTGGTCTCGGACCGCCGCACCGGCGAACAAACTACTTTCGCGCGCATGACCCAGGACGCCGTGCTGGGAACGGACCTGCTGCCGGCCAACGAGTCCGCCATCGTGGTGACCGCTGAGCCAGTGGTCGCGCCGACAGGTGCGCAAGGCGCCGCGAGTGGCGAGGGCGCCGAATTCTCCAGGCTCCTGCCGCAGATGTCGCTGGAAATCCGCGCGGCCATCGACGGGTCGCTGCAGAAGGAACTCGCCGCGCTGCGCGGCTACATTGCATCGACGCTGGACTCGCATTCCGAGCGGATCCAGGGCGACCTCGCGGCGTTGCAGCCGCCGTCCGGTTCGCCGGACTTCGACATGCCCACGCTGGTGCCCGAGCGGCGCGCGTGGGGCGCCATCAGCGGCTGGTCGCTGGCGGTACTGGCGCTGGCGGGGGCGGCCGTGATGACCTGGTCGTGGTGGCAGCAGGGCGGCGAAATCGCCGCGCTGCGCACCGACCTGCAGGCGGCCTATGCGGAAGTCGAAACACTGCGCGCCCGGCCGGAGGTAGTTAGCCTGCCGGCGCCCATGGCCGTGGTCGACATCGTGACCGAGGATGAATTCGTTCCCGAGGGCGACACGGCCACGAACGTGGCGGACCCGAAGCAGGCGCAGTGACCGGCTTTCCGCTCGAGACCTCGTTTCGACCCCGGCGCTGGCTGCGCGGCCGGCACTTTCAGACCATCCTGCCCAGCCTGCCGCCGCGGCGCGCGTGGGTGGAGCGACGCGCCGTGCCGCTGCTGGCCGCGAGCGAGGAACTGCTGCTCGATTGCGGCGATGGCGTCACGCTGCAGGCCTTTCATTCCAGTCCCGCGAAACGCGGCCGCGATCCGGGCCGCAAGCTCGCCGTGTTGCTGCATGGCTGGGAAGGCAGCGCGGATTCCACCTACCAGCTGTCGCTCGCGAGCAGCCTGTTCACGGCCGGATTCGAAGTGGTGCGCCTCAACCTGCGCGACCACGGCGCGACGCATCACCTGAACCGCGACTTGTTCCACTCCTGCCGGTTGCCGGAGGTGGTGGGCGCGGTGCAGGCGCTGGCGATGAAATTCACCGGGCTGCCGATGGCGCTCGCCGGCTTTTCGCTCGGCGGGAACTTCATGCTGCGCGTCGCGGCGCATGCCGAAGCGCCGCACCTGCCGCTGGAGCGCGTCATCGCCATTTCGCCGGTGCTGGATCCGGCCGAGACGCTGACGACGCTGGAACGCGGCACGCCCCTCTATCACGGCTACTTCGTGCGCAAGTGGAGCCGCTCGCTGGCGAAGAAGCAGCAGGCCTGGCCCGGCCACTACGATTTCGAGGAGTTGCTGCGCATGCGCAACCTTGCGCGAGATGACACGCCAGCTCGTGCTCAGCCACACCGAGTACCCGACGATGGAGGACTATCTCGCCGGCTACTCGATCACGGGTGGTCGTCTGACGACCCTCGCGGTGCCCGCCACTGTGCTCACCTCGCTGGACGATCCCATCATCGACGCCGCGGACCTGGTGCGCCTGGCGCGCGTTCCGCATCTCGACATCGTGACCACTGCTCACGGTGGGCATTGCGGCTTCATCGAAACGCTCGGTGACAGCAGCTGGATCGACCGCCAGGTTGTTAAATTGCTGTCGCGGAACCCTGACAGCTAGGCACGGACTAACGTCTGTGTTGAGCTGCTAACAACCCGGACCATCCAGGTCCGCGCAAGAAGTGGAGGTCTCTCGCATGCGCGTGGCCAGAAACGCAGCCGGCCTGACATCGCAGGCCCTCCTGCTTCTGCTCGCAGGCTGCAGCGGCAGTGGCCCTGGCAGTTCGCCTACTCCGACACCCGCGCCTCCCACACCGCCACCCGTGGACACGACGGCGCCGTCGGTGCCGCAGGACCTGGCAGCCACGGCGCAATCGTCGACGCAGATCGGGCTGAGCTGGAGCGCGTCGACGGATGCCGGCACCGGCGTGGCCGGTTACCGCGTGTTCCGAGACGCCGGTGCGACCGCCATCGCCACCGTCACCACGACGACCTACACCGACACCAATCTCACCGCCTCCACCAGCTACAGCTACACGGTGCGCGCCTTCGACGGCGCCACGCCCGCAAACGAATCAGCGGCATCCGCCTCGGCCAGCGCCACGACAGACGCCGTCACGACTCCGCCGGTCTCCGGTCTCGACGATCGTCCGTCGAATACGTCCTGCCTCGCGGGCGATGCACCCGTCAGCAGCGTCTCGATTGCCGTGCAGGAGGTGTTTCCCAACCTGCCGAATTTCACCCAGCCCATCGCCATGCTGCAGGAGCCGGGCAACAACGCTCGCTGGTACGTGGTGCAGAAGACCGGCTCGGTGCGCGTGTTCGACAACACCGCCAATGTCGCGACGTCGCAGCGAGTTCATCAATATTGCCTCGCGTCTCAACTCGGACCCGAACAGCCCAAACGATGAGCGCGGCCTGCTCGGCATGGCGTTCCATCCCAACTATCCGGCTGATCCGCGCGTGTATCTCTTCTATACCGGCACGGACCCGCAGTCTCGGGCTCGTGGACCGCGTATCCGAGTTCCGCACGCTCGACGGTGGCGACACGCTGTCGACGGGCACGGAGATGGAGCTGTTCAACGTCGATGACCCGGCCGGCAATCACAACGGCGGCAACATCGCCTTCGGACCCGATGGCTACCTCTACATCGGCATCGGTGATGGCGGTGGCGGCAACGACCAGTTCGGCACCATCGGCAATGGCCAGCGGCTGACGATCCTGCTGGGCAAGATGCTGCGCATCGACGTGTCGACGCCGGCCACCGCTTCCGTGCCGTACGCCATCCCGCTCGACCAATCCCTTTGCCGCCAACGCGCGCTGCAATGCGAACGGCACCGGCACGGCCAACTGTCCGGAGATCTATGCCTATGGATTCCGCAATCCCTGGCGCTGGAGCTTCGATCGCCTCAGCGGCGAGTTGTGGCTGAACGATGTCGGGCAGGGATCCCTCGAGGAAGTCGATCGCGTGGCGCTGGGCGGCAACTACGGCTGGCGCTGCTTCGAAGGAACGACCGATACCGGCATGGCCTGCGGGCCAAACAAGCCGCTTTCGATTGCTCCCGTCGCGCAATACGGCCGCACGCTGGGCCAGTCGACCACCGGCGGCTTCGTGTACCGCGGCAGCGCCGATTCCGTCGCTGGCCGGTCGCTACGTGTTCGCCGATTTCGCCACCGGCAACATCTGGCACATCGCGCGCGACACGCCGCCGACGCTCACGCTGACCACCAGCAACATGCTGGATACCGAGCCTGCTGATTTCCTCGTTTGCGCGAGGACATCGACGGCGAGCTGTACGTCGTCAATCTCAGCGGAACGCTGCATCGCATCTGGTGCCCGCGGCGGTGGTCGGCGGGCGCGCGATTCCCGACCGCAGCTTTCCGACACTGGCTGCGTGAACCCGGCCGATCCCGGCGCAGCCGGCGAGCGGACTGATTCCCTACGCGCCGAATGCGCCGTTCTTCTCGGATGACGCGGCCAAGACCCGCTGGCTGGCGCTGCCCAACGGGCAACGCATCACCATCGGCGCAACCACAACGATTTCGATTTCCCGAATGGCAGCGTGCTGGTCAAGAACTTCGCACTCGGCGGCAACCTGGTCGAAACGCGCCTGTTCATGCGCCACAACAACGGCACACTGGGCCGGTTACACCTATGAGTGGAACGCGCAGGAGACCGAGGCCACGCGCGTGATCGGCGGCAAGACCGTGCACGTCGCGGGCCAGGACCTGGCTGTTCCCGAGCGAAGACCAGTGCCTGCAATGTCACACGCAGGCCGCGGGCCGCTCGCTGGGACTGGAGATCGGCACAGCTCAATGGCGACTTCGGCTATCCCGACGGGCCGCACCGCCAACCAGCTGACCACGCTCGATCAGCATCGATACCCTGACGCCGGCGCTGCACGCAGCCGCCGGCACCAGTTGCCGGTGATCCCGGATCCGCGGGCAACGCGCCGCTCGGCCAGCGCGCACGCGCCTATCTACATGCGAATTGCGGCTATTGCCATCGCCCGGGGGGCACGACACCACCAACCTCGACCTGCGTTACACCACGGCGCTGGATGCGACCAATGCCTGCGATGTCGCGCCCAACCTGGGAAATCTCGGCATCACCAACCCGCGACTGATCGCGCCGGGTTCGGCCGCACGTTCGGTGGTGGTGGCGCGCATGAATCGCACCGGAGCGGATGCCATGCCGCCGCTGGCAAGGCATGTCATCGATAACGACGGTGTGGACCTGATCTCCGCCTGGATAGGCGGACTCGCCAACTGCAATTAATGGGGACGGAAAAATAGGGACATTCCTATTTTCCGCTGCGGAAAATAGGAATGTCCCTATTTTTCTGTCCCCAATTACTAGGCGGCGTCGGAGGTTCGCTTCTCTTCGAACTTCACGATGGCCTTGCCGCTGGTCACGGTGACTTCGCCTTCGATGCTGGCGCCGTTGGCGATGGCGAGGATCTTGGCGACGATCTCGCCCTGGATCACCGCGGAAGAACTGATCTCGAGCTTGTCTTCGACGACGATCTTGCCCGTGACCCTGCCGGCGAGCACCGCCTGGCGGGCGCTGATGTCGCCTTCCCAATGTGCCGATTTGCTCACCGAGAGTGTCCCGCCGATGCGGCCGTTGCCCTGCACGTGACCCGACACCATCAGCGGTCCCTGGGTGACGACATCTCCCACGATGGTGGTGCTTTCGGCAATCACGGTGGGCGACAGACCCAGGCGGTCGGACAGGCGGCGTTTGGGTTCTTCGGCCATGGGCGCTCCGTTCAACGATTTGGCGTTTACAATAAATCGGTCGTCGCCCCGGATCATAACCATGTCTGCCCGTACGCTCGTGACGCTCGTCGCAATCCCGCTGCTCGTACTCTGCGGCTGCAGCCGCGAAAAGAGCGATTGGCGCTCGGCGCAGGCCGCCGACACCAGCGAGTCGTACGAACAGTTCATTTCCGAACACCCCGACAGCTCACTGGTCACCGACGCGCGTCAGCGCCTGGGCCAGCTCGTCGAAGACAAGGATTGGCGCGGCGCGGCGGCAGTCGATACTCCCGAGGCGTACCAGCAATTCCTCAAGCAGCACCCGTCCGGCAAATGGGCCAAGGAAGCCCAGTTGCGTATCGACAATTTCGCTGCTGCGTCGGCGGCGAGTGGCAGTGCGACTCCCGAGACAGCGCCAGTCGCGCCGGGTGAAGCCGCTACCGTGCCGGAAGCACCGGCCGCCGGTGCAGGCTCGGGCGCCGGCTTCGGCGTGCAGCTCGGCGCGTTTACTACCGCGGAACGCGCCAACGCCGAGTGGAGCAAGCTCAAGGCCGAAGCGCCCGGAACTCTCGATGGGCTGGAGCCGCGCGTCGTCGTTGGCGAAGCCTCCGGCAACACCATCTATCGCCTGCAGGCCGAGGTCCGTGACGAAGCCCAGGCGCGCGCCATCTGCGGTGGACTGAAGGTCGCGAACAAGCCCTGCGTACCTGTACTCCCCAAGCACTGATCGTTAACAGAAAGCACGGCAGCTTCTGCCGGATCGAGCAGGTCAGTAACTGACACTGCGCGTCACCTGGCCGCGGGTATCACGCCCCGCGCCTCCATAAGCTATTGATTCTTTGGACATTGCAGCGATGGCACGTGCGTTGCTTTGTCCTACACCGTGATAGCGAGAACGACAGTGACGCTGATTCTTCCCCACGCCCAGGGTGTCGCAAGCATGCGGCCGGCGATGGCGGGAATGCTGGTCAAGCGTCGCCGCGGTGGCAGCGTGACATTCGCGCCCATCGATGCACGACTGGCGCGGGCTCAGCTCGCCGCGATCTCCGCCGTCAAGGTTTCGAGGTAACGCCGCAACAGGTGACCTCAAAAAGAACCGCGAACAATCCTTCCCCGGTGTTCGCTTCTTGGCGCCGCGCACGACTTCCCCCGTTCGCGGCGCTTTTCTTTTCGGCACCCTGAACCGTTAAAGTTGCCCACCCGTTTTTCGAGGTGTGGCATGTCGAAACTTCCGTTCGTAGCGAGCACCTGCCTGCTCCTGTCATTCGGTGCAGCGAGCGCAGCAGCGGCTCCAGCCAAGACGGCGCCCGCCACCCGGGTTCCGGGTGCCGACCAGGTCCATTCGACCACGCTCGCGAACGGCATGAAGGTCATCGTCTGGACGGACCGCGACATTCCCAATGTCGCGCTCTACAACTGGGTGCGTGTGGGCAGCCGCAACGAAGTGCCGGGCATCACCGGGCTCGCACATTTCTTCGAGCACATGATGTTCAACGGCACGAGCAAGCGGCAGCCCGGTGAATTCGACCGGCAGATGGAAGCGCGCGGCGGTGCCAACAATGCCTTCACCAGCGACGATGTCACGGTGTACCAGGACTGGGTGCCCCGCAGCGCGCTCGACCTGGTGTTCGAGCTGGAGTCCGACCGGCTGGCGAACCTGTCCTTCGATCCGCAGGTAGTCGAGAGCGAACGCGGCGTGGTGTATTCCGAGCGGCGCCTGCGCACCGAGGACAGCAACGAGGGGTTCCTGTTCGAGCAGGTCCAGGCCACGGCCTTCGTCGCGCATCCGTACCAGATACCAACCATCGGCTGGCCGGCCGACATCCAGAGCTGGAAGCTCGAAGACCTGCAGAAGTTCTTCAAGACCAACTACGCGCCCAACAACTGCACGCTGATCCTGGTCGGCGACGTGAGCGCCGACGAAGCCTTCGCGATGGCGAAGAAATATCTCGAGCCGATTCCGCGGCAGGAACCTCCGCCACCGGTGCGCACCACCGAGCCCGAGCAGCTCGGCGAGAAGCGGGTCAACGTCCAGCGCAACGCGCAGACGCCGCTGATGTACCTCGCGTACAAGTCGCCCGCCGCGAACGATCCACAGGGTCCCGCCATCAATCTGCTGGTTTCCATCCTCACCGAGGGCGACTCCTCGCGCCTGCATCGACTGCTGGTCGAAGAGAAGAAGCTCGCCATCGAAGTCGGTGGCTCTTTCCAGGAAGGTTTCGATCCGGGACTCACCTGGCTGACGGTCACGATGCCCGAAGGCGCCGATGCCGCGGCGGTGGAGAAGGTGCTGGACGCCGCGCTGGCGCAGGTCGTGTCACAGGGCGTGACCGAGGCCGAGCTGGTGCGCGCCAGGAATCTGTACGCCTCGTCGTTCTGGAAGCAGATCGCCACCATCAATGGCAAGGCGAGCCTGCTGGGGTCTTTCGAAGTATTCGAGGGTGACTACCGCAAGCTGTTCGATTCGCCCGCCGCATACGAAAAGGTGACGCGCGAAGACGTGCAGAAGGCCGCGGCCCTGGTGTTCCAGCGCAATCATCGAACCGTGGGGGTACTCACATCGCCGCCCGAGGAGCCAGCCGCGCCTGTTCCGGCCGCCACCGCGGAGGCCAGGCCATGAACGGCTACAACTTCCTGCGGCGCGTGGCCGCCATTCTCGCGGGCGCACTCATCATGAATGTCGCGCTCGCTGCCGAGGCACCATCGGTCGGCGTCAAGATTCCCGCCCATCAGCGCTTCGTGCTGCCGAACGGGCTCACCATCATCCTGGTGCCGAAGAAGGACGTGCCGCTCATCGCGTTCAGCGGTTTCGTGCGCGGTGGCGCGCTCGCCGATCCCGCCGACAAACCCGGCGTTGCGTCGCTGGTGGCAGGACTGCTGGATCGCGGCGCCGGCAAGCGCAGCGCCTTCGAATTCGCCGACGCCGTCGAAGGTGTGGGTGGCAGCTTCAACGCCGGCGCTGGCGCCGAATCGATTTCCGTCAGCGGCCAGTTCCTGGCGCGCGATCGCGCGCTGCTGATCGAGCTGCTCAGCGATGCACTGATGCGGCCGCGCTTCGACGCCGATGAATTCGCCAAGTACCGCGATCGCCAGATCGAGTTCATCAAGTCGGCCAAGGATTCCGATCCCTCGCAGTTGCTGCCCACGTACGGGCGCGCGCTGTTGTTCGCTGCGCATCCTTATGGACGTCCGCAGGGCGGCAGTGAGCGCTCGCTGGCCACGATCACGCAGGCCGATGTGGCGAGTTACCACGCCAGCCGGTTCGGCGCCGACAAGGCCACGCTGGTGTTCGCCGGCGATCTCGACGCGAAGTGGATGAAGCAGGCGTTGACCAAGGCCTTCGGCGGCTGGGCGAAGTCGAAGGCGACGCTGCCCGAGCTCAAGCCGGCGCCGCGCGTCACCGGCCGGCGTGTGGTGCTGATCGATGCGCCGGACTCGGTGCAAACCTATTTCTGGCTGGGCAATGTCGGGGTCGACCGGCGATACAGCGGGCGGCCGGCGCTCGACCTGGTCAACACGCTGTACGGTGGCCGCTTCACCTCCATCCTCAATACCGAATTGCGCATCAAGTCGGGACTGTCGTACAGCGCGGGTTCCGGTTTCGTGCGCGGAACCGTGCCGGGACAGTTCGAGATCGACTCCTACACGCAAACCGAAACCACCGACAAGGCGCTGGATCTCACGCTCCAGACGCTGGAAAAGCTCAAGCACGACGCGCTCGAGCCAGCGATGCTGGAATCCGCGCGCGCCTACGTGCTTGGGCCAATATCCGTTGCGGCTCGAGACTGCGGCGCATTGGGCCAACGCACTCGCCGACCTCGAGTTCTACGGGCTGGGCAATGATTACATCGAAGGCTACGGGCCCGCGCTCGGGCGCGTCGACCTCGCGGAAACCGCCGCGGTCACCGCCGATGCGTTCCCGCGGCCCACGGACCTGCTCATCGTGCTCATCGGCGATGCGTCGAAGATCCGCGAGATGGCCGCGAAGTACGGTCCGGTCACCGAGATGAAACTCTCGCAGCCGGACTTCGTGCCGTCCGGCAAGTAGACGCGCATGGCAGACCACGGTTCTTCCGCCAGGGCGATCCTGTACGCGTTCCTCGCGAATCTCGGCATCGCGCTGTCGAAACTCGCGGCCGCGATCTACACGCATTCGGGCAGCATGCTGGCCGAGGCCATTCACTCGTTCGCGGACTGCGGCAACCAGGTTCTCCTGTACATCGGGCTGCGCCAGTCACAACGCCCACCGACGCCGCAGCATCCGCTCGGCTTCGGCAAGATCTCCTATTTCTGGAGCTTCATCGTCGCGCTGATGCTGTTCAGCGTCGGCGGCCTGTTCTCGATCCAGGAAGGTTGGCACAAGCTTGCACGAGCACGAGCCCATCCGCCAGGCGTGGGTGGCGCTGCTGGTGCTCGGTTTGTCGATCGGCCTGGAAACCTTTTCGACCATG
Organism: uncultured Pseudomonadota bacterium; assembly: GCA_963832505.1. Taxonomy (GTDB): domain Bacteria; phylum Pseudomonadota; class Gammaproteobacteria; order Steroidobacterales; family Steroidobacteraceae; genus CADEED01. The sequence goes on along the minus strand of CAWHUD010000007.1, from coordinate 179,083 downwards.
GGATGCCTGCGCGAGATCAACAAGCTGCGCGGGGCACGCTCACTTCGTCAGTGGGTTGAGACCACGCGCAATGTCGAGCTGGTGGTGGTGCTGGGCGAAGACCTCGCGGCACTCGTCGGCCTGGTGCTCGCGTTCATATTCGTCTCGCTGGCCGCGGCCACCGGCAATCCGCTCTACGACGCCTTCGGGTCCATCGTGATCGGCGTGGTGCTGATCGTGGTGTCGATCTTCATCGCGGTGCGTATCAAAGGCCTGATCGTCGGCCGTTCCGCCGAGGAAGACCTGCAGAAAGCCATCTCTGAGCACATCGAGGCCACCGAAGGCATCGAGGACCTGTTCAACGCGATCACCATGCAGTTGGGTCCACAGGTGATGCTGGCCATCAAGGTGCGCATGACGCCGGGGATCAGCATCGAAAAGGCCGTCGAGCTGTTGAACGGCCTCGAGCGCAGCATCAAGGCGAAATTCCCCGAAGTCGCCTGGTGCTTCGTCGAACCCGACGACACCGATTAAAAGTGTGGGGACAGACTTAAGTCTGTCCCCACTCGTTTAGCTAGCAAAAGGGGACGCACCTCGTTAGACCGGTGGCGCATTACCGCGCGTTCAAGCTGCGATGTTCGACCGTGTCAGGCTTGCTTCGCCCGCGGATCGTCTGCCGCTCGGTTTTGTTGTTGCTGGTGCTGCTGCTGAATCCGCTCATCGAAGATGCCAGCTCGGCCGGGTGTCTGGCATCTCGACGCGACGCGCCTTCTGGAAGAGCTCGGTCCCATCGATAGCCGCTTCGACGCAGATGTGCACATGCTTGCCGACTCGAGTACAAGCGTCGGCGCACATGGCCCACGCTCACCTCATTACCCGTCGATCCTGCTTTTTGCCTTCGCGCTGGCCTACCTTTGCCTCGCGCGCGAACGACTCACATTCGAGTCCTCGGTGTTTACCGGCGCTTTGCTGACGCGATTCGCCTCGGCCCTTGTACTCATGCGTCTATCTGCTGAACGAGCCGGAATGCCGGCCCGGCACCGACTACTGTCCGAAATTGCCGCCGCCGGCCGCCAGCCACTCGCGCTCGTCCTCGGTGCTGGCGCGCTCCAGCACTCGATTGCGATGCGGGAACCTGCCGAACTTCGCGATGATGTCGCGGTGCTCACGGGCGAACTTGCCGCAGTATTCGCAGTAGGCGCGCAATTCTTCCGGCGCCTCGGCCACCAGTCGTTCGAAGGCCGCGACCGCGCCATCCTGCGCCTCGAGCGACTCTGCATGTTCCAGCGGTAGATAGAAGAAAATCCGCTCGATGGGATCCAGCGCCGCATCGGCCGCCAGCTGAATGCCTTCGACCGTCAATGCCAGCGCCTCGCGATCGAACGCGAAGGCGGCCGCCGTGCCGCGATAGGCATTGCGCGGTACCTGGTCGAACAGCAGGATCAGCGCCAGCCGGCGCTTGGGGCTCGCAGCCCAGGCGGCCAATTCGCCGCGTGCCGCGCGTTCCAGCAGTGGCTCGAGATGCTCACGTATCAGCGCATCGCGCGCCGCCCCGGCGGCTGCGTCATCGCCGCCAAACCAGAACTTAGAGCGCTCTTCCAGACGCGCGGCATCCCACGGACCGGTGCCGAACCAGAACTCCAGTACCTCGTGGGCGCGTTGCATGCGCCGGCACTCTAGACCAAACAAGGTTGCAGCGCCGTTCAAAAAGCAGACGAGACTTCCGGGCTGGGGCATCACTCATGCGTACATTGGTTCGCGCGGGACTCATCGCGCTCGCGTTCTGTTCATCCGCGGTCGCCATCGCGCAGGAGTCGATACCCGCGCCGCTGCGTGACTGGCAGGAATGGGTGCTGCACGGCGAGGAATTCCGCCGTTGCCCGATCCTCGCAAACGCCATCGATCCGGATGAGGACGCGGGTACGCCGCACTTTCGCTGCGCCTGGCCCGAGAGGCTCACGCTCAACGTCAACTGCGCGCGGCGGCAACTTCACGCAGCGCTGGCAGGTGTTCGCCGAAAGCTGGGTGACCCTGCCCGGGGACACCGAACACTGGCCACGCGAAGTGCGGCTCAACGGCGCGCCGGCGCCGGTGGTGGATCGCGACGGGCCGAGCCTGCTGCTCGCGCGCGGCAACTACACGGTGACGGGACGCTTCGAATGGAGCTCGCGCCCGGAGTCGTTGCCGGTGTCCGCCTCCAGCGCCATCGTCGATCTCACGGTCGACGGCCAGCGCATCGCGCAGCCCGAACGTCCCGACGGCGCCATCTGGCTCGGCAAGCGCCGCAACGTCGAGCAGGCCGCCGCCATGGAAGTGCAGGTGTACCGGTTGCTCAGGGACGAGATCCCCGCCTATCTATTCACCAGCATCCGCCTGAACGTGGCCGGTGATGCACGCGAAGAGCTGCTTGCCCGCGTGTTGCCCGACGGTTTTGTCCCGCTGGGACTCACCGGCCCTTTACCCGCGCGCCTGGAGCGCGACGGCACGCTGCGAGTGCAGGTGCGCCCCGGCAGTTACACCTTGCTGCTCGCGGCGCGCGGCACCGGTGTCGCCGGCACACTGACCCGGCCTGACGCCAGCGGCGGCGAGTGGGCCCGCGAGGAGATCTGGAGCTTCGCGTCCAACGACCAGTTGCGCATCGCGGCGGCCGAAGGCGCGGATGGCATCGATCCCGCGCAGGCGAACGTGCCGCCGGACTGGCGCGCGTTTCCGGCCTTTCGCATGGACAAGGACTCGAAGCTGAGTGTCGTCGAGCGCAGCCGCGGCATCGCCAATGCCGATGACAACCGGCTCTCGCTGATGCGCAAGTTGTGGCTGGATTTCGATCACGAGGGCTTCACGGTCGTCGACGACGATCCGGGGCACCATGCGCCGCGGCTGGCGTCTCGACATGCAGGCGCCCTTTTCGCTGGCGAGCGCGCGGCAGGGCCGCGACCAGTTGCTGGTCACGGAAAACTCTGCGGGCGCTTCCGGTCTCGAGCTGCGCCGCCCGAGCCTCGATCTCACCACGTTGGCGCGCAAATCCGCCGGCAGCTCCATGCCCGCCACCGGTTGGGATCAACGTTTTGAACGCGTGGTCGGAACACTGCACCTGCCGCCGGGCCATCGGCTCATCGCGGCACTCGGCGCCGACGCCGCACCCGAATCCTGGTGGGAGAAGTGGGGCCTGTGGAATGTCTTCGGCGTGGCGCTGGTCGTGGTGTTCGTTTACTGGACCGCTGGTCGGATCGCCGCCCCGATCGCCGCGGTCGCGCTGCTGCTCACGCACCAGGAGGCGCCCGGATATCTCTGGATGTGGGGCAATCTGCTCGCCGCGCTGGCCGTGGCTCGCGCCGCCACCGAAGGCCGCTTCGGGGTGCTTGCGCGAGCCTGGCGCACGCTGAGTTTCGTCGCGCTGGGGCTGGCGTTGCTGCCATTCCTGATCTCGCAGTTTCGCTACGCACTTCATCCGCAACTCGAGCCGCCGCAGTTTGCGACTGAGTATCCGGAGTACACCGGGGACAGACGCCGCGAATCCGTACGGGCTCTCAGCGCTTGTGGGTCGAGGGCCCCAGCATCACCGACTGGCTGTTTCCCGCGCGCGGACCCGCGGCTGCGCCCGAGCCGCCGGCCATGGCTGCAACGCGTCGAAAATCTGCTCGGCTACGATTCGGAGCGGCCAGTCTCGCCGCCGCCGCCAGAAGTCGAGTTCGACTTGCCAACCGATGCGCCGGCAATTTCTCGCGTCCAACAACGTGCCCACCAAGGCAATGGCCGAACCGGTCGAAGCGAATGCAGAACTCCCGCTGGCCGACATCGCCCTCAACGCGGAGCAGGTGGTACAGCGTTATGCGGCGGGCACGGTGCTGCAGGCCGGGCCCGGCATCCCCGACTGGCAGTACAACTCGTATGCCTATTTCTGGACCGGACCGGTGGAGAGCTCCGACACGGTCCGATTCCTCTACGTGGGCCCGTTCGTCATGGGCCTGTGGCGCCTGCTCGGCGCAGCTACGCTGGTGGTCCTTTTCCTGTGGCTGGCGGCGCTGAGCTTCGGCGGCAACTCGCGACCGCGCGGCCCGTCGCGCGCTACGCCGTCAGCCGATGCGCCCGCGAGCGAACTGCCAGCGAGTGCCGCACCGGCCAGTCCCTCGTCGATTGGCGCAGCGACCGGAATCGCTCCCGTGTTGTTGCTGACACTGATCGGCGGCGCCGTGATGCCGTCCCAGGCGCAGGCAGACGAAGTCGCCCTCCAGCCACGTGCTTGGTGAACTCAAGACACGGCTGACGGCGACGCCGAGTTGCGCTCCCACTTGTGCATCCATCACCGCGGCGCGCGTCGCCATCGATGGCGACCGGCTCGAGGTGGTGCTGCAGGTGAGCGCACTCGCCAACGTTGCGGTGCCCATGCCCCATGCCAGCGATCGCTGGCAGCTCGAAGAAGTTTCCGTGGACGCGCGCAGCGCGCTGGCCATCGCGCGGGAGAACGACACTTCGTTGTGGGTGCCGCTGCAGGCGGGCGCGCATACCGTGCGCCTCGTCGGGCAGCTGGCGGCTGCCGAGTCCATGCAGCTCGCCTTTCCCGAGCCACCGAGCGTCATCGACGTGCGCGCGTCGGGCTGGACGGTCAGCGGCGTCAACGAAGGTCGGCTGGTGGCCGGTTCCCTCGAGCTGGTGCGCGAGCGCGGTGGCGCAGCGCTGCAGGCGGGCAGCGAATTTCCCGCCTTCGTGCGGGTGGAGCGCACCTTCAACCTCGACCTCGACTGGACGCTGGCGACGGACGTCTGGCGTATCGCCCCGGATCGCGCCGCCGTGTCGTTGCAGATCCCGCTGATCGCAGGTGAATCGGTGCTCACGCCGGGTGTGGAAGTGCGCAAGGACGTGGCATTGGTCGGACTCGCCGCGGGTGAGGCGCACACCGGCTGGCGTTCCGGCCTGTCGCGCGCCGAAAAGCTCGAGCTCGCAGTTCCCGAAAACGCCGCGCGCATCGAGGTGTGGAACTTCGTGGTGAATCCGCAGTGGAACGTGGCCTTCGAAGGATTTCCGCCCATCCTGCCGGACGACGTGTCGGCCCCGATGTGGGTGTTCCGTTACGCGCCGCGGCCCGGAGAAAAGCTCGACGCTGACCGTGACGCGGCCCAATGCGGTGCCGGGAACGACGCTGGCCATCGATGGCGTGTTCCAGCGGGTGAACGTCGGCAATCGCTCAACCACCACTGAACTCAAGGCCAGGTTTCGCAGCACCAAGGGCGGCCGTCATGTCATCAAGCTTCCCGAAGACGCGCGCGTGACCTCGGTGGTCTTCGATCGCCAGCCGCAGCAGTTGCGGCCGGAGAAGGGCGAGCTGCCACTGTCGTTGACGCCGGGCGAACACGAAATCGTAGTGCGATGGGAGCAGCCGCGGGGAATGTCGTGGCGGACGCATCCGGCGGAAGTCGACCTGCGCTCGCCGGCGACCAATGTTCAGTTCGCGGTTCACCTGCCTGAGTCGCGCTGGACACTCATGGCCTGGGGACCTGGCATCGGGCCGGCGGTGCTCTACTGGAGCGAGCTGGCGGTATTCATCGTCATTGCCTGGTTGCTCGGCCGCTGGTCGAAATCACCGCTGCGCTTTGCCGAGTGGTTGCTGCTGGGCCTGGGTCTGTCGACGCAGTCCTGGCTGGTGTTCACGTTCGTCGCGACCTGGCTGGTGGTCATGCGCTGGCGCGAGAAGTGGAATCCCGGACCCGACATGATCTTCCGCTACAACGCCGTGCAGGCGTTGCTCGCCCTGTTCACGCTGTTCGTGGTCACGTCGCTGCTGTTCTCCGGCATCCGTAACGGACTGCTGGCGACGCCAAACATGGGCATCCTCGACGAGAGTTATGGTGAAGGGCACATGTGGTGGTTCACGGACCAGAGTGCCGGCGTGCTCGAAGCACCCACGGTGATCTCCGCGCCGATGTGGCTGTACCGCACGCTGTTCTTCGCCTGGGCCTGCTGGATGGCCTTCGCGCTGGTGCGCTGGCTGCGCTGGGCGTTCAACGCCTGGACGAGCGGAGGTATCTGGCGGCGCGAGTGACAAACGCGGCAGACTGTCCCTGCCGCGCGTCGCGGCGGGGAGGGGACTCAATGCGCGTACACCAGCGATTGATGAGCGGGCTGATCATGGCCGCGCTCGGGGCTCTGGCGATCGCCGCGGATCCACCGCCGGACAGTTTCGAGGAGGCCGTGCAGATCGCGCGGCAGATGGATCCCGAGGCGGCGCTCAACATGGGCCGGGAGCTTCGCAAGCGTGCCGACCAGGGTGACGCGAATGCGACCTACGACCTGGCGACGATGCTCATGATGCACGGCCGCTTCGGACCGGCAGCCAATGAAAAGACCATCGCCGAGTGGGACAAGATCGGCGAGCGCCGACCGGCCAGCGAATGGCTCTTCCGGGCCGCAGAAGGTGGCAGCCAGGATGCCATCGAGCATGTGTGTGCGATGGCAGAGGACCGGCTCGGCGCCGGCCGCCCTCAGAGAGAGGAGCAAGGCGAGCTGCGAGGCGCTGCGCAAGAAATATCCTGCGCAGTGAATCGAAATCGGGGACATTCCTATTTTCCGGTCTCCGGAAAATAGGAATGTCCCCATTTCTTTCATTACTCGCAGAGCCCTTCGAGGTAGCCCTGGGCCACTGGCGACAGGCGCTTGCGCGCGAGTTCGCGGGCCTTGGGTTCGTCGACGATCTCCTCCAGCGGACCCGACACGAGGATGTGACGCACCTGCGGATCATGCTCAGCCTTGCGGGCGAGCTTGTTCAGCACGGTGAAGCCTCGGTAGATCTTTTCGCGGGAGACGCGCCGGTGCTCGATGGAGCTGGCGAGGTACTTGCCGAAGCGGGCGTAGAGGAAGTAATCATCGTTTCCGACGTGGAAACGGGCTTCGGCAAAGAAGTCGGGGAAATTCTTTTCCAGGTACTGGTTGACAGTATGAAGACGGGGTCCAGGGTCGGAGTCGTTCGACCGCGCAGATTTCTTCATTTCAGTTGTCCACCTCCAACTGGGTCCGGAGCACCATTTCTGGACGTCACGACCGGTTCCCAACCCCGCAACGCGCGCGAACGATAGGGCTTAACGGTTTCAACTTCAATAGGACGCGTCATGAAATTTCTGCCGACTCTCATCGCCGCAAGTTTTCTCGCCGCGTGTGGCGCGCGCTCGAGCGACGAGGAACGAGTGCGCGAGCTGGTCGCGGATCTCGAAACCGCCGCGGAAGCGCGTGACGCGAGCGACGTGCTCGATCTCGTCGCGGCCGACTACGAAGACGCGCAGGGCTTCGATCGCGCGCAGCTCCAGAATTTCCTGCGCGGCTACTTTCTCGCGCACCCGAAAATCGAACTGCTCGTGAACATCGAGAGCCTGGAATTCCCGGCTGATGGACTGGCGCAGGCGGAAATTTCCGTCACCACCCTCGAGCTCAACGATCCGGATCACGCCCGGCTCAAGGTGGAATTCCGCCGCGACGGCGACGAATGGAAGATCAGGCGCGCCGACCGCAAACGGCCGTAGGCGCGCCGATTTACCAGAATCGTCGCCAGATCCCGACGTTCCGTGAAATGCATCAATCTTTGCGGTTAAATTCGGAGCGCATCGCGCCGAAACAGGTGTTGAGAGCGGAGTAATCCCTAAGGTCTTAGAGCAATGCCCGATCAACGAAAACCGCCCATCGGCAAGAGCAGCCGCCACGAGGGCGCGACCCTGCCCGCAGACTCGCCCGGGTTCAGCATCGAATCGACCACGATGCGACTCAAGTCGGTGAAGCTGCGCCGTGCCGAATCCGAGAAGCAGGAGGCCGAGCGCCTCGCTGCGGAAAAGGAAGACACCTCCAGGCTGGCGCGCGACGGCCGTCCTTCCGGCCGGGTTCGCCACGACGAGCGCGGCGTGGCGGTCTGGGACTGGGCCGTGGCCACCGGCGAGTTCGCCACGCTTTCCGCCACCCGCGCCATGAAGAAGCTGGGTGTCACGGAACTCAAGATCGCAGATACCAACCGCACTCCCGAACTGAAGCTCGAAACGATCGGCCGCGACCAGGGTGGCGGGTTCGATCCGTACAACCAGCGTGGCGTCGGCAAACGTGTTGGCGAAGCCGCCACGCGCCAGGGAGTCACCGGCTCCAAGGAACGCGACCGGACTGCCGCACTCGACCGGCTGTACGGCAAGAAGAAGCCCTGACCCGCCCGCGGCGCGAGCGCGTCACTGTTCGGCAAAGATCACACTAGCGGCGACAGTTCAGTTCGTCTTGCCGGCCTCGAGCTTCTTCTTCAATTCAGTGATGCGTTCCGCTGCCCAGCGCTTCTGTTCGATCGAGTGCGAATAGCGCAGCACGGCCGTCGCATACGGTTTGAGATCCTGATCGCCGCGTGCGTACAGCACCCGCCCGGCCGCCAGGGCCATGTCTGGATTTGTCGGCATTCGCTCAATCATCGGCACCAGCCGCTGCAGCGCCACGTCCATGTCGCGCTTGAGGTCAGCCGCCTGCATTGCGAAGGCCCACACGGCTTCGGGATCATCGGCGCGGGCCGCGATCGATCGATCGAGCAGTGTCATGCTGCGTGTCGACAGATCCGTGCGGCGCGTCGCCGCAGACTCATCGAGGGTCTGCGCACGTTCGTATAACGCGAGGCCCGCGGCGCGGGCCGCCTGGGTATCGCTCGGATCCTTGGTCAGAACCGCGTACCACTTTTCGAGTTCCGCGTCGTCCTTGAGGCGGGCGGCGAGTCGCATGCGCAAAGGCGCAACGCGCACCGCGCCATCCGGTTCGGCGGCCGCCGCATCGAGCAACTCGTGCACCATGTCGATGTGCAGTCCGCCATCGAGGCAGATGGTCGCAATGCCCAGCAGGGAATCCAGCTTCGAAACTGGCGTGCCAGCGGGAAGCTCGAGGTCGGGGACGCTCTCCACGTCCATGAGGACTTGCTTCTTGCCGGACTCGTTGACGTAGGCGCGCATCTTGGAGTCGAGATCGTCGATGTTTCCGAGGATGGCTTCCGCCTCGTCGGGCGTGGCGAGATTGTTGTACGCCTCCAGGTACTTGAACACCTGCTGGCCGAATTCAGGCTTGTCGATCAGCGCGCGATACACCATCGCATGCGACTGGAAGTGCAGGCTGTAGAGCTGTTTCTGGCTCAGGTATTCGGGCGAGGCCTTGGTGGCCCGCAACACGCGCGCAGTGGGTATCCAGCCACCTTCGTCACCGTGTTTCGCCGGATAGATCTCGACTTTCGTCCCCGTATACAGCGCGCGGCCCATCATCATGGCCAGCCCCTCGTCGAACCACAGCGGATAGACACCCGGCATCTGGTTGTAGAGATAAAGGTGCGTGTGGTCGTGGAACAGACCCAGGCGGTTGATCCGGGTGTTGTTGGCGATAAGGTAATTTGCGAAGCGCGTCGGCACGAACTCGCTGGGAATTCCCGCGGTGGGCTCGAGGTACCGATCCCAGACGGAATCCGAGACGACGTAGAAGTAAGTGGGTATTCCCGTCGGCTTCACGTCGATGCCCAGCGACTTCTCGAGCGCAAGCTTGAGGCGCGGCAGCTTGGTCATGTCGCGACGCAACTGAGGATTGTCGACGGCCACCAGCGTGTAACCCGGCAGTTCGTAGCGCGTCATCTTGCCGGGATTGGCCACCTGGAGTCCGGCGGCGATGGACTGGCCGCTTGCGGCTGTGACAAGACAGACGAGGGCGAGCCGCAAAGATGCGGCGCGAAAGTTTCGGATGTGATTCATGGGCTAATTCCCTTATTTGCCTTGCCGTATTTCATTTCGAGTCGGCGAGCTGTTTTTCGTATTCCGCCTGCCGCCTCCGAAAGCTGCAGTGACTTCACTTCAATTTTCCGTGGTACTCGTCGATCTTCGGGCAGCCCATTGCGGCTCTTTCCGACGCGAGAAACGCAGTATTTCAACGAGGTTGCGGCGTACGCAGGAATCTGCTCGGGTTCGGCGATGCAATGTCTGCGGCACGCCGCGAGATCCGGATTCCGGGGGATTGTGTTCGCGCGTGTCGAGCCGGGTGGCGCGAGTCCAGATCTCGTGACAGTGCGCGGCGATGAAACCGTAGATCCATGCCGCCTGCGGATCCTCCGGTTGGGACTTCAGCGACTCTTCGAGAAGGCCAAACGAGAGTTCTCGCAGTCGGTAGGTCTCCGGCGAGTCCGGCGAATTCGTCGGTTTGTCTTCTTGCAGGCGTTCCATCAAAGCGAGGGCAACATTTCGTGCCACTCCCGTGTCGCTCGCTGGACTGAGCGCTGCCAGTGAGTCGTCAGGAGGCATCATCCCGGTCGATTGCCGCGCGCCGCAGTTGGAGCAACTTTACGGTAGTGCGGCTCGGCTGATTTCAGTTTCGCGTCGCGGATCACTTTCGACAGTTTCGTCGTCCTTCTCCAGCGCGGCACCGGCGAGCAGCTTCCGCCTCGTGACTGCACCGGAGGCTGTGTCTGGCTGCCGCGGCGATGAGCTCGTCGATATGACTCCTCAGCTCTGGCACCAGGTCGAGCGCCAGATTGGCGAGCCGCTTCGAATCTCTTCATCGTCGCTGCAGGCATTGATGTTCCTTCGCCTCGCGGCGAGGCCGAGCCGGCGCAGTGAACATAATGGTCGTCAGCGCGTAACTCTGGCGTTCGTGAGTATCGGTAAAGGGCGCGATCCAGGTCGCAACGCTCATGCCGAAGCTTTGTCGATCGGCGGTTTCGATGGGTGCAAAAGAATTGACGGTCCAGGTACCTGAAATCGTCTGCTTGAACTGCGAGTCTCGATGCCTTGTGCGCCATCTGCCAGCACTGACGGCGGATAAGTACGATTTCGTACCAATACGGGTAACGCCCTGGAAACTTGGACCGAAGGTACACACCGGTGTACTGAAGATATGCGCTGTTTCGAAGTCCGGCGCCCTTTTGCCATCCGTCAATGAGTAAGAAGTTGGAGAAGCGCGACGTCGCTGGTGGAAGAGCATTCGAGGGGGGACTGTTTCCAATGTTCGGGCGGGCCGACAGCAGGTCGCCGAGGGCATACCAATCTTCGCGTTCGTGCGTGACTGTTTGGGAAAATCCGTCCCCGTCACTTCGACATGAGTTCCGCACTGTTCGTCTGGCGATTCAAGCGTTTGCCGATCTGAATCGGCTTTCTCGAGCACGACCTGCCGCCTCCAGCTCGTTTGGCGCCATGAACAGCGCCAGCCCTTCGCTGAACCAAACCGGGATCTCCGCATTGAACTGCGATTGCAGGAAAGAATGTGTCGCCTGGTGAAAGATGTGCGTACGAAGATCGTCGGGATTCTTTTCAGCGGTTATCAGGATCGTATTGGAGAAACTTTGATAGGGCGCGGTAAAGAAAGCGTGTGGACCACCGAAGTATCGATCGACGTCCGCCACGCTCAATACGACGACAGTAGTTGGAATCGACGATGCGTGGAGATCGCGCTCCAGAACCTGCGCAAGTACGCGATCGGCCTGCGCGAGCTGAGTGGCAACCTGATCCGCCATCGAGGCATTCGGCGCCATCAGAGTGTAATCGGGGAGGATGAAGGACCTGAGCTCCCTGGTCGCAGGCTCGCGCGCACCGGCAGTTACCGAGAAGAGAGTCGTGATCGCTGCCAGCAACGTCCGCGAAATTCTCATGGCGCAACTGCGACGCGCATGGCCTGGCTCAACCAGACCAGTCTCGTGTCATTCATTTTGTGGCCGTCGGTACTGCCGTCGGTACCGCCGTCGGTGCTGCCGACTGGGATGCCAGCACTTCGTTGACGCGGTTGATGGCCCACGCTCGTTGGTCGGTCCGGCTGGTCATGCGAGCGGTTACCACCAGGAAAGGGACCATCTTTTTCTGTTCGCCGAGAGCTTCGTACACCAGCGCGGCTGCCATCGCGAGATCGGCGTTGTAAGTTGCAATAGCCAGTCCGCTGTCCAGGCGGCGCATGGCAATCGCGAGGTCTTGTTTCAACTGCGCGGCGAGCATGGCGTAACCCCAGATGGCTTCGACGTCGTCGGGCTTGCTCATGACCGCGCGATCGAGCAGCTCGAATGCCCGACGGCTCAGGCGCTCGCGATCCGTCGGCGACATCGGGTCGCCAGGCTTGCTCTCGCGCACGCGTTCGAACAGGGCCAGGCCGACGCTCACGCGCCACCTGCGGCGTCCGAAAGGCGCGGCTCGCTCTCTGCGAGCAGGCGGGTGAGAGCAACATCGTCGCGATCGCGCACCGCCAGCTGCATGCGCAGAGCGAGAACCTTGGGCGAATCGGGAGCCTTGCGATACGCCGCGTCGATCAGCTCGGCGAGCCGCTCCGGCTTGGTGCCGGCCGCGATCATCGCCTCGGCGAGCAGCTCCAGCGACTCCGCCTCGCTCATGCTGCGGCCGGGCGGGACCTTGGGCTCCGGCACCGGCGGGATCTTGACCTGGAAGAAGGCATCCTGGTGCTGGTTGAGCTTCTGCACGTAGCCGCGCATACGCAGGTCCAGATCATCGGTGCTCATGCCGAAGCTCTGCGGCAGCGCCTTCTCGATCGGATTGAAATTGTTCAGCGCCGCGAGGAAATCGAACAGCTGCTTGTTGAACGCCGGATCTTCGATGAAAGCCAGGTGAACCAGGGCCCACGAACCGTAATGGATCGAGGTGTTCTCCATATCGCCGCGATATTCCGGCGAGGAACGGTCGATCTGGAACAGGCGGGCGAGCGGTATCCATGGGCTGCCTTCCCCGACCGGCATGCCAATTTCCATCTTGGTGTAGTGAAAACGGCTGGCCGAGATCAGCGTGGCCATTCCTTCTTCCAGCCATAGCGGGTAATAACTCTTCATCTGCGAGCGCAGGAAGGCATGCGTGTAGTCGTGGAACAGCTGGCTTCGGACGAGGTGCGAATTGATGCTGTGTTGCAGAATCAGGTAGTTCGCGAACCGCGCTGGCACGAAATCGGTCAGCATTTCATCCCTGATCTCGAAGTACCGGTGCGTCAGGTTGTACGGGAGCACCAGGATCTTGGTCGGAAGGTTGGGCGTATGCACCGGGGTGACGAGCTGTTGCGTAAGGAACGCATCGATTCGCGCGGTCTGTCCCGGTATCTGGCTCGCCGTGTACTTGTCGTGCGTGACCAGCGTGTAGGTCAGCTGCTCGTATGCCTTGAACTGCGGGATCTCGGGATCGGCGGCCGATGCCGAAGCAGGACATCGCCACCGCCAGCACGGCGGCGGCACGGATGGGGCTTCTTTTCATTTTCGTCCTCCCTCGCGGCGCTAAACTTACGCGCCCTCCCGCGTCCCGTCTATCTAGCCCATGAACCCCCACCGCCGCGCGCTCATCGAGATCCACATCTGCGTGGTGCTGTGGGGCATCACGGCCATTCTCGGCAAGCTCATCACGCTGCCGGCACTCGCAGCTGGTGTGGTGGCGCATGTTGTTAGTCACGGCGGCGCTGGCGTGTTTCCCGCGCGTGTGGCGCGCGCTGCGCGGCATTCCGCCGCGGCTGGCGCTGACCTACGCGGGCATCGGTTGCCTGGTCGCGCTTCACTGGCTGGCGTTCTACGGTTCGGTGAAGCTCGCCAACGCTTCGGTGGCCGCCACCACCATGGCGCTGGCGCCGGCGGTCACGGCCCTCATCGAGCCGGCGCTCACGGGCGCGCGCTTCGAAAGACATAATCTTCTGCTCGGCATCCTGGTGATCCCGGGCGTGGCGCTGGTGGTCGGCGGCATCCCGCAGGACATGCACTGGGGCTTCTGGCTCGGTGTGATCTCCGCGGCGCTGGCCGCCGTGTTCAACACACTCAACAAGCGGCACCTCGGCAATCACGATGCCATGGCCGTGACCTGGCTCGAGCTTGGTGCAGGCTTCCTGCTGGTGGCCGCAATTGCGCCCATTGCGGCCCCGGCTGGCTCGGCCGTTGTCCTGCCCGATGTCCGCGACGGGGCATTGCTGCTGGTACTGGCCATTTTTTGCACCCTGATTCCCTGCGTGGTGGCGCTCGCCGCCCTGCGGCATGTCTCGGCATTCACTGCGCAGCTGGCGATCAACCTGGAGCCCGTTTATGCAATCTGCATAGCGGTCGCATTCCTGGGCGAGGCGCGTGATCTCGACACGGCATTCTTCATCGGCGTCGCCATCGTCCTGGCCGCCGTCTTCGGCCACGGATGGCTGCAAATGCGATTGACCGATCAGCGTCGGTCTGTATGATCGGACTCATATATATCTGACGACTCAGCGCGCCGTGGCGGCCGCGCCTCCAGATGTAACCAATTGAAAACGAGGATGTTATGGGCGCGAGCCCATAGCGTGGGGAAGTTGCGCCCCGCGCGTTTGTGTTTGGAGGAACTGAAAATGACAGCCATTCGACTGGGCCCGCCGCCAAAGCAGGGCCTCTATGACCCTCAGTTCGAGCATGACGCCTGTGGCGTCGGCTTCGTCGTGAACATCAAGGGCAAGAAATCGAACACGGTCGTCAAGCAAGGCATCCAGATCCTCAAGAACCTCGATCACCGCGGCGCCTGCGGATCCGAGGTCAACACCGGCGACGGCGCCGGCATTCTCATGCAGCTCCCGCACGCCTTCCTCAAGAAGGTGGCGAAGAAGGACGCGCGCATCAACCTGCCGGAGCCCGGACACTACGCGGCCGGCAACATCTTCATGCCGCGCAATGCGACGCAGCGCCGCAAGATCGAAGAAGTGTTCGCACGCGTGGTGCAGGCCGAGGGCCAGATCTATCTCGGCGCGCGCACCGTGCCGACCAACAACACCATGCTGGGCGAGACGGCCAAGGCCTCGGAACCCTTCGTGCGCCAGGTGTTCATCGGCCGCGGAACCGAGACGCTCGATGAGAACGAGTTCGAGCGCAAGCTGTATGTGATCCGCAAGCGCGCCTACAACGAGATCCGCATGTCGACCATCGGCGGCGCGGAGTTCTGGTACGTAGTCAGCCTGTCGCACAAGACCATGGTCTACAAGGGCATGCTGACCACGATGCAGCTCGACCAGTACTTCCTGGACCTGCAGAACCCGTTGATGGAGTCCGCCATTGCCCTGGTGCACTCGCGCTTCTCCACCAATACCTTCCCGAGCTGGGATCGCGCGCATCCCTATCGCTGCATCGCGCACAACGGCGAGATCAACACGCTCCGCGGCAACATCAACTGGATGCGTGCCAGAGAGGCGCTGTTCCAGTCGCCGGTGTTCGGCGATGACATCAAGAAGATCCCGCCCATCGTCAACCCGAACGGCTCGGACTCATCGATGTTCGACAACGTGCTCGAACTCATGGTGCTCTCGGGCCGCTCGATGCCGCATGCCGTGATGATGATGATCCCGGAGCCGTGGTCGAAGCACGCCTCCATGGATCCGGCGCGCCGCGCGTTCTACCAGTACCACAGCAGTTTGATGGAGCCGTGGGACGGTCCCGCGGACATCTCCTTCACCGACGGCAAGCGCATCGGGGCGGTCCTCGACCGCAACGGGCTGCGCCCCGGCCGCTACTACGTGACCAAGGACGACCTCGTCGTCATGGCCAGCGAAGCCGGCGTGCTGGAATTCCCGCCCGAGCAGATCGTGCGCAAGGGCCGGCTGCAGCCGGGTCGCATGTTCCTGGTGGACACCGAGCTGGGCCGCATCGTCGAAGACGAGGAAATCAAGGCGCAGATCATCAACGAGCGGCCGTACGCCGAGTGGCTCAAGCAGTACCTCGTGCACCTCAAGGATCTGCCGGTGGCGCCCGAGTTGCCGGCGCCCGAGCCGGTGGCGCTGGCCAAGCGCCAGGTGGCATTCGGCTACACCTTCGAAGACCAGCGCATCCTCATGGCGCCGATGGCGCGTGACGGTGTCGAAGCCGTGGGCTCCATGGGCAACGACACGCCGCTGGCGGCGTTGTCCAGCAAGAGCCGGCTGCTGTACGACTACTTCAAGCAGCTGTTTGCGCAGGTGACCAACCCGCCCATCGACTGCATCCGTGAAGAGATCATCACCTCGAGCGATGTGTGGCTGGGCTCCGAAGGCAACCTGCTCGATCCGCGTCCCAGTGACTGCCGCCGCCTGGAACTTCCCGGCCCGGTGCTCACCAACGAAGAATTCGCCAAGGTGCGGCGCATCTCGCTGCCCGGCCTCAAGGTCGGCACGCTGAGCATGTTGTTCCGCGCCGATCGCGGCGAAGACGGTCTCATCGAGGCCATGGAAGAACTGCGCGCCGAAGCGCGCCGCATGATCGAGGAAGACGAGGTGAACATCCTCATCCTCAGCGATCGCGGCGTGAACAAGGACATCGCGCCGATTCCTTCGCTGCTGGCCGTCTCCGGCCTGCATCACTACCTGATCCGCCATGGCCTGCGCATGAAGTGTTCGCTGGCGCTCGAGACCGGCGACGCGCGCGAGGTGCATCACTTCGCGCTGCTCATCGGCTATGGCTGTTCGGTCATCAATCCGTACCTCGCCTTCGAGACCCTCGACGGCATGATCCGCGACGAGATGCTGCCGGACGTCGAGCACAAGCTGGCCTGCAAGAATTTCGCGAAGGCGTCGGTCAAGGGCGTGGTCAAGGTGATGTCCAAGATGGGCATCTCGGCCGTGCAGAGTTACCACGGCGCGCAGGTGTTCGAAGCCGTGGGACTGCGCCAGGACGTCATCGACGAATATTTCACCGGCACGTCGTCACGAGTCGGCGGCGTCGGCGTCGATGTGATTTCGCGTGAAGTACTCATGCGCCACACGGCCGCATTTGCCGAGCGCAAGCGCGCGCTGCAGACCGAACTGCCCTCGGGCGGCCAGTACCAGTGGCGTGCGGACGGCGAGTTCCACCTGTTCAACCCGGAATCCATTCACCGGCTGCAAAAGTCGGTGCGCACCGGTTCGTACGCGACTTACAAGAGCTACGCCGAGCTGATCGACGATCGCGCGAAGAATCTGTCGACGCTGCGCGGTCTGCTCGACTTCAAGCAGGGTGAGTCGATTTCGATCGACGAGGTCGAGTCCGTCGAGAGCATCATGCGCCGCTTCAAGACCGGCGCCATGAGCTACGGCTCGATTTCCAAGGAAGCGCACGAGACCCTCGCCATCGCCATGAACCGCATCGGCGGCAAGTCGAACACCGGCGAAGGTGGCGAGGATCCGGATCGCTACGTCCCGCTGGAGAACGGCGACTCGAAGAACTCGGCCATCAAGCAGGTGGCGTCGGGTCGCTTCGGCGTGACCAGTCAATACCTGGTGAGTGCGAAGGAACTGCAGATCAAGATGGCGCAGGGCGCCAAGCCCGGCGAAGGCGGGCAGCTGCCCGGCACCAAGGTGTATCCGTGGATCGCCAAGACCCGGCACACCACGGCGGGAGTGGGGCTGATTTCGCCGCCGCCGCACCACGACATCTATTCGATCGAAGACCTGGCCGAGCTCATCCACGATCTCAAGAACGCCAACCGCGATGCGCGCATCAGCGTGAAGCTGGTGGCCGAAGTCGGCGTGGGCACCATTGCCGCGGGCGTGGCCAAGGCACACGCCGACGTGGTGCTCATCTCGGGTCACGACGGCGGCACCGGCGCTTCGCCGCTGACCTCGCTGACCCACGCCGGCCTGCCCTGGGAACTCGGCCTCGCCGAGACGCACCAGACGCTGGTGATCAACAATCTCCGCAGCCGCATCGTGGTGGAGACCGACGGGCAGCTCAAGACCGGTCGCGATGTCGCCATCGCCGCCTTGTTAGGCGCGGAGGAATTCGGCTTCGCAACCGCGCCGCTGGTAACCATCGGTTGCATCATGATGCGCGTGTGCCATCTCAACACCTGCCCGGCGGGTGTGGCTACGCAGGATCCGCGACTGCGCGAGAAGTTCACCGGCAAGCCCGAGCACGCAGTGAACTTCATGCGCTTCATCGCGCAGCACCTGCGCGAGATCATGGCGCAACTCGGCTTCCGCCGGCTCGAAGACATGGTGGGCAGGGTCGACATGCTCGAGCCCAAGGCCGCCATCGACCACTGGAAGGCCAAGGGCTTCGACTTCAGCAACATCCTCTACGCGCCGGACGCGGGTCCCGAAATTGGCCGCGTGCAGAGCATCACGCAGGATCATGGTCTCGAGAAGTCGCTGGACATGACCAGCCTGCTGAACATCTGCAAACCGGCCATCGAACGCGGCGAGAAAGTCAGCGCCGAACTCGACGTGCGCAACGTGAATCGCGTGGTGGGCACGATCACCGGCAGCGAACTCACGAAGAAACACGGCGCGCAGGGACTGCCGGACGACACCATCCAGATCAAGTTCAAGGGATCGGCGGGCCAGAGCTTCGGCGCCTTCATGCCGAACGGCATGAGCTTCGCGCTCGAAGGCGACGCCAACGACTACTTCGGCAAGGGACTGTCCGGCGGCAAACTCGCCGTGTTCCCGAGCCCGAAGGCGACCTTCTCATCCGAGAACAACATGATCGTCGGCAACGTGGCGTTGTACGGCGCCACCAAGGGCGAAGTGTTCGTGCGCGGCATGGCGGGCGAACGCTTTGCGGTGCGCAATTCGGGCGTGGACACCGTGGTCGAAGCCGTGGGTGACCATGGCTGCGAATACATGACGGGCGGACGCGTGGTGGTGCTCGGCGCCACCGGCCGAAATTTCGCCGCGGGCATGTCGGGTGGCATCGCCTACCTGCTCGACGAGAACAACGACGCCCTGGGGCGCATCAACACCCAGATGGTCGAGGTCGAGCGCGTCGAGGATCCGAAGGAAGCCGGGGAGCTGCGTGCCCTGATCGAGAAACACGTCAAGGCCACGGGCAGCAAACACGCGGAGAGCATCCTCGCGGCCTGGCCCACCAAGCTGCCGAAGTTCCTGCGCGTGATCCCGAAGGACTACAAGCGTGTGCTCGCCTGCCTCAAACGCGCCCACGACCAGGGTCTGTCGGGTGACGAGGCCATCATGGCGGCGTTCGAGGAGAACGCGCGCGATACGTCGCGCGTCGGCGGAAATTGACAGGAAAGAACTAGTTAGATGGGAAAGCCAACCGGATTCATTGAATATCTGCGCGAGCTGCCGGTGGATCGTTCACCGGCCGAGCGCGTGCGCGACTGGAACGAGTTCCACCACCACATGGACGAGAAGCGCCTGCGCCAGCAGGGCGCGCGCTGCATGGATTGCGGAGTGCCGTTCTGCCACACGGGCAAGCTGATCTCCGGCATGGCCTCGGGCTGCCCGGTGAACAATCTCATCCCGGAGTGGAACGACCTGGTGTATCGCGGACTGTGGCGCGAGGCGCTCGAGCGCCTGCATCGCACCAACAACTTCCCGGAATTCACGGGACGCGTATGCCCGGCGCCGTGTGAAGGCTCGTGCGTGCTCGGCATCAACGCGCCGCCGGTGACCATCAAGAACATCGAGAACGCCATCGTCGACAGGGGCTGGGACGAGGGCTGGATCGTTCCCGAACCGCCCGTGACGCGGACCGGCAAGAAGGTCGCGGTCATCGGCTCCGGCCCGGCGGGCCTCGCAGCCGCGGCACAGCTCAACAAGGCCGGTCACTCGGTGACCGTGCTGGAGCGCGCCGATCTGCCGGGTGGCCTCCTGACCTACGGCATTCCCAACATGAAGCTCGACAAGCGCGATGTCGTCGCGCGTCGCATCACGCTCATGGAAAAGGAAGGCATCAAGTTCGTCTGCAATGCCAACGTCGGCGAGAACGTCGAGCCGCAGCTGCTGGTGAAAGATTTCGACGCCACCGTCATCTGCACCGGCGCCACGCTGCCGCGCGACCTGAAGGTCGAAGGCCGCGATCTCAAGGGCGTGCACTTCGCGATGGATTTCCTCACCGTGAGCACCCAGGCGGTGTTGCGCGATGCGCCGGACTCCACGCCGTTGACTGCGCACGGCAAGGATGTCGTCGTGCTCGGCGGCGGCGATACCGGCACCGACTGCGTGGGCACTTCCATGCGCCAGGGCTGCCGCAGCCTGCAGCAGATCGAGATCATGGCCATGCCGCCGATGGATCGCGCCGAGGACAATCCCTGGCCGGAGTGGCCCAAGGTCTACAAGATGGACTACGGCCAGGAAGAGGCCGCCGCAAAGTTCGGCTCCGACCCGCGCGTGTACCTGACCACCGTGAAGAAGCTTCAATGGCGACGGCGCCGGCAATCTCACCGGCGTGGTCACCGTGAACATCACGCTGGGAAAAGAACGACAAAGGCCAGTTCATTCCGGTCGAGCAGCCGGGCAGCGAGAAGGAACATCCCGCACAGCTGGTGCTGCTGGCCATGGGCTTCCTGGGGCCCGAGCAGGCGCTGCTCAAGGATCTCAAGGTCGAAGTCGACGCGCGCAGCAACGTGAAAGCCGACTACGGCAGGTACGGGACCAGCGTGCCGGGCGTGTTCGCCGCCGGCGATGCGCGCCGCGGGCAATCGCTGGTGGTCTGGGCCATCAACGAGGGCCGCGGGGCCGCACGCGAGTGCGACCGCTACCTCATGGGTGCGACCGAACTGCCGTAGTTTCCAGGCCGTCGAGTTTGGTTTCCATCAGCGGCCCGAAGTACGCCTGCGGCTGTGATGGCCGCACGTGCTCTTCCTTTTCGCGCCGCTTGATCTCGCGCCGCGTCGCGTCGAATGCCGCACGCAGATTGAGCGCCGCCGGCAACGCATCGCGATAGAAGCCTTCGCCGAAGTAGGTGAGGTGGCGATCGTCGGAGCAACCGAACGATGCCCGGTTCTTCGCCGCCGCGGTCAGCACGATGGTGTGATTGTCGGCCAGCGCCGGGATGAAGCTTCCCGAATAACAGGCCGAGATCACGATCACGCGCCAGTGAATGCCCGCGTGATCGAGCGCCGCGGCCAGCTCGCCCGCGCTGAGCGAATCGGAACGCATGCCCGGGTTGGAAATCGCGATGGTGGCGTCGTCCGAACCATGCGACGACAACGCCAGGAACAGCACATCGGCGTCGTCCATCACGCGGCCGAGCGCATCGAGCGTGTAGCGCAACGAACCCACGGTGGCCAGCGGGTACTTCTCGGCATCGCGACGGTCGTTGACCAGCCGCAGTGAGCGGCCGCCCGTAGCGTAGCGTGCGGCCACGCGTTCTTCGGCGAGCCCGATCTCTTCGGCGAATACCCGCTCGTCGCCGAAACCGGCGAATCCGAGGAAATACACCTGCGCATCCGGCGAGGAGTTTTCGCCGATGCGTGCTACCGCCGCATCGATGAGCGCCGGCTGGCGATCGACCAGCTCCTGGCTGATGCGCCGCTCCGATTGCGCCGGCTTTGGCGTAACCGTCGTATAGAGAGGCTCGGCGCCTGCTACCAGCGTTCCACCGGCGACGACGCTCGCAAGGAAAATCCGGCTGCGGTTCACCGGCACAGTTTGCCAGATCAATCCGCGACCCGGCCGATGCGCGCTGCGCCGCGCGCCCGGATGACGGCTTTGTCCCACTTTGTTGTCCGGTGCCGGGTTCCGCTGCAGAATGCGCCTCCGGTATCTTTCGACAACTACAGAACAATCAGCGGGAGATCGTCATGACCGAGTTATCCGCGCTCTGGCCGGCCATCCTGTTAGGCGCCGTATTCGTCTTCATCGCGAGTTCCATCATTCACATGGGTCCGTTGTGGCACCGCGGAGACTTTCCGCAGCTGCCCGACGAACAGAAGGCGCGCGCCGCCATCGGATCGCTCGGCGTGCCTCCCGGCGATTACATGCTGCCGCGCTGCAAGACCATGGCGGAGATGCGCTCGCCGGAATTCATGCAGAAGATGGCCGAAGGACCGGTGTGGCTCATCACCGTGCGGCCGAATGGCATGACCGGCATGGGCAAGCCGCTGGTGCTGTGGTTCATCTACATCGCGCTGGTCGCGCTGTTCGCGGGCTACATCGCCGCGCATTCACTGGGCGCAGGCGCGCACTACCTCGCCGTGTTCCGAGTCGTCGGCACCACGGCGTTCATGGCCTTCTCACTGGGACTGCTGCACGACTCAATCTGGTACGCGCGCCAGTGGAGCACCACGATCAAGCTGATGTTCGACGGCCTGATCTACGCGCTGGTGCTCGGCGGCACGTTCGGCTGGCTCTGGCCCAAGGCCATGATGTAAACGCGCCGCTTCGAGTTCGGCGAGTTTGCGTTCGATGGCGGCACCGAAGTACGCCTGTGGCTTCGACGGCACCAGGCCTTCGGCGCGTTCACGCTGCGCAATGTCCGCGGCCGCGATGTCAAAGGCCTCACGCAGGCTCGCCGCCTTCGGCAGTGCATCGCGATAGAACGCCTGACCGAAGTAGGTGAGCGCACTGCGGTCGTTGCAGCCGAATGAAGTCTTGTCCGGCGCCGCGGCGGTGATGATCACAGTGTTGGGATCGCGCAGCGGTTCGATGAAGGCGCCGGCATAACAGGCCGAGATCACCAGCACCTTCCAGCGGATCTGCGACTCGCGCAGCATCTCCGCGAGTGCCTCCGCAGTGAGCTTGTCGAGCGGCAGCGCGCCATTCTCCACCACGAGATAGGGATTCTTCTTGCCATGCGAGGACAGGGCGAGGAACAACACGTCGCGGTCGCGGTTCATGCGCGCGCCGATCCCGGCCAGCGTGCGGGCGAGCGCGGTGCGTGAAGCCAGCGGATAGCGATCGAAATCGCGCCGGTCGTTGACCAGCAGCACGCGCCGGTCGGCGATGCCATAACGCTCATCGACGCGCCGCGCGGCCAGTGCGATCTCGTCGGCGAATACCTTCTGCGGCCCGAAGCCCGCAAAGCCGACGAAATACGACGCTGGCGCCTTGGCCGGAATTCGCAGGAACTCCGTCGAGCGCGGCGTCGATGCGCTCGGCCTGCAGGTACATCAGCTCCTCGGTGCGCTGCTGGGATTCACGGTAGTCGGCCACCTGGTCCGGGTTGAGGCGCAGGCTCCACACCGCGAAATCGAGCTTGTACTGCGGTGCTGCAGGGCGATGAAGGCAAAGGTGCCCAGGGCCAGCGCGGCAAACGGCAGCCACGGAGACCTGGCGCCGAGCCCACGCAACCCGAAGAAGAAATACAACGCCGCATGGACGCCGGCGACTGCAGCGATGGCATAGAACCAGGTGTACGACATCGGCTGATTGAGCACCCAGCCCGCCGCCGCGGCGGCCGGCAGGTATCCCGCCACCAGCCACAACGTGTGCCGCACCTGGAGTGGCGGCCGGCTGAGGCGCGCCGCGAGCCATGCCAGCGCCAGTGCGCCGGCGGCGACCAGGGCCAGTTCCGCGAAACCGGAAGCCTCGAATTGCTTGGGACCATTGATGTCCGTGTAGCCGAGGACCAACCAGACTGCGAGTGCGGCTGCGCCGAGCAGGGCGATGGTGGCATCGCGGCCCACGAGCCTGCTCGCATCGAGCCGCATCGTGAACGCCAGGCGCAACACGGCCAGCACTTCTCCGACCACACTCATCCTGTGCGCGGAGGCCGGCGCCTGCGCCAATACCGTGGCGGCTTCCATGTTTGTTTTCTAACTACCCTGATCGCGGCTCATGCCGGCTGGGGCAAGCAGACCCCAATTGCGCCCGGGGCGCACTAGGCCGGGTACCGCGCGCCTTGTCGGGCTTGGCCGACAGGAAAAGTCGCGGGCGGCACCGGGGACCGGTACCCGCGCGGCCGCCGCCTCGTGGGGTCTACCGCTCCGCCGCCGGCTTCACGGCACGCGCACCGACCAGTACGCACAGGAACACCAGCACGCCCGAGACCAGGTAGGGCGCACCGGGAAAGATCAGCGGCGCGGGGGGCTGCGAGAAGTAGCTGAACAATTGCGTCATGAACAGGGGCGATATCACGGCGGCAATTCCGCCGAGGCTGGCCACGGCGCCCTGCAGCTCGCCCTGGGCCGACGGGCCGGCCTGCCTCGACATCACGGTCTGCATGGCCGGGTTGGCGATGCCGCCCAGCGAGCCGATGGCCATGGCCACGTACAACATCCATCCCTGGGTCGCGAAGGAGTAGCCCACGAAGCCGATCGCCATGATCAGGAACCCGAAGATGATGGCGCGGCGCTCGCCGATCCTGGGAACGATGACGCCCGTCAGACCACCCATGACCAGCACCGTCATGATGCCGACGAAGGTCAGCGACATGCCGACCTCGGCCCTGGTCCAGCCGAACATGTGCTGCGTGTAGAACATCCACACGGCGGGCAGCGAGTCGTGCGCCACCTGGTAGAGGAAGACCGCGAGCAACAGGCCCGCCACCATGGGCAGGTGGGCCAGGCTCCTGACGGCGCCGAATGGATTGGCGCGCGCCCATTCGAACTTGCGGCGCCGCTCGGGCGGCAGCGACTCGGGCAGCACGAAGAAGCCAAAGATCACGTTGGCCAGCGCCAGCGCGGCGGCGATGAAGAACGGCCCGCGCGGATCGGAGACCAGGCCGCCGATGACCGGACCGAGCGTAAAACCGGAACCCCAGGCGGCGCCGATCAAGCCGAAATTCCGCGCGCGATTGTCGTCGTTGCTGATGTCGCCGATGTATCCGCCCGCCGCGGCGAACGAGGCGCCGAACACTCCTGCCACGGCACGGCCGACGAACAACCAGGTCATCGAGGTGGCCATGCCGGTCAGCAGGAAGTCGACGCCGAACGCGGCCAGCGACCACAACAACACCGGCCGGCGCCCGATGCGGTCGCTGATGTTGCCGAAGATGGGCGCCATGAAAAATTGCAGCAGCGCGTACACGGCCATGAGATAGCCGTTCCACTTGACCGCGATCGGTTCCGGCTGGCCCGTGAGTTCCATGATCACGGGCGCCATCGAGGGGATGATGATTCCGAACCCGAGACTGTCGATGAACACCGACAGCAGCACGAAGGTGAGGGCGGCGCGGGACGTGGTCAAAAGCCGATCCGGTGGGTTTGAGGGCCGCGCATTGTCCGGCATATGTCCTATGCCGTGCTAGTCTCGCGCTGCATCCGGAATGCCCGCGGATACGTAGGATTCACCATGGACCGGAACGATCCTTTGCCGCCGGAGATCGAGCTCGCACAGCTGCTGCAGCGTTGTGCCGCGCGCGACTCGGCCGCCTTCCGGCTCCTCTACGACCGGACTTCGCCGATCCTGTTCGCGCGGCTGCTGCGCATGCTGCGCCGGCGCAGCGTCGCCGAAGAAGCGCTGCAGGAAGTGTACGTGCGCATCTGGGAACGAGCCGCGCAGTACGAGGCGCATCGCGGCCGCGCGCTGGCGTGGATGGTCACGATCGCGCGTTATTGCGCCATCGACCTGATGCGCCGCGAACGCCTGACCCTGGTCGGGGACGACGCGCTGGCCGAGGTGGCGGACGAATCCACGGCCGAACCGGGCGCCTTCGAAAAGCCTAACCACTTCGACGACTGCATCGGGCGCCTGTCGCAGAACACGCAGCAGTGCCTGACGCTGGCCTTCGTCGAGGGCCACTCGCACGACGAGATCGCGCGGCTGACGTCCAACCCGCTGGGCAGCGTCAAGAGCTGGATACGCCGCGGGCTCATCAGTCTCAAGGAATGCCTCTCCGGGGAGAGGCAGACCGCATGAAGTCGAGCAACCGCGAGCTGGTCGACCGCCTCGCGGCGGAGTACGTGCTCGGCACGTTGCGCGGCCGTGCACGCCGGCGCTTCGAGCGCTGGCTGGTGTCGCCGCAGGTACGGGTAATGGTCAACGACTGGGAACAGAGGCTCGCGGGATTGGAACCGTCGCTGCAAAAAGTCACGCCGCCGGCCAGGGTGTGGCAGGGCATCGAAGGCCGGCTCGAACTCGGCAGGTCGCGCCGCCCGGCCGTGCGCTGGATGGCGATCGCCGCCTCGGTGCTGCTGGCCGTCTTCGGCTACTTCACGTTGCGTGAGCCGCCGCTCGCTGCCACGCAGGAGGCATCGATCGCCGCCGATCCCCAGACTATCTACTGGCGCGTCGAGCTGCTGGGCGACAACCAGGAGCTCAGCGTGCAGGCCCTGGCCAGCGCATCCGCTCGAGTCCGGCAAGGCGCACGAGTTGTGGATCCTGCCGGCGCAGGGCAACCCGGTGTCGCTCGGCCTGCTGCCGCACCAGCGGCACGCAGCACCTGGTGCTCACCGCCGAGCAGCGCGCGGCGCTGGCCGGCGCCAAACAACTCGCGGTCAGCCTCGAGCCCGCCGGGGGGTCGCCGACCGGGCTTCCGACCGGCCAGGTGATCCACGTCGCGCCCCTGTCTCCGGCTTGAGTGGCCGGCCTGATTTGACACCAAGATTAACGGTGTGAAGCCGTTCTCAATCCGGGACTTACGGGCGCCCGCATTATGAGAATCAGTCGCCGTCGTGCTGTCAGGGCGAGCCCCTAGAGTTAACCCCCATGAGAGAGCCGTCGAGTCACGGCATCCGCGGTTCGTCGCGCAAGGCGGGCCGCGGGTGCCTTCTTGCGTTGCTGGCGCTCGCCGGCACGTTCGGCGCGCGCGATGCCGGCGCGGACCCGATTGGCCGCTACGTTCGCGATACCGGCAACATCAACTTCGTCTCCACCGGCGGCACGCTGCGCAACAGCGCCACCAACACCTGCGCGCTGAACACGACCAGCACGCAGACACTCTCGGGAATTCCCGCCAACACGACAATCCGCAATGCCTACCTGTACTGGGGCGGTAGCGGCGCGACCGCCGCTTACAACGACACCACGGTCACACTGAACGGCACGCCCGTCACCGCAACGCGCACCTTCGCGCGCACCTGGGTCAACGGCGCCAGCTACCCGTTCTTCGGTGACTTCGCCAACGTCACGAGCATCGTGAACGCTGCGAACGGCAACGGCACGTACACATTCGGCGGCCTCACCGTGAACACCGGCACGCCGCACAGCGGCAACAGCACCTGCGCCGGCGGTTGGGCGCTCATCGTGATCTACCAAAGCGCCACCGAGCGGCTGCGCGCCATCAACGTGTTCGACGGCCTCGACTACTTCTACGGCAGCGCGCTGACGCTGACTCCCGACGGCTTCCGCGTGCCGCCCGCCAACATCGACGGCCGCATCGCCGTGTTCACGCTCGACGGCGACCCGGGCAACTCGACCACGCTGAATGGCGTCGACGAGGCGCTGCGTTTCAACGGAACACTGCTCGACGACGGCCTCGTGCCGGCGGGCAGCGTACCGACCGTGCAGCAGTTCGACGGCACCATCAACACGTCGGGCGTCGTGACCAGCTACGGCGTCGACGTCGACCAGTACGACATCAGCGGCCTGCTCACTCCCGGCGCGACCAGCGGCACCACGCTGTATTCCGCGGGCGCGGACCTGGTGCTGCTCATGGCGCAGATCGTGAGCGCCACCTCGGACCCGGCCGTGGACCTCGGCGTGACCATGTCGCACGCCGGCAATTTCGTCGCGGGCGGCACCGGCCAGTACACCATCACCGTGTCGAACGCGGCGGGCATGGAGCGCGAGGACAACACCGTCACCGTGACCGACACGCTGCCCGACCGGCTTCACGTACAGCTCGGGCACCGGCACCGGCTGGAGCTGCAGCGCCGCGGGGCAGGTGGTCACCTGCACGCATGCGCCGATACTCAATGCCGGCGCTTCGTTCCCGGCTCTCACGCTGACCGTGAACGTGCTCGAGACGGCGGCCGCGAGCGTCGATCAACACCGTGACGGTGAGCAGCCCGAGCTTCGACTTCGACACGGCTAACAACACCGCCACCGATCACGACCACGGTGGTGTTCCCGAACCTCTCGACGTCGACGAAGACGTGTCGTCGATCTCAACGGCGGCGAAGCGCAGCCCGGCGACACGCTGCGTTACACCATCACGCTGACCGAATCCGCGGGATTCCCCACGGCCGGCGCGTCGATCACGGATCACATTCCCGGCGAACACCACGTTCGCCAGCATCGTGTCGATTCCCGCGGGCGCGACCAGTTCGTTCACGCCGGCGCCCGGCGGCAACAACAACAAGGGACTGATTACGGTCACCGGCATTACGGTGCCGGCGAGCAGCACGCGCACCGTGGTGTTCGATGTCACCGTCGACAACGTGACGCCCCGGCGCGTTGATCAACAACCAGGCCACGGTCACCAATCCAAACGGGCCGGATGCGACGCCATCTGCGCCGCCCATCACCGTGTTGCCGTCGTTTCTGCCCGGTCCGGGCGCCACCAAGCAGCTCTACCTGCTGGAGCGGCGTCGCTCCGTTGCGCCTGACGCGCACGCGGCCCTCCGGCACACCACGCCACGGTCGCCATCAATGGCAACAACCAGTCGCAGACCTTCACGATGAACGTGCCGCTGCAGAGCGCGCTCACGCTGAACAATGCGCAACTTCAACGTGACGCTGTTGCTGAAGCGCACCGGCACGTCGAGCAATGACAACCGCACCATCACGGTGACGCTGCGCAAGACCATCGGCGCCGTCACGACCGACATCGCGACCACAGCGCAGACCATCTCGCCCATGGCGGCCACGCCGACTGCGTACACATTCACGCTGACGCCCCCCGCGGTGCTGGCCATGCCGGTCGGCACCGTGTTTTCGCTGGTGGTCAACAACAACAGCGGCGGCAGCAACCAGCGCAACATCGCGCTGTCACCGTACTTCCGGCGGCCTGTACTCGCGCATCGATCTCAACAGCGCCACCGTCATCAACGTCGACAGCGTTCAGACCTGGAATGCCGCGTACAACGGCGGCGCGCAGCAGGCCACCTTCTATCCCGGCGCAACACGTATTCGTGCGCGCGCACGATCAGCGATCCGTTCGGCAGCTTCGACATCTCGGACGCGCGCCTCTGGATCACCGATGCCGCGACGCCGACGCCCGGGAACGCCGGTGAGCAATCTGCAGATGACGCCCGTCGGCCCGACTTGCGGCGCCACCAACTCCGCCACCTGCGTGTTCCAGGGCCAGTACACGCTGCCGTCCACCCCGACGCCGCCGCTTGGCAGCTGGAACATCCGCGTGCGCGGCATCGAGGGCGTCGAAGGCGTGTTCGACGAGGGCCTCGGATTCATTCGTCGTGGCGTTCCCGCAGCCGGCGGTCACCATGGTCAAGTCCTCGGTGCTCTCTGACCTCTCCGGTGCCCGGCAATCTCAAGCGCATTCCGCAGTCGGTGGTGCGCTACGACATCACGCGTCACGAACAGTGGACCCGGCACGCGTCGATGCCAACACGCTGGTGATCACCGATCCGATCCCGGCGAATTCCTCGATGTACGTGTCGACCGCGTCGGGAAATCCGGTGGTGTTCGTGAATGGCACCGGCGCACGGTCAGCGGCCTGACCTACAACTACGCGACCAATGTGCACGTATTCGTCGACCGGCGCCAGCGGACCGTGGGGTTACACGCCCGCACCGGATGCCAATGGCTTCGATCCGGCCGTGCGCGCGGTGCGAATCGCGCCTGGCGGCACGATGAGCGCCGCGGGGGCGGGCAATCCCTCCTTCACCATCCAGTTCCGGGTGCGCATCAACTGATCGCGCCCCGCGATGCACCGGTTCGAAGCGAATTCGGGTCAGGTGCACCCATGCTGGAATCGACAAGCGCGTATCCAGGCTCCTGTTTCGCGGATTTTGGCGGTCCAGAATGCGATTTCGCGGTTGGCACGCAGATTGCTTTATCTGGATCGTCTGCGGAATGTTCTCCTCCCCCCTCGTGAGACGTTTTTGCTGGACAGACGCGTGCAGGAACGGAAGGGCCTGCACGCGTTTTTTTTGGCGGGACTTGCGAGCTGCGCGTTGACACGCGCGCCCGGTAACGCTGTCCGACCGCCCTGTCAGCCCGGCGGTGCCGTAAAGTCCCGCGCCATGCGCGCCCGGATTCTTTTCATGTTGCTGGCGGCCAGCGGCCTGGCCATCGCGCTCGGACACTCGCGACATCGCAGAACGCCGTGAACGACGACGCGCTGCTGGCGAGCGCCGGCGTCGAACCCGCGAACGCCGAGTTGCGCAAACAGTGCTCGGCCGCGGTGGTCGAGACCGACGATCCGGCGGAATTCTTCGATTGCGTGTACGTGCAGACCAGCCGCGATCTCAATCTCTTCAGCCTCGAAGACGGCTACCTGATGTCGGAGCTGCAGCTCACGCTTGCGAACATGGATGGCGTGGCGCTGCAGCGCATGGGCCGCTACGTGCAGGTGCAGATCTTCAGCGGCAAGCGCGTGGCCGCGCTCTATATCCACGACAAGAACTGGATCGATCCAAAGCAGACCGAGGCGGTCTACCACTGGCTGCTGGATCACGGCGTGCGGTCGCGCGCGCCGACCCGCTGGATCGGAAAGTAGTTTTCACGCCGCGCAAGCGAAGGTGCCAAGGGCGCAAAGAGGCTCAGGTTCGGCCCCATTGCCAGAAAAATCAGGAATGTCCCCATTTATCGCCTGGGGTGGAAGCGGTAGAAGACGATGTATTCGCCTTCGCCGGGATCGACTTCGAGGCACCAGCCGTTTTCGTTCTTGCTGCGGTACAGGTTTTCGGCGATCCACCCGACCACCGGGGTGCTCTTGATTTCGGGCGTGAGAATGCGCGCGCGCACGTCGCTGTACTTCGGCCAGACCAGCGGATTCAGGCCGGGCGTGAGATCGAGGAACGCAGTGGCTCTCGATGTTGCCGGGCCGGCGATTGCGTTTGCGCGCCAGGTCCGCGAGCACGAGGTTCGAGAGTGTGCGGAATTTCCATGGGAGCGCGAGCAACGATGGGTCGCTCGAGCGCGTCGTCACCGGCGCGCGCGAGAGGAATCATCGCCAGCGTGATCAACGCTTGCCACGATTCGGCGATCCACCCGGCGATCGACAGATTGGCCTCGCTGGCCCATCCAACCACCTCGCACTTTCATCGACGCAATCAGGTTGGAGCCGGTCGATCAGGCTTGCAATAGGGGTTTCGGGAAATCGGGGTCGACTGCCAAATTGGACCGGTGTTTGGCGAGATCGGCAGGGTTTTCAGCAACATAATGCGCCATGAAGCCATCGGCGCGGCGTCATGAATATGTGCCGCTGACCGCAGCCTGGAGTCGGCTTGTTGCAGGGCACCGGGCTGCGGCGTAGTTTTGGCCTCACAACCTTCCGAGGTGGCCTATGGCGCGAGTCCCCGTGGTCGAGTCTCCGTGTCCCATCGCGGGCAAGGGTTTGCCCGCTGGCTCCACCGAGCACTGCACGCTCTGCGATCGCTCTGTACATAACCTCGATCGCATGAACGAAGGCGAACGCCGCACGTTCATGTCTGCCTGCAGCGGCAAAGTCTGCGTGGCGTACACGGTTCGTATTCCCGTCCGTCATCGAGGCCTTGGCGTCGCGGCGTTGGCCGCCGTGGCAATTGCGTCATTGCCGGCCGCGGCGGACGTCGCCCTCTGAATCAGCCGAACCGCCGAGTGACGCGATGTCGCCGCTGCCGGGCAGCACGCAGTATCCAAACTGCGATACCTATCTGAAGAGGTCATCGTGGGCGGCGTCTCGCATGGCGACCAGGCCGAGTGGGCCGACGACGGCAAGAATGCGCCACCGGATCTGCCGACCATGGAAGACGACGGTCGCTGAACATGGCACGCGTACCGCGCATCGATTCGCCGTGTCCTCTCGAGAACCGCCCGCTGCCCGCGGGTGCCAGCGATCATTGTTCGCATTGCGACCGCACGGTCCACAACCTCAATCGCATGAACGAGCGCGAGCGGCGCGAATTCATGAGCGCGTGCAGCGGCAAGGTCTGCGTCGCGTACACGGTGCGGATTCCGATTCGCCATCGCGGCCTGGGCGCCGCGGCCCTGGCGGCGGCGGCGCTCGCGGCATTGCCCGCGGCGGCGGATACGCCCTCCGAGGTGGTCGAGCCGAGCGACGCCATGTCGCCGCTGCCCGGGACGCCGCAGTTCCCGAACTGCGATACGTACTATGAAAGCTGGGAGATCGGCGGCGTGTCGCATGCTGACCAGGCCGAGTGGGCCGACGACGGCAAGGATGCGCCGCCGGATCTGCCCACGGTCGAGGACGACGGGCGCTGAACATGGCGCGAGTACCCGTCGTCGATTCCCCATGTCCGATCGCGAACCGACCGTTACCGATCGGGGCCAGAGATCACTGTTCGCAGTGCCACCGCTCCGTGCACAACCTCGATCGCATGAACGAACGCGAACGCCGTGACTTCATGTCTGCATGCAGTGGCAAGGTGTGCGTGGCATATACGGTCCGCATTCCGATTCGCCGCCGCGGCCTCGGCGCAGCGGCCCTGGCGGCAGTCGCAATCGCGGCGTTGCCAGCCGCGGCCGAATCGCCCAGCGACGCAATGTCGCCACTCCCCGGCGCTGCCGGGCAGTTCCCGAACTGCGACGAGCTCAATGAAGTCGTGATCACCGGCGGTGTCCAGAAAGGCGACCAGGCCGAGTGGGTGGACGACGGCAAGGATGCGCCGCCAGAACTACCGACTATCGAAGACGACGGTCTCTAGTCCTTCGCGACTTTGCGTGGCACCACCCGTGCCGCCTGCGTGAGGGTCATCTCGCGCGACAGCTTCATTGCAGCGTAGTGATTCATCGGATTGCCGTCGTAGCTCACGCCGAACGCGAGGTGGGTGCTGTCGAAGCTGCCGATCGCGGCATCGAAACTCTCCCAGCCCGAACCCGTCCAGGCCTGCACCCAGGCATGTGGCACGAACACATGGCGGTAGCCCTCGAAGTGACGCGCGTACACGCGACCGATGGCGATACGCGTCGGCACACCGGCGGCGCGGCCCAGGGCGGCGAGCAACACGGCGAACTCGGTGCAGTCGCCGCGCCTGGAGCGCAGCGCTTCGAGCGCCGTGCCGTAGCCCAGCATGTCGAACTCCGTCCCCATGTGACTGCGCACGAATTCGGTGAGCCGCTGCATCTTCGCTGCCGGGTCCTTGCGGCCTTCCGTGAAAAAGAGCGCCCGCTTGAGCAGAAACGGATCGGCGGATTCGAGCCACTGCGTGGGCTCGAGTGCGCGCCGGCGTTCGTCGGCTGACAACTCGACGCCATCGAGCGGGCAGCTCGCGCACACCTGCAGCCAGGTGGAATCACCATCGATCCAGCTGCGTTGCCCGGCACCGACCGGTAACGCCACCGTCCTGCCGTGATTCTCGAGGCGATAGCGGATTTTCTGGTCCATGTCGCGCGCGGGTATCCGATACGGCGACTTCTGCAGCAGCGGCGCGATGTGATCGAAGACTTGATCCTCGGCCTGCGCCTCCTGCTCCGTGGAGTCGGAGCGTGTGAGCTCGAACGATCCCAGCGCCATGATTTCGCGCACCACGTTGCCCTGGGCATCAACGCGCAGGCGCGAGCCGGTGGTGCCGCGCGACGAGAACACGCGCCGCTCGACATTGGCGACGGGATCCGTCGGGACGGCCGACAGTTCGATGGTCACGCTCTCGAGCTTGGCGGCATCCCAGGTGCGGTATTTGCAGGGTTCGCGCGCCTCACCACGGCCGACCGCGGAAAGCCAGGCACGTGCCCACTCGTCCGACTTGAGATCGCGCGCTGCGCCGGCGATGCGCTGTGTGGTTTTCGTCCGGCCCCAGCCGTGGCTCACATCGAGATCTTCTCCCAACACGATTGCTTCGACGCGCGAATGTCCCTCACCGGTTTCCACCTCGCGCAACATTCGACGCAGTGAACCGTCGGGCGCGCTCTCGATTTCGAAGTGCAGTCGATAACGCGCGCGCCGGCCGCTCTTGCCGAAGCGGATCTCGATGCGCTCGGAGTCGATCACGCTGGAGTCACTGACCGTGCGTGTCACCAGCGCGTGGCCTACCTTGAGCTCATTGGCATTCACCACCTGCCAGCGTTGCGTCTCGGCGGCATTCGCGCTCGCCGCCAGCGCGCACAACATCAGGCCCGCGATTCGTGCATGCACAAACTATTCCCCTCAAATACACTGCAGCGCACTCTATGCGAACCGCAGCATGACCGTCGATCAAACCATCAACGCATGGGTCGCGCCGATCGCCGACTGGCTGGGCGCCGTGGTCTTCTTCGCGGTGCCGGTCGGGGATACCAAGCTGCCGCTGATCCTGGTGTGGCTCATCATGGGCGGCATCGTCTGCACGCTGGCGTTCCGCTTCGTGAACCTGCGCGGCTTCCGGCATTCGGCCGCAGGTGATCCGCGGCGACTACTCCGAGCAAGGATCATCCCGGCGAGGCGACACCGTTCCAGGCGCTGTCGACCGCGGTGTCCGGCACCGTGGGGCTGGGCGCCATCGGTGGCGTGGCCGTGGCCGTGTCACTCGGCGGACCGGGCGCGGCGTTCTGGATGGTGCTCGCCGGATTTCTCGGCATGAGCACCAAGTTCGCCGAGGTCACGCTGGCCGTGAAATACCGCCAGGTACGCCCGGACGGCACGGTGTCCGGCGGCGCCATGTACTACGTGCCCGATCGCGCTGCAGCGCGTGGGCATGCCGCGGCTCGGCAAATTTCTCGCGGGCTTCTTCTGCGTAGCCGCGGTCGGCGGCTCGCTGACCATCTTCCAGGTCAACCAGGCCTACGCGCAGTTCCACGCGGTCACCGGCTTCGACCAGGCCTTCGCTGTTCGGGCTCGATCGTCGCGGTGTGGATCGGCATCGTGCTGTTCGGCGGCGTGCGGCGCATCGTCAAGTGGACCGACAAGCTCTCGCCCTTCATGTGCCTGCTGTACGTCGCTGGCCTGCCTGGTGGTGCTCGGGGCTAACTACGCCAACATTCCCGGCGCGTTCGCGACCATCGTGCGCGAGGCATTCGTGCCCGACGCGGTGGCGGGCGGCGTGGTGGGCGCGCTCATCCAGGGCTTCCGGCGCGCCGCGTTCGCCAACGAGGCGGGGCTGGGTTCCGCGCCGATGGCGCATGCCACGGTGCGCACCAACGAGCCCATGTCGCAGGGATTCGCCGCGCTCATGGAGCCGTTCCTCGACACCGTGATCATCTGCCTGCTCACCGCGCTGGTGGTGGTGGTCAGCGGCGTCTACCAGACCAGCGCCAGCGAGGGCATCGCGCTCACCTCGGACGCATTCGCCACCGTCGTGCCCTGGTTTCCGATCGTGCTGGCCGTGGTCGCCATCCTGTTCGCGCTGTCGACGGTGCTCTCGTGGGGCTACTACGGCGAGCAGGCCTGGACCTGGCTGTTCTCGGAGCGCCAGGCGAGCCGCGTGGCGTACCGGCTGTTCCTGTGCTCGGTGCTGTCGGTGGCGGCGACGCTCGACATCGGGCAGGTGGTCAACATCGTCGACTCGCTGAATTTCTGCATGGCGATACCGAACCTGATCGCCGTCTATCTACTGTTGCCCGGAGCTGCGCGCCGATCTCGCCAGCTACTGGCAGCGCGTGGTGCTGCGAAAGGAGAACTCGAGTGTCGCGTAAGTCCTATCTCTGGACGCTGGGCATCGTCTACGCCGTCTGGTGGGTGGTCATGGCCATCGACCCGCTCGACCGCTCCGACTGGCTGCTCGAAAACGTGCTGGTGGTGCTGGGCATGGCGCTGCTGGTCTTCACGTACAAGGCATTCCCGCTGTCACGCGTCTCGTACACCTGCATCTTCGTGTTCCTGCTGCTCCACACGCTGGGCTCGCATTACACCTACGCGAAGGTGCCGTACGAGGAGTGGTTCCCCATCTTCGCCGGCGGACGCAACCACTTCGACCGGCTGGTGCATTTCCTGTACGGACTGCTGCTGGCCTATCCGATCCGCGAGATGTTCCTGCGCATCGGCAACGTGCGCGGCTTCTGGGGCTACTTCCTGCCGCTGGACCTCACCATGTCCACGTCGATGCTCTACGAGCTCATCGAGTGGGCCGCGGCGGAAGTGCTTCGGCGGCGATCTCGGCGCCGCCTATCTCGGCACGCAGGGCGACGTCTGGGATGCGCACAAGGACATGGCGCTGGCGTCGCTGGGCGCGCTGATCGCCATGACCATCACCGCGCTGTCAACCGCCGCATGCAGCGCGACTTCGCCGGCGAATGGGCCGAGAGCATCCGCGTGAAGCGAAAGAAACCGCTGGGCGAGGGCAGCCCCGCCTGAGGGCCTATCTCCGCGTCAGCGCCGCGAGCCGTGCCTGCGACAGCGCGTACACGCTGCTCGCCTGGATCACGCCCTTCTTCGGCTTCTGCACGTGCGCGTAGTAGTCGCGCGCGGATTCCGCATCGCCGTACGCCTCGGCCACGAGGCCGAAGCCGTACCACGCCGAATCGTCGGGCTTGTCGATGCCCACCTGTTCCATGCCCTTGAGCAGCAGGTCGCGCGCCTCGCGCGGCTTGCCGCTGGCGGCGTACACGCAGGCCAGCGTGTGATTGATGGCGAAGCTGCGTCCCTGCGTCTCGTCGTACGCCATGCGCGCGGCCTCGACGGCCTGCTCCGGCACCGGCTGCGTGCAGCAACGAGGTCCACGCGTACTGGTTGTAGTCGGAGGCCGTCGCGCGGCCGCTGTCGATCAGCGGCTGCATGATCACCGGGATTTCGCCGAACGTGCCGCGCGCCTCGGCGCGATGCACCAGCATCTCGCGCGCGATGGAATCGTCGGGCAGGCGCGCCAGGCGCTCGCGCGACGGCGGCGTCCACCGCATCCCACTGCTGCAGCTGGATTCCCGCCCATTGCTGGTATCGGAATGCCAGTGCCGAGGTCGGCACGGCCGCGACCAGCCGCGCGGCGACTTCCTGCAGCTCGCGCCACTGGCTCCAGTTCCAGGTACGTCTTGCGCGAGCGCGAGATCGAGACTCAGCCGGTCCGCGGCGCTTGCATCCGCGGCATCGCGCGCCGCACGCAGCAGCGGCAGCGCACGCTCGCCCAGGGCGCAATCCGCCAGCAACAATGCCGTCGCGAGCCGTGCACGCGTCATGTCCGCTTCCACGCCCACGGTCCAGGCACGCGCGAACGCCGGACCTTCGAGCGGATCCTCGGAATTGGCAGGCGCTAGTCTCGAGCCGCGCCCAGTCGAGCCAGCGACGCGCGCCGGCGAAGTCATTCGCCTCGACGCGCTCCAGCGCCATCAACGCCACTGGCCCCATCATCGGCGCGACGGTGAGAATGCGGTACGCGCCGTCTTCCTTGACCACGTAAAAACTCTGCGTGTCGCCGGCCGCGCGCAGCTGCACGCGATATCCCACGGCGTCGTCGCCTTCGACGGTGACGCGCACGTTGCTGAACAGCAGGTCCGCGCCCACTTCGAAGGGCAGTTCCTGGCGCGTGAGACCGGAGATGATGCTGCGCTGCGCACGCCCGAATTCGAGCGTCGTCGTACAGGCATCGCTGCGATGGCTCAGCAGCCTGCGAAGCGCATCCGCGATCGCTGATCCGGCGCCAGCAACTCGCCGAAGGCAGCGCAGCACCACGCCGCGCGGATCATTGGGTTCGATGGCGCGGCCGTCGACACGCGTGGTCTTGCGCAGCATCGCGATGCGCTGCGTGTTCGCGGCCGTGGTGGTCTGGCCGCGCGTGCTGGCTTCGATGAGATCCGCGGCCGCCCGGTACTCGCGCAGCCGCGTGAGGATGTTGCCCGCGCTGGCCAGCGCCGTGCGCCGGTCCGCCTCGCTGCTCACCAGCGTGCGCGAAGCCTCGATGGCGGCCGGCCCGCCGCGCTCCGCGGCGACCGTGGTGATCAGCAGCGCGCGTTGCGTCGACGCTCGGGCGTCGACTCGCGCAGCGCCTCGCGCAACTCGCCGTAGCGCCGTGCGTACAGCAGCGCGTAGTAGAGATTGTTGGCGTAGTCGTCGGACTTGGCGTCCTCCTCGCTCAGCAGCTTGCGCCGCGCGCTGGTACTCGGTGATGGCCTGGTCGAGATTGGCCTCGGCTGAGTAACGCACGCCGTTCACATCGTGCTCGAGCAGCACGGCGAGATCCGCGGCGATGTCGGTGTTCTGCGGATCGAGCTCGCGCGCCTTGCGATACGCGGCAATCGCGCCGGCGCGGTCGAAGCCTTCGCCGAAGCGCCGGCCCACGGCGTCGTGCTGCAACGTCCAGCCGAGCATCTTCCACGCGAGCGCGGAATTCGGCTCGAGGCTGCGTGGCCGCTGAGCGCCTCGCGCTGCGCGCGCGTGCCCAGGCCCGCTTCGAGCAGCGCCGAGGCGCTGCGCAGGCGATGCACGGCCTTGCGCGGATACTTCGCCACCAGCGCTTCGTTGGCCTGCAGCGCGCCCTTGAAATCGCCTTCGGCGCGCAGCGCGACGCCGACCTGGTCGAAGGCGATGAGCTGCGTCTCGGCGGCCTTGAGCTCGCGCAACGCCGTGAGCAACGCCTCGGTCTCGGCCGGCGTGTAACGGCCCTTCACGGTGTCGAAGCGCCAGGTGGCGTGCACCGCGCCGTCGGCATTCACGTTGAATTCCGAGATCAGCCGCGCGGGGCCGAGCTTCAGCACATCGTCCGCCGGCAGCTCGCGTGGCCTGGAATCCCGGCGGCGGCTGGATGCGGTAGCTGCCACTCGGTGACGAAGGGTTCGAACACCACGTCCGCGGTGCGCGCGTCGCGTTCTTCGCCTTCGTCGGTCGCTTCGAGCCGCGCGTCGAAGTACTCCGGCAGCCGCGAGGTGATGTTGGCGAGTTGCACGCCGACGGCCGAGGTCTCGAGGTCCGTGAAACCGACCGGCGCGTCCTTCATCTCGATGCGTCATGGAATAGGGCTTCGAGAAATCCGTGCTCGCGGTGTGCTCGTAGCTCGAGCAGCTCCTTGGCGCGATAGGCATCGCGCATGTAGGTCTTGAGCTCGTCGAGCGCGCTCCTTGGTGTCGGCGCCGGCGTACCAGGCGCGGTATTCGCCTTCGATGGTGCCGTGCGTCTCGGTGGTTTCCACCACGCGCGCCGGACCGTATTCGGCGAGGAAGAACTCGCGCGTTTCGATCTGGCGGTTGTCGGCCGAGCGCAGGGCGGGCGTGCGCGTCAGCGTCGCTCGTGCCCGTCGCGGATGATCAGCGCCAGGCGATTGGTGTCCTGTGCGGGCAGCGTGCCCACGCGCGCGTATTCGGCGGTGGCGTCGATCCACAGGTCCTCGCCGTCGCGCCGGCGCCCGGCACGTAGACGATGGCGTGGTCGAACATGCCGAGGCCCGGCAGATCCGGCGACACGTCCTGGTCGTCGCCGGCGGACAGCAGCGCCAGGTAGGCGTCGATGCCCGAGGCGCGCAGCGCCGCGACCAGCAGCGTGGACTTGTCCTTGCAGTCGCCGAAGCGGCGGCGCAGCGTTTCCGACGGGATACTCGGGAATCAGGCGCGCCGCGCCGAACTCCACGCCGGTGTAGCGCACTTCGCGATGCAGCCGCTCGACGACCTTGGCGATGTATTCGCGCGATGCGCTTTGCGGCAGCGTGCAGCGCCGCGTGACGCCGACTTGATGCCCGCGAGCAGCGGACGCGCGTCGTCGTTGCGGATGCGCGCCTCGGTCATGTCGCGATACACGCTTCGCCACCGCTTCCCAGGAGGCGCCGGAAGAAAATTCCACGCTGGGCCAGGCCGGCGCGTTCGGCGGGCAGGTTGGCGTCCATCTCGTCGCATCTCGTCGATCGCACCCTGCTCGAGCGTCCAGCGCACGCGGCCGTTGGCGCGCGTTTCCTTGACCTGCGCATTCGGCAGCAGACTGCGTGATGCGTTTCATCGGCAGCGATTCGGGCGCATCGATGACGATGCGCGTGCGCAGCACCGGCACCGGCCGGCCGACGTATTCGCGGTACACCGTCCCGGCCGGCGAAGAACGGCTTCTCGTCGCGCACCGTGATTTCTTCTTCGACCACCGCGCCGATGGCGACCGCCGGCAGCGGGCCTTCGAGCGTGTGATCGTCGTCGTAAACCTGGTTGCCGTCGCTGCGCGTGCCGGCGTCGGTCAGCAGGTTCTGGTCGAGCTGGTGCTCGCGGCCGTCGGTGGTGATGACGCGCGCGCGGATCGTCGGCCGCGCCTGGTGCCAGGGCTGCCAGCGCGCGCTGCTCGCCGCCCAGTTCTCGACGCCGTCGGGCGAATCGACGCGATAGATCAGGCGCTGGTGCGCGTCACGCCGATGCTGCGCGTCGAACACGAAGCTGCGCTCGTCGAGCAGCACCACCACGTCCGTGGGGCGCTCGCGTTTGATGGCGGACGCGGCCTGCAGCAGCTCGCGCGCCGGCGTGGAGAACGGCGGGCCGTCCCAGCTGTCGGCCGCGTGGGCGGCGCCCAGCGAGGCCAGCAGGATGAGGGCGAGGAGCAGGGTACGGGCGGTGAACATGCGCAGGCCTTCGGATCCTTCGATTTGACAGAAGAATACCGGGCGCCGGGCGATGCTAAATCGCGACTGCTTCACGCCTTTTTGTAGGTCTGGCCGGCCGGGGTGCTAGTCTCGCGCGCCATGAGCACCGCCGAACCCCCACGGCCTCACCCAGCTCCGCGATGCGCTGCGGCAATTTGCCGACGAGCGCGACTGGGACCAGTTCCACAGCCCCAAGAACCTGGCCTCGGCGCTGGCCGTGGAGGCCGCCGAACTGCTGGAGCGCTTCCAGTGGCTGACCGAGGACGAAAGCCGCAACCTGCCGCCCGCGGAGCTGGCCAAGGTGCGCGAGGAAATGGCCGACGTACTGAATTACCTGGTGCGGCTGGCCGACAAGCTCGACGTGAACCTGCTCGAGGCCGCGCGCGACAAGATCAAGGTGAACGCGCTCAAGTACCCGGCGGACAAGGCGCGCGGCAGCGCGCAGAAGTACTCGGAGCTGTAGATCGGGGACGGTAAATCGGGGACGGTTTATTTATTCCGCGCGAACCTGCCTCCAGCGCCGCATCGTCAATAAATCAACCTGTCCCGATTTCCGGCCCGATTTACAGCTTCCCCGGCCCGCTTCGTTCAGCACGCGCTCGCGCGCCTCGGCCGTGCTTCGGCGCCACGCGCGGCACCATACAGGGTCGGCGTCCAGCCGGCATCGCGGTGACAGGTCCGGATCGAACTTGGCATTCCACGCCGCCACGAAATCGAGTGGATTCGCACGCCGCTCTTCTCGCGCCAGCAGTTGCCGCGTGGTGGTGATGCGCGTGCCCTTCTTGCCGTCGATGACTTCCATCGGGCCGAAGCTCGCGCTCATCTCGAAGTAGTTGTTCTCGGCATAGATCTGCGATTCGACGCCCGCGCCCCAGCTCGAGTGGTAGTTGGCGTCGCCGTCGACGCGATAGACGTTGTTGTAGACGTGCACCTTGCCGAAACGCACGCGCGGCGCGCGCTGGCCGATGTTCTCGAACAGGTTGTGATGCAGCGTCACGCGCAGCTTGCCGCGATCCGCGAGCGCGCCGTCGGAATTGCCGATCAGCATGGCCTTGTCGTGATCAGCAAACTGATTCCACGACACGCGTGACGTAGTCCGATTCGTCGGTGATGTCGACGAGACCGTCGTGCACCTGGTAGCGCCGCCCGAAATAAGGCCGGCTGCGTGTCGTCGCGCAGTGCGCAGGTCCGCGAAGCGGTTGTGGTCGATCCACACGTGCGTGGCGTTGCGTATCGAAATCGAGTCATAGGCCGAGTTCCAGTTGCCCGCGGGTCCGTCGTTGGGCGACCACTCGGGAAAGCAGTCCGCCGTATCGAGAAAAGTGAGATTGCGGATGATCACGTTCATCGCGCTGGTTGCCGGATTCGCGGGCCGGCGATGTCGAGCGCAGGCGCCGCAGCAGCGTCGCGTCCGCACCCAGGCCGATATATCGTGGTGTTGGGCGGCACGCGGATGCGCACGCGCTCGGCCTGCGCCGCGGCCGAAGCAGCGCGCGCATTTTCCTGGCCGCCGAATGGATCCTGCTTCGCCTTGCCCTAGCGGACCTTCCGGGTCGTACATCGCCAGGAATGCGTACAGCGAATACATCTCGCCGGTGGCCGGATCCGGGCGCTGATAGTCCTTGCAGGCTGAGCGGCTTGAGCGCAGTCGTCGACATTCACGTCGATCGTGCCGCGCACGTAGATGAGCTTGGGTGTCGCGTCCGGCCAGGCCAGCGCGGCCACCAATTCATTGCGATTGGTCACCGTCACCGTGCGGTTCGCGGCCGCATTCGAGCCGCCCGTGGTGCCGAGGGGCAGTGCGGTGGTCGCCACCGACGCCCAGCCGTCGTCGGCGGCCAAAACCTCGCGCGCCGGCTCCGCCGCGCGGGGCTGCCGCGCGCGCAGCGCCGATCAGGAAACCGATGGACAACAAATAGCCCAAAGGCCGTGCCAGGGTCGGTGAAAACATCGATTTCCCTCGGAAAAAGCCGCCAAATTCCGCACCAGGCAAGCAGCCAGAGCGTTCATGACACCGGTTTCCATCCTGAGGTGGAATACCCTGGAGAAGCAAGACCAGTCCGCCAAGGTGGTGAATGTGCGTCACAAAAAGGCGATGCGGGACTGAGCCACGGCTTTTACATAGCCGCTAGCCGGGCCGCCGTGATCTTGCGGTGCAATGCAAGCGAAAAATGCGATCACGCGCTGCCGCAATCCCGGGCACAATGCGCGCCCATGGCCACTAACTACGTGCTCGTCGACTTCGAAAACGTGCAGCCCGACGCCTGTCGATGCTGGCGCACACCTCGTTCCGGGTGAAGGTGTTCTTCGGCGCGAAACAGCAGGAAGGGCGCATGCCCTTCAAGTTGCTCGACGCCATGCTGCGCTCGGCGGCAACGCCGAGCACATCAAGGTCATGCGCAGCGGCACAACGCCGTCGACATGCACATCGCGTACTACGTCGGCCGGCTGATCGAGAAAGAGCCGGCCGCCGTGATCCACATCATCTCGGGCGACACCGACTTCGATCCGCTGGTCGAATACCTGCAGGCCACGGGCGTGAACTGCAAACGCGCCAAGTCCATCACCGAGATCGCGCAAGCAGGCGCAGTCACAGGCACGCGCGCGCCCGCGCCGCGCGGCACGTCAGGACCGCGACGCAGGCGGTGCGCAAGCAACGCACAACGACAAGCTCGCGCCCATCATCAAGCAGCTGCATTCGCTCTCCGGCAAGCCCGCGACCCGCAAGAAGCTCGCGCAGACCATCGCGAACTACTTCCGGCATCACGGCGGCGCGCTCGGCCGACAGCGGCCGTCGAGCAGATCATCGAAGAGCTGATCCGCCTGAAGTACGTGAGCCAGAGCGGCACCAAGGTGAGCTTACCACCTGGCCTGAGGCCATCCCGCGCCGATGCGCGCCGCGTGCAGCGCAGCGTGAACTTTCCGCCGCCCCGCCTGTCTTCCCGGACAGCGCTTGTCAGACCATTCCGAATCTACGCCCTGAGCCTCATTGACGCGGCATCGTGGCCGCTAGAATCCCTGCGCCTAACAATCAACCAGTCTCAAGGACAGGGTCGTGCATCAATCTTTCCGCAAGGTTTCTCTTCGTCGTCGCAATTGCTCGCCGCCCGCGCGGCGCAGGCGCAATGGACCGGCAAGGCCGAGCTCGGCCTGCTGTATTGCCGACGGCAACACCGAGTCCAAGTCCGCCAACGCCAAGCTCGATCTCGACGCACGAGGGAGCGAAGTGGCGCAACAACTTCTACTTCGTCGGCGCTGTACGGCGAGAACGCCGAGTTCGCAACGCCGAGCGCTACGAGGCGCGTTACCAGGCGGACTGCAAGATCACCGACGCCTGAGCTGGTTCGTCGGCTTGCGCGGCGAGCAGGACCGCTTCAGCGGTTTCGCCTACCAGGCCACGGTATCCACCGGCGCCACGTACAAGTTCATCGACAATCCCACCACCAAGTTCGATGCCTCGCTCGGTGCCGGTTATCGGCAATTGCAGCCGCAGATACTGATCAAGACCGACGCGGGCGAAGTGCTCGATCGCATCAAGGGCGAGGAAGAGAGCGATCCGGTGGCGACGCTGGGCTCGAACTACGAGCACGCATTCACCGAGAACACCAAGATCACCAACAAGCTGCTGAGCGGAAGCTCGGCTCGGACAACACCTCGGTGCAGAACGACCTCGCGCTGCAGGTGAACATGAATGAAACGTTGGCGCTGGCCGTGGGCATCGGCGTGCGTTACAACACGGATCCACCGCCGCTGGCGGAGAGCACGGATACACTTTTCACCGTGAACCTGGTCTACAACATCAAATGAGCAAGTTGCGCTGAAATTCAAGCTGGGCTTGTGCTGCCATGGCGCTCGCGGCGCTGGCCGTGCCGGCGCTGGCCCAGGCGCCGGCCGGCGCCGGCAGCAGCGGCACGGTGAGCCTGACAGCGGGCCGCACAAGGGCGAATACAACTTCGCGCCGACGCGAGCCTGCTTCATCGCCGGCGTTCAGCAAGCAAGCCGCTGGGCCTCTCCGTGGTGATGAATCCGCAGGACTCGTCGCTGTCCATCGACATGCCCAGCATCGACGCAGAAACACGCCAACGAAATCCAGATCGTGCTGGTGATCGCGGACCGCAAGGTGCGGCGAAGGGCACGTCGAGCCTGACGTACGAAATCGACACGCGTCCCGACTCCGTGCTCGAGCCGCTTCAGAGAGCCGAGCGCGCCAACAAGGGCATGAGCGGCAAGGCCACCACCACGCTGATGCAGAAGGGCGACAGCGCACTGCTGAGTTTCAGCGGCCAGACGGCGAGCGGCGTGAAGCTCGAGGGCAGCGTCACCTGCCGCAAGGTCGTGTAAATGGGGACATTCCGCAGTTTCCTTGTCAACGATGTCACGGTCGATACGCACGACCGTCGATAAATAAACTGTAGGAATGTCCCCATTTACAGGGCGGCGCGGATCAGGGGCTTGAGGTCCTGCGCCAGCCGCACGGAGAACTCCACGATCCCCGACTGCGACTCGGTCACTTCCATCGCGATGATGGCGTAGTAGCCGCCGTCGCGATCCACCCACGGCGTGAAGCCGAACGCGCCCGGCGATGACAACACCGCGCAGTTCACCGCCGGCGGCGGTGCACTCCAGCCAGGCCGCGAGCCCGTAGTGAAAGTTGAGGCCGGTGTTCGCGAACGGTGAGTTGCCGATCGTCGCGGTCGGGATATGGCTCGGTGGCCTGCGCAGTCGAACAGCGAATCGGAGATCAAGCCGATTGCCCTGGTACATGCCGCGATTGAACTCGAGCTGCAGCACGCGCGCGTATTCGTTCATCGTGGCGCGCAGGCCGCCGGCGATCAGCGGATTCGTGGTGCCCATGCCCTGGCGCGGCGCCGAATACCATGCCATGTCCGCGCCCAGCC
Source organism: uncultured Pseudomonadota bacterium (assembly GCA_963832505.1). Lineage (GTDB taxonomy): Bacteria > Pseudomonadota > Gammaproteobacteria > Steroidobacterales > Steroidobacteraceae > CADEED01. The sequence goes on along the minus strand of CAWHUD010000007.1, from coordinate 134,181 downwards.
CCAGCGGCGTCTTGAGCTGCGCCTGGAACACATTCGCCCACGCTTGGCCGGTGACCACTTCCGCCATGCGCGCCGCCACGTGCAGATGGGTGCTGCCGTAGTCGAAGCGCGTGCCCGGCGCCGCCACCAGCGTCATCTGCGAGATCGAATCGACACAGTCCGCGAGCGTGGTGTTCTGCGTCAACGTGCACAGCGCTTCGCGCGGCAGACCCGACGTGAACGACAACAGCTGCCGCAGCGTGATCGCCGCCTGCGGGCCGGTCCAGCCGAGCACATCGCCCGTGGTGGAATCCAGCGTCAGGAAGCCCTGGTCCACCAGGCGCAGGATGGTCAGGCCCGCCACCATCTTCGACGCCGACGCGATTGCGATGCGCTGATCCGGCCGCGAACGTGCCGTACATCTTCTCGAAGCGCTTCACGCCCTGCGCGTCATAGACCACGACGCCCATGCCCGGAATTCCCTGCGCGGAAAAGGCCGCACTCGCCGTGCGGTCGACGTCGGCAAAGGGGTCAGGAATGACCGGGGGAGGAGGGGTCGGCCCACCGCCGCCGCCGCCGCATGCAACCAGACAGCCCGCGATAAAACCCATCGAAACCAGATGTTTCAGACGCATGCACCGTTCAACGCGCACCGGGCCCCTTCGTTGACCGCCACGCCCACCCCTAAAAAAAATGCGGCCCCAATACGCTGGCTGTCAGCCGCAAGCCATTGATCGACGGGCCATATTCCCTCACCACGTAAGACCAATTGCCCCTTTGACCCCGCGCGGCGCCGCGCTACCTTTCGCCGCCAATAACAACAACCTCACAGGGGAGTCACATGCCCATCGCGAAACGCTGCGTCGCAGAGTTGTTAGGTACCTTCTGGCTGGTGTTCGGTGGCTGCGGCAGCGCAGTGCTGGCCGCCAAGTTTCCCGAAGTCGGCATCGGCCTCGTGGGCGTGTCTCTGGCCTTCGGCCTCACGGTGGTCACCATGGCCTATGCCGTCGGCTCCATCAGTGGCGGGCATTTCAACCCGGCCATCACGGTGGGCGCGGTCGTCGCCGGACGCGCCAAGGCGGCTGACCTTGCCCCGTACATCATTTCCCAGGTCATCGGCGCCGTGCTCGCGGCCTGGATACTCGCCACGATCGCCAGTGGCAACGGCACCGACGCGGTCGCCGGGGGCCTCGCGGCCAATGGTTACGGAGAACATTCTCCAGGCGCCTATAACCTAACTACTTCGTTCATCACCGAAGTGCTGATGACGTTCTTCTTCCTGGTGGTGATCCTCGGATCCACCAGCGAAGACGCGCCCAAGGGTTTCGCGCCGCTCGCCATCGGTCTTGCGCTCACGCTCATTCACCTGGTCAGCATCCCGGTGACCAACACCTCGGTGAACCCCGCGCGCAGCACCGGCCCCGCATTGCTGGTCGGCGACTGGGCGACTCGAGCAGCTGTGGCTGTTCTGGGTGGCGCCCATCCTCGGCGCCGCGCTCGCAGGCGGCCTGTGGAAGTGGCTGGGAAAGAAGTAGGTTTCATCAACCCGAGCTCTCGGGCCGTCGACGGTACCCGACCCGCGTCCGGGGCGAAGCGACGCAATCCTGCGCCGTGCCGCCGCGCGGAAATGTGCTTCGGCGGTGGCGACGCACTATGCTCGCCCCATCACTGCCTTGGGAGTTCGTCGTGCGTCGCAACCTTGCGTTGAGTGGTCTTTTAGTCCTCGTTTCCTCGTTCGCGTGGTCGCAGGTTCCGACTGCCGAACTCGCCAAGCCGCCCGCGGATGCGCGGCACTACGTCATCCAGTCCACCGCCGGCAAGCACGGCGACTCGTGGAGCTGGGTCACCGCCGACGGCACGCGCAAGGGTCGCGAGAGCCTCAACCTGCGCGGCCAGGTGTTCGAGCAGGACTCGAGCGGCAAGGCCGGCAAGGACGGCATGGTCGAACGCCTCGAGATCCGCGGCGTCACGCCGCAGGGTGACGCGGGCGAGACCTTCTCCATCACCGGTGGCAAGGCAAGCTGGAAGAGCCCCGTGGATGCGGGCAGCACTGCCTATGGTGCCCCGGTGTTCTATTCATCTTTCGGCGGGCCCATCGATACCACCGCCTGGCTGCTCGAGCGCCTGCTCGCCAGCCCCGACAAGACCCTCACGCTACTGCCCGGCGGCAAGGCGCGCGCCGAGAAGCTAACTACTCTCACGGTGGGCGAAGGAGCCAACAAGAAAGAAGTGACCGCCTGGGCCGTCACTGGCGTCAGCAATGCGCCCATCCCGGTATGGGCCGATGCCAACAACAAGTTTTTCGGCTTCTACTTCTTCCTGAGCTGGCTGCCGGATGCGTACGCAGGCGAACACCAGCGCCTCGCCGAGGCGCAGACCAAGGCGCTGTCCGAACGCGGTCCCGCGCTGGTCAAGTCGCTGGTCAAGACGCCCGCGGGCGCGGTGGCCTTCCGCAACGTGCAGGTATTCGACGCCGACGCCAGGGCTTTCCTTGCCGATCAGACCGTCGTGGTCGAGAACGGCCGCATCGCCGCCGTCGGCCCCGCGAAATCGGTGAAGGTGCCGACAGGTGCGCAGGTGATCGACGGCCGCGGCAAGACGCTGCTGCCCGGCCTGTGGGATTGCCACATGCACGTGAGCAATGACTTCACCGGCTTGCAGGAACTGTCGATGGGTGTCACCTCCGTGCGTGACCCCGGCAACGACGACGGCCTGACGATCGACCGTCGTACGCGCACCGCCAATGGCCAGTTGCTGATGCCGAACGTGTATCCGTCCTCGCTCATCGATGGCAAGGGTCAGTACGCCGCGCAGGTAGCGAACGTCGCCACCAGCGAAGCCGAGATGATCGCGTGGATCGACAAGGCCAAGGCGAACGGTTTCACCGGCGTGAAGTTCTACGGCACGCTCGACAAGGCATGGGTGCCGGCCGCCGCGGCCGAAGCGCACAAGCTCGGACTGCACGTGCATGGTCACATCCCGCACGGCATGCGCCCGCTCGAGGCCATCAACGCCGGCTACGACGAGATCACGCACATCAACTGGATCGTGATGCAGGGCATGCCGGACAAGGTGATCGAAGAGTCCAACGGCATCCAGCGCTTCGAAGGACCCGGCCGTTATGCCAAGGATCTCGATCTCAACGCCGATCCCATCAAGTCGATCATTTCGACCATGGCCGCCAAGGGCATCTACAGCGATCCCACCATGGTGGCGTTCGAAGGGCTGTACGTGCCCGAGAACGGCGAACTGTCGCCGTCGTATTCCGCGTTCGTCGGCACGCTGCCGCCGTCCACTGAACGCGCGTTTCCGCCTCGGCGGATTCCAGGTGCCCAAGGACCTGACGCGTGCCGACTACCGCGCGAGCTGGGCCAAGATGGTGGAAATCCTGCGCCGCATGCACAAGGCCGGCGTGCCCATCGTTGCCGGCACCGACGGCGTCGGCATCGAGCTGGTGCACGAGCTCGAGATCTACGTGGAAGCCGGCTTCACGCCCGCCGAGGCGATTGCCGCCGCGACCATTGTTCCGGCCAAGCTCGTCAACCAGGACAAGAACACCGGCTCCATCAAGGAAGGCAAGGTTGCCGACCTCGTGCTGGTGGAAGGCGACCCGTCGAAGACGCATCGGCGACCTGCGCCAGACCCGCACCGTGATGCTGGGCGGCAAGTTGTTAGATGCCGATGCGCTGCGCAGCGCGGCCGGATTCTCGGGGAGACCGAAGTAACGGTCGATGCGAGGCCGCTACTTCGCGGCAACGCACTGGCTGTTCCAGGTCTTCTCGAACTCCTTGCTGCGCGAGGAACTGCGCAGGACCTTTTCGCCCTGCACCACGGCGTGCGCGCGCGTCTCATTGCCCTGGCCATTTCTGACGCGGTAGATAATGCACGAGATGCCACTGTCGGTAGTGCGCATTTTCTCGACCTCGAAACCCGAGGTGCTCGGGAGCGAGGACTTGAGGGTCGCAACTGCCTCGGTGTTGGTCGCGCCACCCGCGGTCGTTTCGCTCGTTGGCGAGCGCGCCGGCTGGACAGCGCGAGCGCGATGGGTAATACGGCAAGACGGATGAGTGATTCATGTCTATGTCCTGTTCATCGGCTTGAATCCACCCGCCCGCGGCGGGGACCGTCCGCGGATTTTCCGGCGTAAGCGCACAGTCGTGCGCGACACACGCGCCATTCGTCGTGTCAGAAAAATTCTCCAGTTGTGGGTTCAGTCGGGAAGATAGGCGCATCTACGTAGGCGCACGTTCGGTACCCGCCTTCAGGACCGCTGATTTATTCCACTGCGCAACCCGCAAAAGATGGTGGCCTGGAGAATCAACGGAGCCGCGCCATGACGAAGCTGGAGAAGACTCTCAAGCGGGAACTGAACGTGAAAAAGATCGCATACGTGCTGACCATCGACCCCGAGCGGTTCAGGCTCACGAAGAAGGGGCGGCGGAAAGGGATTGAAATTGCGTGGAAGGACCTGGTGAGCGGGGATGCCGCGATGGCCGTGGCGTTGAGGGCGAGTGTGGAGAGCGTCTGAGACGATCCAGGGTCGACGTGCGGACTAGGTAGCAGCGAAAACGCCCGCGAATTTCGCGCTCGGCCCGTTCACATCTCCCGGCAGTCCCGTCACGTTGGTCGCGAAGGCAATCGATAGCGCCTCTTTCGGATACACCACGAGGCTCGCGCGCGCGCCATCCTGGCCACCCGCGTGATGCCAGCGCAATCGCTTCGATGCGTCTTCGTCGATACGCCAGCCCAGGCCCAGCGGCGGTGAACGGTCGGTGCTTTCCGTGTAGACCGTGAAGAGAGTATCGAGTGCGGACTTCGACAGCTTGCCCGGTGCAAGGTGCGCCGCGCCAAAGCGCGCCACGTCCTCGGGCTTGGCTAACAACCCGCCACCTGCCCACTTGTATGTGACGTTCGCAACGGCCGTATTCGACCACTTTCCCTGGTAGCCGGGAAACGCCTTGCGCACCATGTCTCCCGGGTGATAGCTGCGCACGCGCTGCGGCACCAGTGCCATTGAATCGTCGGGTCCCAACGAGCCGAGGCCCAGCGGTGTCGCGATCTCGCGCTGCACGAGGTCCAGGAATGGCGTCTTCGCCGCGCTCTCGAGCACGATGGACGCCAGCGTGTAGCCGAAGGTGCTGTACGACACACGCTCACCCGGTTTGGCGATCAGCGGATCGTTGATGAACACCGCGAGGATGTCCGCATTGCTCGTGTATCGCCGCTGATCGATGGGCCCCGGCGCATCCGGCGCATTGTCCTTGTCCGCGTAATGACGGATACCGCCGCGATGCGTGAGCAGTTGTTTCAGCGTTGTCGCGCGATGCTGCTCCGGGAGGTCAGGCATGTAGCTGGAGATCGAAGCGTCGAGGTCGACGGTTTTGTTTGCCGCGAGCTGCGCGGCAAGAGTCGCGGTGATGGCCTTGGAGACGCTCCCCAGCCGGAAGCGATGGTTCGTGGTTGCCACGACTTCGAGCTCGAGATCGACCTTGCCGAACGCTTCTGACCACAGGGGCTCGTTGCCGCGCATCACCGCGATTGAAAGGGCGGGGATCGGATCCGCCGCGAGCATGTCGTGGACGATGGCGCGGGCGGCGGTGAGGCGGTCGCGGTCGGAGGTGCGAGCGAGGGCTGCGGTGGCGAGGGCGGCGCTACCAATCAGCAGCGAGCGGCGGGAAAAAGGCATGGGGACTCCTCATGCATTGCGGATGCGTGAGTTTAGAGCTTGTAGTGCTCCATTTGGTTTGCAGTTGGTCAGCTGGATGGCGGCTCAGGAACCGACTGGCAAGAACAACGCACGCAGCCGAGGCTCGCGCAGCAGCAAGCCGCCCCACATCAGCACGCCCACGTAGACGCCGAACAGCACATGCGAGAACAGAGGATTGCCCAGCCGCACATGCGTCGCCACCGCTCCGCCCAGGAAGCCCGTGACCAGGATCGCGCCCAGCAGGCTGGTGCGCGGCCATACATATAGAAGGGTGCAAACCAAAAGGAGGGCACCCAACTTGCGCGCCATGGCCGCGCCTGGAAATCCGATTTGCTGTCCCGCTTCCAGCACCGGTTGGACTGCCGCCAACTTCATGCCCGCGTCCATGAAAAGGAACAACACCACGACCGCGCTCATCGCGAATCCAATCCACCACATCTTGCCTCGCCCTTGCATCGTTACCCTCCTGATCGGAGGAACGGATGCTAGGCGGCGAGCGAATTCGCAGTCTTGTACAGAAACGACAGCTGCCGTTCCTCGCGCGCGATGCTTCCCGGCGTGAGTCCGATGAGGCGGCGCAGGCTGCGCGTGAGATGCGCCTGGTCGAAGTAACCTGCCTCGATGGCGACGTCACCCGGCGACATGCCATCGCGCAGCATCATGGTGGCGTGGCGGGCGCGATCGATCTGCCTGAGAGTCGCGTGGCTCATCCCCGTGGCACGCAAGAAGTGTCGCTGCGCCGTGCGCGCGTTCAGCGCCTCGTCGTCACCTGCGAGCACCGCCGATACCGCCGAATCGCGCACCAACAACCCGCGGCGCACCAGACGATCGACGAAAACTTCTGCGTTACTGAAATTCGGAATCTCGAAGGCCGAGCCGTCGAGCCGAAAGCGATTCCGCATTGCGCCAGGGAGATTGACGTCGTTGCCGTCGAGCAGTCGAGAGACCGGCAGTGCCGGCATGAAGCGTGCCCGCCTTGAAACGTATGGCGAACCACTCGCCATTCGGCGGGCAGATAACCTCGCGGGGTTTCGTCTCGGGGCCATGGAGAGTCATGGTGGTTTCGCCCGCCAGGCGAGTGACCACGAATTCCCAGTGGCTCGACGCGACGGAGAGGAATTGGCCACCGGCTTCGCTGTGGCAGCACCAGACGCGCTCGATGAAAGACGAGTCCGAAGGAGCGGTCCGCGTCGAAGTGGATGAACATCAAGCAGAGAATGCCGGAGGGCCGAGGCTGCCGCCAGCCGGCGCACCATCGTGGCCGGGTGTCCCTCCCTCGGGTCAACGCCGCGTAAGACCGTCATCCCCAGCTGCTCGCTCACTTCCTTCGCCTTTGCCTGGACCATTCGTCCCTTGTCCGCCGCCACAGTCGGATCGCCGGCATCAAATGCAGCGCTGGCCTCCGCCCACAGGGACTTCATCGTCTCGAGCTCGACCTTCGCAGCTTCCCGCTTTGAACCCTTGAGATTCCCGACCTGGTTCTCGATGGCCTGCACGATTTTCGGCACTTCTACGCTCAGCTCTTCCCACTCGTGAGTGGCCGCAGCGAGCTGGGTCTGTTTCGCGATGATGACGTCGTTGAGCGCGATCACCTCCGAATTGAAGGTCTTCGACTTCGGCAAGCACCTCTTTGTATTCTTCCTTCGCAAGGTCCGCTTTGAGCTCGGCGAGTTTGCCTTCGGCGGTCTGCAACTGCTCGGGCGCGAACTGCGCGGCCTCGGCCCGCACTTCATTCAACGCAGTTTCGGCGGATGCGACGGCCTGTCGCGCGGGCTCTTCATCGCGGGCGCAACCAACGGCAACTAACACACTGGCGCAAAGCGCCAATAACAAAGCGGGAATTCGCATGAGGTTCTCCTGCGGTATCGAGTCGCCAGACTAATCGCAACCTGGCAACTGCAACCGTAGGACTGGCACGCCGATCTCGTCGGCATTTGCCGCCCGAAACGGCGGCGCATCATCTGACGCGCAGTTCGCGCATCACGCTGGCCCGGCGCGCGCGGCTCACGGGCACGCGGACCCCACTCTGCAAAACGATCATGAGTTCGCCGCCTTCGAGTCGATCGAGCCGCTGCACGCGCGCGATGTTCACCAGCGCGCTTCGATGCACGCGCATGAATTTCCTGCCGAGTCGCTCTTCGAGTTTCTGCAGCGGCTCGCGCACCAGGTGTTTGTGTCCGTGCGCGTGGACCTGGGCGTAGTAATCCGCGGCCTCGATCCAGTCGACATCGTTCGTGTTCACCCAGCTCACGCGCTTGCCGTCGTGCACGGTAATTCGCTGGGAATCATCGGCGGCTGCTGGCAGGCGCGGCGCCATCCCGCGACACGATCTCCTGCGCCAAAACCATGAGCCTCCGGGTGCGGATGGCATCCTTGGCGCGCTGGATCGAACGCTCGAAGCGTTCGTCATCGAATGGCTTCAGCAGATAGTCGACGGCGGCGACGTCGAAGGCGTGTACGGCATGTTCGGCATGCGCCGTGGCGAAGATCACGTAGGGAGTACTGGTCGAGATCCTCGAGCACGCTGAATCCGTCGCCCTGCGGCATGCGCACGTCGAGCAGCAGCAGTTCGGGCTTGAGTTCCTGCACGCGTCGCCGCGCCTCGGTGCCGCTGCCCGCTTCACCCACCAGCCTGATCTGCGGGTCGCGCTCGAGCAGCGACCTCAGTTGCCGGCGGGCGAGGGGCTCGTCATCCGCGATGAGTGTCCGGATCGGCTCGGACATACACCGCCTCCTCGCGCGGAATGCGCAATGTCACCGACGAATGGCCGCAGCCCACCAGCAGTTCGAGCGTGAAGCGCTCCGGGCCGTATAGATAGATGAGCCGGCGGCGCGTCACGTCGAGGCCGATGCCGAGTCCGGCGACCTTGGGATCCGCCGACTCGGAGCGCGCCGCCACGCACACCTTCATGGTGAGCCACTCGGCCGTGGCATTTGCCTCGATGCTCACGCGGCCGTGGCCGCTCACTTCCACGCCATGCCGTATGGCGTTCTCGACCAGCGGCTGCAGGATCAGCGCAGGCACGAGCAGCGCTTCGGCACCGGGCGCGATGCTGGTGCTCACTTCCAGGTTGTCTTCGAAGCGCAGGCGCTCGACGGCGACGTAGCGATCCGTGAACTGCAGTTCCTCGCGCAGCGGCACGCGCACGTTGCCGCCGGTCTTGAGCACGATGCGCAGCAGGTCGCTCAGCGCAACGACGGCCGTCAAGGCCCGCCGATTCTCGGCCAGGCGCACCAGCGCGGTGACCGTGTTGAGCGCGTTGAACAGGAAATGCGGCTGCAGCGTGCGCGCCAGCACATCGAGCCGCGTCTGCGTGAGTTCGCGCTGCAACTGGAGCTCCACCAGGTGACTTTCGGCGAGCCGCCGGTAGTAGACGAGTGCGTAGCCAATTCCCGCGACGCCCAGGTAGGCGAAGATGTTGATGAACAATTCGTAGTAGAAGCGCTGGCCGAAGCTGCCCTTGTCGAGATGCGTGAATCAGGTTGATGACCAGATCGATCCCCACGTCCAGCGCGCACAGGAACAACGCGAATACGAGATGCAACGCCAGCGCCCGCAGGCGCTTGCCGCGCTCGTATTCGAGCCACTGCGAGGCGGTGAGAATGAAAGGCGTGAACAGACCCCACATCACCATGCTCTGCAGGGTGAGCGCGATCTCGCGCGGCGCGAGGCTGGCCACGCCGGGCCCGACGGTGAGGAGGTCGCGTGCCCAGACGATGGCGGCAATGGCCATCCACGCGCCGATGGCTACCGCGAAAGTGGTGGGTGTCAGGAACCCACGGCGCCACGGCAGCGCAGCATTCGCCGGAAAGTCTTCATCGTGCGTGACGGCTGCCATCGCCAGCGATTCTAGTAGCGCCGCGCGACCAGCGGATGCCCGTAACCATTCGCCCGCGAAAATAGACCGTTGGCTGCAGGGCAGGCGCGTTCGGGGGCGCCAGCCGCACCGCTGGCTGCGCATTCCTTGACGTCCCGCAGAGGGGGCAGACGATCAGCCATAGCGACGCCGTGCCTCGACACGAATCGCGGCCCCCTCCGCCCGAATGCCGCGTCTTCGGCGCGCTAATCGGGCCGAAGGCCCGATCGTCGCGGCGGTCGTCGTGGCACTGCAGCGCGACGGCCGCCGCGCCGAACTGAAGAAACAGGCCGAGGAAGCGAGCTTCCCCGGCCTGTTTTTCCAGGTGCGCCTCAGAACGCAGGCCCGACGCGGAACGACAGCTTCTTTGTCTGCGCGGGTGCGAAGCGTGCCGCGGCGGGCGTGTCACGCGCCACGCGCAGCAGGTACTTGCCCGGGGCGAGATCGCGTACGTCGAGCATCTGCCGGCCTTCACTTTGTGCGGGCCCGGACTTGAGCACGGTTCGCTCCGGGGTCAGCAGGTCCCACGTGAGACCGGCGTCGCCCTTGAGCTCGAGGGCGCCATGCCGCCGCAGTTCTTCACTCACAGTGATCTCGAGCCACTTCTCCCATTGGCGCAACTGGAATGGCGGATCCGGCCACCAGTCGGGGATGATCTCGAGGTCCGGCAACTGATGCGGGTCGGGTAGCTGGTCCTTGTCCAGCATGTAGGTGAACACGATGGAGTAGCGCGTCGCCTTGGCGCTGCGCACTTCGATCCAGCACTCGGGCTTGGGAAGGTGCAGGTCGATGAACTTGACCTGCGGGAACAGCCGCGAGGTCCCGTCGGGCCCGTGCAGGGTCACATCCAGCGGCGCGTCGGACGTGATCTGGCAGCACGGATAACACAGGGCGCGGTCGCCGATGTCGGTGACGTGATACCAGTCCACGTCAGCAGGATTCTGGATGTTCGCGTCGTATCCGCCCTGGTAGAAGATGTGCGCGCCAAGCAGATCGTACCTGGTCGCCGCGCGCAGGCGCACCTCGGCGGCGGTCGCGCGTGTGTTGTTGTTCTCGAAGCCGTCGGGCGCGAGCGGGCGTGGCGCCAGGATCACGCGCAACGTGTAATAGTTAGGCGCGCCGCCGTGTACCTTCACCACGTAGCCGCCGGGTGGCGCCTGTCGCAAGGTGATGACCTGCCGGCCGGGATTGGAGATATCGCTGGCATTCTCGAATGCCAGAGTGTTGGGATCGTCGGGGAGTAGCTCCATGCCGACGCCGCCCAGCGGGCGCACGTAATTCAGGACCACGGTGATATCGGCGTATTCAGTGGTGTCGAAGCGGTGATGGTCCCAGTCGAAGCCGGTTGACAGTGTCGTCTCGCCGAGCGGCTGCAGCAGGTTTGGCGCCGAGACAACCATCTGCTTCGCGGTGCCAGGCGTGTTGTTGGGTTCTTCGAACGTGCCCGGAGGCAGCGCGTTGTTGATTGCGCCGAGCACGGCCTGGTACGCATTCAGGATGCGGTTGGCGCGTACTGCGGGGTCCTGCCAGGCGGTGTCGCGCAGGATTCGCTTGACGTCGTCGGGAGTCAGCGCTGAATTGGCGGACCTCATCAATGCGGCCACGCCAGCCACGATCGGCGCGGCGGCCGAGGTACCGGTGAGCTTCACCTGCGGATTGAACGGGTCGGCCACGGTGTGAATGTTGGTCCCGGGCGCCCACACGTCCACAGAACTGCCGTAGTTGGAGTCGCCGCGCGCATTGTCGCCATCGAGCGCGCCCACGGTGATGACGCCGGGTGTGCGCGTCGCGGGAAGTATCGTCAGATCGTCGGGCAGGTTCTCTCCATTATTCCCGGCGGCAGCGATCACGATGAGGCCGCGCTCCTGCGCGATGCGGAAGTAGTCGTCCCAGTCACTCCAGAAATCGGACAGGATGTTGGGAATCGTGATGCTGATGCTCATGTTGAGCACTTCGATGCCCCAGGCCACGCAACGCGCCAGGCAGGAATAGATCTCATCGGAGTCGATGTGCGTGCTGAACATGAAGGGCATGGCCACGGGCAAGCGCGCCGGCCCGACCGGCAAACCGCCTACACCGCCGGCGCCGATGCTGTTGTTGACCACGGCGGCAGCAATGCCGGTGACACCGGAACCGTGAAACGCATAGTTGCCGATGTCCGTGGGACCCAGGATGGACGCACCGGGATTGGTGAGATTGAAGGCCGGCCCGGTGGCGAAATCCGTGGGCGCGACGAACGCGAAGCCGCAGTCGATCACGCCGATGAATACGGGATGGCGCATCGAGCGCACGTTGTCGAGCGCCTGGCAGAGCTGCCAGGCCTTGGTGATGTTCGACTTGCCGTTGTACTCGGGCCACTGGTACGCGTCGGTTTCACCCGGGAATGCCTCGGTGGAACTCGACAGCGGAAAATCATTGGTGTTGCCGGCGAAGTTGAGCTGCCCGCCGAGGCCGTGTTCGCGCAGCAGCAGCGAGGCGGCCAGGGTGCCCGCGCCTTCACGCGAGCTCACCTTGAAATCCGTCGCCTGCCGGGAGGCCAGCCGGCGATCGAGGGCATCGAGCGGAACGTCGCCGCCCTTGATGCGCACCTTCACCATCTTCGGCATGTCGCGAATGTCGCGTGTCGGCAGTCCGCACAAGGCCTGCGGACGTTCGGGAATGGGCGCGGGTTCCACCACCTCGCCGCCGAACTTGTCGGCCAGGAACGAAATCGCGTCCGCGTCGCGCTGGTTCACCAGTATTTCGTTCTCGACAAACATGCCGGCGAGTTTTCCGTTCATCGACATGCCGGCGAGTGGTTTGCGGCGGATGGCGCTCTGATGTCGCATGTAGCCACCGAGCAGTGAATTTTCGTAGCCAGCTACCTTGTTCATAAAACCTCCGTGTCATGGTCTGGATGCAAAACGCTTGCATGGCGCAACTTACGTACTGCTTACGGACTGCCGTCCACACGAACAAATTCTTCCCGAATGTCGTGCCGCAACAAGCGCGATTCATCCTGCGTGGCACCGCGACCGGTAATAAGTCGCAGTTCGGCAATCGCGCCGCGCGCGCCGGGTGTGAGACGGTTCAGGCGAGGCGTAGCGTCGGTCGCTCGCGAAGTTTTTCTGGAAGGGCCGGCCCGTCCTGGCGCCCTAGCTACCGCGATCCGGGAGAGTCATGGAAGTTCTCGAGCACGGATTTCGCTTCTTCACCATCCACAACGCCGACGGCAACGTTGCGCATGTCGAAGGCCATTACGAGCGCGAGCAGACGCAGGCGCCGATCCGGCGCACGCAGAAATTCGAGATGGACTTCTTCGGGCGCGGCGCAGGCATGGTGCTCGGCGTCCATGCGCCGCCGCGCCGCGCGGCTCCGCAGGCAATGGCCGCCGTGCGCCGCGAACGCGCACTGGCGCGGCCGCGCGCCGAAGGCGTCAGCCGCGCACCCACGGTTGCGGGCGCGTCGCTCGCGCCAGCCGCATCGGCGACGCGTGTCGCATCCCTGACAACAACCGGGCCGGAAGCGCCGACCACACCGCCCGGCACGCTGGCGCTCACCGTGGGCCCGGAATTTCACAGCCCCTTCGACGAGGACTGGATCGACTGGGACCTCGAGCCGCCGACGTTCCCACCCCCGGATCAACCGCCGGGCGGTGGCGGCGGCGGCGGCGGCGGAACCTTTCACGGCAGTGTGCTCATCGAGCTTTTCATTCTTGGATCCGATCAGCCGCTCCAGACCTGGTTTCTCGATGAAGGCGTGGGTCCACGATTTCGCACCGTCGAGTTCGAGATCATTGGTTTCCCGACTCCCGAATCGCCGATGCTGCGCCTCGGCTGGTGGCGCATGGTGGTCACGCCCATCGGGCCGGATCCGGTCGAAATCGCAATCTCTGCCCACGTGCGGCTGGGCGATGTGCCGATTCGTACGACTCCGTTCACGGTGCGCCTGGCGAACCACCTGTTTCGCGTCGGGCTCGAAGCGCTGGTGCCGGACGCCAGCGTGGATGGCAGCACCCTGCGCGTGTCGATCGGCAAGGAAATTGCGGAAATGATCGGCACGGACCGGCTGCTGGGCGAGGAAGACATTGGCCCGGCTACCTCGCGCGTAAAGCTGCGTTCGCTCAACATCACCTCGGTGTCCGGCGCGGAGCTGCACACCATCGCGCGCGAGCACTACCGCACCCGTGCGCGACGACTCCCGGGTGCACAGAACTTCAACGACGCGCAGCTCGATGCGATCGTGGCGACCTTCTTCAAGTCGAAACTCCTGCGCCTGTCGCAGGTACAGCCGGACTTCGTCTGCATCCGCATCCAGGCGGCGTTCACCGACGCCTCAGTGCAGGTCTGGGGCTTCGACGTGGCATCACTGCGCGGCGAGCTGGGCGAGATCATCATCGCCTTCGATCGCAGCCTGACGCGCCTGCTGCCATTCAGCTTTCTCGACGTCGATTTCACGCTGCTGGCGAATATCGCGCTACCCATCGTGCGGCTCTTCAAGGAAGTCCCGAGTAACGTAAACGGGGAGATCGAGCAGTTCCTGTTCGAAAACGAGCGGTCGATCCTCAAGTACTTCAGGCTCTTCGTGTCGCGCGCTGTTGGACTCAACAACACGGTGCACGAGGTCAAACTGCAGAACAACGCCTGGCAAATCCGGCATTCGGATGACCCGGTGATTCCTGCGCCCGGCGATGTGGTGTTGCCGCCCGTCGGAGGTGGGCCGATCGATGGCGGTGTCATTGCCATGATGGCGCGCGGCGGCATTTTCGGCGATCGGCCGGCGCTGTCACTTGCGATCGAATGCATCCGGCGGCGAGTGCGCCTGCGGTCAGCGCCGCGGCCGCGCCGAATCTGCCACAGGGATTCCTGCCGCCACCCGAACAACTCGCACGTCTCGACCAGCACCAGTGCATCGTGGTCGTGATGATGGAGAACCGCTCATACGATCACATGCTGGGCGACCTGATGAATGCGCGGCCGCGGCCCGCCACGGATACGACGGCGCGCCGGCCGGAATCCAGAACGCGGGAGTCGCAGGTTTCCTGCGCGGGGTACCCACGGTGCACACGCGTGACCTGCGTCTCGGCACCGCCATTCCGGTTTCGCCACGGCACAATTTTGAACCCGTGTTGTTCCAGATCGGCGACGGTACGAACGAGGGCAGTGGCAGTGGCGACATGAAGGGGTTCGCACGCGATCTGTATCACCGCTCGGATTCCCCGCAGCTCGCACTCACGGTGTATGGAGAAGAAGAACTGCCGGTATATTACAAGCTCGCGGACGAATTCTGCGTGTGTGATCGCTGGTTCGCGGCGCACCCGGGACCAACCTGGCCGAATCGATTCGCCACGGTCATGGGTCGGATTCCCGAGCTCGACAACTTCGAGATCGAGGATCCGCGCATCGGTTACCTCAAGGATCGAAATGTCTTCGACGCTCTCAACGGGTCCGGTGTCGACTGGCGAGTATTCGAGAGTGACCTGTCGCTGGTGCGCATGTTCGACCGATTCCGCATCGATGACCGGCACGTGGTGCCCATCGAAGATCCGATCGACGGCCTGGAGGCGACCCTCAGAAAGCCGGGTGCATTGCCGCGAGTCATGTTCGTCGAGCCGAACTTCGCCGACATTCCGCCGCTCAAGACGGCCGACGACGATCATCCGCCCGCGGACCTCGCCAACGGGCAGGCGTTCATTTCGCGCGTCTGCGATCTGCTCTGGGACACGGGGCGATTCCGCGACGTGCTGCTGGTCATCACCTACGACGAGCATGGCGGCTTCTACGATCATGTGCCGCCGCCGGGCACGCCGAAAGGCGAGCAACGGGTCGTTCGGCAAGCTTCATCCCGACGGGCCGACCCATCTCGGCGTGCGTGTGCCGTCCTTCGTGATTTCGCCCTTCGTGAGTGCCGGAAAAATCGACCGGACGATCTTCGACCACACCTCGATCCTCAAGACCATCCTGGTACACAACCGGGCGCGCATCCCCGCCAGCACGCTGCAGAGTTTCGGGCAACGCGTGAACGAGGCGAACGACCTGAGCGCGGTGCTGGACCTGAACAATCCCCGGCAGGCGCCGGTGCCCTTCGTGCGGCGCGCCACGCGGCCTCCGGGACGGCTGGGCGAACTGGTCGACTTCGCAAATGTTCTCGAGCTAAGTGCCAACCTGCTCACCCCGTCGGAACCGGGCCGTTGGGCAATCTGCCCACCGGGAATCTGCCGGTGGAAAATGCACCAGCGGACCCGGGCACCACGCGCACGCCGCGCGTCGTCAAGGTGACGGAGCGCACCGTGCCACCCGCGGATGGCGAGGCCGAGCCACGCGACTATCACGCGGCGCTCGCCAGGATGCTCAAGCCTCGCAGGCCCGGTCGGGCGACATCGGCGTCCTGGCTAACTAGCCTTGACTGAGGCACATTCCGCCGCGATGAACGAGGACCTCAACCAAAACCCCCCGGCGCGCTGCGCAGCGCCCTGTTCCTGGACGTGCCCTACATCCTCGACAGCCTGTGGCGCTGGGGCGAGTTCCGCGCCAACCGCCTCGGCTCGGTCGAATTCGACGACCCGCACAACTACGTGCTGCGGCCGGCCTGGCAATGCGGCACCTTCGCGCTGTTCGCGCTGATGTGCCTGTTCGCGATCTTCGGCCCCACCTCGGACGCGCTGTGCGCGCTGCAGGGGCTCGGATTTCGCCGACCACCATCCGCTTCATCGTCAGCGTCGCTGCTGATCGTCGGCGCGATGCTGCTGTTCACGCGCATGCTGAACGCGGTCACTTTCTACTTCATGCGCCGCGCTGAAAGTCTCGCCACCGAGCGGCGGGGCGCCGAGAGTCGCAGTGATAGTCCCTTCGCGAACCTGGCACAGGCACAGGAAGGCACTGAAAGGCGCTTTAACCGGGTGCGCGTGGCCATCGACCGGCGTGCCGAGGAAAACGTCGGAAACCTGCGCCGCTTCTTCCGTGCGCTCAGGAATGTGCAAGGCAAGGACAAGCGTGCGCTGCGCATCGGCCTCGTGGTGCTGAGCATGGGCTCGCTGCTGGTGGTCGCGCCCATCGTGGCCACGGCCTATGGATTCGCCTTCGGCGAGACGGATCCGATGAGCTGCGCGCGGCTCGATCATCCAGCCATGGTGGTGGCGCAGTTCGTGGCGTTGCTGGCGCTGCTCGCGGGCGGGTTCTTCCTGTGGCGCAGCATGAGCATGGCGCACTCCTTCCGCACCTGCCTGGCGCTCACGGTGCTGCTGGTGGTGGTGATCGGCGTCCTGTGGCTGTGGTTCACGCCGGAACATCCCAGCGAGGCCACGGGCGGCTTCTATCCGCACATCTACCTGCTGTTCATCGGCGCGCTGCTGGCCGTGGCGCTGTTCGCGCGCCTGCTGGCGCACATCATGTTCTCGGGCTTCAAGGCGGCGACGGCCTTTCGCGACGCGCTGATCTGCGAGGACCTGCTGCACAACGAACGCATCCCGCCGGATGTCTCCAACCTGCGGCTGTTGTCGGCACTGATCAACGGCGTCACGTCGAATCCACTGCACTTCTTCCTGCTGCCGTCCTTCGTGGCCTTCGTCGCGCCGACGGACTGGTTGTGGTGGCTCGTGCCGAGCTTCGCGCTGGTCAGCATCATCCTGCTCATGTACGGCAGCCTCTCGAGCCGCTGGGAGCAGATGCTGGTGTACGTGCAGCGCTGGTTCCTGGTGGGCACGCCGCTGGTGATGTCGCTGGCCGTGATCCTGCTCGCGATGCTGCGGTTGTTAGGCGTGCAATACGTCTCCACGGTGCTCGACGCCACGCCGGTGGGCGTGTTGTTCATCTTCATCGTGATGATGTACGTGGCCTTCTGGTTCTTCGAGTACTGGGTGAACCGCTGGCTGGGCGAGGAAATGCTCGAAGTGCTGGGCGCGGACCGGAAGCTGTCGCCGGCCTGCGCGCGCTGCGCCTTCGAGCCTCGCTGGGACGCGCCCTGGGCCAGCGTCGGCCGGGCGCGTGGTGGCGCTGCACGGCACCGGCCGCTTCGTCGCGCAGGGCTGGTTCGAGCGCAAGGATCCGGCGCCGGGAGAGCGGCAGAAGGACCACGCCTTCACCACCTACGGCTTCGTCGAACTGTTCGACGTGCTGGGCGCCAACCAGGAAAAGGGCGAGGACTTCGCGCACGACATCCGCCGGCGCGTGCACCTGTACTTCACGCTGGTGAACATCCTGCTGGTCGCGGCGGCGGTGGGATTGTTCTACTGGCATCTCAACTGGTCGCGGCCGCTGGCGGTCGAGCCCGATGGTGCGCGCCAGCGCCATCCTGCCCGAGCAGGTGACCGACGCGGAGCTGCAAGGCGCAGGCACGCGCAGACGGGTGACACGTTGCGCGCAGCGCCTGCTCGCGCAATCGGCGGCGCAGCGGCCGTCGCTCATCGTCGCGGCCTCGGGTGGCGGCACACGCGCGGCGGTGTACACGGCCGTGGCGCTCGAAGGCATGGCGCAGATCGATCGCGCGCGCGACGTGGTGTTGCTCAGCGGTGTATCGGGCGGTGGCGTGTCTGCCGCGGTGTTCGCCAGCCGCTTCGACACTCTGCGCACCGCGAACCCGCGCGATGAATCGGCGGAGAATCCGGGGCCGTGGACGGAATTACGTGGCCACCGTGTCGCAGCCCTTCATCCAGGACGTGCTCGAAGGCACCGGCGAATTGCGCATCGCGGGCAGTTCGTCGCTCGGCGTGTTGCTGCAGGAGAGTCTCGAGCGGCGCGCCTTCGCGCCAGGCAATGACCCGCATCGACACCTTCGCGAAGCTCGCGACGCCGGGGTTGATTCTCAACACCGCGATCAGCGGCCATCCGTACGATGACTCCGAGATGCTGGAGGGCCGCGTCGCGGCGCCGGGGCAATCCTGCGTGAGCCAGTCGCGTCCGTATGCCAACCTCGCCGGCGGCCGGCTGATCTTCACCAACCTCGACAACCTCAGCGGCTTTCCGGAGCCCGCGCACCGAGGCGCCCGACATGTGGCTGCCGTATCGCATCGTCAATGACGGCAGCGTGAAGCTGGCCGCGGCCTCGGCGCTCACGGCCAACTTCCCGCCCGTGTTCTCCAATGCGCGCGTGCGCCTGGTCACGCGGAAGAACGTCAAGTGCGACGCGCAGTCGTATTTCGTCACCGATGGCGGCGCGACCGAGAACCTCGGACTGGTGTCGGCGTTGTTCGCGCTGCGCGGCACGCTGGCGCAGATGCCCGGCCGACACGGTGCTCAGCGACATTCACGTGCTGGCGTTCGAGGCCTCGGCCATCGACTACGACTACCGCGACGATCGCGGCGTCGGCGCGGCCACCGGCGGCTCGAAGGAGCGCATCAACGCCGGCCTCACGCAGGCGCTGCTCAAGGAGGTCGGCGCGCTGGTGACGCTCGCACGGCGCCGCGCTGCGCGTGCACTATCTACCGCTGCCCGTGGCGTTCCGCTCGCGCGGCGGCTTCGGCACGCACTGGATGTTCGCGCGCAACATTCGCGTCACCAATCCGCTGCTGGCCGCCGCGCCCGGCTGGCGTGATTCGCTTCGGCGAATCGCTCAAGGACCACGTGGATCTCGATCGCGAGGAGGTCATGGTGACCTGGCGCGCGCTGTTCGATCCGCGCCAGCCCATCTGCGACGCGCGCGGAAGGCTACGTGAAGGATCCGAAGTCCATGCCGCCGAGTGGACGCCGGACGTGCAGCTCGTGACGCGCTGGATCTGCGGCCACGACGACCGGCGCGCCACGCCGCCGCTGCTGCCCGACTACCAGGTCGAGGCCTGGGGCACGGTGGTGAGGGAGTTGGGCAGACTGTAGACCTCGGCGCTGTGCTAGATTTTCCCCGCGTTGATTACTACAAGAACCACATCACTGGTCCTGGCGCTTTGTCTGAGCGCAAATCTTGCGATCGCTGCCGATTCCGCGCCCATCGACATTGAGCACGATTTCGGACCCGGTTCTCACGAACGTTTCGTCGAGCGCGTGAACACGGCCCAGGCCACTGACTACCAGGCGGTGCTTGCGGCCTACGCGACCCGGCACAAGGCGCATGCCGGCGACGTCCTCAGCGACATCGAGCGCTGCCGCTTCATCGAGTCGTTTGCGTACTCGGAAGACATTTCCATCGAATCCGCGAGCGACGACCTCGAGGCATGCCGCAAGGAGCTGCACTCGGGGCCACATGCAAGTGATGTCCAGGTGCTGCTCTATGGCGTCGAGTCGACCTGGGGCAAGGAACAGCTGCCGGAAGCGCAGGCGCTGATCCCGAAATCGGAGCACTGGAGTCCTGCAGAGCGCGCCGCCCTGTACGAGTTGCTGGCCGAACGCACCCAATGGCAGGACGAGCAGCTCGCAGCCAGTTACGCGGTGCGCGCGGTGGATCTCGATCCCGCCTCGCGGGTGCTGCTGATTGCGGTGAACCGCTGGGTGCAACTCGGCGCCAAGGATCGTGCCCGCCGCCTGCTGGTCGAAGCCCCGCCCAAGGCGTGGGAGAAAGTGTCACGCAGCGCGGCTGCGAAGGTCCTGATCGAACTCGGCGATTCGAAGGGCGCTGCGGCGATCCTGCGCGGCGGGAAGCCCGATGACGAAGGCGGTGAGGTCAATCTCATCCTCGCGCGGGTACTCGCAACCGATGGCGACATCAAGGGCGCGCGCGAGTTGTACGACGGCGTCATCAACCGGGAATTCGTCGCGCTCGACACACGCATCGAGTATTTCGAGTTCGAGCGGCGACACGGCACGACGGCCGCGGCTCTCGCTGCCTACGGCAAGCTTCGCGACGAAGGGTTCCACGCGGATTCCGTGGCGCGTTACCGGCTGGGGCTGCTGCTGTCGCATCCCGGTGCCGGCTGGCAGTGGCGCGACGCGCTGGGCCTGCTCACACTCATGGGCGTGGCACTGGCGATCTGCGCGTTGCCGTTGATCGCCATCGTGCCCGTGCACTATCGCGGACTGGCGCGCCAGGTCTCCGGAGGCGCGCCCGATCTGCCACAAGCACCGCTGGACAAGGCGCAATGGAAACTGCGGCACGCGTGGTATGCGCTCGGCGTCATGCTGATCACCGGCTACGCGGCACTGTACGTCTACGCGGTGCAGTACCTGGAAGCGACGCTGCCGTGGATCCAGAGATACGTCATCAGCCCCGCCACGGACATTACCCTGTCGAAGATCATGTTGTGGTCGTCGGCAGCCGCGCTGCTGCTGCTGATTCCGCTGTTGCGGGGCCGATCCGTCAAACAACTGTTGCTGGGTACCTGGTCGCTCAGGCGCTGCATCATCACTGGCATCGTCGCGGCGGTGGTACTGAAGTTCGTCGCCGTGTTCATCGATCTCGGCATGAACGTCTTCGGCCTGCTCGGCAGCGACACCGTGCGCGCCATGCAGGGCCTCCACGAAATCCACGGGCTCCGGGTCATGCTGCTGGTGGTGGCAGTGGCGACACCCATCATCGAAGAACTGATTTTCCGCGGTGTAATGCTCGAGGCCTTTCGCGCGCGCGTGACGTTCTGGTTCGCGGCGGTAGTCCAGGCGCTGGTGTTCATCGCCCTGCACGAGGAATGGCAGGCCATGCCATTCCTGTTCGTTTTCGCGCTGGTGGCGGCCTGGCAGGTGCGGCAGAGCGGCGGCCTGCTCGCGTCCATGGTCATGCACGCGGTGAACAACGCCACGGCGGCGATGGCGGTCGTCGGGGCGACCAGTGTCCTGAATCGCTGAGCGGCTAACGCGCCGAGGCGGTGGCCGTCTGCTCCGGCATCACGCCATCGAGCGTCGGTACCAGCACTTCCGAGAAGAACATGCGCGTCTGATCGCGCTCGCAGCGATCCACGGCCTTCTTCAAGGCGCCCGGCCATTCGTCCCAGAATCTTCTCCTCGAGAGTGTCCGGCACGTTCTTCTGCTGCATGTACATGCGCGCGGAGGTGTAGGGCATGACTTCGAGGCTGGTGTCGTTGATGCCGGCTTCCTTGTCCATGCGCTCGATTTCCCAGAGGAAATCCGCGCACATCAATGTCTGGACGCGCAGTGTTTCCTGCGCCATCGGCGGCGGTTTCACCGTCACGCGGGCGACCTTCCTCGAGCCGCGCTTGTACATGTTGACCGTGACCCGGACGACGCTGTCGACCGCGACGCCCTTTTCGTTGAGACCCGGCAGGAACTTGCGCTTTTGCATGAACTCGACGGCGAGCGCGTCGGCCTGCGCATTGCCGCGTCGATTCGCTAACTACCACGCTGGAGATGGCGCCACTGGCGTCGACGCGCACTTCCACGGGCACCGTGAAGTCGCCGATGTCGGGGCGGTCGTGGGAATACTCGATCTTGCCGTCGGTGACCAGCACCGGCTGGATCGGGCCCATTTGCGCGATGGCGGGGGCGGCTGCGAGGCATGAAACATAACCAAGCAGCGCGACCAGGCGATGAAAAGTTACGGTACTCATGAGCCCGAAACTGCGCCCGCCACGTGAACGTGCGCAATTGTTAGGCCCGAATTCCGTGCAGTCCCTACGGGTGTCCCGCAAGGAGTGTGATCCATCCATCACGGACCTGATGATCTGGTAAATCGTGACGCCGGGGTCCGCTGCCACTACCATCGCCGGCATGCTGTTCCTGCTGGCCATCGTGTCCGTCGCCATATTCATCGTCTGGCCGATCGTGGTCTTCAACCTGCTGATCCGCGATCGCAACCGCGTGGCCCAGGCCTGGAGCGACGTGGACGTGCAGCTGCTGCGGCGGCATGACCTGATCCCGCGCCTCGCGGACCTGGTGAAGGGCTACGCGGGCTACGAGAAGGCGCTGTTGTCCGGCCTCACGGAGCTGCGATCCCAGGGCGAAAACGCTGCGTCGCCGAAGCAGCGGACCGAGGTGGAGAAATCCGTGGGCTCGGGTGTCGCCAGGCTGGTGGCGCTGGTCGAGGCCTACCCGGATCTCAAGGCCAGCGAGAATTTCCGCGACCTGCATGCCAGCCTGGTCGAAACCGAGAACCAGATACAGTTCGCGCGGCGCTACTACAATGGCGCCGTCAATCTCTACAACAATCGCATCCAGCGATTTCCGGATCTCGTGATCGCACACAGCTTCGGATTCAAGCCGGCGGAGTTCTTCGACGCCGAGGAAAAGACCACGGTCCCGCCCACGGTGACGCTGATTTGAAGCGCACGGCAGCACATATATAAGTGTGCGCTCGCGTTGCTGGCACTTGCCGGCCTGTGCTGTGCGGCCGCTCCAGCACGGGCCGCCGAGCGCATTCTCTCCTTCGACAGCACCATCACCGTCAATCGCGACGGCACGCTCGAGGTCAGCGAGGCCATCCGCGTGCACGCGGAGGGCAAGAACATACGCCGCGGCATCTATCGCGATTTCCCGACCACCTATCCGCGCGCCGGAGGCGGGCAGGTGGTGGTGGGCTTCGATTTCCAGTCGGCGACACGCGATGGCAGGAACGAGCCCTGGCACACGGAGAACATCGGCAATGGCGTGCGTGTATACGTGGGCTCGCCGTCGCGCACCGTGCCGCGCGGCGAACACACCTACGTGCTCGTGTATCGCACCGACCGCCAGATGGGCTATTTCGCCGATCACGACGAGCTCTACTGGAATGTCACCGGCAATGGCTGGGGTTTCCCCATCGAACGCGCCAGCGCGCGTGTGCTGCTGCCCGACGAGATTCCGCGCGCCGAAATCCGGCTCGAAGGCTACACGGGGCCGTTCGGGTCCAAGGGCCAGGACTTCTCCGCCAGCCTCGACAACGGCGCACCGCTGTTCGTGGCATCACGAAAGCTCAAACCGCGCGAGGGTCTGACCATCGTCGCGATGTGGCCCAAGGGTTACATCATGCCCAGCGTCGAGGCGGCGCAACCGCCGGCACCGGCCAGCAAAGAACAGGACCGCACGCGAATCGCGACCTATGAAGCGAGTCCCGAGCCTGTATACGGCTCGCCCGCCGAGGCGCTCCTCAGGCGCGATCTGCCGCGTGACAGCCGCCCGGTGTTCTTCGGGTTGACAGGGCTGGCCCTGCTGATCGGTTACTACTACTTCGTGTGGAACCGCGTGGGGCGCGATCCGCCGGCCCGCGTGATCATTCCCGAGTACGAGATGCCACCGGACCTGTCGGTCGCCGCCATGCGTTACCTGATACGCATGAAGTACGACAACGAGTGTTTTGCCGCGGCGATATTGAGTCTCGCAGTGAAGGGTTACCTGCGCATCGAACAGTCCGCCGGCATCCTCGGATTCGGCAAGACGTTCACATTGGTGCGTGAGCCGAATCCCGGCAAGACGCCGCTCTCGAGTGACGAGCAAAAGCTGCTCGGAAAACTTTTCGGGAAAGAGCGACCGGCTGGAGCTCGAGCAGAAAAATCACCGCCGCGTCAGCAGCGCATGCACGGCGCATGAAGGCACACTCGACGCCGGCTACAAGCGCGGCTTCTTCAGCGTCAACGGTGGCTGGCACCTGCTGGGCATCATCCTGAGTGTGCTGTTCATCCTGATCACGTTGTCGCAGCCCGGCGCCGCGGACTTCTGGCCGCAGTGGTATCTGACCACGCCTCTCGGGTGGCTGACGCTGGTCGCGGCCATCAGCGGCCCTGGTGGCCAACGGCGTGTTCGGCAAGCTGCTGCGCGCGCCGACCGTAATCGGGCAGCGCGCCATGGAACACATCCGTGGCTTCAAGATGTACCTCGAAGTCGCGGAGGGCGAGGATCTCAAGCGCATCAGCAAGCCGCCGCCCAAGATGACGCCCGCGCTCTACGAGGCCTATCTTCCCGCGGCGCTGGCACTGGACGTCGAGCAGAAATGGGCCGAACGCTTCGCGCGCGAGCTGGAGATCGATCCCCAGCAGTACCAGCCTGCGTGGTACTCGGGATCGGCCTGGAACGCGGGCAACATCGCGGGTTTCTCGTCGCAGCTCGGTTCATCGTTATCGAGCGCGATTTCCTCCGCATCGCAGGCGCCGGGCTCGAGCTCCGGCAGCAGTTCCGGTGGCGGCGGCGGTGGCTCCTCCGGTGGCGGTGGCGGCGGAGGCGGTGGCGGAGGCTGGTAGTTCGGTGACCGCTGGCGTGGCAAACGCACGCCGCTCCCTGTGACCCGCCTCACAACTTCGCGCCGATTCGAATTTGACAGCAGGATTATTGTGGACCGGCACTAGGTGTTTCTCTGATGCCGAATAGGATCACCCCGTGGCTGCTCTGACCATAAAAGAATCGCGAAAACTCGTGATGCCGCTCGACACGGTGCTCGAAGCGCTGCTGCATTTCGACGGCAAATCGCACGGGCCGCTGTCGCGTGGCGAGGTGCTGCAGGCCGAACTGGTGCGCGACGTGTCGCAGGGCGATGGCATCGACGTCGCCGTGCGTTCCACGGGTGCCCACATCGTCGACTGGCACCACTTCAACTTTTCGACGCATCGCCGCGGCCATCATCAGCTACTGCCGTTCGAAGCGGATTCCGCTGCCTTACTCGGGCGTGAAATCGCTGGAAGTGACGCGCGAAGGCATCGCCTTCCACATCGAGAACACCGTCAGCATCGCGCGCCGGCCGGCGTTGCGCGAAGACCTGTCCGGACAGTCGCTGCGCTACGCGCGAGGCTACGAACCGCACGCCATCTCGCCGAACACGCAGAACGAAACCTACGTCTAGACCCGGGAAGCGGGTGCCGCAGCTTCTCCGTCGCTGCCAAAG
This sequence comes from uncultured Pseudomonadota bacterium, assembly GCA_963832505.1. GTDB lineage: Bacteria > Pseudomonadota > Gammaproteobacteria > Steroidobacterales > Steroidobacteraceae > CADEED01. The sequence continues at coordinate 108,997 of CAWHUD010000007.1, read as the reverse complement.
ACCGGCTTGTGCGGATCGATGAACAGCCAGCACGACGGCGCCGACCAGGAACAGGCCCCCCTAACAAGTAGAACGGCATGTTCCAGTCGCCGAACCACTTGACCGAGTAGCCCACTATCGGCGCGCTGGCGATCGCGGCGATCTGGCCGGCGGTGTTCATCGTGGCGCTCACGGTGGCGGAATGTTCGCGGCCGATGTCGACGCAGGTGCTCCACGCGGTGGCGGTGGTCAGCATGCAGGTGGCCGCCGCGAAGCCGATGAGCACCGCGGCAGTGACCGGATCTTCGGCGGCACTGGCCGAGAAGATGCACACCGCGGCCAGTCAGGTAGCCCAGCGACGCCCGGCGTGCGGCGCCCGGCCGCGAGTCCGTAGCGCTTCGCGATCTGGTCCGAGAAGAATCCGCCGAGGAACTGCGTGGCGATGCTCAGCGCCAGTGGCAGCGCGGCCACGAGGCCGAGCTCCGCCTTCTCGAAGCCGTGGCGCTTGATCAGGTAGGTAGGCAGCCAGGTGATGCAGAAGTAGAACGTGGCGCAGTTCGGCATGTAGGCCACGCAGAGCAGCAGCACGTTGCGCTGGCGGCAACAATTTGCGCCAGAACGCCCAGCCGCGCGGATGCGGCGCCTCGGGCGGCCGGTCGGCGATGATCAGCGCGCGCTCGGCTTCGTTCGCGGCGGGATGCTCGGTGGGCTCGTCGCGAAACCAGCGCTGCCAGGCGATGACCCAGACGAAACCGACGCAGCCGAACGCCACGAGGATGGTGCGCCAGCTCATGTGAGCTGAGCAGCGGAGTGACGATGGCGGTGGTGAGCGCGGCGGAAGCATAGGCGCCGGCGAAGAAGATGCCCTTGGCGGTGCCGCGCGTGCGCTTCGGGATCCAGCGCGACATGACCCGGGCCACGCAGGGCCAGGCGCCGGCCTCGCCCGCGCCGAACAGGAAGCGCGTGACCAGCAACGAGTACGTAATTGAATGCGCCGGCGGTGGCGATGGTGAACATCGACCACCAGGTCACGATGCGCGTGAGCACGGACTTTGCGCCGCGCTTGTCGGCCCAGCGCGCGGTGGGAATCTCGAAGATGGCGTACGAGAGGATGAAGGCGATGAACACCCAGCTCATGCTGCGCCTTCGTCGAGCGCGAACTCCGCGGCGATCTTGCGGCGCCATCGCGCCGATGCAGGCGCGATCGAGGTACGTGACCATGGCGAGCGTCACCATGAAGACGATCACCATGTAACGCGCGTGGGTTGCGCCTGGCGGCTTCAGCAAGGTGTCCCCCGAAGGCGTCTAGTTGTTAGGCGCCAGCGAATCGAGGATGAGAACCAGCGTGTCGCTGAGATACAGCCGCCCGGGCGTGGACTTGCAGGTGGCCTCCGCTTCGGCCAGTGCCTTGGGCCATCGTTCGAGGTAGGCGGCTTCGGCGTCCTTGGGCAGCTTCTTGTCCAGCATGTAAACGCGCAGCGACACCCAGGGCATGATCTCGCGACTCAGGTCGGTGCTCGCGCCCTGCCGGCGCAGCCGGTCGATCTCCCAGAGAAAATCCTTGCACCTGAGCTTGCGCACGCGCTCGATCTCGTTCGGGATATTCGGCGGCTTCATGCTGGCCTTGAGCTGCTTCATGCGCGTCTTGGAATTCACCTCGACGCTGCCGAGCGCCTTGCCTTCGACCGGCTGCGCATCGGTATCGAGCGCGGGCAGGAATTTCTTTTCCATCATGAATTTGATCGCGGTCTGATCCGCCGCCTCATTGCCGCTCGACGTCGTAACCACCACGTTGGCAACCGAGCCATCGGGCGCGACGGTCACTTCGACGGGGATGATGAAGTCACCGTCGAATTCGGGGATGTTTGCCAATGTCTCGCTGGGCTTGGCCGAGGTGAGGATGATGGGCTCGATGGGCCCGACCTGAGCGAGTGCGACAGACGACAGGAATGCCAGCACTGCGGCAGCGCAAGACGGCAATGCAAAATGCTGTTTCATGCGGGCGGGCATGCTACCAGTGCCGCGATTCCCACGGGTGACCGCGAATTGCGGCGGTCGTCAGCGCGCGGCGCTTGTTGTACGGTGGCGGACGATGGCTACGGCGCGCTCCAATCCGCTCGATACACCGTCGAAGGAATTCACGGTGAACCACCTGCTCGGCACCGGGCTGGTGGACGTGCGCCAGGTGAAGTGCCGGGGCACCTGCCGTCACCTCGGCGACGAGGAATGTTCCGGCCACACACACCTGGTATTCCCGTTTCGCGGCGTGTACCTGCGCCACGTCGGCGGCGACCAGGCAGTCGCCGACGCCAACCACGTCCTGTTCTTCAATCGCGGCGAGGGCTACCAGGTCAGTCACCCAGTCGCGGGCGGCGATACCAGCCTCGTCGTCAGCATTCCCGAGCGACTGCTCGCCGAGCTGACGCCGCTGGCGCTGCTGCAACCCGCGCGATGAACTGACCTTCAACCAGCAACACCTGCGAATCGACGCGCGCGCGCAGGCGCTGGTGATGCTGCTGCGGCATTCGCTGGAACAGAAAGCATCGAGTCCCTGGAGGCCGAGGGCCTGTCGCTGACGCTGGTGTCACGCGCCATAGGACCACGCACCGCCCGGGCCTCGGGCGCCACCTACGCGCGCCGGCGGCTGGTGGATCGCGTGAAAGTCCTGCTGGCGAGCGATCTGTCGCGGCGCTGGACGCTGGCGGAGATCGCCGCGGAAATCGGCGGTTCGCCCGTGTATCTCACGCAGGCATTCCAGCAGGTGGAAGGATTGCCGCTGTATCGCTACCAGTTGCGCCTGCGCCTGGCGCGCGCGCTCGACCTGATTGCCGATCGCGAGGATCTGTCGGGGCTGGCGCAGGATGTGGGCTTCTCCAGCCATAGCCATTTCACGGCGGCTTTCCGTCAGGCATACGGCATGACGCCATCGGAATTTCACGCAACGCGTGAGCAGACGCTAAAGATTTCGACAGCCGCCCTTCGGGCGCAATGGTCTGCTGTGCATGCCCGGATTGCGGGCGATGCCAGGAGACGATCATGACCAAGAAGACCTGCGCGTGTTGCGATTACCCGCTGGACCCGAAGTCCACCATCACGGTGAAGATCGGCGGCAAGCCGGTGGAGGTCTGCTGCGAGGAATGCGCGACAAAGCTGCGCGCGGCCAGCGAAAAGCAGAAAAAGAAGGCCTGAGTAAAACCGGCACGGGTGGCGGGGCCATGGCCCGCCGCCCGCCTGGCCACGGCGCGCGAAGGCACGAGCGAAATCAATGATTTACAGGATGCCGCCAGCGCACCAGATATCTGCGGGAAAAAGTCTCGCTTTCAGATGACCTGCGGCGCGACCCGGTTGCCGTGTCGCGGCGCCAGCGGCGACACTGCATGGGCGTTGACCACCACGTTTCGAAGCGCTCGTAAAGAAGCGCCCGACACCAACACCACCGGGGCGATGAAGTGAGTTCGATTTCCTATCTACCTCAGGCATTCACCACTCTGTTCTTTCTTGCCGCAAGCCTCCTGCTCGGACTGATCCGCTGATCCATCACGCGCTCGCGCGTTCGTAGGACGCCGCCATATTTGTCTCGTCATGCGCGGGCAATTTTCCGCGCGACGCGAGCTTGTTAGCTTGTGCCCACCCTGATGGCCGGCCAGGCGTGTTCCCACGCCACTCCACGCGCTACCACCACCAAGTTGCCCGGAACGTTCTGGCCGGCTGTTGGGGACCAGAAGAACTGCTGTCAGCGACGAAACAGCCACAGGATCAGTGACACCACCAGGCTGATCACGATCATGGTCGTGATCGGAAAAAACAGCTTCAGTCCTGGCCGGTCGATGACGATGTCACCCGGCAATCGGAAGATCGGCAGCGCCGAGAGCTGGCGCCAGAACACGCCGGCCAGTACCAGGACGATCCCAATCCCGATGAGCACGCGATTCATGCACCAAGCTTAAACCCCGGTGCCTCTGCATTTCCCGTAATTGCGATAACGCTAACACGCGGCGTATGGTCCGCCGGCGCGTCGAGGTTTAACGCGGAGGGACACGCGTAGTTCGTAAACCTTTTTGACGAGGGGGACATTTCATGGACATTCGCACGGCCGCTCGCGGCCGAAGCCTTTCTATTGCCTTCACGATTTGCGCGGCGTTATTGCTGTGCGCGCAGGCCGGCGCCCAGATCGCCGCCGGCAAGCCGAAATTCGTCGGCAACGTCACGGGTAACAGTGTGCCGTCGAACTTCGGCACGTACTGGAACCAGGTGACGCCAGAAAATGCGACCAAGTGGGGCTCGGTCGAGTCCACGCGCAACCAGATGAACTGGGCCGGCGCCGACGCGGCCTACAACTGGGCGCAGCAGAACGGCTACAAGTTCAAGTTCCACACCTTCGTCTGGGGCTCGCAGTTTCCGCAGTGGCTCACCAACAGCGGCCTGACCCAGGCGCAGCAGCGCGCCGAGATCGAGCAGTGGATGCAGCTCGCCTGCCAGCGTTATCCCAACACCTGGGCCATCGACGTGGTCAACGAGCCCATCAAGACGCCGCTGCCATTCACGGCGGCGCTGGGCGGCACCGGCTCGACCGGATGGGACTGGGTGATCACGGCCTTCCAGCTCGCGCGGCAGTACTGCCCGAACGCCAGACTGCTCATCAACGAGTACGGCACCGAGAACGATCCGCCGGTGCGCAACACGTACAAGACCATCATCAACCTGCTGAAGACGCGCGGCCTCATCGACGGCATCGGCATCCAGGCGCATTACTTCAACATCGACAACATGAATCGCAGCGCGGTCACGACCATGCTCAACGACTACGCCACGCTGGCGCTGGACGTGTGGGTGTCGGAGCTCGACATCATCGGCACCCGGAGGCGATGCGGGGCAGCTCGCCAAGTACCAGGACGTGTTCCCGGGATTCTGGGAGCACAACTCGGTCAAGGGCATCACGCTGTGGGGGTACATCGTCGGCGCAGACCTGGCGCGACGGCACCGGCATCGTCACCACGCAGCGGGCACGGAGCGGCCCGCAATGGTGTGGCTGAAGAGTTACGTGGCCGGCACGGGCGGCGGAGATACGCAGGCGCCGAGTACACCGGCGGGTCTGCATGGCGCCGTCGACCACCAGCAGCTTCGGTATCGCTCGCGTGGACCGCATCGACGGATAACGTGGGCGTGACGGGATACCAGATCCTGCGCGCGCCGGGCGCCAGTGGCGGCACGTTTGCGCAGGTGGGCACATCGACCACGACCTCGTTCACCAACACCGGTCTCACCGCGAGCACCACGTATCGCTACCAGGTGCGCGCCGTCGACGCGGCCGGAAACACTTCGGCGGTGTCCAACACCGTAACCGCGATGACCCAGGGCGGCGGCGGCGACACACAGGCCGCCCACCGCACCCACAGGTCTGACGGCGCCGACCACCACGAGCACCTCGGTATCGCTGGCATGGACCGGGTCGACGGACAACGTGGGCGTGACCGGCTACCAGATCCTGCGCGCGCCGGGCGCGAGTGGCGGCACGTTCACGCAGGTCGGTACATCGACGACGACTTCGTTCACCAACACCGGTCTCACGGCGAGCACCACGTATCGCTACCAGGTGCGCGCCACCGACGCGGCCGGAAACCTCTCGGCGGTCTCCAACACCGTGACGGCGGTGACGCAGTCCGGCGGCGGCAGCGGCGGAGCCTGTTCCATCACGCCAACGGTGCAGACGCAGTGGCAAACGGGCTATGTGATCGAGCCGGCGCGCGTGACCAATACCGGCACCGCGCAGATCACCGGCTGGACAGTGACGTTCACGCTGCCGGCGGGCCACAGCATCGTCGGATCCTGGAACACCGTGCTCACGGTGAACGGACAGACCGTCACTGCGCGCAACGTGTCCCACAACGGCACGCTCAGTCCGGGCGGCAGCGGAACCTTTGGCTTCCAGGCGAGTCGTCCGAATGGCAACACGCAGTTGCCGAGCGGCTATACCTGCGCGTCGCCGTGATGGCATGAGAAAGATGGGGCTTGTCTGACAAACGGCTGACGTGATGAACACTAAACTCGGCGGGCAACGACCAATTCAACGACCCTGGGCGTTGCCCGCCATTCTCATGAAGCCGACTTTCATCACTATTGTTTGCGCGACGCTGCTGGCGGTCGGAGCCACGTGCTGGCTCTCGGCGGGCGAGCCACCGCGCAAGACGCCGTACCCCAAGGCCACACCGCCGCCACCGCCATCGCCCATCTACACGCCATCGCCAGAGCGTGCGCCGACGGCCAGGGAGATTGCCAGGGACGCGCGCAATCACAACGACATGCTGGCGAAGGCAATCGAGCGCTCGCTGGTGGCGCGCAATCCGCAGCAGCGGGAGACGGCATTCACCTTCCTGTTGCCCGAGCTGCTGCAGGTGGAGCCGGCACGTGTGGTCGCAATGGTGAGCAAGCAGGAGCCCGGCGAGACGCGCGATGCACTGCGAAACAAAGTGGCGCAGACCTGGATCACGAGCGATCGCGAGGCGGCGATCGCGTGGATCAGGTCGCTGGAGGGCTCCGAGCAGCGCGACACTGCCGAGGTCGCGGTGTCGACGCTGGCAGCCTACGCACCCGACCAGGCCATCGAGGTAGCCGACCAGTTTGGCATCGGGCGTGACAACGGCTACCTCGAACACCTGGCGCAGATCTGGGCCGAGTCGGACATCGCGGCGGCGACGCGCTGGGCCGAGTCGCAGGCCGACAATCCGCAAAGCGCGCAATTGCGCGCGCGCATCGACCAGGTTCGCGCAGCGCATGACGCGCGCGACGAGGCGCAATAACCAGGCAGGTATCGCGGGAATCGTTCACGGGAATCGCGTGCAAGGTTAGACTGCGCGCGCCATGAACAAACCCAACTCGCTCGCATTGTTAGCGCTGAGCGCCTTGCTCACGCTGGTTGCGCCCGCCTGTGCGCAGGTCAAACCGGATGCCGGAACCTCCGCCAGTGCCGCACGGAAACAGTCCGGCTTCGTTACGGTGAAAGGCCGGCAGTTCCAGCTCGACGGCAAACCCTATTATTTCGCGGGCGCCAATCTCTGGTACGGCATGTACCTGGGCTCACCCGGCGCCACCGGCGATCGTGCCCGGCTGACACGCGAGCTCGATCGACCTGGCGGCGCAAGGGCGTGCGAAACCTGCGCGTGCTGGCGATCTCCGAGTCGAGCACGCTCAAGCGCGCGGTCACGCCCGCGGTCATGCAGTCGCCCGACCAGCGTCGATGAGACCTTGTGGAAGGGACTCGACTTCCTGCTCGATGAAATGGCGAAGCGCGACATGAAGGCCGTGCTCTATCTGAACAACTTCTGGCAGTGGTCAGGCGGCATGTCGCAGTACATGGCCTGGTTCAACGGCAAGCCCGTCGTGGATCCGGACGTCACCGGCGACTGGAATGCCTTCATGGACAACTCGGCGGCGTTCTACCGCGAGCCGAAGGCGCAGCAGGCATTTCACCAGGCTATCGGCAGGCTCATCGGGCGCAAGAACTCGGTGAACGGCCGCAAGTACACCGACGATCCGACCATCATGTCGTGGCAGCTCGCCAACGAGCCGCGTCCGGGCAGCGACGCCAATGCGCGGCCGCATTTCGACGTGTTCATCAAGTGGGTGGACGAGACCGCCGGATACATCAAGACGCTGGCGCCGAAGCAGCTCGTGAGCACCGGCAATGAAGGCTGGATGGGCACCGCGGGTTCGCGCGAGTTGTTCGAGAAGTCGCACGCCACGAAGACACGTCGATTACCTGACCTACCACATGTGGGCGCCGAACTGGCAGTGGTTCAACCCGAAGGATGCCGCGGCAACTTACGACGCGGCATGGAAAAAGATGCAGGACTATCTCGACTGGCACATCGACGCCGCCAACAAGATGGGCAAACCCATCGTGCTCGAGGAGTTCGGCATCAATCGCGACGCTGGCTCATTCGAAGCCTCGGCGAGCACGGTGTATCGCGACCGGTTCTACAAGGAGATCTTCGCGCTGCTCGAGCGTCGCGCGGCGGCGGGTGATGCCATCGCCGGTTCGAACTTCTGGGCCTGGGGCGGCGAGGGCCGCACGCGCAATGCGGATTTCATGTGGAAGGCGGGCGACGGTTTCGTCGGCGATCCGCCGCAGGAGCCGCAGGGCCTTTACTGCGTGTTCGATTCGGATGCCTCGACCATCGCCATCATCCAGGCGCACGCCGGGCGCATGGACAAGCTCCGCTGATCCGGGGTAGTTAGTCAGGCGTTGCGCGCGGCGTTATTCGTGGACGTGGCCGTGCCGGGACCGGTCCAGCGGTCGAGGACGTTGCGCAGCGCGGACAACGAGAAGGGCTTGGCGAGATAGTCGTCCATGCCGGCCGCGACACAGGCCTCGCGGTCACCGGGCATGGCATTTCCGGTGAGCGCGATGATGGGCACGCGCTGACCGTTGCTCTCGGCCGAGCGGATGGCGCGCGACGCGGCCAGGCCGTCCATGATGGGCATCTGGCAGTCCATGAGAATGACCACGAGTCCGTCGTTCGCGGCGGCCGCGGCGACGCCTTCACGGCCGTTCGATGCGGTCACGACATCGAAGCCCAGCATGTCGAGCATGGCGCGTGCCATTTCCTGGTTGACCGCGTTGTCCTCGACCACCAGCGCGCGGCCGCGCGAGCCGCTCAAGGGCAGGGCACGCATGCGGGTGCTGAGCGCCAGGTCGACAGGCGCCGCGGCAGCGACCAGGTCATCCGTGCACAGTGGCTTGATCACGCAACGGTTCACGCCGGCGAGCAGCGTGGAATCGGCATCCGGCGGCATGAGCGCGACGACGTCGACGTGGCGCGGACTCGCCGCGGCGCGCAGGCCGCTCGCCGCGTGTTCGACGTTCTTGACTGCGCAGGCATCGATGAAAACCTGCACCCGCGAAACTTTCGGACCAAAGTCCTGCAGCGCTTCGATGGCTTCCACGGCCGAGTCGACGCTGATCACATGAGCGCTGAGTGTCGAGACGGTGTCGCAGACGGCACTGCGAATCACCGGGTGGACGCCGATCACCAGCGCGCCGACATCGCTGGCGGGCGCGGCAGGCGCCAGGTCGGGAGGCGCCACGCCGGCGGGAATCGCGAAAGAAAACCGGCTGCCGCGTCCCTGTTCGCTCACCAGCGCCATGTTTCCATGCATGAGTTCGACGATCTGGCGGCAGATGGCGAGACCCAGCCCGGTGCCGCCGAACCGGCGCGTGACGCTGCCGTCGGCCTGTTCGAAGGCGTCGAAAATGCGCTGCTGTTCTTCGGTGGCCACGCCCACTCCGGTGTCGGTGACCGAGAACTCGACCATGAACTCGCCATCGCGAGTCGGGCGCCGTCGTCACGGCCAGCAACACCGCGCCGCTTTCGGTGAACTTCACCGCGTTGTTGACCAGGTTCGCGAGTACCTGGCGCAGGCGGATCGGATCGCCCTGGAGCGTGGCTGGCACACCGCACGCTATGTGCGCGGCGATTTCGATGCCCTTGTCATGCGCGCGTCCACTGAACAGGCCCACTACCTGTTCGAGTTCACGCCGCAGGTCGATGGGCGCACGCGCGAGTTCCAGCTTGCCGGCCTCGGCCTTGGAAAGATCCAGCACGTCATTGATGAGGGTGATCAGCGCCTCGGCCGAAGTGCGCAGCGTACGCACGAAGCGGCGTTGCCTGGCGTCGAGCGCGGTATTCGCGAGCAGTGAGGCCATGCCTACGACGCCGTTCAGCGGCGTGCGCAGCTCGTGGCTCATGTTGGCGAGAAAGCGCGACTTGGCCTGCACCGCGGCTTCGGCGGACTGCCGCGCCCGTTCCAGCAACTCGGCCGTGCGTTTCTGGTCGGAAATATCCGTGACCACCGACGCGATGCCGGTCATGGTGCCGTCTTCGGCCAGCAGCGGCGTCTTGGCGACCAGCACGTTGTAGGTGGCGCCGTTGCGCGCCTGTACCGTGGTCTCGTAACGCAGCGGCTTGCGCGTCTCGAACACCTGGTCGTCGCTCTCGCGGTGATCCTTATTGGGAGGCCGGTTAGGCGCGCCGGAGAGGAAATTGCCGACGGCTTCTTCGCGCGACACGCCGATCATCTGCTCCCAGGCGGCGTTCACCAGTGTCACGCGCCGCTCGGCGTCGCGCAGGATCACCGGCAGGGGCAACGTCTCGAGCAACGCCTGCATGACGCGCAAGGTGTTCGACAGCGCGCGCTCCATCTGCTTGCGCGCAGTGATGTCGGCGTGCGTGCCGGTCATGCGCAGCGCGCGCCCGTTCGCGTCGCGCTCGGTGATGTTGCCGTGGGTCTCGATCCACACCCAGCGACCATCGGCATGACGCGCGCGATGACAGATTTCGAAAGTGGGCGCGACACCGCGCAATGCGGCGCGCGTCGCTTCGGCGAATGCGGCGCGATCTTCTTCGTGCACCAGCGACATGACGTCTTCGATGCGCACGATCGGTGTCTGCGCGCCGATACCGAGGAATCTCAGCACGTTACGGTCGGTGTAGATGTTCCCGGTGGTGAGATCCCACTCCCACAATCCGAGGTCGGCCGCCTGCAGTGCGGTTTCGAGCCGTTCGTCGCTGACGAGGCAAGGCCTGCGGTTGTCGGCGAGGCGGTCGACCAGCGCGAGGCATCCATTGCGCAGGATTTCGACATCAACCGGTTTTCCCGCACGCAGGTCTGCGACGAGTCCGTGCACGTCGGACTCCGGCCCGAGCCCGAAGGCCCGCGCCAATTGATCTTTCAGCTCGCGATTCACTTGATCAATGCGCTGTTGGGCGCCACCCCGGATCGTGCGACTCCTGTATTTGGTGTCGGCAGCGGTGGGGATTACTGAGGGTGGCGCGGCGCGGCATCCGTGCCCGGCGCACTGGAGTGTGCGCCAAATCACATCGGTGATTACGAGGTGGAGCGTCGGCGCGACGCTCCACCCCCTGTCTTATTTCCCGACTTACTCGACCTTGAAGGCGACCACCGTGTTCTTGAAGAACGTCGGTACGTACACCGTGTTGGTCTTCGGATCCCAGCCGATGTCGGCGGTCTTGGTATCCGAGGCTTTGCCGTCGAACAGCAGTTCCTTCGAGCCGTCGGCGTTCACGTACCACACGGCACCGCTCCACACGGTGACCAGGAAATCGTCGCCCTTGACGTTCTCGAGGCCGTCAGCGCCGCCGGGCATGCCGGTGGCGAGCACCTTGAGCGACCTGTCCTTCTCGACGCGATTGAGACTGTCATTGTCCAGCACGTAGAGCGCGCCCTTGTGCACCTGGAGACCGTTCGGACCCTTGAGCACCTTGTCGTCGAGATGCACGCTGGCCTTGCCGTCCTTGATCGCGTAGACCTTCTTGCCCTTCGAGTCCGACGCGTAGATCGTGCCCTTGTCGTTTACGACGTCGTTCAGCAGGCCACCCTCCACGGCGATCTTGTTCTTGATCTTGCCGGCGGCGACGTCGATGACCACGAGGCCTCCGCAGTCGCCCACGTACAGCCATTTGCCGTCATCCGACAGCGCCATGCCCTTCGGGCAGTCGAGGCCCGTGATCCATTCGGCCGAGATCACCTTGCCGTCGAGCCCCACCTTGCCGATGGAACCCTTGCCATCCGCGGTCCAGGGTTCACCGTCGATGTTCGAAACGTACAGCACCTTGCGTGCGGCATCGAAATACACGGATTCCGGCGTCTTGAGTGTCGCGTCACTCTCCCAGACCTTGCTCAGCTTGTGGCTGTTGTTCGCGTCTTGGGCCTGTGCGGCAGTGGCGAGAATCAGCGCCCCTAACGTCACGAATGTCTTCTTCATGGATCGCGTCCTTGTTGAAAGGGACGCGAAGTATAGTCGCGCGGCTTTGCGGCTCGCCAGCAGCCGACTATCCTTCGGGCATGCCAACCAGGTCCCTGTTTCCGACCCGCGTCTACACCGCGAAACTCGCGTCCGGCACGGCTAACAGTCTGAATTCGCGGCTGTTGCGCGAGTGCCGCCAGCTTGCAATCGACGACGGCGCGGGCCGCGTGTGGTCGAAGACTAACTATCCGGGCGGCTACACATCCTACAGTTCCGCGTCCCGGCTGCATCAGATGTCTCCTACTTTCGGGCAGCTGCAGAAGTGCATCGATTCGCACGTGCGGCGTTTCGCCGTGTCGCTGGACTTCGATCTCACCGGACGCAGACTCACGATGACGGACTGCTGGGTGAACGTCATGAACCGCCACGTGGTGCACGGCCTGCACCTGCACCCGCTGGCCAGCATCAGCGGCACGTACTACGTGCGCACACCGCATGGTTGCTCAGGGCTGAAGTTCGAGGACCCGCGTCTCGATCGCTACATGGCGGCGCCGCCGCGCAAGGCCCGCGTGCGGCGTGACAACCAGGTATGGGTCACGATTCCCGCCGAGCAGGGCAACCTGGTGTTGTTCGAAAGCTGGTTGCGCCACGAAGTGGCGCCGAACCTGGCCGAGGCGGAACGGATCTCGGTGTCGTTCAACTATTCGTGGTTCTGATCGCGGGGCCGGGCGTCAGCCGCCGAACGCGGCGAACACGCTCTGAAATGCATGGCGCCACACGCCGAAGTCGGTGATCCCGACGAACACCAGGCCCGTGATCGCGCCGTCGAGATGCGCATCATGGTTGATGCGATCGCGCGAGTTCTTCGAGGCCCACATCGTGTAGCCGAGATATGCGAACGCGTACAACACCGCGGGCACCGGAACCCCGAAGATAGTAGATCGTCGAAGTCGGGTAATAGACGATGTACGCGAACAGCACCCCGCTGATCGCGCCCGACGCACCGAGCGAGGCGTAGTCAGGATTGCGCCGCTGCCTGATCACCGTGCCGAGACTGCTGACGACCAGCGCGATGAAGTACAACGCGAGGAAATGAAATTTGCCGATGGTCTCTTCGAGAACCGGGCCGAAGAAAAACAGGGTGACCGCGTTGAACAACAGGTGCCAGAAATCGCCGTGCACGAAACCGCAGGTGACCAGCGGGCTGTACTCACCGTTTTTCACCACGCGGTACGGGCGCAGCAGGTTGCGCTCGATGATGCTGGGCGCGGCTCATGAGGCCGAGCGCGCTCACCGCGACGATGAGGATCAGGATGGCGTAAGAAGCAATCGGGAAAGTCGAACTGCATCACGGCGTACCACGCGTGTAACCGCGGTCCTGCAGCCACTCGGCCAGCCGCTGCGGCCAGTTGCGAATGCTCACGTACTCCGATCGCTGGCCCATGTTGAAGGCATGTTTGCCCTGCGCGTAGATGTGCGTCTCGATGGAGGCGCCCGCGTCGTGGTACTTGCGGGTGAGATCGAACAACACACCGGCGACGTATTCATCGTCGGCCGCGCCCAGCAGGAACAACGGCGGCGCGTTACGCGACAACTTGTCGGGAATGCCGAGCGGTCCGGGATAGATGAGGATCTGGAAATCGGGACGCGCACTCACGCGCTCGATGGAATCCTTCGACGCCGGATCGCCCGCCACGGGTGGATAGGCCACCAGCGCGGCGACTTCGCCGCCCGCCGACCAGCCCATGACGCCAATGCGATTCGGGTCAACGCCCCATTCAGCGGCCCGTGCGCGCACGGTGCGCATGGCGCGGCGGATGTCCTCGGCGGTGTTGTCGATGGTGTACTTCGAGCCGGGCTCGCGGAACAGCCGGTATTTCAGCGCAAATGCAGTGATCCCGAGACTCGCCAGGTATTGCGCGGGCTCCACGCCCTCGGGGTTGAACACGAGCTCGCGGTGTCCGCCGCCAGCGGCGACGATGACGGCCGTGCCATTGGCCCTGCCAGCGGGTGGCAGGAATACCGTCAGCGACGGATTGTGAATGTTCTTGTACCACCAGTCCTTGTGCTGCTCGGGCTCGTCACGGCGTGATTCGAAACCCGGGGCGCCTGCCTTCCAGAGCGGAATGACCTGTTGCGCGCTGGCGCTGCCGGTGATGACGAAAAGAGCGGCGAAGAGCGCCAATGTGCGTGCTGGCATGGCCGCGCAACATGCCACAACCCTGCGCGCGTGTGTCTACTTCTTTGGGGGGTACTGGTAGCCCGTGCCGCCATCCTTGAGGCAACGATCTACCGGCGTGGACCTGCGGTGGTGAGGCGCCTCGAGCATCCGATCGATGTTCTCGGTGATGTCGACAGGCAGATCTTCGGATGCATCGACCTCGACCAGTCGCACCTGCTCGCCGAATTTTTCGAACGTGAAGATCTGGTAGATCCGTTCCGGACCGCCGGCGCCTTGACGCACCGCTTCCACCTCCAGGTCCCACTTGTTTTCGTTGTCGGGATCCGGAGCGGTCCAGGTGCGCGTTGCGCTGCCGAAAACACCGTTGGCGATGAGCACGGTGCTCAGCGAATAACACGTGCCGGTGTGATCGTCGTCATCCGCCGCAAACTCCAGCTCGGTGAAATCACGCGATGGCGCCGGCTCTTTCGACATGGACTTGTAAAGAGTGAAGCCGCCGACGATTACCAGCAGCATGACGGGTCCGGCGATTCCTTTCATCGAGACTTCCTCGGGTCTGCACTTGGTTCAGTCATAGGGGATGTCGACGCTCTTCTTCGACACCAGGGTCTGGTGCGCTTCGCTGCGTGTGCTGAGGAACACCAGGTCGCCGTCCTCGATGCCCACCATCGATTCGTCGAGGATTTCGACCACCTGGAATTCCCTGAAGTCATCGAGCGTCACGGCATTGTGATGCGGCTCGTAGAACGGCATCGTCTCGACGTATTCGGCGGTGACCTTCGCCGTCTTGCGATCCTTCGCCAGGTCGATCTTCATCGACTTGCGCTCCAGCCGGTACTGGCGCAGCTGCGAGAAGCTGCCGGCCTCGCGGCAGAAGAGCTTGCGCGTCATCTCGAGTTCGCTGGGCTCGTCGGCGCCGTCGCCGTGAAAGGTCACGTGCAGTTCGAAGTTCTTGCCGCGCAGCTGCGCAGATTTCCGGCGCGAAACGTTTGCGCGCGGCATCGTCGGCGCGGTCGATGAATTCGGCCACCTGCACGCGATCGAGCTCGCTCGAACAGCCGGTGAGCAGGAAGGCGACTAACAAGATGGCCGCGTTGAATCGGTGCATCGCTTAAGAGTCTAGCTAGACGCGGCGCGCCGGAACCGGCGGTATTCCACATTTTGGCCGGCCCGGCGCCAGGGCCAAAAAAAAGCCCCGCAATGCGGGGCTTGTTAGTTTGGTCGTCGTCGACTTAGGTAATCGCTGTCAGCCGAGCAAGTCGACTACACGGACAAAAATCTTTGCGGCTGGAACGTTGGTGGCCAATTGGCCTCCGGCTAAACATTAAAGCCCGCGTGTCAGTTCACGCCTCTTTCGTTCCCACCAGTAGCTCAAATTGAAGCTACCGATTGCACCCGTGCCCGTGAGCAAATCCTGAGTTTCTATATCAAAAAAACCGTTGTGTTCTCCGCGCATCAGTTGTTGATGCAGTGCACGAAACCAAATATTTCGCAAACTCTGCAAAGCCGCCTTGGTGTCTTGAATTCAGTCACTTAGCGGCGTTGCACGGACTACACGATGCCGAATCATACGCTCAATCGTTTTCGCGACAATGTCTCGATCACGCGACAAGCGGCATCCTTGTGATCAGTTTATCGGCACTGGGCGTGTCGGCTGAATGAGACCTTGTGCCCGGTTCGGATTGGTGGCAGTAGGCCTCAGCGAAGCAGGCGGACGGTGAACACTGCGCCCGAACCGTCGGGGAGATTGGCCGCCTGGGCGGATCCGCCGTGGAACTCGGCAATCAGCCGGACAATGTAAAGACCGAGACCAAAGTGGGGACGCCTGTCCGGCTCGGCCCTCGACTGCCACAGCGATTCGAACAGGCGGGTCGCGGCCTCGGGGGGCAACGGCGGACCTGGATTCGCCACATCGAGCTCGGCGTGAGTATCCCCGGCGCGCAAAACGATACGTGATCGTGGCGCCATCGGCGCTGAAATCGACGGCATTGTCCACCAGCTTGTCGAGCATCTGGACGATCAGCTCCGGAGCTCCGTTGATCTCGACGGCGTTCTGCCGGCACTTCGCAGGCAAATCGGCGGTTCGGGAAAGCTCCGCCGTAGGCATCCGTCGTGGCGCGAACCAGCGCGCCCAGGTCGAACCGATGGCGTTCGCTATGGGCGATGGCTTCCTCCACCCGGGTAGCGGCTCCCATGGCGGTCAGGATGGCGCCCAGGCGCTCGCTGCCCTCGCGGGCGCGGGCGATGTACACCTTGGCGTTCTCGCCCATGCCGTTCGAAGCCTGGGCCTCCGATTCCAGGTTCTCGAGCGAGGAACGGACGATGGTCAGCGGCGTGCGGATCTCGTGCGCCAGCTTGCCGGCCAGGGTGCGCAGATAACCGGTGTATTCGTCCAGGCGCCCCAGCAGCGACGAAAAGCTTCGCGACAGATCGCCCAGCTCATCCGGGGCATCGGCCTCGGGCAACACGCGCGAGACGCTGCCCTCGCGGCCCAGCGCCGTTTCGCTGGCTGCGCCCAGCCGGGTGATGCGCAGCGTCATGCGGCCGGCGAACCAGAAGGCGGCGCCGACCGCGAACAGCGTGACGAACAGCGTGAGATTGAGCAGGCGGGTGAGCGCCTGGTCGCGCAGCGTGAGCCAGCGATCCGCGGTCTGCGCGAGCTGGATCACGCCGATGACCCGTTTGCCGTCCGCGGAATAGATTGGCGCCGCCGCGGCGACGATGACGCTGTCCTTGTAACGGCCGCCGAACAATGCCGTCTCGGGCGCGCCGCGCGCCGCACGGCTCGGTGAGCGCCTCGGCCTTGCAGAGCGCGCTCCGCCTCCGAGACGCTGCGCGGAATGGCGCCGCCATCGAGGAACAGGCGGTACATGCGCGGCAGGAATCCGCGCATGCGCGTGTAATCGCCGGGCAGCGCAGGGGCCTCCAGGCGGGTGAGCAAGGCGCCGGTGGAGGAGGCGACGGTGAGTCTCGACACCCGGCTGTGCGAACTGCCGCAGGTGGTCGTTGAGGTCCGGCGACGCGGCGATCAGTCGCCCGACGGCGCGCAGATCCGATGCTTCGAGTGTTCCGTAGCTCGTGCGCGGCGTGCCGCGCCGGTCGCGATCGTCGACGAGCACCCCGAGATGCTGGCCGACCATCGACAGCGGCACGCCGATCTCCAGTACCCAGCCGTCGCGCGCGCGCTGCCACACGCCCTGGATGCGCGGTTCTTCGACGGCCGTTTCGCGGCCATATTCCAGCGTTTCGATGCGTCGCGCGTGCACGGCACCAGGACCTGTGCTGCCGAAGAACAGCCGCTGCTGGCCGCCGCGTTTGTCATCGAAGGCCAGCCACAACCGATCGCCGATGCTGGCCGAATCCAGCGGCGTCAGGTCCGAAGCGTCGAACACCCAGCGGTTGTCGCGAACGATCATGGCGAGGTACAGCCGGCGCTCGTGGGTGGCGGCGAACAGGCGCAGGCCGTCGCCGCCGGGGCCCGCGACCCGCAGCAGGCTGCGCGCATCCTGGTCCCATTCGTCGGCGCGACCATCGAGGAGCGGCGCGCCGGACAGCACCACGGGCGTGATGTCGCGGGGATCGTTGGCCTGTTCCGATGCGGGCAGCGAATCGGCGCGAAACAGCAGTTCCTGGCGGCCCTTGAGCGACCCGGCAATCGTGGTCGTAACCGCGAGCAGTGACTGCTGTTCGTTCTCGCCGCAGCACGGATTCCATCTCGCGCGCGTACTGGCAACCGGCCCATGGCAGCGCCAGCGTCGTCAGCGCCAGCAACAGTAGTTTGGTGCGCAGCCGGAACCCGGAGATCGGCCCGGTCTTCAGCAGGTCTAGGAAGCGGCTCACGGATGGATTACTCGACCCAGCGATATCCCATGCCGTACACCGTGTGCACGGCGTCGAACGCGGGATCGACCACCTGGAACTTGCGCCGGATGCGCTTGATGTGCGAGGTGATGGTGTTGTCGTCGAGCACCACGTTGGCCGCGTCCATGAGCTGCTGGCGGTTCTTCACGTGGCCGGGGTGTTTGGTGAGCGCGTAGACGATCCAGAACTCGGTGAGCGACAGCAACACCACCTCGCTGTTCCACGTCACCGACATGCGCTCGCTGTCGAGCGTGAGCGCGCCGCGGCGGATCACCTGCTTTTCCTCGGGCGGCCGGCGCAGCGCATCGACGCGGCGGAACAGCGCGTTCACGCGCGCGATCAGGTGCGCGAGCGACAGGTCCTTGGTGAGGAAATCGTCGGCTCCCAGGCGCAGCCCCGACACCGCATCGAGCTCGCTGTCGCGGGCGGTGAGGAAAATGATGGGCAACTCGGGCGACATGCCGCGCAGGTCACGGCACAACTCGAAACCGCCCTCGGGTTCGTCTTCGAGCGAGATGTCGATGACGGCGAGATCCGGCAGGCGCGCGGCGAACGCGGCCATGGCGTCGCGGCGATTCGGATAGCCGCGCACCGCGTAGCCCTCGCGCGAAAAGGCCGCGGCGTAGTTGTCGCGGATGGCGCGCTCGTCCTCGACGATGGCGATGGTCTTCTTCATGGCCGCGCAGTGTAAGCGAGCGCCATGGCCTGCGTCCGGGCCGGCCACATTTGGTCACTTTCTACCTGCGCTACGCCATCAAGGCGTCACGCCATGGCCGGCAGCGGCGCGCGAAATGTCACCCAGGCCAGGAGGAAACCGCCATGGGTGATGCAAACAGAGTGAATGGGACATATGCCAGCGCGCAGTTCGGCGCGCAGCCGGGTGAACGCTGGCGCAGGTTTCTCGAGCGTATCGGCACACGCAGCAACGACTTCGCCTCGCGCCTCGCGCGCGCGCGTTTCGTCTACCTGCACCGGCGCGACACCGGTTCGCACTGGCTGCCGCTATGAGCGCCGTACCGGAAGACTTCATGCGTGACCCGGCGAAAGATCGCGACCGCGTTGAAGAGAAGGCGGCGCAAACCGGCGCGGAGCCGGAGACCCGCGCCGGCATCTGGCAGTGGTTGTTCATTGGCGTACTGCTTGCCTGCTGGCTGGCCGAAGCGACGCTGTGTGCCGCGACGGTTACTGACGGGATGAAATCGCCAGGCGCTCAGTCGGGCACGGAGCTGACGCCGAGTTTCACCACTTTCGCGCGTTGCGCGGCGGCCAGCACCTGCGCCACGCGCTCGTATGGCGCCATTCTTTCCGGTATCACCTGCAGGAGCGGGGGATTCGTCTGACTGGCGATCGCGGCGAATCTGGGGGCGAGTTCATCCAGCGAAGCCACGTGTTGCCCGTTCCAGTAGATCTCGCCACGGTAGAAAATCTCCAGTCGCACGGTGGCCGGGGGCGGCTGTCCCGGACCGTTTGGCAGTTCGAGTTTGACGCTGTGCGTCGCGATAGGCACCGTGAAGATCAGCATGATGAGCAACACCAGCAGCACATCGATGAGCGGTGTCGCATTGAGCGCGGGTTCGGCAAGATGAGGCGTACTGGACATGAATCACCTCCTTGAATGGCTAACGCATCGCCGCATCGCGCGGGGTTGCCGTACTGTTGCGCGATGAGAGCCGACCCGCGCTACAAACCCTGCCGCCCGAGCCGGCCACGCTGCTCAACGAGGGCCGGGTCCACGAGGCGGTGAAGGCGCTGCGCGAGTCGCACAACCTCGGAGCCAGGGAAGCCCGTCGGTGGATCGACTCGCACATCAACGACGACCCGATGCTGCGCGTGCAGCTCGAAACCCAGCGGCGCGCGCGGCGCCGCAGGTTCTTTTTCTGGTTCCTTCTCATCGACATCCTGATTGACAGCTGGCATCATCTATTACCTGTTCTACCTGCCACGCTGACTAACAAGAATGCCGGGGAGGCCGCCGGATGCTGTTGATCGGGATGTTCGATTCGCCGTTCGTGCGGCGTGTCGCCGTGACTATGAAACTGCTGGAGATGCCGTTCGAACACGCGAACTGGTCGATCGGGCGCGACTTCGACCGCATCCGTGAATACAACCCGCTGGGCCGCGTGCCCACGCTGGTGACGCGCGAAGGCGAAAAGCTCATGGAATCGAGCGCCATCCTCGACTACCTGGACGAACGCGCCGGGCCCGATCGCGCGCTGTTGCCGCGCTCCGGTCCGGACCGTCGCCAGGCGCTGAATCTCATGGCCATGGCGACGGGAGCGGCGGAAAAGGGAATCCTGCAGGTCTACGAGCGCGCTTTTCGTCCCGAGGACAAGCGCCACCAGCCGTGGGTGGATCGCTGCCGCACACAGATGAGCGGCTCGCTGGCGGCCATCGACCGTTATCTCGGCGAACGCGGCGTTTCGCAGTGGCTGGTCGGCAAGCGCATGACGCAGGCTGACATCACCGCGGCGTGCGTGTTCACTTTCCTGAACGACACGCTGCAGGGTCGCAGCCGACCCGGTGATGTTCCAGTCGCTCGCGACCCTGGCCGCGCGCTGCGAGTCACTGCCGGCGTTCCAGGAAACGCGCGTCCCGTTCTTCGTCCCGAATAGTCGGTAATGACGGACGCCGCCGCTTCGGCGACGTTAAGGGGCGGAGCCCTTAAAGCACTGATGCCGGTCAGCTCGCGGCCGATCGTGAGCTGATGGATCGTCTCCGTGCCTTCGTAGGTGATGACGCTCTCGAGATTGAGCGCGTGGCGAATCGGCACGTACTCCGCGCTGATGCCCGAGCCGCCCAGCATGTCGCGGCAGTCGCGCGCGATGTCCAGCGCCATGCGGCAGTTGTTCCACTTGGCGAGCGACACCTGCGGCGGCTGCATCTTGCCCTGGTCCTTGAGCCGGCCGAGCTGGTGGCTCAGCAACTGCGCGGTGGTGATCTTGCGCGCCATTTCCGCGAGCCGGAGCTGGATGGCCTGTGTCGCGGCCAGCGGCTTGCCGAACATCTCGCGGGTCTTGGTGTAGTCGATGAGCTGCGCGAGGCAGGCCTGCGCGGCGCCGATCACACCCCAGGTGATGCCGTAACGCGCCTGCGTGAGGCAGGACAGCGGACCCTTCAGGCCCTTCACGCCCGGCAGCAGGTTCGATTCCGGCACCACCACGTTGTCGAAGAACAGGGCCGAGGTCACCGAGGCGCGCAGGCAGAACTTGCGTTCGATCTCCGGCGCCGAAAATCCCTTCATGCCCTTCTCGATGATGAAGCCGCGGATGCCGTCGTCGGTCATCGCCCAGCAGATGCACAGGTCCGCGATGGCGCCGTTGGTGATCCACATCTTCGAGCCGTTGATGACCCAGTCGCCGCCTTTCTTCTTCGCCGTGGTCTTCATGTTCGCCGGGATCGGAGCCGCCGTGCGGCTCGGTCAGGCCGAAGCAGCCGATCTTCCTGCCGCGCGCCATGTCGGGCAGCCAGCGCTGCTTCTGCTCTTCGCTGCCGAAGGCGTAGATGGGATACATGCACAGCGAGCTCTGCACCGACACGAAGCTGCGGATGCCGGAGTCGCCGCGCTCCAGCTCCTGGCAGATGAGCCCGTAGCTCACCGCGTTGAGGCCGGCGCAGTCGTAACCGTGGATGGACGAGCCGAACAACCCGAGATCGGCGATTTCCGGAATGATTTCCTTCGGGAAGTGATGCTTCTCGAAGCATTCCTGGATGATGGGCAGCACCTTCTCGTCGACGAAGCGGCCGACCGAGTCCTGGATCATGCGCTCGTCGTCGGTGAGCAGTCCGCGCAGATCGTACAAATCGAGGGGATTCAGCATCGCGCGATGATACGGGGAATAGGGGGCAGCCCCCAATCGATGACTGACCCCTTTTGCTAGGAATTGGGGGCTGCCCCCTATTCCCCTATCCCTTGACGATGACCGCGACCTTGCCGACCGTGCGGCCGGTCTCCACCTGGCGGTGCGCGTCCGCCAGTCGCTCGAGCGGAAAACGATGGCGCACTTCCGGCCGCAGCGCGCCTGCATCCACGAGTTTCGCGATGGTCGCGAGTATCTGGCCGGGACGCCCGGGATCGATCTCGTGCGCGGTGGGTATGCCCATGAACTCGTAGCTGATGGTCACATTGCGATACAGCAGGCTTTGCCCGCGCTGCTTGAGGTCGGTGCTGCCACCCAGGATGGTGACGACGTGGCCGTTGACGCCCACGCAATCCAGGCATTGCACGAAGACATCGCCGCCCACGGTGTCGAAGGCCACCGGCACTCCCTGGCCGTCGGTCAGCTCCTTCACGCGTCTCCACGATGTTCTGGTTTCGATAGTCGATGACCTCGTCAGCGCGCAGCACCTCGCGACAGAACGCGATCGATTCCTCGCGGCCCGCGGTGGTGATCACGCGGCAGCCATGTAGTTTGGCCAGCTGCACGGCGATGTGCCCGACGCCGCCGGCGCCGGCGTGGATCAGCACAGTCTGGCCGGGTTGCATGCGCGCCCGCAGATGCAGCGCTTCCCAGGCCGTCTGCGAAACCAGGGGCAGGGTGGCAGCGGCTGCATGATCGAGGGCCGCCGGCTTGCGCGCCGCGCTGCGCGCGTCCACCGCGACGTACTCGGCGTTCGCGCCGGACCGGAACAGATTGGGCGCGGCGAAGATCTCATCACCGGCCTTCCATTGCGTAACGCGCGAACCGCAACTCACGACAACGCCGCTGACGTCGTAGCCCAGCACCAGCGGCCATTCGCGCGGCACGCTGGCGCGGGCGCGAACCTTGGTATCCACGGGATTCACCGAGGTGGCGTGCACCTCGAGCAACACATCGGTGTCGCGCAGCGCCGGCTCCGGCAACTCTTCGAGATGCAACACGTCGGGTGCGCCGTGTTCGCGCTGAACCATCGCGCGCATCGGGAAATCCGCTTTAGAACGACACGCCGAGCCGGCGATAGACGTGCGACACCAGCCAGATGGGGCCGATCAGCAGGAACTGCACGTCCTTGAAGAACGAAGGTCGCTTGCCTTCGATGGAGTGGCCGATGAACTGGCCGATCCAGGCGACGACAAATACCACGAGGCAGGTCAGCCACAGCGGCCAAGCCAGGGTGTCGAGCCAGCGGACGACGAACAGCAGCGCGACCAGGCATACGGCGGCGCCCACGCCGAGCGAGGGCGACAGCAGGAAGTAATAGGAAACCGCTCCCGCCACCGCGATCGTGGCCCAGTTGAGCCAGGGAGATATTGCGGCAAAAGCCTGCGGCACCGGGATGGCCCACAGGAATCCCAGCACCGTCATGACGATGGCAGGCACGCAGATCCAGTGCAGGAGTTCGTTGGTCGAATTGCGGTGGCTCGAGCCGTATTCATCGAGCCATTGATGCATGGTGCGCATGGGCGGAACGCTACGCCGCGGGACTCGCCTCTGCAAGAATGCGCCGTCACCAGGAGTGCAGATGGCATTGATGGCCAGGTTCATGAGGTACGTCTCGCGCAGCGGCATCCTGTCCGATGCCCGGCTGCTCGAGATGTATCCGCCATTCGTGCCGATGCGCATCAAGGTGCTGGAGATCAGCGAGGGCTGGCGCAACGTGCGCATACGGCTGCCGTTGAACGCGCTTTCGCGCAATCCCGGTGGCGTTATGTTTGGCGGTTACCAGGCGGCATTGGCCGATCCGATCGCTGCGCTTGCGTGCGCACGGGTTTTTCCCGGCTTTTCCGTGTGGACGCGCGCCATCGCGATTTCCTTCGATCACGGCGGAAATTCCGACCTCGAGATGAGATTTTCCCTTACGCCGGAACAAGAGGCGGACATTAGGATTGAACTCGAGCGCGAGGGTCGCTCGACGCCGACATTCGAATACGGCTATTTCCGCAAGGACGGGGTGCGCTGCACGGTGATTCGCAACACGGTTGCGATTCGGCCCGCGCGGCTATAAGCGCGCGACCACGCCTCCGGCTTCCTCCGAAGCTGTCGACTGAGAACTGGCGCACAGAAAACGGGTTCATTCGGCGTTCAGATGCTCGCCGTTATGTTTGCCCGCATGGAGGATTGCATGAAGACATCGACTTTTGTTCGCAGCACCCTGTTAGTCATGGCCGCGGCCCTGGCTGGCGCAGGCTGCACGACCACGGACGCCTACACGGGCGAAAAGAAGGTCAATAACGCCTCGAAGGGCGCCGGCATCGGCGCGGCCGCAGGTGCGGTGCTCGGTGCGTTGACCGGCGACAATTCCAAGGAGCGCCGCGAACGTGCGCTCATCGGCGCAGGTGTCGGTGCACTGACGGGTGCCGGCGTGGGCGCGTACATGGACAAGCAGGAAGCAAAACTCCGTGCGCAGCTGCAGGGCACCGGGGTGTCGGTCACGCGTAATGGCGACGACCTCATCCTCAACATGCCCGGCAACATCACGTTCAAGACCGCGAGCGCGGACCTGAACTCGAACTTCTACAAGGTGCTCGACTCGGTGGCCCTGGTGCTCAAGGAATTCGACAAGACCTTGATCGACGTCGAAGGTCACACGGACAGCGACGGCAGCGATGAATACAACCAGCAGCTGTCCATGGAGCGTGCCAACTCGGTGGGCACGTACCTGCAGTCGCATGGTGTGAACAACCAGCGCATCGTGGCGGTGGGCGCCGGCGAAGGCCGGCCGGTCGCGAGCAACGGCATCTGCCGGCTGGCAAGCAGCAGAACCGCCGCGTGGAGCTCAAGCTGCAGCCCATCGTTCGCGGCTGATCAACTACTCGTAGTGCGCAAACCTGGGCGGCGGACTTTGAGTCCGTCGCCTTTTTCATTTCAGGGTTTCACTCCTGAAACAATCGGCACATGCCAGACGGCGTAGTGATCCGGATTCAATATCGAAGCGATGATTTCGTTGAAGTGCTGGCGCACCACGGCGGCTGGCCATTCCGGCGTCGCCAGGGCATCGACGTACCCGTCGCGCCAGGCCGTGATGATGTCCGCGAAGATGCGGCGCGGCACCCGCACCGTATCCACGATCACGTAGTCCACGCGCACTTCGACCAGCCCGGCGGCGCGCAGCAGCGTCCAGGCACGGCGTCCGATGCGTGAATCGGTGCCGGTGCGTTCGGAGAATTCCACCGGTCCCTTGCGCCAGAACACGTCCGGGTCGAGCGGCCCGGACATCATGTGCAACATGGTGTAGTCCTCGGCGAGCACGTGCACGTGCCCGCCGGGCTTGGTGACGCGCACCAGCTCGGCCAGGATCCTTTCCACGTGCGGTACGGCCTGGACCATGTGGCGGCTGGCCACGAGGTCGAAGGAGTTATCGGGCTGCGGCAGCGCAAATGCGTCGCCTGACTTCGAACTGGAGCCGCGGGGCCAAGGCGGCGTGTTTCCGCCGGGCGTATTCCACCGACTCGGGCAGCAATTCCACGCCGACCACCCGCGCTTCGGGCCAGGCTTCGGCGACGCGCGCGCTGAATTCCCCGGTCCCCGAACCCACGTCGAGTACCCGCGCATTGCGCGGCAGCCGGTAGAAGTTGAGCAGGGACTTTTCCTGGGGCCAGATGGCTTCGATCTGGGCAGCCAGCGTGCGAATCATGGATTCGTCCGCCATCTGCTCGCCCTGGGGATTGAGATTCAGGTTTGCCGCGGTCATGGGCGGTCGATTAATCCACGGCGCCGACCTCGACGACAACCCGCAAAAACTTAACGGATATTTAGAACAATCATGGGCGCTGCACAAAAAAAAGCCCCGGCGGGTGGCCGGGGCATGAGTCCGCAGAGGGAGTCGCCAGTCCGCTGGCTCAGACTCCAACCATCAAACCTCGCAATTTCTTGATCGCATTGGCCTCGATCTGCCGGATGCGCTCGGCCGACACGCCGTACTTGTCGGCGAGGTCGTGCAACGTGGCCTTGGCTTCGCCGGTCCAGCGGTTCACGAGAATGTCGCGAGCGCGCGGGTCCAGGGTCTTCATGGCCGCGGCCAGCCGGTCGCCAGTGGTGTCTTCCCACTCGGCATTCTCGATCTGTACCGCGGGATCGGCATCCGGCGCGGGTAGATAGGCGGCGGGCGAATAGGTCTCGTCGCCGTCTTCACTCGAATCCGGCACCGGATCGAACGACAGGTCACGCGCCGCGAGGCGCTTTTCCATTTCCGTCACTTCTTCCGGCGACACCTTGAGATCGCGGGCCACGGCCTGCGTCTCTTCATGCGACAGCCACGCCAGGTTCTTCTTCAGCTTGCGCAGATTGAAGAACAGCTTGCGCTGCGCCTTGGTGGTGGCGACCTTGACCAGGCGCCAGTTGCGCAGCACGTATTCGTGGATCTCGGCACGGATCCAGTGAACCGCGAACGACACCAGGCGCACGCCCACGGCGGGGTCGAAGCGCTTCACGGCCTTCATGAGGCCGACATTGCCTTCCTGGACGACGTCGCCCAGTGGCAGGCCATAACCGGAGTAACCGCGCGCGATGTGCACCACGAAACGCAGGTGCGACAACACGAGCTGCCGGGCAGCATCGAGGTCACCTTCGTTGCGAAAACGTTGGGCGAGCGCCGCCTCGTCCTCGCGCGACAGCACGGGGATACGGCTCACCTTGTCCATGTACGCATCGAAACTTCCGACCGGGCCGGAAAGGACGAAGTCGTTCTTGCGGGTGATGCAGCGCAGTGGCGGTCATCGGTACGAAACCTCCTGGGGCGATCGGCTTGAGACTCTGTTGGGCCGAGATATTAGCAGTCGGGTGATATAGAGTGCTAATGACCCCTCGGAGTTCACTCATAGATCGGTAAGTTATTGATCCGGCACGACTGGCGCAGCCGCTGGAGGCGTCTAAGTGCCCGCGAAATGACAGGTTTTTAGCCCCGGAACGGCCCGCTCAGGCGCGCGGTTCGATCTGGCGCAGATGCCGACCGGTGGAGATCAGCGCCCCCAGCCAGCCGAGGGCTGCGCCGACCCCGGCAAGGATGCCCCCACCCTCAGGTCCGAGGCCGATCATCCGGTAGCTGCCGCCGTATTGGGCCGAAAGCTCACGTACGGCCTGGTCGAGGTAGGCCATGCCTCCCATGAGGATCAGCCCGGCCAGCAGCGCCCCACCCAGGCCGTAGAAGAGGCCGGTGTACAGGAATGGCCGCCGCACGAAGGCATTGGATCCGCCGACCAGCTTGGTGACCTCGATCTCCGCCCGGCGCTGCTGAATCTCGAGGCGGATGGTATTGCCGATGACCGCGAGGACGCCCAGGCCGAGCACGGACATGACCACCCACAGCGAGCGCTTGAGCAGAGTCGAGCAACGAATGCAGGCGCCGTACCCAGTCGAGATCCAGCTGCACGATCTCGACCTCGGGAAACGCCGCGAAGTAACGCCGCAGCGATTCGACTTCCGTGGGTCCGCTGGCGTTTTTCGCCGGCCGCACCGTCAGGTGATGCGGCAACGGGTTGTCCTTGAGCGCGGCCAGCGCATCGCCGAATCCCGAGGCTTCCTTGAATTCCGCCAGTGCCTGGTCCGACGTCGTCACCTTGACCGAGTCGATGCCGGGTCGTTCGCGGGCGTTCTTCGCCAGCTGCTCGACCCGTTCGATCGGCGTGCCGAGCTTGAAGTGCACGCGTGAAATCCACGGCATTGCTCAGGTCGCCGGTGGCGAGGCGCAGATTGTTGACGATCAGCGCGAGGCCGGCGGGCAGGGCGAGCGCGACGCCGATCACGATGAGCGTGAGCAACGTGGCGAGCGGCGCGCGCGCGAGCCGGCCCAGCGAGCCGAACAACGCCTGCAGATGCCGGGTGCCATAGGACGAAACCGCGCCGCTCATGTGCGCAGGTCGATGTTGATGTTGGGAAGGTCGGCGAGTTTCGGTGCCACCGCAGTCATGCGCGATGCCGCGCGGCGCGTGCAGCGTGTCGGCGGTGATGCGGCCGGTGTCGAGCACGATTTCGCGCTGGCCGAATTGCTCGACCAGGTGCGGATCGTGCGAGGCGATGATGACGGTGACGCCCACTTCCTGGAAACGCTTGAAAACCCGCATGACCTCGACGGAGAGGCCGGGATCGAGATTGCCCGTGGGCTCGTCGGCGATCAGCAGCTGCGGCTTGCTGATGACCGCGCGCGCGATGCCGACGCGCTGCTGCTCTCCCACCGACAGCTCCGTGGGCGATGAACGCTCGCGGCCTAACAACCCGACCTGGTCCAGCGCCGCGCGCACGCGCCGGTCCACTTCCCTGAGCGGCGTGCCGGCCACCACCAGCGGCAGCGCCACGTTGTCGTAGATGGGTCGATCCAGCAGCAGCTTGTGATCCTGGAACACCACGCCGATGGCGCGGCGGTACGCCGGGATCCTGCCGGACTTGAGTTTGCCGGTGTTCTGCCCGCCGACCGTGACCGTGCCGCGCGTCGGGACGCTCCAGCAGCGCGATGAGCTTGAGCACGCTGCTCTTGCCCGCGCCGGAACGCCCGGTGAGAAACACGAACTCACCCGGCTGAATGGCGAACGTCACGCCGGCCAGCGCTTCGCGGCCATTCGGGTAACGCTTCGCGACGTTGTCGAAAACGATCATGGCGGCGATTCTAGAGTAAGTTCACCTTGCTTTCGTGCCAGTGCGCCGTGAACATCGGCGGCGCCCATGAATGCCGCACGTGTCATGACGCTGGGAGCCGCGCTCGTGCCCTATCTCGCGCTGGTGTCGGTGGATGCATGGATGCACGAGAAGTCACGGCGTGTGCCGCGCACCGAGCAGTTCTTTCACGCCGCGGCCGCCGTCCTGTTCATCGCATTCGTGGCCGCGGTCTTCATGGACTCCCGCGCGGCGCTGCCGCTGCTGATCGTCTTCGCGGCGTGTGCGGCCACGCGATGAATTCGGCTTTCACCGTCACTTATCGGCGACTGAGCGCAGAGTACATTTCATGTCGTACGCCGCGCTCGCGTTGTTCGTCGTCGCCTGGCGACTGGCTGGATGAATTTCCCGTTCGACCTGCATCTTGGCTACGCGCTGATGGTGGTGCTGGGCTTCGCGCTGACGCTCACGTTCCCGCTCACCCGCCACTTCCAGGATCCGCGCGACCGGCGTCGTTACTACGCGATGCAGGCCATCACCGCGGTGTGCGCACTGCTGGGGGCAAAACTCGCGGTGCTGTTCGGTGATGCGCTGTGGCCGCTCGAGGAATTTCACGACTGGGGCGCCTTGCTGGGCGGCGGGCGCTCGCTGGCGGGCGCGCTGCTGTTCGGATTCCTCGGCGCCGAGGCGGCCAAGCCCCTGTTGCGCTATGACATTCCGCCCAACGACCGCTTCGCCATTGTCCTGCCGTTTTCCATCGGCGTCGGGCGCATCGGCTGCCTGATCGTCGGCTGCTGCCGCGGCGTGCCCTTCGACGGCCCGTGGGCCATCACCTATGGCGACGGCATCCCGCGTCATCCCGTGCCCGGTGTACGAAATGCTGTTCCACTGGGCCATGGGCTTCGTGCTCATCGCGCTCTGGCGCCGACAGATCCTGTTCGGCCGCCTGTTCGCGCTGTATCTGGCGAGTTACGGTGTATTCCGTTTCCTCACCGAATTCCTGCGCGAAACGCCCAAGGCGTATGGCGACCTGTCTGCCTACCAGATCATGAGCCTGGTGATGATCGTGGCGGGCGGCGTCGCGATCGCGGCACGCACGCTGCGTCAGCCCGCGTCCTGGGAGCGCTGGAAACTTGCCGGCAAGGGGGCATCGTGAACGAAGACAGAAGACGACGGACGGAAGCCGCAGCCGACCCATGGCGAATCGGCGGTCACGACGGACGAAACGCGAAATGGCGCCGGTGAGGGCTGCGGCAGCATGCTTGCGCGGCTGCGGCATCGCGCTCGGCATCGCCGCGCTGATCTTCCTGTTCATCGTCGGCGCCTGTTTCATCGGCTTCGCGATGAAGTCGATCGACGGCATCAAGGCGCGCCTGCATCGCGACATCGTCGCGGACCCGGTGCTGCACGGCCTGGTGCTCAATCTCTATCTGAACGGCGAGCAGTATCCGCACCGCGTCAGCGACTATTTCCCGCTGGCGGCGGTCGAGGATCCGGCAACTCGAACGCCGATGCGCAACCACATGGCGGACGAGGACAAGCACATCGCGCTGTACACGCGCGCCATCGAGAAACTCGGCCAGCCGGTGCTGGTCCAGCCGCATCGAAGACGTCTTCAACGCGTGATCCGCCGGCACACGCCGGCGAGCTTTGCGCTCGAAGCCGGCGAGGACCGCGATGCCTGTCGCGCTCAAGCTGGCGCATTTTTTCGCGCACCTGCATTTTCTCGAGAAACGCGTGGCACGTTCGCTCGAATATCACGTCGACGCCTGCGCGCATGCCGCGTCCGACTACCCGCGGAAGGTGATCGACGCCGTGCTGGGCGATGAAACGCGCCACGTGCGTTACACGCGCGAGACCGTCACGGAACTGCTGCCCGCGCGCGCCGCGGCGCAGGTGCTGTCGATTGCACGCGCGCGCGGAGCGGCGCGCGAACCTCGATTTCTCGGCGAACGAGCTCGGGCGGCTGGTGCGCGAACAGGCGGCGCGCTTCCCGCGACTGCGCGGCCGCGCCTATCGGAGCCTGCGCAGCACTGCTGCAGAGGAGTGCTGGCCCTTGCGTAAATCCATCCCCATCAGCGTGCGGGTCGAGGCGCGTCCTCCCGTGGATTCGCTGCAAACCCGGCTCGAGGCGCTGGCGGCGCCGTTGCGTGCCATGAGCGCCGACGAGGTGCGCCGCGAGCACGAGCTGCCCGCCGGCCGCCGAACTGCTCAAGACCACGCTGAGCCTGTGCGCCGAATGCCTCGCGCATGTGCCGGCCGCGGTGTACGCGGCGCAGGGCCGCGTGTTCATGAGCAAGCGCTGCGCCACGCATGGCATGGCGCGCGTGCTGCTCGAGAACGACGAACGTTATTACCGGCTGTCCAACAAGGATCGCTGGGGACGCGCCTACGTCACCGATCGCACCGAGCATGTGCCGGAATTCGGCGGCGCCTGCTGCGGCCCCGGCGACACCTGCGGCCCGGCGAGCCCGAGCCCGATACCCTGGACCTACGACTCCACCGACCAGCGTTCCAACAAGACCTGCACGGTGCTGATCGAAATCACCGACGCCTGCAATCTCGCCTGCCACGTGTGTTACGCGGACTCGAAGGGCGATCGCATCCTGTCGCTCGACGGTTTCAGCGTGCACGTGAGCGCGCTGCTGGATCAGAAGGGCGCGCTGGATTCGGTGCAGCTCATCGGCGGCGAGCCGACCATCCATCCGCAGTTCTGGGAGATGCTGGCGTGGCTGCACGCCGAGCCGCGCGTTGCGAAGATCTACGTCGCGACCAACGGCATCGCGCTGGAAAAACCCGGCGTCGCCGAGAAGCTGGTGCCGTTCCGCGACAAGACGCTGGTGCTGCTGCAGTTCGATGGTCTCGAGGCGAAGACCAACAAGGCGCTGCGCCAGGCGAATCCCGAAAAAGTGCGCATGCGTCTGCTCGCGCGTCTCGACCGGCTCGATGTGCCCATGCAGCTCACCATGACGCTGGCGCGCGGCGTCAGCGAACGCGAAATCGCCTGGGTGGTGCGCCAGGGCGTCCGGCATCGCAATGTACGGCTGGTGGCGATGCTGCCGGCGTTTTTCTCGGGCCGGTTCTCCATCGAACACGACCCGCTCGACCGCATCACGCTTTCCGACGTGGTGAAAGGCGTGACCGCGGGGCTCGGAGTGCGTTCACGCGACGAGGACTTCCTGCCGATTCCCTGCAGTCACCCGAATTGTGGCTGGGTGACGCTGTTCGCGCGGCGTTTCGGCCTGTTCGCCAACATCGCGCGGCACGTGGACCTCAACGCCGTGATGAACGAAGTCGCGTACAAGACCGTGCTCGACAAGCGCAGCATGCAGGACATCGTCGGCACGCGGCGCGAGGGCTTGGTCACGCGCCTGCTGGCGCGGCTGGCGCGCAAGCTCATTCGTCCGCGTGACGTGTTCGGCATCGTGGTGAAGCCCTTCATGGATCGTTACAACTACGACCAGGATCGCGTCTCGGCCTGTTGTCACCACGTGCTCGATACCGAGGGCCGGCTCGAGTCCTTCTGCGAGTACAACGCGCGGCATCGCGCGGCGGACTCGTGGCAGTCCCTGCCGCAGTTGCCGCGCAAGGTGGAGCTCGCGGAAATCGCGCGCGGAGTCGAGGCGTGATCGCCGACTGGCACCTCGCGCTCGGCGGCGCGATCGCGCTCAGCATCGGCGTGGGCACCGCGCTCGCAATCGAGGAACTGTTGTGGATGAAGCGCCGTGGCCGGCTCACGCGCGCGGCCTGGCGCGAGATGCTGATGAGCCTGAGCCCGCTGCCGCCCAACGTGCTGGTGTCCATCGCATTGTCGGGCTGGTGGGTGTTCGTGTATTCGGAGGCGTCGCGTCTTGCCATTGCGAGCGTGACCACCTCGCTGGCCGCATTGCTGCCGGCGTTGCTGCTGGCGGACCTGTGTTACTACATCGAGCATCGCGCCGCGCACCGCCTGCGGCCGTTGTGGATGCTGTATCACGCCGTGCATCACAGCTCGCCGGAATACACGGTCGCCACCGCCTATCGCGTGTCCTTCGTGAACCAGTTCGTCGCGCCGCTGTTCTATCTACCCTGCGTGCTGATCGGCTTCGAGCCGCTGCTGGTGGTCGGGTTGCAGGTGTTCACGATTCACTACCAGGCCTGGGTGCACACACGCGCCATCGGGCGGCTGCCGCTGCTCGACCGGTTTCTCAACACGCCGGCCAATCACCGCATGCACCACGACATCTCGATGCCGGCGCAGGGGCGTCAATTTCGGCGGAATCCTCGTGATCTGGGACCGGCTGTTCGGCACCTACGTGGCGCCGCGCGGGGTGCGCGCATTCGGGATCGCCGGCCACGCCGGCGCCGCGCAACTGGCGCGAGTTGTACACGCTGCCCTTTCCTGCGCTGAAAGGCTTCGTCGAAGGTGCGCCGTCAGGCAGAGTTGCCGGACACCAGCGCCGTGGCGAATGCGCGCGCGTCGAATTCGCCGAAATCCTCCGCCGTCTCGCCGACGCCGATGAATCGGATGGGAATGCCGAGCTTGCGCGCGATGGCGATCACGATGCCACCCTTGGCGGTGCCGTCGAGCTTGGTCAGCACGAGACCGGTGACACCCACCGCCTGGTGAAACTGCGTCGCCTGGGTGAGCGCGTTCTGTCCCTGGTTGGCATCGAGAACCAGCAGTACCTCGTGCGGCGCCGATGGTTCGACGCGCTGGATCACGCGCTTCACCTTCTTGAGTTCGTCCATGAGATGCGACTGACTGTGCAGGCGTCCGGCGGTGTCGATGATGACGATGTCCGCGCCGCGCGAGCGCCCGGCGGTCACCGCGTCGAACACCACCGCGCCGGGATCCGCGCCCGCCTGCTGCTGGATGATTTCCGCGCCGCTGCGTGTCGCCCAGATACCGAGCTGTTCGATGGCCGCGGCGCGGAAGGTGTCGCCCGCGGCCAGCACCACCCGTTTGCCGGCATCGGCGAATCGCCGCGCCAGCTTGCCGATCGTCGTGGTCTTGCCCGAGCCGTTCACGCCCACCACCAGCAACACGAAGGGTCGCTGCGATGAGATGTCGAGCCGCTGCTGCACCGGCAGCAGGATTGCCTGCGATTGCGTCTGTCAGCGCGGCGATCAGCTTGTCGACGTCATCGAGTTCCTTGCGGGCGACTCTCTTGCGCAGCTCGTCGAGGATCTGCTGGGTGGCTTCGACGCCGACGTCCGCGGTCAGCAGGCGCGTCTCGAGTTCTTCGAGGACTTCGGCATCGATCTTGCGGCCCGGCACCAGGTTTGCCAGGTCGTAGGAGAGCCAGGAGCCGGGCCGGTTGATCTTGGCGCGCATGCGCGCAAGAAACCCGGACTTGGCGGGTGGGTCGGATGACATCGAATGACTACCTGAAAAAGAAAGAGCGGCCCGAAGGCCGCTCTTTGTCGCGCTTCCGGGCGTCCTTATTGCGGCGCGAGTATCGCCGAGTTGGCGACCGAAATCTGCAAGCCGCCGGAGCCGAGGAATGAAGCGAGCTCCGTGCGGGCTTCGACGTACGAGGCCAGCGTCTCCAGGCCACTGGAGGAAGCGGGCAGCGCGATGGTGCCGTGGCCGCCTTCCGTGAATCGCGTGAGACCTTTGACGCCGGCGGGGTTCACGGTCGTGCTGACGTGATCGTCGGTACGCCGAGCAACTCCGCGAGGCGCAACGTGGACGAGTTCGGCACGGCGCGATCCGATGGCTTGGTCGCAACACCCGGCGTGCCCTGGATCATCTGCAGCAGGGTCGGCTTGGCCGCCCAGTTCGCCGCGTAGTTGCAGCCATCGCCCGAATCGACAGCCGCCTGCGCGGCGTGTACGAATTCGTAATAGATGGAGCTGCCGGTGGGGATGCCCGCGGCCGCAAGACCATTGTTGAGGATGGGCGAATAACCCGGCGACTGGCGCAGCGTCTCCATGATTCCGCAGCCAGCGGCGAACAGCGCCACCGCCTTGATGGGTGCCGCGCCCGGCGTGCCGGCGTATGCGCTGCCGACGATGCCGCCCAGCGACCATCCGAAGAATCGAATGTTCGTTTCGTCGATGTCGTCGGTGGCCGGATTGCCATCGAGGTCGAGCGTCGGCACTGCGCGCGTGAGCGCGATCAGGTTGGCCACTGCCTGGCGGATGTTGTCGCGCGAAGTCAGCGTGCTGGCGAGATTGATGAAGTGCTGGCCGGAAGCGATCGGCGCACTCCATCCGGTCCCGCCGCCAGCGTGGTGTTGTTGATGTAGTCCACATTGAACGTCGGCTCACCCACGCGGAACGGCGCCGGCAACGCGGCATTCGCCGGGTTGGTGGGCGACAACGCGTACAACGGATCACTCGGCATGATTCCGTGCAACGGCAGGTCGATGCCGACGATGATGAAACCCGCGGCGGCGGTGGCGTCGGCGATCAGCGCCAGCGTGGCGCGATCCTCGGTGATGCCGTGCTGGTAGATCACCACCGGCCAGCCCGCGGCGGGCTTGACGGCCGGCGCGCGCGGAATGCCGATGAGCATCGGCACGGTGAGCTGCCTGGTCATCGCCGGGAAGGGATTGAAGCGCGTGAGATTGCGCTCGTTCTTCGGATCCTGCAGGCCAGCGGCAGCGGGCGGCGGATTGGCGGCGCGCCAGAAGTTCGTCAGTGGCTCGGTGCCGGTCCCGGTCGGCGGCGCCACCGGCGTGCTCAGGTAGTACGGCAGGGTGATCGTCGCGACGTGCAGGTTCGCGAGGTTGGGCCCCGCCGGTCCGGTGATCGCGCCAGTGGTGGCGACCGGCACGGGAAGCACCAGCGTGGCAGGCGCCGGGCTGGCCGCGACCATGCCCGAAATGACGCGCAACACCGTATCCACGGATTGTGTCGTGAAGCTGCTCGACACGATCACGGTGGTGGGATTCACGCCGGCGACCTGGGCGGCGCCGAAGTGGGCGCGCGCCAGGCCACACAGCGCGCTGAGTCGCGGATCGGTGATGGTTGCGCAGGTATTCGTCAGCGCGGCGCTCTTGATCGTGGCGTAGTCGGCATCGGCCGCGTAGGCATTGCCGTTCGTGGCCCGCAGTGCATTGGTGACCAGCACCATGTATCCGATGTCACGCGGGCGGGTCGCGCCGGGAGCATCGTTGTTGGGGAGCAGCGGACGGATCGGCACGAGCTGAACCAGCGCGCCGCCCGCGTCGATGTTCGGTGCAATCTCGGCCCGATAGTCGACGTCCTGCACGAGCACGCGGCGTACCGGGCTCGAAGTCAGCGGAAAGCCGACTGTCGCCTTGGTCGCGGGATCGATGTGCACTTCGACGAGCCGGATGCCCGCAGCGGCGGTGGTGATATCGACCGCGCTCGAGAAACGCAGCTTGATCGGCGCCTGCGTGGAGAAACCGTCGAGTGCGTTGACCACCGGCTCGGTCGTGGTGGTGCCCGGAATGCGCACCGTGGCGGGGAAGAACGCGCTGGAAGGCAGGTTGAGCGTTCCGTCTGTCGGAACACCGGGACTCGGCGTGAAATACGCGTCGTGCGGATAGGGCAGCACACCCTGGTTTGGCGAGAACAAGGCACGATCGGGTGACAACGAGCCGCTGGTCGGCGGTGCGCCGTTACCCATGGTCGGATCGGTGGGTCCCACGTCGGGCTCATTGTCCACGGAGCTCGAGCAGCCGGCCGCCAAAAGCGCGGTAGTGAATATCACCGCGGCTGCAGATAGCACCTTCATGAGATCGCTCCTTGGAATTCTGTTGCGGAGAGCCAGAACGGTCGCATTCCCTCGTCGATCAGAACGATGCGCCGAACTTGTCGTATTGGGGCCGTAGCGTACGCTTGGGCCCCAAAAGGTGGCAAGCCAAGACAAGACAAGGCACTGGCGCAGACATTGGTGAAGGTCAAGAACAAAAGTCGCACCGGCACTCGCAAGCATGACGCGGTTCGTGGTGCACACGTATCCCAGGCGCGATCGCGGATCCTGCGCATCATTGGTGGTCGTCACCGTGGCCGGCGACTGCGCTTTCCCGGCCGGCGTGGAAATTCGCCCGACGCCGGATCGTGTGCGGGAAACCCTGTTCAACTGGCTGCAGCCGCGCATTGCGGGGGCGCGCGTGCTGGACCTGTTCGCCGGCAGTGGCGCGCTGGGACTCGAGGCCCTGTCGCGTGGCGCGGCACACGTGACTTTCATAGAAAAGGACCGCGCCGCCGCCGCGGCCATCGCCGCACTGGCGCAGGAATGGCACGAGGAATCCCTTCTGGTGGAGTGTGCGGACGCGCTCGGCTGGCTGGCGCGCAGCCGGGCCGATGCGAAGTTCGATGTCGTGTTCGTCGATCCGCCCTACGACGGCAACCTGCAGGCCGCGGCGTTCGCACGCACTGGTGGCGCGCCAGGCGCTGGCGCCCGATGCGCGTGTTTACGTGGAACATCGCGCGCGCGAGGCACTGCCGGAGCTGCCCGCGGGTTGGCAGAACGTTCGCGAAGGGCGGGCGGGCGAGGTCGGGTATCATCTGCTCGCCACATGAAGCGCACCGCCGTATACCCCGGGACCTTCGATCCCATCACCAATGGCCACCAGGACCTGGTGCGCCGCGCCGCGAGCATTTTCGAACGCGTGATCGTCGCGATCGCGTCGAACCCTAACAAGACGCCGATGTTTCCGCTGGAGAAGCGGGTCGATCTCGCGCGCCAGGTACTGGCGGATGTTCCGGGCGTCGAAGTCATGGGTTACCAGGGCCTCACCGTCGACTTTGCGCGCCAGCACGGTGTGCACATCGTGGTGCGCGGACTGCGCGCGGTCTCGGACTTCGAGTTCGAGTTCCAGCTCGCCAACATGAGCCGGCACCTGTCGCGTGAGCTCGAAACCGTGTTCCTCACGCCGCAGGAACAATTCACCTTCATTTCCTCGACCCTGGTGCGCGAAATCGCCGTGCTGGGTGGCGACGTGAAAGAGTTCGTGCATCCGCTGGTGGCCGCGGAGCTCAGAAAGATGAAGCGGGTCTGAAGCCGATGAAGCCGGTCCCCGGGATTCTTGCGCGCGGCGTTTCGTTCCTGGTATTCGCGCTGCTCGTCGCGCCGCTGCAGGCGCGCGACAGCCAGGTTCCGCAGCGCGGTCCGGGCAAGGCGGCGATCGCCAGCGCCTATCCACTGGCCAGCGAGGCCGGCAAGGAAATCCTCGCCAAGGGCGGCAATGCCTTCGATGCCGCGGTGGCGGTGGCGGCCGCGCTGGCCGTGGTCGAGCCATCGAGCTCGGGCCTGGGCGGCGGCGGCTTCTTCCTGGTTCGCCGCGCGAGCGATGGCCTCGAGACCATGATCGATCTGCGCGAGATGGCGCCCGGCGCCGCTTCGCGCGACATGTATCTCGACAAGGACGGCAACCCGATCCCCGGACTGTCGCGCGATTCGGCGCTGGCCGCCGGAATTCCCGGCGAGCCTGCGGGCTTCGCGTACCTCGCGAAGAAGTACGGCAAGTTGCCGCTCTCGACCAGCCTGGCGCCGGCCATCCGGCTGGCACGCGATGGATTTGCGCTCTATCCGCGGCTGCGCGGCGGCATGGAGTTCAAGAAGAACGCCTTTCTGAAGACGCCGGACGCCACGCGCGTGTACCTGGTCAACGGCCAGGTGCCCGAGCTCGGCTACATCATGCGTCAGCCCGAGCTCGCGGCCAGCCTCGAATTGCTGGCGGCGAAGGGCGCCGACGGTTTCTACAAGGGCGCGTTCGCGCAGAAACTCGTCGACGGCGTGCGCCAGCTCGGCGGCAACTGGACGCTCGAGGACCTGGCTAACTACAAGGTGGTGGAACGCCCGCCGGTGGTCGGTCACTACCGCGGCGCGCGCATCGTGTCGGGCTCGCCGCCCACCTCGGGCGGCGTCGCGCTGATCGATGCGCTGAACATCCTCGAAGGTTTCGACCTCGCGAAGCTCGACAAGGTCACGCGCACGCATCTCATC
Organism: uncultured Pseudomonadota bacterium; assembly: GCA_963832505.1. GTDB lineage: Bacteria > Pseudomonadota > Gammaproteobacteria > Steroidobacterales > Steroidobacteraceae > CADEED01. Next base: position 70,802 of record CAWHUD010000007.1, on the reverse strand, counting down.
GTCGAGGCCATGCGGCGCGCGCATCGCGATCGCGCGGTGTATCTCGGCGATCCGGATTTCGTGTCGGTGCCCGTGGCGCGCCTCATCAACCCGGACTACGCCGCCGGGCAGCGCGCTTCCATCCGCATGGACAAGGCCACGCCCAGCGACATGTTGCCGGGCGTCGACGCGCCTTCGCCCGGTCCCTCGACCACGCACTTCTCGGTGCTGGACAAGCACGGCAACATGGTCGCCGCCACCATCACGCTGAATTTCTTCTTCGGCTCCGGACTCATGATTCCGGACACCGGCATCCTGCTCAACAACCAGATGGACGACTTCTCGGCCAAGCCCGGAGTGCCGAACGGCTTCCAGCTCATCGGCGCGGATGCCAATGCCATCGCGCCGAAGAAGCGCCCGCTGTCCTCGTCGACGCCGACCTTCGTCGAAGGGCCGGACGGGCTGATGATCATCGGCTCGCCGGGCGGCAGCTACATTCCCGGCATGGTGATTCTCGGCACGCTGTCCTTCCTGGATGGCAGGAGCGCGCAGGAAATCGTCGGCGCGCCGCGGTTCCATCACCAGTATTCGCCCGACGTGCTGCAGTTCGAGACCGACGCGCTGACGCCCGAGGAGCGCACGGCGCTCGAAGCGCGCGGGCACAAGCTGCGCGAAGGCACGCGCCGCTGGGGCAACGTGCAGGTGGTCACCTGGAACTACAGGACCGGGCAGGTCGAGGCAGCGTCCGATCCGCGCGGCGCGGGCGTAGGTCTTGTCTACTAGACGCGATCTGCGCCTGGAAGGAGCCTGGCTGCCGGTTGCAGCGTACATCGCCGGTGACGTGCTCCCGGTCACGGAGCTGCGAATTGCGCGCCTGCTGATCAAGTCCGCCGCCTACCAGATCCTCGACCACCAGCAACGCATCGTCGATCGCGGCGAGATCCGCCTCGACACGACCGCGAATCCGACCGCCATGGACATCGTCGGTCTCGAAGGGCCACACGCCGGCCGCACGCTGCTCGCGATCTACGAGATCTCCAACGACCTGCTCAGCATCTGCTACGACATGGAAGGCCCCAACCGGCCGCGCTCCATGCAGCCCGAAGAAGACCAGATACTTCTCTTGATTACTTATGCGCGCGACGCGCGCGTGCTTTCCTGACTTTCTTCGTTTTCGGTCTGGCGCGCTGCGCTTTCTTCGGCCGCTTCTTCACGAGCTTGATGCGCGTCCTGAGCGCGGGCTCGGGTAGTTTGCCGGCGCGATGCAGGTCGACCGCGCGCCACAGGTACCACGCGGCCACCGAGCGGAACGGCGCCCAGCGCGCGCCGAATTCCGTCAGTGCGCGCACCGTCGGCATGCCGCGCAGTCCATAGGCCAGCCTGAATCCATTGCGCACGCCGAAGTCGTCCACCGGCAGCACGTCCGGGCGGCCGAGGCGAAACATCAGCAGCATCTCCACGGTCCAGCGTCCGATGCCGCGCACCTGGGTGATGCGCTCGATGATTTCCTCGTTGCCGAGCGTGTGCAGGATTTCATACGGCGGCACCACGCCATCGATGGTCTTCTGCGCCAGGTCCTTGATGCCGGCGATCTTGGCGAACGACAGGCCGCACGGCGCGCAGCCTTTCATCCGGCGTCGCCAGCACCATCTCGGCTTCGAGCAGCGCCGCTCCTTCACTCTTTGTCGGGTACAGGCCCACGAAGCGGCCGAAGATGCTCTCGGCCGCGGTGCCGTTGAGTTGCTGGTGAGCGATGGCGCGCGCCAGCGCATGAAAAGGCGTGTGTTCGGCGTTGGGCGTGTGCGCGAACTTGCCCGCGGCGCGCATGACGTTGGCAAGAACCGGGTCGACTTTCGCCAGGCGTCGCCGGAAAGCCGCGAGCTCGGCCGCGGTGCACATCGATGTGGCTGTGTTCACGCGCTGAATTCTAAACGGCCGGATCACTTCTGGCAGGTCGCGCACCAGTAGGTCGAGCGTTGGCCCTGCGTGAATTGCCTGACTGCTTCGCCACAGACGCGGCACGGCTTGCCGTCGCGTTCGTACACGTAGAGCTTCTGGCGGAAATAGCCGGGATTACCGTCGGCGCCGACATAGTCGCGCAGCGTGGTGCCACCCACCTTCACGGCCATGGCGAGCGTTGCCTTGATGGCGCGCGCCAGGCGCACGCATTCCTGCCGCTTCAGCGAGCGCGCCGCGCGGCGCGGGCGGATGCGCGCGCGAAACAGGGCTTCGCTGGCGTAGATGTTGCCGACGCCGACGACCAGCCGTGAATTCATGATCAGCTGCTTGATGGCGACCGAGCGCCGGCGCGTGACTTTCCACAGGTATTCGCCGTCGAAGGCGTCCTCGAGCGGTTCGGGCGCGAGCAGCTTCAGCAAAGGATGCAGCGCCGGATCGTCCACGGTGAACAGCACGCTGCCGAAGCGGCGCGGATCGTTGAAGCGCAGCGTCAGGCCGGAATCGAGTTCGATGTCGATGTGATCGTGCGCCACCCGCGGCGTGATCGCCGGCAGCACGCGCAGCGATCCCGACATGCCCAGATGCAGGATCAGTGTCCCGGCCTCGGTTTCGAGCAGCAGGTATTTCGCGCGCCGGCCGGCGCGGCGAATCGCACTGCCGGCCACCGTCGTCGCCAGTTTCGCGTCCACGGGCCAGCGCAGGCGCCGCTCGTGCACCAGCAGGCGGCTGATGCGCCGACCGACGACATGCGGCTCGATGCCGCGGCGCGTGGTTTCAACTTCGGGTAGTTCGGGCACGGTCTGGCTTTGGAGAGGATCGGGTCAGCGCTGGTTTCGGGCTATCCACCGTCGGACATGCAACCCTTTTCGCGCCTGCCACGTCTATATGAGCACGAACGATTGTGGGTGGCGGCGGGACCCTCCTGCAAGAGACCCAGTGCTTCTGACTCACCCTGAGCAGAACACTACACCGCCGCCACCTTCTTCAGGAGCTTGCGCTCCACGACGGAAATCGCCGCCGAAGCGGCGTCGTCCGTCGGGTTCAAAGAAAAAGCCCCGCCATGTGACTGGCGGGGCTTTTTCGTCTGGCCACGTTGTGCGCCCGACCGGTTTCGCAGTGCGACGCGTGCGCTTACTTGATTTTCGATTCCTTGTAAGCGACGTGCTTGCGCACGACCGGATCGTATTTCTTCACTTCCATCTTGTCGGGATGCAGGCGCTTGTTCTTGGTGGCCACGTAAAAATGGCCGGTGCCGGCGGTCGACAGCAGTTTCACTTTCTCGCGCATGGCTTAAACCTTCTTGCCCTTGGCACGCAGATCCGCGATCACGGAGTCGATGCCGTTCTTTTCGATGGTACGCAGGCCGCGCGTGGAGACACGCAGGCTGACCCAACGGCGTTCGGTCTCCAGCCAGAAGCGCTGGGTATGCAGATTGGGCAGGAAGCGACGACGCTTCCGGTTGTTGGCGTGGGATACGCGATTGCCGACGGCAACGCTCTTACCCGTGACTTCGCAGACGCGGCTCATAAAAGTTCCACAAAAAGTCTTTAAGGATCAGCTAGTTAAGCTTCTGGTGAGCGGTCTTCCGCCCAACAAAGGGCCGCCTTTATACCAGCCGGCCCGCGGCCGAGCAACCTTGCCTGCCAATCCCGCCGAATCCGTCGCCCCGCAATCGGCCGGGGGTGGCTTGCGCGGGGCCGGATAGTACGAGACGGTTGGCCGCGACGCCTGAAATGGACCCCCATGAAAAGATCCATCCGCGCTGTTTATCTGCTGTTTGGTTTCCTGGCGGGCTGCGGCGGCTCCGGCGGAGGCGATTCTGCGCCGACGCCACCGCCGGTTGGCCTGCCGCCTGCCGTATTCAAGACTCCGCTGGGCAGCGCGCCCGCGGATGCGGCACTCGGACAGCCGCTGACGGTTGAATGGGAGCTGCCCGCGGGCGTCAGCATCCAGTCGGTTGCGCTCGATGCCACCGTGCAGGCCGGCCCCGTGGCCACTCAGACCACCTGCAACATCAGCGCCGGCGCGCTCGCGCGCCAGCGCCACATCCGCGACGATCACGATTCCCAATCGATGCGAGCTGAAGACCGTCAGGGCGGTCGAGCTGCGCGTGACGGTCGAAAGCACCGGCGGACAGCGAACCACGGCGAGACACACCTTCGCGGCGCCCGCGCAGCCTGCCAATTTTCAGCCGCGGCACGTGAATCTGCCGGTGCTGAAGATCACGACCGACAACGGCGCACCCATCGTCAGCCGGGACACCTACCTGCCGGGCCAGATGACGCTCGAATCCAACGTGGCCGGTGTCGCGCCGCTAACCGGTGGCCTGGAGATCCGCGGGCGAGGCAATTCGACCTGGGACCTGATGCCGAAGAAGCCGTATCGCCTCAAGCTGACCGACAAGCAGCCCTTGCTCGGCATGCCATCGAGCCGGGACTGGGTCCTGCTGGCTAACTACTCGGACAAGACGCTGCTGCGCAACTCCATCGCCATGCAGCTCGGCGCCTCGCTCGGTATGCCGTGGACGCCGCGGTCCGCCTTCGTCGAAGTCTGGGTGAACAACCGGTACGACGGTGTGTACCAGCTCACCGAGAACATCAAGGTGGCGAAGGATCGCGTGAACATCGATGAACTGGATGAGGATGACGTTGCGCCCGACACGATCAGCGGCGGTTACCTGCTGGAAGTCGACTTCCGCCAGGACGGTTACACCATCTTCAGTTCCATCGATCACCTGCCCATCGTCTTCCAGGATCCGGAAGAGCCGGTGCAGGCGCAGGAGGACTATCTAAAGGGCTACATCGACGAATTCGAGAGCCGTGCTCTACTCCGACGATTTCGCCGATCCGTCGACCGGCTACGCCGCCTACATCGATGTCGATTCGTTCGTGCGCTGGTTTCTCGTCAACGAAATCTTCCGCAACCGCGACGCCAACATGTGGTCGAGCTGCTGGATGTACAAACCGCGCGGCGGCAAGCTGCACATGGGTCCGTTGTGGGACTTCGACATTTCGGCGGGCAACATCGACTACGACGGCGCCTACCTGACTGCCGGCTGGTGGGTTCACGATGCGCCGTGGATCTCGCGCCTGTTCGAAGACCCGGTGTTCGCCGCGCGAGCCAGGTCGATCTGGAATGAAATCAAGGCCGACCAGCTACCCGCCATGTTCGCGTCGATCTCGGCCAACGCGGAAGTGTTGCAGCAGGCGCAACTCAACAACTTCCAGCGCTGGCCGATTCTCGAATCCTACGTCTGGCCGAACTTTGGAATTCCCGGCAGTTACGTCGGCGAGGTCGACTACCTCGAATTCCTGGCTGACCGCGCGCATCGCGTGGATGGACGCGCAGTTCAATCCCTGATCAGCTGGACACGTACCGCCTTCACAGCAGGCCGCGTTCCGCGAACGACAGGCAGTTGTTGTCACCGACGATCAGGTGATCGAGAACGCGGATGTCCACCAGCGCGAGCGCATCGCGCAGTCGCCGGGTGATCAGCTCGTCGGCCTGGCTGGCTTCCGCCACGCCCGACGGATGGTTGTGCGCAAAGATCAGCGCCGCGGCGTTGTACTGCAGCGCCTGTCGCACGATCTTCCCGCGGGTGAACGCTGGCGCCGTCGATGGTGCCGCGGAACACTTCTTCGAAATGAATCAGCCGGTGGCGGTTGTCGAGGTGCAGGCAGCAGAACACCTCGTATGGCCGGTCGCGCAATTGCGCCGTGAGGAACTGCCGGGTGGCGGCCGGTGCGTTGAGCGCCGGCCCGGCGCGTAACGCTTCGCAGTAGTGACGGCGCGCCAGCTCGAGCGCCGCCATGAGCGTGGCGTAGCGCGCTGGACCCAGTCCGCGCCGTTCCAGCAGGGCGCGCGGCTCGGCGGTGAGCAGGCGCCGAAGGCTGCCGGCGAAGTGCTGCAGCAGTTGTCGCGCTATGTCGAGTGCGCTGGCGCCCGCCGTGCCGCTGCCCAGGACCACGGCCAGCAGCTCCGCATCGGACAGGGCCTGCGCTCCGCGTTCCAGCAGCCGCTCGCGTGGCCGTTCCCCGCGCGGCCAGCGACTGATGCCGCCGGACGCCCCCTCGACGATAAGCTCCTGATCCATAGGGCAATCATGGCGGCGGCGGGTGCCGGCGCCGAGCCGCCAATCGGGCGCGAATCGCCAGTTACGGAAGGAATGGTCACAGAACTAAAGTGACTGGCACCCACGGCGCGGGCTGCGGATAATGCCGGCCCATGCAGGGCAAGCGAGTTTTACTGGGCGTCACCGGCGGCATCGCGGCTTACAAGAGCCCCGATCTCGTGCGTCGCCTGCGCGAACAGGGCGCGGAAGTCCAGGTGGTACTCACCTCGGGCGCGCGCGAGTTCGTCACGCCCATGACTTTCCAGGCCGTGTCCGGCCGCGAAGTGCGCAGCGACCTGTGGGACCCGGAAGCCGAGAAGGCCATGTCGCACATCGAGCTCGCGCGCTGGGCCGACTTCGTGATCATCGCGCCCGCCACGGCAGATTTTCTCGCGCGACTGGCCACCGGCCAGGCCGACGACTTGCTAACTACCTTGTGTCTCGCCACCGACGCGCCGATCGCGCTGGCGCCGGCGATGAATCGCCTGATGTGGAGCAATCCCGCGACCCAGGCCAACGTCGCGACGCTCAAGTCGCGCGGCATCCATGTCTGGGGACCCGGCGAGGGCGACCAGGCCTGCGGCGAAGTCGGGGCCGGACGCATGCTCGAACCCACGCAACTCGCCGGATACCTGGCGAACACACTTGTCCCGACGGGCCCGCTGGCCGGCAAACGCGTATTGCTCACCGCCGGCCCGACGCGCGAACGCATCGACCCGGTTCGATTCATCAGCAATCGCAGCTCCGGGAAGATGGGCTTTGCGGTGGCCGCGGCGGCGCGCGAAGCCGGCGCCGACGTCACCATCGTGTGCGGCCCGGTGAATCTCGCGACGCCCCCGGGAGTGAAACGCATCGACGTGGAGAGCGCGGCGGACATGCTCAATGCCGTCATGAAGAACATCGACGGCGTCGATATCTTCGTAGCCACGGCCGCAGTCGCCGACTACCGGCCGGCCAACCCGGTCGAATGCAAGATCAAGAAGACCAGCGAGTCCATGGATCTCAAGATGGAACGCACCGTCGACATCCTGGCGACGGTGGCGGCGCGTACGCCGCGTCCCTTCGTGGTCGGTTTCGCGGCCGAGACCGATTCCGTGGAACAATACGCGCGGCAGAAACTCCTCAAGAAGAATCTCGACATGATCGCGGCAAACGAAGTCGGGCACGACAAGGTGTTCGAGAAAGACGACAACGCATTACTCGTCCTGTGGCGCGACGGCCGCCTTGAAATGCCGCACGCCCCCAAGGTGGCGCTGGCGCGTGACCTCGTCGCGCTGATTTCCGAGCGCTACGCCGAACGCGGCAAGCTGCGACTCGCCAGCGTGTCGGCATGAACGCGCAGGTTTCTTCTCAGGTTCCGGCAGGCCAGGTTCCGGCAGGCGCGGATCGCGCGCTGCAGGTTCGCATTCTCGATGCGCGTATCGGCAAGGAATTCCCGCTGCCGGCCTACGCCACCGCAGGATCGGCGGGCCTCGATCTGCGCGCCTGCCTCGACGCTCCGCTGACGCTCGCGCCCGGCAAGGCCGAACTCATTCCCACCGGGCTCGCCATCCATCTCGATGATCCGGGTCTCGCCGCGGTGATCCTGCCGCGCTCGGGTCTCGGCCACAAACACGGCGTGGTGCTCGGCAATCTCGTCGGACTCATCGACTCCGACTACCAGGGACAGCTCATGGTGTCCTGCTGGAACCGCAGCGCGACCGAGTTCGTCGTGCAGCCCGGTGAACGCATCGCGCAGATGATCATCGTGCCCGTGGTGCAGGTGCGGCTGGAAGTGGTCGAGGATTTTTCGGCGTCCGCAACGCGGCGCCGGCGGCTTCGGACACACCGGCACGCGCTGAGGCGGCCGGCAAGCTGACTATTGCTTGAGCGTGCGCTGCGTTTCGCTGATGCGGGCCGCGGCGGAAGTCCGCAGCTCCTTGAAGCGCTTGATGTCGGCGTCGAACTGGTCGACGACCTTCTGCAGCTCGGTACGGCGCTGGTTCTGTGCCGAATTCTGCGTACGCAGCTCCGACAGGGCGCGCACCATTTCCTCGGCGAGATCATCGGGCATGCGGCGCGCGCCGGGCTTGGTGCTGTACGGCGCGTAGTTCAGGGAACGCTGCTTCAGTCCATCCACGCGCGTGTTGAGCGTGGTGATGTAGGCCTCGGATGCCGAGATCTGGCCGTTGATCTGTTCCAGCCGGTTATCGCGCACCGATTCGATGTCCTTGACCGATCCGTAGGTCGACACCAGGAACATGTCGTGCTGCCGGCGCCGCGCCTCTTCGCGCTGCTTGGTGGCATAGGCTGCGGCTTCGGCCGGGGACATTTCGGCCTGCTTCTTCTGAACCTCGACGCCCTGTGAATTCAGTATGCGCTGTTCTTGCTGGGCGTATTCCGCCGGAACGCTGTCACCGTAATGAGTGACACCCTGGTCATCGACCCACTTGTAAGTCTGCTGCTTGCTGGACTTGGGCGACTTCTTTTGTTTTTCCGCATAAGCAGCCCCGCCCATGAACAGGCCGGCTAGCACGAAGGCCAGGAAGGGGGTGGCAATCCGCATGCGCCGTATTCTGCCCCAGCTGGTTAGTCCGGCGATACCGAACCAACCCCCCAGGTCTGCTGGTAAGTCCGCAAAGCGGTGAACTGTTCGCGAGAAATGCGAACTGCATCACCCGAGCCGGCGGCAAAGGTGTCTACGAGATCCGACAGGGTAAGGATGCTGACGCATCGCAACCCGTACTGCGCCGAGACCTCCTGGACGGCGGATTGCGTGCCCTGGCCGCGTTCCTGGCGGTCCAGCGCCAGTGCGACGCCCGCTGGTTCAGCGCCGGCCGCGCGAATGATTTCGACTGATTCTCGAATCGCCGTGCCCGCGGTGATGACGTCATCGATGATGACCACGCGTCCCTTCAGCGGACTGCCGACGATATTGCCGCCCTCGCCATGATCCTTGGCTTCCTTGCGATTGAACGCCCACGGAACGCTGCGATGGTGGTGTTCGGCGAGCGCCACCGCGGTCGTGGTGACGAGTGGAATGCCCTTGTAGGCGGGCCCGAACAACATGTCGAATTCGAGACCGGAGCGCGTGAGCGCGGCCGCGTAACACTTGCCTAGCACCGCGATGGCTTCGCCGTCGTTGAAGAGCCCCGCATTGAAGAAGTACGGGCTCTCGCGACCCGACTTGAGCTTGAATGTGCCGAAGCGCAGCGCCTGGCGCGCCAGCGCGAGCTCGATGAAGGTTCTCTGGTACTCCTGCACGGGGACGGTCTCGGTATGATGCGGGTGCGCATGATAACGGACTACGCCCCTTGAACGCAGCGAGCCAGGCGGCCGCGGCAAAACCGCGAATTCGCGACATGGTGCGCGAGCCGCGCATGCTCGCGGTGCTGTTGTTAGGCGCGGTGTCGGGACTGCCGAACCAGTATTCGGAAAGCATCCTGCAGGCCTGGTTCACGGACCTCGGCTTCACCAATACGCGCATCGGCCTGCTCATGTACGTGGCGCTGCCGTACCTGCTGAAACCACTGTGGGCACCGGTGATCGATCGTTTCGCCGTGCCGTGGCTCGGGCGCCGGCGCGGCTGGCTGCTGCTGTTCCAGTTGATCATGGCAGTGGCGATCGCGGCGCTGGCCGGCTTCGGCGCCCAGACCTCGGTGGCGATGATTGCGGGCGTGCTGTTTTTCATCGTGTTCCTGTCGGCATCACAGGACATCGTGGTCGATGCGTACCGCACCGACATCTCCCTCCCGGCGGAACGCGGCGTCGCCTCCGCGGCATCCAACCTCGGCTATCGCGCCACTTCCTGGGGCTCGCTGGCCATCGCGCTGATCCTCGCGGACTACTTCGGGTGGAGCTCGGCGTTCCTGGTACTCGCGGTGGTGACCGCGCTGTTCGTGTTCGTCACGATCTGGGCGCCGGAGCCGGAGGATCCGCGTGGATCGAAGCTGCCGACTTTCGCGGAGTCGGTGATCATTCCGTTGCGTGAACTGTTCGGCGTGCCCGGCGTGATCATGCTGGTCGTGCTGGTCGTCTGCTACAAGATCGGCGACGCGTTCGCGGTGAAGTTCTTCACCGCCTTCCTGCTGCACACGGGATTCACCAAGACCGAAATTGCGCTGGTGGTGAAGGCCGTGCTGGTGACCGGCTCCATGTTGGGCGCGGTAATCGGTGGACTGTGGATGGTCAAGCTCGGGCTGCGGCGCTCCATGCTCCTGTTCGCGATCCTGCAGGCGCTCACCAACCTCGGCTACCTGTTGCTGGTGGCGCTCGGCAAGAACTACGTGGTCATGGTCGGTGCGGTGGCAGTGGACGCACTCGCGAGCGGCATGGGCAACATCGCCTCGGTGGCGCTCATCATGGCTCTGTGTGACAAACGCTTCAGCGCATTCCAGTACTCATTGCTCTCGGTGATCGCGCTGCTGCCGCGGTACACGCTCGGCTACCCGGCCGGATATCTCGCCGATCATGCGGGCTGGGGCGCCTATTACTGGGTGAGCTTCGGCCTGGCGCTGCCGGGCATCGTGCTGGTGTGGATCATGCGCGATCGAATCGAGTCGCTGGATGGACAGTCGCCGACTTCGCCAGCCCGCTGATACACGCGATGCGTGAGATCGACACCACCCGCGTGCTCTGCGCGCTGAGCGAGCTCGACGCGACCGGCGGCAAGGGATTCACGGTAGGCGAGGGCGACTGGCCGCTGCGCGGCTTCATCGTGCGGTCGACGAATGGCGTGGCCGCGTACGTCAACACCTGCCCGCACGCCGGGCATCCGCTCGACCTGCGTCCGAACCGTTTCCTGACGCCGGATCGCAGCCTGATCCTGTGCTCCTCGCACGGTGCGCTGTTCACGCGCGACGAGGGGTTGTGCATCGCCGGCCCGTGCCCGGGCCAGTCGCTGAAACGCGTGCCGGTGGAAGTGGTGGGGGAATACGTGATGCTGGCCGACGGCGTCGACCCGCTTGCGCTGGCGAATGAACCGTGACCGGTCCCGCCGCTTTACTAACTACTCGAAAAGATCGAGTCCTTCGAGTTTGCTGGCCCGCTGGCGGTCGTCGTCCTCGCCGTAACTGAGCGTGCTACGCGCGTCATCTTCTTCGGGGTCGACGTCGACCGAACCGGTCCAGTCCTCCGGCGGTTCGATCTCCTCGAGCGCACCGTTTTCCTTTTCGGCCTGCCAGTCTTCGATGTCCATCTCTTCGACGGTGCCGTCGAAATACTGCAGCTCGATGGTGCCGTCGTCATCGTCGATTGCGACGACCTCGAACGAGTCGCCGCCCGTGATGCGGTACCAGTGGCCGATGGTGGGTTTCATCGAGTCCCTCCGAAGCTGATGCTGCTATGCTGCGCGCGCCCTGCGTGGAGTCGACTTCATGTTGCTCCCGAAAGGTGTCAAGTACAAGAACGAATTTCTTGCGCAAAGCATCATGCTCGAACAAGCCCTCAAGTTTTTCATCGTCTTCTTCGTGGTCGTAGAACCCATCTCGCTGATCCCCGTATTCTCCGGGCTCACCGACGGCGCGAGCGACAGCTACAAACACAAGATGGCCCTGAAGTCGGTGTTAGTTGCAAGCGGAATACTTCTGCTCTTCGCACTCGCCGGCGCCGGATTTCTTGGCGCCATGGGCATCTCGCTCGACTCGTTCAGGATATTTGGCGGACTGTTGCTTTTCCTCATCGCGCTCGAGATGGTGTTCGCGCGCGAGTCCGGCACGCGCACCTCGAGCGATGAAAAGGTGGAGAGCAAGAAGCGCGCGGACATCTCGGTTTTCCCTCTTGCATTCCCTTTCATGGCTGGTCCTGGTGCGTTGACCACCCTGTTGCTCTGGTTCGGACCAATTCCGGTGACCCAGCACCCGGCGCAATTCCTGCTGATGTTCGCCTGCGCGCTGGTGGTCCTGGCCTGTTGTTTGTTCGCCATGTGGGTCGCGGGACCCCTCATGCGCGTGATCGGCGTCACCGGCACGAACGTGGCGAACCGGCTGTTCGGCGTGGTGCTCGGCGCGCTGGCGGTGCAGTTCGTGGTTGATGGCTTGCGAGCCAGCTTCGCACTCTAGGTTCTGCGAAACGCCAGATCCCACACCCCGTGACCCAGGCGCGCGCCGCGCTTCTCGAAGCGGGTCGGCGCGCGTTCTTCGGGACGCGGCATCCAGTCACTCGTCGGTGAGAGATTCATGAACTGCGACCTGGCAGCGGACAGCACCTCCAGCATCTGCACGGCGTAGGGTTCCCAGTCCGTGGCCAGTTTGAAAACTCCGCCGGGCGCGAGGCGCGAAGCCACGAGCTCCGCGAACGGCGCTTGAATGAGCCGGCGCTTGTGATGGCGCTTCTTGTGCCAGGGGTCCGGGAACAGCACCAGCACTTCACCGAGCGCACCCGGCGCGATCTGTTCGCGCAGCACTTCGACGGCATCGTGCGTACTCACCCGCAGGTTGGTGAGCTTGAGGTTCGCCGCGAGCATCAGCAGGTGCCCGACGCCAGGCCGATGCACTTCGATGCCGAAATAGTCGCGCTCCGGATGCGCGGCGGCGAGCGCCGCGAGGTGTTCGCCATTGCCAAAGCCAATCTCGAGCGTGCGCGGCGCCTGCCGGCCGAAGAGCGCATCGAGTGACAACGGCGCGGGCGAATACTCCACGCCGTAACTCGGCCAGAGATCTTCCAACGCACGAGCCTGTCCGATCGTCATGCGCCCGGCGCGCATCACGAAGCTGCGGATCGGACGGTGTGGAGTCTCGGTCATGCGCCGGCCAGCGATATATAGAGAGTGGCGAAACTGAGCGCCGCGGCTTCGAGTGCGGCCTCCCAATGCACCGCCGAGTCGCTGTCTGCGCCGTCGGTTATGTATTTCGCACAGGCGAACGCGACGCGCTCGCTGCGACACACGCGTGCCAGCGCGAAGGCTTCCATGTCGACCACGTCTCCCTCGATGGCGTGCCGGTGCGTCGCGAAGGAATCCGCGGTGGAGCAAAGCATCTGCGGCAGCTGCGTGAATACCGGCGGAAACTCGATTACGGCGGGTGTGTCATCGAATGGGGTGACCCCCGGCGCGAATCCCATGCCACTCACGTCCATATCGCGTTGTGAGAAACGATTACACGCCACCAGTGAATGCGCCGGGACGCTCCGGCTGCCGGCGGTCCCCAGGTTCACTACCAGCGGCGTCGGATCCCCCGTGCAACGCATCTCCGCCAGGCGGCGCGCCAGTGTCGAAGCCGCATTCACCTTGCCGACGCCGGTGTACAGCACTGCGGCGCCGGCGCGCTCCACCTGGCCACGCGATTCCTGTGGCAAAGCCATGACTATCAACGGTTTCATCATAAGAGCGGTTGAGAAGGTATTTGCGGGTGGCTATTCTCGCCCCTCGTCGATCCACTGGGTCGCGCGGGTGTAGTTCAATGGTAGAACTGTAGCTTCCCAAGCTACTAACGTGGGTTCGATTCCCATCACCCGCTCCAATCTCAACTCATTCAAGCCGATGCTGTTCTATTTCAGCCCGGCATGATCCCTGTGCGCCCAAATCTCCGCTTGTCATATCAGGACATGGAGAAGCCTGTGTAGCGGGCGGCGGCCTTCTCCAGATTTTTCATCAGCCCTCATTTCTGGAGATCAAATCATGTTCAAGACCAAACGCAACAACAAGCTCAGGGCTGCAATGCTGCTCGCGGCCACGGGATTTACGGCTGCCTACTCGACCAGCAGCAGTGCCGCCGACGTGTTCATGCGCACCACGACAGCGAGCACGAACCTTAACGACACGGGTGCGCCCCGCACCATCCTCAGCGCTACCATCCCACCCGGAACGTGGGTCGTGACTGCCAAAGCGAATCCAGTGAACTTCGGCGCTGCCGACTATGTCCGCTGCCGCATCCTGGTTGGAACGACTCAGAAGGACGCTGGGGCGACGCTGTTGGGCAATGCGCAGCCCGGTCCCACCGGCGAGATGGGTCCATCAGTGGCCCAGATTTCTCTGCAGGCCGCGATCACAACGGTTTCGACGAAAGTCCTCAAGCTCGACTGCCAGCACGACTTCCCGACCCCCGGCATCTACGTCGATCCGGGTGCGAGGTTAATGGTCGTCAGAGCGCTGGGACCTGTGAGTTGACCGACAGGTGGCGGCTTGGCCGCCACCGTTCTTTTCGGCCCATCGCCCGCTCCACTTCTCCTGGTCAACGTCTGTGGGTCGATGGGCTTATTGAGCGACCCGTCGAGCGGCGTGAGCATGCTGTGCATGAAGGCAGCAACACGGATGCTGAACCTGGCGTTGGCCTGCGCCATCCCCGCGCTGGGTAGTGCCGAAGGAGCGGCCGCGAACAGCGCAACGGCGACGCCAGCGGAGCAGGCGGTGCCGCCATCCAAATTCCGCGATCCCGACGACGGCAAGTTCGACATCTCGACGTACCTTGCGACTCCGAAACGCTTTCTCCCCGTGCCCATCGTCATCACCGAACCAGCGATCGGATACGGCGGCGGCATTGCCGGCATGTTCATTCGGCCACGCAAGCAAGCAGGGCAGCGAGGGCTTCGCGCGTCCGAACATTTCGATCGCGGGAGGCTTCGCCACCGAGAACGGCACCTGGGGCGCCATTCTTGGTGACTCCAGTCACTGGATGGACGAACGCCTGCAGACTCTTGCCGCGGCCGCCACCGGCGAATTGCACCTCGATTTCTACGGGCTCGGCCAGGCCAGCGACTCCCTCGACGAAGCGGTGAGCTACCAGCTCGATTTCGCGATGCTGCTGCTGCAGGGAAACTGGAAGCTGAATGCAAAGTCTCCGTGGTCGTTCGGCTTGCGCTACGTCTACTCGCAGGTCGAGCCGAAACTGGAAGACGAGCCGCAGTTTCCGGGTCTCGCCGACAACATCGACATGAAGATCTCCGCACCGGCGCTGGTGCTCGAGTTCGACAGTCGCAACAGTCTGTTCACGCCGACGCGCGGCATGTACGCCGAGTCGTCGTACCTGGCCTCGCGCGATGAACTCGGCGCCACCGAGGAATTCGAACGCTTCCAGCAAGTGATCATGGGTTGGCTGCCACTCGGCGACAAGGTGACGCTCGGCCTGCGCGGCGACTACCAGTGGTCATCCGACGGCACTCCTTTCTTCTTGCGTCCCTATATCAAGCTGCGCGGTGTCGAGGCGATGCGCTACCAGGGCGATGACATGGCCTCGGCCGAGATCGAGGCGCGCTGGCAGCTGCGTGATCGATGGAGCCTGGTCGGCGCGGCGGGGTACGGCAGCGCGCGCACCGATCGTGAGTTGTATTCCGCCACGCGCGACGTGGTGAGCGGAGCGGTCGGCTTTCGTTATCTGCTGGCGAGCAAGTTCGGCATGCACGCGGGCCTCGATGTGGGCTTCAGCGAAGACACCACCGCGATCTATATCCAGGTCGGCAACGCCTGGTTCCGGCCCTGACTAACTACTGCGCCGGGATCGTGATCAGCGGCAGCCTGTCAGGCGTGCCCGTATCCGCGAGCGTGAAGAAGAACATCACCGCAGTCATGGCGCGCTTGGTCTGCCAGTCGCCCTGGTCCACCCAGAACCAGTGATCGCGGTATTGCACGGCGGCATAGACATTGGCAGGCTTCTCGGTGCCGCTGTGGATGCGCGCTGGCACTTGTTCGGGAGCTTCGCCCGGACGTATTCGCGAAAGCTTCGGAGGCGCTGCGATCGGCAATGTGCGCCGCGGGCACATCAACAAAGGCGGAGATTGCGCCCATGATCTGCAGCATGGAGCGGCTGTTGACCGACAGCTCGCCTTCGCCGCCGCGCATTGGCGAATAGACCAGCGTGACTCTCTGCGATCCTTCAGGAAGCCTGAGCAGGCGGCGAACCTCGGCGGCCTTGGCGGCAATCTCGGGGGACACGTTGTCGCGCTGGAAGAAAATGATGCCCGTGGCGCCCTTGGCCTTGTCCTCCTCGACCCGCATGCCCATGGCGCCTTCGGCCTGCACTTCGCGCATCAGGCGCAGCGCCTGGACGAAATCCGGATCGGCCCGCTGCATCGTGCCGCGCGCCGTCGAGCTGTTGCGCACGCCGTTGAGCGACTCGACGGTCAGCGCCAGGATGAAGTCGGCCGCGTAGCCCGATTGCAGCATGAAGAAGATGTTCTTCGGATCGATGGGCGTGATGAGTCCGCGCAGGAACTTCTCGCCGGTCATCGGCACGTAGGTGATCGTGGGCCGGTCGGTGTAGATGGCCTGGCCGCCTACCGCGCCGTAGTTCTGCGGACCGCTCGTTGGAGGAGATCACGCCGTTGACGTTCACGCCGGTCTGCAGCGAATAGCCGGCGACGACGGACGCCACGTCCACGAACACCGGCATGTCGAGGTAGCGCAGCTTGACGATATTGAGGAGTGTCTGCTCCTTCCACGAGTTCGCGAGCGCGGTGCCATAGTCGAAGCGGTCGGTCTTGATTGTGGCGGGACCGATGCTCGCGCAGCCGCTCAGCGCTGCCACCGCGGCGAAAAACCAACTTGATTTGCGCATTGCAACTCCGCCCTGGTCGAGAGCCAGGGCCAACGCATGTTATGCGTAAGGCCGAGGTCGAACTATCAGGAAATCGCAAGGCTCACATTCCGCTTTCAACGCCCGCCGCCACATTGCCCTTTAGTCTCACGTGCACTGCGCAATTTGCAGGTCTACAACGAGCGCCACGTCAAGAAGCGGGCCCGCGAAAAATGGATAGGCATGCCGCAGCAGAATCGCTGGAGAATGACCCCAATCCAAAGCCCGTCAAGCTGGCGGAATTCGGCAGATGAGTTGCCGGTGAACGCGAATAAGACGGGTCGCATAACTAGCATGCGAGTGTGTCACCTCTATCCGTGCCTTCCAGTTGCACTAATGGCCTGGCTCGCTCCGGTCGGCGCCGCACATGCAGCCGACTCCTCGGAGGTCTGGCCCGAGATCAGCTTCTTCAAGAAGCTGAGTCCTCGCACGCGACTCTTCCTTGACACCGCGTACGCCGAAGGAAAGGAATCGGACGACGCGTCGCTGGATCTCGCTGCATACCTCGATGTTTCCCTCAAGCCGTTCAGAAAGAAGTTGCAGACCGAGGACTGGCAGCGCAACCGATACTTCTGGATGCGGGTTGGTTACGACCGCATTTTCAAGAGCACCGACGGTGAGGATGCCGAGGTCTCCGAGGATCGCGGCATCGTCGCCTTCTATGGCAAGGCGCAGTTGCCCGCAGAATTCGTGATGGAAGCGCGCGCGCGCGCCGACCTGCGCTGGATCGGCGACGACTACTCGAATCGCTACCGATTCCGCCTCGAGGTCACGCGTGAGTTCACCGTGCGCGAACACACGGTCGTTCCCTATTTCAATGTCGAGTGGTTCTACGACTCCCGCTACGACGGCTGGGCACGAACGCTCTACCAGCTCGGCCCCGAAGTCACGGTGAACAAACATTTCCGTTACGAGATCTACCTTGCGCATCAGCGCGATCACCTGCCGTCGAAGAGTGACCTGAATGCTCTTGGATTGAATCTCAAGTGGTACTACTGAGCCGAAGTTAGAGCTCCGCCAGCTTCGCTGACCATTGTCGGTGCGGAGACGCGCTTCACCGGCAAGATCGAGGAAATCAAGCTCGAACTGAAGTAGACGCGCAGCCCTCATCAGCGAAGAATGCTGTCGCGGTTGGCCATTGACCGGCCGCGGCAGCAACTCCGTAAGAAGCGCGATGAAAGAGAAGCAACCTTCAGCCAAGCCTGGGACACGCAAGTGGCTAGCCCCGGCGATTGTCATCGTCATCGCGGGAGCCGCCGGCATCGCCCTGAATGTGATGCGGACGAAGCCGCCGCCGCAGGAATCGACGACTGCCATGAGCGCGGCACCCGCGGCGGATGAATTTCTACCGACGATCGAAAACAAGGCTCCCTCTTCGGCCTCAGCTCCCGAAGGCATGGTGTGGATCCCTGGCGGTGAATTCTCGATGGGCGCGCGTTCACCCATGGACACCAGCGACCTGGTCGGCATGCAGGCGACCACGGATTCCAGACCGATCCACCGCGTGGCGGTCGAAGGCTTCTGGATAGACGCCACGGAAGTGACCAACGAGCAGTTCGCCCGCTTCGTCAAGGCAACGGGGTACGTCACTGTGGCCGAACGGAAGCCTACTGCCGCGGACTACCCGAATGTTGCGCCGGAAGATCTCACGGCTGGATCCGTAGTCTTCTCTCCTCCCGATCACGCTGTGCCCCTAAACGATCACTTCCAGTGGTGGGCGTTCGTCGACGGCGCTGACTGGCGCCATCCCAACGGACCGAAGAGCTCCATCGAAGGGAAAGAAAAGTATCCCGTCGTGCACATCGCCTATGAAGACGCCGAGGCCTACGCGAAGTGGGCTGGCAAGCGCCTGCCCACCGAGGCCGAGTGGGAATTTGCCGCGCGCGGCGGACTCTCGGGCGCCCTTTATCCCTGGGGCGACAACTTCATGAAAGACGGCAAGTTCATGGCTAACAGCCACCAGGGACACTTTCCCAACGACGACACGGGAGCCGATGCGTATGTCGGCGTCTCACCGGTCGCAAAATATCCGCCCAATGGTTATGGCCTGTACGACGTGGGTGGCAACGTGTGGGAGTGGGTGAGCGACTGGTATCGCCCTGACTACTACGCGCAACTTGCCGCGGCGGGGAGCATCAACCGCAATCCGCAAGGCCCCACTGAACCTTACGATCCCTCCGAACCCGGCGAGAAAAAGCGAGTGCATCGCGGCGGCTCGTATCTGTGCACCGACCAGTATTGCTCCCGTTACATGGTTGGCACGCGAGGCAAGGGCGAAGTCACCACCGGCACGAACCACTTGGGTTTCAGGTGCGTTCAGCCGCGAGACGCGGGAAGTTAGAAGCTCCAGGCCACGCCGATCGCGGGGCCGCCCTGCTGCATGTCCATGTTGGCCAGGCCGTTGCTGCCACGGTCTTCGAAATCGACATCCAGGAGCCGATAGCCAAACAGCACCGAGAAATTATCGCTGGTGTGCCAGTCGAAGTGCGCTGTGAGATGCCACGCGAAGTCCGAGCCGACGCCAAAACCGCCGATGTCGCCGCGCGCGACGAACGTCCATGCATCGCTGATGGGCGCCACCACGCGTAGTCCCACGAGTGGGTCGATCCAGTCGTTGCCGCCGCCGGCGGTCGCGATGACATCGCCGGTGCCCGCGTTGCGTAATTTGATGGTCGGATCGATATCCCAGTAACGCGCCCCGAAAACGAGTTCGAGGCTATCGGAGAACTTGTAGCCGCCATCAACTTCGAGAATCAGCTGATCCAGATCCAGCGTCGTGCGCGTAAGGCCCTGGCCGCCTTCCTGGTCAGCCGCGAGCGAAGCGAAGATCGCATCGGCCTGGAATGACCATTTTTCGGAGTCCCAGCGATACGACCCCATCGCGGCCATCTCCAGGTGATCGAGGATCTTTGAAAGGGGCACGTCGATGTCCGCGCTCAATGGTCCGACCGTCGCCTGTCCGTCGATGCCAATGCCCAGTCCGTAAAACACCAGCGTATGGTTACGCTCGTCGGCCTGGGCGATGCCGCAGGCCAACAGGCCCAGTGGAATTGACGAAGCGAAGCTTGCGCATGCGGGAACTCTCCTGACCACCGATACAGGTGAAGTTTCAGTCCACGCACCGTTGGCGCCTGTCAGAAAATCGCCGCGATGGTGCAACGCGGCGATCGCTCACTATCTCAATTGCGCAAGCACCGCATCGCCCCTGCAATAGCACCAAGGTCTATCGACGGTCCGCAAGCGAAAAGGACGCTGGAGGTTCTCCTGCGTCCGCATCCCGGCTATCTTCAGCAGAGCGTCCTGAGTTATGACGCCTTCGACGCGGGCTTCGTGAGTACCTGAAAAGCCGATTTTCCAGATCTCAAGTGCAAGCAATCTTGACTGGGTCCAGGACACTTGATCATGAGCACACCGCCGGGTTCCACTGAACGCACCGATTTCTCGCTGGTCCTCGGCGGCCCGCTGTTCCAGTTGTTCCGCCGCGCGCATCTGACCGGCGACGCGCTGGAAATGTCGAATCGACGTGTGCTCATCGCCGCCGGAATCACGTGGGTGCCGCTGCTGCTGCTGGCGCTGGTGTCAGGCCATGCATTGGGCGATTCGGTTTCAATTCCCTTCCTGCTCGATGTCGAGACTCATGTTCGTTACCTGGTCGCGCTGCCCATACTGATCGCGGCCGAGCTCATCGTGCATCGCCGGTTGTCGCCGGCAGTGCGGCAGTTCGTCGAACGACGCATCGTCAGGCCCGAGGAGCTGCCGAAGTTTCAGCAGGCCATCGACTCCACTTTGCGTCTGCGCAACTCGGTGTGGATCGAGGTGGCGCTGATAGTGTTCGTCTATTCCGTGGGAATCTGGGTCTGGCGCAGCAAGTTCGCCCTGGACGAGCCGAGCTGGTACGCGATCCCGGATGGCACCGGCATACGCATGACTCCCGCGGGTTACTGGTTGATGCTTGTCAGCGCGCCGGTTTTCCAGTTCATCCTGCTACGCTGGTATTTCAGGTTCTTTCTCTGGTTCTGGTTCCTGTTTCGCGTGTCGAGACTGAATCTGCACCTGATTCCCATCCACACCGACAGGACCGGCGGGCTGGGTTTCCTCGGTGCAAGTCCCATGGCTTTCGCGCCAGTGCTGATTGCGCAGGGCGCCGTGTCTGCCGGATTGATTGCCAGTCGGATTTTCTACGAAGGAAAGCCCCTGACTGAGTTCAAGGTTCAGATCGTGGCCTTCCTTGGATTCTTCATCATTGCCACGCTGATTCCTCTGACGGTTTTCGCGCCGCGCCTCGCGGAAGCGAAACGCGCGGGGCGGGGCGATGCCGGCCGACTGGCCAGCCGCTACACCCGAAGGTTCGAAGAGAAGTGGTTCCGTGGGGAGGTTCAGACGAGGAGCTGTTAGGCAGCGCCGACATCCAGTCTCTCGCAGACCTCGGCAACAGCATGGGCGTGGTGCAGGAAATGCGCCTGGTGCCATTCGGATGGCGGGATGTCACACGGCTGGTGATGATCACCGCAGTTCCCTTCCTGCCGCTGCTCCTGACTATCTTCTCGCTGGAAGACTTCGCCACCTACCTGATCAAGGCAATCTTCTGACGCGGGTGCAATGGGTCACGCGGAGCGCGACGGATCGGTGAGCGGCTCGGCGAGATCGGCCGTGACTGACGGCTGATTCGCCGGCAGCGCGCCGGTTTGCCGCTCGACCATGCGCCGCACGACGGGCCGCTCGGGCCCGCGATGCAGCGCGCGTATGCGTTCCGGGATCACCGCGTCTTCATGAGTCAGGCGGCTGTTGTGCCGCACGTAGTCGAGCCAGGTGGCCGTCGAATATCGCTCGATCCAGATTTCCGGTTTCGCGAGATCGCGCAGCAGCTTCCAGTCGTTGGCGCCGTCACGGCGGCGAATGCGCCGCCGCTCGTCCATGGCTCCCAGGAACTCGATGATGTCTTTCTCGGCGATCACGTATTGAATGGTGATGACCACCGGGCCGGTGCGCGGCTCGACTGGCAAGCCGGTGTCGGGTTCCTTCCAGCGATGCAGGGGTTCGAGATTGAGGTCGGCGGTCTCGGCGAGTGGACGCCAGAAGCCGAGCAGCGCCGACAGGAACAACACGATGCCGGCAACGATCAGCGCGAAACGCACGCCTTCGACATGCGTCACCAGTCCCCACAGCCAGCTACCGAGCGCAATGCCCGCGAAGGTACTCATCTGGTAGGACGACAATGCGCGCGCCGACCACCCAGCGCGGCGCCGACATCTGTACCGCGACATTGAACGTGGACAGCGCCAGCACCCATGCCGCGCCGGCGAAAGCCAGCGTGAGCAGTGAGATGAACATCATGTTGCTGGCTGCCACGACGCAGATCGCTGCGGCCAGCACGATCGTGGATGTGCGCACGATGCCCTCGGTGGAGAGCCGCAGGCGCAGGCGCGCGCTCGCCAGCGCGCCGGCCACCGCGCCCACGCCGAACGCTCCGAGCATCGCGCCGAAGGTCAGGGGCCCGCCGCCCATGCGCACCTTCACGACGATCGGCAGCAACGCGAGCAGCGAGCTTGCACCGATGCCAAACAGGAAACTGCGCAGCAGTACGTTGCGGATGTGCGGCGACATGGCCACGTAGCGGATGCCGGCGCCGATCGCGACGCCCAGCGGTTCGCGCGGCAGCAAGCTGTGCGGCGGCGGAGATTTCCAGCGGGCGAGCACGACGAGCAGCCCGATGTAACTGAGCGCGTTGACCACGAAGGCCGTGGCCAGCGCCCGCGGCGGCCACGATGATGCCGCCGATGGCCGGACCCAGGCTGCGCGCGATGTTGAACCCCATGCTGTTGAGCGCCACGGCATGCGCGAGCTGCGCACGCGGCACCATGTCGCCCACCGACGCCTGCCAGGCCGGCGCATTGAAAGCTGCGCCGCAGCCGATGAGGAAGGTGAAAGTCAGCAGCAGCCAGGGCGACATCCAGCCGACCCAGGTGAACAGCGCCAGCGCCAGCGACACGATCAGCATGAAGACCTGCGCGGCCAGCATGATCTTGCGCCGGTCGATGCCCGTCGGCGAGCGCGCCAGCCACCAGCGACCACAGCAGGATGGGCAGCGCGATGGCAGTCTGGACCAGCGCGACCATGTCCGCGGAGCTGCGCGATGGAAGTCATCAACCATGCCGCGCCCACCGACTGGATGAGGCTGCCGAAATTCGACACCAGGCTGGCGATCCATACGTTCCGGAAAATCGGGGTCTGGAACGGTGAAGACGATTCGCGTAGCATCCATACCATGAAGCGTAGCAAGATGCAAGGGTTTCGATATCGGACCTAGACTTATGAACGAATCGCGCTTTCTCCGGGTCGCTGCCGCCTGCTCAGTGCTCTCGGTGGTCACGACGCTGATGCTCATTTTCCTGCCGGAGTTCTTTGCCAGCGCGCAGGGTTTCGAAGCGCGCATCGCGCGCGTGCACGAGACCGCCTACCGCCTGCGTGCGTGGGCCTACCTGCTGCATCCCTTCATCGCGCTCACGGCGGCACTGGGTATCGCGATTGCCATCCGGCATCGCTCGCCGGTGCTCGCGCTTTTCGGGGCGCTCGGATTTCTCTGGTGGGCATTCACCGAGGCATCGCAGCAGACGCTCACGTTGTTTGCCTTCGATCGCTGGCGTGTTGCCTACGACGCCGCGGACGAAGCCACGCGCGCTGCCATTCGCATCAACGCGCTCATGTACGACGGGATCTGGGATGGCATGTACATGCTGTTGCTGATCGCCTTCGCGATCGGCAATGCGTGCCTGGGCGCTGCGCTTTTGACCAAGCCAGGCCTGGCGAGAGTAGTCGGCGGATTCATGCTCGCCGCCTGCGTGCTGACCGTTGTCCTGTTCATCAATGAACTTGGGATCTCGCTGGTGCCGGCGCCCGTCCTCAAGTGGAGTTACCCGGCAATTCAACCACTTGGCCGGCTGTTGATCGGCGTGTGGCTCTGGGGCGAGTCCCGGCGCACCTAAGGGCCATCAAACGTATGTGATCTGTAATAGGCACGGGTGTAGAACCGTCAGAGGACTATCGTGCTCATCGCCAGGACGCGACTAACAAACCAACAACAACTCTCGCCTAACAACTTTTCGGGGAAGCAAACATGAACAGGTACATGCGTAATTGGGCCGCGATCATTGTCGTGGCCGCGATGTGCGGTCTGGCGCCCAGCGCCGGCGCCACCGGGGGCGGGGGCTCGAAGCCCGACGTCATCATCGAATGGAATCAGCTGCTTCAGCAGCACATTGGCGGGGCTCCGTTCCTGCAAATGCGTGGCTACTCCATGATGCACATCGCGATGGCGGACGCGGTGGTCGCGATCGAAGGTCGCTACGATCCCTTCCACGCGAACGTGTGGGCGTCGCGCGGAGCCTCCGCGGAAGCCGCGGCTGCCCAGGCCGGGCACGATGTGTTCTTCGTGCTGATTACTACGCAGGCTGGCAAGGACGCGGCGGACGCGCTGCTGCAGAGCCGTCTGTCGACGATTCCGCCCGGTCTGCGCGCGCAAGGCGTGAACGTGGGCAAGAAGGCCGCGGCGTCGATCCTGGCGTGGCGTCTGAATGATGGATACGCCACGGCCAACCCGCAGCCGCCGGCATACCTTGCTTCGACTCTGCCCGGCATCTGGAAAGCCACGGCCTCGGGGCCCTTTCAATTCTCGGAGATCGGCAACGTCGAGCCGTTCGGCATGTTGACGGTGACTCAGTTCCTGTCCGGTGCCGTTTCCGCAGCTCGAGAGCGCCGCGTATGCGGACACCGTGAACGAAGTGAAAAAGGTGGGGCGCAACACCGCGCCGCTCACCGATCGCACCGAGGCACAGACACGTTTCGCGCAGTTGTTTGCCGGCGTCGGACCGCATGCAGGCGTCACGAACGTGTTCCGCCTCTGGTCGAACGTGGCTCGCGACCTGGCGCAGCAGAAAAAGCTGTCACTCGCCGCGACGGCACGCCTGTTCGCCATGACCTTCGCGTCGATGCACGACAGCGTACAGAGCTCACAGCACGGCAAGGCCGTGTACCGGTTGTGGCGTCCTGAAACCGCGATCGCGAACGCGGACATCGACAATAACCCCGCGACCGATGCCGACACCACCTGGGTGCCGCTGATTCCGACACCGCCGTATCCGGCGTATCCAAGCAACATGACCTGCATCGGCACGGGTGCATCGCGCATGCTGGCCAATCTGCTCGGCGGCGATGCGCAGACGTTCACGGCGACGTGGTACACGCCAGCGAACACAGTTGCCTGGGCGGAGCCCTATACCAGTCTCTGGCAGCTCGGCGACGATGAGGCGAACAGCCGCATCTGGGGCGGCATTCACTTCCGAATCGATATCGACGAGGCCCAAGTGAGTTGCACGCAGGTGGCCGACTACCTGTACGAGAACTACATGCAGCCGAGATGTCACGGGCGCTGAGAACGCCCCAGGAGCTGCACACACCACGTGCCGATCGCACCGAGGGCCAGCCATATGAACCCGGTGATCAGCGCGTTGTGTGCCATGTTGACCAACACGTAGACGGTGATCGCGCCACCGATGAGCGGCACGAGCAGATGACGACCCCAGCGTCTGCTCTTCTGCCGCCACATGAAGTGGCCGATCACCGACGCGTGCAGCAGCAGAAATCCGATCAGCGCGCCAAAACACACCAGCGTGGAGGCCATCTCCAGCTGGTTGGCGAAGGCCAGGCCGGTGACGAGATTGATGGCTGCGATCAGCAGGATCGCGCGGGCTCGGTATGCGACGCTTCGGATGCACGTGCGCGAAGAATCGCGGCAGTCTGCCGTCGCGCGCCATGCCGTAGATCAGGCGCGCGGTGGCGGTTTGCGCGGCGGCCGCCACGGCGACGCCGGCGACCAGCACCTTCGATGAGGCCATGGCCAGGAACCATTTGCCGCCGATGATCTCGGCGATGGCGTAGAAGGCTCCGTCGGTGGGCGGACCCGGCGGGAAGCTGGAACGGTCGAGCACGAACAACGAAGCCAGCCAGGTCGCGCCGATGAACAACACCGCGGCCAGGCACAACGAGATCATGATGGCGCGGCCGACGGCGCGCGCCCCGCCGCGTGCCTCCTCGACCAGCGTGGTGATGCCGTCGAAACCGAGGAAATTCAGCGTGGCCACCGACAGCGCGCTGAAGATCACCGCGGAGCTGAAGTGCCTCCGGCTGCAGCAGCGGCGCGGTAGATAGATGCGCCCCGGCGACACCCTGCGTCAGCGCGTACACACCCAGCACGAAGTACAGTCCCAGGAAGGCCAGCAGCAACGCCAGCATGATGGCGTTCAGGCGCGCGCTGGCCTCGATGCCGAGCAGGTTGATTCCCGTGTTGAAGCACACTGCGGCGACGATGACGACAACACGCGGGAATCCCGGCACCAGCGCCTCGACGGCGATCGCGCACAACACGTAGATGAGTGTCGGCATGAGGATGTAGTCGAGCAGCAAGGCCCAACCGGCGAGAAAGCCCGCCAGCGGGCCGATGCCGTGCC
This sequence comes from uncultured Pseudomonadota bacterium, assembly GCA_963832505.1. Taxonomy (GTDB): domain Bacteria; phylum Pseudomonadota; class Gammaproteobacteria; order Steroidobacterales; family Steroidobacteraceae; genus CADEED01. The sequence continues at coordinate 44,766 of CAWHUD010000007.1, read as the reverse complement.
CGGCGTACGAATACACCGAGCCCGCCACCGGAAACGCGCGGGCCAGCATGACGTAGCTCGCCGCGGTGAAGGTCATGGCGATGAGCCCGAACACGTACACCAGCGGCACCATGCCGTGGCTCAGGTTGTAGACGATGCCGAAAATCGAGAACGGCGAGGTGGGATTGATGAACACCAGTCCGTAGACGACCAGCGCGCCGACCCCGAGCGAACGCTTTAGTTCCTGTCGATAGCCGAATTGCTCGAGGGGATTCTGTCGTCCGCCATGGGCGGAGCATGCCGACCCCGCGACTCGCGCGCCACAGATCGTTGGCCGAACGCAGGCGGATTCATTAGCATTCGTGGTCCGCTAAACACGTCGAGAGGGACCTTACAATGCAACTCAGGAATATTGCCGCCGGTGTCGCGCTTGGAGCGCTCTCAACCATGGCGGCCGTCAGCTTCGCGGCAACCGACAAGAAAGAGGTCGCCGCCATCGAACAAGCCGTCTCTGGTGACTGGCGCAAGCCGGAAGCGAAGGAGCGCGATGGTGAACGTCACCCGGTCGCGTCCCTCGAGTTCTGGGGCCTGAAGCCCAAGATGACCATCCTCGAAGTTCAGCCGGGCGGTGGCTGGTGGACCGAGATCCTCGCGCCCTACGCGCGCGCCAACAAGGGCGAGTTCTACGCCACCGGCGCGGATCTTGCCGATCCGACCCTGTCTGACAACGCGAAGAAGGGACGCGCCGACTTCGAGGCGAAATGGGCCGATGACGCGGTGTACGGCAAGGTGAACATGATCAACTGGGGCCCGAAGTCCGCGCCGCTGCCGGCCAACAAGTTCGACTTCGTGATGCTGACGCGCGGCATGCACGGCTGGGTGCGCGACGGGCGGGCAGAAATCAACCTGTTGAAAATCTACGACAGCGTGAAACCGGGCGGCGTGCTGGCCATCGAGCAGCATCGCGCCAAGGCGGGCCAGGATCCCACCGTGTTCAATGGCTATATCGATGAGGCCTACGTCATCTCGATCGTGGAGAAGGCGGGCTTCAAGCTCGACGGCAAGTCCGAGATCAATGCCAATCCCGAAGGACACCAAGGATCATCCCTTCGGTGTGTGGACGCTGCCCCCGGCGCGGCAGTCTTCCGAGGGCGGCAAGCCCGTGGATCCGTCGTTCGATCGCGCCAAGTACGACGCCATCGGCGAGTCGGATCGCATGACGCTGCGCTTCGTGAAGCCGAAGAGGTAAGTAATTTGATGAAGAAGATCGGCAGCATCCTGCTCAAGGGGCTGGTGACCATCCTGCCCATCGGCCTCACGGTGTACTTCGTCTACTGGCTGGGAGTCACCACCGAGAGCCTGCTGTCGAAGCCCATCAAGTGGGCGATCGGTGATGACAACTACTGGCCCGGCATGGGCCTGATCACCGGCTTCGTGGTGTTGTTCCTGATCGGCCTCGCGGTGAACCAGTTCCTGGTTCGCCGCGTGCTCGGCTTCGGCGAAGAGCTGCTGCTGCGCGTGCCGGTGGTCAAGACGGTGTACAGCGCCATCCGCGACATGACGCGCCTGGTGAACACCGAGAAGAAGAAGGGTGACCTCGATCGCGTGGTCACGCTGGACTTCGGCTTCGGCAGGCTCATCGGCTTCGTGACGCAGGAACATGCCAGCACATTGGGAATAGGCGGCGACGACGACCTCGTCGCCGTCTATCTGCCCATGAGCTACCAGATCGGCGGTTACACCGTGTACCTGCCGCGCAGCCGGCTCACCGAGACGGAACTGTCCGTCGAGCAGGCCATGCGCATCGTGCTGACCGGCGGCGTCCGCGGTAAGTAGAAAATGGGGACATTCCTATTTTCCCGCCGCGGGAAAATAGGAATGTCCCCATTTATTCCCATTTAGCCGCCGGCCTTCTTGACGTCGGTATAATCCGAGCTTCTTCAGTTCCTCGACCAGCCGGTCGCGGTGATCGCCCTGGATCTCGATCACGCCATTTTTCACCGTGCCGCCGGTGCCGCACTTCTTCTTGAGCGCGCTGCAGATTTCCTCGAGCTGCGGGCCGGGCAACGGCACGCCGTGGATGGCGCTCACGCCCTTGCCGCCGCGATGCGCGGTCTCTTTCCAGATGCGGATGGCGGGCGGTTTGGCAGGCGTCTGCCTGGCGCTGGCGGTTTCACGTTCTGCCTTCGTTGATCTTCGACGCGAGCGCTTCGAGCTGCTCCCAGCGCTCCATGCTGGAGGCGATCAGCGTCGCGAGCTCGGCCGCACGCTCGCGGTCGCGGCGCATCTGCTCGGCACCGGCGCGATGATAGTCCTGCGCGCACACCCGTTCATGCAGCTGCGTGCTGTTCCTGCTCGAGCTTTTCGATGTTCGCCGGGCAGCGACTCGAGCTCGCGCTGCTCCTTGTAGCTGAGCTTGCGCTTGGTCGCTGCGGGCTCCGCGCCGGCCTGCGCCGCGCGGCGACTGACGCGCCGCTGCGGCGTTGCGTGCCTGCGGCCGCTGACGCAACCAGTCGGTGTATCCACCCACGTATTCGCGCCAGCACGCCATCGCCCTCGGCCGCGATGGTCTGGGTCACGACGTTGTCGAGAAAGGCGCGATCGTGGCTCACCAGCAGCAACGTGCCCGCGTAGTCCTGCAGCATGTTCTCGAGCAGCTCCAGCGAATCGATGTCGAGATCGTTGGTCGGCTCGTCGAGCACCAGCACGTTCGCCGGGCGCGCGAACAGCCGCGCCAGCAGCAGGCGATTGCGCTCGCCGCCCGAGAGCATGCGGATCGGCGCATTGGCGCGCCGCGTCGGAAACAGGAAATCGCCGAGATAACTGGTGACGTGTTTGCGCTGGCCCGCGATATCGATCCAGTCGGAGCCGGGGCTCACGGTTTCGGACAGCGTCTTCTCGGGATCGAGTTGCTCGCGCAGCTGGTCGAAGTAGGCCACCTGCAGGTTGGTGCCGCGCCGGATGTTGCCCGCGTCCGGCTTCGAGCGTGCCGACGATGAGCCGGATCAGCGTGGTCTTGCCGGCGCCATTCGGCCCCAGGATGCCCGACGCGATCGCCGCGCATGATGCGCAGGCTCACGTCGTCGAGCACGCGCTTGCTCGCCGAAGCTCTTGCAGACATTCTCGAATTCGGACACGAGTTTTCCCGAGCGCTCGCCGGTGTCGACCGTGAGCCTGATCGAACCGAGGCGTTCGCGCCGCGCGGAGCGTTCCTCGCGCAGCCGCTCGAGCCGTTTCACGCGGCCCTCGTTGCGGGTGCGCCGGGCCTCGACGCCCTTGCGGATCCAGACTTCTTCCTGCGCCCAGAATTTCTCGAAGCGGCGGGTGGCGAGATCCTCGGCCGCATCGATGTCGGCCTTGCGCTGCTCGTACACCGAGTAATTGCCCGGGAACACGCGCAGCCGCCCGCGATCGAGCTCCGCGATGTTCGAGGCCACGCGATCGAGGAAGCGCCGGTCGTGCGTGATCACCATGCAGGTCTGGTTCTTCTGCAGCAGTTCCTCGAGCGTTTCGATTCCGTCGACGTCGAGATGGTTGGTAGGTTCATCGAGCAGCAGCAGCTCCGGATCGAGCGCGAATGCCAGCGCCAGTGCGGCCCGCTTGCGCTCGCCGCCCGAGACTTGCGGCGGGCGAAGCGTCGGTATTCACGGAGAAACGGTGCAGGTACTCGGCCAGCCGTGTCTCGGCGGCATGACGGTCGCGCTCGTCGGCGATCGTCGCCGATTGCGCCACGCGCCAGCAGCGAGTCGCGCACCGTCGGCGCGTCCGGCAACACCGGCTCCTGCTCCACCAGCGCGACGCGCAGTCCGGGCTTGCGCTGCACTTCGCCATCGTCCAGCGGAAGCCGGTCCGCCAGCACGCCTAACAACGATGACTTGCCGGTGCCATTGCGGCCGATGAGTCCGATGCGGTCGCCTTCGTCGATGGCCAGCGAGGCGCAGTCGAGCAGCGGCGTCAGGCCGAACGCGAGTTCGGCGTCCTTGAGGGCGATCAATGTCACGGGAGCATCACCAGGGCCAACTACAGGGGATTGCCGAGCTCCAGCCACAGCCACTCGGTGGCATCGGTGACCGAAGGTCCGCGACCGCCCGTATCCGGATAGTTGTTGTCGTTCACGATGACGACGTGTTTGCGGTCCAGCACCTGGATGGATTCCGGTGGTCAGGAAAGGAAAGCGGAACGGCGCGCCGGGCGCCAGCGGCTTCGGCGAGCCCGCGCGCATTGCCAATCGCCAGCAGGTCGATGACCAGCTTCTTGGCGAGCGGCTTGCCGGGCGCCGCCTTGTCGAGATCGATGGAGTAGACGCGCTTGGCCTTGGCGGCGTCTCCCTCGAGGTCGTCGCGCTCGATGACCACGAAGCGGTTGCCTTCGATGCGCGACATGTCGGTGACCGACATGGTGTCCGCGTCCAGCTCATATATAAGAGTGAACGGCAGCCACTTGCCGGCCGAGGTGTCATAGCGCTGCACGCGCAGATGCCGCGGCGCGTCGCCCTTGACCGTGCCTTCGAGAATGGTCACCAGCGTCTTGCCGTCGCCGGCCAGGTCCATGGCCTCGAACCCGCGGGTGCGCGCGATCTTCGAGTCGTCGGCGCCGGCGAGCACCAGCGGGTGATCCACCGAGCGAGCGTGATCGGGCAGTTCCACCGGTGGCGCCCAGCAGTTCGCCGTCGACGGAGAAGTGCAGCAGCCACGGGCCAATTTCGTCGCCGATCCAGAAGGATTCGTCCGCCATGGCCACCAGCGACTCGGAATCGGCATCCGCGCCCGTCAGGAACCGCTCCGGCGTGCTCTCGTCGGTCAGATCGCCAGGGAAAGAACTTCGCCGGATCGGACAGTTCGATGACGGCCTGCAGCGCGGTGCGCGAATCCGGGCCGGCTTCCGTGCGCGGCCGCACTTCGAATAGATAGATGCACAGCCGGTAGTCGGAGCTGTTCCACTTGCGGCCGAAACCATTGTCCGACAGCGCCCACCACGCGCCGGGCGTCGATCCCGGCTTGATCGAGCTCACGCCCTGCACGGGCTGCGAGTCGAAACGCGGCGCCGCGGCACGGCGGCCTTCGTTGTCGAACTGGCCGGAGGGCGGGCCGCCACGGAACGCGCCGGCGGGCATGGTGACGTAACCGATGAGCTCGACCGGCGGCGGAGGCGGTGGCGGCGCGGGCTTTTTTGCCGGCGCGGCAGGCTTCTTCTTCGGCGCGGTTGCCGAGGGTTTCGAACTACTGGCAGCGGGCTTCTTCGTCGCCGTGGGTTTCGCCGGCGCGGGCTCCGCGGCCAATGACGAATGTGTAGCGCACACCGCGGCAATCGCCGCGGCCACGATGAGGGCACGCGCCAGTGAAGCAAGCATGGGCCGGGATTCTACGCGGCCACGGATGATCGTGGTTGGCACGATGGATTCAGGCGGCGACGATCGCCGGCGAGATGACGCGGAAGTCGAGCAGCTCGACGTTGTTCACCTGGTAGTGCTCCTTGCACTCCTCGTCGCTGCACAGGTCGGTCGACAGGTACTTCTTGTTGTCGTCGCAGAACACCGGTGCCACGCAGGCATCGTCACCCTGTTCGTGCGCGATCTCCAGCGCGCCGAGCAGGTTGGCGCCGGAGCTGATGCCCACGGCGATGCCGAGTTCGTTCGCCAGGCGCTGCGACATCACGATGGCGTCGCCATCCCACACGTCGAGGATGCGGCCGAGCTCGCCCAGCTTGACGATGGAGGGTACGAACTCGTCGCTGATGCCCTGGATGCGATGACGGCCGACCTTGTGCCCGGTGCGCAGCGTGGGCGAATTCGCGGGCTCGAGCGGATGCGCCGCAACACTGCCGAAACGTTCGCGCAGGTGCTGCGCCACGCCCATGACCGTGCCGCCGGTCCCGACACCGGCCACAAACGCCGTGGGCTTGCGGCCCGAGCGAGGCCAGTTGCGCGGTGATCTCGGGCCCCGTGGTCTCGTAGTGCGCCTGCACGTTCGCGGTGTTGTCGAACTGCTGCGGCCGGAACACGTGGCCGGCCTCGCGCGCGAAGTCGTCGGCCATGCGGATGGAACCGAGGAAGCCGCCCAGCTCCGCCGACACCGGGAATCACCGCGGCTCCCAGGCTCTGAATCACCAGCACGCGCTCGCGCGACATCCAGTCCGGCATGTAGATGCGCACCGGGTGCCCGAGCGCGCGGCCGATGGCCGCGAAGGAGATGCCGGTGTTGCCGCTGGTGGCCTCGGCAATCACGTCGCCGGGCGCGATTTCGCCGCTTGCGTAGGCGCGCTGCAGGATGTACAGCGCCATGCGGTCCTTGATGCTGCCGGTGAAGTTGTAGGCCTCGTGCTTGGCGTAGATGCGCTGCTCGCGGCCGCGATAACGACAGTGGATTTCGAGCAGCGGCGTGGCGCCGATCAGGCGCGTCAGTGCGAGAAGTTTGGGGGAGGCGGCCGGGTGCTTTCATGCGGGCCGAATCTTACCGTACGCACGCACGGACGCCCGTTGGATGCAGCGACGAAAAATATTGTCACCTCGCGTCCGCGAACGCTGCATCCAGCGCGCGACTCGCCGCGTATTCCCCTCGCGTACACATCAACAACGCCTCGTGCGAGGCAAGGGGAATGCCATGTCAACTCAGGAAATCCTGCCTGGTGGCGGCCGCGATAGCGGGCCTGCTGCCATTTGCAGCTCAGGGATCGAGCCATCGCGAGGCGCCGAACATCACGCGCATGCCGACGGCGGACTCGACCGACTTCTACCTGTTCAACAGCTACGAGCCCGGCCGGGACGGCTACGTCACGCTGCTCGCCAACTACATCCCGCTGCAGCAGCCGTACGGCGGTCCTAACTATTTCGCCATGGACCCGTCGGCGCTGTACGAGATCCACATCGACAACGACGGCGACGCGAACGAGAACCTCACGTTCCAGTTCCGCTTCAACAACCGGCTCGCCAATGACAACCGCGGCATCAAGCTCAACATCGCCGGCCCCAATGTCGCGGTGCCGCTCAAGAACGTCGGCGGCGTGACCGCGGCCGACAACTCGGCGCTCAACTTCCGCGAGAGCTACCAGGTGTGGGTGACGCGCGGCGACCGTCGCAACGGCAATGCTCGCAGGCTGTACCGGCAGCAATGGCGGCACGGTGTTCGGCAAGCCCTATGACTTCGTCGGCACCAAGACCTTCGGCAGCGTCGCGGCCTACAAGGCCTACGCGAACTCGTTCATCTACACGGTGAACATCCCGGGCTGCAGCATGCCGGGCCGCGTGTTCGTGGGCCAGCGCAAGGAAGGCTTCGCGGTCAACCTCGGACCCGGTGTTCGACCTCGTGAACTTCGTGCCGGTCGAAGGCGACAGCGCTCCCGGCGCCGGCGATGGCGGCGGATTCCCGGGCGGCATCACGCAGAAGCGCGCCAACAACCAGGTGGACGACGCCAACGTCACCACCATCGCGCTCGAAGTGCACAAGAGCTGCCTCGTCGGCAGCGGCAACGGCGTCATCGGCGGCTGGACCAGCGCTTCGCATGCGCCAGGCGCGGCTGCTGAATCCGCTGCCCACGTTCGCGCGTCCGGAAGTGGACGGCGGTCCGTGGGTGCAGGTGTCGCGACTGGGCATGCCGCTGGTCAACGAACTGGTCATCGGTCTGCCCGACAAGGACCGCTTCAGCGCCAGCGAGCCGAAGTTCGACGGTCAGTTCGGCACCTACGTGACGAACCCGACGTTGCCGGCGCTGCTCGATGCGTTGTTCCGCGCACCCGTCAACCAGACGCTGGGCACCGAACTTCGCGAACATCGCGCCTAACAACTTCCCGCGCAACGACCTCGTGACCGCGTTCCTGACCGGGTTTCGCCGGCGTGAACCAGATGTCGAAGGTGACGGCGTCGGAGATGACGCGCCTCAACACCGGCATCCCGGCGGTTCCGGCCGCCAGCGCAGAGCAACTTCGGCGTGGCCGGTGGCGATCTCGCGGGCTTCCCGAACGGCCGCCGTCCCGGTGACGACACCGTCGACATCGCGCTGCGCGTGGTGATGGGCCGCCTGTGTTACCCGCTGACCATGGGCGGCAACAGCGTCGACCTCGGGCTCTGCAAGCGGGCAACGCGCCGCTGGGACAGGTGCCGTTCACCGACGGTGCGCCGGTATCGGCCGCGGACTTCGACACCGACCTTTCCCGTACCTCGCGACGCCGCTGCCCGGCGCAGGAGGCTGACATGAAATCGCGCAAGATCAGAAAGTCCGTCTTGCCGTGCTCGCGGCGACCACACTTGTCGTCGCCGCCTGCGGCGGCGGGGGTGCGTGGCGGCGACGAGCCGCCTACCCGCCGGCCAACAACGCGCCGACGATCTCGGCCATCGCGGACAAGAGCGCCGACCAGGACAACACGTCAGCGTCGATTTCACGGTCGCAGACCAGGAATCGGCAGCGGATAGTTTGACCGTGGAAGGCGATGGCGGATGGCACGGCGGCTGTTCCCCGCTGACGGCATGGCGCTCAGCGGCAGCGGCGCGACGCGCACGCTGACGCTGACTCCGCTCGAAGCCACGACCGGTGGCAGTGCGCGAAATCGCGATCCGCGTCACCGATCCGCAGGGCGCCAGCGCCACTCGCAGCTTCCAGGTGACGGTGAATCTGCGCAAACGCGTCGATCAAGGCCATGGCGCTCGACACCTTCGCGAAGGCGGAGGCCGACGCGCCGACGACGATCAACGGCTGGACCATCCAGCAGGATGCCGACGATCCGGCGGTGTTCGCGGGCTTGATTCGGAGAAGACCGATGAGGGGGCCAGCACGACTTCATGGTTCGTGCTGGTGGTCGCCGCCGCGGCGCATCGGCCGCGGCGGCCACGATCGTTTCGTGCCAACCGATCCGAATTTCATCGTGGCGAATGTGCGGCAGGTGATGCCGGATGCCGGGCTGCGCGACCTCATCGCGCGATGGCGCGCGGATCCCGGCCAACGAGCGGCGGCCGTGGACTGGCGGAAGGCTTTCTCGAGCGCGCGCGCAGCGTTGCGCGAGCCCATGTTCGTCGGGCCGCGCCGAAGCGGTGCTGGCGGCGGCCGTGACACGGCCGCGCGGCATCCACCACGGCGCAACGACTGTATGCCGAGACTCTGCAATATCGGCACGATTTCACCGCCGCCGAGGCCATGCTCGGCACGGCGCTGCGCACGGCGCCGCTCGACGCGGCGGCACGCGCGCAACGCGCCTCGTTGCGACTGGTGCGCGGCGATTTCGCCGGCGCGCGCGCCGATTGCGCGCGACTGATGGCGGCGGCGCTGCGAGCCAGGCCATGGCGCTGGCCTGCCTCGCGGACAAGTCCATGCCGGCTCGGATCGGCTCGAGCAGGCGCGGGCATTGCTCGCGGCCTATCCCTGCACCTCCGGTGCACGACGCCGCGATTCGCGCCTACTGGCTCACCGTGCGCGGCGAACTGTTCGAACGCGCCAACCAGCTCGATCGGGCGATTGCCGACTACGGCGCGGCGCTGGCGCTCGAACCGCAGAACGACTCCATCCGCGCCACGCTGGCCGACGCACTGCTGGCGCGCGGCGAACGCCACGACGCGCGTGAACTGCTGAATGTCGAACGCCCCGGTCTCGCGCTGCTGGTGCGGCGCGCGGGTGTGCCGCCGGCGCCGAACGCGAGACGTTGCGCGCGCAGGCCGTCGCTGGCTGGCCCTCGAAGCGCGCGCGCGGCGATTCCGTCCATGCACGCGAAGCCGCCCTGCTGGCGCTGGATGGCGGCGATGCCGCGGGAGCGCTGCGTCGGCGGCGCAGGCGAATTTCGCGCGCAGAAGGAACTCGCCGATGTGCGGCTGCTGGCGCGCGCCGCCGTGGCGGCGCAGCGACCAGGCCGCGCGGCAGCAAGCTCACCGACTGGCTGCGCAGCACCGGGTATCCGCGATGCCGTCACGGAAAACATTCTCGACGGCGCGTCAGCCGGTTAGAGTGCGCGCCGTGAAACGCCTGCTCGTCGTTGTTGCTTCTGGAACCTGCCGCTGCTGGGTGCGGCGCGCCACCGCGCTGGCGCATGCGACCAGCACCAGTTACCTGCTGCTCGATGCGCCGCAGCGACGATGGACCGGTCGCGATTCGCTGGGACCTGGCCATCCACGACATCGTGTGGAACGTGCTCATCGACCAGGACTACGACGGCATCGTCACCTGGCAGGAAGTCCTCGACTCGCGCGCGCGTTACATCGAGCCCGCGCGTGCTGCGGGCAGATCGTCGCTGGAGCGCGGCGGCGCGGCCTGCAGGTCTGCAGGTCAAGGACGTTGCGCTGGCCGAGCGTCGCGGAGCAGAACCACTCTGTCCGTGATGTTCGCCGCCACCTGTCCCAAAGCCGGCCTGCTGACGGTGGGTGGCACGCTGTTCCTGAGCGGCGATGCGCTCGCAACGCGTGCTCGTCAGCCTGCAGCGCGGCAAGCAGCAATTGGCCGGCGTCATCGGCGCCGAGGCGCCCGCCTGGCCGAGCCCGAGCGGCCATCGGCCTGGGCCAGTTTTGCGCGCTTCGTCGGCGAAGGCATCTGGCACGTGCTCATCGGCTACGACCACATCGCCTTCGTGCTGTTGCTGCTGCTGCCGTCGGTGCTGCGGCCGGTCGACGGCAAGTGGCAGGGCGCGACGCGTCTGGCGAGGTGGCGCGCGATATCGTCACCATCGTCACCGCGTTCACCATCGCGCATTCGACCACGCTGGCACTGGCGGTGACGGGCACCGTGCACCTGCCCACGCAACCCATCGAAGTGGCCATCGCCGCATCGATCGCCTTGGCTGCGGCCATCAACCTGCTGCCGCGACTGTCGCGCCTGCGATTGCCGCTGGCCTTCGGTTTCGGCCTGGTGCACGGCTTCGGATTTGCGAACGTGCTGGGCGAGATCGACGCCACGGGCGTCGGCGCTGCTGCCATTGCTCGCGGGGTTCAACATCGGCGTGGAAATCGCCCAGCTCGCGATCGTCGCGGCGGTGCTGCCGCTCATCTACATGGCGCGCGGCACTCGCTGGTATGCCACCGGCGTGATGCCGCTGGGATCATGCGTGCTCGGCGGCGCCGGACTCTTCTGGCTGTTCCAGCGCCTCTGAAAATGGGGACGGGGCTGAAGTTGGGAAAGCTAGTGACTCTTCCTCTTAGCCATCCCATGAGCGGCATGCCGCAGTTGCTCATGAAAGGGCTCGGGCCTGCGGCGTGAGTGATCGGCGACCGGCGTATGCGCGTGGGGTGAGCGAGCGGGCCGGCTACCGGACGTCGCCAGGCAATAGACCGCCGTAGCGTAACTTCCACCGCAGACTCGATATCTCACTTCACCACGTCCCCAATGTATTTCTTGCGAACCCAACCAACGAACGCAGGCGCGTCCCAATTTACTTGCGGGTGCGGGCGGGAGCCTTGCGTGCCGATGCGGTGAGGATGCCGGAGTAGCCGTACATCGGAGTTGTCGCGGCACGGAATCACCTGCACGTCGATGCTGGATCGGCGCGAAGCCATTCTCGAGCATCGCATCCTGCATGGCGTCGATGGACAGGTTGGAGCCCGGGAACATGCGGTCGCCGCACTTGTACGCCGTGCACTGGTGCAACGCGTGGATGATGAATGTGCCGCCGGGCTGCAGCATCGAGGTGACGTTGCGCAGGCAGCGGCGGAACACGCGCGGATCGGCTGAGATCGCGTCGATGCAGAAGCCGGTGATGATGAGATCGTAGAAACCTTCGCGCGTTGGGCCCGAGCGGCTGGCGCAGGCGTGCGTCGCTCACGTACAGGCCGCGAACCACCTTGCGGGTCAGTGCTTCGCGCTGAGTCACGCGTGCGAGTTGCTGGGCTGCAGGTTTCCTTCGCAAGCCAGTACGTAACGCGTGAAGCGTTTCCAGTCCGGCAGCGCTGTCATCGGCGCACAGCCATTCGCGCGCCTCGGAGAGGTTGTCGGCGAGCCAGTCGGCCATGTCCATGCGGAACACGTATTTCGCCGCGGCGATCGCGCGGTGCATGAGTGGGGCCGCAGCCATATTCGAGTCCTCGACCGAAGCGCGCACGTGCGGCGCGTAATACGTCGATCTGGTATGCGAGTACCGCCTGCTCGTCGGGCAGGACGACATCGCTGTAGTAAGTTTGAAAATAGTCGCGTGCTCTCCATTCGGAGTAGTCCGCGACCAATGGATTTCGAGTTGTGTTCCCGTCCACCACAGTCACTTCCCCGCTAGTCCTAGTCCGTTAGTTTTCTGGACTCGGGGTTTTTATCTACCCCGTATGTCGGAGAATACTTACGTGGTCTGTGCTCCAGTAGCCGCGGCTCCCTTACGGAACGCCTAGTCGGCGCATGGAATCAGGCAAAAATCGCGACCGCTGCGGTGCTGGCGGACGGAAACTGGAGATGCATCAATGTGGAACAAAGGCTCAGCAGGTAACAATAATCGGTCATGAATGCCCGTCCCGACTCCGCGCAAGCGGCTTCCGATGCGCCAATTGCCGGCCGAATTTCGTTCGGCTTTGCAGTTGGCGCAGGCGGCTGTCTGGGATTGGCAGTTGCCCGGTCGACCGTTTCCAGGTCGACGAGGCCTGGTTGCGCGCTTTCGGGATCGACATCGCCAGCCCGATCGATGGCGATTCGCGAGTGGCAGCGTCGCATCCACCCCGACGACCTGGGCGCCTTCAACGCCGCCGCCGATTCCTGCCAGCACGGCAGCGACCGCTTCGAGTGTGAATACCGGTTGTTAGCCGCCGGTCACCGGTGGCTGTGGGTGCTGCACCGGGGACGCGTCGTGCAACGTGAGCGCGACGGCGCCGCCGCGCGCATCACCGGAATCCTGCTGGACATTGATAGACGCAAGAGCGAGGAGGTCGCGCGCAGCGACAGCGAGTCGCGGCTCGCCACGGCGCTGTGGGGCGCGCGCGCCGCGTTCTGGCAATGGCACGTGCCCAGCAATGCGCGCACCGCGAGTCCCGTTGTGGCTGGCGATGACGGGCTATTCGCGCGCGCAGTGGGACGCGGCGCCGAATCCCGTGGTTCAGCAACCTGCATCCCGAAGACCGCGAGCGGGTCGACCGGCAGTTGCGCGAGCACGCGCAGGGCATGCGCGATTCGGTCGAATTCGAATACCGCTTCCAGACGGCGTCCGGCGAATACCGCTGGATGCAGGACCGTGGCCGCGCGGTCGAATGGGACCTGTCGGGCCGGCCGGTGCTGGTCATCGGCGTCACCCTCGACATCGAGGCGGCGAAACGCGCCGAGGCGCATCTCGCCTCGAGCGAGCACATGCTCGAGACGGCGGCCTGGGGCGCCGGCATCGGGCTGTGGGAAACCAACTTCCTCACCGACACCACGCGCTGGTTCAACGACTGGTGCCAGCGCCACGACATCGATCCCTGCGACGGCGACGAACACGTCACGCGCTGGGACGAGAACCTGCATCCGGACGAGGGCCCGGAGGCCACGCGCCGCTTCTACGAGCACGTCAACGGCAAGGCCGAGTACTACGACGCCGAGTACCGCATCAAGACGCGCTCCGGGCACCTGGCGCTGGGTGTTCGAACGCGGCCGCGTGGTCGAGCGCGATGCCAACGGCAAGGCCGTGCGCATGCTCGGCGTGTGCATGGACCTCGACGAGGCCAAGGTGGCCGAGCGCGAGGCCAACGCGCGCAACGAGCGCGTCGAGGCGGCGCTGCAGCTAACTACCGCCGGCGTCTGGGACTGGGACGTCGAGAACGGCATCACCCACAACACCGACGGCTACTACCGCGTGTTCGGCGTCGACCCGGCTTTCGGCCGCGCCAATCACATGAACTGGCGGACGCTGCTCGGCACCGATCCCGACCTGGCCATCGACAATTTCCGCCGCCGCCTGCAGCGCGTCGAGGCGGACGAGCAGGTGCTGGAAACCGAATATCGCTTCCGCCACACCGATGGCAGCTGGCACTGGGCGCTGGACCGCGCCTATGTCGTGGAGCGTGCGCCCGGACGGCGCCACCCGCCGCGTGCTCGGCCTGGTGGTCGACATCACCGAGCGCAAGATGCGCGAGACCGCGCTGTCGGCCGCCGACCAGCGCTTCCGCGCCGTGTCGCGCGAGCTGCGCTGCGTGATCTACGACATCGACTGCCGAGACCGGCCTGACGAAGGACGAGGCGTCGAGCGCGTGCTCGGCTACAACTCGACGGAATTGCCGAGCGCCGTCCGACTGGGCGGCGCTGGTGCACCCGGACGATCAGCACGCTGCTGGAGCAGTGGTTCGATCGCGACACCCAGTCGATGGTGGCGCTGCAGTACCGGATCCGTCACCGCGACGGCCACTACGTCACGCTGCTCGATTCGCCCTGCGCGGTGCGCGACGCCGCCGGCAAGGTGGTGCGCATCGTCGGCGTGGCGATCGACATCAGCGAGCAGGCGCGCGCCCAGGAGGCGCTGCGCTCGCTCGCAGGAACTGCTGCAGATGGTGGCCGCCGGCACCAGCGACTGGCTGATCCTGGTCGACACCGAGCGGCGCGTGCAGTTCATCAACCGCGACATTCGCGCGCAGTCGCGCGAGAGCATCGTCGGGCGCCCGCTGGACGAAATCGCCGAGCCGGAGCACCGCGAGGCCGTTGCGGCCGCGCTCGACGCGGGTGCTCAGCACCGGCGAGTCCGTCGACCTGCAGCTGACGACCTCGGGCGCGCAATACGGCGGACGCTGCTTCGATTCGCGCATCCGCGCCGTGCGCTCGAAGGGCGGCATCACCGGCGCGGTGATCAACATCACCGAGATCACCGACCGCCAGGCGGCGCAGCACCTGCGCGAGACCCAGGCGCGCATGTTCGAGCTGCTGCACGAAGGCGTGGTGGTCATCGATACGAACAACATACATCCGCATGGCGAACCCGGCATTCGAACGCATGTTCGGTTTCGCGCCCGGCACCGCGGTCGACACCTCGATCGAGGATCTCATCGCGCAGCCGCCCGGCGTGCGCCGCGAGCGCCTCGATCAGCAGTTGTTAGGCCCGATCGGCGAGCCGCCCGGCCGCGCGCCGGTGGAATTCAAGTGCCGGCGGCGCGACGGCTCGACCTTCGAGGCCGCCTGCGTGGCCACCCATCACGCACCTCGACGGCGCCACGCACCGGCTCGCGGTGGTCACCGACGTGACCGAGCGCCGCGGGCTGGAGCGCGAGATCCTGGAGATCGCCGGGCGCGAGCAGTTGCGCATCGGCTCGGACCTGCACGACGGCCTGGGACAGGACCTGACCGGCGTTGCGCTGATGCTGCGCAGCGTGGTGGCGCAACTGCGCAAGGAGAGCTCCTCGGCGCGCGCCGACGTCGAGGACATCATCAGCCTGGTGAATGGCGCCATCGAGAGCACGCGCGCCATGGCGCGCGGCCTCGCGCCGGTGGGCGCGGACCGCGGCGGCCTGATCGCCGGCCTGCAGTCCATGGCGGTCCGCGGCATGGAGCGCTACGGCGTGCGCGCGCATTTCAATACCTCGCTCAAGGAGCCGCTGACCCTCGAAGACGGTGCTGCGACGCACCTATATCGCATCGCCCAGGAGGCATTCACCAATGCCATCCGCCATGGGCGGGTCACGCAGGTGGCCATCGACCTGGCCACCGCCGACGGCACGCTGACCCTGACCGTTCAGGACAACGGTAGGGGTTTCGACGAGCGAAATGCCAGCAATGGCATGGGAATGAAGCTCATGCGCTATAGAGCGCAGATGCTGGGCGGGGACGTAACCATCGAGAATAACGAGGGCGGCGGGGTCATCGTCCGCTGCAGTCTGCCCGCATCGCGCGCCGCTCGCGGCGGCGATGCGGCACCGCGTGGCGGTTTCCCGCTGAAGGACTGCCATAGGACTGGTGCATGGACTCAAAGGCGCATTGCATTTCGATCTAACTATAGAGCGAGAACCCGTAAGACAAAGGATTGACGCTCCGCCACATCGCCGTATGATTCAGTCACTATTCCTAATAATTGCGCGTAGGGGAGCGATCATGACCGCAGCCATGGGCACCAAGCGCCAGATCCTGATTGTCGACGACCATCCGATCGTCCGGCAGGGACTGCGGCGCATGTTCGAGGCCGAGCCCGACCTCGCCGTCTGCGGCGAGGCCGACAGCGAACCGGTGGCGCGCGAGGCGATCCGCGCCAAGAAGCCGGACATCGTCGTGGTCGACCTGTCGCTGGAACGCGGCGACGGCATCGAGCTTGTTAGGCAGATGCACGCCGAGATGCCGGAGCTGCGCATGCTGGTGCTGTCGATGCACGATGAAACCATCTACGCCGAACGCCTGCTGGCCGCCGGCGCCATGGGCTACATCATGAAGCAGGCCGCGTCCGACCAGCTGCTGATCGCAGTTCGCCGCGTGCTCGATGGCCGCACCTATGTCAGCGAAACCGTGCAGCGCTCGCTCGACCAGCGCGCCGGCGAGAACCGCTCCGAGACCAACGATCCGGTGGCGCGGCTCTCGAACCGCGAAGTGCAGATCCTCAACATGATCGGCCGCGGCATGAGCTCGCGCGAAATCGCGCAGGAGTTCACGCTCTCGGTGAAGACCATCGAATCACACCGCCAGACCATCAAACACAAACTCGGCCTCGCCACCAACAGCCAGCTGCTCCAGTACGCCATGAAGTGGTTCAGCGGCGGCACCCAGCGCAGCTAGAATGGGGCAGCCCCCATTTCCTAGCAAAAGGGGTCAGCCCTCCGCCATAGTTTCAGGAATGAGAGGACTGACCCCTTTTGCTAGGAAACGGGGGCTGCCCCCCTCTTCGTAAGTCCGCGGATTCCCGCGGAAAAACACCGCATTTCAAACCCATGACGGCGAATCTCCCTCTAAGGTACGTACGAGGGAGAGACGTTTGGCCGATGGTGCTACAGCCCGGATCATGAAACCCGACACGGTCGTCGAATTTCGACGTGGCACTCATCGAGCGCGCTCGCCGGGGCGATGCCAAGGCCTTCGAACGTCTCTACCGCGATCACGTGGGCCGTGTGCATGGGCTTTGCCTGCGCATGACGCGCAACCCGGACCCCGCCGCCGACTGCGTCCAGGACGCCTTCATCAAGGCCTGGAAGGCGCTGCCGAAGTTCGAAGCGCGCGCCAGCTTCTCGACCTGGCTGCACCGGATCGCGGTCAACACGGTGCTCGAGAAGCGCCGCGGGCCCTCGAAGGCCGAGATCGCTGGTCGAGGACCCGACGGACCACGAGGAGCCGACGATGACCTTCGACACGCCGGTGGAAGAAGAAGAGCTCGAGGCCGCGATCGAATCGCTGCCGCAGGGCGCACGCGACGCGCTGGTGCTGTGTGGCGTGTACGGCTACGAACATTCGGAAGCCGCGTCGATGCTCGGCATCGCCGTCGGCACCTGCAAGGCGCAGCTGCACCGGGCGCGGGGCCTGCTGAGAGACAGATTGGAACGAGGTGTGCGATGAACAGACGCCTGACACGAATCGACGAGCTGAAGCGGGACATCCCGCCGGCGCCGCGATCTGTGGCCCGCCATCAGCGCGGCCATCGAAGCCGACAAGGCCGCGGCAGCCGCGTCACCGGTCGCGGCACGACGCCGCGCGGCCTGGATGCCGGCTGCCGGCCATGGCCGCGGCCGTGGCGCTGGTCGCCATCGGCGTATTGATCGGCCGCAGCTTCGCGCCGCAGGGTGACACGCCCCCGGTCGTGAACACGCAGACCGGCAGTTCGCCGGAGATGATGCCCGCCGCCGTATCGCAACCAGCGCGACGCGCTGCTGATCGAAGTGCAGGCGAAGCTGTCGTCCATGCCGGAAGTGGAGCGCAAGAAGGTGGCGTCGAGTCTCGCCACCCTGCGGCGCTCGATCGATGAAATCGAAGCGGCGCTGGGACGCGATCCCGCCAACGCGCTGCTGCAAGAGTTGTTTGTGAGTTCGTGCCAGGAAGAAATGCGTGCGCTGACCGCGGTGCGCGATTCCGGCAGCCAGGAGACCTGATCATGAGTGTGTTTCGTCATTCGTCCCGTCACGGCCCTGTGGGTACTCGTCGCACTGCCAATCGCTGCGTCGTGCTCCGAGGACTCCATCGATCGCACGGTCGCCGCACAGGCGCAGGGCGAGGTGCAGATTTCCAACGTTTCGGGAACCGTCGATGTGCGCGGCTGGGACCGCAACGAGATCAAGGTCACCGGCGACATCGGTGAAGACGTCGAGCGCGTGGACATCGAGACCAACGGCGGACGCACCGTCATCAAGGTGGTGTTGCCGCGCGGCAGTTCGCACGACGGTGACGCGACGCTCGAAATCCAGGTGCCGCGCATGAGCTCGATCGAAGTCAGCGCGGTCAGCGCCGACGTTTCGAGCCGCGGTGTCCTGGGTACCCAGCGCATCAAGACCGTGAGTGGCGAAATCACCGCCGATGTAGCGGGCGACAACTCCGAAGTCCGCTCAGTGAGCGGCGACATCACGGTGCGCGGCGCCGGCAAGCCCATTGCGCCTGCGCGTCAGCTCGGTGAGCGGCAGCATCGACCTCGCCAACGCGGCGGGCAAACTCGACGCGGTAACGGTCAGCGGCGATGCGCGCCTGCAGATGGGCGACATCAGCGAGGTGCGTGGCCGCTCGACCTCGGGCACCTTCGACCTGCGTGGCAAGCTGGCGCGTAATGGACGCGTCGACGTCGAAGCAGTGAGCGGCGACATCCAGTTGCGACCTGGCGGCTGCCGAGGGACTTTCCACGGAGATCGAATCCTTCAGCGGCGACATTACACGGCTGCCTGGCGACTTCGGTGGAGCGTGTCAGCAAATACGGACCCGGCGTGCGGCTCACGATTCGCACCGTCGAAGCCGGTGCGCTCGTACGGGCCAAGACGCTGTCGGGCGACATCGAAATCTGCGACAAGTGATGCCGGGCTGATCCCGCCCGATGCCCGCGGCCGACATCGTTACAATGTCGGCCGCGTGGCCTCTTTCAAACGTGCACTCAAATGGATTTCCTGGGGTCTTGCGGCACTCACGGTGCTGCTGCTGCTCGGCATCGCGGTGCTGGTGCTGCTGGTCGATCCCAACGGCTTCAAGCCGCGCATCGAGGCCGCGGTGCGCGAGGCCACCGGCCGCGAGTTCGCGCTGGTCGGTGACATCGACCTGAAGTTCTTTCCCTGGCTGGCATTGCGCACCGGTGAAGGCCGCTTCGGCAATCCGCCCGGCTTTGCCGGCGAACCCATGGCCACCTGGCGGAACGCGCAGCTCGGCGTGAAGCTCTTCCCGTTGCTGCGCGGGGACCTGGTAGTCGATCGCATCCGGCTCGAAGGCGCGGACGTGCGCCTCACGCTGCAAGGCCGATGGCACGGCCAACTGGCAGGGCATCGCCGGCGATGAACCCGCCGACCCGAACGCGAAGACACGCCACCTCACCATCGATGGCGTCGACCTCAAGGACAGCCGCATCATGTTCACGGACGAGGGCGCTTCGCGGCGCATCGCCATCACCGCGCTCAACCTATCGACGGACGAGATCGCGCCCGACGCACCGTTCACGGACACCGAAATCGCGGGCAACCTTCACATGGACGGCTTTCCCGACGCGGGCGTGCCGTTCCACCTCGAAGTGCCGAAGGCCGCGCTCACCATGGACTATTCACAGCTCGAGGTCGGCGAGTTCGACCTGCAATTCGGCAGCTTCGAGGGTGAGGGCAGCATCGGCGGAAGCCTGGGCGAGCCGCTGGCGCTCAAGGGCGCCATCGACACCAACTCCTTCGACCTGCGCGCGCTGCTCGAAAGCGTGGGAATCGCAGCGCCAAAGACCACGGATCCGAAGGCGCTGGGCCAGGTCGAGCTGGCGGCAACGTGGCGACTCGATGGCGGCGCGATGGCCATCGATCCGCTGTCGCTGACGCTCGACGACACGCGTTTCACCGGCAAATTCGAGCGCGGCGCGGGTGAAGATCCGGTCGGCGATTTCACCCTGCGCGGCGATTCCATGAACATCGGGCGCTACATTCCACCCACCGATCCCGAGAGCGAACCGTTCGTGTTGCCCACCGCCGCGTTGAAGGCGCTCAAGTTCCGCGGCCTGCTCGAACTCGAGCAGGCGACCTACGACGACATCGTCATGAAGGGCGTGACGCTGCGCCTGTTGCTCGACGAGCAGGGCCTGCGCGCTCCGCCGGCCCCGAGGCGAAGTCGTGAACGCGCGACGCCCGAACATGGCGCCGCGCCTGGTGGCACTGGCATGCAAGTGCCGGCCGGCATGATCTGCCGTGGCAGCGCCATCCGCGCAAAGTGAACAGAGCCTATCGGGTCTGGGTCTCGGAGATCATGCTGCAACAGACCCAGGTTGCCACCGTCATCCCGTACTTCGAACGCTTCATGCAGCGTTTTCCCGACGTGCGCGCGCTGGCCGACGCGGGCGTGGACGAAGTGCTGCACCTGTGGACCGGACTCGGTTACTACGCGCGCGCTCGCAATCTGCATCGCGCGGCGCAGCTGATTCGCGACCAGCACGGCGGCGTGTTCCCGCAGACCTTCGACGACATCGTGGCGCTGCCGGGCATCGGCCGCTCGACGGCCGGCGCCATCCTGGCGCTGGCCACGGGCGCGCGGCACGCCATTCTCGATGGCAACGTCAAACGCGTACTGGCGCGGCACTACGCGGTCGACGGCGCGCCCGATGACAACGCCACGCTGGAAAAACTCTGGCAACTCGCCGAAGAGAACACGCCGCATGCCGACGTTGCCACCTACACGCAGGCCATCATGGATCTCGGCGCGACGCTGTGTACGCGCGGCAAACCGCGTTGCGCCGATTGCCCGATCGCCGCGGATTGCCGCGCGCGCCTCGAGGGCCGCGAAGCGCAGCTGCCGGCCGCCAGGCGCAAGCGCGCGCCGCGCCGCCTGCGACGCGCGGTGATGCTGGTGGCGCGTCACGCCTCGACGGTGTTATTGGTGCAGCGTCCGGCGAGCGGCATCTGGGGTGGGCTGTGGTGCCTGCCCGAGTTCGACGATCGCGACGCCGCCGAGCAGTTCGCCAGCCGTCAGCTCGCGAGCGCGAAGCTGGTGCGCGCGGCGCTGCCCGAAATCGAACACAGCTTCACGCACTTCGACCTGGTGATCACGCCCATCGAGGCGCGCTGCCAGGGCACGCGGCGCGTGAGCGAAGCCGGTGAGTTGTGGTACGACCTCGTGCAACCCGCGCGTGTGGGATTGCCCGCGCCCATCAAGTCCCTGCTGGGACGACTGTCAGAGAGATAAAGAGTCATGAGCAGAATGGTTCAATGCGTATTGCTGGGCAAGGAAGCGCCGGGGCTCGACAAGCCCCCGTACCCGGGTGAACTCGGCAAGCGCATTTTCGAGAACGTTTCGAAGGAAGCCTGGCAGCAGTGGGTGAAGCACCAGGTGATGCTGATCAATGAATATCGGCTCACGCCGATCGAGCCGGCGCATCGCAAGCGCCTGGAATTCGAGATGGAGAAGTTCTTCTTCGGCGAGGGCTCGCAAAAGCCCCAGGAATTCGTCGCGCCGAAGGAGTGAGCGTCAGCGCAAAAAAATGACGGCGCAGTTGCCTACGCCGTCCCAGGTGCGGGGCAGGAGGGGGAGTCCCGCCCCGGTTTGTCAGAACTTGCCCGCCTGGTAGTCGGCGAACGCCTGCTGCAGCTCCTCGCGCGTGTTCATCACGAACGGGCCGTAACGCGCCACCGGCTCACGCAGCGGCCGGCCGGCGACCACGATCGCGCGGGTGCGCGGAGCGCGGCCCGAGAGCCGAACTTCCGTGCCATCACCCAGCACCGCGAGCTCCTGGGCATTGATGGTGGCAGCGTCGCGCGATTCACCCACCGACAGGCCGCCCTCGTACACGTATACGAACGCCGAGTGACCCGTCGGGACCGGCAGCACGAAGTCCACGCCCGCATCCAGCCGGATGTCCATGTAAATGGGATCCGTGGCCGGCTGCTTCACCGGGCCCGTGGCGCCGTCGAGCGAACCCGCGATGACCTTGACGCTCACGCCGGTCTTTTCCACCACCGGCAGCGTCTCGCCGCCGAATTCCTGGTAGTTAGGCGCGGACATCTTGTCCTTGGCCGGCAGGTTCATCCACAGCTGGAACCCGCGCATGCGGCCCTCGCGCTGCTCGGGCATCTCCGAGTGCACGATGCCGCGGCCGGCGGTCATCCACTGCACCGCACCAGGCTCGAGCACGCCTTCGTGGCCGTGGTTGTCCTTGTGGCGCATGCGCCCGTCGAGCATGTAGGTGACGGTTTCGAAGCCGCGATGCGGATGCTCGGGGAAGCCCGCGATGTAGTCCTCGGGTTTGTCCGTGCCGAATTCATCCAGCAACAGGAACGGATCGAGGTCCGGCAGCTCGCGGCTGACCGATGACGCGCGTGAGCTTGACGCCGGCGCCGTCGGACGCAGGCTGGCCGCGCAACGTCTGGATTACCGCGCGCGGGGCATTGGCAACGAGGGTTTCTGTTTTCATGGGTCGCTGTAAATGGAGCCGATTGGTATCAAAGCAAGCGAGCCCCGCGGGCTGGTATTGGGCCAAAGAATCAAGGAGTTATGAGCTTCGTCGCTTGACGAGGCCGCGGCCGGCCGTTCTAATACGCGCCCCCAACGGCGGCCAGGTAGCTCAGTTGGTAGAGCAGCGGACTGAAAATCCGCGTGTCGTTGGTTCGATTCCGACCCTGGCCACCATCTCCACTGCGCTGTCTCACGCCGGAATCAACGTGAAGATGAGCACTCCCAGCACGAACCAGATCGCCGCGTAGACGAACAGGTAGCCGATGAATCGCCGGAAATCGACTCGGGCGACGCCGGCGGCGACCGTGACCCAGAACGGCGTCAGGAGATTCCCCATCTGGTCGCCGACCGACAACGCCAGCAGCGCCTGCTGGGCCGAGAGACCGAGGGCGGTGGCGGCCGTGACTGTCACGTAACCCTGGATGACCCACTGGCCGCCGCTCGAGGGAACGAAGCAAGCCACGACGGCCGAGATCAGCGCCGTGAACAACACGAAAGTGCGCCGTGTGGAAAGCGCCGCGAGCCCGCCACCGATGGAAGACCCGAGCGATGTGAACTGGAGCAGACCGGCCACGCCGCCGTAGACGTGGTACATCACGACGATCGGCCAACATGACAGGATCGCGGACTTCAGCGCCCGATTGAAGCTCGCCATATTCCTGTGCACCAGCAGCGCCAGCGCGAACAGGATCGTATTGAGGGAGTTGAGGTCGAGCCCGAGATCCTTGACCGCAAAATGGTAGTAGAGCCAGGCGGTCAGGGCGGCGACCAGGATCATTACCGGTACCGAACTTCGCTCGACCCGGTCCGAGAGCGTCGGGGCAGCTGAAGTACCGTCGATCGGCTCGCCCTCGACCGTCACTGCGAGCGGCTCGGTCAATTTGAGGGTGTCGGGAAACTGGGAGAGCGGCCGCGGATTCCTTGGGTGGAGGATTCGGGCCGCGATGATGACCGCCGCCACGAACGACACGACGAAGATCAGGGACGGTGGTGCCCAGATCGTGGTCGAGAGCGGCATGAGGCCAGTCTGTTTCTCGAGGAAATGACCCGGCGTATTCATCAGGAGCGGTGCGCTTGCAGAGAGCCCGAACTGCCAGATGGCGCCGGCCGCGAAGGTGGTGGCGAGGAGAAATGGAAAATCGACCTGGATGCCTTTGCGCTCCGCCTCGCGGGCAAAATAGATCGACACCAGTGGCCCCAGCGCGAATGCGAGCCCCCAGAAGAGATACCCCAGGCACGCGACCACCACGCAGCCCAGCGCAATCACCTGGCCGCGGGTTCGGGGAAGTCGGGAGAGCCGGGCAACCGTGCTCCTGAATACTGGCGCGGCGCCCATGGTCGAACTCAGCACCAGGATCAGCACCATCTGCATCGTGAACGGAAGCAACATCCAGAGACCGCGGTAGAACGCGTCCAGGACGACGGTGCCCGAATTGCCGATGACGAGCGCCCAGAGGGCGAGGAGCAGCAGCATGCCGATGGCCGTCGACATGGCGTCCGGAATGACCCGACCGATGAACAGCGAAAAGCGCGTCAGCCAATCGTCAGTAGCCGGTGTCGGCCTTGCTGGAGGGTCGTTCAGCACTTCAATCCCGGGCGATCGTCTCGGTCAGTCCATCCATATTGATCACGCGGATCGACCCATAGTGGATCTCGATTAATCCTTGCCGCTCGAAATCCTTCAGCACCGGGATGATGGAGTTACGCGAGAGATTGACCATGCTGCCGAGTTTCTCCTGGCTGACATAAATCGGCGCCGGGTCCGTCGATTGGAACACCGTGCTCCGCACGCACGAGAGCCGCAGCAGCAATGCGGCAGTCCTCTTGACGGGGTCGCGCAACAACAGGTCCGCCACCACCCCTACGGCAATGTCCGTGGTCATCGCGCCGAGTAGAGCTATCCAGCGCCATGCGGCGGGATCGGCGTCGAGAATTGCGCGGCAATCGGCCAGCTGCAGCGTGACCAGTTTTGACGGCCGATTGGCGATGACGCTCACCAGGCGTTTCGTGTTGAAGATGAGCGGCATCTCGCCGAACCAAAGGCCGGGAACCCCTAAGTGAAGCAGGTGCGGCAACGCACCGGGCGAGGCGCCCTGGATTTCAACCGCACCTTCGACAATGGCCCACAGTCCTCCAGGCGCATCTCCCGCGCGGTAGACTGCCTGTCCTTTGTCA
Organism: uncultured Pseudomonadota bacterium; assembly: GCA_963832505.1. Classification (GTDB taxonomy): domain Bacteria; phylum Pseudomonadota; class Gammaproteobacteria; order Steroidobacterales; family Steroidobacteraceae; genus CADEED01. The sequence continues at coordinate 20,196 of CAWHUD010000007.1, read as the reverse complement.
AATTCCTGTAGCTCGATACGCTGCAGGACCTTGTCGCGAAACTCCGGTGGAGTGACCGACAGCCATCCGTGCCTGGAAAGGAACGCCGAGACTTCGGAGAAATACTTCACGGTGATTCGCCGACTGCACAGTTTTGAGCAGTCGCAAGTAGCTCACATTGTTAGCCTGATCTCAAGGAAGGAGGTCGGAGCGCGGCGGAAATCCAGCGCGCCACCGGCAAAAAGACTGTTGATGCGACGCATCGCATCTTCAAATACTCAATAAATTTCAGGGGAATCTCATGCACTCAGTTCGCAGGCTGGCATGCGCGCTTTCTTTGCTCGCGTTGCCCTGGCTGGCGTCGCCCAGCCTGGCCACCACCGTTCGCCCGATGAATATCGTCGACCTCATCGACAACTCAGAGACCATCGTCGCGGGGCGCGTCGAGAAGGTGACAGACGGATTCAACGCCAACGGCATGCCGTACACGGAAATCACCGTGCGCGTGCTCGACCGCATCCGCGGCGCGCAAGGATCGACCTATACCTTTCGCCAGTTCGGACTGACCGGTCCTCGCACCATGCCGGACGGCAAGGTCTATCTCGGCGGTCGTCCCGAGGGGTGGCCGACGTTCAAGACTGGCGAAGTCAGCCTCCTGTTTCTGTACGCCAAGGGGAAGGCCACGGGCTTCCAGACCACCGTTGGCCTGGGCTACGGCAAGCTCGGCATGGGTAACGGCGCGGCGGTGAATGCCTACGACAACGTCGGGCTGTTCTCGAATGTCGCCATCGACCGCAGCAAGCTGAGTGCCGACGAACAGAAGATGTTCGACGCCAAGAACGGACCGGTGAACGCGGATACGCTGCGCAATTTCGTGCGCCGCGCCGTCGACCAGAAGCTGACGCCGGGGAGCCGTGCCAATGAGCGCTAACAAACATCTGGCAGCGCTGCTGACCCTGGCATTGTCGGCCGCATCGGTGCCGGTGCTCGCCGGCGGTCCGCTCATCGTCGTTCCCACGTCGCACGGCGTGCGCCCGGCGCGTTGGGAAGGAACCGTCAAGGTGTACACCGACCTCGGCACGCTGGGCGTGGTGGACAACGCACTTGCGAATCAGCTGGTGAGCAATTCGCTCAGCCAGTGGAGTTCTGTTCCAACCTCGAGCTTTCGCGCCCGGATCGTCGGCACCATGGCTGACCTTGGTCTCGGCGACATCACGGGCGCCAACGCCGGCAGCGTGATCGGCGCCGACAACGGTGGCGGCCTGCACGTCATCTATGACGGTGACGGCAGCGTGCTGCGCGACTTCCTCGGCGTCGGCGACGGCGTGCTGGGTATTGCGACGCCCGAGTTCCTGGATGCGGAAGGCTCGACGCGCATCGTCGAAGGCTGGGCAATCATCACCGCGCAGGGCGAGGGCGTCGAAGAAGTCGTGACCGGCGGACCGCTGGCCGGCGTGATCACTCACGAACTCGGTCATGCCATCGGGCTCGCACACACGCAGACCAACGGGCTCTACTTCCGCAATCAGCCGATCGAAGCCTTTGGCTTGCCGCCCGGTGCGGAAAAGGCCGGGCCCGACCAGTGCGCTTCGAAGATCACGACGTATCCGAACACGGAACAGGTCGAGACCATGTTCCCGTTCATCGATCCGTATCCCGGGAGTCCCACATACAACAGTCCCGGCATGGCGACCGTGAATATCGCGGACGACAAGTCGGCGTTGTCATGGCTGTACCCGACGCACGGTTATCGGCAGAGGACTGGCACGATCGTGGGCCGCATCGTGGCCAAGGACGAGGTGAGCGCGCTCAGCGGCATCAACGTCATCGCGCGCAATATCAACTCACCCTTCGACGCCATCTCGAGAATCTCGGGTGATCGCACGCAGGGCCTGGTGGGCCCGGATGGCAGCTTTGAAATCACGGGACTGACGCCGGGGGCGAAGTACGTGGTGTACATCGACGAGATCGGCGCGGGCGGCTTCAGCACCGAGAAGGCCATCCTGCTCGGGCCCGAAGAGTACTGGAACGTGGCGGAGAGCGGCGATGCGCGCTACGACGACGCCTGCGCGGCGACCAAGCTCGTGCTCTACCCCGGTGAGACGCGCCACATCCGCATCGCGGTGAACGGCATCGACCGCGCGCCGAACTTCGTCCACCTGCCGTACTCACTGCCCATCGACCTGTCGGCCGATGGCCAGCGCGTCATCGGCCTCTACGGACCGTTCCAGTCGCCGTACTGGATCTGGAGCCGGCACAGCGACATGACCAACATCGACGGCGTGGGTTTTGTCGGTGCGATCTCCGCGGACGGCCGCGTGGTCGGCGGCACCATCTCCAAGCTGGTCGAGACCGAGTTCGGCCCGGTCGACCAGGAGCGCGCGGCGATATGGACGCGCGGCACCGGCTGGAAATCCATCGCGGACGAAAGGCTGGACGGCTGCGACATTTTTCACAGCAGCATCTTTGACGTGAACGGCAACGGGTCCGCGGCCGTGGGGTTGGGATGGAACGGTTGCTCTGATGCGTTTGCGTTCAAGTGGACGGCGAAGCGCGGCCTGCGACGCCTCAACAAGGCGAGCGAAGGCGCTTCGCGCGCCAACGCGGTATCCGCGGATGGCAAACTGGTCGGAGGCTGGGAAGAAATTCCGGAAGCCTTTGGCAATCGCGTCGGATCGGTGTGGGAGGGCAATGAACAGATGCTGCTCACGGATCCGGATCCCGGCAATCCGTGGGGGTACGCCGGTGAAGTCATGGCGGTCAATGGTCCGGGAACGGCTGCGGTGGGTTATGGCGTCGGCCTCAACGCCAAGGACTCGTACAAGTGGACACCCAAAGATGGCATGGTGAACATCGGTCGCTATGCCGGCCATGTCTGCTTCACCGAGTACGACTGGGAAACGGGCGAACCGCGAGAGGTCTGCGAGGATCGCGAGACCATCGCCACCTCGATCTCCGACGACGGCAAGGTCATCACTGGAGCCTCGCGACTCCTGATGCTGGGAATCGACGACGCCGCGATTTACACGCGCGGCATGGGCTGGAAGCTGATGAGCGAATTCCTCGCCAGCCAGGGCGTGCTCGAAATGTCACGCTGGCACGTCCTCGGGGCACGAGTGTCGGGCAACGGCAAGGTGTTGACCGGCACCGCGTTTCCGCTGGCGGCCGACTACTACCACGGCTATCGGCTGGAGCTCGACCAGGTGTTCGTCTGCCACGACAAGCGACACGGCGGCGGTAACACGCTGCGAGTCGGCTTCCCGGACGCGATGGACGCGCATCTGCGTCATGGCGATGCGCTGGGCTTCTGCCCGGGAGATGGTCCCTTGTGAGCGACATCGGCCGCGAGCGAATGACCAACGGGGTGCGACAATGCACCCATGGAAACTGAATTGTTGGGATTCGCCGCGGCCGCACTCACCACCGGCGCCTTCGTGCCGCAGGCCGTCAAGACGATCAAGTCACGCAACACCAGCGGAATCTCGCTGGCCATGTACGTGATATTCACGATCGGCGTCGCTGCTGTGGCTGCTCTACGGACTACGGATCGGCTCGTGGCCGATGATCTGTGCCAACACGGTTTCCCTGGGACTCGCAGCGACCATTCTCGGACTCAAGTTGCGCTACGGCTGACGGCTGTCCGTAGCTCGTAACGAGGCGCGCAGATGGCGCGTCGCGCGAATACGGCGTATTTTCCCGGCCACCCATGCGACCGCGAGAAGAAGCTTGAACGCCACCGACGCCGCCGTTACCGCAACCGCCTCCGCTTCCGACAAACTCTCCAAATCCCTGCTCGCGCGACACCTGGTGATGATCTCCATCGGCGGAATCATCGGCGCCGGCGTGTTCGTCGGCAGCAGCGCGGCCATCGCCACCATCGGCCCGGCGGTGATTCTCAGTTATCTGTCCGCGGGCATCGTGGTGTACGCCGTGATCCGCATCCTGGCGCGCATGGCCATGGATCAGCCCGGGCTGGGCTCGTTCACCGAGTACGTGCGCGCCGGCCTGGGCAACTGGCGCGGGCTTCATCACCGGCTGGCTGTACTGGTGGTTCTGGGTGGTGGTGGTCGCCATCGAGGCGCATCGCCGGCGCCGCGACCATCCACGACCTGGCTGCCGATGTTCGATGTCTGGCAGATCGGCCTGGGGTTGATGGCGCTGCTGACCGCCGTCAACCTGACTTCGGCGCGCTCCTACGGCGAGTTCGAATTCTGGTTCGCGTCCATCAAGGTCGCGGCGATCGTCGTGTTCATCGTGGTCACCGCGTCCTGGCTGCTGGGTGTCGGCAATCCGTCGAGCCCGGGACTTTCGAATCTCAGCGCGCACCAGGGCTTCGCGCCTTTCGGCTGGGCGGCGATCCTGGGCGGCGTCACCACCGTGATCTTCTCGATGGTGGGCGCCGAGATCGTGACCGTGGCCGCGGCCGAATCCGCCGAATCGAACAAGACCATGTCACGGCTGGCGGCCACCGTGGTGCTGCGCATCCTGCTGTTCTACGTGCTGTCGATCGCGCTGATCCTGTGCATCGTGCCGTGGACGCGAGTTCAAGTCCGGCGATTCCTCGTTCGCGCTGGCGCTGCGATCACGTCGGCATTCCGGGCGCCGCGACCATCATGAATGTCATCGTGCTCACGGCGGTGCTGTCCTGCCTCAACTCCGGCGTCTACGTCACCGCGCGCGTGTTGTTCGCGCATGGCGGACAAGGGCGACGCGCCGCGCTGGCTGACGGCAGTGAACAAGCGCCAGGTGCCGGCGCGCGCCATCCTGCTGGGCAGCGCCTTCGGATTCGTGGTGATGCTCATGACGTGACGTCGCGCCCGAGAAGCTGTTCAACTTTCCTGTTGAACTCCTGCGGCGCGCTGATGCTGTTCACCTACATCTTCGTGGTGTGGGCGCATTTCCGCTTTCCGTACAAGGACCAGGCGCTGCGCGGCGGCGTCGGCACGAAGCTCGTGGCGGGCGGCGCCGGCGCTGGCGATGCTGGCGCGTGCTCATCGCCATGTCGTTCATGCCGAACAAGCAACCGGAAATGGTGGCGAGCTGTGCCTGCCTGGCTGTCATCGTCGTGGCGCTGGTGATCAAGCGCGCGATGCAGCAAGACCGCCTGACGAGACCTCACCACTTGAGGACGGGAATGGGCCGCAGCGGATGCATGCGCGCCTCCCGCAAGCGTGAGTTGCACCAGCCGCTTGTGAAATCCCGCGTTTGGCCATCTGCGCGAAAATCTCGCGCAGCAGCGCGCGTGGCAGGCCGAAGCTGAGCAGGCCACGCGAGACATCGATCCAGTCGGCGCGACGGAAGGGTTCGACGACATCAGCGCCTGTCCCGCGATAACTCCGCACCTTGTGATGCTCGCGGATCATGCCGGCAATGTCTTCCTGCCAGTCGCCGTGCCCGTTGCAGCGCAAGTGATCGCAGGCCAGGTCGGCAGAGGGCGCGAGGTAGTCGAAGGTCCGCGCCGTCCAGATCCCGAGGTCGTGAAACGCCGCCGCCAGCGCGACCTTTTCGACGCCGGCATCGTCCGCCGGGCGTAACGCCACGCACAGGTTCGCAACGCGATACGCGTGATTGCGATACGCGATCAAATCCTCACCGAGCTCGGCCGGGTATTTGCTCGAGCACTCCGTCGAGCGCGGTGAGCCGCTCGAGCAGCACGTCAGCCGGGAATGCGCTTTTCGATCCACGCGCGGATGTCAGCCATCACGGCCTCCTTGCCGACATCGTTGAGCGGATCGTGAAAGTAGCCATCGTAGAGCTTGAGCGTCTTGTCGGCCGAGCTCGCGCGATCGTAGAACTCCTGGCTGCCCTCGGGCCGGGTCACCGTGTCCTTCGTGCCGTGAATGATCAGCAGCGGCAGCTTGAACTGCGGGAAATCGCGTTTCAGGCGTTCATCCGCGCGCACCATCTCGGCCACGGTCTTGGTGGGCTGCACTTCGTTCGCCAGCAATGGATCGTCGATGAGTGCCTGCGTCACCTTGGGATCGCGCGAGAACTCCTTCTTCGGCAGATTGAGCACGTGCGCATGCGGTGCGAGATGCGAAAGTCCCTTGAGCACCGCGAGCGCGAAGTCGGGCGCCGGCACGCGGTAGGCGAAGCTCTCGCAGATCAGGCCCGCGAACTCCGACTGGTGATCGAGCACGTAGTTGCAGGCGATGACGCCGCCGGCGCTGTGGCCGAGGATGAACAATCGGCAGGCCGGGCACGCGCGAGCGCGCGAGTTTCACCGTCATGTCGAGATCGCTCTGGTACTCGGAAAAGCTGTCGATGTAGTAGCGCTCGCCATCGGACTTGCCGCGGCCGCGATAGTCGAGCGCATAGACCGCGAGGCCGCTGGCCAACAATTGCTCCGCGGCCCAGAGGTAGTAGCCGCTGTGCGAATTGAAGCCGTGCGACAGCACGATGATGCCGCGCGGTTTGCCTTCCGGCATCCAGCAGCGAGTGAAGATCCTGAGGCCCCCGACCCCGTCGAGGTATTCCTCTTTAGCAGTATTAGCCATGACATCCCCGCTGAGATCTTGTTGTCGAGGATGCGGTTATATATCGCTGCTGTGACATTCGCCACGCGAGTGGCGCATCAAAAAGGTGCGGGGCTTGTTAGAAGCGGTAACTGAGCTCGGCAAACACCGAGGCTTGCTGTTTTCCTTCGATGTCCGGGCCCGTAATGGGCGCGGCGACCTCGATGTAACCGGTGAGTGACGAGCCCTGGATGGCGAAACCCGATCCCGCCAGTCGCCGCTGATTCCCGGCCAGGCATGTCCTGCTTCCACGCGGCGCCGATGTCGTAGAAGCCGTAGGTGGAAACGCGCCCGAAGATTCCTTCCGAGTTCATCAGATCGCGGCGCAGCTCGAGCTTGCCGCCGATGCCGGTGTCGCCCGCGATCTCGGCAACTTCGAAGCCGCGCCCCAGGCGGTCGCCGCCGATCTTGAAGCGTTCGCTGTCGGGCAACACGTAGGCAGAGAATTGCGACATGGCATCCAGGCGCACCGACCAGTCCGTGGCGAAACGGCGGTACACGGTCGCCGACAGCTGCGTCAGCAGGAAGTCCACGCGTCGCGGATCGTCGACGAGATCGAGCGCCTGCAATCCCGCGCCCAGCCCATCGAGTCCCTTGCGCAACTGCAGGTTCGCCGAATACTGCGTCGGACTTTCGCCGCGCCAGCTGGCGCGCAGCCCACCTTCGACCACGCGCAACCGATCCTCGCGGAACTCGAAGCCATCGCGATCGATGACCAGGTCGTCGGCGTCGAACGCGGCGCTCAAGGCCAAGCGACGCAGTGCTTTCCTGCCGCAGCGGGCCAGCTGAAACGCAGGCTGGCGCGCTCGCGTGTATACGTGTCGTCCAGGTTGAGCGGCGCTTCGTTGGGCGCCGAACGTGAGTGGAACAGCAGCGCGTTGAAATGTGTGCCGTTGTCAAAGCCCGTGTCGAAGTACAGTCCGCCGCCCAGGTACTCGTCGTGCTCGGTGGCAGCAGAGAACAGCAGGCCGAGTTTGCCCTGGCGGCCGGCAATTCCATTGACGGAAAGCTGTCCCATCACGAACGCCGGGCCAATCTGGTCGGTGCCGCGATTGTTCATGCGCACCACGCCGTCGACGGCGGAATACTCGGTGCGCAACACCAGCTCGAAGGCATTGCGGACCTTGGCATCGCGGCGCGGGCTGGCCGTGACCGTGACGCCGGCGAGCTGGCGCAGCTCTCGCAACGCGCCCGGAACGTCGTCGCGCCGCAGCGGTTTCGATTGTTCGAGGCGCGCCGCGACGCTGTCCAGTTCGCGGCGAATAGCGGCTGGTATCGCCCTCGAATATCACGCGCGTGATCTGCGCTTCGTGGACCTGTACGCGCAGCACGCCGCGGCCGGTCAGGGAATTGTCGAGCGCCAGCTCGGGCTTCACGTATCCGTTGCGTTCGTACAACGCGAGGATGGCGTCGACCACCGCGCCCGCCGATTCGCGCGAGATCGGCCGGCCCAGCTGCTCGCGGTAGGCGGTAAACAGTTGCGGCGCGCCGTAGACCGAGCTGCCGTCGACCACCACGGTGGTGAGCAACGGAGCGGTGGCCGCCGGAGTAGTTAGAGGCGGCTCACCGGCCCGCGCGACGGATGCGGCCGCGGCCAGCAGAATTATGACAAGCATGGCAAGCGCAGGCGTTGCGTTCCCGTGTTGCCCTTAGGCGCGCACTGCTTATTGTCATTTGCCCGCGCATGGTCCCTGCATCGTCAAACCGGACGGGCATTTTCCGCGCAGCGCGGCCCGCGCGATGAGATGCGACTCACATTGCGGAGGGCTGCTCCTTAGTAGTATGCGCGGCACTACAAGAAGGGGATCGGCGATGTACTTCGCTAACCATAATCATTCAGTCAGTGGCCGGGTAGTTAGGTCGGTGCTGACGCTATTGCTGGTGCTGGCGGCGGTGACCGCTTCGCCCGCGGCACTTGCCCTGGACTCCGGCGACATCGTGATCGCGAGCCTCAAGGGCGAGGTTCACTTCGAAGTCCGCGGCGCCAGCGTCGCGCTGCGTGCCGGCAGCGTGCTGGAGCTTCCCGCCACGTTGCGCACCGGGCGTGATGGCGCCGTGGAGCTGCGCCAGGGCGCGACCTCCATCAGCGTCGGCCCGGACACGCTGCTGGAGTTTCCCGCGCTCGAAACCCGCGGCGGACCCATCGATCGCATCGTGCAGCCGCGCGGCAACGCGTTCTACAGCATCGGCAAGCGCAACGGACGCAAGTTGCGCATCGAAACTCCGTTCCTCGTCGGTGTGGTGAAGGGCACCCAGTTCAACGTGGCCGCCCAGGATCACTCGACCACGATTTCGCTGTTCGAAGGATTGCTCGAAGTTCGTTCCGCCGATGGCAGCGATGTCATCGACCTCAGGGCGGGTGAAATCGCCTCGCGCGATCGCACGGCCGACGACATTGCCGTTTTCAAGATGGAAGGCACCAAGGCGCCCCCGGTGCCGAAACCTTCGGCTGGAGCTGGCCCTGGCAGCGTCGCGCCATCGCCAAGTGCTCCGGCAGCGGTCCCTGCCTCGAAGCCGGCCACGACGCCGCACCGCCCGCGCCTCGCATCGACACCAGCGAATCCGTATTCGCCGGCCAAGGGCGCGGTAACGCGCCGGTTGTCACGACTCTCGAGGAGGCGCCGGGTGTCGACCTTGGCGTGGAGGGAATTCCGGGAACGGCAATGGAAACTCCGCCATCGTTGATCTTGGCGTGAGCGGGAATTCCGGCCGCGGTAACGGCAACGTTGACCTTGGTGTCAGCGGCAACTCCGGCAACTGGCAACTCCGCAAATGTCGACCTTGGCGTGAAGGGGAATTCCGGAAACGGCGATGGAAACTCCGTCAGCTGTCGACCTTGGTGTCAACGGGAACTCCGGTGGCAATGGAAACTCCGGCAACGTTGATCTTGGTGTCAGCGGTAACTCCGGCAACGGTAACGGCAACAGCAATTCCGGCAATGTTGATCTTGGCGCCAGCGGCAATTCCGGCCCGGGTAACAACGAACTCCGCTAACGTTGATCTCGGTGTCAGCGGCAACTCTGGCACGGTCATGGCAACGGAAATTCCGGCAACGTCGACCTTGGCGTGAGCGGCAACCGCCGGGTAACAGCAACTGCAACTCGATCCGTGCCAGCGGCAACCTGGCAACGGCAACGGCAACTCCGGCAATGGCAATTCAGCGAACGTCGACCTCGGCGTGAACGGCAATTGCACGGCAACGGCAATGGCAACTCCGCCAACGTCGACCTGGGCGTCGGCGTCGGTTCCAGCGCGAACGCGGAGACCGGCCATTGATGTGGGACTCGAAGTGGATCTCGGCCTGGATGTCGACCCTGCCGACAACGGCAACGGCAACGGCAACGGCAACGGTGGCAACGGCAACGGCAACAACGGAAATTCGGGCAATGTTGTCGAAGACGTCACCGACGTCGTCGAAAGCCTGCTGCGCAGGCCAGGCAACAAGAAGTGATGCGTGTCGGCCGCCGGCATCGGTGGTGGCTGATAGCGCTTGCCGCGTTTCTGTTCGTGGCGGCGCTCGACGCGAGTGGCCAGCTCCGGGCACTCGAGAATGCGGCCACGGACCTGCGTGCCAGGCTGCTGCAGCGTGAAGTCCAGTCGGACATCGTCATCGTCGGCATCGATTCGGCCAGCGTGCGTGAGCTGGATAGCTGGCCCTGGCCGCGGCGCCACCACGCGAAGCTGCTCGAACAACTGACCGCTGCAAAACCGCGGCGCGTGTTCTTCGACGTCGATTTCAGTTCGCCGTCGAACGCTCTCGACGACGCGAAGCTGGATGCCGCGCTGGCGCGGCGCCGTGACTTCCCGGTCTCACTGCCCACCTTCACCCAATTTGCCAGCAACGCCGATGCGCAACGCATCGTCAGCCGTCCGCTGCCGAGGTTCGCGCGCAGCGCCGACCTGGTCGCCGTCAACGGCATGCCGGATTCCGACGGTCTCACGCGCGAATGGCGCAACTACTGGACGCTCGGCGGGCGAGCGCACGCCGAGCATCATCGATCCGCGACGGCATGCTGATGGGCGAGCAGTCGGTGCTCATCGACTTCTCCATCGCGCCCGAGCTCGTTCACCTATGTTTCGTATGTCGACGTGCTCGAAGGGCGCGTGGCAGCACGACGTCTTCGCCGGCAAGCCCGTGTTCGTGGGCGCGACCGCGCTCGAGCTCGGCGACGTTCTCGCCGTGCCGGTTTACAGCTCACATGCCCGGCATCGTGGTGCAGGCGCTGGCGACCGAGACCGTGAACCAGGGCGCTCCAAGGCGCCTGCCTGTCTGGGGCTCAACTGCGCTGCTGGCGTTGTGGACGTTGCTCGCCGCGCTCGCCTTCGCGGGAAACTGGCGCCGCAACCTCGCGGTGCTCGTCGCTTCGTTCATTGCCATCGTCGCGTTGTCGCTTTACGCGTTCAGGCGAGCCGCCTGATGATCGGGACTGGCCGCGCCCGCTGCTGGTCGTGGCGCTGCTGTTCGTGGCGGTGACCGTGCGCTGGCTCGAGATGCAGACCTGGCGCGCGGTGGCCTATGCGGTGGGCATGCGGCGCCGCGATGCGCTGCTCAAGAGCGTGGTGCAGTCCTCCACCGACAGCATCCTGTGCATCGACGAGGACGGCATCATCAAGATGGCAAACCCGGCCGCCGCGCGCCTGTTCGGTTGCGCCGCCTACGACCTGGTCGACGAGCCCATGGCGAAATTCATCACGCTGCTGGCGGGCGAAGGCGCCGGCGCGCGCCTCGCCGCGCTGCATGGCGCGATCAGCGAATGCGATGCGCGCACGCTGGGCGGCGATGTGTTCCCGGTGGAAATTTCCCTGAGCCGCGTGCGACTCAACACCGAGCGGCTGTACACCGCCATCGTGCGCGACATCCGCGAGCGGCGCGCGCAGACCCGCAGCCTGCAGCACCAGGCGACGCACGATTCGCTGACGTCGCTGCCGAACCGCGCCGCGCTGCTGGCGCACCTGGAGCGCGCGCTGGCGACCGGACCGCTCGCAGCCGTCGATCGCGCTGCTGATGCTCGACCTGTGCCGCTTCAAGGAAGTCAACGACACCCTGGGCCACAACGTTGGCGATCGCGTGTTGTGCGAAGTCGCGCAACGATTCCAGCAGGCGCTGGGCGAACGCGGCTTCATCGCGCGTATCGGCGGCGACGAATTCACCGTGGTCGTCGACCGGCCGCACAGCAGCGAGACCATTGCCAGCACCTCGCAGGCGCTGATCGACAGCCTGCGCGCGCCCATCGATGTGGCCGGCATTTCCATCGAAGTCGGCGTGAGCATCGGCATCGCGCGCTTTCCGCAGGATGCCAGCGAGGCGCAGACCCTGCTGCGGCATGCGGACGTGGCCATGTACCTGGCCAAGAAGCGCGGCACGCCGTTCGAGTACTACGACGCGGCGCTCGACGAGAACTCGGTGCGCAAGCTGGCCATCGGCGGCGAACTGCGCTCGGCCATCGCCGGCAGCCAGCTCGAATTGCACTTCCAGCCGCAGGTGAACCTGCGCAGCGGCATGGTCGACAGCGTCGAGGCGCTGGTGCGCTGGTTCCATCCGACGCAGGGCTCGATCTCGCCGGCGGAGTTCATCGCCATCGCCGAGTCCACCGACCTCATCCGTCCGCTCACCGAGTGGTCGCTGGGCGCCGCGCTGGCGCAGGTGCGCGCCTGGCGCGATCGCGGCATCCACGTGCGTATCGCGGTGAATCTCTCGGCGCGCATGCTGCAGGACACCGCCTTCCCCGCGCGCCTGCGCCAGTTGCTGGAGAACTCCGGCGTCTCCGCCGCCGTCGCTGGAGCTCGAGATCACCGAGAGCGCCATGATGCTCGACCCGGCGCGCGCGCTGCGCGTGATCCAGGAAATCGACAAGCTGGGCGTACTGATCTCCATCGATGATTTCGGCACCGGGTATTCATCGCTGGGCTACCTGCGCGACCTGCCGGTGCATGCGCTCAAGATCGACCGCTCGTTCGTCTCCGGGCATGCGCAACAACGCCGACGACCGCATCATCGTCGAGTCCACCGCGCAGATGGCGCATGCCATGCGCCTGGAGCTGGTGGCGGAAGGCGTCGAAACCGAATGGGATGCGCAGTTCCTCGCAGCCGCCGGCTTCGACTACGCGCAGGGATATCACTATTGCAGCGCGCTGCCGGCCGAACAGTGTCTCGCCTGGATCGCCGAGTTCAATGCCACCGCCATGGTTGCCGCCGGTGGTACACCACGATCACCACCGCGTTGCGTCCGCGCACCTCGCAAGGCGGGGGCGGGACTGTTCATCGCGGGTACGCCTCCCCACGTCCTGTCCCGGCTCGCGCAATAAATAAACCTGTCCCCGATCAGCGCTCGGGCTTGATGCTTCGGCACCCAGGCAAATCCGAGCTGAAAGCCGATGTCGGGTGTGTTGTTGAGGTTCTGCAGGTTCTCCGTGATCGCGAAGGACATCAGGCAGCACTCGAAGCGGTGTCGGACCCCCAGGCTCAGCTGGAACTTGTCGCTCAACAGTTCTTCGAGTTCGGTCTCGGCCTCGGTGTACACGCTCTGGCTCGTGTAGCCCTGCAGGTTGAGGTTGGTCTTGCCGGTGAGCTGGCGTTCCCAGCCCAGGATGATCGTGGGAATGATCTGCGACTCGTGCGGCGCGGGAGTGTCTTCGCCCGCGTAGTACACCGCAGACAAATCCATGTGGAATGCATTGCGCTCGCCCAGGTGGCGGAAGCGACGCCTGCATTCCGTAGTCCGTGCGGCCGGTGGACAGCAACATGCGTTCCCCTTCGAGCGGCACCTTGACGGCCGCCTCCATCGACATCTCCCAGTGCTCCGGGCAGCGGATGCCCGAATAGCGCAGGCCGAACATCGGATCCGTGAAGCCCTGGGTCTCCGGCACGTCCAGCAGATCGCCTGCGCGCCCTTGAGGTCCAGGATGATGTTGGTTGCATTGCGCGCCACCGCCGGTCGCCCGAAGTCGCTGAAGCCGAAGATGTCGTGAAACTCTTCGATGCCGGAATCCATGAAGCCGCCCTGGTACGACACCGCGGTGGCGATGGCGTACGAGGTCCACTGGCTCGACAGCTTGTAATGCACCGCCAGGTCGAGCGTCGCCGACTCCACGTCGAGTAGATAGTTCTCGCCGGGCAGGTTGCGGATGGCCTCGACTTCCGCCGGCCCGATGTCATGCCGGCCTTCGGACTCGGATGCTGGTCAGGTATTTCTCGACGTTCGGGCTCAACGCCCAGGTGTTCTGGTAGCCGAGCGACATTTCGAACGCGAAGGTGTGCGGCTCGATGCTGACCGCATGCGCGGGCCGCATGTCCAGGCGCAGGAATCCGAAAGGCGTCAGGTCACGCTCGCGCAGCATGCCGTAGAAGCGGCCGCCTTCGGCCAGGGCCGGCGCGCGGAGCGGCAAAGCAAAGCGCCGCAACAATGCGAGCGCGCGACCAGTCGCCATCCGGCACCTCGAAGTTCTTGTTTGTCCTCAGTTCGATGATTTACCAGCGGACGCGTCCGCGCTTCTATCAGCGATATCGACGCCGACACGCTCCCGTTGCACCAAACCAACAACTGGCCCCTTCGGCTCGGCGCGCATAGAGGTCTTTCTCGGTCGCGTAGTACGCCACATAGTGACTACCAATTTTGTGCGCGAGGCGTAGATATGCGGGCACTTCGCCGGAGGGAGGGGGTCGGCGATCCAACAACCAGGAAGGTGATCGCATGAAAAAGCCAATTGGTTATCTCACGGTCTGATCCCGTTAGTGATGGCTGCAACCGCAGCCCATGGCCAGCAGGCCGAATCCCGACGAAACCGCTGCAGGAAGTCGTGGTCACCGGCTCCCGCATCATTCAGACGAGCGCCAACGCGCAACAGCCCATTTCGATCATCGACCGCGACGCCATCGATCGCACCGGCCTCGCCAGCATCGGCGACCTGCTGCAGCAGGTGACCGCCGGCGGCAAGGCGCTCAACTCCAAGTTCAATTCCTCGGGCAACTTCGGCTATCCCGCCGACGGCGGCGGCATCGGCGCCGGCTCGGCGCAGGTCGACCTGCGCAACCTCGGTTCCAAGCGCGTGCTGGTGCTGGTCGACGGCATCCGCTGGGTGAACGAATCGTCCGCCTCGGGTGTCTCCGGCGCGGCCGATCTCAACACCATCCCGATGAGCATCATCGAGCGCATCGAAGTGCTGGAAGACGGCGCCTCGGCCATCTACGGCTCCGACGCCATCGCCGGCGTGGTGAACATCATCACGCGCAAGAATTTCGAAGGCGTCGAGCTCAATGCGTATCGCGGCGAATACGAACTGGGCGGCGCCACCACCGACGCCAGCATCACGCTGGGCGGCGGCGGCGAGCGCTTCTCACGGCCTGTTCGTCGCGAGCTACTACGAGCAGGAAGAAATCGGCTCGGGCGAGTGGGAGCAGTCCTCGTTCCCGAGCCCGACGCGGGCCTCGCGGCCGGCAGCTCCGGCATCCCGCAGGGACGCTACACGTTCTGCGACCCGGCGCGCCCGGCCGGGCAGCTATGGCTCGTGCAGCGCCAGCCAGGACATTCTTCTACGACGTCACGCTGAACGACGGCACGACCACGCCGGTGTGGAATCCGGCGGATCCCGCCGCGGGCACCTACCACGCCTTCTCCGGCGCCGGATCGCTTCAACTACGCGCCCTACAACCTGCTGCTGACGCCGTCGAAGCGCAAGTCGATGTTCGCGCGCGTCGACTTCGACGTCACCGACAACGTGAGCGTGTACGCCAAGGGTCTGTTCAACAACCGCGTGTCGTCCAACCAGCGCGGCACCCGAGCCCATCTTCGTGGGTCCGGGCGCCGGCACGCGGCGGCCTCGCCGACACGATCTCGATCTCGGCGCTGAATCCTTACAACCCCTTCGGCATCGACCTCGACGCCGACAGCAACTTCGGCTGGGTCACGCGCCGCCCGATTGAAGTGGGCCCACGCACTCTTCGAACAGGACGTCGACACCTGGTATCTCAACATCGGCGTGGAAGGCATCGTTCGGCTCCGAACAGCCGCTATCACTGGGACGTGAACTTCGTGCAGTTCGGAGAACAGCGCCGAGCAGACGTTCACCAACGGCTACAACGTCGGCAACGTCTCGGCTGGCGCTGGGCGATCCGGCGGTTTGCGCGCGGTGCCGGGTTGCGTGCCGCTCGACCTGTTCGGCGGCCAGGGCCGGCCGTTCACGCAGGAGATGATCGACTTACATCCGCACCACGCAGATCGATTCGAGCAAGCAGATCCTGACGCTGGTCTCGGCCAACATCACCGGCGACCTGTTCAACATCGGCGACCGCACTGCGGGCTTCGCCGTGGGCGCCGAACATCGCAAGTACGACGGCGATTTCCTGCCGGATCCGCTGCGCCAGACCGGCGAGTCGCAGGACTCGTTTGCGGCGCCGGTCTCGGCCAGACTACGACGTCAACGAGGTGTACGCCGAGTTCAGCTTCCCGGTGCTCGAGACACTGGATGTCAGTGCCGCGGTGCGCTGGTCTGACTACTCGACCTTCGGCAGCGAAACCACCGGCAAGGTCGGCTTCCGCTGGCAGCCCAGTCGAAGCGCTGGCGTTCCGCGGCACGTACTCGAAGGGTTTCCGTGCGCCGAACCTCGGCGAACTGTATGGCCTGACGCAGTTCGGCGCGACGCTGACCGATCCCTGCGGTCCGACCGGCGCGCCGCGGTCGTGCTCGACGCCGACGGTCCCGACACCACGCCGCTGGAAACCGCCTGCCGCGCGCAGGGCGTGCCGTCCGGGCTTCGAGCAGGCCAACACGCAGATCACCACCTTCACCGGTGGCAATCGCGGATCTGCAGCCCGAGACCTCGGACAGCTACACCGTGGGCATCGTGCACGACGCCACCTGGGCGGAAGGCTTCGCCGAGCGGCTGACCTTCGAGCTCACCTACTACAACTACGAGATCGACAGCGCCATCCAGGCGCGCGACATCCAGGCGCTGCTCAACGCCTGCCTCGCGGCGGGCGGCACGGATGCCGACGCTGTGCTCGCCGTTCACGCGCCAGGCCAGCGGCAATCTCGCAGCCGCCGCAGCAACTTCCTCGACAACCTGGGTTCGATCGAAACCGATGGCTTCGACTTCAAGGTCGACTGGCGGGCAGTGAGCATGTCATGGGGCGCGCTGAACGCGGGTCTGCAGGCCGACCTGCGTGAACGACTACACCGCCACCGACACGGACGGCATCGTCTCGCAGCGCACCGTGGGCATCGAGGTGAGCGACAGCGCCATCCCGGAAACTGCAGGCCAACCTGCTGCTCGGCTGGAGCAAGGGAGGCCTGGGAGGTCGAGCTTCACCACGCGCTACATCGACTCGGTGGACGAGTTCTGCGGCAATGCGCTGACGGCCGCACCCGTGCCGGGTTGCGACAACCCCGGACCTGATCCACACGCTGGACTCGACCATCTACAACGACGTGCAGGTGGCATGGAGCAAGGCGTTCAACGTGGAAGGACTTCAAGCTGGCGCTCGGCGTCAACAACATCTTCGGCGAGGATCCGCCGGTCTGCTACAGCTGCTCGCTGAATGGATATGACGCTGGCACCTATGACCTGCCGGGCATGTTCTGGGCGGTCACCGCGAAGTACGGCTTTTACGTTAGCGAGGGGGATGGGGAGAGGGGACACGCGAGAGGGTCACCGAGATCCCCAGGAAGGCGCCGTCCGCGAACCGGGCGGCGCCTTTCCTTTCGACTTTCAGCGCCGAGTACTTCTCCGGGCTGAAGCCGACCAGCAGCGTCTTGCCGCGCTCGAGCACCGGGCGCTTGATCATCGACGGTTGCTCGAGCATGAGCTTGATGGCCTTCGCTTCGTCGAGATTTTGTTTCGCCTTGTCGGGCAACTTGCGAAAAGTCGTGCCGGCACGGTTGAGCAGCGTCTCCCAGCCAATTACCTTGATCCACGCCGCGAGCTTCGCCGCGTCGATTCCCGAGACTTTGTAATCGTGGAATTCGTGCGCGACGCCGTGCGACTCGAGCCAGGTGCGCGCCTTTTTCATGGTGTCGCAGTTCTTGATGCCATAGATGATGGTCTTCATGGCGATACATTTGCCCCAGGTCACGCGAGGTTTCAATATCGCCCGCCATGAATACTGCTGCCGATCAGCGCGGCTATCGCCTGACATCGATCGACATGCTGCGTGGCCTGGTCATCATCATCATGGCCCTGGATCACGTGCGCGACTTCTTCATGGAGGGCGCGCAGCAGGATCCGATGAGCAATCCGGATGTCGGCACGGCGCTGTATTTCACCCGCTGGATCACGCATTTCTGCGCGCCGGTGTTCGTGTTCCTCGCGGGCACCAGTGCCGGGCTGATGGTGGCGCGCAAGAGTCCGGCGCAGCTCGGCAAGTTCCTGCTGACGCGTGGCCTGTGGCTGGTGCTCATCGAATGGTTCGTGGTGTCCACGGCCATCAGCTTCGCGCCTTTCGGCAGTCCCGCAATTCGGCGGCAAGACCTTCCTGATTCTGCAGGTGATCTGGGCCATCGGCATGAGCATGATCGTGCTCGCGGCCTGCCAGTTCCTGGGGCGCAAGGTGTGCCTGGTGCTCGGCGCCGTCATCGTGCTGGGACACAACGCGCTCGATGGCGTGTGGCCCGCGCAGCAAACCTTTGGCGACCCCGCCACGCCGCTGTGGATCGGGCTGCACGTGTTCTTCGGCAAGGTGATGGGGCCGTTCTTTGTGTTCAATGCCTACCCGTTGCTGCCCTGGATCGGCGTGATGCTGCTGGGTTTTGGCGCCGCGGTGATCTTCGAAAAGCCGGCAGCCGGGCGCGAGCGCGCGTTGTTGTGGTGGGGCATCGCCATGTGCGTCGCGTTCGTGTTGCTGCGCGCGCTGGACGTGTACGGCGATGCCAACCACTGGGAAAGCCAGGCAGGCGGAAGCTGGCGCACCGTGCTCGACTTTCTGAATACCAGCAAGTATCCGCCCAGCCTGTTGTTCCTGCTCATGACGCTCGGGCCGGCGGCAATTTTCTGCGCCTACGCGGAGCGCTGGCGCGGCTGGCTCAAGGACGCGTTCGTCATGTACGGGCGCGTGCCATTCGCGTTCTACATCGTGCACTGGTTCCTGATTCACACGCTCTGCCTGGTGCTGGGCGCGGTGCAGGGCGTTCCGGTCACCGCGCTCATGGACGTGCCCGGCGTGTTTCCGCCCGAGTACGGTCTGCCATTGCCCGGTGTGTACCTGGTGTGGCTGCTGGTCGTGGTCTCGCTGTATCCGTGGGTGCGCTGGATGACGGGCGTCAAGACGCGCAGCCGCGCCTGGTGGCTGAGCTACGTCTAGAAAATGGGGACATTCCTATTTTCCGGAAAGAAAATAGGGATGTCCCCATTTTGTAGTTAGTCGCGAAGCATGGGCGAGCGTCGCAGGCGCATCGTGAGGATCGCACCCGCGACCAGCACGCCAGACAGCATCAGCATGGGCCCGAGGAACCCGCCCGTCTGGTCTCGCAGCCATCCCACCGTGCTCGGACCGATGGCGCCGCCGAGCGCACCCATGGAATTGATGAGCGCAATGGCGCCGGCGGCGGCGCTGCCGACCAGAAATTTGCCCGGCAAAGCCCAGAACGGGCCGCGCGTGGAGTAGTCACCGACGGCGGCGACGCAGAGCGCCAGCATCGCCAGCGCGGGTACATGCATGTAGCCCACCGCGATGAAACCCAGTGCGCCTAACAAAGAGGGCAACGCCACGTGCAGGAATCGTTCGCCGGTACGATCCGAGTTCCAGCCCACCAGCAGCATCCCCAGCGCGGCCGCGATATACGGGACGGCCGAGAACAATCCCACCTCGACTTCGCTGTATCCGGACAATCCCTTGACGATGGTCGGCACCCAGAAGGTCAGGCCGTAACTGCCCGTCTGGCAGCAGAACATCACGATCGCGAGCAGCCACACCGTTGGATGTGTGAGCGCGGCGCGCAGGTTTACCCCATGGCGCGCATGGGCCTCCTGGTGCTCGGTCTCGATGTGTTGCGTGAGCCAGGAACGCTGCTCAGCTGACAGCCAGCGTGCCTCGGCGGGTGTTTCGGTCAGGAAACCCAGTACCACGAAGCCGAGTATCACGGCGGGTACGCCCTCGACGAGGAACATCCACTGCCAGCCGTGCAGGCCCATCACTTCGTCCATGTGTTGCATGAGCCATCCGGACAGCGGCGCACCGAACACCAGCGACAGCGGAATGCCGATCATGAACCACGACACCGCCTTGGCGCGGTGCTCGCGCGGAAACCACTGGCTCAGGTAGTAGATGATGCCGGGCAGAAATCCCGCCTCGGCCACGCCGAGCAGGAAACGCATGATGTAAAAACTGTAGATGCCCTGCACGAACATCATTCCGATGGAGATGATTCCCCACGTGATCATGATCCGCGCAATCCACGCACGCGCGCCGAATCGCACCAGCAACAGGTTGCTAGGCACCTCGCACAGCCCGTAACCCACGAAAAATATTCCCGCGCCGATGCCGTAGATGGTTTCGCTGAAGCCCAGGTCGTCGTTCATCTGCAGCTTCGCGAACCCGACGTTCACCCGGTCCAGCCACGAGATGATGTACAGCAACAGCAGGAACGGGAGGAGGCGCCAGGCGACGCGTTGCATGGTGACGCGTTCGAGTTCGTTGTTGGGCGTGGTGGTTTCCTGCATCGGCCGACAGTGTAGGCCAGAAAATAGGCGATATGATTGCGAACATGACCG
>CAWHUD010000006.1:0-465765 GCA_963832505.1 uncultured Pseudomonadota bacterium | reverse complement strand
GAGCTCGGCAGGATCGCGCTCAACAAGTCGGAGAATCCACAAATACGCCAATTCGCGCAGCGCATGGTCAGCGATCACTCCAAGGCCAACGAAGAGCTGGCGGCCCTCGCGAAGAGCAAGGGCATCGAGGCTCCATCCAGCCTGGATGCGGAGCACCGGACGATGATCGTGGATCTTGACCGCGAGAACGGTGTCGCGTTCGACCGGGCGTATTGCCAGCACATGGTCATGGGTCACAACAAGGCGATCGCCTTGTTCGAGAGTGCTACCAAGACCTCGGATCCCGAACTGGCGGGTTTTGCGAAAAAAACCTTGCCGACTCTCGAGAAGCACCGGCAGATGGCGGAGAAACTGCCGGACTGACGATGTTCAGCGTTGCAATGTGAGGATCTCCGCCTCGCCGTCACGACGCAGGATGTTCACCGAAACATTCTCGCCGTGGCGGCGCAGGACAAGGTCCACGGTCGCATCGCCAATAGGCATGCCCCGCACGCTCAGACTGTCCATGCGCTCCGGCAGGCGCGGATAACGCAGGCGAGCAATGCGCTGCGTGGCATCGATCTCGAGGCCCAGGCACGCCTGCAGCATGCCGAAAGGTGCAGCCGCGGCCCACGCCTGTGGTGAGCAGGCGACGGGATAGAGTATCGGCCCCTTGTCGCGCTGCCTGCGCATGCCGCAGAACAGTTCCGGCAGCCGGCGAAGGTCCATGTGGGCCGCCGCGTCGAACAACGTCGCCGCAAGTTTCGCGGCCAGCTCCGAGTGCCCGTAACGAGCCAGTCCGAGCGCAATCAACGCATTGTCGTGCGGCCATATCGAGCCGTTGTGATAGGAAGTCGGGTTGAAGCGCCGCTCGCGCGCGCTTACCGTGCGAATACCCCAGCCGGTCAGGAACTCTCCCGACGCCAGCGTCTGCGCCATGCGCGTTGCGCGTTCGGCCGACGCAATGCCGGTGAACAGAACCTGGCCCGCGTTCGAAGTGCGGACACGACAAGGCCGCTTGTCCCCGTCGAGCGCCAGCACATACATGTCGAGCTCGTCATCCCAGAACTGCGCCTCGAAGCGTTCGCGCAGGTCGCGCGCCTGCTCGGAAAGCCGGTTGGCCAATGCCGAATCGCCGCGCGCTTCGGCCATGCCGGCCGCCAGCGTGCGCGCGAGATAGACATACCCTGCACTTCACACAACGCGATCGGCGCTTCGGCGAGGTGGCCGTCGGCGTGAAAAATCGCGTCACCGGAATCTTTCCAGCCCTGGTTCACGAGGCCACTATCACGCCGCCTCCGGTATTCGACAAAGCCATCCCGGTCCGTATCTCCGAACTCGTCGATCCATTTCAGCGCCGCGAGGATGTTGGGCCAGATCGCATCGAGCGTGGTGCGGTCGGCGGTGTACTGCCAGTAAAGCCCGGCGAGCACGACAAACAGCGGTGTCGAGTCGATGGAGCCGTAGTAGCACCGAAGGGCACTTCACCCAGCGCGGCGAGTTCACACTTGCGAGTTTCGTGCAGGATCTTGCCCGGTTCGGCGTCGCGTGATGGGTCTTCCTCGCGCGCCTGGGTCGCCGCGAGGTATCCCAGTACCCCGCGCGAGATGACGGGTAAAGCCACAACATCTGCATCGCCGTGATCAGGCCGTCGCGTCCGAAGGCGGTGGAGAACCACGGAACACCGGCATACGGATAGGGGCCGTATTCGGTGTCGGTGACCAGCATGCTGAGGTCGGCCATGGAGCGGCACAACACTTCGTTCGCCAGGCTGCTGGAGCTCTCTACGGAAGCAGCACGCCGGGTGGCATCGCGCAGATCACGCCTGGCCGCACGCAAGGCGCGTACTACGCGCCGCTCGAAAACGCTGACCCCCGCCTGGCAATGGACGCTCACCGAGAGAGCACGACGTTTTCCTGGAGGCAGGTCGAGCTCGAACATGGCGCGACGTGTCTGCAGCTGCTGGGGCGCCGGATCAAAGACAATTTGCGTGGTGCGCGCGACGCCATCCTGCGATGCATAGACAAAATGCACCTCGTTGGCGTCGCGAACCTCCACGCTGACCGCCCCGCGCGCGCGGCGCTTGAAACCGCGGACTTCGAACAGGTCTGCGAAGTCCGCGTCGAAGTCGAATGCCAGGCGCAAGCGGCAAGGTTCCGTGCCGAAATTTCTCAGTACCAGCAACTCATAACACGTGCCATTCCACAGGAACTTCATGCGCGAGAGGTGCACGGTGTCCTTGGCGAGCACCAGCGTCTCGCCTTGCTGGATGTCAGGATTGGTGAGATCCACGTCGAGCACCGCGTTGTTGGTGCGCACCGTCGAGCTCAGCAGCAGCGGGCTGCGCTGCTCGATGGTGAGCTTCAGGCGCGAGAGGAAACGCGTGTCGCGGTGATACAGGCCGAGCGTATTGCCCCGGCGACTGGCCAGGTCGCCGTAGTGATCGAACAGCGCAAAGGTATCGCCGTGCTTGAGGATGCGTGGCGGTTCATCCACCAGTGAATCGTGCGCCGCAATATAGAACGGCTGCGCGACCTCTTCCGCGCTGTGTGATTGCGGCTTGGCCGACATCAGGCGATCAGGCGGCCACTCGGCCGGCGCCGCGCGCGACAAGCCGGCGATAGATCTCCACGTAGTCGCGGGTCATGCGTTCGACCGAAAATCTCTGCTGAAAACAGGCGCGAACCATGTGCCGGTCGAGACGTGCCGCACGCTGCAGCGCACCGACCGCGCTCTCGATCGACTGGACGATAAAGCCATTACGTCCCTCCTGGATGATTTCGGGGACTGAACCCGCGCGCCACGCCACACAGGGTGTACCACAAGACATGGCTTCGATCATTACCAGGCCAAACGGTTCCGGCCAATCGATCGGGAACAGCAGCGCGCGCGCGTTGCCGAGGAATTTGCCCTTGTCGCTCTCCCCGATTTCTCCTACGTACTCGACGTGGGGCTGCGAGAACAACGGCTCGATCTCCCGCCGGAAGTAGTCCCGATCGACGGCGTCGATCTTGGCCGCGATACGGATCTTCATGCCGGCCCGGCCCGCGATTTCGATGGCGCGGTCAACGCGTTTCTCCCGTGAGATTCGTCCCAGGAACGCCACGTAATCGTCGCGCGGGCGCGGATTGAAGCGACAGACATTCGGCGGCAGTCCGTGATGCACCGTACCCACCCAATTGCAGTCCGCGAGTGGCTGGCGTTGCTGATCGGAAATCGACACCAGCGGCATGTCACGGAATGCCGCAAACAACGGCGGATAATCCGGAAGATCCATGCGTCCGTGCATGGTGGTGATCACGTTGCCCGAACCGAGCGCCCGAGCCACCGGCAGGTGCAGGAAATCTCCATGGACATGGATCACGTCGAACTCGTCGGCACGGCGCCGCAGCTCCTCGAGCTGAAGCGTGGCATACACCAGTGGTTCCCTGATGGCCGCATTCAGGCGCAGCGCTATCGGAACGACCGCGTGCAACTCGGCGGAAGTGGTGGAATCCCCGCTCGCGAACAGGGTGACGTGATGTCCCTGGCGCACCAGTTCTTCCGTCAGGTACGAAACGATGCGCTCGGTGCCGCCGTAGAACTTCGGCGGCACACTTTCAACGAGCGGCGCAACTTGTGCGATTTTCATGCGACTCCCTTCGCGGAGATTCTTCAGTGAGGTGCACCCGTAACAATGGCAAATGGTCGCGTCTTCATGGAAACCTCCTTGTTTCATGAATTCAAATTCGCTGCTGTTAGGCTGCGCGCCAGCCTGTTTGTAGCCCCATCGGTGAAGCTCACCTCTCCGCGTGGGAGAGATTCATGTTGCGCCGTCAGGCGAGCTGGGTTTTCGAAGGCTCGCGCTGCAGGGCCTCGCGTATGCGCGGCGCATCGCGCGTACCCTCGTCAAGCGCCTTCTCGAGATTCGCTGCGTATTTTTCGATGCGTTTGGGTGGCAGCAAGGGCTCGTATGGATCCACGGTAGCTTCGACCAGCGCGGGTCCGTCATGCGCCAGGGCCGCATCGAGCGCAGCGCCGCAATTGCCTGGCGAATCACAACGCATCCCCGCGATGCCGAATGCCTGCGCCGCCTGCGCAAAATCCACCGGTGTCAGGTCACATTGGTACTCGGGGTTGCCCAGAAACATCAGCTGCTCCCACTTGATCTGTCCCAGCGAGTTGTTCTTCATCACGACGATCTTGATCGGCAGGCGGTAACGGACAATGGTTGCCAGCTCGCCTAACAGCATTGTCAGCCCGCCATCGCCCGTGAAAGCGACCACCTGCCGGCCGGGATAGGCCAACGCGCCGGCGATGGCATACGGAATCGAGCAGGCCATGGTGGCCAACATCCCGGATCCGGCGAACATCTGGGTGCCGCGTGCGTCGACGTAACGGGCCATTACGCCGGTGTTGTGACCAGAGTCCCACGCAATCAGCGTATCGTCGTGCAAGCGCCGGCTGAGCTCGCGCGCCAGGTGGCCGGGAGCGAGTCGCCCGGTGCCGTTGTCGGCCGAGCGCTCCAGCAGCCCGCGCCATTCACGCATGCGTTCCTGACACTTCTCGAGAAAACTCCGGTCGGCATGTGCCTTAAGGCGCGCGATTAGGATCTTGAGCGTCTTGCGTGCATCGCCCACCAAGCCCACTTCGACCGGAAAACGCAATCCGATCCGTGTCGGGTCACGATCGATCTGGACGCCGCGTGCCTGCGCGGGCTTGGGGTAATACTCCACGTAGGGAAAAGTCGAGCCGACGATGAGCAACGCGTCGCATTCTTCGAATGCCTGCTGCGAAGCCCGTGTGCCCAGGAGCCCGATGCCGCCGGTGGTGAGCGGATGGTCGTCCGGAACCAGTCCTTTACCGAGCAATGCCTTGATGATCGGCGCGCCCACCAGTTCGGCGAGTTCGAGCAGCTGCTCGCGAGCGCCGAGTGCTCCCTGCCCCGCCAGGATGGCAATGCGCTTTCCCCGGTTCAGGATCTCGAGGGCGCGCGCAATCTCGTCTTCCTCCGGCACCCGCTCGCTCTCCTGGCGCGCGAACGACACGTGGTGCTGCACGTTGCGAGTCGAGCGTTCCACTTCCTCCAGCGTTTCTTCCTGCACGTCGACGGGCACCGCCACGTGGGTGACGGTGTGTTGCGCGCAGGCAATGCGGCATGCAAGCGAGACCACATTCTCCACGTGGGCCGCGCTCATGATGCGCGTGCTGTAGGCCGCAACGTCGGCGAACAACCTCGGCAGGTCGACATCCTGCTGCGTGAACGTGTCGATGAGATCGTGATACGGCAGGCCCGTAATCGCGATGACCGAAGCCTTGTCGAACTTCGCGTCGTACAGGCCGTTCAGCAGGTGCACGCCGCCAGGCCCGGTGGTTGCCAGGCAGCAGCCGATGCGCCCGGTCCATTTCGAATGCGCGCAGGCCATGAGCGCCGCGGATTCCTCGTGGCGCACCTGGATGAACCGAAGTTTTCCTTCGCGTTTGCGGATGGCCTCCATCAACCCGTTGATGCCATCGCCGGGCATGCCAAAGATGGTATCGACGCCCCAGGCCATGAGGCATTCGATGAGGATGTCAGATCCATTACGCATGCTGGAAGGTGCCGATCAGTTCGCCGGTAGCGAGCACGTGGCCGCTCATGGCATCCAGCACTTCGTCGCGCTCCGCACCAGCGGGCACATCGAGTTCGGTGTCGAGCGCAAAAACCTGGAAGTGATAGTGATGTGGCGGATCCCCCGGCGGCGGCCGCGGGCCGAAATAACCCACCGATCCACGGCTGGTCTTTCCCTGCAAGATGCCTTCGGGCTCAGTCAGCCGCGGTTCCTGCTGTAATCCTTCCGGCAGCGTGGTCACGCTTCCGGGAATATTCCATGCCACCCAGTGCACGAACGGCCGCACGGATTTCGCGTCGGGGTCCTCGAGAATGAGCGCGTACGACTTCGCCTCGGTGAGGCTGTTCCACGAGATCTCCGGCGATACGCCATCGGCATACTCCGAGTGTTTTGCCGGAATCCCCCCGCTGATGCTCGGTGACCGGACTGCGAGTGGACGTTTTCCGCGCGCTTGTACGCGCGCCAATGCCAACGGCACACCCATTGGCGGCTCGATTGGTTTGTTAGCCATGTTCGTCTCCTTCCCGGTTGCCGCGCTGCCTATTTCATCACCCGATGACGGTCCGGTGGTGTAGGACGCTTCTTGGCACCCGAACTGAGAAAGGTTCGCATTGGATGTGAGTGCTTGCCCACGCAGATTCACCTCGTCATCCATTTTCAGCGGCCCGGCCTCTCTCCAATCATGTGCGCCCCCAAACATGGAGGAATTGCACATGGCACGGGCAAAGTCGAAAAGTGAACGGAGCGGCGACTCGCAGGACGCGATCGCCCTTCTGAAATCCGATCATCGCCAGGTCGAGGACTGGTTCGAGCAGTTCTGCGAGGCGCGCGATGAAGACAGCAAGCAGGAACTCGCCACGAAGATCTGCAACGCGCTCAAGGTTCACGCCACGATCGAGGAGGAGATCTTCTATCCGGCTTTCCTGCAGGCAACCGATGATTTGAAGATCCATCATGAGGCCGAGGTCGAACACGACGGTGCAAAGAAGCTGATCGCCGAGATCGAGGGGTTCGTCACCGGACGACGAATATTTCGATGCGAAAGTCACCGTGCTGTTCGAAATGATCAAGCATCACGTCAAGGAAGAGGAAAAGCCCGGCGGCATGTTTGCCGAAGCACGGAAGTCGGAGATGGACCTCGATGCACTCGGTGCGCAACTCGCGGCACGCAAGGCAGATCTCGAGGGTGAAGCCGACGAAGACGATGACGTGCCACCGTCCGGCGGCAAGATGGAACGCAGCGAGGTGGGTCGCCTCATGCGTGGCGCACGCTAGCAGCCTCGGTCGTCATGGCGCATAGTGTGGGGCCGAGAACGGTATCGACCCCACCCTTCCCTGGAGCGACATGTACCTTCAAACCCTCAAGGCCTGTGCCTCGGCGCTGTCTGCCGCTTTGCTCTCATTACCGGCGCCGCAACGGCGGCCGATGCGCCCGCGGCACAGAGCAAATGGCGCGTGGACTTCAATGGCAAGGCCGCCAGCGACGGGGAGATGCTGTTTCGCATCACGCCGCACGAAGGCGACCCCATCCTGGTCACCGCAAAGATCAATCAAGGTCGCGCCCAGATTTACATTGCACAGGACGTTCGCGATACCTTCAAATCCCAGCTTCCGAAAGAGCGCTTTCGCGCCGAAATCGTCGCAACTGAAAGAGTGATCGTGAAGGCCCACTCCGGCGAGCAGGCGTTCCTGCTGGAGTTGGTGCAATCCAACGTGGCCGGCACGCACATTCACATCTCGCCGGGCTGAGCTTGGGGCGGCGGCCACTAACAAGCGGGGGTCTGTTTTGCCGTCGCCTTGTTGCGCTGTAAGACGTGGCGCGTGGTTAGGCAGGCGCATCGGGATGACCTGCCACCCCCTCCATCAGGCAGGGTCGGGAGCTCCCACGCAAAGTCGACTCCCGCCGCCAGTGCGCGGGCAGCGCATCACTGCGCACACTGGGCTCCACGAAATAGCCTGGAGCGCAGACGATGAATACGATTTCGAAATGGGTGCTGCGAACCGCAGCGCTGTGGGCCATCAGCAAGGCCCTGCAATTGGCCAACGACTCGCTGCGTCAACGCCAAAGGGCGAGACGCAGTCGCGCGGCGACTACCGTGGATACGGTGCCCGGTTCAATTCCGCTCTGAGAGGCGCTACTCAGCGAGAACTGCCACTTCACGATGAGCGTTCCGCCCTCGCCTCCGGCGCCATCGACCTTGAAGCATTGCGTGCCGGATGCCGAGCGCAGATTGCCGGGAATCACCGCCGTAATCGACTTCTGCTGGCCGAACATGGGGGGCAGGATGCCGGTGGATGTGCCGCTCTTCTCGTCCGGAAATCTGAAGTGATCTGTGTCGAGTAAGTGAGTGCGCTCAGCGGGATTGGCAGCTTGATGAGTGCGTCTTTCTTTGCGCTGTCGACCTCGAGCATGGCCGCCAGGTGTCCTTGGCGCCCGGCGGAGGGGGAATCTCGCCGCCACCCTTGCGCGTTTCCTCACGTGAAACTGCTGCTTCGGCTTGCTCATACACAGCGGATCCGAGGTCTGCGCACGGTAGGTTTCATCGATGACATACGTGCCCTTCTGCGTCACCGGCTGCCAGAGCTGGTAGCGCGGCGCTGCCATGTCCATGGTCTTGCTGTAATCCTGGATCGCCTTTTCGAGCGATGGCACCGTGGTGGCTTTCGCCGCCGATGAATTCGACATGTCGGGCGGCGCGCGCGAGTACCAGGTTTACGTCGCGCGCGCCCTTGAGATCCAGGCTCGCACTACTTTGCGCCCGCGATGAACCGCTCACCGCTGGGACTCAGCGTCACCACACCACCCAGGGAAAATTCCACCAGCCCCGCGATACAAGCGTCTTCCCAGATCGACAATCTCGGGCAGCTGGTACGCCAGACTTCGAGAACCTCCGCGCGAGTGCGAGGCTTGCTCGAAATCCACTCGAGCATTTGCAGGGTGAGTGCTTCGCTGGCGGTGCTCATCGGGTCACCCGTGAGTCGCCGGAACAGCCATCAGGTTCTTCCCGGCGGCAATGATTGGCCATAGCGGCGCCAACCGCGTCAGGGTTTTTCGGCCGTAAGTCTCTGATCCTCAAGGTTTGCTTGACGAGCGCAGGGTCCTCTACGAGAATGCGCGCCCTTCATTGGTTCTCGGTTCCCTGGTAGCTCAGTTGGTAGAGCGTCGGACTGTTAATCCGTTGGTCGTTGGTTCGAGTCCAACCCAGGGAGCCACTTCACCTCGGCTCGTTCAAAGATGCGGCCCGGTATCCCGCCCCGCTGAAACCGCGTACCTTCGCCGCCCATGTACAGCGAAACCTTTTCCCAGTTCAAAAAGCAGCTCGGCCAACTCGAAAAGTGGCTCGGCATGGCCGCCGACCACGCCAAGTCGAAGAATTTCGACCCGGATGTCTTCCCCACCCTGCGCCTTGCCCCGGACCAATTCCCGCTCGCGCGACAGGTGCAGATCGCCTGCGACACCGTGAAAGTGTCCGCGGGCTACCTCACCGGCAACCCTGTGCAGCCGCAGGAAGACAACGAGAAAACCATCGCGGAGCTTCAGGCGCTAGTGCGGTCGACCATCACGCTGCTGGACGGACTCACGGCGAAAGACTTCGAAGGCGCTGCCACTCGCGTCGTGAGCCAGCCTCGCTGGAAAGGCGAATGGATGACGGGCGCCGACTATTTCCTCGAGCACACGATCCCGAACGTCTATTTCCACCTCACGACGGCATACGCGATCCTGCGTCACAACGGCGTGCCCGTCGGCAAGCGTGACTATCTGGGCGTGCAGTCGAAACGGCCAGCTGCCGCCTGATTCGACTTACCGGCGTACTCCGACAGAATGCGTTAGTTGGGCACATAGAATTGTGGTGTGCACTCGAAGACTTACATCGGGACCGCAGGATGGAGCATTCCTCGCGCGCAGCAGCCGCGCTTTCCCACGGGCGAATCCCACCTTGCGCGCTATGCGGAGGTGCTGCCCGCTGTGGAGATCAATTCCACTTTCTATCGCCCGCATCGCGTCTCGACGTTCGAGCGGTGGGCCGCGAGCGTGCCAGGCGCCTTTCGCTTTTCCGTCAAGATCCCGCGCACGATCACGCATGACCAACGACTCGCCAGTAGCGCGGCGCTGCTGAAATCTTTCCTCGCGGATCTCGCACCGCTGGGCTCGCGCGTCGGCTGCCTGCTGGTGCAGCTGGCGCCGAGTCTTGCATTCGACGCCCGCGTCGCCCGTGCGTTTTTCACCGTGCTGCGAAAACGATTCGATCGCGGCGTCGCACTCGAGCCGAGGCATGCTAGCTGGTTCGGTGACCGCGCCGACCGCCTTCTGAATGAATTCGAAGTCGCACGCGTGGCCGCCGATCCCCCGCGAGCCGAAGGCGGAGGCGAGCCAGGCGGATGGCGCGGGCTCGCGTACTTTCGTCTTCATGGCTCGCCGCGGATGTACTACTCCTCCTATGAAGACGACTTTCTCGATTCGCTCGCGGACAAGTTGCGGGACTTGCGATGCCGTCGCATTCCCTCGTGGTGCATCTTCGACAACACGACGCTCGGCGCGGCAACGGGTAACGCGTTATCTTTGATCGAGCGTCTAGAGTAGCAAGCGGAGAGCGGCTCGAGACGTTACGCCTGCTTTTTCATCTCCATCGCCGCGGCCGGCAGCCGCAGCACGAACCGCGCGCCCTGTCCCGGACCATCGCTGAACGCCGCGAGCTCGCCCCCGAGCTCCTTGGCCAGGATCGCGCTCGTGTGCAAGCCCGAAGCCGTGACCGTCCTTCTTGGTCGTGAAGCCGAACTCGAACAGCCGCTCAGCACGTCCGGCTGCGATGCCGACGCCGGAATCCTGCACCTCGATGACGAACCGAGCTCGGGTCCTGCCGGCGTGCACGCGCAACGTCAGCTGGCGCGGTCCGTCGGCGCGTCCTTCAGCGCATGGCGCGCGTTGCTCAGCAGGTTGCCGAGGATCTGGATGAGCTTGTGACGATCGAGCGTCAGCGGCGCGAGCGGCTCGTATTCGCGCCGGATCGAGACGTCGGTCATGTCCGCGAAATGAATGGCGACGGCGTTGTCGAGCAGCTCGGCGATGTCGACCGCTTCGGTGACGCCGCCGCGGCGCGCATAGGTCTGCTGCGCGGCCACGATGGTGCGGATGTGCCCGACGTGCGCGGCGATGGCCGCCGCTTCGGCCTGCAGCCGCTGGTTCTCGGCGGTCAGGTTCTCGCCGAGCTGCGCGAGATAGCCGGGCATCTGCCGGCCGCGCTCGTCGTTCTCGAGGAACTCGCCGACCTGTCGCCCTGCGCGTCAGCAGCGCGGCGATGCGCTGCACGTTGCCGACGCGCGAATCGCGCAGCTGGGACTGCATCAGCGACGCCGAGACGCCGAGACTGTTGAGCACGTTGCCGACGTTGTGCAGCACGCCGGTGGCGACTTCCGCCATGCCGGCATCGCGCGAGGCATCGCGCAGCTGCGACTGCAGCTCGCGCTTGCGCTCCTCCTGCAGCACCTGGTGCGTCACGTCCCAGGACACGCCGAGAATCCGCACCGGCTTGCCGCGGCGTCGCAGAAGATGCGCGCGTGCGCTTCGAGATGCACCGCATCGCCGGCGGGCGTGCACGACGCGAAAGCGAAAGGCGCACACGTCCTTGCTTCTCGGCCACGGCCGCGTTGATCGGCGTCGAACATGATCGAGCGGTCGTCCGGATGCGTCATGGCGATGACGGCATTCGGCTGCGCCGGTTGTCGACGCCCGCCGCGCGCAGCGACTCGATCTCGTTTTCCGTCCACAGCGTCTTGCGGGTCGCGATGTCGAGCTCCCAGGAGGAGATGCCGGCGGCGCGCGTCGCGAGCGCCAGCAGGTTCTTGCCGTGCTGTAAGCGCGGCGTTGACCTGCTCGAGTCGCTGCGCGTCCTGGCGGGTCTGCGACACGCAGGTGCGCGTCGTAGACCGCGGTGATCAGCGTGAGCGCCGAGCACGCCGAGCGCGACCAGGCCGATCGTGCCCGCCAGCCAGTTGTTGTCGAAGGACGCGCCGCCGAGCAATACGAGCCGACGCGCGAGCTTCGAGGCCGCCATCGCGGTGTAGTGCATGCCGCTGATCGCCAGTCCCATGATGACGGCCGCGCCGGCGCGCGCCAGCGCGATGTAACTCGATTGGCCGCTGCGCAGTTTGAACGCCAGCCACAGCGCCGCGAACGACGCGCCGACCGCGATGCCAATCGACGCCAGCACCAGCATCGGCTGGTAGGTGATCATCGGCACGATCTGGATCGCGGCCATGCCGGAGTAGTGCATGGCGCAGATGCCGGCGCCCATGACGATCGAGCCGACCGCGAGTCGCGCCAGGCTCAGTTGCGGCCGGCTGGCGATCGCCAGCGCGAAGCCGGAGGTGACCATCGCGATCACGAGCGAGAGCAGCGTCTTGATGATGCCGTAGCGCAGCGGGATCTCGACCGAGAACGCCAGCATGCCGATGAAGTGCATCGACCAGATGCCCATGCCCATGGCGGCCGCGCCGCCGAGCAGCCACATGCGCCCCGCCGATCGGCCCCGCTCGGCCACGCGCGCGGCGAGTTTGAGCGCCGTGTAGGCCACCACCATCGCGACCACGATGGACAGGCCGACGAGCCAGAAGTTGTAACTTGCTTGCATGCGGAAGGTGTGCCGGAACTGCTATGGGCTTAACAGTAGCGACTTGGGGCAAATCGCTAGTGTTACGCGGCTAGCGTTCTCGGATTCGGCACGTGCGCGGAATCACGTTGTACATAATTCCGGGAGAAGGACCGGCCGATGAGCGACGCACGCCGAGCACGATCAACGGCCGCATCCTGATCATCGACGACAACCCGGCGATCCACGACGATTTCGCGAAAATCCTCGCGCGCGAACGAGCGCCGAAACCGGCATGTCGCAGATCGAAAAGATCCTGTTCGGCGACAGCGGCGCCGCCGCTGATGCCGCCCGTCGTTCGAGTTGCAGTTCGCCCAGCAGGGCGCCAGGGCGTGACGCTGGCCGCGCAGCGCGCAGGCGAACGGCCAGCCCTTCGCGCTCGCCTTCATCGACATGCGCATGCCCCCGGGATGGGACGGGCTCGAGACCATCGAGCATCTGTGGGCGGCCGATCCGGACGTGCAGGTCGTCGTCTGCTCCGCGCATTCGGACTACGACTGGGCGGACTTCCTCGAGCGCCTCGGGCACTCCGACAAACTACTGGTGCTGAAGAAGCCGTTCGAGCCCATCGAGGTCCTGCAATGCGCGAGCGCGCTCACGCGCAAGTGGCACGACCAGCAGGTGCTGCGCCGCCAGCTGCAATCGCTGGAACACATGGTGGCGGTGCGCACCATGGGCCTCGAAGTGGCCAACGATCAGTTGCGGCACCTGGCCACGCACGATGCACTCACCGGCCTGCCCAACCGCGTGCTGCTCGACGATCGTCTCGACGCAGGCCATCATGCATGCCGAGCGCAACGCGCAGCAGTTCGCCGTGCTGGTGCTCGACCTCGATCGCTTCAAGTTCATCAACGATTCGCTGGGTCATCGTGCGGGTGACGAGCTGCTGAACGGCGTCGCCACGCGCTTGCGCGGCGTCGTGAGCGAGATCGACACCGTGGCGCGCGTCGGCGGCGACGAATTCGTGCTGGTGCTCGGCCCGCACGGCGGAGAAGCCGGACGCGATCGGCTCGCACAGCGGGTCATCGAGGCGCTGCAGTCTCCGGTCAAGATCACCGGCGTCGACCTGCACATTTCCACCAGCGTCGGCGTCGCGTTTTATCCCGACCGAGCGCCACCGCGCCGAGAAACTCATCGCGCACGCCGATGCCGCGATGTACTGCGCCAAGCAGCGCGGCCGCAACAATCTGCAATGCTTCGAGCCGGGCATGGATACCGCCACGCGCGATCGGGTCAAGCTCGAAAGCGATCTGCACGGCGCACTGGCGCCGAATCAATTCGAGCTGCACTACCAGCCCAAGGTCGATACCGCCACCGACGACTTCCGCAGTGCCGAAGCGCTCATCCGCTGGCATCACCCGGAGCGCGGCCTGATCATGCCGGAGGATTTCATTCCGCTGGCCGAGGACTGCGGCCTCATCTGCGCGATCGGCGAATGGGTGTTGCGCGAAGTCTGCCGGCAATGCAAGGCGTGGCAACGCGAAGGACTGCCGCGCATGCGGGTCGCCGTGAACGTGTCGGCGACGCAGTTCCGGCAGGGCAACCTGCTCGACGTCATTCGCCAGGCCATCGGCGAAGCCGGGTCTCGATCCCCGCTGCCTCGAGCTCGAGCTCACCGAAAGCGCCGTGATGACCAATCCGGAAGAATCGGCGGGAATTCTCGCAGGAGCTCGAGGCGATGGGCGTGCTGGTCTCGGTCGACGACTTCGGCACGGGCTACTCGAGCATGAGCTACCTGCGCCGTTTCCCGATCGACAATCTCAAGATCGACCGCGGGTTCGTCAAAGATCTCATGACGCGCGCCGAAGATGCCTCGATCGTCCAGGCGATCATTTCGCTGGCGCACAGCCTGCGGCTCAAGGTGGTGGCCGAAGGCGTCGAAACGCTCGAACAACTCGATTCACTGCGATCCATGGGCTGCGATCAGTACCAGGGGTTTCATTTCAGCCCACCGATTTCTCCCGCCGACCTGGGCGATCTCATCCGCCGCCGGGAAAATTCTGTAATCGAGCGCCGCGCGGTGAAGTAAGACCGGGCGGTCCCGCATCCGACGGGAAACGCCGCGCGGTGTCGTCTCACGTGGCCTGAACCTCGCGGCCGCATGAACAACACTACCCTCGCCAAAGTCCCCGAGGTTACCCTCGGTTTCTGGATCATCAAGATTCTTGCGACCACGCTGGGTGAGACCGGCGGCGATACGGTCACCATGACCATGAACCTCGGTTACCTGACCGGGACATTCATCTTTCTCTCGCTGCTCGTAGTGCTCGTCGTCCTGCAAGTTCGAGCCAAACAATTTCACCCGCTGCTCTACTGGGCGACCATTGTCGCCTCCACCACCGCTGGCACCACGATGGCGGACTTCGCGGATCGTTCACTCGGTATCGGCTACACCGGCGGCTCCATGCTACTGCTCGGGTGTGTGCTGATCACGCTGTGGCTGTGGCATCGCTCCGAGGGCACGGTATCGGTGACCACGGTCAACACGCCGCGGGTCGAAGCCTTTTATTGGGCGACGATCACATTTTCACAGACGCTGGGCACGGCGCTCGGCGACTGGATGGCCGACGACACCGGACTCGGCTACACCGGCGCGGCGCTGGTGTTTGGCGCAGCGCTCGCACTGGTGGCCGCTGCCTATTTCTGGACGCGGATATCGCACGTGCTGCTGTTCTGGATCGCGTTCATCCTCACGCGCCCGCTCGGTGCGACCGTGGGCGACTATCTCGACAAACCCATCGATCACGGCGGGCTCGACCTGAGCCGACCAGTCGCGTCCGCCGTGCTTGGCGCCGTCATGCTCGCGCTCATTTTCCTGTTGCCGCAGCGCGCCGCCGCGCATCCCAAGACCTGATCACTGTTTTTATCCTGCCGCCGCCCTGACGGCCGACGCCGCGGATCCGGCCTTGTAGCTGCCCACCTCGGCACGGAACCCGATCGAGATTCGATTCCAGCCGTTGATAGCCACGACCGCCAGTGTCAAGTTGACGAGTTCCGCTTCGGAAAAATGCTGGCGTGCGGTTTCATATACCTGATCCGGCACATGCCCGTCGGCGACGTTCGTCACCGCCTCGGTCCATGCCAGTGCGGCGCGCTCGCGCTCGTTGTAGAACGGTGCCTCGTGCCAGGCGTCGAGCAGATAGAGCGCTGCTCGGTTTCACCGGCCGCCCGCGCATCCTTGGTATGCATGTCGATGCAGTAGGCGCAGCCATTGAGCTGCGAGGCGCGCATTTTCACCAGCTCGAGCAGGGTGTGATCGAGACCGCTCTTGTTGACGAAGCCTTGCAGAGTCAGCAGCGCCTGCGTGGCGCCGCGGAGATGCCTGGAACCAGTCGATACGTGATTGCATGATTTGCTCCTTGGTTGTTACTACACAAGGAGACGATCCGGACAGCGCCGCTGTGACAGCGTCAATGAGTCGCAGGCAGCTCGAACCCCTTTCAGCTTGTCGGGATTCAGGATGGCTGTAGACGTCGAGGATGCGACGTCCGTCGGTGCGGATGGTGAGCACGGACAGGATCCGGCCCGCATAGAACACGGCGTATCCGGGCTCGTCGTTCACCGTCACCGGGCGGAAGGTCATCAGCGGCAGGTGGCGACGGTAAACACCCGTGGCGAAGCGAGCCACATGCTGCGCCCCGTGCACGATCTTCTTGGCTGCCTTCGCCTTGCCGCCGCCGTCGGAGGT
The DNA here is from genome assembly GCA_963832505.1 of uncultured Pseudomonadota bacterium. GTDB lineage: Bacteria > Pseudomonadota > Gammaproteobacteria > Steroidobacterales > Steroidobacteraceae > CADEED01. The sequence goes on along the minus strand of CAWHUD010000006.1, from coordinate 449,860 downwards.
CCAGGTGGCGTCGTCGGACAGCAACTTCAACAAGGCCGGCTGATCCTGCGCCTGCACCGCCTCGACCAGACCCTGCAGCAGGCGCGCACTCGCTTCGGCGCTGACCTGCACGCGCGGCCGCGCGTCGCGGACGCGCTTGCGCGCACGGCTGACGATCTGCCGGCACGCGGGCTCGCTCTTGCCGAGGATGCGCGCGATGTCGTCGTAGCCGGAATCGAAAACCTCGTGCAGCAGAAAAGCGGCACGCTCCTCGGGCGCGAGCCGCTCGAGCAAGGCGAGAAAGGCCACCGACAGATCCGACGCCAGCTCGCTGGCGTGATCGGCGGGCGGCGCCGCTTCCAGCGTCAGCGGCTCGGGCAGCCATGGGCCCGCTTACCCTTCGCGATCGGCGCGCAACTGCCGCAGCCGATCGATGCACAGGCGCGTGGTGGCCGTGATCAGCCAGGCTTTGGGCGAGCGGATTTCGCCGCGCGCGTCATTCCAGCGCAGCCAGGCCTCCTGCACGATGTCCTCCGCCTCGGCCCGTGAGCCGAGCATTCGATAGGCGACTCGCCAGAGCTTGTCGCGGTTCTCGGCGAACACGCCGCTGCGGTCTGTAGGACTGCTGGCAGTGGTCGACATGAACGCTAGACGATGGGAGAGCGGCAGTTGTGACAGGTAGAGCGCGCGAAGAAATGCGAGTTCCGCGTTGGCGCTCATGCCTCCATGAACGCCGGCACCGGCCGTCCCGCGGCTCTCAGCCAGGCTGCCATGGCGCTAACTACCGTGCGCACCGGCTTTGCGCTGTGACATGCGGTTACGCCACGCGAGCAGCGCGGCGTGGCGGCACCGAGCGGCGCGCCCTGACGCTCGCCGAACAGCGCGGCCATGTAGAACGCGATGTCGGCGTACGAATAGCTGCCCGCCAGCCACTCGCTCGACTCCAGTCGCCGCTCCATCTCCGCATAGAAAGCGATTCGCCGCATCGATGGCCGCCACGGCGGCCTCGCCGCTTCAGTCCTGCTGCAGGCTCATCAGCCGGATGATGTGCGGGAAATACACTTCGTCGGACTGATGCTCGAGTCCGCGCGCGCGTGCCCGCGCAGCGGGCGTCGCGCGGCCACAGTGCCGGCATCGGGCTGCAATCCTCGAGATACTCGAAGATCTGCGACGAATCGAAGATCTCGACATCGCCGTGCACGAGCACGGGCACCTGGCGCTTCGGGTTGATGCGCAGCACCTCGGGATGCTTCGGGTCGTAGCCGTGCTGGAATCGTACGGCACCATGACGAGTTCGAAATCGATTCCCTTCTCCAGCGCCGCGATCTGCACCTTGGCGCCGAACATGCTGAGCGGGCCGGAGTACAAGATTGGACGACTTCATCTGTGCGCCTCCTGCGCCACCAGCCATTCGTAATATATCAGCGGCACCTCACGATACTGCGTGCGGCCGACCTTGCGAAAGCCACACTTGAGATAGAAGGGCCCGGCGCCGGCGCTGTGATCGTATGCGTCCAGCCACAACGCTTCTGTGGGCCAGGACCGGGCGGCATCCTTCGCGGCCTCCATGAGATCACGCCCGACGTCCTGTCCCCGCGCCTCTGGCGCGACGGCCAGGCCCAGAACATAGAGCGCCGAAGTGACGGGCGTGAAGGAGCTCGAGTCGATCGCCCACGGTCTTGCGGTAGTCAGCCGCACGGTGCCGATGATGTCCGCCTCCCGGCGCGCGACCAGCACATGCGAGGCGCGTACCTGTCGCACGACCTCGGCCCTGCTGGGGGCCGCAGACCAGTGGCCCTCACCGAACTTCTGCGTCATGCCGCGCGCCACGGCGGTGCGCAGCGCCCACCAGGGGACGCGCATCCCTTGTGGTCGCGACGGAAATCGAAGTCTTCATCTCACATCTGCCGGAACAGATGCAGGTAGGTGCGGCTCACCGGCAGCGTCTCCTGCCGCCCTTTCAGATGAATGTCCGCGGTCTCGTTCGCGCCGCGCGTGACATGGCTGATCGCGCTCAGGTTCACCACCACCGAGCGATGCACCTGCGCGAACTGCGCCGCATCGAGCTGCGGAATGAGTTCCTTCAGCGCGGTGCGAATCACCGCCTCGCGCGGCTCGCCGGCGTCATCGCGCCACGCGACCTGCGTGTACTTCTCTTCGGCGCGCAGGAAATCGATGTCCTGCACGGCGATCAGCCGCACGGTGGGGCCCACCGAGGCGCGCACCCAGCGCAGCGCCTGCGGCGCGGCATCCGCGATTGAGCACCAGCGCCAGCTGCTGCAGCAACGCCTCCGGTATCGAGCGCCGGCTGTGCGGCGCGCAAGCGCTCCTGCAATCGCAGCACGGTCTCGGCGAGGCGTGCCGGCTCGACCGGTTTGACCAGGTAGTCGAGCGCGCCCTGCGCGAACGCCTGGACGGCGTATTCGTCGAACGCGGTCACGAACACCAGGTGCGCGCGGCGCCCGATGTGCTGCGCGGCTTCGACGCCGGTCTTGCCCGGCATCTGCACGTCGAGGAAGCAGATGTTCGGGCTGATGCGCTTCGAACAGGTCGATGGCTTCGCGGCCGTTGCGCGCCTGCGCGACGATCTCGAGCTCGGGCCAGGCGCTGGCGAGCAGGCGCACCAGCGCCTCGCGCAGCAGCGGCTCGTCGTCGGCGATGAGCGCGGTCACGCGCGTCACGAGTCAGCCTCGCGGCGCGGAATGCTGATCTCGGCGCACACGCCGTGCGGCGCGATCTCGGTCAACGTGAGCTGCGCATCGCCGCCGAACGCCAGCTTCAATCGCTCGCGCAGCGTCGACAGCCCGGTGCCGAGCCCGCGGCTATGGTCTTCAGGCCCACGCCGGTGTCCTTCACGCGCATGACGCAGCGATCGTCGCGCAGCCAGATATCGGCATCGATGCGCCCGCCGGCCTCGCTCGGATCGATGCCGTGGCGCACGGCATTCTCGACCAGCGTCAGCAGCGTCATCGGCGGACAATGCAGGCGCGCCGCCGCGGGATCGAGGTGGATGGCGTACTGCAGCCGGTCCGGCATGCGCATCTGCATGAGATCGAGGTAGGCGCGCGCCAGCTCCACTTCGTTCTCCAGCGTGGTGGTCTGCGAATGCATGCGCGGCACGGCCGCGCGTAGATAGGCGATGAGGCTGGTCAGCACCTTCGAGGCCTGCGGAGATCCGGAGTCCACCAGCGCCTGCACGTTCGCCAGCGTATTGAACAGGAAATGCGGCTCGACCTGCGCCTGCAGCAGCCGCAGGCGCGCATCGGACTCGCGGCGCTCGAACTCGCTGCGCTCCAGCTCGAACTCCAGCGCCTGCTCGCGCGCGAACGCATCGCGTTGCCGCAGGATGGTGCCGATGGCGATCCACGGCGCGAACAGCAGCCGCGACCACCAGCAGCATACCGAAGTCGTGCTCGCTGCCTCCGCCGGTGATGGCAAACGCGATCCCGGTGGCGATCGGTATGACCACCGCGATGCCGATGAGCCTGAGCACGGTGCGCGGCAGCCATTTCGGCAGTCGCCGCGGCCACTGCTCGAGCCATCCGAACATCAACAGCATGGCGCCGCCGACCATCAAGCGCGCGCAGCACGTCGACGGGCAAGGCTGTCTCGCTGTGCAGGCCCAGTCAGCAAGCCAAAGGCCGCCGACACCACCAGCGTGAAGCGCAGCCGCGGCCACGCAAAGATGCGCCTGAAGCCGCTGGGGACGGATGCCGCCGTGGTTGCCATGACCTGACTATAGAACAAGGTGGCCGCGCTGGCACGCGCGCGGGCGCCCGCGCGACCATCGCCCCGCCGTCATTCGTCGGCGCCGGTCGTCAGCTCACTGCGCCTTGGCCGGTCGCCCGTCGCATGCGCCGGCGCGCACGCGGCCGTGGATTCATAGTTCGACCGTCAGCGGCATTGCAGGAGCTCGAACATGAAACTCCGATACAAGATTCTCACCGGCGTGGCGGCGTTCTTCGTCGTCGCGATTTGCGGCGCTGGCCATCACGGTGAGTTATGACTCGCCCTGCCCGCCGGCGCCGGCGCTCGACGCCGGCGCGCGAATCCATGCGCGCCGTCACGCACCGCTGCTATGGCGTGCCGCAAGGTGCTCAGCGCTGGAGACGATCGCCAAGCCCACGCCCGGCGACGGCCAGGTGCTGATCAAGGTGCACGCCTCGAGCGTCAACCCGGTCGAGTGGTACGGGACCACCGGCCAGCCGCGCATCTGATTCGCCTGGCAGCGGCATCGGCGCGCCCAGACGATTGGCGCGCTGGGATACGACTTCGCCGGCACCGTCGAGGCGGTGGGCGCGAAGGTCACGCGCTTCAAGCCCGGCGATGAAGTGTTCGGCGGCGCGCACGGCGCGCTGGCCGAATACGTGGTCGCGCGCGAGACAGGGAACATCGTCGCCAAGCCGGCGAACATGTCGTTCGAAGAAGCCGCCGCCATGCCGATCGCCGCCATCACCGCGCTGCAGGGCCTGCGCGATCAGGCGGCATCAAGGCCGGGCAGAAAGTGCTCATCAACGGCGCCTCGGGCGGTGTCGGAACCTACGCCGTGCAGATCGCGAAAGCGTTCGGCGCGGAAGTCACCGGCGTCTGCAGCACGCGCAACGTGGAGCTGGTGCGTTCGCTCGGCGCGGATCACGTCATCGACTACACCCAGGAGAACTTCACCGAAGGCAAGGAGCGCTACGACCTCATCCTCGACAACGTCGGCAGTCAGGGCTTCTTCGCCATGGCAGATGTCATGAAGCCGGACGGCATCATCGTGGTGGTCGGCGGCTCGAAGAAAGGCCCGATGCTCGGGCCGATCAAGCGAGTCGCGTGGAGCAAGATCGCGGGCCGCTTCATCGAGCCGCCGGTGAAGTTCTTCATTGCGAGTGTGAACCAGGCGGACCTGGAACTGCTCGCGGGGCTGGCGCGCGAAGGCAAGCTGAAGTCGGTGATCGACCGGCGCTATCCACTCGAAGAAGCCGGCGCCGCGCTCGAATACCTGGGTGAGGGCCATGCGCGAGGAAAGGTCGTTGTCACCGTCGACTGAAGTATCGCGGAGCTGGTCGCAGCGCTGAGCCGCGCGCCGGACGACGCGGTTGGCGCCACGCCTTCCGCCACGGATTCCGGGCCTGCGCGCAGAGCTGAACCTGCATCCGGCCGAATCCACGGCCGCGGCGACTTTCGAGGCCGCGGCGCAGACTGCACGCAGCGTCGCCGTGGAGTGCTTGCCACTCGGCATCGCGCTGGTGATGCATCTCTATCCGCTGTGCGCGTTGCGGTGTGTGCCGCTGCCCTGGTGGAGCTCCGCGAACTTACGGCGGACCCGGCTCCTGCATGCCATCGACCGCCGCTCGCTGATCCTCGCCAATGCCGGCAGTGAGCGCGCGGCGGGCGCGCATGCGCCCGTGACGCTGACGCGAACGCGCGACGGCATTCGCGTCGACGGCACCTATGACTATGTGTCGCTGGCACACGTGGCCGACGTGGTGCTGTTCAGCGCGCCGCTCGCGGGCAGCGCCTGCTCCGTTTTCTGCGCCGCCGACCTGCGCGGCGACTCGGTGCGGATCGGCGACTCGCGATTCAACGGCAGCATGCGGCTGTCCGACACCTGTTCGGTGACCTTCGACAACCATCACGTCCCGACCGAACGCTATGTCGTGGTGCCGAACGAATCGGCCTTGAACTGCATGGCCCAGTATCAGCGCAGCTGGTTCCAGCTGCTGCTCGGCGAGAGTTATCTGGCGCGTATCGAGCGACTGCATCGCCAGTGGGAACTGCCGCGTCCGACCGAGCAGCATCGCGAGCCTCAACGAGCTGCGCCTGCTGCGAGAGTACTCATTGCGCCTTTTCGACGAGGCCGCATCGCCCAGTGCCGTGGAATCGCTGTCGCGGGTCACCGCCGCCATGAAGCTGCGCATCTCGTGGATTGCACAGTCCACCGCCGCAGCATTGCGAAGCCTCGATGAGACCGCTGCGCACGAGCTTGGCTACTTCCGGCGGCAGCCGACTTCGGATGAGCGGATTCTGCGGAGCATTGGCGCGGCGGCGTGATCTACCACTTTGAGGAATTCCACCGTTTGCGCAGTGTCTCGAGCGCACGTTCGGCCGCGCGTCTAGTCTCCGGGTTTTCGAGCCTGGGAGTTGTTCGCTCGAGCCACGCGATGGATGTGTTCGTGCCAACGGTGGCGATACCGTCGAGTGCCGCGAGCTGGTAGCTCAAGATGGTCAGGTTGATTGCTTCGTTCACGTAGGATTCCTCGGAAATCGCCTTGACCTGCTCCTTGAGATATTCATCAAACAGTTCCCGATCCTCACCCGCGAGCCGTTCGTGTATTGCGGCGAAATCATTGCGCCGTGCAGCCGCGAGTTCGGCGAGAAATGCAACTGGTGGACCCATGCCAAACGCCTCGATCAGCGCCAGCTCGCCGAAACTGCCAATGTTCAACAACTCTTTGCGCTGCATGTCTGCATCGACGGCGCAGTTGGCGAGAAGCCAGATGTACACCTGCGACTGCTGATCGAGCCGAAGTGAGCTGAATTCAGCCCGTGTTTCCTTCAATTCGAGCAGCACCGCGCTGCTGGCGAAGGCTGGCTCATCCGCCATGGCTGGCGGGGGCGTGGCGCATACCGCGGCGACCACGAGGCTCAGCAGAAGATTCATGCGTAACATGGAAGTACTCGCTGGTTGTTAGTTTGGTGGCAGTGTGCCGTCCGTCCAGAGACGACGGTTGTTTGCCGGACATTCGTCGGTCATAGGTTCGCCGCAGACCAGGACACGTTGGGTTGGGCGCAGACCAAGCACGTTCAACTGTGACGATGGATGGAAGTGCATGCGAAAGATCTGCCCCTCCGTGAGGAAGTGGGCGGAAACGATGGGCGACATGACATTCTCGGAATTGAAGCCAGCCAGTCCCGCGGTATGCCAGAGCACGAACGCATGGCCGATTTCATGTTCCAGCAACTGCGGAAACAGCAGGCCGTTCTGGCCGAGATAGATGACCGGCGTGCCGCCGAATTGGAGCCCGCTCGTGGTATTGCCCAGCACGGTGCCCATCACGTAGACGTTGATCTCGCCCGCATTGAAACCGATCTCATTCTGGAAACTCTGAATCGGACTGGCACTGGTCAACGTCGCCACCGACGGGTCGGCGGTCGCATCGATGACGGTCGCGAAGGCGATGCGCACGCCCGCCTTTTCGACTCGGTACGCGTTGTTGACCGCCAGCACGGCGGCCGCGGCATTCGTCTGCTGCGTGGTGAAGTTTCCCGGCAAGGATCCAGAACGTCACGTTGAAGTGCAGGTTGTTGTCGAGCGGGACTGCCACCGTATTCGCGCCACTGGTCCATATGGCCGGCCACATGCGTGGCTGCCGGCTCTGCGCGAAAGCGATGACCGAATTGCCAAAGGCAGGCGACAGGATGTTCGGCAACGATGCGACTGCGGTCGTGGAGACCGCCGTCACGACTTTGCTGCGATCATTGAAGGTTCCCTGTGCGTCGGTTCCGTCGTAGAGCACGCCGACTTCGGTTCCCGGTACCACGGGATTGACCTGGATCTTGTCCGTGATGGGCGGATTCGTGCACATCTGGGCTACTTCACAGCCCAGGAATCTTCCGCCCACACATTCGCGTACGCCCTTGCAACCGTTGCGCGTACACGCGGCCACCTGGCCATCCAGGCAGGCTGCCCACGTGTCGATTGGGCAAGACAACGCAAAAGTAGTGAGCGCGGCCAGTAAAAATCGGGACGAGGTCATGTTTCCTCCGGTGAGTCGGGCGCCGCCAATGGTTTGCCGGAGTCCTGCTTCTTAGAGCGGGTAATCGGGGGCACGCAGATCACGGTCGGCTAATATCGGCGACCATGCGAACCATTCGACCGACTGCCCTCATTGCAGGCTCCGCAATCTTGATAGTGGCGCTTCTGGCTTCCGCCCAGACCGCCCCGCCGCCGCCGCGCCCCACTCCACCCACTCGCCCACCCGACGGGCCCGGCGCGCCGCCCTTCACCACGGTCGCCGGCACAGGCGCCAACGCCCCTATAGATAAGGAGTGGCGACTTCCTCATCGGCCCCGACTACGTGCCCGCCCCCGAGCTCACCGTCGTCGACGGCGTGCCGCAGGGCAAGGTCCAGCAGTTCGCGATGGACTCGAAGGACAGCAAGTTCTACCCCGGCATCGCGCGCGACGTCTTCGGCACGGTCGACCCCAACAACCCGAAGACGCTGATCGTCGAGACGCACCCGCAGCCCTACCAGCGCACGATCACGGTCTACGTCCCCGCGCAATACAAGCGCGGCAAGAAGGCGCCCGTTCATCGTCACGCACGACGGCCCGGCGCTCGGCAAGCCCGACACGACGCCTGCCGCGCGTGCTCGACAACCTCATCGCGCAGAAGCGCGTGCCGGCGATGATCGCCATCATGATCCAGAACGGCGGCGGCGACGCGCAGGGCAACGAGCGCGGGCTCGAGTACGACACGATGTCCGGCAAGTTCGCGGAGTTCATCGAGGCGGAAGTGCTGCCGGCGGTGGAGAAGAACTACGACGTGAAGCTCACGCGCAAAGCCGATGGCCGCGCGGTCATGGGCTGCAGCTCGGGCGCGGCGGCGGCGTTGACGATGGCCTGGTATCACCCGGAGTGGTACCACCGCGTGATCAGCTACTCGGGCACGTTCGTGAACCAGCAGTGGCCGTTCAACCCGGCAGACGCCGGGCGGCGCCTGGGACTATCACGAGTCGATCATCGCCAATGCCAACCCAAGCCCATCCGCATCTGGATGCACGTGGGCGACCGCGATCTGTTCAACCCGAACGTGATGCGCGACGACATGCACGACTGGGTGGAGGCCAACCACCGCATGGCGAAGGTGCTCAAGGACGAAGGGCTACCAGTACCAGTACGTCGTCGCGCTGGACTCAGGCCACTGCGACAAGAAGGTCCGCGAACAGACGCTGCCGCAGGCGCTCGAGTGGGTGTGGCGCGGTTACCCGAAGTAGTCCGCGCCAGCTCCCCCAAGAAAAAATAGAAGATTCAGGCGGCGTACCACCGCAGCGATACCACCGTCCAGGCAATCGCAACCGCGGCGATGGCGAAGCGAATCGTGTGACCCAGGACCAGTGCCAGGAATGCCCGGGCGTTCGAGTACCGGGTCGGTGCCCACCCCAGTGGTTTCGACGCGAAAGGCGAATTCATGGACCAGCATGGCGCTGGCGACCAGCGCGGTGGCAAACGCCAGCGATGCGGCGGTCGAGAACGAACTGGCGACGGAAACGCCCGTCACGACGATCAGCATGGCGACGATGACAGCGAAACGATTCATGACCTGTACTCCCTTGGTGTATGTGTTGAACCAGTGAGCACAGTATTTCGAACGCCGCGGCCGGATTTAAGTGCTAATCGTCATATGTGAGTTGTCATGTCGGGCGCATGACAATTACTTAAGACTAACTACTTTGCCGCAGAATCGTGGCGCAATTGGGGGCATTGCCCGCCCCTTGGCGGTGCACGTAGGAGTCCCGGCGGCGGCCGGTAGCGCCCTCCTCCTACTTCATCGGCGTGCCGCCAGACCTAGAGTCGGGGTATGCGCTACCTGCTACTCGTTTGCTCCTGGCCGCCACCGCCTGCAGGCCGAGTCGCGCTCCGCCGGCTCGCAGCGACAGGCCAACCCTCTCGGCCTGTTCTACAACAACAGCTTCGACAACTTCGAGTTGTATGAGCACCCCGGCGCGATAGTGATCGCCGGCAACTGCAATCGTTACGACGAACATTTCGCGCAGGCGCGCGCCAAGGGCGCGGAGGTGCTGGCGTATCTCAATGGCATCGAAGTGTATGACCACATCCCCTGCAAGCTGAACGAGAGCTACTACATGGGCGGGCGCGAAAACGTTCCGCTGTGGCCCTATCCGTCGTACGGCGTACGCGTCAACTGGCCCAAGACCCACCTGGCGGACATGCGCGTCGGGTCGCGCTGGGCGGACAACGTGGTCGAGTTCATTGCCCACCTGATGCGCGAGGGCAAGGTGGATGGCATCTACCTGGACAATGTCGGCGCGCGGCTCTGGGGGGTTCGGGCCGATTGGCTCAACTGGCCGCAGGACGAAAAGGACGCCTGGACCGCCGGCAACATCGACCTCGTGCGGCGCATCGACGAGAAACGCCGCGCCATCAACCCGGGCTTCATCATCGTCACTAACAACATCTGGGATCGGGGCGACCCGAAGGGCTTCGCCGGCGAGCAATACGTCGATGGCGTGTGCATCGAACGATCGGAATTCAACGCGTACCACCAGCGTTACGCCGGACGGACCTTCGGCGATCTTGGGCACCGGCGGCTGCTGGTCATTGCGAGGGGCGACGAAGACGCCGTGAAATGGAGCTTTGTGCCGGGAGTGACCCATGTTTCCGGTCAGATCAAGAACGATCACCCGGGCGCACCACTGGTTCCCTTCAGTCCCATGGCCGACACATTCCGGCCGCGTTAGCATGTCGCCCACTACCAGGGAGGACATGAGCAATGAAACCAGGCAAGGTCAAACGAAGCCAGAACGGCCCGGACGCCAAGGGAATTCTCGAAACCTGGGTCGCGGGGTACCAATCCCGGGACGTGGCGAAGGTGATGTCGGTATTCGATCCGACGTTGCGCTACATCGCGCCCTGCCAGCCCGAACAGACCTTCGAATCACTGGCGAGCTGGTTCAGGAACGACTTCGGTCGCCACGGCCCGCTCCCCACCTGGAACTTCGACATTGAATCGGTCGACGTGAGCGGCGACCTGGCGGTGGTCGTGTCGCGCTGGGTGTCGGTCACGAACTACGAAGGCTTCTCGGCCGACGTGTACCGGTTGCGCAGCATCGACTTCCTGCGCCGCGGTGCGGATGGCTGGAAGATCTTCCGCACCATCAACGACCCGGAGTGCTGCGGCCCGTCGCCCAAGGCAGTGAAACGTCCGCGACGACGTTAGCGGAGACCATAGATGGAAAAACGCAAGCTCGGCAACAGCAGTCTCGAAGTCTCGGCCCTCGGACTCGGCTGCATGGGCATGAGCTTTGGCTACGGCCCGCCGGCCGACAAGCAGCAGATGCATCGCGCTGATCCGCGCCGCCGTCGAACGCGGCGTCACGTTCTTCGACACCGCCGAGGTCTATGGCCCGTTCACCAACGAGGAGCTCGTCGGCGAGGCGCTGGCGCCGTTTCGCGGACCAGGTCGTATCGCCACCAAGTTCGGCTTCGAGCATCGATGCCGAGACGGCAAGCAGGCCGGCCTCGACAGCCGGCCCGAGCACATCCGGCAGGTCGCGGAGGCCTCGCTGAAGCGGCTGCGGACCGACGCCATCGATCTGTTCTACCAGCACCGCGTCGATCCCGACGTGCCGATCGAGGACGTCGCCGGCGCGGTCAAGGACCTGATCGCGGCAGGCAAGGTCAGGCACTTCGGCCTGTCCGAAGCGGGCGTGCAGACCATCCGCCGCGCGCACGCCGTGCAGCCGGTGACGGCGCTGCAGAGTGAATATTCGCTGTGGTGGCGCGAGCCCGAAGCAGGAGATCCTGCCGACGCTGCGAGGAACTCGGCATCGGCTTCGTGCCGTTCAGCCCGCTCGGCAAGGGCTTCCTGACCGGGCAAGATCGACGCAGAACACGCACGTTCGACAGCACCGACTTCCGCAACATCGTGCCGCGCTTCACGCCGGAAGCGCGCAAGGCGAACCAGGCGCTGGTCGACCTGCTCGGCGCGCATCGCGGCGCGCAAGAAGGCGACGCCGGCGCAGATCGCGCTCGCCTGGCTGCTGGCGCAGAAGCCGTGGATCGTGCCCATCCCCGGCACCACCAAGCTGCATCGTCTCGAGGAAAATCCTGAGCCGCGGATCTCAAGCTCTCGCCCCAGGATCTGCGCGATATCGAGGCCGCCGCCTCGCAAGTCGCCATACAGGGCGCGCGCTACCCGGAGCACATGCAAAAATCCGTCGGCGCTGAGCCCTCAACCCGCGGGCTCGAACGGCAGATCCCACGTAGTTCTCCGCCATGCTCAGCTGCGCCGCGCGCGACTCGAACAGGTATTCGAGCTCGGTTTCCTGCATGCGCATCGCAAAGGCGTCGCCCGGGAAAGCGGTGCAGCTGGCGCGTCATCCACCAGGAGAAGCGCTCGGCCTTCCAGATGCGCCGCAGGCAGCGCGGCGAATATTCATCCAGCGGGTGTTCGCGACGCTTCGCGGTAATAGATCGCGCAGGGCCTCGTGGAGGTAGAACACGTCGCTGACCGCGAGGTTGAGTCCCTTGGCGCCGGTGGGCGGCACGATGTGCGCGGCATCGCCGGCCAGGAACAGCCGGCCGAAGCGCAGCGGCTCCACCACGAAGCTGCGCAGCGGCGCGATGCTCTTTTCGATCGAGGGCGCGAGCGTGAGGCGATCGGCGACTTCCTCGCCCATGCGCCGGCGGAATTCCTCCCAGAAGCGCGCGTCGCTCCAGTCCTCGACGCGATCCTCGAGCGAACACTGCACGTAACAGCGCACCCGCGTCGGCGAACGCAGGCTCGCGAGCGCAAAGCCGCGCTCGGAGTTGGCATAGATGAGCTCCTGCCAGGGCGGCGGCACGTCGGCGAGCACGCCTAACCACCCGAACGGATAGACGCGCTCGAACACCTGGCAGCTGGTTCGCCGGGGATGCTGCGCGCGGCAGACGCCGTGATAGCCGTCGCAGCCGGCGATGAAATCGCAGGCGATCTCGTGCTCCACGCCGTGCTGGCGATAGGTCACCTGCGGGTCGCGTCCCCCAGTCGTGCAACGTGACGTCGTCGGCCTCGTACACGCTGGCGCGCTCCGCAGGCGGCGCGCGCTTCCATGAGATCGCGCGTCATCTCGGTCTGGCCGTAGACGGTGACCGCCTTGCCGACCAGCGATCTGCAGGGCGATGCGATGGCGCCGCCCCTTGAAGCCGATCTCGACGCCTTCGTGCACCAGCCCTTCCGCGCGCAGTCGCGCGGCCACGCCGGCGCTGCTCGAGCACGTCGACCGTGCCCTGCTCGAGCACGCCGGCGCGGATACGCCCGAGCACGTATTCCGCGCTGCGCCGTTCGAGGATCACCGCATCGATGCCGTCACCGTGCAGCAGCTGGCCCGAGCAGCAAGTCCTGCCGGGCCCGCGCCGATGATGACGACCTGGGTCCGCGTGCGCGTCACCCTGGAGCCTGACGCTGAGCCTAGAACTCGTACTCGACGGTCGCGAACCACTCGTGCGGCCGCGCGTAGGCGATCTCCGCGTAGCCGCTGCCCGTGGTCAGCGAGGAATTGCCGGCGACGGGATATAGCTCGTCGGTGGCGTTGTTCAGCCCCGCGATGAAGCGCCACTTCGTCGGTTCTCACCTGCAGCTGCACATTGACCGTGGTCACCGCATCGTCCTGTGCGATCTCGCGCGTGTTGGTCGCGTCGAAGAAGGTCTCACCCTGGTACGAGACATCGGCACGCGGCACGATTTCCACCTTGCCGGCGTGAATCGTGTAGCCGATACCGAAGTGCCCTTGCAATTCCGGCGCGTACGGCAGGCGATTGCCCTCGACGCAGTCCGGGCGGCAGCACCGCAAACGGAATGTTCGAGAGTGAGTCGATGGTCGCGTCGAGATAGCCCACGCTGGCCTCGATGTGCAGATCCTCCGTCGGTACCCAGGTGAGCTCGGCCTCGGCGCCATCGATGCTGGTCTCGCCGGCATTGGTGACGAAGGGCGCCACACCCGCCGGTGCCGGGCCACGATAGGTCAGCTGCATGTCGGTGTAGTCAGACGTGAAGATCGCCAGGTTCAGGCGCAAGCGTTGCCTCGCCAGGTCCAGCTTGGTGCCGAGCTCGAGGGTCTTCGCCTCTTCCGGCGCGAATGGATGCAACGCGGCCTGCTGCTCCGGCGTCAGTACGGCGTTGAAGTGGCTGTTCCAGCCGCCGCCCTTGAAGCCTTCGGAATAGCTCAGGTATGTCATCGCGTTTTCGTTCCAGTTGAGCTGCAGAGTGCGCGGACGGCGTGAAGGAGCTGAAGGTATCGCTGTACCACTGCGCGGGAATCTGCTTGATGGCCGGCGTCGCGTAGTCGAACTGGTCCGGGTACGCGTCCTTCTTGTCCTCGGTGTAGCGCCCACCGACCGTGGCCGCGAACATGTCGGTGAATTTGAACGTCCACTGCGTGAACGCCGCCCAGCTCTGGTTGTCGACCTTGTTGTTGTCGCTGTCACGCTGGATGCCCGGCGGCGGCGGATTCAGTTCCATGGTGGCGATGTCGTCCGAGGTCTGCTCGAAGTAATACAGGCCAAACACACCCACGGTGCGCTCGGACTCATAGGTGAGCTGCAGCTCCTCGCTCAACTGATCGCCGCTCACGTCGTAGTACGTGTGGAGAATCGTCAGCGGCGTGTTGTCGGCGTCGCGAACACCCTGCCAATCCAGCTCGCGATACGCGGTGATCGATTTCAATGTCATCGAATCGCCGATACCGAAGCTCAGATTGAGCGATGCGCCGAAGTTTTCGAACTTGCTCGTCAGCGGCACGGCTGCCGTTGTTGGCGTAGTGCCCCGCGCCCTGGAAGTCATTCGCGCAGCGCGGATCGTCGATCATCGGGCACCGGGCCCGAGACCGGGAAGACGACGCCCGGGACAGCCGGCCTCCTGGCTCGAAACTCGCGGGAACGTGGCCGCTTCGTTGATGGCCGCGAACACCAGCGGACTGCCGTTCTCATCGGCCTTGGTGTAGTCGATCGCGAGCGCGGCGCGCGACGCTCGTCCGTCGGCGTCCATACCCACTTCGTCTGGCCGGTGAAAGTGTTGGTATCGCCGAGGTCGGTGCCGTCGGGACGCTCGACATAGCCATCCTGCTGGCGGACACCGAGCGACCAGCGCGTCTTGAACGAATCCGAGAACGGCACGTCGAGCGCGACGAACCCGTCGATGAGATTGTCGTCGCCGAAGCCGGCGCGCACCTTGCCGCCGAACTCGTCTCCCGGGTCGGCGGTCGATAACAGCACCGCACCACCGATGGTGTTGCGTCCGAACAGCGTGCCCTGCGGTCCGCGCAGCACCTGCACGTTGGCGATGTCGCGCAGCTCCATGTTGCCGCCCACCGCATTGCCGATGTAGACGTCGTCGATGTACAGGCCCACGCCGGGATCGACGGTGGAGGTGGGATCGGTCTGGCCGATGCCGCGAATGAATACCGCCGATGAAGCATTGTTGCCGGCGAGCGGCGCGTTGTTGGCGAACTGCAGGTTCGGCACCAGCTGATCGAGCATGTCCGTGCGGAATACCTGGCGATCCTCGAGTGCGGCGCCGGTGATGGCGGTGATCGAGATCGGCGTGTCCTGCAGGTTTTCTTCCACCTTGCGGGCCGTGACCGTGATTTCCTCGAGGCGTTGCGGCTCCTGCTCCTGCGCATGTGACGTGGCGGCGAGCGCCGCCACCCCGGTGGCGGCCAGTGCACGACGGATGGCGGCGTCCAGCAATTTCCGTTTCATGTTTCCCCTTCGCATTGACGGCGCACCAATCCCGGATTCCGCCGGTTTCGGCGCGCATGTGCAGCGTGACGGTAGGCAAGAAGGCGGGTATCTTCAATTGCGGAAATTGAATATCGGATATCCAATAAATTGATAGATCACGCATGAGCCGCGACTTCGATCTCAACCTCCTGCCGGTACTCGTCGCCATCCACGAGCACGGCAGCGTCACCGCCGCCGCACAACATCTCGGCATGAGCCAGTCGGCCGTGAGCACGGCGCTCGCCCGGCTGCGCCAGAAATACGGCGATCCGCTGTTCCAGCGCGTGGGGCACGGCATGAAGGCGACGGCGCGCATGCGCGCGCTGATCCGGCCGCTGCGCGAGGCGTTGATCGCAGGTGGACGCCACGCTGGCCTCGGAGTCGGTGTTCAAGCCGGCGTCCACGCAGCGCACGTTCACCTTTGGCATGTCCGACCTCGGTGAGATGGTCTTCATGCCCAAGATCCTGAAACGCGTCCGGCAACTCGCACCACGCGCCGCGGTGCGGTCCGTGGCCGCCAGCGCCGCGCACATCGAGCGCGGGCTGGAGAGCGGCGAAATCGACCTGGCCGTCGGCTATTTCCCCGATCTGCGCGAGAAGTCCTTTCTCGAGAAGCACCTCTTCTATCACCACTTCGTGTGCCTGCTGCGCGCCAATCACCCGATCACGGCGGGCACGTTGTCGATGAGCCAGTTCCTGGGCCTCGAACACGCCGTGGTCTATGGCGCGGGCCGCACCCACGAGATGTTCGAACGCTTCCTGCGTGCCAAGAAGATCCACCGGCGCGTGGTGCTGGAAACGCCGCACTTCCTCAGCATTCCGTCCATCATTTCGCGGTCCGACCTGGTGGTCACCGTGCCGCATGCGGTCGGTGTGTTCGTCAAGGATGTTCACATGAACATACGCATCGCCCAGCCGCCGATACGCACGCCGAAGATCGACCTCAAGCTCCACTGGCACCGCAACTTCCAGCGCGATCCCAAGAACCAGTGGCTGCGCGAGCTGGTCGCGAGCCTGTTTACCGACGAAACGGACGAGTGGCGGATGTAGGCAGGATCGCTGCCACGTATTCTCGCCGTGACTAGTTGACCGCGCCCAGTCGGCGCGCACATGCCAGCGCCGCCTCGCCCGGATCCGGACGAAGAACCAGCGATTGTGTCAGCGTCGTACCGTGGCCCTGCGGCAGATAGCGAACGACACGCTGTATTCCCTTGTCATCGACGCGATACGCGAGTTCCGTCGACGAATCGCCAATGGTCCCGGCATCGCGCCCCAGCAGTGTCATGCCGTCGCGCAAACCAGCGTGGTACGCCGGCAGTCGCGGGATCGACGCCGGTGATCTGCATGTTGTTCTTCATCGTCGCGTCGATATCGAAACCACGGTGAAAGTTGGGGCGGTTTTCACCAACTACCGTACCGCATGGCGTGAAGGTCTCCGAGTCGAGCAGGATGACGGCACCCTGGTCGATGAACTCCGCGATGTCACGCCGAACGTCGACTCCCTGCTCTGCCATCACCTCGACAAAGGCGGTGCGAATGAGCTGCGGCGCTCGATCGAATCTCCTGCGCATCGTCAGCATTACATCATCCAGTGAACGGGCGCCGCCGCTGGCATTGCGCAGCTTCCAGTCCATCAGCGTCGCGAACAACATGCCACGGTCATAGGGCAGTTGCGTGACATCGGAATCCTTCCAGAACTCCTCTGCGATCCGGGCATTCGGTGCCGTGCGCATCGGCGAACTTGCGTAGCGTTGCATCGCCTGGTTCAGGCCTTCGGCGAACTTTCCGGGAGACCAGACGCCGGCACGCACCAGTGTGCGATACGTGTAGTAGTCGGTGAATCCTTCGGAGAACCAGTACTCGAGCCTCTGGTCGCGCTCAGCTTCGGGCAATTCTCCGAGACGTCGGGGAATCCAGCTATGCGATCTCTCGTGCGAAAGTCCGTGGAGCAGATTCTTCGTGTCGGCGTCCGGAGTGGCGAACATGGCGAATGAATCCGCGAGCTCGGTTCCGCCGCTCGAAGTGCCGCCTTCGATCTGCAGCAGGGTCACGAGATAGGGTTGTCCCGGATCCTTCCAGAAGTCGTACTGCGCCGCCGAGATCGCCGCGATGGTGGCGGCAAAGGACTCGTCGTCGAACGACCACTTGCCGTTGATGGCCACACGCAATGGCGCACCATGCACCTGGCGCGTGAGCACCCGAAAATCGCCCGCCGCCGTCACGCTCGCCAGCAGGTCGCGGAACTTCAGCTTGCCGTGCTCGAGGTCCGATGCAAACGCCCAGGACTTCGGGAAGTTCCGGAACCGGACCTTGACCGGGTGTTCGTCCGGCGTATCGGCCGGCGCCGCGAAAACCGTCTCACCTAACAACAGCACACGCTGCGGGAGCACGATTGGCCGATAGGGATTGCCATTGCGCGCCGGTCCCTCGTCGGCATGATTCACCCGGTAACGGACCTCGAGCCAAGCATTCGGCGCGTGCCGGATCACCCGCAGCTCGGGTTTCGGCCCCTGGCCCAGCGTTGCGCCCTTGCCGCGAACCGAAAGATCAGTGAGCGACTCGTATAGTTTGTCCTTGCCGCCCCATTCGTTCGGCAACTCCAGGGTGGTCTCGCCGGTGGCGCTGCCCTTGAAACGCAGTTCGATGGAGATGGACTTGACCACGCCGCCTTCGAGAACGGGCTGCACGAAGTACTCGAGTGGCACGGAGCCGTGCGGCGCTGCGGTGACTTTCCAGGGCGCAAACATTGCCAGGCCTGCGGCGACCAGCAGCGTCAATCGACTCATGAAAATGGTTCCGTCAGCCCACCAGCGCAATGAGTTCCTTTTGCTGGGCAGCCGTCAGCAGTGGACCGAAGCCCGCCTTGAGATTGTCGGACTGTCGCTCCGGCTTGCCGGTCGCGGGAATGACCGCCGTCACTGCCTCGTGGCTGAGTGAGTACTTCAGGAACATCTGCGCCCAGGACGTGACGCCCGCCTCGGCCGCCCAACCCGGAAGCTTCTTGCCCTCGACCTGGCCGAACAGCGCGCCATCGTTGAAGTTTCGATTGGTCAGCACGGCGACGCCGAGTTCCCGCGCCAGTGGCAACACGCGGTTTTCGATGCCGCGGTTGGTGACCGAGTGATTGATCTGCAGGAAATCCGGCCTGGTAGCCTGCACCACGTCGGCGATTTCATCGTGCGCGGAATCGACGTAGTGCGTCACGCCGATGTACTTCACCTTGCCCTGTTTCTTGAGCTCGCGCGCCACTTCGATCTGGGTCTTCCAGTCGCGCAGATTGTGGACCTGCAACAGCTCCACCTTGTCGGTCCGAGGCTGCGCAACGTATTGTTGAACTGCTCGATTCCGGCGTCGCGGCCGGAGACGCCGGAGAGTTTCGTGGCGATGAATGCCTTCTTGCGATAGCCCGCCCTCGGCAAGCAGCGGCCCGAGATTGTCCTCGGCATTGCCGTAGGTCGGTGCAGTGTCGATGAGCGTCGCGCCACCCGCGAAGAATCGCTTGAGGACGTCCTTGAGCGCCGCGTGTTCCGGGCTACCGGCAGGCACCTGGAAGCTGCCGGAAGTGCCCATGCCGATGGCCGGAATCTTCTCGCCCGAGGAAGGAATGGGCCGCATGAGCATCGCGCCCGAAGCCGCCTGCGCCAGGCTTGCGAAGCTCGAGCCCAGTAATAGTGAGCCAGCCGCGATGCCGGATGTAGATTGAAGGAACTGACGGCGCGTGCTCATGGCGACTCCTTGGTCTGACGGCGATATCTGCTTCAAGACCGCCGCCCGCGGCCCGAGTTCCGGGACTACGCGTCAGCTGAGCCCCGTACCCTGGCCACCTGTATTGGTATCAGTGCAAAACTCACCACCACGACCAGCACGCAGCCCGCAACGAACCAGAAGAACATGTCGATGGGCGGCGTCGGGTTCATCGCAAAGTAGACAGGCGCCGCGCTGGCGCTGGCGACGCCCCCGACGCGAGAGAATGTCTGTGCCGCACCGATCGCCGCGGCACGCACCTCGGCCGGATAGGCATTGGCGCCCACGGCATACACAAAGGCTTGCATGCCATTCATGGCCGCACCTGCTGCAACGCATAGCACGAGCAGCTGCAAGGGAGCCGCGTCGGGACCGGACACTAACAACTTGCCAATGAACACCGTGGCGATTGCGCCCAGCAGAGCCAGCAGGGTCCCGACCCAGCGCGATCCGAAATAGCCGATGAGAAAGGCGCCGCCAATCGAACCGAATGCGCCACCGAAACTGAACATTTCGAGGCTGCGCGAAGCGGTCACCGCGCTGCTCCCTGCGAAATCCAGCAGCGTCGGCAGGTAGTTAGTGAACACGTACAACACGAAGGTATTGAACGCGAACACCGTCCAGAGCAGCGCGGTCGTGGCCCTGAAGTCCGCGTTCCAGAGCGTCGTGAACCAGTTGCCCGATCGCCTGCCCATCGTGCTCACGATGAAGGTTTCACTGCCATCGAAGCGCGGCTCGCCCACCAGGCGATTGAGCGCACGCGCCAGCCGCGGCCGCTGTCCCGGATGGCGTGCCAGGTATTGTGGCGACTCCGGAAGGACTCCTCCCATGACCAGGAACAGCGCCAGCGGCACCACGGCACCGATGAGGAACATCGCGCGCCAGCCGTATTCGGGAATGACATTGCGTGCGATCACGCCCGCGAGCGTGCCCCCGAGCGGGATGGCAACCACCACGCAGGCCAGCACCACGCTGCGCACGCGGCGCGGTGTCCATTCGGAAATGAGTGTCGCGCCCAGCGGCGTGATGCCACCGAGACCGATGCCGGTAACCAGCCGCCACGCGGACAGCTCGCGCACGCCGTCCGCGAGATAGCAGAACAGTGAACCCACGAACAGGAAGGCGAGGCAGATGATGTAGGCGCGCTGTGCGTCCGATGCGATCGCCGAGCCAGCCCAGCACCACCGACCCCAGCGCCATGCCAATCAGCCCGGCGCTGTTGATCGGCGCCAGTTGCGGCCGCGCGAGTTTCCAGTCGGCGAGCAGGTGCGGGCCCACGTAGCCCATGGTGAAGAGGTCGAAGCCGTCGGTCAGCATGACGACGATCATCGCCAGCGTGATGGCGAACGGCAGGCGAAAGTAGTTAGCGGAATCGACGACCGCGACGACGTCGACCGTTTTTTCCGCCACCCGCCGTTCCCGGCGCGTCAGTGCGAGTTGCGCGCGGTGGCTTGCACCGGGGCGGGCTTCCATCCCGCCGGCAGGCGCCGCTCGCGCAATTCGATGGTCGTCTCCAGCTTCAAATCGGCAGCCGAGCTGCCGAGCATTACCTGGTACTTGCCAGGCGCAATGCGCCAGGCATTGTCGGTCTCGCTGAACACCGCGAGCAGGCGCGGATCGACGCGCAGTTCGACATCCGTGCCCGCGCCCTTCTTTATATCGACCTTGCGCCAGCCGGCCAGTCGCTTGGGCGCTTCCCAGCCACCCGCCGACTGGCGACACGTAAACCTGCGGCACATCTTTTCCATCGATCGAGCCGGTGTTGGCGACGCGGAATTTCACGACCAGGTCCTCGCCATCGAGGCGCGCCTGCAATCCGCTATAAGCGAATTGCGTATAGGAGAGTCCGAAGCCAAACGGAAACAACGGTGGCTGTTTGCTTGCGTCGTGCCATTTGTAGCCCACGGTTGCGCCTTCCTTGTAGCTGGCGGTGGCGGCTTTCTCCTTGAGATCCGCGCGCGCGAACTGGCCCTCGTTCTTCGGAAAGCTGATCGGCAGACGGCCCGACGGATTGACGCGGCCGAAGAGAATATTCGCGATGGCTTCCCCACCACTGGTGCCGGGATACCAGGCTTGCAGTACGCCCTTGACCTTGTCGAGCCAGGGCATGAAGACGGCGCCGCCGGTTTCGAGTATCACAACCGTGTTCGCGTTGGCGCTCGCGACGGCCTCGATCAGCGCGTCCTGCCCGTTTTCCAGCGTGAGCGGTGAATCGAAGGACTCGCCATTCCATTGGGTCGCGAACACCAGCACGACATCACTTTTCGCGGCCAGCGCGGCCGCGGCCTTGCGATCCTCGCCACTGGCGAATTCCACCTGCGCCCGCGGTGCGAGCGCCTTGATGGCGCGCAGCGGCGACGAGGGGTAATACATGATGGGGCCGGGCCAGGTCGTCGGCTTGAGGCCGGGCACGGCGTTGCCGCCCGACGCCATAAACCAGCGATGAGCCGCCGCCCGCCAGCACACCCTTGTCCGCGTAACCGCCGATCACCGCGATGCGTTTGTGACCCGTCAGCGGCAGGAGGTTGCCCACGTTCCTGAGCAGCACCGCGCCCTGCTCCGCGCCGGCACGCGTCACCTGCGCATGGGCGGCGAAATCGATGGCGCCGATCTTCACCGGATGATCGATGACGCCCTTGGCGAACAGAGTGCGCACGATTCGCTGCGCCATTTCATTCAGGCGCGATTCCTTGACCTCGCCGGCCTTCACGGCCTGCAGCATCAGCTCGCCGAAGTACGGCTTGTCGTCGAAGGGATAGCCGGATTGCTGGTCGAGTCCCGAGTCTGCGGCCTTTGCCGTGCTGTGCGTGGCGCCCCAGTCCGACATCACGTAACCGCGCCAGCCCCAGTCGCGACGCAGGACATCGTTCAGCAGGTATGCGCTCTCACAGGCGTGATCGCCCCACACCTTGTTATAGGAGCACATGACCGAGCCCGGATCCGACTGCTCGATGGCGATCTGGAAGGCCAGCAGATCGGACATGCGAGCCTGGGACTTATCGATGAGCACGTCGACCGAGTTGCGGTCCGTCTCCTGGTCATTGAGCGCGAAATGTTTGACCGTCGAGATGATGTGGTTGGATTCGATGCCTGCGATCTGCGCACCGACGATTACGCCCGCGAGCAGCGGATCCTCACCACCGTATTCGAAGTTGCGGCCGTTGCGCGGCTCGCGCACCAGGTTCACGCCTCCCGCCAGCATCACGTTGAATCCCGAGGCGCGCGCTTCAGCGCCGATCATCGCGCCCGCGCGGCGAGCCAGTTCAGGATCCCAGCGTCGCCGCCGTCGCCATGCCGGACGGCAATGCCGTGCGTTCACGTTTCTGTTTGGCACCGCCCTGCGTGGCCACGCCAATGCCGGCATCCGCGATCCACTGCGGCGGAATCCCCAGGCGGGCGATACCGGGAACATAGCCGGCCGAGCCTTCGAGCGCTTCGGGCGCGATGGTGTACTTCTTCCAGGGCGCATCCGTGCCGAAGAAGCCGAACACCAGGGTCTGCTTTTCCTCGAGCGTCATCTGCGCGACCACCAGTTCGGCGCGGCGATCCGGATCGAGCGCCTGGTTCATCCATGGCTTGTCATTCGCATCTGCAAACGCGGACGAGGTACCGACTGCGACGCTCGTGACGAGCGCCAGGAATAGAGCGCGGTGTAGTTTCATAACCCCTCGGAGGAAATGGCTGCGGGAGTTGAGCATATTTTCGGGTAAATTGCCGCCCATGAAACGACGAACATTGCTGCAGGCCGGAGCGGGCATGTTGCTGGCGGCCCAGGCGCTGGCGTCACTTGCGAAGGCCGGCGAGACTCGCGCAATGAAGAAATCGCGCCACGAACTGTACGACCTGCTCGGCAGGTTGCCGCCGCGCGATCGCAAGGTCAGCGCGCAAGTTGTGTCAACCGAAGATCGCGGCGCGTACACGCTCGAGAAGCTGGTACTCGATCTCAATGGCGAGGAGCCGGCACCCGCGTATTTCGCCAGGCCCAATGGCGCCACCGGCAAACTACCGACGGTATTGTTCAATCATTCGCACGGCGGCGGCTACCAGATTGGCAAGGCCGAGTTCATCGATGGCCGCGAATACATGGGCAAACCGCCATACGCGGAGTTCCTCACCTCGCTGGGGTACAACGCGCTGTGCTTCGACGCGTGGATTTTCGGCGAGCGCGCCGGCCGCAACGAGCTCGATTTCTTCAAGGAGAAGCTCTGGCAGGGTCGCGTCGTGTGGGGAATGATGGTCTACGACGCGCTGAAGGCGGTGGATTACCTGGTCTCGCGTCCCGATGTCGACACGCAGCGACTGGCAACGGTGGGCATGTCGATGGGCAGCTCGACCGCGCAATGGGCTGGCGCGCTGGATTCCCGCCTCAAGGTGGTGATCGACATCTGCTGCCTCACCGACTGGCACACCCTGGTAGAGGTTGGCGGACTGAAGGGACACGGCATCTATTACTACGTGCCCGATCTGTTGAATCACTTCACCGCATCAAAGATGAATGCGCTGATCGCGCCACGCGCGCATCTCTCGATTGCCGGCAATCTCGACCACCTCACCCCGCTCGCGGGCCTGGACAAGATCGATCGGGAACTGAAGGAGGTCTACGCGGCAGCCGGAAAACCAGACAACTGGCGGCTGCTGCGTTACGACGTGGGACACCAGGAGACGCCCGAGATGCGCGAGGAAATCCGCCAGCTGGCTAGTCGCCAGGCTGTGAAGGCGCGTCACAGGATGTCGTCGAGGCCGCGGACGAGCGAATCTCGGCACGAAGGCGTATCCGAGCTGAAACCCGATATCGGGCGTGTTGTTCACGTTCTGCAGGTTCTCGGTGATGCCAATCGTCCACAGGTGACTCGCGACACGATGTCGCAGTCCGAGCGTCATCTGGTACTTGGTCGCGCGCAGTTCCCGCAGGCCGGTCTCCTGCCGCGTGTACATGCTGGGACTGATGTATCCCTGCAGGTTGAGGTTGGTGCGCGCCGTGAGGCGACGCTCGTAACCGAGCACCAGCGTCGGCACGATCTGCCGTTCCTGGGGTGATGGCGCCTGCCCGCCGCCGTACCAGACGGCAGCGGTGTCGATGTAGAACGCATTGCGCGACCCACGATGCTGCGACCGAAGCCTGCACTCCGACATCCAGACGACCGGTGGACAGAAAATCGCGCTGACCGGCGACGGGCACCTTGACCGCGCCTTCGACCGAAAAATTCCAGCCGCGCAGGCGCTGTGGCGATGAATAAGCGCAGCCCGAGCACGGGATCGAGCAAACCACCCGAAGTACCGCCGTCGAGACTCACGTAGTTGCTGCCCTTGAGATCGAACAGCATGTTGACGCTGATTGCGCGCCACCGCCGGGCGGCCGAAGGAGCTGAAACCGAAGGCGTCGTGAAACTTCTCGATGGCGCCGTCCATGAAGCCACCGCGATACGACACGGCGCTCGCACCCAGGTAGGCACTCCAGTTCGTCGCGAGCTTGTAGTGCACCGTGACGTCGTAGACCGCCGCCTCGAGATCCACGAGATAGTTTTCGCCGGGCAGGTCGCGAATGGCCTGCACATCCTCCGGGCCGAGCTTGCGCCGTCCCGCCGCTTCCAGGCCGGTCAGGTATTTTTCCACCTCGGGACTGATGGCCCAGGTGTTCTGGAAGGCCATGTCATTTTCGATCGCCCAGCTTCCCGGCTCGGTGGACACGGCGTGGGCCGGTCGCATGTCGAGCCGCATGAAGCCCAGCGGCGTCAGGTCACGTTCGCGCATCAGGCCATAGAACTGGCCGCCATCGGCGTGGACCTGCGACGCGAAACCGCCGAGCACGATTGTCGCGATCAGTCCGCCTATCCACTTTGTGATTCTCCCAATTCCCATGGGAGTATCGTCGCGCCGATCGCGCTGAAAACACATTGCCCAATCGACGTCATTCGATTGGCATCAATGAGGGAACGCGCCCTCTCTCGTTGGGGGTATGGGCGGCGCGGCGCTCAGTTCGCGCTGCACTGCGACCCGGTGAATTCGTACCGCTTGCGTCCCAACTCCGGGTAGATCTCCAGTAGTTTGATCAGCACCGCGTTGGTCCAGCCGAAACCGTCCTGCACCGGGTATTCGCCACCCGCGCCGGCTCCGGCCTCGTTGACGTTGTACTTCTCGACCAGCTTGCCGGTCCTGCAATAGACGCGCGCGTTCTCCGCCACCCAGCGCGCGGAGATGTCGCGGGCGAGATCGTCCTCGCCATGTCTGCGCAGCCCGTCGATCGCAATCCATTGCAGCGGCGCCCAGCCATTGGGAGCATCCCATTGCTGCCCGGTGGCTTCGACCGTGGTTGCGAGGCCATGCGGCATCAGCAACGAGGCGCGAATGGTGCGCGCGACGCGCTGCGCCTGTTTGCGACTGACCAGGTCGACGAACAGCGGTGACGCGGTCGCAGCCGTCAGCTGTTCCGATCGCTTGCGATTCCGCCAGTCGAAGTCCATGAATGCGCCGCGCTTCTCGTCCCACATCAAGCCGGACCATGGAAGCCTTGCGCGCGCGTGCGTGATCCAGCATCTCGCGGTTGCAGTCGGCGCGCGCCGCCGCCTTGCAGCCGCGCGCGATGGTCATCTCGAGCTGGTACAGCAGACTGTTGAGATCCACCGGCAGGAACTCGGTGGTGCGGATCGAGCCCAGGGTCTTGCCATCGGCGAGCCAGCGAGAACTGAAGTCCCAGCCGCTTTCCGCCGCGGCGCGCAGGTCGCGATAAACCTCGGCCTCGGGCCGCTGGCTGCTGCGCGCAGTTTCACGGTCTTCGATCCAGGCCTCGTCACGCGGCGTCGCCAGGTCATCCCAGTAGCGATTCAGCAGGCTGCCGTCGGTGAGGCGCACCACGCGTCGATGCGCGGCACCGGCGGCGAGACCTTCGGCGCCATCCATCCAGAAGCGGTATTCGCTCTCGAGCTGCGGCAAGCGTTTGACCAGCGCATTCGCGCCTTCACGCGTGGCCTGGAGCTCGACCATGGCCGCGAAGAATGGCGGTTGCGAGCGGCTCAGGTAGTAGCTGCGGCTGCCATTGGGAATGTGGCCGTATCGGTCGATGAGGCCGGCAAAGTTTTCGACCATGTCGGCGACGAGATCGTCACGCCCGCTGGTCTGCAGTCCCACCATCGTGAAGTAGGAATCCCAGTAGTACATCTCGCGAAAGCGACCGCCCGGCACGACATAGCGCGTGTCGAGGCGCAGATGCGAATCGGCGCCGCGTGGCTCCTGTGGAGAGCGCGTGAGAGTGGCCCACAACCGGTCCACGTGCGCGCGAATTTCCTCGCGCGGCGCGGTGACGAAATCTCCGGTGACGGCGCCCGGAATCGAGGAAGCTGTCAGCGACGAAGTTCCCGACGGAAAATCCCGGGAGATCCTTGCCCGCTGCATACCTGCGCATGATGTCTTCGGGCGTGGACTTCGCGACGGCATCGGCGAACGTCTTGCTGTCGGGGAAAAGTCTTTCCGTCTGGACGCGCTCGAACAGTTCACCGTAGAGCTGCGATGGTGGCCGTGGCGCGGCCTCGCGCGCATTCGCGATGGCACCGACGCATGCGATCTGCAGCGCGGCGACCGCGACGAATGCCGCAACGCGAAATCTGCGGACGAATGAATTCATGTGCATCGAAGTGATCATCATCCAGCGCAAAAGTATCAATTCCACGCACCCTCGGCGCAGCTATAGCCGTGCACTGACGAAACGTTGCGCATCGCAGACGCAGATATTTTGCGAATTTTGCGCGAGACTCAATTCAAGTCGCATGCGCACAACATCCACGGAGGGATGCCATGACCATGACGAAAACTTTTCATGTCGGACAGGTCCCGCATTCGTGCGCGCGCGATGCCGCGCGGCACCGCAGGAATTCTCATCGTCGCCGCAGCGGCAACGCCCATCGCCGCTTTGGGCACAGCAGCAGGACGAAGCAACCACGCGCGACGAAAGTGGACTCGAAACCATCGTCGTCACCGGTGTCGCGTCCTCGGAGGGCGTCAAGAAGCTCGAGGCCAGTTACAACATCGTCACGGCCAACGAGGCGCAGATCCGCGACGCCAATCCCAAGAGTACGGCCGATCTCCTCAAGATCTCTCCCGGCATGTGGCCGGAGTCGACCGGCGGTCAGACCGGCGCGAACATAGAAATCGCCGGCTTCCCGGGCGGCGGCGACGCGCCCTACTTCACCACCCTGCTCATGGGTTCGCCGCTGTACGGCATGCCGACGCTGTCGTTTTTCGAGACCACCAGTATCTTCCGCCTCGACGACACCGTGCGATCGGTGGAAATCCTGCAAGGCGGCCCGTCGGTGGTGTTCGCCGGCGGCCAGATGGGTGCGACGGCTAACTTCCTGCTGAAGACCGGCTCGGAAGACACGTCCGGCAGTCTCGGCCTGACGTATGGGGACGAGAACCTCTACCGGGTCGACGGCTTCGTGGGCTTTCCGCTCGCAGAAGGCTGGTACGGCAGCGTGGGTGGATTCTGGCGCACCTCCGATGGCGTGCGTGATCCACAATTCAGCGCTGACGACGGAGGACAGCTCACCGCGACGCTCAAGCACGAGGGCGAGCAGAGCGAGCTGGTCCTGTACGCGCGATACCTGGACGACAAGAACCAGTTCATCACGCCAATTCCGGTGATCCAGCGCGGCACCGACAACTTCAGCGCCTACCCGGGGTTCGATCCACTCACGGCGACTTACAACAGCGAGTTCATTCAACATGTGCGGCTCGACGGCTACCCGAACGGCGGCACCGAAGCTGACCTTGCCGAGGGCCGTGGCGCGCAGATGTGGTTCGTCGGGGCGAACTACGACTACGACTTCGGCAATGGATGGTTGATCAGCAACCGGCTGCTGGCCAACGGCGGCGATGTCGATACCAACGCGTTGTTCTCGGGCAGCAATCCCGCGACACTCAACGACGAGCTGTACAACATTCCCACCGATCTCGGTGGTTTCGCGTTGCCGGCGGGATCGGCCACCGCCACGTTGGTGGGGGGTGGCGCGGTGGCGCCTGAGCAGAGTGTCATCCACCAGGGCTGGTGGTTCATTCACAAGGAACTGCAGAACATCAACAACGACTTCCGGCTGAGCAAGGAGCTGTCCGAAGGCAACACGCTCACCGTGGGCCTGTATCTCGCCTACTACGAAATGGACGACGAATGGGCACTCGGCAACCAGATGTTCATGACGAACGAGCCGAATGCGCGGCCCATTACCGTGAGTTACGTAGATGCCGGCCAGACATTCCTGAAGACCGACGATCAGGGGTTTCTCGACAACGGCGGCTTCAACATCACGCAGCACGGACACGCCTTCAACAGCGCGATCTATCTTTCGGACTCCTGGCGCGTCAACAAGTGGCTGCTGGATGCGTCGGTGCGGTATGAAAACCAGGATGCCACGAACAACGTGTGCAACCTGAGCAATGTCGATCTGGATGCGAATCCGCTGACGCTCTACAACAACGCCGTGCCGGTCTGCAACGGAACCACGGCCGTCACGGACTACGACGAAAGCTTCACGTCGTGGACGGTGGGCGCCAATTACAGCTTCACGGATTCCATGTCGGCCTATGTGCGCGTGAACAGCGGCGGGCATTTCCTGGATTTCGACAACGGCATTCGTGGCAGCACCACGGGCAACACTCCGCCCGAGCAGGAAATCGATAACTATGAAGTCGGGTTCAAGTTTCAAAACGAACTCTTCTACGCCGACATCAGCGCGTACTTCCGCGACTTCACCGGCCTGCTGTACCAACCCACCGACGCGAGCGGCGCGCCGGTGGGAGTGCGGATTCCCTATGGATCCGAATCGAAGGGCGTGAACTTCATCGGCGCACTGACGCCGGGCGACAACTTCCGATTCCAGGTGGTCGCCAATCTGCTCGATGGCGAGTACACCGATTACGACGCCTGCGTCCCCTACACCAATGTCGTGACCGGTAATGGATGTGCAGTCATCCAGGGGCAGCAGCTGCAGCGCCAGCCAAAGGAGCGCTTCATGCTGACGCCCAGCTACAGGCTGCCGATAGGAGACGGAGACATCTCGGCATACGTCACCTACACGTACGTCGGCGATCACACCCAGGATCAGTCTGGTCTACAGCAGCTCGGTACGTACGAGACCTGGGATTTCGGCATCACCGCCAACGTGGGCGAGCACCTGCAGTTCGCGCTGCGCGGGACCAATCTGAACGATGAGTTGGGCCTGACCGAGAGCAACTCGCGCATCTTTGGCCCGGCGGCGGATACCGGCGGTGTGTTGCTGGCGCGGCCGTTGGAGGGACGCGAGATCAGTTTCCAGGCGAAGTATCTCTTTTGAGCCCGAGGTAGACCGTGCTCCACAGTTGCGCGGCGTTCGATTCATCGACGTCCGCGCCGGGCCGGCCGAAGGGCTCGATTCGGTATTGACCGGCGGAATAAGACCACGACCATAACTCCGAGGTGCGTAGCGCCGCGGATCGGTCGATCACGGCCCACAACTTTTCGCGCGCCGCACGCAGTCGGGCGCGCACCTGTTCGGGCAAATCCTCGCGGCGCAATTGCTGTTCCAGCCCGGCGAACAGCAGCGCTTGCTGCCATGACCACACCACTGTGCCGTGGTACGCATAGCGGCTGAATTCCTGGCGCAACTCGGGGCTGGCGAACACCGGATTTGCCACCAGCACTCCCGCGTCGGTCATCAGGCCCGCCGGAAAGGGCAGCAGGATGGCGTCGAGACAGCGGGCGATTTCCAGCACACCCGGTCGCGTGAGCAGCAGGCGAAAGCCTTCGTCGGAATTCAGGATCGGAATCGGTTGGCCAGCATCATCCAGCGACAACGCATGGATCTGCATCGGGCTCGTGCCCAATTGGCGCTGCGCAGACTCATCATCAACGCCAATCTCTTTTGCGTACGCGGCAACATCAGCGCTGGCACGCGGCGCAGGAATGTCGACTGCGAAAAGCGGCGGGGCACGCGATGACCAGATTTGCGCGCGCACACTGGCGTGGAACAACAGCTTCCGCAGGCGATCGTCGAGGTAGGGATTGAGAATGCCGGTGTTGTTGATCTGCGCGGCCGCGGCCAGCGCCGCGGGCACCAGTGCGGCATTCACGTCGTAGGGATAACGGCCGCGGCCCAGCCCCTGCTCGCTGTCGCGCCAGTTGCCGGTCATGCGGCCGGTCTTGATTCCCACGAGGTTGTGAGCACGCGAGTCCTGCGCGAACGCCGCGGCGCGCTCGGTCACCCACACAAGGTTGCGCACCAGCGCCCTGCCATGCGTAATGCCACCCGCACCTTTCTGCGCCAGGAAATCACGCGCCCGCGACTGGCCATGGAGTTCCAGCCAGCGCATCGCCAGCGGCGCCAGCAGGAAATCGTCGTCGACCATGCCGTAGTCGTAGATCGGCGTGGCGACTCTTCCGCGCCCCTCGCGTGCATTGCGGATCACCGCGAACTCGCCGATGTCTTCCTCGTGCGCCACTTCGCCATTCGGCGCGAGTCGATCGAGCACCGATGCCATGGCACTTTCCATCGCCTGGGGCTCGAGCACCGGAGCGAGCAGCAGCGCCGAGATCAGCGTGTCGCGACCGAAATACGTATCGAAACGCCAGGAGCCGGCGAGAAATTTCTCCTGGTAACTCAGGAACGCCAGCGCGTTGCGAGCGCGCGCATCATCTCCGGCCGTGCTCGTGAGTATGGAATTCAGCGGCTTCAATGGAGTCTCACCGCTGAGCGCCTGGATGCGCAGGCGCAGAGGCTTGCCATTCGCGGCGCCAAACCGCTCCGCTGAAACCTGCGCACCGGCGCCTGCCTCGATCGTGAGCCGATAACCTGCAGCCGCATCGAGACGATCTCGCGCCCACGAGAGACGGTCACCGGTCCGGCGTGGCGCGACCATCACTTCCGCTGGCGCCTTGCCCTGCAATTCGTAATCACGCAGCACGCGCACCGATGAAAGGACCGCGGCGCGCGGACGCAATTCGGACGCGTCCACTTCGACCTCGAATTCAAGCCCGTATAGCGGGCGACGCTTTGAGTCGAGCACCATCACCGGCGTGGGTGGTGTCACCAGTGTCCACGTAATCGGCTTGCTCGACTTTTCGAACCAGAGCCCAACGCCGCTGTTACCCGCCGGAAATGCGATGAGAACGCGCGGCTCTGATCCGGAGCGAAGCAACAGATGCGCCGCGACCGGGCCATCGCGCAGGAAACTGTTGAGGTTCTGTCCTTCGTCGATGCGAAAGGTCAGTGTCTGCGGCGCAGGCGCGGGCGAGGGGAGCGGCCGCGGCCAGCGCCGCGGTCGCAACCAGCGCGACGCTGCCGATCGCGTTCAACAATCCAGACATACGCCCATATAAAGAGGACCGTCAGTCGCAATTTCGGAGTGAGTGAGGCTCGCCGCAGCTATCTACCTTGTGGCTCGAACAACTCTACGGATTTCCATCCGGATCCTCGACCTGCATCTGTTTTCCGCCGGGGCCGATTTCCAGGGCATCGCGGAAATGCAGCCCAGCGGTCGCCAGCGTACGGATCGCGGCCGGCAGATCGGCCACGCGCAGGACTAGGCGATTTGATCCGCCGGGCTCCTGGGACGGCCGTCCGGTCAACCTGGGCGGGAGCGCGACGCCTCCGGAAATCCGCTGAGGATGGCATATCTTGAGCCCATCCGTGCGCGACGGTTGCGAAGGCGGGCAGACTGCTTCATGCTCCAGCTCGAGTTTCCGATGTGCCGGCCTTCGCACCTCGATGGCACGGAAGACGCCGCGGCGACTGAGAACGAACGCTCGCGAAATCCCTTCACTAGAAATCGGGCATTTTCTGCTCGCATCGATGCCATCGAACTCGACGCCGCTGATCGCCCTGGCTGCACATGGCGTGCCTCCGGTGCAGAATACTCGAAGCTCCAACGCCATTGGAATCGTTCCGTGGCGCCGACCGCGACTTGGTCACGGCGCATGACGTTACAGTCTCCGAGCGCAGTTCGGTTGAACGCAATTCCGCGCAGGATCACTGCAGCGTGGGCTGGCGCACTTCGACGACTGCGCGATCCCGCAACGTGACGCTGCCGCCCAGGAATCCGGATGCGCCCATCTCGACTGCATAGAGCAACACACGCGCACCGCCCTCTTCGCGCATCGAGGTGGGTGGTCCGAGCAGGCTGATCACTTCCAGCTCGGCCATGCCAGGACGAATCTGTCGCCCAGCGCTCTGCATCGACCCATTGGGCCGGGCCGGCGGCAGGCGCGGCGCTGCGCACCGCGGCCGCTGGTGTTTCGACTCCGGTCAGGCCGGGTCCGCAATTCATCGATCTGTCGCGAGAGCGATTGAACCTGGCGCTGCAGATTGCGCACTTCCTGTTCGAGGAAGGAAATTCGTTGCTCGTCCGCGGCCGATGCCGAAATCGGCAGGAGTGCCAACAGCACAACAAGCATGCGAGTCATGGAATCCTCATTACTTCGCGCTGAGTTGCAGCGGCAGAGTCTCGATCAACTTGCGCGACGTGATCATGTGCTGAGTGGTTTCGAAATACTCCCGGAAGTGCGGCGATGCAATGTGCGATTGGTACGCTGCTTCGTCGGCATAGATCTCGAAGAATCGCAGGCTGGTCGGATCCGCCTTCTCCGCCACCGAGTAGATCGCCAGTACGCCTGGTTCGACCCGCACGGAGATCTCAATTTCCTTCCTGACGGCCCGCGTGTAGGCCTCGAGATGCTCCGGAGCGATCTTGAGCTCCGCAATTCGTACCAGCGGAGTCGGCGGCGCTGCTGCGCCGCTCGACTTGGCCATTGAGACGGCCAGCGCCGCACCACCGGTTTTCATGAAAGCTCGTCGCCTCATGGCATCTGCTCCCCAGAAAAATGTAGGGCGGAACGGATCATGCACCCGTCCCGCGCCGAAACCAGCCGGCGATTGCAGCCAGTAGTTCTACTGGCGAGTGATCGTCACATTGTCGAAGCCGGCCTCGATCAGGCTGGTGGACGCAAGGTCGAGCGCATCGAAGCGGAGCTGCACGGTCTGACCCGCCCAGGCGCTTAGATTCACGGTCCGCGTTGTCCACACGCCGCCCTGGTTTCTGGCCGCCGCCGTGCGCACGTACACCGTCTGCGGCTGGCCATTGTTCCCCACCACCCGGACCCGGAAGTAGTCAGCACTCGTCGCGCTGGTCAGGTGCGCGAAGTAGAACCGGAACGACAAGGTGAGCGTGCCGCTCGCCGGCAACGCAATGGGCGGCGACTGGACCGAGGTCTGTCCGCCGTCGACATCGTTGGAGCCGTAGGCCGAACCCGCCGAGAGGCCGGTGACGAAGCAGTTGACCGAAGGTCCGTCGCAGGTGCCGGGTTGCAAGGTCAATCCATTCGACGATGTTGCCTGTGGATCGCCGCGCTGCCACAGGCCGGTCGTCGCGGAATTGGCGCCGCCCGTGAGCGTCCAGCCATTCGCGCTCTCGAGGTTGTCGCTGAAAACGATGTTGCTCGCCGCCGGCTGGAACAACGAAGTGAAGGTCGTGTCCGCATTGGGCGTGGTGATTTCATGGGTCGCCGCGCCACCATCCGACCACGACACGAACTCGTACGAAGTGCCGCCGGAGGTCTGCGGCGTTACCACGCCCAGCGTGCGGATGACGCCTTCGACACCGGTGAAAGTAAACGGCGCGGTGATCGGCATGCCATCGAGCGTGAGTTGTGCGTTGGTCACGTTGCTCTCGATGCGCACCACCGAGGTCAATGGCCGCACATCCACCGACGAGGTGTGCGTCAATCCGGCCGAGTCGCGGACCGTCAAATACACGCGATAAAACACGTTCGCGGAGGTTTCGCCGCGGTTGGCGATCGTGAACGTACCGCTGGTGATACCGCTGGTTGGCGCCAGGTGCGGGTGCGAGTGATCGTCATGATGGAAGTCCACGCGCCAGGTAAACGCACTCGCCGGCAGCGAGCCATCCTCGGGATCGGTGCCGGTGCCGGTGAACGTGAAGGTCTGCCCGCCGCGGTAGTTGGCGCCATTGGCAGGCGCCGTGATACTTCCGGTGGGCGCCACGTTCGACAACACCGTCAGCGTCGCCGAGTTGCTGGTCACGGAGCCGGCGCCGTTGCTCACGATGGCGCGGAACATCGCGCCGCTATCGGTCGCCGTGGTGGTACTCAGCGTGTATGTCGACGCGTTCGCACCGCCGATGTTCACGCCATTCCTCTGCCACTGGTATTGCAGCGGACGCCGTTCCCGATGCGGTGACCGAGAAGCTGGCCGGCTGGCCGGCTGCCACCGTGACGTTCTGCGGATGCGTCGAGATGCTCGGCGCGGTGTTGGCCGTGAACTGCACGCGGAACAAATCGCCTCCGCCGCCGCGCGCGAGGTAGTAAAGCGAACCGTCCTGGTGAACCGCGATATCCACCAGCGAGTCGATGCCCGAGGCGAATCCCGTCGAGGTCGAATAGTCGGGCGGGCTCAGCGTCCGGAGGAAGCCGCCGCAGAAATCGCCAAAGAAGTAGCGGCCCGCAAATTCGGCGGGAAAGTTACCGGTGGTCGGCCGGTAGAACGCGCCGCCGGTGATGGCGCAGAACGAACCGGCATTCTGATAGGTATGAATCGGATAACGCACGCCCGCGACGCCGGGCGGATTGAGACCCTCGGTCTGCGGCCAACCGTAATTCGAACCTGCGATGCCCTGGTTGACCTCTTCCCACGAGTCCTGGCCGACGTCGTTCACATGGATTCGGCCGTTGGTACGGTCGATTGCGAAAGTGAACGGATTGCGCAGGCCGCGCGCCCAGATCGCCTGGTTGATGCCGGTAGTTTGACTCAGGAACGGATTGTCAGAAGGAATCGAGCCGTCGGCGTTGATGCGCAAGACCTTGCCCAAGCGTGGTGGAGAACGACTGCGCGTTGGCGCCGTTGGCGTTGTCGCCGATCGCGATATAGAGCTTGCCGTCGGTGCCGAAGTGAATGGCGCCGCCGTTGTGATTGGTGGCCGAGCTCAGGTTCGGCAGGTTGAGCAACTGGACTTCGCTGCCGGCCGCCACGACGTCAGGGTTGGCGGCGCTGGCCGTGAAGCGACTCACCCGGTTGTGAATCGGAGACCCCGAGGTCGTGTAATACACGTACACGAAGCTGTTGGAGGCGAAGTTCGGGTCGAAGGCGACGCCAAGCAGGCCACGTTCGCCGGAAGAATTCACGCTGACGGTGAGGAACGGCTGCGACAGCAGCGCGCCGTTCTTGACCACACGTAGTGCCCCGCCCTGCTGCGTAATGAAGATGCGCCCGTCGGGCGCGATGGCCATCGCGGTGGGGCTGGCAAGACCAGTGGCCACGCGCGTCTCGGCGAAACCGGTGGGCAAGGTTGCGCCTTGAGCCGCAACGACCATGAACAGCGAACACAACAATAG
The DNA here is from genome assembly GCA_963832505.1 of uncultured Pseudomonadota bacterium. Taxonomy (GTDB): domain Bacteria; phylum Pseudomonadota; class Gammaproteobacteria; order Steroidobacterales; family Steroidobacteraceae; genus CADEED01. The sequence goes on along the minus strand of CAWHUD010000006.1, from coordinate 414,285 downwards.
GGATCGAACCACTGACATGTGTCCTCCATGGACTTCGATGCATCCATGGAGACGAGTTCGATGCGAGACGAATCGATCCGCTCCGGGACTTAGAGGCCCGTATAGATCGGCATCAAACTAATATCAATAAGCGCCGGCCTACATGTCGCAGGCCGGCGACAAACAATTTCAGATCTCGTGGCTCGCCGATCAGTTGACGCTCAACACCTTGACGCGGCCGGAGCCTTCGCACTCACCGTGCCCCCGACCTGCTGGTCCATCTGATGCAACCAGAGTTCCAGGTTCGAGTAGCCGCTCGAGGTGATCGAGGCATGGTTGGCAGGCAGCGTCAGCACGCGGGTATTCACTGCATAGGTTGGCCAGCCGCCGGCGTTCTTGTTGCAACGGGTGGTACCGTTGGAGGCCACGCAGTTGATGACCTGCCCGGTGCGGTTCTTCACGTCCGATACCACGCGAGTGTCAGCCGTGTCGCGATTCGCCGGACGCGCACCGGCCTTCTTGAGCACGCTGTCGTAGACGGCATTGTTGGCCGTCAGCAGCACGGGAATCCCGGTATTCCACACCGGCCGGGTGGTCGTGAGCACGCTCGGGGTGTAGTCGTTGCCGGAGTAGCCGTAGATCGCGGAAAGACCGCTGCCCGTATCCGGCGCGTAGTTGTCTGCGATGTAGACCTTGCTGCCCACATTGGCGGGGTTGGGACCATTGGTGCGCACGTAGATAGGCTTGGTGTCGCGCGAATTGCTCGGTCCCTTGAGGAACTGGTTGCCGACAACGGTGTTCAGTGTCGTGCGGCCGCTCTCGCTCTGGAAATCGAAGTCCATGTTGCTGCGGTCGTAGACCAGGTTGTTGACGAATACCAGCTGGCGCGCCCGCGACAGCGGATTGCGCTCGACGATGTGGGCAAACAGGTTGCCAGCCATGGTCACCCGGCCGCCCGACGCCGAACTGCCCAGCAGCACGCCAAAGCCGTGTGCCTCGAGCGCCGTGCCATCGTCGGTGGGATGAATCGAATCGTGCAGCGGCTCGGCGAAGATGTTGTTGGTGAACGAGATGTTGTCATGCGGTCCCCACACGCTCGCGATCTCGTCGATCGACCAGCTGAAGGAGCAATGATCGATGACGATGTTCTGCACGACGTTGGTCGTGGTGCCTTCAATCTTGAGGGCGTCGCGATTGGCAGGGCTCGGGCCGGAGGCATCGTCGCCAACCCGGAAGCGCAGGTGCTGAACGAGGATGTCAGAGGCGTGGATCTTCAATGCCGCGCCGCGGATCATGATTCCCGGTGACGGCGCGGTCTGGCCCGCGATCGTGAGATTGCTGTTGCGGATGGTCAGCTCGGTGGCGAGCTTGATGACACCGGAGACTTCGAACACGCAGGTGCGCGGCCCGGTGGCGTCAACGCAGGCTTTCAGCGAACCGGCGCCGCTCGGGTTGATGTTCGTTACGCGATAGACCGTCCCGCCGCGACCTGCGGGGGTGGTCATGCCGAAGCCAACGGCGCCAGGAATGACCTGCACCGCGTTTGCGGCGGTTGCGCCCAATAAGGCAACGAAAACGATGAGTGACTTCTTGCTGTTACGAACGAATCCCACGACGACCGACTCCTCTAAAAGCTGTTGCGGATGCGCGGCAGCGAACCGAGTTGTCGGAATCGTCTTACAACCGCGCCTCCGTTTACGGCCCGGGGTCGATGTCGTTAAGAAGCAATATGGAAAACTGCGGCAGGCCGGCCTGTCGCAGATCGGATACATCCGTCAGAATCAACGAGTTGGCTGTGCCCTAGGGAAAGCCCCGAGTTACAGAATGTGACGCAGGTCCATCGGAGCCGCCGGCCTGAACGGCCGATTCCGAACTAAACGATGCGCTGCGGCAAATGCCAGTAAGGGTCGCCGAGCGTCGCTGCGACCGGCGCAGGTCAGGCGCGCGATTCAGTACACGCGCCTACCCACTCCCGCAGCGAACCGTCTTCATTGCGGATGGGCGTGGCACGTATCACGCAACTTCGATACTGATTGCTTTGCGCATGCCAGAGCCTGGCGTTGTATTCGTAGGGCTCCGCGTCGAAGCAGGCCGCGGCCCACGAGGCGCGCACCGCATCGCGATCATCCGGATGTATGGCGTCCAGCCATCCATGACCGGCGTGCGCATCCCACGACTGGCCGGTGTAGTTCTCCCAGGCCGGTTGCAACTGTGCGAACGCGCCATCCATGCGCGCCTGCCAGGGAACATCGGCAAGCAACTGAGTGAGCATGCGCGCGCGTTCCTCGCGTCGCCGCAGCTCTTCGTCCTGTGTCTTGCGCTCGATCAGGTCCGCCGCCAGGCGCGCGAGAATGTCGAACACGCGCAGGTCGCGCTCGGACGGCTTGTGAGGCACTTTCCAGTGCGTCGAGATCATTCCGACGAGTTCGCCGCGGCGTGACATCAGCGGCGTCGACTGGACCGCACGAATGCCGGTATCGCGGTAAGACAGCAGATCCGGTGTCCCGGCCAGGAAGGGCGTCTTCTCGACATCCTCGGCGATCACTCGTTCACGACGCACGATCGCGACTCCACATGTGCATGCAGAGTCGGCCCGCACCCAAGTCCAGAACGCCGCGGCGGTGGGATTGAATCCGCGAAAGCCGAGCAGCTTGAGCTCACCACGATGCCCGAGCTGGGGAAAGTACTGCTGCATGCTGGCGAAGTCCGATCGCATGAGGGTCTTCGCGCCTTCGATGAGCCTTTCGTACAGCGCCACCGTATCGATTTCGTGCGCCATCTCGATGCTGAGGGCCTGGAGCATGCGGGTGGCGGCGAGTTCCTCGGCAAGCTGCGTCTCGCTCTCACGGAGGCGCTCGTCGGTGCGAAAACGCTGGATCGAAAATGCCAGCTGGCGCGCAATGGCCAGGCTCACCGCGAGATCGTCTGGCGTGAATGCGTACGGTTCACGAAAGTACGCCATGAACTTGCCGATCAGCTGGCCATCGGAAATGAGCGGGATGAACGTCGCGGCCAGGATGCCTTCGGCAACGATGGTCGCCTTGAGGCCCGCATCGAGATCCGACTTCGCAACATCCGGAACGCCAATCGGCCTCGCATCGACGTCGCCCTTGCTCCAGGGAGAATGCCCTGTCACCGCCGTCCGGTACTCGGCCGAGAGCCCACGCGCGGCGACGAATTGCATGGTGCCGGCTTCATCGAACAACAGGATCGCCGAGCGATCGCAGCCCAATGCGGATTGGATCGCGTCCAGCGAAGCGTCGTGGATTTCCTGCAGCGATGTCGCGCGATGCAACTCTTCGCTCAGAAGATAGAGCGCGTCTCTTTGCCGGTTCGCGGTTGCGAGCTCGCTCAGCGGGACCTGTGGCGGTCGAGAGCGTTGTGAGGCTTCTGCTGGTGAGTTGACCAACGAAACGGCAGCGCTCTGATTCACGGGAAGTTCCTGCTCGCGGGTCGCGCGATTTGATGTTGTGGTGCGATTATAGGCAGCGTGATTGATGCACGCTGTCATCGGCGCACCGACAGGTGTAGGCATGCTCCTACACTGAGACGCCACCGGAAACCCGTCGAGTTCTTACGCTCAGGCCCAGAACGCGGGCAGCAGAAATGCAAACGCCGCACCCGGCGCCGAATGAGACAAGTGCCAGCGCATAAACAGACAAGGCTGAGGCGGCGCAGGCGTCGGCAGCTGCGCGCCGCCGATGCTTCGACGGGACACGGCGCATAGCGCGCCCGCCAGATCATCAAGCCGCCCACGAGAAGCAGCGCTGCCGCGACTGTGAATACCAGCAGCTTGTGCTCCGACAACCACACCAGCTGGGGGACGGCGGAGACCAGCGTCACCAGGGCGGCGCCAGCACCAATCGAAACCATCACCGCCGGCAAGACGCAACAAACCAGGGTTGCGCCACTCGCCAGCAAGGTACTGAAGGCCACGGCGACGTTTTGGCCATGGCCTCTGATCATTTCGCCGCGCTCAACAATTCGCCGCGAATTTCGTCGATGGTTCGCGTGGTACGCGTGATGGCCTTCACCTCATAGCCGGCATCGGCGATGGCAGTCTTGAGGTGGGCGTCGGGAATGTCCTTGCCTTCGTGCGTCGTGACCACGACCAGTTTGTTCTCGAGACTGACGACCACATCGGCGGTCGCCGGATTCTCGCGCAGGATCTTCTCGACACCCTGGGCGCAAAATCCGCATACCAGCCCGTTGACCTTCATTTCGATGGTGTCCGCCATGCGCAGCGGCGCCCGCAACGAGGCTGACAATCATCATGCAAAGTTTCTTGTTCATGAGCATTTCCCGCAGGTCAGAAGTTGAACATCGCCATGGCCTGGAGCTTGCCGTCGGTGGTCGCACCGGCCTCGATCCAGGTCTTTTTCTTGAAGAATCTCAGCAGCAGCGCGACCTCTGTCCCCTCGTGCATGTTTCCGGAATAACGGCGGCCGGAAACGACGAACCAGGTGGCGAGCGTGTCGACATCGTGCTGGTAAGGCGCGAAGCCAAACTGCAGCGTGTCGGCGCGATGCCAGAAAATCGACGAATAGTGAAAGTCGGTCTTGAATGAGGTGTAGATGCGCCGCGTTTCGAAATCGATTTGCCCGCCCGCGTTCCAGGCGAAGTCCTGCTGCGCCGGAACGCGCACCGGCTCGGGCTGTGGGCGACTCACCATGATCATGTTCCGACGGGCTAGCGCCGGGTACCGCAGGCTGAAGGGTACATCTCACCGATCTGCGCTTGCCCCGCGCCGCCCCAGAAAAAGACATTTCCCTGGGCAGCCGGGAGATTCCATCGCTTCGCGAGCAGATTGAGCCGCGCGTAGGTGACGTAGTGACGGGCGCCCATGTCCTCGTTTTCGAGTTCGAAGTGCCCGAGGCCGTAGGACAGGTAGTAGGTAGGCGCGTAAAACACCTGCGCCTCGGCCAGTGCGCCCTCGCGATACTCGGCCATTGCCGTGGTGCTGCGGGCGAACACGATGGGCCGGGCCTGCAGGGCTGGTGTCAGACCAGCGCCGCCAGCATAGCGCACCTGCGGAGCATTGAATGAATTTCATACGTCGATTCCCGGGCGACAACTTTCCATGCCGCGGCGGCCGGCGCGTAGTCCGATTTCGCAACGGAATGTCAGACGAACGGCGCGGATGTAGGAAGACGCGAAATGCGCTCGGCGACGCGGCCGCATCGAGGGCGCGAGATTCCTGCCGCGATGAAGGCTAGAGTTTCAAGCGCAAGCCCACGTAGCCGGAGAGGGGCGCGCCGGGATACAGGACGCGCGCATTGGCTGCAGCCTGGTTGCGCACATTGACCGTCGCGATGTAGTCCTCATCCAGCAGGTTGCGCAGTTCCGCAAACGCTTCCCAGCGTTCGGCCGCATATCCGCCCCGCAGACCCAACAGGCCGTATGACTTCACGGTATAGGTATTGGCAAAGTCGGCGAATCGTTCGCCCACGAAATCGAATGTCGGGCCGGCGTAAAACCCGCTGGTGTGCCGATACATCGCTTCGCCGCGCACGCGTACTTCGGAGCCGCGGGCAGATCGTTGTTCCCCCACGCTGCGTCCGCGTCGAAGGAGAACTCGTTCAGCGTGACGCTGAGCAGCGGCTCGATTCGATGCGGGCCGTCTCCCAGCGCGAAACTGGCGCCGAGCAGCGCCTCAACGCCGGCATGAGTGGTGCGATCGATGTTGGTGGTGAGGCTGTTGCCCGCCGCCGCCGGATCGTCCACGGACAATATCTCGTCACGAATGCGGGCGTAGTAGAGCGCGAGATCCCAGCGCCACTGCGTGCCGTCAGCGCCGTCGGTTGTGCCACGCAAGCCGACTTCGATCACGTCACCGTGCATGGCATCGAGGGTCTCGTTACTGCCGCGGGCGTCGTCTTCGAGTTCGAAGGTCGTCGGCGCTTCGTAGAGCCGGCTCACGTTTGCGAAGAGCTCACTGCGCTCATTCAGCGAAAAGATGAGCCCCACGCGCGGGTTGAACGAAGAGTAGTCATCGGCCGGATTTCGCACCTCGCCTGTCGCCGCGTCGGTGGTGCGCACGTCCCGGCCCGCATCGACGTACTGGGCGCCGTAGACCAGCGTCCAGTCCGACGCGAAATTCCAGCGGTCGACCGCGAACAGCTCGAGGCTGTCTGCGGAGTTGTCGACGTATTCGGTGAGCCCGTTAGGCTTGCCGTTGAGATTGCGGTAGTTGCCGCCGCTCACCGACGAATCGCCGTAGTTGGCGCCGAAGATCAACTGGTGTTCGCCGGCAGTGAGGCGATAACGCAGCGAGCCGCCAGCGTCGCGGTGGTCGGTGTCGACCAGCAGACTGAAGACTTCGACCGGTGGATTCGGGCCCGCGCCATCGAAATCCACCAGGATGCGTTCGACGATGGGGTGGTACAGCTCCTGTTTTTCATACGACACGCCCACATCGAGCGCGCTGGTCGCATTGATGTTCCAGGTGGTCTTCATGCCGGCGCGGCGAGTCTCGACTTCCTTGCCATAGTTGGCGTCGAAGGCCGCGGGACTTGCCTGGTCGGGATCCGCGTCCACTTCTTCGCGGGTGAGCGCGCCAGGCAGCAGCGCGTCGCTATCGAGCGCGGTGAGAAAAATGCGGGTGCTCACGGTATCGGACCATTTCCAGCCGGCATTCGCGAAAAGTCCCGGTAGTCTTCTGCTCGCTGTGCTCGCGGTAGCCTTCCCAGTTCCTGTATTCCACGGTGGCCAGCGCATCAAAGGAATCGCCGGCGAATCCGCCGGTCAGGCGTCCGTTGAGCTGCCCGTGACTGCCACCCGAGGCGAACATCGACAGCGGATCGCTATTGCGCGCCGTCGGTGAAGTGAAATCGATGGCACCACCCAGCGTGCTCGCGCCATAGGTGAGCGCGTTCGCCCCATGCGCGACAGTGGCGTAACGCGCGCTCGCCGGATCGAGCACACGATTGTGGTTATTGCCGTCTGCCGCGGTCACCGGCAGCCCATCCTGCAAGAGTTTGATGCCGTTCTTGTCGTAAGACGTGGCGTCGAGATTCGAACCCCGACTCGAGACGAATAACTCGTCGGAACCGCTGACGCTCTCTGCCCAGAGGCCAGGCACGTAGCGCAGCACGTCGGCGAGATTGGTGACACTGCGCTCGTCGAGATCCTCCCCGTCCACCAGGGTCACGCTGCCCGGCGTGAGTTCCAGCTCCTGCTCGAGCGAATCACGCAGCTTCTGCGCGGTAACGATGACTGTATCGAGAGATGCGCCGGTTTCCGCTTCCTGCGCATGCAGCGTCACTGTGAAGATGCAGTGAGCGCGCCGAACCAAGCGGCGCGACTCTGCCGAGAATTCGTCCCTGCATGAAATCTCTCCCTGTGCGCCGACGGCAAAGTGGCCCGGCTGACCTGCAGGTGAGTTTTAAGAATCAGCTCGACGCAGGGAATGCGTCATTTTGTCGCAGTCGTTGCAGCGAGCCGTGTAGCATCATGAACTTAAGCACCGTGTCAGCCCCTACCTACGTGTTCGCGTAATGAACGCCGTTCAGCCCGGAACCCTGCTCTCTTTCCTGCGGCTGCTATGCAGGCTGCGCGGATTTGCGGTGGTCGGTCAGGCGGTGACCGTTCTCATCGTGACAAGGCTGATGGGAGTTCCACTGGATCCGGCGCCCCTGTGGGCGGGTATCGGGTTTCTGGCGGCGTTCAATATCGTCGTGACCGTTCGCGCGATGCGAGCGCGCGAGGTCCGGCCGGGCGAATTGTTTGCTCACCTCGCCGTCGATATTGCGGTGCTCACGTGGCTGGTCGGCTGGAGCGGCGGTCTCGAGAATCCGTTTTCGTCGCTGTTCCTGCTGCCGATCGCGTTGTCGATCCTGTCGCTGCCGACCGTGTGGGTATGGGCGACCGCGGCCGCCTCGATCCTGGGTTTCGGACTGTCGGTGGTCTTCGGCCGCTCACTGCCCCATGTGCACAGCATGATGGGAGACACCTTCAACCTGCACAAGGCGGGAATGCTGGTGAACTTCCTGGTGTCGGCGGCCGTGCTGCTCATCTTCCTGGTACGTATCGCGGCCCTGTGGCGCGCGCGTGAACGTGAGCTTGCCTCGCTGCGCGAGCGATTCACCCGCAATGAAGGCATCGTGGCGCTTGCCACTCATGCGGCGTCCGTCGCACACGAGCTCAATACGCCACTGGCGACGCTGACTCTCATGGTCGATGAGCTCGCCGCCAACCAGGCGGTGGCGCGCGAAGACTGCAACACCATGCGCGCCATCGTCGATCAATGCCGCGATCGCGTACGCGCGCTGGCGGCGCCGGCAATCGATGTGGACAGGAACTCGCTGGTCAACCTGGAAGACGTGATCGACCGCTGGCAGCTCGTGCGGCCCACGATCGAGTTGCGCCGCAGCGGTTCCATCGCGGGTCACGAGCGCGTGGACCCGGCGGTGGGTCACCTGCTGCAGACCTTGCTGAACAACGCTGCGGATGCGAGCGAGCAGTCCGGCTCCCGGCAGGTGGACCTGGCGCTCCAGTTTGGCGACGGCATCCTGCAGGGAGAGATCCGCGATTACGGGCCTGGTTTTGCCGAGTCAGCACCCATGCTGCCAGGCACCCTGTTTCGTACCAGCAAGCCCGGCAGGTCTCGGCATCGGACTCGCGCTCTCGCACGCCACGGTCGAGCGCCTGGGAGGTGAATTGACCATGCAGCCGCCCAGCGAAGGACGTGGCACGCGAGTGGCCTTTCGGCTCCCGGCCACGGTGACGCCATGAACGGCCTGCTGGTCGACGACGAAGTGTTGTTTCTCAAGACCCTGCAGCGCGCGCTGCAACGGCATGGCATCGAAACGACCGCGGCAACTGATGCAGCCGGCGCGCTCGCAGCCGCGCGCGCCAGCAGCTTCGATTTCGCGCTGGTGGATCTCAAGATCGGCAAGGACTCGGGACTGCGGCTGATTGCGCCGCTCAAGGAGATCCGCAAGGACATGCGCGTGATCATGATGACGGGTTACGCCAGCGTCGCGACCGCCGTCGAAGCCATCAAGGCCGGCGCAGAAGACTATCTGCTCAAGCCGGTCAGTGTGGATGCCATCCTGCGCGCCATCGCCGAGGAGCCGAAGGAGCCTGCCGAGGATGTCGATGACGACACCATGATCCCGCTCAGCCGCATCGAGTGGGAGCACATCCAGCAGGCGCTGCGGGCAACCGACGGAAACATTTCAGCGGCTGCGCGCTTGCTAGGCGTGCACCGGAGATCACTGCAGCGGAAGCTGGCGAAGCGCCCGCCGCCACAGCTGTAACTCAGGCTTCGCAGCCGACGACGGTCAAGCCCCGCTACAAGTGTCGCGGACGGCGGCGCTGGTCTCCCTGCTTCTGCTGCGACTTCCCGCGCGGCTTCTTCAGCTTCGTGCCATCGAGGTGATCGCTCGGGATCATGGCGGCGAAGGTCGGCGGATTGTTGGCGCGCGTTTGCGTGACGGCCTCGAACCCTGACGCGAGCTTGATGAGCGTTGGCTCACTGAATGCCGTGCCGAAGAAGCTGATGCCAAGCGGGATGCCGAACACCATGTTCGCCGGCACCTGCACGATGGGATAACCCGCGCCGGCCGCCAGGCCAGAGCTGCCGAACAGGAAGCGGTCGCCGTACAGCAGGTCTGTCGGCCAGGCCGGATTGTCGGTGGGCGCGATGACCGCATCCAGGTCGAAATCCACCAGCGCCTTGTCGATGCCATTGACGCCGGAGAGACGATCGATCTCCAGCGCCTGGTTGTACGTCATGTTGCCGAAGTCCGGCTGCGGAGCGTCGGGACCGAGCGCCATCGCCGCCGTCAGCTCGAAGATCTCCTGCGCGAAGTACGGCATCTCGACTTCGGCGTTCGCGTTGTTGAACGCGATGGCGTCGTTGAGCGTCCCGCCCGCCAGCGGCACGCGCGTACGCGTCGCGAGGTAGCTGCGCAGGTCGTCGCGGAACTCGTAACACAGCACCAGGAACTCGCCGTCCGCCGGCGCGAATGTGAAACCGGCGGCGTCGAGATCGATCAAGGTCGCGCCCGCCGCCGTCATGGCATCGAGCGTTTCTTCGAATGCCGCGACCACCTGGGCCGGCGCGTTGTCGATTCCCTGGCGCGTCACGCCGAGGCGAGCGCCGCGCAATCCGTCCGGATTCAGGAACTGCGTGTAGTCGGTCGGGATGTTCGTCGGCCGCGCGCGGCCCTGCCAGCCGAGCGGTACACCACCGGTGGCCGGGTCACGCCCGTCGGAGGTGCGGCTCTGGATGACCGACAGCGCGATGGCGGCGTCCGCCACCGTGCGCGCATGCGGACCCACCGTGTCCTGCGTGTGTGAAATGGGAACGACGCCGGCACGGCTCGTCAGCCCCACCGTTGGCTTGAGGCCCACCACGCCATTCGCATTGCCCGGACACACGATGCTTCCGTCCGTCTCCGTGCCGAGCGACACGGCCGCGAAATTCGCCGTCGCGGCTGCACCGGATCCGGAGCTCGAGCCGCAGGGGTTGCGATTGATGCCGTAAGGGTTGTTAGTCTGGCCGCCGACCGCGGACCAGCCGCTGGTCGAGAAGAACGAACGGAAATTCGCCCACTCGGAAAGATTCGTCTTGCCGAGGATCACCGCGCCACCGGCGCGCAGTCGCGCGGCGACCGTCGAGTCCCGTCTCGCCGGCGCGCCCTTCAAACCGAAGGAGCCGGCGGTGGTCTGCATGCGGTCACCGGTATCGATGTTGCCCTTGAGCAGCACCGGAATGCCATGCAACGGGCCGAGCACTCTGCCCTGCCGGCGCAACCGGTCTGCATGCCGCGCCCATGCGAGCGCATCCGGGTTCAGCTCCATGACGGCGTTCACGCCGGGCCCATCCTGGTCGAGCGCGAGAATGCGGCCGAGATATTCGCGCGTCAGCGCCTCGGAGGTGAGACGCCCCGAGGCCATTTCGGCCTGCAGTTGCGCGACGGTGAAATCTTCGTGGCTGCGCCTCGAATTCGAGCCATGGTCGGCTTGCGCGGCGAGGGGCAAAAGGAAAAGCAATACGACAGCGAGACGCGTAGACATGGCTAAGCACTCCCTTGCTGGTCCATATTTCGAAACGCACGCGCGCTCCGGCGCCGACATTTGGTTGCGTTTCGGGAGCGCCAACTTTGCGCCGCGACCGCGCACGAGACAAGGCGCCAAAAAGCCGCCGCGACAAATTTTCCAATCAGATGACATCGAGTCGTAGTCCGCGACTACTAGAAAATTCGGCAGGTTTCGATTGCGCAGCAGGCCGAATCGGACAGCGCTCACAAAAGGAGACGACCGTTGCGGACTCGCGTGCCAAGGTCAGGCACGTAGCATGCGGTGCATGAAAGCCATCCTGACGGCAGCACTCGCTGCAGCACTCTCCGGAATCCTGGTCGGCGTATTGCTCAAGAGGAGAGTTGCAGACGTAGTGCGCAGCTGACGCGCCTCGTTGCTGACGCCGAGAGCCAGTCACTTAACGGAAAAGCCTGGCTCCTCTTCACTTCTTTCGGTTGATGCGTATGGCTGGCAATGAATGTCCATGCGGACATTCGAGACATCGCCAGCCACGTGGCCTTCACTGATAGACGTCGGTGTGCCCGTGAGCTAAACCGCAACCGGGGACTGCCATCTCGATGAAGTAAGGATCGCTAACAACCTTCTGAGGGATTTTATGAAAAGGACATCCAGCAGACTCCCCTTCGCCTGTGCCATCACCTTCCTGCTCGTTTCGGCCAGCGCGCACGCGGTGATCTATCAGGCAGAGAGCTTCAACAACGCGTACGACACCACCGCGGGCAACTCGGGCGGCGCGTGCACGAACAATGTCAACGTCAACGTGGATATTCAGGGAACGACCGACACTGGCGGCGGCTGCAACGTCGGTTGGATCGCCCAAGGCGAATGGCTGGCATTCAACGGCCTCAATGTCCCGACGACCGGCAGCTACACCATACGGCTCCGTGTGGCCAGTCCGGGCGGCGCGACGTCTTCGGTGGACCTGAACGCCGGCACCATTCAGCTCGGAAATTTCGCGATTCCCGCGACTGGCGGCTGGCAGAACTGGACGACGGTATCGCGCACGGTCACGCTCAATGCCGGCACCTACAACCTGGGGGTGTTCGCGCAGACCGCGGGATGGAACTTCAATTGGATCGAAGTGGTGTCGGCCGGCGGCGGCCCGAGCCTGGTGTGGAGCGACGACTTCAACAGCATCAATACCGCGACCTGGAATCACGAGGTCGGCGGCCACGGCTGGGGCAATAACGAACGCGAGTACTACACGGCCGGCAACAACGCGCGCATCCAGTTCGATTCTCAGGCTGGCAGCAACGTGCTGGTGCTGGAAGCCCGTCGTGAAAACCCGGGCAACTACAACTGCTGGTATGGCCGTTGCGAGTACACCTCGTCGCGCATGAACACGTCCGGCAAGCGCACCTTCCAGTACGGCCGCATCGAAGCGCGGCTGAAACTGCCGCAGACGCAGGGCATCTGGCCCGCGTTCTGGATGCTGGGCAACGACATCGGCACAGTCGGCTGGCCGGGCTCTGGCGAGCTCGACATCATGGAGCACGTGGGTTTCGAGCCCAACATCACGCATGGCGCCATGCACGGCCCGAACTACTCGGGCAATACGCCCTTTGCCGGCACGCAACTACCTCAACGAGCGAGTCGATGCCAATTACCACGTGTACGCGATCGAGTGGAATTCCACGAGCGTGCGGTGGTTCGTCGATGGCGTGCAGTTCTACAGCGTGACGCGGTCCCAGGTGCAGGGCTATGGCAACTGGGTGTTCGACCACCCATTCTTCCTGATCCTCAACGTGGCCGTGGGTGGCGACTGGCCCGGCAACCCCGATGGCAGCAGCGTGTTCCCGCAGCGCATGTACGTCGACTACATCCGCGTTTATCAGTAGATACGAGCGCGTCAGTCAACAAATCGGCGCCGGCAGGAAGTTCCTGCCGGCGCCGTTACTGTCTCTGGATCCAATCGCAAAGGCGTCCATGTGCGCGGGTCGGTTTTCGCTGAACCCATTCAGGTAAACACCGACGCGTGGGGGAGTAGGACTTTGCCGCGAGTGATAAGCACGGCCCCGCGCGCGCTAGCGCGCGTGTTCCTCGTGAATATCATCCCCTGATAACGCTGACCGCCCACAACGGGTGAGCGGCGACACGATTTCAGAAGAGGATGCCATGAGGGACGCACGCAAGGCTCGTTCGCGCGGTTTGCAATTCCTGGCTAGCGCCGCACTTCTTCTTTCGCTGCCTTTGGCTCTTCGCGCACAGCAGGCGGGAGATATCGATCCGACATTTGGTGTCGGCGGTACAGTGCTCACCGATCTCAGCGGCTCCAACGACGAAGGCACCGACGCAGTCCTGCAGCCGGATGGCAAGATCGTCGTCGTCGCGGTCACCCCCCTTGGAGACCAGGGCTTCGTTCAATTCGCGGTGGTGCGCTATCTACCCGATGGCGGCCTGGATCCAGGCTTCGGCAGCGGCGGCGTGGCGCTCGCGAGCTTCGGCAATGTATATGCGCTTCCGCAGGCCGCAGCGCTGCAACCGGACGGGAGCATCATTGCTGGTGGATACACCGTCGATGGCCAAGGCAACGGTGGGTTCGCGCTCGCAAGATTCTTGCCCGACGGGAGTCTCGACACGACGTTCAGCGGCGATGGCAAGTTGACGCTGGACGCCGGAGTGGGCGCGGTCGTCGCCGTGCTGGTGCAGCCCGACACGCGGATAGTTGCGGTCGGCTCGGGGGGTCTCGTGCGTCTCAATGCGGACGGAAGCCTCGACACCTCATTCGGCGCCAATGGCGTGGTTGCCATCGACTTCGAGGCGGATGACGCGAAGCTTCAGCCCGACGGTCGCATCGTGATTGCCGGCGGATTCACGGATACGTCGGTGTTCCCGCCCGAGTTCGGGTTCGCGCTTGCCAGGTTCTTGCCCGATGGCAGTCTCGATGCCACTTTCGGCAACGGCGGTCGCGTCAATACAAGCGTGGGGGATGGCCGCGCGGGCGCACTCGCGTTGCAAGCGGACGGAAAGATCGTCGTGGCAGGGCGCATCGTCGATGCCGGAGCACACTTTGCCCTGGCCCGGTATCTGCCGGATGGCTCGCTGGATGCCACGTTTGACGGCGATGGACTGGTGATCACCTTGGACGCTGCTCTCCAGGGCGCCTCCGATGTCGTCGTTCAGCCCGACGGGAAGATTGCCGCCAGCGGACCGGGAGGCCTCGTGCGCTATCTCCCCGACGGGTCACTCGACACGACGTTCAGTGGTGACGGCATCGTGCACGACGTCCGCGGGCTAGTGCTGCTACTGCAGCCAGACGGGCGACTCGTGGCTGCCGGTTCGTTCAGCGCCACGGGCGGCGAAGGGGGCTTTGACATCTACCTCTCGCGCTACCTCGGTAGCGCGGCCCCTGGCGTGGGACCACCGACTAACAAAGAACAATGCAAGAAGGGTGGGTGGCGGACGTTCACCGTTCCGAGACGATTCGTCGATCAGGGCGATTGCATAGATTTCGTGAACTCGGGAGTTTGAATCGTGAGCGTGAAACCATAAGTTGCCGGGCGCAAATACTCCTAGCGAGCCGCAGACGTCTGTCTGTCCTGCCACAGCGCGAGGCAGATCAAAATCGTGATCGCCAAACCCAGGATCGGCCATATCAATGCGTAATGCGATTTTTGGTAGGCGATTGAAAGGGCCTGCAGATCGCCTGATTCCGGCCGGCTGAATCTGACCGCGAATAGCAAAAGTGTGATGGCAAAGGGTGCCACGACAGCCCCGACCGCAACGCGACTACGCTTCAATATGAGAACAATCGCCAGGAGAAATCCCACACCCGAAACCAGGGCTAGAATTGGCTCCCAAAGTGGTGTGACCTCCAGCAACGGGACATTCCGAGGATACGGATAATGTTCGGTGAAAAATCCAAGTTTGTAGGTCAGGGTGATACCTGCATAAAAAAGGATGTCGACTGCCAGAAGTGCAATCCACAGCGCCATTGCCCAACGAACGGGCCACCAATTTGTCGGTTTCATTGATTTCAACCTCTCATGACAACTGGCCTGAAGACAGCCGAGCGACCACCATAGGGCTTCTCGCTCACTTGGGATTTCTTCCACTTCGCTGCTCATCGCCTTTGCCCATTCTTCGCGCTCGCAGGGCGACACATGCAACGCGGCCCTAACAAGCTGCCTTGACAGCCATTGGGAAACCGCTCGCACGGTCATCGCGCGCCAGCCATGATCGGCCTGACGCCAGATTTGGAGTTCGCCACCACTTGCATCTGTTCGCGTGCCAGGGCCAGGCCATTAGCCGTTAGCCGGTAGACATGTCGCGGCGGCCGCCCTGGCCGCTCTGCGTCTTTCCAGCGCGAGTCGAGAAAACCCAGATCGCTGAGGCGTATGAGAATTGGATACAGCGTCCCGGACTTGAGGCCCGTCGCCTTTGAAATCTCATAGCCGTGTTGCCATGTCCGCGGCAGCTCCATCAAGGCGGCGAGTAGAGCAAGAGTCTGACGAGAGCATTTACGGGCGAGAGTCATGGTCACAACTCTACATATGTCGATTCCGATGTCAATATGTGACTCGTCGGGATCCGTTTCGCCGGGAAGTTGGTGGGCCTGCCTGGATTCGAACCAGGGACCAAGGGATTCACGCGATCGAAGCGTTTCCGCTCCGCGTGGACTATCTCTTCACCCGCGGTAGTTAGACTACCGGTGGGGTGCGGGACGCTCTAGCCTGTCATCAAGGGCACTGCAGCCCTCAGGTAGTCTCTGCACCTTCCGGAGCTGCAGCCCCGGCTTGGCTCAGGGTTGCCATGCGCGGCATCGAACCGGCGAAGGTTTCCCTGAATTCATCCCGTCCACTGCGCGCGTTCCCGCGCGCAGGCACCTATATAGATGAGTCCCCTGCACTAACCGCTGTGCTACAGGCCCGACAGCGCGCGATTGTACAGGCGAATGCCGGGTGGGGCTTGCCCTCAAAGTGATATCACTTTAGTATCAGACTCGAATCGAGTGGATTCATGAGTGGGAGACAGAAATGAACACGCCTGGCGGTACACAGGAAGTCGACTTCAAGAGCTACAACGGCTACTTGCAGCTGCTGATCGCGCTTGCAGCCCTGGTCGCGATTCCTTTCCACATCTACTTCTCGGTGCGCGACGGCTCCGGCGATCCAAATGCATTCGTCATCATCGGCCTGGCGCTGCTGTTCATTTTCATCGTCAAGGGCGTGTACATCCTGCAGCCGAACCAGTCGGCGCTGATGATGCTGTTCGGTGCGTACCGCGGCACGGACTATTCCACGGGCCTGCGCTGGGCGAATCCGTTACTGAACAAGAACAAGGTCAGCCTGCGCCTGCGCAACTTCAACAGCGAAAAGCTCAAGGTGAACGACAAGCGTGGCAACCCGATCGAGATCGCCGCGGCTATCGTCTGGCGGGTGAAAGATACCGCCCGCGCCGTGCTCGACATCGACCACTACGAACAGTACGTCCCGGTCCAGGCGGAATCGGCGGTGCGCCACCTCGCCAATGAATATTCCTACGACTCCCATGACGATGAGCAGGCCGAGCTCACGCTGCGTGGCGGCGCCGACGAAGTCGTCAGCCGGCTCAAGCGCGAGCTGCAGGAGCGCTTCGAAAAAGCGGGACTGCATGTCGAAGACGCGCGGCTCACGCACCTCGCCTATGCGCCCGAAATCGCGGGCGCCATGCTGCGCCGTCAGCAGGCCGAGGCGGTCATCGGCGCGCGCAAGCAGATCGTGCTCGGGGCGGTGAGCATGGTGGAAATGGCATTGAAGGGCCTCACTGAGCGCGGCGTGGTGGAGCTCGACGCGGAGCGGCGCGCGGCGATGGTCTCCAACCTGTTGGTCGTCCTGTGCGCCGAGTCTGAGGCGCAGCCGGTGATCAACGCGGGCACGCTCTACGGCTGAGGCCGGGCCTTGAGCGAGACTCCGTCACGCAAGGCATTCCTGCTGCGCCTCGATCCGGCCGTCGCGGCCGCGATCGAGGCGATGGCGGCCCAGGAGCTGCGCAGCGTCAACGGCCAGATCGAATGGCTGCTGCGCGAAGCGCTGGCGAAGCGCGGCCGCACCATCCACACGACCTCGCGCACCAACGCGCGGCGTCCGCGCGAGGAAAAGTAGCTAGTCCTCCGGGTCGCCCTCTTCCGGCTCGCCGTCTTCCTCGCCCACGATTTCATCGACTTCGTCGTACGTCAGGCGTCCCCCGGACATCAGCTCGTGTGCCACGCGCTCGATGAGCGCCCAGTCCTGCTCGACGAGCTCGATGGTCTCGCGGCATGCGTCGACGAACTGTACTTCGCTGAGCCCCAGCGCGGCGACGGCCTCCCGGTCGTCGCTGGCCGCAACTCCCAGGAACATGCGGTCGAAACGCTGGCCCCGCTCGCGGGCCTCGGCGCATGGGCCGGCCAGCGATACGACGGCGAGAAGTTCTGGCGGCATGACGATCTCGCCGGAGTCCTGGATCTCGGTCCAGTACAGCGCGCCATCGAGCTCGTGCGCCTCGTCCGGCTCGGCTGACACGGTTTCGAAAGCGAGACCGGCGCGAATCGCGGCTACCGCGTGCGCAGCCTCGTGAATCGCCGTGATCCAGGAAATTTGCTCACTCAGCCAGCGGCCGCGACCGTGCCGCCGAATCCGCGGCAACCCTGCTCGGTGGCGAAATCGCCGGGCGACTTGGCGCAGGCCTGCGCGACACCGCCCTTGAATTTCTCCACCACGGCGGCGCGTTGCGGCGTGGTGTTCCATTTGCGCAGGCTGGTATCGAGGCGCGCCAGGCGCGAGAGCGTACGGCGATGAATGCGATTCGGCCCGTCGAGCTCGGCAATCACTGCCATGCCCACCTTCTCGATGGTCGCGACCTCATCGGGCGCGAGTCGCAGCAGACCGTCGAGATACTGGAAGCCCCACTGGAAACGCGACGCCGGACCCGCGCGCCTTCTGGTATGCCTCGGCCAGCAGCTCGAGCGCGCGCTGGTTGTTGCCGAGATGTTCCTCGGCATCGGCAAGATCGCCGATGTAGTAGTGAGGCGTGTTCGAGGTCGATGCCTCGAGCGCAAGCAGGTCACGCGCCCGCGGCCAATCGTCCAGCGCGATGTAGATGTTGATGGCCGAATTCACGACGCCGGCGCGCACGTACGGATCCTGCTTGACCGCCAGCATCTTCGATGCGGTCTGCAACGCCACGGTGCGCACATCGGTGGGCACCTTGCCGTCGGGTGAATAGGCCTTGGCGACGCGAATCTTGATGAGCTGCGCGGCGAGTTGATCGGCCGGCGCGAACTGCGTGCTCGCGGTGGTCGCATCTGCCACCGCCATGATGCGCTCGCGCATGCCCGGCGCGATCTGCGGCAACGTCTGGCGGGCGGCGGTGTAGAACTCTTTGGGCAATCCGCGCAGTGCGTCGGCGTTCGCCATCGCGAGTTCCTTGTTGGCCAGCATCTCGTTGATGCGCACGATCAGCACCGTGAGCGCCTTGTCGGCTTTGCCGCCTTTCTCGATCGACTTCCTTTTGCAAGGTCGGCGGCCTCAGACGCAGCGAGGATATGCAGGCGCGCGCGTTCCTTGGCGAGATCGGCGGGACACAGCCGCGCGGCATTTTCGAACGCCACCTGCAGCTTCGCGGGGTCGAAGATACCCTCGTCCTCGAGATCGAAGGCGTGGTACGCGAGCCGGCGGCAATCGGCGGCGGCGAGCGCCGCGTCACCCCGGGTCGCAAGCGCGATGACATCCTTCACGGGACGCACATCGCCCAGCGCATCGTCGAGCACGCGCGCATACAGCGACAGGTCCATGTTGCCCGCGACGCGCGTGATCTCGGTGCGATCGGGCTTGAGCACCACGACTGTGGGATATCCGGTCACACGAAACACATCGCCCCACTTCTGCGCGTCGGGCAGATCGCCGTCGAGATACACCGCGACGAAGAGCTTCGACTTTTCGATGAAGTCGGGACGGCTGAACACCGCGGACTTGAGCTGCTTGCAGGGCGGACACCACTGCGCGCCCCAGTACAGCAACACTGGCTTGTGAGTTGCCTGCGCAGACTTGAATGCCGCGTCGACGTCACCGTTGAACCAGGCAATGCCGGGCGCATCGGAGTGCATGTGCGCGAGGTCGGGTTGAGGGTTCGCCGGCGCCGCGGCCGGCTTGCGCGGCAGAAACCTGTGAAGTCGCCGCGTCGCCTTGGCCGCACGCAGTGCAGCGTGAGCAGGCTGGTGAATGTCACCGCGGCCAGGATCGATGTGGTGTCACGCATCTGCAGTCTTTCTGCGGTCCCTAGGCGTCGAAAGGGCGCCACGTTAGCATGCGGGTGATGAAACAGCTTTCGTTCGACGCCATTCTCGAAACGCGCCTGTCGCGACGCTCGGTTGTCACCGCCGCGGCGACGTCCGTCGGGCCTCGCTGCGTGTGCGCGGATTCCCACAACAGTAAGCGACGTCCCGGGACCCAGCCCGTTCAAGAGCATTGCACCGCGAAATGACGATACTTTCGTGGTCGCTGAGGATTATCGCTTCAACCTCGTCGCGCGCTGGGGTGACAGCCTCGTGGCCGGCACACCCGGATATCGACACGAGCCGCATGACGAACACGGACTGGCTCACCGCCGAAGCAGTGGACGCGCAACACCGCCAGTTCGGCACCAACTGCGATGCGGTGCAGTACTTCCCGCTGGTGAACGGCCGCGCCGCGCGCGGGCTGGTCTGCGTGAACCATGAATACTTCAGCGGCGAGCTGGTGTGGCAGGGTCATCGCGGCGTCGGCATGAGGGCCGAGGAGCGCAAGGAATGGATGTCCCGCCATCCGCACGCGGTGGCCTTCATGCAGGCGGCGCACGGTGTCGCGGTACTCGAGCTGCAACGCGACGCGGCTGGTTGGGAGCATCTGACGAATTCGCGCTTCACCCGGCGTATCACCGCGACCACTCCCATGGAAATCAACTGGCCCAGCTCGCGGCCATCCGCTGATGCGCACCAACGCGGACCCGGCCGGCGTGCGCGTGCTCGGCACCTTTGCGAATTGCTCGGCCGGCAAGACGCCGTGGGGCACGTACCTCACTTCAGAAGAAAACATCGACGACTACTTCGCCGGCGGGCGCACGTTGCGCGAGCAGGGAACGGACTCCGCGGTGCGCGAAGCCAATCGGCGTTTCCCGCTGCGCGAGAACAGTTTCTATGGCTGGGACTTCCAGGATCCGCGCTTTCACCTGGCGAACGAGCCGCACGAGCCGTTCCGCTTTGGCTGGATGGTGGAAATCGATCCGCACGATCCCGCGTCGGTGCCACGCAAACGAACCGCGCTGGGGCGACTGCAACACGAAGGCGCCAACACCATTGTCGGCAAGTCCGGGCACGTTGCCGCCTACATGGGCGACGACGACAAGTTCGAATACATCTACAAGTTCGTGACGCGCGAGCGCTTCGATCCGAAGAACCGCGTGGCGAATCGCGACCTGCTCGACAACGGCACTCTCTATGCCGCGCGTTTCGATGCGAATGGCACCGGAAAATGGCTGCCGATGGTTCACGACGAACAAGGCCCGCTGAATTCGCGCACCGGATTCGCCAACCAGGGTGACGTGGTCATCAAGGCGCGTGCTGCGGCTGACTTGCTGGGCGCCACGCCGATGGATCGGCCCGAGGACGTCGAGCCGAGTCCAGTCACCGGCCGCATCTATATCGCCTGCACCAAGTCCGAGGACCGCGCTCCCGAAGAGCGCGTCGACCAATGGAGCGGACGCGAAGTCGAGGTCGGAGTGAACGCCGCGAATCCGCGGCCCGACAACCGCTCCGGGCACATCATCGAAATTCACGAAGCCGGTGATGACGCCACTGCCACCAGTTTCGAGTGGAACGTGTTTCTGCTGGCGGGCAATCCCGCCGAGGGACGCTTCATCGTCGATGCCGCCGAACTCGCACCCGGCACACTCACCGGCCAGGACACCTACTACGCCGGATACGCGAATCGCACTGGCCTCAGCGAAGTGCACTGTCCCGACAATCTCGGTATCGATCCGTCCGGCCGATTGTGGATCGTCTCGGACTCGGACAATCAGGGCAATCCGAACAACGGCTGCTTCGTCGTGCCGACGGAGGGCCCGGAGCGCGGCCGACTGCGGCAACTGGCGAGCGGTCCGGTCGGCTGCGAGGTTTGCGGCTGCGAATTCACGCCGGACGGACGCACGCTGTTCCTGACCATTCAGCACCCGGGCGAAGGCGGCACCCTCGAAAATCCACGCAGCCATTGGCCGGACGGAAATGGCCTGCCGGCGCGCGCGACGCTGCTGGCCATCGAGCGCGAGGACGGCGCAACGATTTGACTTTGTTAGCCGGCTGAGGCCGTTCAGTCTGCGTTTAGCGCTGCCGTCCTAGAGTTGCAGCCATGAACGCCAGAACCGCCATCCGCCTGTTTGCCGCCCTCGCGGTGTTTGCCTCCCTGTCCGGTTGCGCCAGCCTCTCGAAGAACGAGTGCCTGAACGCCAACTGGGAAGACATCGGCATTCGCGACGGCGCCGACGGCCGCCCCGAGGAATATCTCATCCAGCATTCCAAGGCCTGCGCGAAAGTCGCGGTGGTCCCCGATCGCGGCGCCTGGACACACGGCCGGGAAAAGGGCCTCGAACGATTCTGCGTGCCGTATCGCGCCTACCAGATCGGCGAATACGGTGGCGGATTCGACGCCGCCATCTGCCGGGAGTTCGACCAGGACCGCCTGATCGCCGCCTATGAACACGGCCGCGAAGTGAACCGGCTGGCGGGCGAGCTGAATTACATCGACGGCGAAATCGCCGACATCCGCACGACGCTCGAGCGCGAAGACCTCGAGAAAAAGGAACGTGTCGGACTCGCCTTCCGGCTCGGCCAACTCGCATATCAGAGAAATGACGTCGAACGTGCCTACGAAGACGCGCGCTTTCGTGCGCGCAACCTCTAGCCCACATCGCTAGAATCTCCGGCGGATTTCATTCGCCGGAGGTCGACATGTATGCGTTCGTGCGCCATGCAGCCTGGATTTCACTTGCGGCGTTCGCCATGAACGCCAGCGCCCAAACTACCCAGCGTCAGTACCAGCTGCAGAAAAGCGGCGATGGCCCGCCGGCGCTGAAGCTGGTGGACGCACCGGTGCGCCAGCCTGGCGACAACGAAGTGCTGGTGCGTGTACATGCCGTGTCGCTCAACCGCCGCGACATCTACATGCGACTCGGCCAATACCCGGGCCCGATGCCGCCAAACCTCGTGCCACTGTCGGATGGCGCCGGTGAAGTGATCGCCATCGGCAAGAAAGTCACGCGTCTCAAGAAGGGCGATCGCGTCGCGTCCATCTTCTTCCAGAGCTGGCTCGCAGGTCGCCCGAAACCCCAGGACATGGGCACGGCCCTGGGCGGCGCCATCAACGGCATGCTTTCGCAGTACGTCACGCTGAGCGAAGACGGCTGGGTGAAGATTCCGAAACACCTGAGCTACGAGGAAGCGGCGACCCTGCCCTGCGCCGGTGTCACGGCGTGGAATGCGCTGGTCACACGCGGTCACACCGAAGCCGGCGATTTCGTGTTGCTGCAGGGCACGGGTGGCGTGTCGATCCTCGGCCTGCAACTCGCGGTTGCCATGGGCGCGAAACCCGTGATCACCAGTTCCTCCGACGACAAGCTCGCACGCGCCCGCCAGCTCGGCGCCGTGGCCACCGTCAACTACAAGACCACGCCGGACTGGGACAAGGCCGTGCTCGAAGCCACCGGCGGCGGGGTCCAGCAGGCGCTGGAGGTCGGCGGCAAACAAACTCTCGGCAAGACGCTGGCGTCCCTGGCGCCCGGCGGCCACGTGGCGCTGATCGGTGGCCTGAGTGAATTCGGCGGAGACATCCCGGTATTTGCACTCATGGGGCGCAATGCCTCGGCCTCGGGCCTGTACGTCGGCTCGCGCGCCGACTTCGAAGCGCTGAATGCCTTCCTGGACAAACACAAGCTCAAGCCCGTGATCGACAAGGTATTCGAGTACGAAAACGCCGCGGCGGCCTTCGACTACATGGACTCGGGAGCGCTGTTCGGCAAGGTCGTCATCCGCCTCTAGACGGTTGCCGATTGCGCATTCGTGAGTGCAAGCATCCTGCGGCCGAACCACACGCCATTGAATGTCTGCAGCGGGGCAAGCAGGACGTAGATGACGCCCGGAAGAATGGGACTGGTGGTCGTGAACGCGAGCGTGATCGACAAGACACACACCGCGACGTAGATGAGGTTCTCCGCAAGCGAAGCGCGGGTGAACACCAGCTCGATTTCGCTGAGTCCCAGCTCCTTGCGCTTACGCAGTGCGTGCACATACAAGACCGCGTACAGCCCCCACACGCCCGCGAGCCCCAGCCCGTAGATCAGGTACAGCAGCCGAACCTGTTCCAGGTCCTCGAGATGGGGTGCGTTGGTGAGTTCGAAACCGAAAATCTGCACCGTGAGCAAGGTGAACAGGTACTTCAGTGGATAGACGAAGAACAGGACCAGCACCAGGATGGCCATGGTCATGATCCGCGAGAAGGTGTCTTCGAGACCGTAACGGCGGTGGTACCGGAAATGTGCATTCCAGAACATCATCAGCAGTACGAAGCAGATCACGAAGGCCGGGAACCCGCGCAGCACGTCGAGCAGACCTTCGAAGGTGTGCGGCACCTCGAGCGCCACCACCAGCAGCGTCACGGCGAAGGCAAAAACAGCGTCAGTGAAACCTTCGACTCGCGAGACTTCGGTGCCGCGCCAGCGGAAATGCTGCTCGCGTCGTGGCGCGAGAGGCAGACGCTCGCGCAAGCCCTGGCTGCTGGCTGGATCGTTCATGACGGCTCCCCGAAAGTGCTGTCTTGTATACCGTACGTCGCAGCATATTAGCCCAGCCAGCTCGGCCAGTCGCACGCCCCGGCGCACTTCGCGGAACCAGGCCTGGAAGAGGTTTTGGTTGGTGTTGGAGCATGAAAACACCGCCGCGGCCTTCGGTTACATGGACTCCGGCGTGTTGTTCGGCAACCTTCGAATTTGGATTCAACGACGAATTACGACCTGGTCTACGAGCCCGACGCCACGGTCGCAATGCCTGGAGTTCGTTATCGCTTCTAGTCAGCCGCGGGGCTTGGCACGCCGCGTGGGCTCCGCCTGCAGCGGATCCTCCGGCCAGTAGTGACGCGGATAGCGCCCACGCATGTCCTTGCGCACTTCCACATAGGCGTTTCGCCAGAAACTCGCGAGATCGCGCGTCACCTGCAACGGACGACGCCCGGGCGACAGCAGCGTGAACGTCACGGGCACGGCGCCACCGCCGATGCGCGGTGTGGCGGCGAGTCCGAACACCTCCTGCATGCGCATCGATGCGATGGGTGCATTGTCGTCGCGGTAGTCGATGCGGGTGCGTGAACCCGTGGGAAGAGAGATGTGAGTCGGCGCGAGCTCGTCGAGCTTGCGCTGTTGCTCGTAACCCAGTCGGGAACGCAGGGCCTCGAGCAGCGGCACACGATTGAGCTGCGAGCGGCGCGTGATGCCGCCGAGAAACGGCTCGAGCCATGCGAGGTCGCGCGCCAGTGCTTCCCGCGAGAAATCCGGCCATTCGGCAAGATCGCCCCGGCCGAGAGCGCGCACGAACTCGGCCCGCGCCAGCAAGTCGCGCGAATCGTCGTCCCAGGGCAGCGAATCGAGCCCGAGTGAACGCACGCCGTCCAACATGGCCGCCGCGCTCGCCTCGCGCGGCACTTCGGCCAGCGGCTTCTCCTCGATGAGCAACTCTCCCAGCCGAATGAAGCGGCGCGCCACCACGGCTTCGACTTTCTCGTCCCAGGCCAGCTCCTCGCCGCGCTCCAGCTCCGTGGCGAAAGTTTCGAGCAGCTCCTGCTTGTCGATCGGGATCGCCAGGCGGATGCGCGCTTCACGTTCGCGATCATCGAGATCGACAGCGACGATGAAATCCTGCCGGGCCACGGATTCGGCGCTTTCGAACAACGCGCCGCGCCCGTTGGCGAGCTGGAAGCGGCCCTCGCCACCCGGACGCCGGCGGCCGATGCGATCCGGATACGCCAATGCCACCAGCACGGCCGCGCGATCGGTCGGCGCCTGACCCTCGCGCATCTCGAGCCCCAGCAGCTTCAGGAAGGAGCGCTGCGCGCGTTGCACGCGTTCGAGCAGTTGCCCGATCGAGATCGGCGCCGCGTTTTCGCAGGAGGTCGAGCCGCGTGCGCAGGTCGGTGTCCCGCGAGGACTGACCGCCGGCGCGCAGCAGATCCCGGTCGGACAGGATCGCCGCGAGCTCCGCGGCCAGCGGCGCCTCTCCCGATTGCGCCGCCTTGAGCATCATGTGCGCGAGTCGCGGATGCGCCGGAAACTCCTGCATCGCGCGCCCATGGCGCGTCACCTTGCCGCCGGCGTCCAGCGCGCCGAGTCGATGCAACAGGTCGCGCGCACTCGCGAGCGTCGCCGCCGGTGGCGCGTCGAGCCAGCGCAGCTTGGCGGCCTCTGTGCCCCAGACCGCCAGGTCCAGCGCGAGCGGCGCAAGGTCCGCCACCTGGATTTCCGGCGGCGCATATGCCGCGAGACTGCGCTCCGCGCCTTCGCCCCAGAGCCGATAACACACGCCGGGCGCCGTGCGGCCAGCGCGACCCGCGCGTTGTTCGGCCGACGCACGCGAGATGCGCTGCAGTTCGAGTCGATTCATGCCGCTGGCCGGATCGAACAGGCTGCGCCGCTCGAGTCCTGCGTCCACCACGATGCGCACGCCATCGATGGTGAGGCTGGTCTCGGCGATGTTGGTGGCCAGTACGATCTTGCGGCGCCCTGCTTTCGCGGGCTTCAGCGCCGCGTCCTGCTCGCCGCCGGCGAGTTCGCCGTACAGCGGCAGCACGTCGATAGTCGCACCCAGGTCGCCGAGCGTGCCCTGCACGCGCCGGATCTCGCCCGCGCCCGGCAGGAACACCAGCATGTCGCCTTCACTTTCCGCCAGCGCGCGCTTGATCGCGCGCACCACGGCGAGCTCGGGCGATTCGCGGCCGCCCGGCAATGCCGGCATGCCAGTGCCCGCGTGCCGCACGTCCACCGGGAACACGCGACCGGTGGACCTGACTACCGGCGCATCGCCTAACAACTTTCCGACCGAGGCGCCGTCGAGCGTCGCCGACATCACCAGCAGGCGCAGCTCGGGCGCGAGGTTCTCCTGCGAATCGAGCGCGAAGGCCAGGCCGGTATCGGCATGCAGGCTGCGTTCGTGGAATTCGTCGAACAGCACGGCCGCAATGCCTTCGAGCGCCGGATCGCTTTGCAACATCCGCGTGAACACGCCTTCGGTGACCACTTCCACGCGCGTGCGTTTGCCGACGCGAGTGTCGAGCCGCATGCGATAGCCGATGGTTTCGCCGACGGATTCGCCGAGTGTCGCCGCCATGCGCATGGCCACCGCGCGGGTTGCGAGTCGGCGTGGCTCGAGCATCACGATCTTGCCGCCGCGCAACCATGGTTCATCGAGCAGCGCAATCGGCACAACGGTGCTTTTTCCGGCGCCGGGGGGCGCTTCGACAACGGCATTCCGCTGTCGCTGCAAAACGGCAAGCAACTCGGGCAAAATTTCGTCGATGGGCAGGCCGGATCTCACAAGGCCTGCGATCTTAACCGCCGGGCCCTCTGCTAACATCCGCGGCATGCGTTGGCGACAAGCCCGAGCGAGTCAGAACGTCCAGGACTACCGCGGTCGAAGCACCGGCGGTGGCGGGATGAAATTGGGTATCGGCGGCATCGTGGTCGCGATCATCGCGTATTTCATCGGCGGTCCGGACCTGGTCATGAGCCTGTTCAGCGGCTCCGGCTCTCAACCGCAGGCCGAGGCGCCCATCGAAGCGGGCACGCCGACCGATGAAGCCGGAGCATTCGTGGGTCACGTGCTCGGCGATACCGAGGAAACCTGGACCGCGATCTTCAGCCAGGCGGGACGCGAGTATCCGGCGCCCTATCTAGCGCTGTTCTCCCAGGGCATCAACACCGGCTGCGGCACGGCATCCTCTGCCGCCGGACCGTTCTACTGTCCCGTCGACAACAAGCTGTACATCGACCTCGCCTTCTTCCGGCAGCTCGAGAGCGAGTTCGCCGCGCAGGGAGACTTCGCAAAGGCGTACGTGATCGCGCACGAGGTCGGTCATCACGTTCAGACCGTGCTCGGAACGTCCGCGAAGGTGCGCGAGGCGCAGCAGGCCGCCACTTCGGAAGCGGAAGCAAACGGCTTGCAGGTCCGGATGGAACTGCAGGCCGACTGTTACGCCGGTATCTGGGCACACCACGCCGACAGCGCGCGCCAACTGGTCGAACAGGGCGACATCGATGAAGCGCTGACGGCCGCCTCCGCGGTTGGCGACGACACCATCCAGAAGCGCGTCCAGGGCCATGTCAACCAGGAGTCCTTCACCCATGGTTCTGGCGCCGAGCGCCAGCAGTGGTTTCGCAAGGGCTACTCGACCGGCTCTGTCGATGCCTGCAACACCTTTCAGTGAGCGGCCTCGAGACTCGTAAACCGGTTGCCACCGGCGGTTGCCAATGCGGCGCCGTCCGTTACGCGTTCTACGCGCCGCTCGAGAATGCCCACGTGTGTCATTGCCGCATGTGCCAGCGCGCCACGGGCGGCGTGTTTGCCGCGCTCGCGGGCGGCGCTCCGACGAATTTCGGATGGACGCGCGGCCACCCGAACTTCTTCGCCAGCTCCAATCTCGCCAAGCGCGGCTATTGCCAGAAGTGCGGCACGCCGCTCTCGTTCCAGTACGACACCCCGAGCGCGCGCATCTACACCACGATCGGATCGCTGGATCATCCCGAGAGCGTCACGCTGGTGAAGCAGTTCGGGGTCGAGGGCCGGCTGCCGTGGGTGAAGTTCTGCGAAGACGTGCCGGGCGAGCGCACCGGCGAATCGCCGCAGGCGCAGGACTTCCTCGCGGGCATGCGCAACAACCAGCGCACCACAACCTGACCGTGTCCGAACTGGATGAAGCCGTCGAGCTCGTTCCGTATGACGACGCCTGGCCGGATCAGTACGACAAGGAACGATTCCGGATCGCGCTCGCTTTTGGCGTGATCCCCAAGTCGGGATTGATCCAGCACATCGGCAGCACCGCGGTTCCCGGCCTGACCGCCAAGCCGGTCATCGATCTGATGCTCGGCTCCAGCAGATGGCCGCCACCCAACGCACTCATCCGCGGTGTTTGCGCGTTGGGCTATGAAAACCTCGGCGACGCCGGCGTACCCAAGCGCGTCTACCTGCGACTTCGCGGGCCGGTGAAATTCAACGTGCACATCGTGAGGCGCGGCGGCACGCACTGGACTAACAACATCGCGCTGCGCGATTACCTGCGCGACAACGCCGCCGCCCGCGAGACCTATGCCGCGGCCAAGGTCGCGGCGCTCAATATCGGGCGTGGACGCCTGCTCGGCTATTCGGAAGCCAAGAATTCGGTGATTGCCGAATTGATCGCCGCCGCCCGCAAGCGCGTGTAAAGGAACCTTGACAACCGGATTTCGCGCCGGTAGCCTGTCAAGGAACCTTTACAGAGTCGGCGGAGAATCCAAATGCTCGAACGCGAAGCGCGCAACAAGTACCTGCTGGAGCTCGGCGCCGCCCTGGTGCTGTACACGGCCGTGCTGGTCGCCTCTATCTACGCGGCGAACGCGATGCCGCCGGGGTACGTGCGTACGCTGGTGGTGATTACGCCCTCTATTCCAATCGCGCTGGTCTTCTGGGTCATCGGACGGCAATTCCGCCGCATGGATGAATTCGTGCGCCTGCGCACCCTGGAAAGCATGGCCATCAGCAGCTCTGTGGTCGGCGCGTTCTCGCTGACTTATGGCTTCTTCGAAATGGCGGGATTTCCCAAGCTCAGCATGTTCTGGGTGTGGGGACTCATGGGCCTTTCCACCTTCATCGTGGCCAGCGTTCGTTGCCTGGTAAAGAAGTGAAAAACCTCGTACGCGAATTGCGCACTGATCGCGGCTGGAGCCAGGGCGACCTCGCGGACCAGCTCGAAGTCTCGCGACAAACCATCAACGCAATCGAAACCGGCAAGTACGACCCCAGTCTCCCCCTCGCCTTCGCCATCGCGAAGCTGTTTGGCAAACCGATCGAAAAGATCTTTCTAGCGGAGTAATCACCATGAAGACGTCAATTCTGGCGGGCGCCATGCTCGCCCTCTCCTCGCTCGCGCCCGTTTTTGCAGCGCCGGCGAATTTCGAAAGCGGCTCGCTGCTGGTCGAGCAGCTCGGCAACAAGGGTCCGTCGCTGATTTTCATCCCGGGCCTGGCAAGCGGCTCCTGGACCTGGCGCGACAGCGCCGAACGGCTCAGCAAGAGCCATGCGGTCTACCTGGTGACGCTGCCGGGCTTCGACGGGCGCAAGCCGGCACAGGGCGTGAACTTCGAAACGCTCGGCAAGGATCTGCGCACGCTGATCGAGACCCGCAAGCTGGATCGTCCCGTGCTCGTGGGCCATAGCCTTGGCGGAACCCTGTCCATGTCGTTCGCCGCGGATCACTCCGCGCTGATCTCCGGCGTGATCGCGGTCGATGGATTGCCGGTGTTTCCGGGTACCGAGGGGATGACCGGCGATCGCAGCCCACTCGCACAGCAGGCGCGCTCGCAGCTCGCCGGCCAGACTCCCGCACAGTTCGCCGCCTACCAGCAGACGTACATGGGCCGAATGGGCGTCATCGACGCAGCCGTCGCGACACGACTGGCGGAATTGTCGAGCCGCAGCGACCCGGGCGCCACGGCCGAATTCGCCGCCCAGCTACTCATGCTCGACCTGCGGCCGAAGCTGCCGGCCATCACGGTGCCGGTCATCGAGATCTCGCCCTTCTACGCGCCGGATTTCGCGGCAATGGGCGTGGACGAGAATGCCAAGACCAACTACTACCGCATGTTGTTGCAGGGCATCGAAAAACTGGACGTCGTGTCGGTCTCCCCCGCCCGTCACTTCGCCATGTTCGACCAGCCCGAGAAGTTCGCCGCAGCGCTCGACGGCGCGCTGGCAAAAGTGGTCGAATTGGGCGGCAGCAAGTAGGCGCCAGAGGTCCATATGCCCGCCGGCTACTCCGGAACACCGCTCGCAAAGAAACTCGGCCTGAAGCCGGGCGATCTCGTGAGCCTGCTGGATGCGCCGGCGGGATTTCGCAAGCTGCTCGAGCCGCTGCCCGCGGATGTGCGGTTCATGACCCGCTTCGACAAGGGCGCGCAGATCGTGCACGTCTTCGCCACACGCAAGGCCGAGCTGGCAAAGACCCTCGCGACTTGCCGCAAGAGTCTCGCGCCCGACGCCAGCATCTGGGTGTCGTGGCCGAAGAAGGCCGCGAAGGTGGAGACCGACATTACCGAGGACGTGATTCGCACGGTAGCGTTGCCGATGGGTCTCGTCGACATCAAGGTTTGTGCGGTCGACGAAACCTGGTCGGGACTGAAGCTGATGCTGCGCAAGGAGCTGCGATAGAATGGGGACATTCCTATTTTCCTTCGGCAGGAAAATAGGAATGTCCCCATTTTTCTGTCCCCATCTATCTGAGCTGCACCAGGTCCCAGAGTGTGCCGTAGAGATCCTTGAATACCGCGACCGTTCCATAGGGCGCTTCGCTGGGCTCGCGCACGAACTCGATACCCAGCGCCTTGTAAGCCTTGAAATCGCGCCAGAAATCATCGGTATAGAGAAACAGGAACACTCGTCCGCCGGTCTGGTTGCCGATGCGCGAGACCTGCTCGGGGTTCGCGCCACGCGCCAGCAGTAGTTTGGCGCCGCGATCCGTGGCGCCGGGTGGTTCTATCACCACCCAGCGCTTGTTCTGTTCGGGAACGAAGCTGTCTTCCACCAGCCTGAATCCGAGCTTGCCCACGTAGAAGGCCAGCGCCTCGTCGTAGTCCGCCACTACCAGGGAAACCAGTCCGAGACGCTGCATCGATCACCCGGCTCAGGGCTTGACGGGGCTCAGGCCGCCCCAGGGCTTGATGCGATTGAGCTCCGGGACGATGGCGCGGCGCATCTTCAGGAACGAGAGCTCGCCGCGCTCGCGGTAAATCACCTCGCCCTTTTCGTTGACGATGAGCGTGAACGGCAGCTCACCCTTCCAGGACTTGGCGTCTTCGAGCGCGTCGTACAGCTCGTCCTTGTTGTCGCTGGCGAGGATGTAGTTCTTCATCGACGCATGCTTCTTGGTGAGGAAATCCTTCACCGTGTCGAACTGGTCGGGATATTCCGCCGCAATGGTCACCATCTCGAACTCGCGGATGCGGAAGCGCAGGTTGTGCTCTACAAGCTCGTCGAACTCCGTGATGCAAGGTCCACACCAGGTCGCCCATACATTGATGAAACGCAGCTTGCCGGTGCCCGCGTTGGCACGAATGGCCTTGATGGTCTCGACATCAGCTTTCTCGAGGGTCACCGGCTCCTTGGCCCAGCGCTCCTTGTACTTGGCGTACTCGACCACCTTGTCGGCCCACTTCACCGAACAACCGAAGACGCGCGTCGAGGTGACGGGCGGTTCCTTGCCGGCGACCAGTGCGTCGAGTGCCGCGCGCGTGTCGTGCTTCGTGGCCGCGGACTCGCGCTCGGAGTCGTCGATGCGGCCCTCGAAGCGCAGCTTGCGTGCCTTGTCGAAGATGAACACGTGCGGCGTCGCCACCGGCCCCATCTTCTGCGACAGCTCCTGTTTCGGGCCGTCGTCGAGCCACACGAAGTTGAATTTCTCCTGCTTCGCGCGCTCCTGCATTTCTTCGAAGGAATCCGACAGATCCGAATACGCAAGTTCGTCCAGCCGCACCGAGTCGGCGTGATTCGGATTGATGGCGATGAGCTTCACGCCCTTGGGCGAATATTCGGTCACCAGGCGCTTGATGCGTTCCTGGTAGGCCTGGGCCGTGGGGCAATGCGCGCAGGTGAACACCATCACGAGGATGTTCGCGTCCTTGAACGACTGGTCCGTGTAGGTCTTGCCGTCGATGCCCGGCAGCGAAAATGCCGGCAGTGCCGAGCCGACGGTGAGTGTGGGCGGCCCTTCGGACGCGAGCGACGCGCCGGCGAACGCCAGCAGGAACGTGACGAAAACTGAACGCATGATTGCCCCCTTCGAGAAGCCGTCAGGATAAGGCAGCGGGCCGGACGGGCAAGGGGAAAAACGAAAAATCTTACGCGCGACGTCCCTAGACGAACCCGAGGCTGGTGTTCGAGAAGTTGCCGACGTTCGGCAGAATGCCCGGCAGTTCCGCGGCCGAACAGCCGAACCAGCGCGCCAGGGTGGCGGCAAACTCGTCCACCGAGGTGCTGGGAAGCAACCGCCCCTGACCCACCTGGTCGTCGGTCTGAATCGACACATGCGGCGCGGTGCCGTAAAAGCGCCCGCCATTCACGGCGCCACCCATCACGAAATGATGCGAACCCCAGCCGTGGTCGGAGCCATCGGCATTCGAACTCAGGGTGCGCCCGAAATCCGAGGCCGTGAACGCAGTGACCTGGCTTGCGACGCCGAGCTCCACGGTCGCGGCATAAAACGCGCTCATGGCGTCGTTGACGCGCTGGAGCAGCGTGGGATGGTCCTGCATGAGCAGGTTGTGATTGTCGAAGCCGCCCAGCGATACGAAGAACACCTGGCGGCGCATGTTGAGCGCGCCGCGCGCCCCGATGAGCCGCGCCACGATCTTGAGCTGGCTGGCGAGCGGTGTAGCAGGAAACACGGTGGCCGGCTGCACCGGCGTCAGCGCACTGTTCACGACGCCCTCCATCTGGATGGAGCGTCGCGTAACGATCGCGTATTCATTCTCCAGCACGTTATTGCTGGTGCGCGTGATCAGCGCGTTCACCGCGTCCCGGAACGCGCAAGTTGGTCTGCGCAGGATCGAGCGCCCGAATCCTGATCGCGCCATTCGGGCTGGTCTGGTACTGCAGCGCGTCGCGACCCGCAACGAACACCGCGTTGCCGCTCGCTGAAATGCAGGTGAGCAGCGAGTTCGGCGAATTGCTGTTGTTGGCCAGCGCAATGTCACCCAGCCGTCCGCCCCAGCCTACGGTCGAACCCTCGCTGCCATTGGCCTGCCAGATGGATTGCTGGTCGTTGTGCGAGAACAGCTTCGGTGGCAGCGGATTCGCAACCTTGTTGGTGTCCAGGTATTGCAACAGGGTCGTCGGCTTGATGAGCGGACCGACGTTGAGCTGCACGGCGACTCTTCCGGCATCCCACAGGCCCTTGAGTCCCGCGAGCTGCGGCGCCAGCGCGTACTGCAGATTGTCGGTCAGCGCCGGGCCCCCGTTGGGCGTCAGCGCCGTGGGCGCAAGTGCCGCGCGCGCCAGCGCAATACCCGCCTGGTCCTCGCCAGCCGCGCCGGCACGGATCTGGTGATACAGCGCGTAGTTAGTCGGATCGTAAGGAACAACGGTGTTGGCGTAGTCGTTGCCGCCGTACAGGAAGATGCACACCAGCGCCTTGTAGTCGGTGTTGTCGAAGGCCGCTGCCTCGCCGATGGCCGCGAGATTGATGGCGAGCGGCGCCGCCACGCCCATGGCGCCGAGCTGCAGGCCACGCTGCAGGAGCAGTCTTCGCGTCCAATACTTCGTTGCGGCTCATTTCTGCACCAGGTATTCGGGGCTGATGAGGAACAGGAAGCACCCCGTCGCCAGCATGTTGAGCTTGTTGTCGTCGCTGCTCGTGGACGTGATGCCGAACAAGGTCAGCATGTTCTGGATCACCGCGAGCGAATCCGTCGACATCTGGTTCGAGGTGAGTCGCAGGTTCAGCCACGCCACCACCTGCGGCACGTCGTGCGCGATGGGCAGCAGCGCCGCGTAAGTGGGCTTCACGTCGTTGTAGCCGCCGCGCGTGACCCACTGCAGGAAATTGATGTAACCCGCGGTCGTGGTCTCATTGAGCAGCTGGAATTCCGGCGCCTGCTTGCCCGCCGTGGCGATCTCGGTGTTGGGCGGTACGTAACCGGGACGGAAGAAGTTGAACACCGACGGCGATCGCAGTGCGCTCTGGCCCAGTGCAGTATCGGACTGCGACAGGTCGTAGATCTCATACGCGCCGTTGGTCGAGCTCACGCCGACAGTGCGCCACCACTGCACGAAGCGCACCACGGGCTCGCGCAGTTTTCCAGACCAGCGGGTTCGCAGCCGACGGCGCCGCCAGCGCCTCGTCGTCCATGAGAATCGCAGTCCACACCGCACGCAGATCGCCGCGCGTACCCGAGCCGTTGTTGGCGAAGGCCGCGGCCACGCGCCCCACGTACGCGGGTGACGGATTGCTGGTCACCAGGCGCTGGATCATCTGGCGGGCGAAGAACGGTCCGGCGTTCGGATGGTTGAACAGGCGATCGAGCGCGATGCGCAGCGCGTCGCGACCCGGCGTGTTCGCCGGGATGTTCGTGCCGAGGAAATTCACTTCGAGGGTCGAGTGGGCGTTCGGGTTAAACCACATCGGATTGGTGGCGAAGTGTGTGCTCGGCACGTCGTAGTCGTGCCACGCGACATCGGTGAAAGTGCCGCCGTTTGCCAGGTAGTCCCAGTCGTAGCCCGTGAACACGCGCGCCAGGTTGGTGATGTCGCTCTGGCCGTAGGTTTCGATGGGCCGGTTGTTGGCGTCGAGTTTGGGCGTGCCGTCGGGATTGAGCTCGTACAGCCCGATGGTGAAGAGCTGCATCACCTCGCGCGCATAGTTTTCGTCGGGCTGGCGGCCGTTGGCGTCTTCCTTGAGGTTGCCCTTGGTATTCAAAAAGAAACCCATGCCGGCATTCAGCGTGATTCGCTCGAGCAGCGTGCGGAAATTGCCGAAGGCGTTGGCGGCGAGCACGTCCCAGTAGGCCCCGATCACGTACGGCGGATAAAAGCCGTCGATGGGGCTCAGTGAAACCACGAAGAATTCCGACAGTGCCAGCGCCACGCGCTTGCGCATCTGGTCCGGCCCCGCGAGCAGCTGATTCCAGATCATGAAATCGCCGAACTGCGGCCAGAAATAGCGCTGCTCTGCAGTGATCGAGTTGTGGCCGCGGGCGTTCAGCCAGGCGACCCCGGTTTGGCCGAGTTGCGAGCCGTATTGGGCATTCAGCCAGGCCAGGTACCCGCTGGTTTTCAGAGTGCCGATGTCGACATCGGGCGCCGAGAACTGCGCCTGCAACAGGAAACGCGCGGCCTCGGTGTCGGTACCGGCCTTGAGACCGGAGGTGGGGGCGGAGGCGGCGCAGGGCTGGGGCTGGGCGAGCCACCGCCACCGCCCGCCGCAGGCGCTGAGGGCAAGCGCAGCCACCACCGCAACGCCCGCTCCGCGACCGTCTTCGGTGCGGTCCGTGGCCGGCTCGATCGGCGCCGATTCGAGGTCCGCTTCCAGGTCCTGCACGAGGCCCCTCCCTATTGCGCTGCAAGGTAGCCCAAGCCTGTTAGTCCGGGCAAACAGTCGCCTGTTGGAGACCGACGCGGTTCACATACCGAGGGGGACAGGTTTATTTAACAATCGGGTGCCCGTATCCGGGCGACGTTGCGTTGGTTAAATAAACCTGTCCCCGTCGGGTAGGGAAAATCGGCTGCCCGGCCACTACGATTGCACCATGACTCGCGGACGTCCCAGACACGCGGACCTGCTGACGCCATCCGAGTGGCGCACGGTACACGCCGTGCAGCACGGCATGACCAACGTGGAAATCGCCCGCCGCCGCGGCGTGAGCGTCGATGCGGTGAAATTTCACGTCGCCAACGCGCTGGCCAAGCTCGGCCTGCCCGATCGCAAGGCGCTGCGCGCCTGGTTTCGCGCACCGCGCGATACCGCGCTGGCGAAAACCCGGAGCAAGACCATGGATACGAACCTGAAGCTCGGCCCCATCGGGCAGATCGCGCGTTCCGTCAGCGATATCGCGGCATCGGAGCGCTGGTATCGCGAGGTGCTGGGCCTGCCACACCTTTATACCTTCGGCACGCTGGCCTTCTTCGACTGCGGTGGCACGCGCCTGATGCTGGCGCAGGAAAAGGCAGGCGCGGTGAAAGAGTCAGTGCTCTACCTGCGTGTGAATGACATCAGTGCCGCGCACGATGCACTGAAACAGCGCGGCGCGAAGTTCACCCACGCGCCCCACATGATCCATCGGCATGCCGACGGCACCGAGGAATGGATGGCGTTCTTCGAGGACCCGGACGGGCGACCGCTCGCCATCATGTCGCAGGTACAGGCCTCTACGGAGCGCGGTAAGTAACTCGCTCTTGCTGCCTCGGCTTATCCATGGTGAACGGATTGTTCGCCTCCAGCCATTTGCGCGCCGCGGCGATGCGCTGCGCATCGAATTTCTTCAGGCGCGGAGACGCGGGATCCAGGTAAGTCGCTATCGCCAACGCGCGATTCACGTCAGCCCGCAATCGTCGAATACTGAGCTTCGACCGCGTAAGCCCACGCGTACGCCGGCTGAACCTTCTGGTGCTTGCGTGCCCAGTCGAGCAGCATGCGCGTGAACCGCGCGTCGCCGGTTTCCTTGCCGACAATCTCGCAGGCCTGCGCGTACTGGTACTCTGTGAGCAGGGGCAATGCGTCACTGTGCGGCCGAACATTGAAGGCGCGCGTCAGAGCCGCTGCAGCCAAGTCAGGTTGTTTTCGAACCGCCGCGAAGTAGGCGCGCGACAGCCAGACGTCAAAGTCCTCTTCAGTGTCGGGCAGCGCTTCGATGTAAAGCTCCGAGCCCAATCTTGTCGCCGGTCTTGGCAGCGGCGTACGCAAAGTACGAAAGGGCCGCCTTGGTGTAGTCATACTCGATCGGATAAAGGTCGGCGAGCGCATTGAACTTTTCCACCGCGCGCGGCGAAGTCGCGCGGCGCCGAAGGCCGTCATGCGCATCAGCCAGAAGCACGATACTCTGACTTCACGCTGGAGCCCATGCGCAACTCCGGCGCCTTGCCGGCGCGGAATTGCGAAGCCCTGACGAGTTCGACGTCTCTTCTCGGCTCTGCGGATGCGGTCGTGCAACTGAAACCCGGTGAATCCACGGTGCGCACGGCGTCGCGTTCGATCTGGGCCATGAGCTGCGGGAAATCCGCCGGCGGCGTGCGATCCGTGGTGGCCCACAACATGGCGTAGTAAGGCGCGAAGCGCCTGCCGCGGTAATGCGAACCGCGGATTTCGTCGCGCAGCACCCACGCCTTCATCTGTTCATAGCTGGTGCCCTACATGCGTTGACCGACCAGCTGCACTCACCCACACCTGGGGATTGTCCCAGCGGTCCGCGATCTGCAGGAAACCACTGCGCGCCGCCTCACCCTCTCCGAGCACGTGCAGCAGCGTCAGATAGTCGCGATAGCCGTAGACGTCCGTATAACGCGCACCACGCTTTTCCGATATCGCAGCTGCTGTCAGGTAATCCCCGTCCAACTGCGCCAGTCGAGCGGCACTGCCGAGACTGCCGCCCGAGCCCGTATTCAGTTCAGCGGAGATCTCGAACAGCGGCCGCGCCAGATCCGGCTCACCGCGCCAGAACAAGTCCGAGCCACCGTCGAACGTGATGTTCGACAGCTTCACACGGCCACCATCGCGCCTTGTCATACGGTTCGCAAAATCGAGGTACACCTTCTGCGCTTCCGCATAGCGGCCATATCGCCTCACGAGAAAGCTGCCCAGCGCGTCGCAGGACATCCAGTCGTCGGGCTCGGCGGTGCACTGCGCGCGATACTTCGCCAACACATCGTCGGGTGTAGGCGGGCTCGACGGTGCCTCGCCCAGAAAGTCCTTTGCGTATGGATGTCCGTGGAAGCGTCCCTGCAGCGATGCGCGTAACTGTGGCTGTTCCGCCGACGGCGTCTGCTCCAGGCAAGATGCAACGGGCTCGATCTCGGATGTACTGTTTTCCAGCGCCACGCAACCCAGGCGCCCGGCGCTACCCTGGTCACCCCACCCTGGCATTGGCCAATCAGGACGCCGTGGATAGTCGTGCGAGTAGGTGTCGGCGAGCGGCAGGTATTCGCTGCTGCGCGTCACCCCCTTTGCCGCATTTGTCTGACCTTGCGCCCAGTAGATAGCGCTCTTCTCGGCCGTGATGTATTCCTCACGGTAACGCCGTGCCATATCGCCCGGCGCTCGCGCACCGAGGTTCGATGCGGTTACGGCGCGCCAGATTTCGAACTCCGGATGCCCGCTGTAGAAAGAATCATATTTCTCGATCAGCGCACGCGCCGTCGCGGGCTGACCTTGAACATGGAGCGCCGCACGTAATTGCTGGTCCAGATTGGCCTCTGTGGCGGACTCCAGAAACCAGTACAGCTGCCAGGAGGCGTTGACGCGCGAACAACACGCTGCCGGCTTGAGTTGCGCCAGGGCAGCGCGCACGTGACGGATATTGGCGAGATCGATATCCCCGATGTCGCGCGGCCCGCTGACCACCGAGCCTCCGATCACCGTGGACTTGAGGCTCAATCCTTCGATCGGAAACGCCTCATCGAGCCGCAACTTGACGTCACTGGAGTTTGACTGCTTCCACGTATCTGCGTCACGCGCACGACGTTCGACCAGCGCCTGCCATGCTGGCGCGGCGCTTCCAAAAGCCGCCGCCGCCACTTTGGTGTCGAAGGCCACTTCTCGCTTGTACTGTCCGGCCAGCGACTGGATTTCCAACATCAGCTGTAGCCGCGCGACCGGCCTTGTGACCGCCTTTAGATTCTGCTGTGCCTCCGGCAGGTTTCCATTCAGCAGCTCGCGGAGTGTCGCGGCCTCAGGTGTTTGCACTTCATCGAGCAGCTTCAGCGCGTAGCTACGCCGTCCCAGCTCGAGCGCCGCGAAAGCCGCCAAGTAACGATTCGCAGGTGAATTGCCTGCACGCAACGCCGATCGCAATGCAACCACCGAAAGGCGTTCGTGTCCGTACTCGCCGCCGTGAGGAACGAGGGTCGCCAACAGCAAATCGCCGTCGGGCGTTGGAGACGCGCTGGCCAGCTTGGCCGGGCTGACATTCAGGAACGGGTTGGAAGCGGCAGAGTCTTTGGCGGCAGTGGCCGCCAGCGGACCCAAACCCAAAAGATCTTTGCGGATCGCGGTTTGCAACCCGTGCACCACCACGAATGGCGGCTTATCGCTCGAAAACGGCAGTGCCCGCCAGTCGCGCTGCTTGACGACTTTGCATCGATAGTTCGCGCACTCCTTCAATTGCAACGTCAGCGTAAGTCGCTGCGCACCGTCATGGCCGGCGTAAACCTCGACCAAGCGCTTCGTGCCCAGCGCCTCGGTCAGCAGAAACACCGCACCGCTGCCAAATCGCCGGCGTGGTTCACCCAAAGCACGCGCCACGAGCAGCGTGTCGGGCATCGGCCCCTGGTCGGCCAGGGCATCGGCGATTTCGGCACCTATCAAGGCTCGCTCGGCGTGATCGAAGCCGTAGTACTGCGTCTGCGCGGGCAGCACCAGCAAGGAGTACTTGCCTGTTTTCAGGTTATCCCGGTAACGGTTTGAGTCGGCATCCAGCCATTCGGAGCGCGGCGGAGCCGGGGGCTGCTCGCCAGCCATCGCGCTGTATTGGCATCCCTGAACGGCATCCATGTAATCCGCCACCGGCAGCTCGCCGGACAGGTCGCGCACCGGCGTCTGGTCCTTGGCCGGAAGGCTGGACTGTTCGCAGCTCGGAGACGGTTCTCCCGCAAGCACTTTCGTCGTGCACAACAACAGGGCCAACAGGCTCCCGAAAGTCCCATTTCTCGCTCTTACTCCCAGCCCCGACTGTCTCGGGCAGCACCATTTGGACATATTTTCTTTTACCTCAGGGCATCGCCGCCGCCTGCGAAGTGCGACACGGTTCCGGCCTATAGCACGCGGCGCAATCTATGCCGCGCTTCACGTCAGCGTTCCGGCACACCAAGGGAGAGTTTTGATGAGCAGTCCCTCCAACTCCACGAATGAGCGCATGTCGGTGTTTGGGCCGACGCTGCGTTTCAAGGGCGAACTGAAAGCCCAGGAAGACATCAAGATCGAAGGCCGCATCGAGGGCACGATCATTCATCAGCAACGCGTTGTCGTCGGCCAGAAAGGCGAAGTCGTTGCGACCGTGAACGCCTCTGTCATCGACGTCGATGGACGCGTGCAGGGCGACATGAGCGCCAAGAAGAGCATCAAGGTCAGTCAATCGGCGGTGGTGCGCGGAAACCTTCGCGCGCCGAGCGTGAGCATCACAGAGGGAGCGAACTTCAATGGCGGAGTCACAATGGAGTCGAATGCTGGGTCGCAAGGACCCTCAACCCCAGTCGTCGCCTCGAGCCGCTGAGCCGGAGAAACCCATGAAAGAATTCGATAGCAAGCTGGCTCCTCCGGCCCCGGCCAACGCGCCCCAGGGAACCCCCTGCGTGCTCGGTCCCACCCTGCACTTCAAGGGCGAGCTGTACGGCGAGGAAGACCTGGAATTCCAGGGCCAAATCGAAGGCACAGATCGAACACACCCGCAGCCTGAGCATCGGCAAGGAAGGCGGCGTCAAGGGCAACATCCGCGCGAAATTCGTGATCATCGAAGGCCGCGTCGAAGGTGATGTCTACGCCACCGAGTCAGTGTCGATCCGCCAGACCGCCAAGGTGATCGGCAACATTTTCGCGCCGCGTGTTGGCATTGCCGATGGCGCCCACTTCTCGGGCCGCATCGACATGAATCACAAGGGCGTCGCCGCCAAGCAGGACAAAACGCTCTCCGACCCGCTCAGCGAGCCGCAGGCGGAGCGTCTGCTGGCGTCGGGGGGCTGAGCGGCTCCGGCCGCAACTGTTCCACGATCTTCGCGGAAAGCGCGCGCAGGGTATCCTGCGCGCCTTCCGCGGCCTTGTTCGACAGCAGCACGATGGCCAGTTTCGCCTCCGGAAACAGCGCCACCATGCTCGCGAAACCGTAAGTCCCGCCCGAATACTGCAGCCGCCGTCCGCGCGGCGTGTCCGACACGATCCAGTACATCGCCACCGACTGGCGCCGATCCGGCGTGTACCAGGTGGGCTGGTGCGCGAGCTTGACCGAAGCATCGCGCTCCACCAGTTGCCACGCTGCGTACCTCAACAGCGCGTCGGTGCTGTAGCGAAGCCCGACCGACGGATAAGCCATGGGCGCCGCGAAAGGCGGCAGCGCTTCGTTCTGTTCCGTGTATCCCGTGGCCAGTAGTTTGGCATTCGGCTGCGTGCCGCTGCCCATGCGCAGGGGTTTTTCGATCTCGCGCGCCAGGACCGTCTCGAAGGGCTCGTCGTAGATCTTCTCCAGCGCCACTCCCAGCAGCATGCTGGCGACGTTCGAATGCGCAGGATCGCTGCCCGGCTTGAGCCGCGGCGCAACGCGATGCAGCTGGCGCAGGAATTCCTCGCGCGTGTAGCGGCTGATGACGCCCATGCGGGTCGCCTCGAGCGACTCGCCCTGCACCAGGCGCACCTGGGTCAGGTCGGGAATGTTGTCCGTGAGCTGCGAAGTCATGTTCGCCAGGTGAACCAGCCGGATCTTCTCGCCGTCATTGGCAAGGTTCGGGTAAGGCTCGGCGAGATATCTCTCGACTTCGTCGCCCGGCTGCGCGCGACCTTCGACGATGGCGCGCGCCAGCAGCTGCCCCGCCATCGTCTTGGAAATCGACCCGATCTCGTAGACCGTGTCCTTGGTGGGCGGGCGGTTGCCTTCCAGCTGCGTCGCGCCAAAGTTGTAGAAAGAGCTCTTGCCGTCGTCGTAGATGCCGATCGACAGACCAATCCCCTGGTATTGCTCGAGCCATTCGCGGCCCAGTTCCCGCATTGCCGCGTCGTAGGGTGCCGTGGCGGCCGGCGCGGGCGTTGCAGCAGTGCTCATCAGCGGGACAAACAGGCCGGTACAGAGAAAAGTCAGTCGCAGGTGATTCATGTACGCGCATCCTCGCGCGTAGACTGCTGCAAAACAACAAGGCCTATGGCGGGGAGTCGAACATGGATTCCACGGTCACGCCGATTGCGGCGAAAGAGCGCATCTATACGCTGGATGTGATCCGCGGCTTTGCGCTGCTCGGCATCTTCATCATGAACATGCCGTGGTTCAACACCTCGTTCTTCGTGGAGTCGGCTGGCACTGAGCTCTGGCCGCGGTGGTGGGACCAGTGGACCGAGACGGCCACCGAAGTGCTGTTCTCCGGCAAGTTCAACAGCATGTTCAGCATGTTGTTTGCCATCGGATTCACCATCCAGCTCGAACGACTCGAGGCGCGCGATCCGGCACACGCCCGGGCCATCTACCTGCGGCGCATTTTCTGGCTGTTCGTGTTCGGCGCCATTCACGTGTGCGTGTTCTGGACCGGCGATGTGCTGCACATCTACGCGCTCATGGGTCTGGTGTTGCTGGCACTGCGTCGCGCACCTTACAAGGTGCTCTGGACGCTGTTCGCCTTGTGCCTGCTCTTCCCTGTGGCCATGGGAATCTACCGCTACTTTACCTTCACCCCCGCCGACCGTGAGTACATCGTCGCGGTGTCGCAGGCCTGGGAAGCGAGCAACAACGCCGCCTACGGGCACGGCACCTTCCTCGCCGCGGCGCACGAGCACGCACGCGAGGCCTGGGTTCTTTACACCGAGCCTTTCATGCTTCGGGGCACGCTGAGCTTCTACAGCCAGATCCTGGTGACCATGTTTCTGGGCCTGATGCTCGGCCGCGCGCGCTTCTTCCAGAACTCGGGCAACTACCTGCCGCAGGTCAAACGCGTGCAATGGTGGGCGCTGGTCTGCGGCCTCGCCGCCGGTGCGGTTTTCGGCGTCTGGCAGGCGACCACCACGGACTTCGTGACGCCGACGCCGTGGCGCGTCATCGCCCGCACCTGCTACATCCTGTGCCGTGTACTGATCATGGTGTTCTACGTCGCGACGCTGGTTCGCTGCGTGCACAACGAGACCTGGCGTCGCCGGCTGCAACCCATGGCCACCGCCGGGCGCATGCCGCTCACCAACTACCTGATGCAGACGCTGATCGCGACCACGCTGTTCTACGGCTGGGGATTCGGGCTGTGGGGCAAGGTGGGCAACGCGCTCGACCTGGTGCTGGCGATCGGCATCTTCTTCGTCGTGCAGGTGCCGCTCAGCAAGTGGTGGCTGGCGCATCACGAACTGGGGCCGATGGAATGGCTGTGGCGTCGACTGACGTACGGCCGTTCGCTTCAGGGCTTCAGCGCGTTGGCGATCACCAGGAAGTAATGAGGGTCGCCATGGCTAACGATTCAATACCTGGTCCGCCGCCAGCACCAGCAATAGATAGTCCGTGGTGCCACGTCCGAGAACATATTCGGTCTGCTGCCAGAAGAAGGGCCAGTGCTTGAGCTCCGGGAAATCAGGACGAATCAGCGCAGTGCCCGAAGCGCTGCCGCCCGGGATGTACGACCAGTCGGCGCGATTGAAGCCGTACGCCGTGGTCAGCGAACTCGCGCCCACGCCCGAGACGAACGACGCCGTGTTCGATCCAGGATGCACACCGAGGATGAAGCTCAGCGCCTGCAGCGCGTAGGTGCGCGGGAACAGGTCCGGGAACGACAGGTGCAGCATCCACTGGTCCCAGCCGAAGCGCTGGATGTTCCAGCCCGCGCCCCAGATGTCGGGCTTGTACGGCACGCCGTACGGTGTTTCCTTCGCCAGCGCGTCCACCTTTGTGCGATACGCGGCAACCGCGTCCCGAATCGTCTTGCTGTATGCCTTGTCCTTCACCAGCGGCAGGCTGCGGCCCACCACCCAGCCGACGCGATCGATGTTCGCGGCGATGGCGTCGCGCTGCGAGAGCAGCAATTGCTTGTACTTTGAATCGCCGGTGGCGAGCAGCAGTTCGACGGCGGCGCCGACACGCGCCAGTTCATCCGGCGGTGTGGCACGGTCGTAGATCGCGATGGCGGCCTTGAGCGAGCGCTGCGCGAGATCGTCGTTGTAGCCCTTGAGCGCGCGCGACGCCGCCGCGAGCGATGCGGCCGTGAGCAATTCGCGCCGCGGATTGTTTTCGGTGAACACCCAGCGATCGTCGGGCGAGCCCGGCAATCCCACTGCCGGCGCTGACGCCTCCGGCGTTTTCTTCGGATCGAACACGACGTTGTCCGTCATCAGCGCGCCGTCGCCGAGGAACACGTACTGGCGCAGCGTCGGCTCGATGATGCCGCGATACAGCCGGCCCAGGCTTTCGTGGCCCGCGACCACCGAGAGCACGCCGTGCTCCAGCTGCTGCAGTACGTCCGGCTTGCCGTCGGGCTGGTGGATCTCGGTGACCAGCGTTCTTCTGGTCGATCGCTGGTGTTGTCGTAGTCGATGTGGAACAGCTCCCACGCC
Organism: uncultured Pseudomonadota bacterium; assembly: GCA_963832505.1. GTDB lineage: Bacteria > Pseudomonadota > Gammaproteobacteria > Steroidobacterales > Steroidobacteraceae > CADEED01. The sequence continues at coordinate 370,054 of CAWHUD010000006.1, read as the reverse complement.
AGCGCCAGGCCATAAATGGTGTCGGCCTGCGATTCCACGCGCATGTCCCAGTCGCCGGCGTCGTGCCAGCCGCCGCGATTGAGGTTCGGCACCGGCTCGCCGGGCTGGTAGTTGGTCAGCGTGGACGGGCCCTGCAGGTAGCCGTCGAAGTGGTTGTGATTGACGGGCGCCATGCGCGCATCGTCCAGGTGACAGGCGCCATGCCACAGGCGGTATTTCTCCAGCACTTTCATGTGGCACATCTGCGCCGGCAGGAAATATTCCAGCGTCGGCTGCCACACCTCGCGCGCGAACACGTTGGCATTGATGCGGAACGGATTGCTCACCTGATTTCCATAACGCACCACGTAGACGCCGGGGTCTTTCACGTCGCTGAAATCGAGGCGCGCGTACTGGTAGCGCAGGAATTTGCCCCACTCCTCCGGCTTGCGATCGATGACCGTCTTCACCTGGCCCGCGAGGCCGATGCGCTGCAGCTTCACGTTCTCGCGGCGCGTGTCACGTGCATCGAATTCGAGAATGGCCTGCTTGGGCTGTGCCGGGTGATAACCCACCTGCGACACCTGGATCACGGGCTGGCGCATCCAGCCTGCCTTCGCATGCGGCGTGACGCGCCACTCGATGGCGTTGACGGTGGCGCCCGCAGGCGCCAATGCACGCACCACGAACCAGCCATTGTTGTGATTGCCGCGGCCATCGAGCAGTTCGAGCTCGCCGCCTTTGAGCACCTCGAGAGTCAGGTGATAGAGCTCGGTCTCGGGCGCGACCTCCAGTTTCTTGCCGCGGGCCAGGACCGGCACTTCACCCGGGCCACTCGGCTGACGCTGAAACACACCATCGCTGGAACCCAGTTGATACGACTTGCCGAACAGCAATCCCGGGAAGAGCTCGAGATTGAAACCCACCTTGCCCACCCATTCCTTCGGAATCGGTGAGTCGAAGTCGACGCTCACGAGGATGGAGTCGCCATCGGGGCGCGCACGCACCGAGTAGTTGAGCTTGAGATCCGGATAGACGATGGGATTGAAACCCTTGCGATCGCGCTCGGCGTCGGGATACGCGAGCGGCACGCGGATTTCCTGCGTGGCGGCATTCACCTCGCGTTTTCCCGGCTTGGGGATGGGCGCCCACTGTCCCGGCGAAGGCTCGAGTCGCACATCGCCGTTCGAGGCGATGCGCTCGTCGTGCATGATGATGCTGAGACCGCCCTGGTGACCTTCCGGGTAGTAGTCCTGCCCGTACATCACGTTGATGCCCGGGCGTTCGAAGTATTCCTGCGCGTTGAGCTGGAAGCCTTCGGCGGCGAACCCGGTCACGGGAAAAATCAGAAGGCACAGCAGAATCCGGCGCATCGGAACCCCTCGATCACTCCCCGCGTGGGATGGCGCCGCGAGCCTAACACCCGTGTTCGAATGCCGTCACGCCGCCTGGATGCGCGGCGACTCATCCTTTCGCTGACGCTGGATCAGCTCGTGCACGAAACGCAGTTTCTCGAGCACCTTTGGCGAGAGCACGAATGGATAGGCGTCTTTCATGCCCATGCTGCGGTTGAGGCTGTTCAGCGCCAGCGTCACGGCATTCCAGTTCGAGGTCAGCGATTCGAACTCGCGGAACGCCAGGGCATCGGTCGAAATTTGCGCGCCCTGCGATTCCCCGGTCGGCACGCGCAAGCTCAGGCCGTGACTCTTGGCGGTTTCCAGCGTGTCGACCATGTGCAGGTAGTGCGCCCAGGTCTCGGCCCAGTCTTCCCACGGATGCATGCTGGCGTAGGCGCTGATGAACGAATCCGGCCAGTTCGCGGGCGGCCCTTGCTGGTAGTGATTCTGCACGGCCTGCTCATAGTCGAAAGTGTCGTCGCCAAACAGCTGGCGGAAACCCTGCAGCGCATTGCTGTCGCGAACCAGTCGATCCCAGTAGTAGTGGCCTATCTCGTGTCGCAAATGACCCAGCACCGTGCGATAGGCCTCGCCCATCTTCTCGCGCATGTTCTCGCGAAACGCGGCGTCCGCTTCGGCAATGTTCAGCGTGATGATTCCATCTTCGTGTCCGGTGATCACGGTTTCGTCAGGCGTGCTGCGCAGGAAATGAAACGCTACGCCCTCATTCGGCCACTCCTTCCGCGAGCTCATCGGCAGCTTGAGCGAATAGAGCGTATAGAGCAGCCGGCGCTTGGCCGCTTCGATTCCCGCCCACGCGAGTCGATTGTCCAGGTTGGTGAGATCGGGCGCGATTTCCGTCAGCCGGCAGGAGTTGCAGAACTGCTGCTGGCTCTCCGCCGGCACCAGCCAGTTACAGGCGTCATGGTCGCGCGCGTTCTTGCACTGCCGGTAGTGGCGCAGGCCCTGGTTGGGGAAGAAGACTTCATGCACCGTTCCCTGCGATGACCCGGTGCGGTGCTGCAGCGTGACGATCTTCGCGAGTTCGACGCAATAGCCCACGTCCATGCCGCAGTTCGTACAGCGGTTGTTCTCGAAGAACAGTGTCTGCTGGCAGTTGTCGCAGGAAAATAACTTCACGGCACGCTCGCTTTCCGGATCTCCGGGGGGAGCACCATAGTGGTTTATCAGCGAGGAGTGCGAAGTCGGCCAACCGGTGGGCGGGTTACCGAGAATGTCTTACCGCCGCCTCGGGAAAGTCGGCTATTGATGACCCGGAAGCGCGGGAATCTCGCCGCGCGCCCGCGCGCCGCGGCCGTAGACCAGCTCGAACAAAGGCGAGGCCATGAGCGTGGTGACGATGGCCATGAGCACCAGCATCGAAAACAGCGCCGGCCCGATGATGCCGGCCTGCAGCCCGATATTGACGATGATGAGTTCGGTGAGGCCGCGTGCATTCATCAGCGCACCCAGCCCCAGAGCACTGCGATTGTCCTGGCCGGCCGCGAGCGCCGCCGCCCAGCAGGCAATGAACTTGGCGAAGATGGAAGCAACGAGAATTGCCGCGGCAATCATGAGCAGCTGCGGCGTATTCACCATGGTCAACCGCGTGTTCAGCCCCGAGTACGTGAAGAACACCGGCAGCAGGAACACCAGCGTGAATGGTTCGAGCAGCTGGCGGACGCGCTGCGCGAAAACACCGCGCGGCATGGCGGTGCCTATCAGGAAGGCGCCGAACACCGCATGCAGGCCGATCACATCGGAGATCCAGGCGGAAAGCGTGCACAACATGAGCGCCGCCGCGAGCACGGTTGGACTCAGGGGCTGACCGGCTTCGTGCTGGCGCTCGGCGAGCCGTCCGAGCGGCGCGAACACCTTCGGGCCCAACCAGATGAGCGCCAGAGCGAACACCACGCCGCCGACGATGGCGATGACCGCGATGCCGGCGCCCGCACCGAGGCTCGCCAGCACCACCGCCACCACGCACCAGGCAACCGCATCACCGATGGCCGCCGCCGACAGCGCTTGCGTGGCGATCAGCGTTCCGGAAAGTCCGCGGTCGTGAATGATGCGCGCCAGCACCGGGAAGGCGGTGATGGCAATGGCCGCGCCCAGGAACAGTGTCGCGTTGAAGCGCGAGATACCGGAAACGAAAAGCCCGGGCACGTGCAGGAGCCAGGGCACCGCGAGCATCGCGACCGCGAACGGCACCACGATGCCCGACACGGACACCGCGACCGCGCTGGGCGCATTCGCCTTGAAGTCGTCACTGCGAAAATCGAGTCCGACCAGGAACATGTAGATCGCGATGCCGGTTTGCGCCACGACATTCAGTATCGGCTGCGACTCGGGCGGAAAGAGATACTGCTGCAGCTCGGGTGCGAAGCCGCCTAACAAGGAGGGGCCGAGGACCACTCCCGCGATCATTTCGCCGATCACCTGGGGCTGGCGCAGAAAACGGCGCACCGCCCAGCCGCACAGGCGGCAGGCCGCGAGGATCACGAACATCTGCAGGAAGAAGATCATGCGGAGGGCGCCCTCGCCGCGCGCACTCCGGCCACATGATCAGTCGAGTCGACGAAGTGTCCACTCCGAGTCGAGCTGCGGTTGATCGGGAAATTCCGTGCGCACCACGAGCGTTTCCTTGTCGAGTCGCACGATCCTGAACACACGATCCACGCCGAGCACCTCGGCATACAACGCGACCGTCGCGGAGTGATGCAGCTTGTCGCCGTCCAGACGCCAGGTGCCTCCGCGCGCGGCGAACACCTGCTGGCCCTTTTCATCCCACACGCGCGCATGGCTCGCCTTGATTTTCTCATCTGCCGACAGCCTGGCGAATTCGCTCTCCGGTGTGGGCGGCTTGCGCTCGCGCGCCATTTGCAGTGCCGTCCAGTGAGAGCTCGTAAAGGTGAACAACCAGACCGAATTCCCTTTCGTTCCCCACACCTGGCCCGTCTTCAGATCCTTCGCGCTTTCCAGTTCCCACGCGCCGACCAGTCCGGCGGCGCTGGGCGCCGCCCCCACGCTGGCCGTCGTGAATGCCAACGCGGTGAATACACAGCCGATCATCGCCCTGGAGAGAGTCATGCCGCACCTTCCTACGCATGATGCGTGTTGTTAGTGCGGCGGGTGTACGCCTAACCACAGAGAACGTCAACAGATCCGGCATTTCATGCGGCAGTGCGGAATTCCGCGCGCTGGAGCTACATCTTCCACGCGTCGGGGCTGGCGCCGGCGTATTGCTTCACGAAGTCGGCGTGCAGCGGCAGCGCATTGACGACCTCTGCCACGTGCGCGCGGTGCTTCGCCATCTGCTCCTTGAGGTCCTTGTCGTTGATGCGCGCGTAGTGGTGATACGCGCCGGGCTGGATGCGCTGCCCCATCATCACCGAAGCCCAGGAGTCGATGGTGAACAGCTCGTTGTCGCCTGTATAGATGTAGCCGCCCTGCTGGAACAGCTCCACGCGCTTGCGCAGCGACTCGGGCACTTCCATCTGTTTGCAGTGCCGCCAGAACGCGGTGTCTTCGCGCTCCGTGTAGTGATAGTGCATGCAGACGAAGTCGCGAATGCGCTCGATCTCGTAGCGCGACAGCTCGTTGTAGCGGTCGACCATCGACTCCTTGATGCCGGCGAATGGAAAGAAGTGCGCCAGGCGCATGCAGGCCGTCATGATCATGTGGATGCTGGTGGACTCCAGCGGCTCGACGAAGCCACTCGCAAGTCCGAACGCCACGACGTTCTTGTTCCAGGCCTTGTTGCGCCGGCCCGCCTTGATGCGGATCAGCCAGGGATCCTTGACGGGGCGGCCACCGGAATCCTTGACCAGCTTGTCGCGCGCCTCGTCATCCGACATGTACTTGCTGCAGAACACCACGCCGTTGCCGACGCGATGCTGCACGGGAATATTCCAGCGCCAGCCGGCCTCATGCGCGTAACACGCCGTGTACGGTTGCGCCGGTTCGTCGACCACGGTCTGGAACGCGCAGGCGCTGTCGCAGGGCAGCCAGTGGTTCCAGTCCTCGAAGCCCGTCTTGAGTGCGCCTTCGATGAGCAGGCCGCGAAAACCCGTGCAGTCGATGAAGAAGTCGCCCTCGATGATCTGGCCGCTGTGCAGCTCGAGTGACGCGACACTGCCATCCGCGTGGGTGCGCACTTCCTTGATCTTGCCCTCGATGCGCTTCACGCCCTTGGGTTCGCAGAGTTTGCGCAGGTAACGTGCGTACAACGCGGCATCGAAGTGATAGGCGTAGTTGATGCGCGGTTTCTCGCGCAATGCGAACTTGCCCTTCATGGCAGCGAGCCACTCGAAACAATACTCGCCCAGCGGCACCTGCGAACCGCGCGTCACGCTGTGCAGCCAGAAGTTGTGGTATTCGGCGAAATTTGCCTGCAAGCCGAATCGGCCGAAGGGATGCAGGTACTGGTCTCCGATGCGCGCCCAGTTCTCGAACCAGATTGCGACCTTGAAGGTGGCGGCGCACTCGCGCATGAAGTGCTGCTCGTTGATGCCTAACAAGCGGTGAAACGCGACGATGGGCGGTACCGTGGATTCACCGACGCCGACGGTGCCGATCTCCTCCGATTCCACCAGCGTGATGTCGAGCAGCTTGCCGAAGTGCGTCGACAGCGTCATGGCCGCCATCCAGCCGGCGGTACCGCCACCGGCAATAACGACCTTCCTGACCGCACCTGGTGCGGCCAATGCATTGATATCCATCCCCGTCCCCTTCAACCGAGGCGGAGATTATGGGGGAGAAAATAGGGACATTCCTATTTTCCGAGATGCCGATCAGGAAGCCTGCACGCTCTGCAGAAATTCATCGTGGGTCGGCAGGTGCTCGACCATGCCCGCGATCGCGGCGCGTGCGGTCTTGAGGGAATCGGTGATCTGCGAGTAGTCGAGATTCTCGACGCGGGGATGCCACACTGACGGCTGGATGCCCATGCCCTCGAATACCGACTGCCAGCTCGAGGCGCGGAACAGTTCGTCGACGCCTTCACGCAACGCGCCGTTGGCCCTGAACAGCTCGATACGCTCGCGCAGCGTATCCGGCAGGGTTATACGCCGGCACCACTGCCAGAACGGCGTGTCGTCGCGCGCGGTGGCCGCGTAGTGCAGCACGATGAAATCGCGCACTTCTTCGAAGTCCCCGATCATGCGCCGGTTGTACTCGCGCACCAGCGCCGCGTCGCAATCGCGATCCGGGAAGTAGCGCAGGAAGAAGTCCATGCCACGCGCGATCAGGTGAATCGAGGTGGCTTCCAGCGGCTCGATGAACCCGGACGCCAGGCCCAGCGACAGGCAATTGTGCTTCCAGAGCTGGCGGCGATGCCCGGTGGTGTACGGAATGACGCGCGGCTCTTCGATGCAGGCCGAGTCCAGTGAGCGCAGCAGCGTCGCCTTCGCCGCCGCGTCGCTCGCGAAGCGGCTGGAATACACGTAGCCCTGGCCCAGGCGCTTCTGCAACGGAATGCGCCAGCTCCAGCCCGCCGGCTGCGCAGTTGCACGCGTGTACGGGGCCAACGGGCCCTTGATCTCGGTCTTGCAGACGACGGCGCGGTCGCAGGGCAGGTAGTTCGACCAGTCGATGTTCTCCACGCCCAGCGTCTTGCCGATGAGCATGGCGCGAAAGCCGGTGCAGTCGATGAAGAAATCGGCGGACACCTCTGTGCCGTTCGCGAGCTTCACGGATTCGATGAACCCGTCCTCGCGCTGCGCGGCTTCGACCACGCGTCCCTCGGTGCGGCGCACGCCGCGCGCCTCGGCGTACTTGCGCAGGTACTTGGTGACCAGCAACGCATCGACGTGCAGCGCGTAGTTAGCCCCGCCGATGGGCGTATTGCGCGCCTTGGCGGGATGGAAGAACCGCCCCTGCTCCGCCATCACGTTGCACGGCGAAAAATCCGCCAGCGGCGTCGCGTCACCCCTGGCGCGCGCCTTGAGCCAGCACTGGTAGAAATCCTGGTTGCCGATGGGCTTGCCGATGACGCCGAAAGGATGGAAGTACGAATCGCTGCGCTCGTGCCAGCCGACGAACTTGATGCCCAGCTTGTAGGTGGCATCGGTGGCCTGCACGAACTCGGTCTCGTCGATGCCGAGCCGCTGGATCAGCGAGACGAACGGCGGCACGGTGGACTCGCCCACGCCGATGGTGCCGAGCTCCTCGGACTCCACCAGCTCGACTTCACAGACTTCGCGCCTGAGATGCTGGCTGAGCATCGCCGCGGCCATCCACCCGGAGGTGCCCCCACCCACGATCACGATTTTCGACAGCGGCCGCATTACCAGTTCCGGTTCTCCACCATGCGCCCAGGAGTCTCCTGGGAGTGGGCCGTATTGTAGTTCCAGTAGGCCGAACTGCTGGCCTGAATGGCCCGCCGCAGCAGGTCGATCGCCTTATGTCGCGGGAAACTCACGCGCCAGGCCAGCACCAGGCTGCGCTTCGGGGCGGGATTCGTGAACGGCCGGGTGGTCAGGAGATTAGGGGCGTAGAGCGGTGCCTCCGCCGCGGTCTGCGGCAGGATGGTCACGCCCAGCTTCGAGGCCACCATGTGGCGCAGCGTCTCGAGCGTCGCGCCCTGGGTGAAAGTCCGCACCTCCGCTCCCGACTCCACTTTCGGATCGAGCTGCGGAAATGCCGCCAGGATCTGCTCGCGCATGGAGTCGCCCTCTCCCAGCAGCAACAATTCGCCCGGCACCAGGTCCGAGGGCTCGATTCGCACCTTGTTAGCCAGGCGATGATCCGCCGCCAGCAGCAATACAAAGGGTTCGTCGAACAGCGGCTGGGTCACGACGTCGGCTTCCACGAACGGTGCGGTGACCAGGATGGCGTCGAGATCGCCGTTACGCAGCTTGCCGGCCAGGTCGCTGACTGAGCCTTCCTCCACGTAAAGCGAGAGCTTGTTAGAGGTTTCCTGCAGCAGCGGAATGAACTGCGGCAGCAGGTATGGCCCGATGGTGGGCAGCGTGCCCAGCGCGATCGGCCCTTCGAGCTGGTCCTTGCCCGCCTCCGCCACGTCCTTGATGGCAGCCGCCTGCTCCAGCACCCGCGCCGCCATGGCGACGATCTTCTCGCCCAGCGGCGTCGGCAGGATCTTCTGCTTGCCGCGCTCGAAGAGCACACCCAGCTCTTCTTCGAGCTTCTTCACCGCGATGGACAGCGTCGGCTGGCTCACATGGCAACGCTCGGCGGCGCGGCCGAAATGCTGCTCCTGGGCGAGAGCGACGATGTAGCGGAGCTCGGTGAGGGTCATGGGCGGCGATCATCGCCCTATCGACGTCCAGCGTCCAACGCATGAGCCCTCCGGGCTGCGGCTAGAATGAGAAACCATGGTCTCCATCAAAGATGTCGCGAAACTTGCCGGCGTTTCCATCGCCACCGTCTCGCGCACGATCAACAACAAGGATCGGGTCAACAAGGAGACGCGCGAGCGCGTGCGTCGCGCCATTGAAAAGACCGGCTTTTCGCCGAATGCGCTGGCCCAGAATTTTCGGCGTGGCCGCACCAACTTCATCATGGTGGTGCTGCCCTCGATCGGCGATCCGTTCTTTGCCGGTATCGTCAAAGGGATCCAGTCCATCGCGCAGCAGAAGGGCTACAACGTGCTGTTCAGCGAGACCAGCATGAACTCGGCCGAATTCACCAACATGCTGGTATCGCGCCAGGCTGACGGAATGATCCTGCTGGCGACGGTGCCGCCGTCGGGCGTCGAAGTGCTTAGCCGGGAGCGGCATCGCGCGCTGCCGGTGGTCATCGCATGCGAGGCCATTCAGCCCGAGATGAAGCACCTGCCCAGCGTGCATATCGACAACGTGGCGGCGGCCAAGGAAGCGACGCGATACCTGATTACACAGGGTCATAAACGCATCGCGTTCATCACCGGAACGAACACCTCGTTGCTGATGAAGGATCGCGAGGGCGGTTATCGGGCTGCGATGAAGGCGGCGAAGTTGCCCGTGCAGGAAGGCTGGGTGACCGAAGGCAATCTCAGCATCGAAGGCGCCGTGAAGGCCACGCGCAATCTCCTCAATCACACCAGTCGCCCCACCGCGATTCTCTGCGCCAACGACGACATGGCGATCGGAGCGTTGCATGAGATCCGCTCGGCAGGTCTCACCGTGCCAGATGACATCTCGATCATCGGGTTCGACGACATTCGCTACTCGCAGGCGGTCTCGCCTCCGCTGACCACGGTCCGGCAACCCACGGAAGAAATCGGTGAGAAGGCCATGTACCGCATCTGCCATGCGATCGAGGAAGGCGTGGCGCTGTCCCCGGAACCCGAGCTCGTGCCGCATGAACTGGTGATTCGCCGCTCGGTGGCGCGCCCCAAACCGCGTTGACAATGTAAACGTTTACACAAATACTGCCGCCGGTCCTTCCGACGGCGCATTTGTGATTCGAAATCCCATCCTCCCGGGCTTCAATCCGGATCCTTCCATCTGCCGGGTCGGCGACGACTACTACATCGCCACTTCCACGTTCGAGTGGTATCCCGGCGTGCAGATTCATCATTCGCAGGACCTCGAGTCGTGGGAACTGGTCGCGCGGCCTCTCGATCGCGCCGAACTACTCGACATGCGCGGCGCGCCCGACTCCTGTGGCGTCTGGGCACCCTGCCTCACCTGGCATGACGGCCTCTTCTACCTGGCCTATACCGACGTCAAGAGATTCGATGGCAATTTCAAGGACACGCACAACTACCTGACCACCTCGGCAAGCATCGACGGTGAGTGGAGCGCGCCCGTCTACCTGAACAGCAGCGGCTTCGATCCGTCGCTGTTTCACGATGTCGACGGCCGCAAGTGGCTCGTGAACATGATCTGGGATCACCGGCCAGATCGCAGCCGCTTCGGCGGCATCGTGTTGCAGGAGTATTCGATAACGCAGCGGCGCCTCGTCGGCCCCGTTCACAGGATTTTCGAGGGCAGCGATCTGGGGCTGACGGAAGGGCCGCATCTGTATCGCATCGGCGAGTACTACTATCTACTGACCGCCGAAGGTGGCACCGGCTACGACCACGCGGTGACGCTCGCACGTTCCAGATCCTTGCAAGGCCCCTACGAGATCCATCCCGACCAGCACATCGTCACCTCACGATACCGGCCGGACTACGAACTGCAACGGGTGGGACACGGCGACATCCTCGAGACTGCCGACGGCGGGTATTACATGACCCACCTGTGCAGCCGGCCGCTGAGCACGATTCGACGCAGCCCGCTGGGCCGTGAGACCGCGTTGCGCCGGCTGACGCTCGACACCGACGGCTGGTTTCGCCTGCATCCCTCCGAGCGGGAAGCCCCATCTGAATCGACGCGCCCGCCGTATGAACGCCGCTACTCATTCGATACGGAAAAGCTGCCGATGGATTTTCAGTGGCTGCGCAGCCCGGATCCTCAATCCCTGTTTGCCCTCGTCGCCGGACGCCTGCGACTGTTCGGGCGTGAGTCGGTGGGCAGTCCGTTCAACCAGGCGCTGGTCGCGAGGCGGCAGACGCATTTCTGCTTTGAAGCCGAGACCGAGGTCCATTTCGAACCGGACAATTTTCAGCAGGCCGCCGGACTGATCTGCTACTACAACGCGCACAAGTTCCACTATCTGTACGTGAGCCGGGATGAGCGGATTGGCAAACACCTCGGCATCATGAGCTGCGAGGCTGATCAGTCTTTGGTCAACACGTTTCCGATTGCGGATGCATTGATCGCGGCACCCGCCGGCTCGCCGCTGAAGCTGCGCGTCCGCGTGCGTGACCATGAGTTGCGCTTCGCGTGGGTAGTTGGAGACGGACCCTGGCACACGATTCCAGTGACGCTCGATCACAGCCTGCTTTCCGATGAAGCCGGGAAGGGAGACGGCGCCAACTTCACCGGCGCCTTCGTCGGCATGTGCTGCCAGGATCTGACCGGGCGAAGGCTGCCGGCGGACTTCGACTATTTCGCCTACCGCGAACGCGATGCAGGCGATCCCCTCGATGGAGATGAATCTTGAAACCACTGCGTATCGCCGCCGTGATCTGCGCGTCGGTGTTGGGTCAGTCAGTGATCAGCGCAACCGCGATGGCGGAGGATGCCTCCGCGCGCTTCGCTCCGCCCACGGGCCAGACCCTGTTGATCATCGGCCAGGAATTGAAGTCGGTTTCCGACTATGTCGAGCAATGCAAGTCATGCCCCGCGCCTGCCGGCGTGACCACCTATCTCGGCTTTTACGATCTGCTGAGCGCGCGCGATGGCTTCGGCGGACTCGGTGAAGATACCCACGGCAAGGCCGCTGCCGATGCCGACTGGGGAGCGGGCAAGACCAGTGCAGCCAGGATGCTCGCGCAGCATCCGCACTCGGCACTGGTCATCGGGCTGGACTTTTCGAACGGACGACGCAGCGGCGGCCTGGCGGAGATCCCGCGCGGAGTTCACGACGACAAGATCGCGCGACTCGCCGCGTTCTTCATCGCCGCGAAGCGTCCTGTCTACCTGCGCATCGGCTACGAATTCGACGGCCTGTGGAACCAGGGTTACGAATCGCGCGAGACCTACGTTGCGGCTTACCGTCACATCGTCGATGGCCTGCGCGCCCGAAAAGTGACGAACGTCGCTTACGTGTGGCAAGCCTCTGCATCGCCGATCGACGACATCCTCGAACAGGGTCACCACGAAAACATTCGCGACTGGTATCCCGGCGCGAGTTACGTCGATTGGGTCGGATTGTCCTGGTTCATGCCGCCGTCATCCCGGCCGCGCGTCAGCAAACTGAAAGTGCCCGGCCAGCTCGAGCTCGCCCGGGAAGTACTCGAGCTCGCGCGCGCCGAACACAAGCCAGTGATGATCGCGGAGTCGACTCCGCAGGGTTATGACCTGACGGCGCTGACACGCGCGAACATCTCGCCAGTCTGGGACGGCCCTGCCCATGGCGATCTCGTGCAGCGCACGCCCGAGCAGATCTGGCAAGAATGGTACGCGCCGCTGTTCTCCTTCATTGCCGCCAATCGGGATGTCATCGGCGCGCTCGCGTACATCAATGCCCACTGGGACTCGCAGCCCATGTGGGCCAAGCCGTACGCCAGCGGCTACTGGGGCGACTCGCGCATCCAGGCAAATCCAGTGCTGGAAAAGCTGTGGCTCGCTGAAATCCTGAAATCCGGATGGCTGCACGGCGGACCGCAGTTGTTTCGCATCCTGAATCCGCGCGGGTCGCCCTGATGAATCAAGATACCCACGCACGCGATGCACATCGCCGCACGATCGCACTGGCGATTGTGGTTGCACTCGGAGGTTTCCTGTTCGGACTCGATGCATCGGTCATCTCCGGTGTGGTCGGTTTCATCACGCCCGAGTTCGATTTGAACGAATGGCAGGTCGGGCTGGTGGTGGGCGCGCCGACGCTGGCAGGCATCGCCTCCTCCATCGGCAGCGGCTTGCTCAGCGACCTGGTGGGCCGCAAGCGCGTGCTGATCGCGCTCGCGTCGCTGTACACGGTTTCCTCGGCAGGAGCCGCCATTGCACCCAACTACGAGACGCTGGTCGCCGCGCGCTTCGTGGGTGGCCTGGCATTCGCTTCACTCGGTATTGCGCCGATGTACATCGCGGAAATTGCGCCCGCGGAGAAGCGCGGCCTGATGGTGTCCTTCAACCAGTTCAACATCATGGTCGGGTTTTCGGCGGCTTACTTTGCCAACTACTTTCTGCTGGACGTGAGTCAGCACGGAGCTGCCTGGGTGCAGGCGCTGGGTATCGATCGTCATGCCTGGCGCTGGATGCTGGGACTGAGCGGCCTGCCCGCAGTGCTGTGGCTGCTGCTCCTGACGCGCATTCCGGAGAGCCCACGCTGGTTGATCGTCAAGGGGCGCCTCAATGACGCGCGCGCCGTGCTGGCACGCATTCGCCCACCAGCCCAGGTCGAAGCGGCGCTCGAGGAGATTCGCAACAGCACCACGGAAGCCGCGGGCTCGTTGTGGTCGCGATGCAATCAGTTGCTGAAGCCTGCGCTGCGGTTGCCGCTCGCGATCGGCCTGATCATCGGCATTGCGCAGCAGGTAACCGGCATCAACGCGGTGTATTTCTATGCGCCGAGCATTTTCGAGCAGACCGGTGTCGGCACGAATGCGGCGTTCGCGCAGGCAACGATGATCGGCATCATCAACCTCATCTTCACCGTGATCGCCATGGTGTTGATCGATCGTCTCGGCCGCAAGCCGCTGCTGATGATCGGCCTGGTGGGTGTCATCATCAGCATGTCGCTGTGCGGCTACGGCTTCAACCAGGCGCGCTACCAGTTGACCAGCGAATCATTGACCACGCTCAGCGCGGACATCGATCGGCAGAAGCTAGAGCCCATCCTGGGTGTTGAGTATCCCGACGACCTGGCGTTCAAGGAGGCGGTCGGTAACGCCATCGGCTCGAGCGCCCTGAAGAAGCACGAAGCTCAATTGATCCAGGTCTCGATCCGCACCAATCCCTACCTGGTGCTCACGGGCATCCTGGGTTTTGTCGCGTCCTTTGCTCTTTCGCTGGGACCGGTGATGTGGGTGTTGTTCTCGGAGATTTTTCCCAACCGTATTCGCGGCATCGCGATGGCCTTCGTCGGGTTCTTCAACAGTGTCGCGAGTTTCGCGGTTCAATTCCTGTTTCCGTGGGAGTTGTCGCGTTTCGGCAATGCATGGACCTTCTACCTCTATGCGATTCTCGGCGTCGTCAGCCTGGCGCTGATGGCGTGGCTATTGCCGGAAACACGCGGCAGAACACTCGAGCAACTCGAGACGGATTTCGCCGCGCGTCCATCCACCATGCATTGACATGAAAAAAGTTCGCTGGGGAATCCTGAGTACGGGGCGCATTGCGCACCAGTTCGCCCAGGACATGGCGCATGTCGACAACGGCGAACTGGTTGCCGTTGCCGCGCGTAACCGTGAAGCCGCCGTCGCCTTCGCCGAGCGTCACCAGATTCCTCGCGCGCATGCGGGCTATGACGCGCTGATCGCCGATCCGCAGGTGGATGCTATCTACGTAGCCACACCGCACACCTTGCATTTCGCGCACAGCGCCGCGGCATTGCGCGCAGGAAAGGCGGTGCTATGCGAGAAGCCGCTGGCAACCTCCTTTGCGGAGTGTGAAGCACTGTTCGACATCGCCCGCGGCAGCGGCAGCTACCTGATGGAAGGCATGTGGACGTATTTCCTTCCCGCCATTCAGGTCGCAAGACGATGGGTATCGGAAGGCCGCATCGGACGCATTCGCCACATCAAGGCGGATTTCGGCTATCCACTCCTGCCCTTCGATGCCAACCGGCGCGAATACGACGCGACGCTCGCGGGCGGTTGTCTGCTCGAGATGGGCATCTATCCGATTGCGCTCGCCTGGCTGTTCCTCGAGCAGGAACCCATGTCCGTGCAGGTCGTGGCACGACACGCGCCGAATGGCGTCGAGGATGATGTCTCGATGCTGTTCGAATATGCCTCCTGCACGGCGACGCTGGGAACTTCGTTCCGCGCCAAGTTGCAGAACTGGGCCTATGTCATCGGCGAGGATGGCTACATCGCGATTCCCGATTTCTGGCGTGCACGGGAATGCATGCTGTATCGACTGGACGAACGCATCGACCATTTCGATGACGGCCGCGATGTCGCTGGGATTCAACTACGAAGCGATGGCCGTCGGCTCAGACATTCTGCTAGGCGAAGTCCGAGTCGGCCATCGTGCCGCGGAGTTCGAGCCTGAGATTCCAGGCTCACATCGAGCGCGTGCGATCCTCGATCACCTTCGACGTCGAGAACTGATAGCGCATGTTGCGATAAACGCAGACATCCGTGATGTCGGCCGGCGTGCCCGCCGGAACCGCGCGGTAGTTGGTCGAGACGCGGCCGCCCTTGAGGATCGGCAGAACGCGATGCCAGCAATGTCCATGCAGCAGGATCAGCGTTCCCTTGCGAGGCGTGAGGACCACCTCGTCGTCAAAGTGTCCCACCGGATCTCCGGCCGGCAACAACCCCTTGCGATGCGAGCCCCGCACGATGACCGTCTGGCCCCCGCACTCCTCGCTGATGTCGCTGGTGTAGACCAGGCGATTGAGGTTGTGAATCTGCGCCTGGTCCGGCGAGCAATCCTGGTGCCATGCCTGGCCCGCCGTGCCCTGCTTCGAGAACATCACCATGCAGTACAGGCGCTGCCAGGAAGTGCCGAGGATGGTTTCGGTGAGCTGCTGCAGCCGCTCGTCGCCATCGATGGCGTCGAAGTCATTGACGCCTTCGGTCTGCGGAAACCACGGGATGACCTCGGTGCGTGCCTTGGTCAGGAACTCGTCGTTGTGCCAGAACGCCGGGTCGTCGCCGAATTGCTTGCGAATCAGGCCATCGAGGTGATCCATCAATGTGGGATCAAAGAAGTCGTGCTGCACGAGGAAGCCATCGCGCCAGAACGTCGATACCAGTGAGTCGTGATTCATGCGCACATTATCGCTCGGCGCCGGCGCGCCGAGTAGACGAACATCAGCAGCATCGTCAATGCCGCGAGCATCAACAGGTCCATGCTGCCGCCGCCACCTCCGCCCGATGGCGGCTTCGTTGGCGGTGTCACCGGCGGTGGAGTCACGGGAGGGGGATTCACTGCGAAGTTTTCGATGGCGTAGCTGACCTCGTCGTTGGTGCCATCGGTATCGTTCGCGGAACTGACCTTCGCGATCACGGTGTAAATGCCGGGAACATCCACCTGCACGCTCAGACCAATCTCAAAGGCCTGATCCTCGGGCCAACTATTCAGATCGCATTCAAGGGTCGAGTTGCCGGTACAAATCAAGGCTCCTGCCGAAATCGAGTTCAGCACCACACCCGCTGGAAGAGAGATCTGCAAGTGGCCGGCAATCACCGGACCGGAGTGCCGGAGTGAGACATTCAAAGGGATGGGAACACCTGCGGGCGCTGGGTTGCTGCCGGAGATACTGACCCGCAGGTCGCCCGGGCTTGTGACTTCGAAGCTAAGCGAGCGGATGTCGTCACTCTGATTGTTGTCGCCCGCCGCGCTGGCATTGACGAAGAACATCACCGAGCGGCCCGCCTGCGCGCCACGCGCGACCACCGACAACGGCACTGAAGCGCCTGCAGGCAGGGGACCGAAGTCGCACTGAAATCTGTCCGGCGCCCGAGCGCGCGCAATTCCCTGCGCCGGTGGTGACCGAGATGATCTCCGCGCGGGTATCCAACCCCACAATTGCGGTGGCTCCCGGAACCGGGCGCGACCCAACAGACACGGTGGCCGTGAGGGTCACGTCGCTCCCGACCATCAGGTACTGCGGCGCGGTGATATCCCGCACTCCCACGTTGACGAGCGGATTGATGTTGACGGGAAGTGGCACGGAATCATTGGCGGGTACTTCGTCATTTGGCGTCTGGATCGTCGCCGTCAGGTTGTAGCTGCCCGGCACGCTGCCAATCAGAAAGTAGGTGATATTGGTGCCGGCGCCATAGCCGGGGTTCGCGCCGAACGACAGCGAGCATCGCAGATGCTGATCTGTGACGATGCTGCAGGTGCCCTTCGCGGGCTCTACAAAGACTCGCGTGAATCGAATCGAATCCGGTGCCGTGATGTCCGAACACCGCACCAGGAATGGCCAGAGTCCCGTTGGAATTCGCAATGACGCTTTCGTGGCCTTCCAGTCCTTCGGCCACAGTCAGGAGGCGTGGCGACACAATCGCCAGGTCCACCGCGTTCCTGATGGTTACTCCACGACTCAGGCTGTCGTTGTTCCGATCCTGGTCCCCGGTACTCCACACTTGCAATGAAAATCCATAGGTACCCAGGTTCGCGCCATGTCCACGAATTACGAGTGGGCGCACCTCACCGGCGCCGAGTGTTCCCAGGACGCATTGGAAGTTGCCCTTTCCGGGTGGCTGCGTGCAGGTCATGCCGCCGACCGTGATCGATTCGATGCCGGTATCGCCAAACACCGGCGTCGAAACGGAAATATCCACCGTGACGTTGTCGATGGGCTGAGCGCCATATGAATGCACTTTGGCTTCGAACTCGAAGGGCTGACCAAAGAGCGAGATGATGCTCGGCGTGACCTGATCGATTCCCACGTCGCGCACCGGATTCACTCGCACGTCGCGGTGAGCGAAGTTGTTGTTGGCGTCCGCGTCCGTCGAGGCGTCCACGCGCGCTACGAGCTGCGCCAGGCCAACATTCGTGGCGGTGGCGTGGATGGTGATCGCCCGCGATGCCCCACCCGGAATATCGTCCAGCGTACAGACGGTTTCGACGGAGCCGACATTGCAGCTTCCGCCGTTCACGCTGGCCGAGTCGGCACGCAGAATGTGATTGCTGAACCTGACGGTGGCATTTCGCACGGCATGCGAACGAATCGATTCGACCACAATGGTGAAGTCCACGGAATCATCCACGAGCACGGTGGCCGCGGAACTGGTCATCGTGATTCTCGCATCGGCATTCATCACGACATCGACGGGTTGTTTCTGGCTGTCGTTATGCGTACTCGGGTTGTTGTCCGCCGACACTCTGGCATCAATGATGTATTGACCAATGTGCGCCGGCAGCAGCGTCACGTTGACGGTGCGTTGTTCCCCGGCGGGAATGTCCCCGAGCTGGCAGGTCACAGTGTCGGGAGCAAGCGTACAACTGCCCCCGCTCGCGCCCGTGATGGTGAAATCCTCGGGCGCGTTCACCTCGAGCGTGGCACTGCGGGCGGTTTGAGTGCCGCTCGAGCTCACGACATAGGGGACAACCAGCGGGACGTCGTTCTCGACATTCAACGTCGGCGCCGCATCCGGCAATTCCACATCAGCATAGTCTGCGGGCGTGATGCACTGCGCCGCCTCGATGACGGGCCGCATCGTGTCGAGGCTGCACTGCGAGAACTCCCCCGTAAAGTTGAAAAACGGCGACATGAGATAGGTCTGCGCAAACGAGGCGCAGGCTCCGGTACCGTCGTGGATGGCGCCGAAGTTGTGCCCCAACTCATGAGCCATGATCAACCCGTCGATGGTACTGATCGATGACGCTTCGGTCAGGGAGACTCCTTCGTCGATGTCGCAGACTCCACCAATGTTGGCGATTCCGAGGGTGTCGCCATCGAGATCCCGCCCCGTCATAAGGTGCGCGAGTCCGAACGCGGCCACCGTGCTGTTGTTGCGACGAAAGGTAGATAGCGCGTTGAGCAGTGTGTCCGGATTGGTCGATGCAAAAGGATCCGGGACTGCCGGACCCATACGCAGTTCGGCCGGAATGATGAGCAGACCGACCTGCTCGGCGTACACACCGTCAGCCACATTGTGACGCGCGAGCAATTCACCGGTGGTGTCTGCGGCCAGCTTGCTTTGACACATCCAGTCGCAGATGAGTGAAATTTCGATCTGCAGCGGAATGGGTGTCGAGGCCGCGCGAGCCGCGAGCTCGGCGACCATGGCGCGATATTGCGTCAGGCCATTGTTTGACTGCGCCTTGGGAACTGAGGGCGTGTCCGCGCAGAAATTGCCCGGGAATGCATTGATGGTGTCCGACAACCGAAAGACAACGGTCTGAGTCGGGCCGCCAGGAAATGGCGTAGTCAGATTCGGCGCGATCCGATCCAGCGACGTGACGGCATAGAGGTCCTGCCCATCCCAGATGGCGCCTTCCACGCGGCCACCGAATTCAGTCAGCCGGACCCACGAGTGCGCCTGGCCGACCAGGGCTCCACGAAAAATGTGATAGCGCGCCAGATCAGCCTTTCGCTGCGGGGAGAATTTCGAAGTGACCCGTTCGTTGTTCGTCAGTTCGAGGTCGAAGCGACGGCCATACGCATCGAAAGACACGATGCCGGGTGTGGCTTTCAGGGAAACCGGCTCGGCATATTGAATCCGCATCGCCGACTCGGCTTGCGCCACCGCACCGGCCGCCAGCAGCAGCAACGCTGCAAGGATCCGTTTCATACCCACCCTCGCCCGCCTGGAAAGCGGTGTTCTCGTATGCCGCAGATCATACGGCTGGCCGTCAGGGCGGGCTACTTAATGCGCATATATGTTCAAAGCACCACCGGTGGAACTGCGTAGCTGCTCACGGGTACCTTGCTGCGTCCGCAGCTGGCGCCGCGACGGCACTCAAGAGGCCGAGAACCACCGGGCGTCGCTGCGCAAGCGTCTGCTGATCACGGCAGCGGCAAGATCCCCTCGCTATGCACGATCCACTGCCCGTCCGGCGGAAACCCCGGATTGAGCTCGTGCACGCTTTGCCCGCCCGACACCATCAATCCGACGGCTAACAACAACGCGCCGTTGGACGGGAAGTAGGTCTCCGCCGCGCGCCGATAGCCAGGCTCGTCCTGCGACCCTGCCGAATGCGGCGCGTCATCGGCTACCACGTGAACGCGCGGCGTCATTCCCGAAACGCCAAACTGGAAATTCTTCGCATCGGACAGCAGGAAATTCACCGCCATCGCCGGCTCATCGAGCCGCGTCGCGGTCATCGCCAGCATGGGCCAGTCCCAGCCCCAGGTCTGACGCAGGTCCCAGTCGCTGACCACGGCGTTCAAGGTACGGCGCATCGTTTCCCGATCCGCGCCCCACCCCGGCAACAATCCGAGCGCGGCGACGAACGACGGATGATCGCGGTTCGGACATTCACTCGCGGCACCCTTCGAGCATTGCGCCGATCGAGCGCGCTCCCACAGGTCCTGCTGCGACTCGGCGGCGAGATAGATGCCGTCCTTCTCGGGCAGCTTCGACAGCCGGAACAACACGTCGTCCCACTTCGGATTCTTCGGCAATCCCAGCCGCTCGCGCCAGCGCTGCGCGGTGCCGATGCCGAAGCGCCAGTACTCGAGCTCGAAGGTGGGATTCCACGTGGTCAGCGGATCGAAATTTTCCTGCGCGGGAATCACCGGCGGCCCGAGGATGTAGCGCTTGGCTTTCTTGTCGTAGAACGGCCAGCTCGCGAGCAGGTCGGCGGTCTGGAACACCAGCTCGCTGTATTTCTCCAGCGTCGCGCGTTGTTTACCGTTTGCTATCCACAGCGTCTCGGCCAGGTAGATAGGATGCGGCTGCTGCCACATGATGAACGGGTTGACCGTGCTGGGACTCTCGCGCCCTTCCGGCCCCACCATCTTGGGCCACCAGGCGCCCTTCACTCCCATGGACTTGGCACGCGCCTTCGCATCCTCGAGATGCGTGAGATACCAGGGCATGCTGCGCTCGAGCAGCCCGGGCCTGCCCCACACGGCGAAGTGCGCGGAGTGCCAGGCGTGCATCTCCATGTGGAACTTGCCGTTCCAGCTATTGGAGAACAGGCCTTCCTCCTGCGGCGGATACCGTGCCCGCGGAGTTCACGGCGGTGAGGTACTGCGACATCACGATGCGGCGCTCGAGCTCGTTGGCCTTGGGATGTTTGCTGCCGGTGAAATCCACCACGCCGCCGTTCATCCAGTAGTTCTGCCACCACTTGGCGACTGCCGCGCGCGCGTCTTCGGCATCGGGAAGGCTGGCCGCGGCGGGCCCTTCGGTGAACTCGACCAGCAGGGTGAGCTGCGTGGAACCGGGAGCGGTGAATCTATAGGTATGCGGTGCGGGCGCTTCGACATCGAGCTCGCGGTCGGAGACGAGCTTCACCGAGTAGCGTGTGTCGTCGATGGTGCGCGTCAGCGTCAGGCCGCCGGGTCCGCGCGTCACTTCCTGCGTGGAGTGCGCCTCGGGATGTTCCCAATCCGCGGGATCCGGATTCAGCTTGTGCGAGACGCCGGGGAACTTGAGATCGACGCCGAGCCGCCCGTCGAACAGCAGCTGCGAGCGGATTCGCACGATGAGGATGTCGCGCTCGGGATGCACCGAGGTCTCGACTTCGGCAGGCATGCCGTCGAAGTTGAAGGCGCTCGTGAGCCTGCCGTCCCACATATCCAACGACTGCGTCGTGCCGGATAGATCGGCAAACGTCGCGGCGCGGCCCTGCGAGTTTTCCAGGCGCAGCCCCAGGCGACCGAGCGAGAAGCGATGCGGGTTCTCGCGCAGCCACTGGATGTTTTCCTGCTTTGCCTCGTCCCAGTTGCTCAGGGCGGCGTACATGCGCTTCTTCTTGCGCACCTTGATGGGTTTCAGCGCGTCTTCGAGCTTGAATCCATTGGGATTCGGGAAGCTGTGCCACGACCACTGCGCCTGGGTCATGAGCGGCACCAGCGGCGAATACTGCTCGGGAAAGGTCTGCAGCCCGGTGATGTCGGCGGTGAAGGCGAAGTTGCCGTTGCCCACCATGAAGGGGGCGGACTTGTCGATGGCGGTGAGGGTCGGATTGTGGCGTGTCACCAGCGCATGGCGATCGATGGGTTTGGACGCCGCGTCTGCGGTCGCGACGATGGCGGCCAGTGCCAGCAAACAACCCACTGCCTTCATTGAATGCATGGCGGCGAAGTATGCGGCAAAACTGGCCCGACGCTCGCCCTTGACCGCAGTTGAGCGAATTTGATGTATCTTTCGGCGCTCGCGCGGTCAGGAAAACGAGGGACATACAAATGAGTGAGTCAACGATCGACCGGCGTTCGCTGTTGAAGACAGCGGGTGCCGCCGCGGTGGGGTTTTCGGCCATCGCCCAGGCCGCCGCCGGCCGGCCGCAAGTACGTGAACGTCGGCGTGGGCTCGCGCTCACGCATGTACCTGACCGCCATCACCAAGACCTTCGCCAAGGACAATGAGCTGGTCGCCGTCTGCGACACCAACCCCGGGCGAATGGACACCGCGCTCAAGTTCGTTGCGTCCAATGGCGGCAAGGCGCCGAAGAAGTATCTCGCGGCGGATTTCGACAAGATGATCAAGGAGACGAAGCCGGACTGCGTGATCGTCACCTGCCCCGACGCGTTTCACGACGAATACATCGTGCGCGCGCTCGACGCCGGCTGCGACTGCATCACCGAGAAGCCGCTGACCACCACGCCGGAAAAGGCGCAACGCATCGTCGACGCCTGCAAGCGCAACAACCGCCACGTGCGCGTGTTGTTCAACTACCGCTATTCGCCGCCGCGTACGCAGGTCAAGGACCTGCTGATGAGCAACGCCATCGGTGACGTGATGTCGGTGGACTTTCACTGGCTGCTGAACACGCTGCACGGCGCGGACTATTTCCGCCGCTGGCACAGCCAGAAGGAAATCTCCGGCGGGCTCATGGTGCACAAGGCCACGCATCACTTCGACCTGGTCAACTGGTGGCTGGGCAGCGATCCGGAATCCGTGATGGCCTATGGCAAGCGCGAGTTCTACACGCCGAGGATGGCGCAGCGCATGGGCCTGCAGAGCCACCACGAGCGCTGCCTCACCTGCCCCGAGAAAACCAAGTGCACGTTCTACCTCGACCTCGCGGCCGACAAGAACTTCAAGGAGCTGTACCTCGACAACGAGAAGCACGACGGCTATTTCCGCGACCGCTGCGTGTTCCGACCGGACATCAACATCGAGGACACGATGAATGTCATCGTGAAGTACAAGACCGGCGCCACGCTGAGCTACTCGCTCAACGCGTTCAATGCCTGGGAGGGCTACATGATCGCGTTCAACGGCACCAAGGGCCGCATCGAACACGAGATCATCGAGGGTGGCGCGATTTCGGCCGGCGCGACCAACTACCAGGGACAGGAACGCGACCTGGTGCGCACGCGGCTGATTCCGCTGCGCGGTGCGGCGCAGGAGCTCGATCCCTGGACCGGCACCGGCGGACACGGTGGCGGCGACAACGTCATGCTGACCGAGGTGTTCGGCACCGCCGAGGAAGACAAGTACAAGCGTGCGGCGGATGAGCGCAGCGGGCTGTATTCCATTCTCATCGGCGCTTCGGCCAACCGCAGTTTCGTGACGGGCACTGCGATCAAGGTCGCGGAGCTGGTGAGCGGACTTTCCTCGCCCATCGTTGCACCCATGCCGACGCGCGACATGCCGGTGCCCATGCCGGTGAAGGTGTAGTCGGGGACAGGTTTATTTTCCGACGGCCTGCATGAACGCCCGCAGCTTGTCGGCGTCGAGCCGGCCCTCGGTGCGCACACCGCTGCAGATGTCGACGCCGTGTGGCTGCACGGCGTCGATCGCCGCGCGCACGTTGGCCGCATTGAGGCCGCCGGCGAGGAACAGTGGCAGGCTCACCGCCTCGCGGATGCGCCGACTGATGTTCCAGTCGTGCACCCGCCCAGTGCCGCCTAACTCCTTGACGGCGAGCCGCGGATTTCCCGAGTCCAGCAGCAGCGCATCGACCAGCCCTTCCACCGAGCGCGCCTCGTCGATGGACTCTTCACCTCCGACGTGAATCACCTGCACCAGCTTGATGCCCGGCAATGCGCGCGCAGTTTCTTGAGCTCGGCCGGCGCGACGGCATCGACAAGCTGCAGGGTAGAGGTGCGACACAGGGCGTGCTGCTCGACGATGCCATCAGCCTCCTGGCGGCAGGTCAGCAGAAAAGTCGCGATGGGCGGCGGCACGGTTGCCGCGATGCGGGCAATCAGTGCATCTTCGATCGGCCCCGGCCCGCTGGGCATGGCGGAGACGAGTCCCAGAGCATTGGCGCCCATCGACATCGCGCAGCGCGGCTTCCTCGCGGCTCGCGATACAACAGATTTTCACGTAAGGCCTCATGACGCGATACTCTCGCACCTCGTCGCTGCAAAGTGTCCAAAAATAAACCTGTCCCCATGATCCGGAATGTCATCTTCGATGCGGGTGGTGTGCTGCTCGAGTGGAACCCGCCGCGTGTGATCGCAGAGTTGTACCCGGACCCTGCGGCCCAGGCCGAGATCCGCCAGTTCATTTTCGAGCATCCCGACTGGCACGAGTACGACCGCGGCACGATCACTGAAATCAACGCGCCCGAGCATTTCGCGAAACTTTCCGGCCGCCCGCCCGAGGAAATTCGCCGGCTCCTGCGCCTCACCGCAGAATCGCTGCGTCCCATTGATGGGACCATCCGGCTGCTCGAGGAGCTGGCCGCGGCCGGTATTCATCTATACCTGTTGTCCAACATGCCGGAAGCCACGTTCAACCTGCTGGTCGGAACGACATGGCTTCTTCGCCCATTTCCGGCACCTGGTCATTTCCGGAAAGATCCTGCTCCTCAAGCCCGAGCCGGCGATCTACAAGCACCTCGTGGATACCACCGGCATCGTGCCCGCCGAGAGCGTGTTCATCGACGACCTCACGCGCAACGTGATCGCCGCGCGTGAGTCCGGCTTGCACGCGATCCAGTTCACGACACCCGAGGCGTGCCGCGCCGAGCTGCGCGCCTATCTACCACATTCAGGCATCTGAACGCACCGGAGTCCGCATGAGCAACTCCCGACGAACCTTCATGCAACAGTCTCTTGCCGCGGCCCTGCTCGCGAATGCGTCGCAGGCCGGCGCGCAGCAGGGCGCCACACCGGAGAAGCCACCGCCCAAGCCCTGGCTCGAAGGCAGCGATCTCGTGGCCAAGCTGGAGTGGCTCAATCCGCCGGCCAGCGTGACCTACGACGCCGGCGCGATCACCGTGAAGTCACGGTCCAAAACCGACTTCTGGCGCAAGACCTTCTACGGCTACGTCACCGACAACGGGCACTTCTTCCACATTCCGGTGTTCGGCGAGTTCACGTTCCAGGCGCGCGTCAATGGCAAGTACGCGGCGCTTTACGACCAGGCCGGACTCATGGTGCGGCTCGATGACAAGCGCTGGATGAAATGCGGATCGGAACTGGTCGACGGCAAGCGCTGGGCGAGCGTGGTCTTCACGCACGAGTTCTCCGACTGGTCGACCACCGAGGACCTGTCCCAGTCGGACCCGGTGTACTGGCGCGTGGAACGGAAGAAGGACTCGATCGAGGCCCAGTATTCGAAGGATGGGCTCAAGTTCACCACCATCCGCCAGGGGTACTTTCCGCCCTTCGTGGAAGCCCAGGTCGGCATCATGTGTGCCGCCCCGGAAGGGGGTGGCTTCGAGGCCACGTTCGACGAACTGCGGCTCTTCAAGCCCTGAGTTCACAGTTATTTCCGCTAATTGAAAGTTGGTTGCGCTAACACGCGGACACCCCGTCCCCCGCGTTGTGCGCCAGGTCCGTAAGTCGCGGGCCACGCTTCAGTTTCAGGGGTTTTCGCCGTTACGGAGCGGGTGAGCAGCCTGCCCAAAATCCCGAACGAATCAGTCCCCGACTGCGAAAGCTCGAACGTCAGTGGCGAGCGGCGCAGCCTGCAGGACGCGCTCGCGCACGAGCGCAATGTCCTGCGGACCATGATCGACCTGATCCCCGCGTTCATCTACGCGAAGGACGCGCACAGCCGTTTCACGGCCTGCAACAAGCTGGTGGCCAATCGCATGGGCGTCACGCCCGAAGAAGCCATCGGCAAGACCGACTTCGATTTCTTCCCGCGCGAGATGGCGGAAAAATTCTTCGCCGACGAGCAGGCGCTGCTGCAGTCCGGCAAGCCGCTCATCGATTGCGAAGAGCTGGTGTTCGACAAACTCTCCGGCACCAATCGCGTCATCGTCACGTCGAAGATCCCGCTGTACGACGTCAACGGAAAACTCACCGGCGTCGTCGGCACCGGCTTCGACATCACCGAACGCAAGGCCGCCGAAGAACGCATGGCTTCGAGCGACCGGCTCGAATCCATCGGCCGACTCGCCGCCGGCGTGGCGCATGAAATCAACACGCCGATCCAGTACCTGAACGACAGCGTGACCTTCATTCGTGAAGGTGTCGAAGAACTGCTTGCCTATATCGACAAGCTGCACGCGGCCATGCCCCGGAATCCGAAGCAAGCCGGAAGACAGACGACGACGTCGAGTACGTGCGCGAGGAGCTGCCGCCGGCGCTGACACGCGTGGCGGATGGCCTCACGCGCATCGCCGAGATCGTGCGCTCGATGAAACACTTCTCGCATGCCGACCAGCGCGAAATGAGCGAGGTCGACCTGAACGCCTCGATCGCCAGCACGCTGGTCATCGCGCGCAGCGAATACAAGGACAACGCCGACCTCGAGACCGACTACGGAACACTTCCGCCGATTACCTGCCACGGCGGACAGATCAACCAGGTGGTCCTGAACCTCGTGGTCAACTCCGCACATGCGATCGACGATTTCGTGAAGAAGAACGGCGGGCGCGGCCGGATCTCCGTGAAAACCTCTGTCGAAGGCGAATTCGCGGTCATCGCGATTGCCGACACCGGCGGCGGCATTCCCGAAGGCATCCAGGCGCGCATCTTCGATCCGTTCTTCACCACCAAGGAAGTGGGTCGCGGCACGGGACAGGGTCTTTCGATCGTGCGCAACACGATTGTCAAAGGCCACGGAGGCCAGCTCGATTTCGTGAGCGACATCGGCAAGGGCACGACCTTCTACGTGCGGCTGCCGATCAAGAGATAGCTGGCCTAGAGATAACTGGTAATGGGCGGCGGATGCTGCCAGTTGTCGTTCTTGCCGTCGCAGTAGCGAATCGGTGCGGCGGCCAGCTCTTCAGGCAATGCGTTCTCCAGGCAGCCGATATTCACGCCCACCACTTCGCCCACTTCGGGGCTGTGGCCGAGCCCGTAGGGACGCACCCCGCAGGTCTTGCAGAAGTAATGCTCGTTCTGCATGGAATTGAACAAATACTGCTTGAGCTCATCGCGTCCGCTGAGTACGCGGAATTGCGCCGGCTTTATCACCGCCGCCCAGAAGCGATTGCGCCTGCAGATCGAGCAGTTGCAGCGATAAGTCGGCTGCGTGAGGTCGAGGTCCGCTTCGAAGCGCACCGCGCCGCAGTGGCAGGAGCCGTGATAGGTCTTTTGCATCTTTTTTCCCTGGCTGAGCTCGCGGGCAGGATACGCCTGCGGGGGACGTGGCAGAATCCCGAGGCGGGGGGTTGCAGGGGTCGAACAGGGTATGGATTTCGTTCCGGGCGGCGAGCTCACGCGCCGCATTCGCGACGGTGATGTCTCGGCGGAAGCCGAGCTCATCCGGCAGTTCGAGCCCGGTCTGCGCGTGTTGTTACGCCGCCGGACGGGCGGCGACCATGGCCTCCTGCAGGATCTCGTCCAGGAAACCCTCCTGGTTGTCATCCAGCGCCTACGTGGCAGCGGCATCGAAGAACCCGAAAAACTGGCCGCCTTTGCCGCCCAGACGGCCCGAAATCTGGCCATCGCGTCACTAAGAAAGACCGAACGACAGAAGACAGATGTAGACAGCGCGGCAACCGAGAGGAATGCGGATACCGCGCGCGGGGTAGAAGCACTCGCCGAGGATTTCGAGGCAGCAATGGCCGTGCGCGCGTTATTGCGTGAACTGCCGCAGTCTAGGGATCGCCTGATGCTCAAGCGCTTCTATCTTGAGGATCATGACAAGGAAGTCATTTGCCAGGAGATGCAACTGAGCGAAGCGGCGTTCAACCAGGCCCTGAGTCGCGCACGCCGACGATTCAGGCAGATCCTGGACGAGCGCGGTTTTGCGAAGCGTGACCTCCTCAACCTGGGCCCATGAACCAGCAACTCATCGAACAATATGTCGCCGGAAAATTGAGCGAGGCGGAAGCCGAAGCTTTCGAGGACTCCTGCGTCGCGAATCCCGAGCTTGCGCGCCAGGTGGAGCTCGAGCAGCGACTGAAGGCCGGACTGGCACTGGTGGCCAGTGGCTCGACGGCGGAATTCGTGCGCGCCGACAGCCATGTGGGCTGGAAGGTCGCCATCGCGGCCAGCATCCTGTTTTGCGTGGGCGCAGGCGCCTGGTTCTTTCAGCACGTGACCGGCGTGCGTCCACAGACTCTTGCCGCGGTCGTGACCGAGGAGCAGCGCCAGGGAACGTCGATGCGACTCGCGCTGGTTCGCGGCGCCGACAGCATGCCGCATCTTCCGCGCGGCACGGTGCGCGTCGAAATCGTCGGGCTGTTCGATCCCGGCTTCCACTACACCGTCGCGCTCGATCGGATCGAGCCTGATCAAAGCATCTCCACTGTCGCGACTCTCTATGGCCAGCATCCCACCTCGCCGGTCACGCTCGAAGTCATGATCGACAGCGAACAGCTCGACGCCGGCAGCTATTTCCTGCGGGTGCGCAAGCAGGCCTCGGACGAAGAGTCGCTGGACTTTTCCTTTATAAGGCCCTGATCGTGCCGCGCCGCGGCCGCACATTATGTGGCCTCGGCATGCGCGGATTGCGCCGGCCGTCCCGATCGAACTACTCTCTGCGCCATGAATCGCCTGGCGCACGGATCCGCTGCCCTGTCCGCAAGCCTGCTGCTGGCAGCCTGCGGAGGTGGTGGCGGCAGCGCCCCTGCCCCGTCCCCATCGCCATCTCCGCCCCCGCCTCCCTGCCGGCGTCGCGCTTACCTCGACCAACTACCGAAGCGCAATCGTGCTCTCGTTCGGTTCCTCGATCTCGGCGTTTTCCAATGCACGCATTGGTGTACTCCAGGTGGCGGGCATAGGGAATGGCGTGGTGGTGCCTGTCAATTTTGGTCCCATGCCCTGCCCGGTCGCAGGGACTTTTTCAACGCAGTTCACCGACCAGAATTCGAACGGGCTCCTGGAGAAGGATGACTACGCGCTCATGCAGTGGGACAACTGCAATTCCGGCGGGATAACCATGCATGGTCTGATACGCGTGGACGTCAACGACCTGGATCCGCTGCCCGATGGCATGGAATATTCGCTCACCGTCACGACCGCCGGATTTCGCCTCACACCTAACAACATCGCCGGCGCCACGCCCATCACGCTGAACTATGTCCTGCCGATTCGCTACACGCGGACCACCACCTCCGATCGCTATGTCATAGCGACGGCCGCTTTCCGCTCGGGACAGTCCGCGGGTGAAGACTCGCTGGAATTGCTGACGGTGGACCTGTTGCAGGACTACGCCACCAACAGTTATCGCTACTCGATGATCGGCAGCGTCAACAGCGACTTCCTCGACGGCGAGTTCGACTTCGAAACCACCGAGCCATTTACCGGCGTGATCGGAGAATTCCCCTCCGCGGGCCGCCTCGTGGTCACCGGCGGCGGCAACACCCGCGCGCGACTCTCCGAAGAAGGCAGCGCGCTCACCAATCCGGACACGGTGCTCGTGGCGGTGGATACCAATGGCGACGGCATGGACGACACAGTCGAGCCGGAGCTCCAGTGGTCGAGCGTGGCGCCGTTGCTGATCTTCGATTCGTTTCGCGATCAGGTAATCGTCGCACCCTGAGCAGCGGGTAGCTGCGGTTGCAAACCTCCGCCGTCAGGGCGGCCTCAGGCGAGCCGATGTCCCTCCGACCGGTCCTGCATCTCCTGTACGCCGCGATGACTGGCGCAATGGGCGCAACAGAAGAACTCGCCCTCGGCTTCCATGCCATGGCCCACGATGCGGCAACCGCAGTGGCTGCATTCCGGCGCCAGCGCGTGGATGGCGCATTCGAAGCTGTCGAAGGTGTGGGACTGGCCGTCCGCCAGTGTCACCATGAATGCCTTGTCGTAGGCGTTGCCGCAGACTTCACAAACATTGGTGGTGTGTGATTGGGGCATGTGTTTGGCCTCGTGTTGGAAAAAATTCACAGCGCGTTCCGGCTATCGGGCGCTGCGGGCGCGCGCATGAAGACGCGCACGCTGATGCGTGAAATTGCAGGTTCCATGCCACACATCCGCTCCCGCAGCGGCGCGCGCATCTGCTGACAGCAGTGCGCGCCATCCTCCGATGAGCGGCAAACAGGCTGTTTCCTATGATGGAGATTCACGGAAGAATCCAGTTAATTGAGGAGTAAGCAATGACTACAGCAACCGGCCACACCTCGGCGATTCGCGCCAAGAAGGTCATCGGGACCACGGTCAAGAACACCGCCGGCCAGAAGATTGGGCAAGTCGAAGACATCGTGCTCGACAAGCAATCGAACAGGATCATCTTCGCCGTCGTCGGCTTCGGGGGCTTCCTCGGCATGAACGAGAAGTTTCACCCGGTGCCGTGGTCGGCACTCGATTACGTGGAGAGCGAAGACAGCTACGTCGTGCCCTTCACCAAGGAGCAACTGCAGGCGGCTCCGTCGGACTCACTCGACAAGCTGACCCGCCTTGACGGCGCAGCCGATTACGCCACGCGCGCGGACGAGTACTACAAGACCAATTGATGCGACCAGGGCGGCCGCCTCGGCGGCCGCCCGCCGCGCTACGGTGCCGGCTGCGAAATCTCGCGCAACACGTCACCCGCGCGCTTTGCCTTCGCCTGGCTCAGGTCGCCGAGCGAAACCACGCCGACCAGATGACGCGCGCCATTGAGCACCGGCACGCGTCGCACCTGCTCGTCTGCCATTTCTGCGAGCACGGCCTCGACCGGTGTGTCTTCGGCGCAGCAGAAAATTGCGTCGGACATCACTTCCCGGGCCCTGACCATGCGCGGGTCACGATGTTCTGCGAGTGCACGCACCACGATGTCCCGGTCGGTCACCACGCCCAGCAGTTCATGTTCCGAGGTCACCATCACCGAGCCGATATCGCCGTCGCGCATTATTTCCGCGATCTCGAACAGAGTGGCCTCGGGTCCCACTGACAAGACCTCGCGGGTCATGACTTCCTTGACTTGCATGGCTACCTCCACCAATTGACTTCGCGCGCAGTGTGCGCGGGTGAAATTGCCACCGTGCGTAGGACCGGCTGGCGGATTCCGGCAGGCGGAAGGCTACTTTTCCACGAGGTAGGCAATGCGCGACAACCGGCGCTCGCTCGACAACCGGTGCACGGCGGCGAGGAATTTCTGAACACCATCAAAACGTTCCTGCCCCTCGATGCGCAACAGGTCGTCGCGGAAGCGCTCGCGCGCCTCGCGCCAGCGGCGTGAAACCAACGCCGCGTTCTCGGTGGCATCGAGCTGACTCACGATCTTGAATCCGGCTTTCACGATCAGTTCCTCGTTCGACGCCCGTGAGGCGAAGACGAACAGCCCGATCGAACTGCGTTGCGCCAGCTCCTCGTTGGTCACCAGGCCGGTGATGGTCACAGGATCGGTGAATACGGCACGGGCTCCTGGTTTTAGAACGCGCCGCCATTCCTTCAGGGTCTCGAGCCGCTTCGGAAAGTGATTCATCGAATCGATGCACAGCAGCGCATCGAAACTGCCATCGAAGAACGGCAGCGTCGAATTGGCGTCCGCCATCTTGAACCGCACGCGCGGGGCGACGCCGATGCTGGTGGCCTTGTTGCCCGCGGCCGATATGCCGTAGGGATTGATGTCCACGCCGGTGACCTGGCAGCCGGTCTTGCGCGCGAGATACAACGCCGGTCCACCGGAGCCGCTCGCGACCTCGAGCACGTGCGAGTTGGCGCCGACGCCTAGCCACTCGATGAAGCGGTCGTATTCATCGACGGTCACCCAGCTGTTCTGCCCGATGTCCTGGCCGAAGGTTTCCTCCCGAATGGCGCTCAGCACCTGCCCGCTGAAATTGGCGTAGTTGTTGTAGAAGAAGTCGATACTTGCGTTCATGGGCCTGCGCAGCTCCCTTGTTTCCCCGCGGTTGTTGTGCCAAAAGCCTACGGGCAACCGGGCCCCGGAGTCCCGGGACAACGCCGGGATTTCACCGGGATCGCATGGAGCCACAGATCACATTCGGCAGTTTCCGCTTCGAGCCCGCGAGTGCGCGGCTCTGGGAAAACGACGCGGAAGTCAGGCTCACGCGCAAGGCCGCGCTGGTGCTGGCGGCGCTGCTGGAACGCCCGGGCGCGCCGGTTTCCAAGCAGGAACTGTTCGCCAGCGTATGGCGCGGCACGGTGGTGAGTGACGACGCGCTCGTCACCTGCGTGCAGGAACTGCGCAAGGCGCTGCGCGACGACTCGAAGCAACCCGTCTACATCGAAACCCGGCACCGGCTGGGCTACCGATTCGCCGCGCCGGTAACGGGCGCGCCGGCGGCCGGGGAGCGGGCGCAAGCTGCGCCGCAGAAGCCACGGCCCGAAGCCAAGGCAATAGCGGTACTGCCCTTCGCCGACATGAGTCCGGAGCGCGACCAGGACTACCTGTGCGAAGGCCTGGCCGAGGAACTCATCGACGCGCTCACGCATATCGAGGGGCTGCGGGTGGCGGCACGCACGTCCTCGTTCCAGTTCCGCGGCAATCACGACCTGGGCGAGGTCGGACAGAAGCTCGGCGTCGGCAGCGTGCTCGAAGGCAGCGTACGCAAGTCCGGCGACCGCCTGCGCATCACCGTGCAGCTCATCGACATTGCCACCGGCTTTCACAAGTGGTCGGAGAAGTTCGATCTCTCGGCGTCCGACGTGTTCGCCGTGCAGGACGAAATCGCCGGCCACCGTCGCGACGCTGCTGCGTGGCGACGCGCCGAATGCGCGCGAACTGCGCGGCATTCGCCGCCAGCCCACGGCCATCGAAACCTACGAATGGTTCCTGCGCGGGCGGCAGCGCATGCACAACTGGGGCCAGCAGGAGTTCCTCGAAGCCAGGAACCTGTACGAGCGCGCCATCGCACTGGATGCCGGCTATGCGCCGGCGTGGGCCGGACTCGCCACCGTACATGCGCTGATGTTCGAGTGGTGCGGGTCGAAAGACGAAGACCTGCAGGCCGCGGACCGTGCCAGCCGCATCGCGATGGAACTGGCGCCCGAACTCGCAGACGCGAACCTGGCGCGCGGCTACACGCTGTCGAACCAGCGTCGATACGCCGAAGCGCGCCAGCACTTCGAAGCCGCCACGCGAATCAATCCGAATCTCTTCGACGCCTATTACTACTACGGGCGCGCCGCGTTCGCGGCCGGCGACATCGAGAAGTCCATCGAGCTGTGGCATCGCGCGGCGGAGGTGCGGCGCGAGGATTTCGAGAGCCCGATGTTCGAAGCACAGTCGATGCGCCGCCTGGGACGAATCGAAGAATCACGCGCCGCGAATCGCGAGGCCGTGCGCCGCGCCGAGCTGCTGCTGGAGCTCAATCCGCTCAACTCGCGCGCCCTGTCGCTGGGCTCGGGCGCGCTCTACAGCGACGGCCAGCATGGAGCGCGCAATGGAATGGGCGCGTCGCGCCGAAGGCTCGAATCCCGACGACATGGCGGTGATCATCAATGGCGCGCTGGTGCGCGCGCGCTTCGGCATTGAAGGCCGAAGCGCTCGACATGCTCGAGCGGGTATTCAGCAAGGGCTGGGGCAAGAAGGAATGGATCGAGCAACGATCCCGATTACGACCCGCTGCGCGACGAACCGCGCTTCAAGGCGATGGTCGCGAA
Organism: uncultured Pseudomonadota bacterium; assembly: GCA_963832505.1. Classification (GTDB taxonomy): domain Bacteria; phylum Pseudomonadota; class Gammaproteobacteria; order Steroidobacterales; family Steroidobacteraceae; genus CADEED01. The sequence goes on along the minus strand of CAWHUD010000006.1, from coordinate 336,539 downwards.
GCTGCTGCAGTGACTCAGAGATACTGCAGCTTTTCGAGCGCCGAGTAGTGTTCGTTGAGCCCGTTCAACTTGGTCATGTCGGTCGTCGAGATCTCGAAGTCGAAGACGTTGAGATTCTCGCGCTGGTGTTGCGCGTGATTGGCCTTGGGCAGCGGCACCACGCCGAGCTGCAGGTTCCAGCGGATCAATAGCTGCGCCGGCGTCTTGCCGTAGCGAGCGGCCATCGCGCGCCACCTTGTCATCGTTGAGCCGCGTGGCGCGTGTCAACGGACTCCAGGCCTGGATCACGATCTCATTGTCGCGGCAGAAGTCCAGCATGCGGGGACTGTGCCCGAACGGGCTCCACTCGACCTGGTTGACCGCCGGCATCTCGCCGGTGCGATACACCAGCTCCTCGATGCAATCGATGGAATAACTGCTGACGCCGATGTCGTGCACCAGCCCCTCGCGCTTGGCGCGGCGCAAACCCTGCCAGCTCAACTCGCCCGCGCCATGTTGCGGCGGCCGGTGGATCAGCACGAGGTCGACGTAGTTCAGCCTGAGCTGCGCGAGATTCTTTCGCGTCGCCGCATAGGCGTCTTCATCGGGTTCGACCTTGGTGACGACGTAGACCGCGTCACGCTCGAAGCCGCAGGCCTTGATCGCATCACCGATGCCGCGCTGCGTGTGGTAGTCCGCAGCCGTGTCGATCATGCGAAATCCCTGCTCCAGGGCGCTGCTGACCGCCTCGACCGTGTGAGAGTTGAGTTGCCACGTGCCGAGGCCGAGCAGCGGCATCCGGTTGCCGGAGGGCAGGATGTGACAGGACTCGGGCGCGAGCAGGGATTCATCGTCGGAGTACGCACCGCTCGCGCGCGCGTTCCGCTGCAGCACTGCGTTCATGTTTACGAAGCTACGAGAGGTGACGGCGCATGGCCATAGGCCCTTGGTCGACCCCGACGTGGGCGCGGTCCGATATCCGCGGCTGTCCCGCACCTGGTACCGTGAACTCCCGCCGATTCAGTCACTTGCGTTCGAGGCGCAGGCCGATTTGAACGCGAAGTGAAAACGGGCAATATCAGCCTGTGCGCAGTTACCGCATTGCCGGTTCACTGATACTCGCCTTGTTCGTGAGCGCGCCCGCATTTTCAACGGACGTCGGCCTGGAGTTCTACAGCCAGCGCATCAGCCGCGTCACGCAGGACCTCGTCGACGCCATTCGCCCCACGCTGGATCCGCGCGCGCAGGAGGTCCTCGACGACATCGAATTCCTGGTGCCGCTCTCGTGGGAGACCAATGCCGATGCGCGCCGCGTCTTCGCCACCCGCCGCATCGTTGAATTCAACGCCGGCTTCCTCGCGGTCACCGACTGGCTGGCGCTCGCGATGATCGCCGACTGGGCGGGCCACAATGGCTGCCTGAAGGAATACACCAACTACCTGGCGGAGCTGTCCGGCCACAACTCGCGTCGCCTCAACAGGGGTCGCGACCTCAGGCAGGTCTACGATTTCTACGGCTACGCGGCCGAAACGCGCGGCATGTGCGAAGGCGCACTCCAGGACACGCTCGATGACCGCCGCGCGCAGGAGTTGCGCGAGGAAATGCTCGACGCGGTCATCGCCACCGTGCTGCTGCACGAAATCGCGCATCACATCCTCGATCACGTGGGCGGAATGGAGAGCAACTTCATTCAGAAGCGCATGCGCGAAGTGTCTGCGGATCGCTGGGCCTTCAACACGGCGGTGAATGCCAATTACGAGTTGCGCAACGCCGTGCCGCTGTTCCTGTTCATCGCGGCCACGGGCGGTGGCACCCTCGAGGATGAGATTCGCAGCAGCCACCCGTCCGGACTGCATCGCGTTCGCGATCTGCTGGTGCAGACGCGTGCCCTGCTGGATGAGAAGGATCCCGTCGGCGCACACGTGCTCGACGCTTCGATCGACGATCTCAACCGCGCCCTGCGCTGAGTCAGCGCATGAAGCGCGCGGCATACGTCGAACATCCTTCCACTGGATTGAGGGCTGCCCGCTTTCGGCGGCGCATCGAACGCCTGTTTGGCGAATGCGGCATCGACATCGACGGCCCCAACGCCTGGGACATCCAGGTACACAACGATGACTTCTACGCGAGGGTACTTGCCGACCGCTCGCTGGGCCTCGGCGAGTCGTACATGGACGGATGGTGGGACGTGCGCGATCTGGACGGCTTCATCTACAGGCTGCTCGCCGCCAGGCTCGACGAACGTACGAGAGGCTGGCGCGACGCAATCGCGTGGCTGGGAGCGACAATCATCAATCACCAGCGTGGCGCGCGAGTCTTCGAAGTCGCCGGGAAACACTACAACCTGGGCAACGAATTCTACGAAGCGATGCTCGGCCAGCGCATGATCTACAGCTGCGCGTTCTGGGAAAACGCGCACACGCTCGATGAAGCGCAGGAAGCCAAGCTCGCGCTGGTACTCGGCAAGCTGGGCGTCAGCTCCATGGAGCGACTGCTCGATGTGGGCTGCGGCTGGGGCGGCGCGCTCAAGTTCGCGGCCGAGCATTACAGTGTGACCGGCGTCGGAATCACCATTTCGAAGGAACAGGCCGACTACGCGCGTCGCAGCTGTGCAGCACCTGCCGGTGGCGATCCGCCTGCAGGACTACCGCGAGATGCGCGAGAAGTTCGATCACGCGTTTTCGATCGGCATGTTCGAGCACGTCGGCGTGCGCAACTACCGCAGGTACATGAAAGTCGTGCGGCGCTGCCTGCATCCGGGCGGGCGGTTCCTGCTGCACACCATCGGTGGATCCAAGGCTACCAATCACACCGACGCGTGGATCCACAAATACATCTTCCCGAACTCGGTGATCCCGTCACGCGAGCAGATCGAACGCGCGGTCGAGGGGATTTTCACCGTCAGCCACTGGCAGAGCATCGGCGCGCATTACGAACGCACGTTGTTGTCATGGCGCACGAACCTGGAGCGTTCCTGGTCGCGCATGGCGACGCAGTACGACGAGCGTTTCCGCCGCATGTGGCACTACTACCTGTCGAGCTGCGCGGGCGCTTTTCGCGCCCGCAAGCTGGACGTGTGGCAGGTGCTGCTCGAACCGCTTAAGCGCTGAATCCGCTCAGGTCGCGGTCAGCGCCTTGCGGTGCTCGGACTCGATGTAGGCACGCACCTTGGCTGCGCGTCCCGACATGGCCGCGGCTTCGGTAGTTCGCCCCAGCCGGCGAAGATAATCCGCATAACCTTCGAAACATTCGGCGGCAGCCGCCTTGCGTTCGCCGGCCTCGCCACTGAAATTCTCCAGCGCCGCGAGATAGTAGGGATCTGCTTCCGGCAAACGACCGGCGTGCTTGAGTGCCTCGGCCATGCCGAACAGCGCTTCGTTCGCGAACGGGTGTTTGCGACCCACGCCGCGATCGAAGCGTGCCAGCACTTCCTCGAACTGCTGGCGTGCCAGCTCATGCCGGCCCCGCAGGCGATTGAGCGTGGCGATCGAGCTCAGTGTGCGCACCACGTCGACGTGTTCTGGCGGGAACTGCGGCTCGACGATCGCAAGTGCGCGCGCCAGGCGCGCTTCGGCTTCCACGAATTCCCCCTGTCGCATCATGACTCGGGCGGAGCCGGCCAGTGGCGCGCGCAGGTCGGGATGGCGCGGTCCCCACTTGCGTTCGGCAATCTCGAGTGCCTGCTGGAAATACCGCTTCGACTGCTCCGGCTCTCCGAGCTCCGCGAGCAGAAACGCCATACCCGAGTAACTCAGCGCCAGGTAATAGTCTTCCGGACCCAGCACCTTCTGCTGCAGGGCAATGACACGCTGGTAGTAGAGGTATGACGCGCCGAACGCGCCGATGCTCTGGCTCGAGTTGGCGAGTCCGTACAACGTGGAGCCGAGGTCGGGATGTTCGGATCCCAGGTGGGTTTCCCTGATCGCCAGCGTGCGCTCGTAGTACGCGATGGCGTCAGGAAACTTGCCGAGCTGCCAATGCAGCCGGCCCAGCGTCTGCAAGGTAATCGCAATCCTGATCGAGTCCCTTCCCCAGGCATCCTCCCCGATGCGCAGCGCGCGCTGCAGCGTTGCCTTCGAGGCCTCGTGATCGGAGACGAGATAGTAGTGCACTCCCAGTGTGCTCAGGACTTCGGCGAGCGTGGGCGCATCGGGGCCGTATGACTTCTCGTAGATCGCCGTTGCGCGTTTGAGGGCGACACCCATCGCCACATAGTCGCCGCGGCGATGCTGCAACACGCCGATGCGATACAGCGTCTCGCCCACGGGCGCGGCATCGGCTCCCAGCGCCGCCTCGCGCAGGCGCAGCGCTTCATTGAGCGTGGCGAGCGACGCATCGTGGTCGCGCAGTTCGGTTTGCACGACACCGAGATGATGCAGAGCCTCGGCGATGGCCGGATCACCGGCCGGCAGCAGCTCTCGCCGGATGGCCAGTGCCTCGACGTGCAGTTCGCGGGCGCGCTCGTAGAAGCCAAGGCCGGAATAAGCGCGCCCCATGGAGAGCATGAGACGCGCCGCGACCCGCGGCTGCCGGGATCGCAGGTCATTGATGCGCGCCACGCCATCTTCGAGAACCTGCCGCGCGAGCACGTCGGGCCGCGCACGCGCCGGGTTTGCTTCTTCGAACAAGCCGACCAGGAAGGCCGATACCTCTTCGGCGGTCGCGCTCTCCCGTGCGAGCTGCTCCCGCTCGCGCTGCAGTTGCAGCGTGTAGAAAGTGACCAGGCTGCTGATCGTGATCACTGCCAGCGCTGCGGCAGTCGTGGCCCAGGCATTGCGCCGCAGGAATTTCCCGGTGCGATAACCCCAGCTCTCCGGACGCGCGATCACCGGGCGATGCGTGAGATGCCGCTCGACGTCGTCGGCGAACTGCCGCGCAGTTGCGTAACGGCGTTCCGGCGCCTTGCGCATCGCCATCAGGACGATGGTGTCGAGATCACCCGCGAGTTGCCGGTCGTAGCGGCTCGGCGGCAGCGGCTCGGTCTCGCAGATGGCCTGTTCGAGTGCGAGTGGCGTCACCGCCTGGATGTTGTAGGGCTGGCGTTGCGTCAGCAGTTCGTAAAGCAAGACGCCGAGGCTGTAGATGTCGCTGGCCGTGGTGATGAGCGCGCCGCGCACCTGCTCGGGACTGGCATTGCGCGGCGTGAGCAGGCGGGCATCGCCCACCGTCTGATCGATGGCCGCGCGCCCTTCCACCTTTTCCAGCAGCTTGGCAATGCCGAAGTCGAGCAGCTTGGGCGTGCCGTCGGATGTGACGAGGATGTTCGACGCCTTGATGTCGCGATGGACGATGAGATGCTGGTGCGCGTACTGCACGGCATCGCACACGCGTCCGAAGAGCCGCAGCTTGTCCGCCAGCGTGCGTCCGGCGTCACGGCAATACACATCGATGGGTTGTCCGTCGATGAATTCCATGACGAGGTAGGGAATGCCCTCCTCCGTGGTGCCACCGTCGAGCAGCTGCGCGATGTTCGGGTGATTCAGGTCCGCGAGAATCTGCCGCTCGGCGAAGAAACGGCGCCGCGCGTCGTCCGAGGCCAGCGGATTGTGCAGTAGCTTGACTGCCACCTCGCGTTCGAACTGCTGGTCGGAGCGCCGTGCGCGGTACACCACGCCCATACCGCCGGCGGCCACGCGTTCTTCGATGCGGTAGGTGCCGAGCATGCGCCCCTGCCACTGGGTGGACGCCGAGTCGGCCAGCGCGCCGGCCACGCCGCCGATGGCCGCGCGCAGGCGCTGATCGAGCGCGTCCAGGGCGTCATTCATGCCGGCGTGGCTCCGGTGCCGAGCCGCTGCAGCAGCCAGATTTTTGCGCCACGCAGATCTTCGTGCACCGTGCTGGGAGAGATGTCGAGCGCCGTCGCGATCTCCGGGTACGTCAACCCACCGAAGTAATGCAGCTCGATGATCTCGGCGCGACGTGAGTTCTCGGCGGCCAGCTCCGAGCAACGCGGCATCGAGCGCGAGGATCTCCTCGTCGGGCCCGTGCACCAGCGGCGTGATCTCTTCATTGAGAGTCACACGGACGTCGTGCCCGCCGCGCTTGGCGGCGCGTCGCGAGTTGGCATGATTCACGAGAATGCGGCGCATGAGGCGGGCGGAAAGCGCGAAGAAATGCGTGCGGTTCTGCCATGACACATTCATGTTCACCAGCGCCTCGAAGGCCTCGTTCACGAGTGCCGTGGGCTGCAACGTGTGGCCTGGCGACTCGCGATGGAACATGCGCTCCGCAAGACGCTTGAGCTCGCTGTAAACGAGTGGCGTGAGCTGTTCGAGAGCCTGGGGATTTCCCGAGCGCCACTCGACTAACAGCCCGGTCACCCCCGGATTTTCTTCTTGTTGGCTCATGGGCACCCATGGGCACAGCGACCGTGGCGATGCTACTACGATCCCTCCGCGACCATGTCGCAAATCATGGCGGCATCCACTTTGTCCAGTTACAACAACGAGTTGCGCCTAACAAAACGCCGGCGATTCTAGTCGCCGGCGCTCTGGTCAGATCAACGGCCTGACTACCGAATGGTCCTGATCTTCGGCTCCCAGGTGTCCATGTTCGAATACGCGCCCGTGCCGAACTGCCCGTAGTCATTCATTCCCCAGCACCAGATGTCGCGCTCGGAGGTGACCGCGCAGGCGTGATTCGGACCGACATCCGTCTGCGTGTAATCGACACCGTAGTCCGTCCACGGCTTCTTCACGGGCGAGAGCGGCCCGGGGGCGTGGCTGAATTCACCCAGTTGCGGCACAACAGCTCGCCCGATGTATCGGTGAGGCAGGTCTGGGTGCAATTCTGATATCCCGCGCAGTCCTCCATTTCAGTAGCCAGGCTGGTCGACGACGACGCGTACAACGCGACGAAGCCCTGGTTGCGGGTGGTGGCAGGCGCGCTGCGCGCCGGCTTGCCCCAGCAGATGGTGTTGTTGTCAGAGTTCTCGGCGCAGGTGGAAGAGTCGCCCGCCGCGACTCGCCTGACGGTCTTGCCGGTCAACAGCGGAATCTTGGAATTGACGGTGATGAACTTGGCCGTGTTCGTATTGCCCGTCAGCTGGAACTGGGTGTTGTCACCCCAGCAGTCGAGCAGACCGTTCACCTGGATCGCACAGCTGTGCGCCATGCCGGTGGCGATGGATTTGTACTTGGTGCCGTTGGCGATCATCGTCGCCTGGGGCGTGATGTTGATGAGGTTCGCCGGCCAGCCGAGCTGTCCGGAATAGTTGAAACCCCAGCAGAAGATGTCCTGCGCGGTAGTCAATGCGCAGGTGTGCGTCGAAGGCTGTGTCGATCGCGACGAAGTCGACCTTGCCCCCGGTTCCCGTCGTAGCAGGAATCTGCCGATGCGATGTAGTTCGGCAGCGTGCCGAATGACGACTCCCCGGTGGCCGGCCCATCCTCGCCCCAGCACCAGGCCTTGCCATTCGTGTCCACCGCGCAGGTGTGATCGCCACCCGCCGCCAGTGAGCGGAACTTGCACACTTCGCCCGCGGGACACACCACGGGCACCGGCACCAGGCTGCAGCTGTTGAATACGCACTTGGTGGTCGTCGCCGTGCCGAGCTGGCCAAGGAAATTGTCACCCCAGCAGCGGATTTCATCGTCCTTGGTGATCGCGCAGGTGTGCTGCCGGCCCACGGCCACATATTTGTATGGCCCGCGATAATCACCAGGCACTGTCGTGATGCACGGGCAGCGGTTTCAGCTATAGGCAGATGTGGATGGCTTCCTGCTCGCGAGTGGGCTTCCACTCGAGGATGCACAGCGCGCCGTTGAAACAGGAATACTTGATCTCGGGAAATCCTTCCGGCAGCTCCCAGAAGAGATCTTCCGGCGAGAACGGCATCTGCTCGCCGAAGGGATCCATCAGCGTGACCTGGACCTTGAGCAAGTCCTCGTCGCCGCCGACGATGCCCGCGGTGAGCAAGCGGGACCCGAAGCGCGCCTGGAGCGGGTCCTTCAACTCCTTGCCATCGAGCGGCACGCCGAATTCGGGCGTCAGTTCCTTGTCGACGTTGACGACGCTTTCACCTTTGTAGATGGCCTCGCCGTTCGCATCGAAGGCGACCACGCTGACCACGCGCGCGATTCGCCCGGCGGCGCGTAGATGCCGCCCGAGATGAGGCCGTGCTCATCCGTGCCGAGCTCAAAGCGCAACTCCTCGCGCAGATCGCGACCGGAGACCTGCACATCGGCCCGCACCGCACCGGGTGCATCAAGCTCGAAGGCAAGATTCCTTTCGAGCGGGAAAATGTCCGACTTGAAATCTCGTTCGCCCGCGGTGGCCGGAACGGCGAGCAGGGCTGCGCCGGCAAGCGCCAGCATGCAGAAGAATGGATGCGTTTTCATGGTGATCCCTTGTGACAATTTGATGCCTCATGGGATCAAGCGGAATTTGAGGGCGCGGGAGATCGTCGAAACCAACTTTCGGGCTCGCGTCGCAGCAGGCCCGCCCGGCAACCGGCACGTAGGATTGCGCCCCGTCTTCGGCTCCCGGCGGCGGAGTGTGCAACGCACATGACGTCTATTTGGCCGCCAATCATGGCCAGGAGACGATCATGAACACTCTAAAGGGGCTCACGCTCACGTTGTCGCTCACGCTGACTTCGGGTTATGCGGCGGCCGAAGACAAATTCACGGACCAGTTTCCGCTGGCGTCCTGCCTGTTCACGACCATCGGCGGGAATCCTTACTTCCCGATGATCCCCGGTCGGCAGACGTACTTCACCAACGCCGCTTGCGTCGCCGCCGGCGACTGTGACGAGCTGGAAGAGCTCTGGATCACCATGGAACGCGATATTCGCCGCATCACGATCCCCGTCGGTAACAAGACCCGGACGGTGAACACCCGCGTGATGGAAGAACGCGAGACTGCGGACGGTGAGCTCGCCGAAGTTTCGCGCAACTTCGTCTCCAATTGTTTTCCCTCGCGCGATGTCTATTACTTCGGTGAAGAAGTCGACAACTACGAAGATGGCGAAGTGGTGGATCATGACGGCGCCTGGCTTGCCGGCCGGCGCGGCGCGCGACCCGGCTTGCTGATGCCGGAGGATGGCTTCCTGCTCGGCCAGCGCTACTTCCAGGAAGTCGCGCCCGACGTCGCGCTCGATCGCGCGGAGCACATACGTACGGGCTTTTCGATAATGGTTCCCGCCGGCAGATTCAACAACTGCATCGAAGTCGAGGAGACCTCACCACTCGAGCCGGGATCGGAGTCGACGAAGATCTACTGTCGGGGCGTCGGCCTGGTGCGCGACGACGATCTCGAGCTCACCGCGGTCTACGGCAATTCGCATTGAGACGCGGATCACCGGCCGCTATGCGCTGTAGCGGCCGGTGACTCGGGCAAGTCCATTCGCCGCAGGATTTCCTGGAAGCGCTTGTCGTTGTATAGCGGTTGCGTTGAACGTATTCACCTTGATCCACGGCATCCAGTCGCGCCGCTTCTCGTAGCCCTGTTCGACCCAGTGAACCGCACGGTCGAGATCGCCAATGGCGCAGTAGACCTCCGCCAGCGCCCACGCATCGGGAAATTCGCGTGCCTCGAGTTCCCGTGCCAGCGCGCGCGCCTCATCGATCCGTCCCGCGAATGCCAGCCCCTGCGCGAGACCCCATGACCAGTTGGGGCTCGCCTCACCTGCCTTGCTGAAACGCCGCGATCGCTTCTTCGGTTCGCTCGAGCCGAAGCAGTGTCTGGCCGAGCACATGGTAGGCGACGGGAAATTTCGGATGCTTCTGCAGACACGACGCGCAATTGCTTTTCCGCGGAGGCGAAATCGCCGTCAAGCATCTGTACCCACGCCAGCCATGAAGGCCACAGGGGATGATTCGGATCGAGCTCGGAGGCGAGGCGCAGCTCCGCGATGGCGCCGGGGTAGTCATCGTGCAACACGCGCAGCCAGGCGTAGTGCCCGTGCGCCGGTGCCAGGCTCGGCGCGAGCTCGAACACCTTGCGGAATGATTTCTCCGCAGCCTGGCCAGTCCCAGTGGAAGTAGAGCTGCAATTCTGCAAGCGCCGCGTGGCCATCGGCGAGATTCTCGTCAAGGCCCACGGCCTGCAGGGCGTAGGCCGTGGCGCGCGGATACAGCGACTTCGCCGCGCCGGGCGCGTGCGCGCGGTTCGCGTACGCCAACGCCAGTCGTGCGTAGGGCAGCGCACTGGTCGGATCGATTTCCGCGGCGCGCGTGAGCAGTGCCACGCCGGCATCGAAACCATCCGGCTGCGGACTTTCGATCAGCTCCCTGCCCTCGAGATACAGCTCGTAACTTTCGACGTTGACCGGGCGCTGTCCGGAAAGGCGCGAGTCCTCGAGCGGCGACAGTTTGACCTTCACCGCCTGCGCCACCGCCCTCGCCACCTCGCTCTGCAGCTTGAGCACATCGCGCAGATCGCCTTCGTAGTGCTCGGCCCAGAGATGCGTGTCGCTGGCGTCGAGAAGCTGCACGGTGATGCGCACGCGGTCATCGGCGCGCAACACCGAGCCTTCCATGACCAGATCTACGCCGAGTTCCCGCGCGATCACCGCCAGCGATTTTCCGGAATCGCGATACGGCAGTGTCGAGGTGCGCGAGATGACCTTGATGCCGCTGGCCCTGGACAGATCCGCGATCAGCGCATCGTGCATGCCATCCGCGAAGTACTGGCCCGATTCGCCGGAGGACAGATTGTCCAGCGGCAATACGGCCAGCGACGGGCGAGACGCTTTCTGAGCGGGCTGAGTGCGCCAGAGGTTGCGCCGCATCACGCGGCCACAACCACCAGGCGCCTGCGGCCGCGGCGACCAGCAGCGCTGCGAGTGCGATGGGCAGCAAGCGGCGCGAGCGCTGCGGAGAAGCCATGGTCGCGGGTTGGGAAGCAACGGCACTGCGTTCGTCGACCGCTTCGACCGCGGCGATGACCCGGTAACCGCGCCCGCGCACCACCGCGATGTATCGCGCCTCGCGGCTGTCGTCCCCCAGCGCGGCGCGCACCAGTTCCACGCGCTTGGCCACCGTCTCGTCGTTGACTACGCGACCGGCCCACACCTCGTTCATGAGTTCGCCGCTGGTCACCACGTTGGGAGCGCGGCGCGCCAACGCCAGCAGCAGGTCGAAAGTCAGACCGGGAAGTTGCAATACCGTTTCGCCGCGGCGCACCTGTCGCGTGCCGACGTCGATGTAGATGTCCGCCATGCGGTAGCCGATTGGCTCCGCGTCCTTCCCTGACATGGCGCCCGATAGTAGTCGCTTCGCCCACTCTTCGCGAATGCTTCGGAAAAAGTTCGCACGAGTTTCAAGCAGTTAGATGACCGTCCGGATTCACAGTGCCGCCGTCCGCCCAACAACGTTCCCAAGGAGACTGCGATGAAAACGACCATGAAGACGACGACAACCGCCCTGACACTGGCCCTTCTGTTCGGCAGCCAGGCGTTCGCCGGCGAGTCCCAGGACTGCTCGGCACGCATGCTGGCCGGCCGCTGGATGTTTGCCACCGATGTGGGCAAGCAGACCTTCTTCCCCGGCGGCGACATCACCGCCATCGGCACGTTCCGTGTCGATCGTCACGGCAATCTCACCGGAGCGTTCGACGCCACGGTCGCCGGCTGGATGCACCTGCCGGGAGTGACGTTCACCGGGGCGTTCACGGTGAATCCGGATTGCACCGGCTCGCTCACGTTCGTAACCGGACGAGGCACCACGCGCACCGACAGCATCGTCATCCTGGGCGATCGGATTCGCGGCATGTCGCGGGACGTGCAGTTCCTGTGGACTTATGAGGCGAGACGGATGGACGACCGGCGCTGAGTGCTGCGGCGCCAGGCAGGGACAGGGCATTCATCTTCCCTGGGGAGGATGGATGCCCTGTTCGTCCGGATCGCCCGGCCGGGAGTGTGACGATGAATCGGCTGCCACCACCATCGCGTGGCGCACACATCACCTCGCCGCCGTGCACCCGCGCGATCTGACGCACGATGGCGAGACCCGAGGCCTGCACCGGTGGATTGCACCGCGTCGCGTCGCCGGAAGAACGGCTCGAAGATGCGCTCGCGGTCTTCATCCGGGATGCCAGGTCCGGAGTCATCGACGTGGATCCGCGCGCCGCTTTCGTATCGGGTAATGCGAATGTCGCTCGCACCGCCCGCGTGTGTTCGCGCGTTCTCCAGCAGGTTGCGGATCAGGCGGCGCAGCAGCAGCGGATCGCCATCGAGTGTCACGGGTTCTCCCGTCACCTCGCGATCGAAATGCGCAGCCTCTTCTGCCGCGAGCGCCAGCAGATCCACGCGCTCGACGCGCTCGAGGCGCCTGGCCGCATCCAGCCGGCTCGTCAGCAACAGCTCGCCGATGAGCACATCGAGCTCGGCGATATTGCGCGCCAGTTCGGCACTCGCCTGTGGGTCGGCGCCCTGCCCGTTTCTCGACAGTCGCTCGATCGCCAGCCGCATGCGGGAAAGCGGCGTACGCAGTTCGTGGGAGCAATTGGCGAGCAGCATCTGGTTGGCACGCACCAGTTGTTCGATACGGGCCGCGGAGTCGTTGAAGCTGGTGGCGAGCGCCGCCACCTCGTCGCGACCCTCGACAGCGACACGAGCGCTGAGATCGCCGGCGCCGAAACTGCTCACGCCTTTCTTCAGGCGCTCGAGGCGCGCCGTGATGCCGCGCGCGATCGGATAGACCATCAGGGCCAGGATGGCCGCGAGTGCACCCAGGAACAGCACCATGTGCAGTCCGTGGAGCAGGAACTTGTAACGCGGCCGCACGATGAGCATGCGCTCATCAGCAAGTTTCACGGCGTAGCTGCGTCCATCGCAGTACTGCCAGCCCGACCTCGCTGCGTCGTTCGTGATCGGGAACGAAGGGCCTGCCATGCGAAATCGGCGGCGACGCATCGTTGTTGTCCAGCAGGACGACGTCGGCATTCAACTGGCGTGCCAGCGCTTCCACGACCGTCTGATCGAGCGCGGGCTCGTGAACTTCATCGAGCATGTTGGCGCTGAGGTGCGTGGCGGTTTCGATGCTCCACGCCGCGCCCTGCGGCCAGGCGACGATGTGCCACATGAACGCGGCGCTGAATGCGAACGCCACCAGCGTTCCCACGATGGTGAGATAGAGCCGCCAGATGCAGGCGGCGCATCTATCGATCCTGTTCCTTCGCGAACACGTAGCCCGCGCCGCGCAGCGTGAGAATGCGCCGCGGGCGCTTCGGGTCGTCTTCGATGGCCGCGCGCAGCCGCGAGATGTGCACGTCGATCGAGCGATCGAAGTCTTCGAGGGCTTCGCCCCTGGTCAGGTCCATGAGTGCTTCGCGCGACAAGCACACGCCCGGCGCGCTCGGCCAACGCGAGGAGAATCGCGAACTGGTGGCCGGTGAGCGTCTTGCGCACGCCATCGACGCGCACCTCGCGCGCCCCCTTGTCGATTTCGAGCCGGCCAAAATGCAGCACCTGCGAGCCGCCCTGCGCGACTCGCCGGCGCAGGATGGCGCGCAGTCGCGCCAGCAGCTCGCGCGGCTCGAAGGGCTTGGGAAGATAGTCGTCCGCACCGAGCTCCAGGCCCACGATCCGATCCAGCGGATCGCCGCGCGCCGTGAGCATCAGCACCGGCATGTCGGACTTCGCGCGCAGGCTGCGGCAGAGATCGAGGCCATCGGCATCCGGCAGCATGAGGTCGAGGATCATCGCGTCGAAGGATTCGGATGCGACGAGCTGCATGGCACTCGCGCCGGTGCCGGCGCGCGTGGTGCGAAAGCCCGCCTCGCCCAGGTAGTCGGCGACCATCGTGGCGAGGCGGGAATCATCTTCGACGAGCAGGACGCGGTGCACGGTCATTCAGCGCATGATGCGCCAGACCCGACTTGCGCAGCTAGCCACCGTGATGCTTGCGCATTTCCTGGGCGAAGGCCGCGCGCTGCTCCGGACTCAGCACTTCCGCGGCATCTCCGAACGCAGTCACCAGGCCTTTGCTGGCATCGTCCAGCGCCTTGATCTGACCGGCGCGCAGTGATTCCAGCTTCGCGCGGTCGACGCTGGGCGCCAGCATCGCTTCGTGGAACTGTGCGAAGGCCGCATGGTGCTCATCGCGCACGCTCTGGAGGTTGGCGAAGGCCGGTCGCAGGATGCCGTCGATCTGTGATTTCTGGGCGTCCGAAGCGCCGACCTTGCCCAGCATTGTCGCCAGGTGGTCGAGATGCATGTCGATGCGCTCGGCGCTCATCGGACCGTGATGACCGCCAGATTTGTGAGCGTAGGCAAGTCCGCCGCCGATGATGACGATGAGCGGAATGGCGATCAGCGCGGCGAGCCTGGCGCGAGATCGCCTGGGGGTGATTTGAGTATCGGGCATGGGCTGACTCCGTAGGGTTGGTACAGGGTCAGGATGCGGGCAGCGGCGTTGCGCGCGTTTCAACGCCGCGTAAAGTTTTGTGAAGTCGGCGCTGCAACCCTTTGCCTTGACGCCGCGTCTGAGTTCCAGGGGCCGGCCACGGCCCGCCGGGGATGCAGCCAAGCACAACTACGAAAGTCTTCGTTGACACTACGAAGCGCTTCGTAGTAGCTTCGGTTCCATGAAGCAGGAATCCAGAACACAGCCCACTCCGTCCGAGCTCGAGATCCTCCAGATCCTCTGGACTCGCGGCCCTTCCACGGTGCGCGAGATCCACGAGGTGCTCGGCAAGGAAAAGGACGTCGGTTACACCAGCGTGCTCAAGTTCCTGCAGATCATGACCACCAAGGGCCTGGTCACGCGCGTCGAAGATCAACGCGCGCACGTGTACACGGCCACGCTGCCGGCCGAGAAGACCAAGCAGCAGTTCGCGGCCGATGTCCTTCACCGCGTGTTTCGCGGATCGGCGAGCCAGCTCATGCAGCACGTGCTGTCGGGGCGACGCGGCTCGAAGAAGGAAATCGAAGAAATCCGCCGCATGCTCGACGAATACGAGGGGAAACTTCCATGAACGCCACCACCGACTTCATGCATTCACTGGCCTGGTCGCTGCTCCATTTCCTGTGGCAGGGCGCCGCCATTGCCGCGCTGGCTGCCGCCTTCATGTACGTGTTCCGCGCACCGGCCACGCGTTATCTGGTCGGTGTTGCTTCGATTGCGCTGATGTTCGTGTCGTTTGGCGCGACATTCGCGTCCGTGTACTCCGCCGCGAGTGATGCGGCCGTGGTCGGTGCTGCAACACCGGCTTACACGGCGGCCGCACCCGCGGCGGCGTCTGACTACCCCGTGAGTCGTTCGATTGCACCGGTGCCATCGAATGACGAACTCGCCTGGGTGGCGCAGGTCTGGCTGGCGGGCGTCTGCCTGCTGGCGCTCAGGATTGCGTTTGGCCTGTTGTTCCTGGAGCGGCTGCGCCGTCGCAACCTCACCGCACTGCCCGCTTCATTCGTGGAGCGCTGCCGGAGTCTGCAGCAGCGGCTGGGCATTTCACGAGTCGTCAGATACTGCGAATGCCGGCTGGTGTCGGTTCCCGCGGTGATCGGCCTGTTTCGTCCGGTCGTGTTGCTGCCGATGCGCGCACTGACCGGCCTCACGCCGAGCCCAGCTCGAGGCGGTGATCGCGCACGAGCTCGGGCACATCAAGCGGTTCGATGTCGCCAGTCAACTTCTTCCAGGTGATCGCGGAGACGCTGTTCTTCTTCCATCCGGCGGTCTGGTGGCTCAACAAGCGCATCCGCGCCGATCGCGAAGACTGCTGCGATGACGTCGCGATTGCGGCGTGTGGTGAAAAGGCGGGCTACGCCCGCGCGCTGGCCACCATGGAAGGCTGGCGTGACGTGCCTGATTTCGCGCTGGCCGCGACTGGTGGCTCCGTGGCTGCCCGCGTGGCGCGACTGCTCGGCGTCAGTGAGCGGAACGCGAACACCCGCACGGCCGGCGTGTTCACTGCATCGCTGGTGCTCACCGCGGCGCTGTCAGCCGGAGCGATTTCCCTTGGCATGGTGGAACCCGCCGAGGCTCGCGACTACATCGGCGCGGAACCCGTGCTCCTGGCGCAGGCCGATGCCAAGCCGGCGCCGGCGCCAGCGCAGCCCAGCCAAGCATAAGCCAACCCGGCGTCGAAGCCCAGCCCCGCATCAAAGCCGAGTCCCGCAATCGCAGGCCCAGCCCGCGTCGAGTCCATCGAACAAGCCGGCTAACACCCGCCGAATCCGAATTCGCCGGGCAACTCGTACATCGCGCAGATGAAGGCCGCCGGGCTACAACGATCTCGATGTCGATCAGCTGGTCGCGATGCGCGTACACGGGATCACGCCCGAGTACGTCAAGGGCGTTCGCGACATGGGCTTCACCCCGGATCCGGACCAGGTCATCGCGATGAAGGTGCATGACATCACGCCCGAGTACGTGAAGAGCATTCGCGGCATGGGTTACGCGGGCGACGTCGACCAGATCGTCGCGATGAAGGTGCAAGACATCACGCCCGAGTACGTCCAGGAAATCCGGGCCATGGGCTTCAAGCCCGATGCCGACGAAATCATCGCCATGAAGGTGCACGACATCACGCCTGAGTACGTGAAGCAGATGCGTTCACTCGGCTTCGAGCCCGACGCCGAAGAACTCATTTCCCTCAAAGTGCACGAAGTGACGGCCGAGTATCGCGACGAACTCGCCGCCGCCGGCTATCAAGCTCGAAGTCGAAGAGATCATCGAGGCGAAAGTGATGGAAATCACGCCTGAGTTCATCGAGGAAGTGCACGCGCACGGATTCAAGGATCTGAGCATGGAGCAGTTGATCCAGCTCAAGAACGCGGACGTTCTCTAAGGAGTCACCATGAAATCGTTCAAATCAAGCCGTGCTCGGCACGGCGTTCTCCCTGCTCGCCCTGAGCATTGTGCCGACGGCCTCTGGCGCGGAGCAGTTCCGCGGCAATTGGTCCATCGCGCCCTCGAAGCAGGCCGGCATGGTGAAGTTCGGCATCACGTATCGGGACGACGAGGCCAGTCGCAACATGAATCCGACTGGCCCGTGAGCGCACTGCAGGGTATTGACCTGGCAACGCCCGGCAAGCACGACGTCAAGTTCACCATCAACCGTGAGGCCGGACGCATCGATGGCGAGGGTTTCGTGAAGAGCGGCGAAGGCGCCGGCATCTTTCACTTCACGCCCGATCCGAACTACGTGCCCGCGATGGCCAGGCTCGGCTTCGGCGACATCGACCCGCATATGCAGTTCGCGATGGCGATCCACGATGTCACGCTGGAATTCGCGCGCACCATGAAGGCGGAGAATCTCCACGGCCTCGACACGGACAAGCTCATCGCCTTCCGGATCTTCAATGTTACACCCGCAGTTCATCCGCGAGTTACGCGCCGAGGGACTGCCCGCGAAGGAAGCCGATACGCTGATCGCGTTTCGTGTGCACGAAGTGACGCCCGCAATCGTGCGCGACCTGCGCAATACGGGGCTCGAGCTCGATGAAGATCACCTGATCGCCTTTGCCGTGCACGAGGTCACGCCGGAGTACGTCGCGAAGGTTCGTTCGCTGGGCCTGGGCCAGCCCGATGCGGATCAGCTCATTGCGCTCCGCGTACACGAGGTGACGCCGGAGTACATCGCCCAGATGAAATCGCGCGGCCTGAAGAACCTCACCCTCGAGCGACTCATTGAGCTGAAGGTGCACGACATCGACTGACCGCTGAGGCTCAGGCGACCAGCGACGCCGGCACCTTGCCACCGTTGTTGCGCAATTCCTCCATGACACGTTTGTGCAACCACACGTTCATGGTCGCCGTGTCCTCCGTCGAGCCCGTATAGCCCAGTTCACGCGCCAGCTCGCGACGGTTCGCCAGGCTGGAATCGATATCCAGCAGTTTCATGAGATCGACGATCGAACTGCGCCAGTTGAGCTTCTGGGGATTGTCAGCGGCGCGCGACTCCAGCACCGCCTCGACGTCCACTTCGCGCTCCCACTTGGCATCGGCCGGACTCGCGGGAATGCCGGATGTCGTTGCCGGTTTCGGCGCGGACTGCGGCGCGGGCTTCGGGGCGGCGGTCTGCGGCCGGGGGTTCGTGACCGAAGATCGCATCTTTGATACGAGTGAAAATACTCATGTGAGCCTCCGGGGCTGCAAAGCGGGAATCAGAAAGGCGCGTTCTGCGCCACGCGCAGATCTTCGTCCCGCAGGGGTTCCGCGACGTTGGGTTCCGCATCCCGTACGGGGTTCAGGGTCGGAAGTGAATCCGAATCTTCGGCCCATTGACGCGCCCATTTGTAGAGGACGGAGGCGAGTGCGCCCGCAAGCGCGAGTTTGAGCAGGGTTTTCATGGGCGTGAGCGTACTGCGAGGCCCCGCAGCACAGGCATCGGCAAGCGCATTGTTGTGTCATGAGGCGGCTCCGACATGCGCCGGTGATCGGGACTACACCAGTGACTGCCAGCTTTACTCAACCGCCCGCTACATCGGCAATACGTTGGCATTCATCCGCAATAGATTTGCGGGATCGTACTTTTTCTTGATCTGCGCCAGGCGTTCGTAATTGCCGCCATAAGCGCCCCGCATGTTCTCTGCGACGCGCCCGGTGATGGAGTTGGCATAGAAACCGTGCGTGAGCGGCTCGATCGCCTTCCAGGCCTCGCGCACGCGCGACTTGCCTGCGTCGCTGTCGGCCTCGTTCTGCCAACTCGTGGCCGCCTGGACGTTCCAACGAATGTCCCGATGCCAGTAGGCGGTGTCAGTCTTTGCCACGCTTGCGATGGCTCCGCCTCCCCAGGGCATGATGAGAATACGCAGAGGTGTCGCGTTCGCGTCCGCGAACTGGGCCAGGACCGCGTCCACCAACGCCGGCTCGAGCTTCAGTAGATAGCCGGAGGTCTGGTAGCGGCGCAGTCCGAACCGACCCTCGATGTCGCCATGCGTCTGCAGCGTCGTGTACGCCACCGGACCCACCTCGTCCCGCATCGGTTTGCGGAAGTCACGCAGCGGCTTCATGAGCCGCTCGCCCTGTGCGACCGGCCCGCTGTAGCAAACGTCGAAAGTCAGCGCGCGCTGACCTTTCTGGACGTCGCCGATTGCCGTGGTTATCCACAGCTCATTGGGAGCGTCCGCCATGAAATCGGCGAAGAAGCGCAACAGGTCGCGCGCCGCGTCGAATGAATAGTGAAGCTGACCGCCATACATCGTCTGCTCGAACGGATGCAGGACGTATTCGAGCGAGCTGGCTACGCCGAAATTGCCGCTACCACCCCGCACGGCCCAGAACAGATCCGGATTTTCCTTTGTCGTTGCCGCGCGCAGGATTCCATCCGGTGACACCACGTCGACGCCGGAGAGATTGTCGACCGCAAGACCAAAGCGACGCGCAAGCCGACCACAGCCGCCGCCCAGGGTAAGCCCGGCGGCGCCGGTGTGCGAGACCATGCCAGTGGTGGTGACGAGACCAAACGCCAGCGCCTCGCGATCGAGCGCGCCGAGCAATACACCAGGTTCGACGCGCGCCGTTTTGCGATTCGGATCGATGCGCACGCTCTTCATGAGCGACAGATCGATCATCAGTCCGCGTTCGCACACCGACTGCCCGGAAGCGCTATGCCCGCCACCGTGTACCGCCACCAGCAGTTCATGCGCTGCCCCGAATTGCAGCGCACGCGCGATGTCCGCTGCGCCCGCACAGCGCGCGATCAACGCAGGATGCCGATCGAAGGCGGCATTCCAGACGACACGTGCCTCGTCGTAGCCGGCTTCGCCAGGCAGAAGCAACGGACCGCGCATGCCGGCACGGAAGTCTTCGATGTCGCTGCGCCTGAGTGCCGTGGCTTGCCCGTCGAGCCGCACTGCGCCGAGCTCCGCGGGAATGGGAATGTCCGCCCACGCACGATTGCGCAAGAGAGCCACCGATATCGTCGCCGCGGATGCGGAGCCAATAAATGTTCTTCGCAACATCGGGCACCTCTGGCGAATGACCTTACGCTCAATTGCCTCGGCGCGCGCTCTTGCTGCGACCTTTTTCGCAAGTGGTGCGTCTAAGTGCCAAGGGGTCCGCCATGAAGTACCTGCGGGCGATCGCTTTTGCACTTCTCGTGTGCGTGGGCACATCCACGGCTGAAGACTTGAGCGGGCCTTTGGAAAGCGAAGGGTCGTTTCGGCCCGGATGCTCGCGGGCCACTCATCATTCAGAAGGAAGGAACCAACTACAGCGCCGACATGCTGGGGCACCGAGTGCCGGTGCGCATGGAAGCGGGCTGAACTCTGCCTTCGAACTGCCGGATCGCCTGGGCAAGTTCCGCGGCAAACTCGAGGGGGTAAACATCCGGGGCCATTGGTTTCGGTTCGGCACCCCGGTGAACTGGAGTGATTCCACCTGGCCGGTGGCGCTCTCACCCGTGCTGCTCAAGCCCGACGGCCCAATCGCTGGCGGGGCGACGTTGCCCCACTCCAGGACGACTTCACCTTCTTTCTTCATGCTGGCGGAGAAGGGGCCTGACGGATCATTGCGCGCGGTGCTGCGCAATCCGGAGTTCGATTTCGGTACACAGCAAGGCGTTGAGCGACTCGTCGATCGACGGCAACCGGGTGAAGCTGATGGGCAAGCGCCGCGACAAGGAGCGGGAAGTTGGCATTGGGAACCTACGATGCCGAGAACCAGGTAATCACCCTCAGCTTCCCGTCACGTGGCGGCAGCTACGATTTCCGGCGCGACGGCGACGAAAGTGAGTTCTATCCGCGCGGCAAGAACCCGGGTCGTTATTCCTACCGGCCAGCCGCTGCACCGCGACGACGGCTGGCCCACGTCGACTCTCGATGCAGCGAACATCGATCGCGCTGCGATGGAGAGATTCATCCAGAAAATCGTCGACATGCCGATGGATTCGACAGAGGCGCTGCAGATACACGGCGTGCTGATCGCGCGGCACGGCAAGCTGGTGCTCGAGGAATATTTCCACGGCGAGCATCGCGACAAGCCGCACATGACGCGATCGGCTTCCAAGAGCGTGACCGCGGTGCTGGTGGGCGCGGTGATGCAGGCCGGCGCGCCGCTCAAACTGGCGAGTCCGGTCTACGAAGTCATGAACGGCGGCGCGTTTCCGTCGGACCTCGAGCCGCAGAAGCGCGCCATGACGCTCGAGCATCTGCTGACGATGTCATCCGGCTTCTTCTGCGACGACAACAATGACGCCGCGCCCGGCAACGAAGAGACGATGTGGGATCAGACCGACGAGCCCGATTTCTACCGCTACACGATGAAAGTCCCGATGGCGACACCGCCGGGCGAGAACTCGGTCTACTGCAGCGCGAGCCCGAACCTCGCACTTGGTCTTGTCGGGCGCGCGACCAAGGAATTGCCGATCTACAGCTTCGATCGGCTGATCGCGCGCGCCGATGAAGATCGGCAACTACGCCTGGCAGCTGGATCCGGCCGGCAATCCGTATGGCGGCGGCGGCTCGATGTTCCTGCCGCGCGATTTCATGAAGTTCGGCCAGCTCATGCTCAACGGCGGAACGTGGGAAGGCCGCCGGATTCTCAGCCGCGATTTCGTGAACCGAGCCACCGCGCCGCTGTACCACCTGGCACAGATCTACTACGGCTACAACTGGTGGAGCGAAGACTTCCCGTACAAGAACCGCAACGTGCGTGCGGTCTTGGCGATGGGCGCCGGCGGACAGATCGTGACGGTGGTACCGGAACTCGACCTGGTCGTGGCGTTCTTTGCCGGCAACTACAGCAGCCGGAGTCAGCGCGAACTCGGACACATCTATCGTCCCGCGATTCATACTGCCCGCGGTGCGCGAAGCGGGCGATGACAAGAGCGCGCCTGTCGTTGAGCGGGATTACACCAGTCCTTATGGATACTCGAAGGACGGGAGTCGGGTGTCGCGGACGAATTAGCAGGCGCTCACTACCGCATGCGCTTGCCACATTCCCCCAGGATCCGGCCGGCATCGGACGCGATGCGTGCGATCAATGCGCCTGCAGGCTCGATGTTTCCGATGCGTCCGACGCTTGTGCCCGCCGCCATGCACATATGCTCGAGGCTTCCCGAGGTCTCACGCGTCGGCAAGATCGCCGAATTCCGCGGCATCACGTAATCGAGTCCGAAAAGCCTGGTTTGGCCGACCGGCCCCGACTCCCTGATGCCGTCTTCGGCGTCGCGCAATGCCTGGTTCCGGATGACGCGCATCGGCGCATCGGGCCACTCCGGCCCGAAGAGGCGCGTCACCGATGTGTCGGCCGGCTGTGCACGAAGGATCGCGGACTTGTACTCCGGATGGGCCAGACTTTCACCGCTCGCCACGAGCCGTGTTCCCATGCAGATCGCGTCGGCACCAAGCGCGAAGGCCGCCGCGGCGGTACGCCCGTCGGCGATTCCACCGGCCGCGATCATCATCATGTCACCCACCGCGTCCCGCACCGCGGGCCAGAGGCTGAATCCACTTTCTGTCGCGCGCACGTGACCGCCTGCTTCGTTCCCCTGCACGACAACGGCGTCGTAGCCGCCCGCGAGCGCGTGGCGTGCCTCCGCAACAGAACTCACGGTGAGCCAGATCTTGATGCCGGCATCGTGAAGCGCAGTGAACCAGGTCGCCGGCGGAGGATTCCAGAAAAACACCATTGGAGAAATGCCCGCTTCGATACAGACCTGGACGTGTTCGTACGTGCTCGCCGGTCCGAGCGTGGTCTCCTCGACGATCAGATTCACTCCAAACGGCTTCGGGGTCAGCAAACGCGTGCTGGCGATGA
Source organism: uncultured Pseudomonadota bacterium (assembly GCA_963832505.1). Lineage (GTDB taxonomy): Bacteria > Pseudomonadota > Gammaproteobacteria > Steroidobacterales > Steroidobacteraceae > CADEED01. Next base: position 313,911 of record CAWHUD010000006.1, on the reverse strand, counting down.
TGCGGCGCAGAAGCTCCGTCGGCATCGGCCCGGTGCCCAGAATTCCGAGTCCGCCTGCATTCGAGACCGCAGCCACGAGATCTGGTCCGGTGACCATCGCCATTCCCGCTGACACCACCGGCAGGCTCACCGAATACTCTTGCGTGAAAAGCAACTCGCCCATCTCGAATTCCCCCAACTACTTGCGCGTCATCAGCGACCCGGCGTAGGTTCTGCTGTGCGCCAGAATGCCGCGCGCCTGGCCCACGACGCGCGGCTTGCTGCGCAAGCCGATTCGGCCAGGAGTGCATGGATGCCGGTATTTTCGACCGCCTCTGTTCCAGTCCGTCAGCAGTTCGAAGCCTGGCGTCACGTCATCACGCAGCAGTTTCTCCCGCTACGGCCCGAGCCCGTGCCACGCGCACAATTCTGGGGGGAAGTGGGTGGCGGAGCCCTTGATTCGATTTCGATCGCTCGAGTGCGCGCGAGCGGCCAGGTAGTGCACCGCGCCGGTCGCGAGCTGTCTCAGTCTTCACCCGACGCGTTGTTTGTCAACGTGCATGTCGCGGGCGTGAGTGCGTTTGAATGCGGCGTCAATGCACATCGAATGTCACCAGGTGACCTGTTCTTCGTCGATGGGCAGCGTCCGTTTCGCCTGCACTGCGAACAACCCATGCATCACGTGGTCGCCGCCATTCCGATGCAGCGACTTCGCGCCGTCCTGCGGCGGCCGGATCTCGCCGCGGGGGCAGTGGTGCCGCGAGGGAGCGGTGTTTCCGCATTGCTGTCTGACTACCTGATCAGCGTTGCGAGCGGGTACGAGAAACTGGACGCCAATGCCGCTGCCACCGCCGCGCGACATGTTGCCGAGCTCGTTGTGCATACGCTGAATGAGCGTCACGCCGGCCTGCCCTTGCCGCGGGATGCCGTGCTCGCGGCGCTCCATGCACGCGCCTGTCAGATCATCGAGCAGGATCTTGGCGATCCCCTGTTATCACCCGTCCAGATCGCGAAGCGTCTGAATGTGTCCGTGCGATTTCTACACGCGCTCTTTCGCGGGCATGGAACGTCCGTGATGCGCCAGGTCTATGAACGACGCATACAGTGCGCCGCGGCGATGTTGGAGGACGAGGCATACGCGCATCGCTCGATCACCGATATTGCGATGAGCTGCGGATTTTCGGACCTGACACATTTCGGCCGTGTGTTTTCGCGCACCCACCAGGCGACACCGCGCAAATACCGTGCGAAATCGCACTAGCTTCGATCGGGTCAGTCGGTGACTTTCCCGCCAAGACTTTCTCAAGATACTTCTGCGCCCCCGCAGATTCCGACTGGGCCAGCCAGAACACGGCGCGCTTGCGCTGCTCGCTCGACAAGGATCGATCTTCCGCCGCCGCAATGAGCGCGCGTGTCGCACGATCTTCCGGAAGTTGTGAGAGCGCGAAGATGGCCTGCTCGCGAACATGATCGTCCTGATCCTTCTTGAGTGCCGCGACAATCGCATCCTCCGAGTTCGGAGCTCCGGTGTGCGCGAGCCAGAACCAGGCCTGGGCCCGGACTTGGCCGTCCTTGTCGGTGTTGCCGAGGCGAATCAGATCCTCGGTCACGCGCGGTGACTTGGATTGAGTAATGGCGAACGCCGCGTGCTGGCGCATGTCCGGATCCTTGTCATTGAACATCACTGAGGTCGCGACCTCGGCGCCGGGAAGGCCCCGCAGGTGAGCGAGCCAGAAAACCGCCTTCTTGCGGGTCTCGGCAGGACCACTTCCCCGGACGATTGCAGATAATTCGTTCTGCGCCATGTCGCCGCGGTGCATGGCGAGTCCGACCAGCACGTTCTCTTGCACATCCTCACTCATGCCTGCTTCAGCGCCGCGCCTGGCGAGGCCGATCAACCAACGCGTGCTGTCGTCCGTCGCCACGTTCTCGAGATGTTGAATCGGCGTCGCGGTTTCCACCGGACAACTCGCTGCCAACACCCGCAGGCGCTCGATCTTGCCGCCGGCAGTACGCGCATACACACGCACGGCATCGGTGGTCTCGCGGTCGCGGGTGCCAAAATTGCCGGGGTTCTCATCGAGTCGACAGGCCTTGCGCGAGGCGACGCGATCGTCCCAGTTGCTCCAGCAACACATGGCGGGAGCGCCTTCGACGGCCTGCACCTCCCAGCTTGCCCAGCCGTCGCGTGGCAGCGTGAGTTCAGCCGAATGCACCGGCGAGGTCAGCGCGAGCCCTGCCAGGCACAACGCGGCACGAATTGCTTGGATGTTCATTACTTTTTCTCCAGCTTGATCAGTTCGTGCGATTCATCACTCTTGTCCCGTGGGTGGCGGGCCGCGTGGTACCGGGTTGCGCCACCTTTCGAAGCTTTGGACTTCACTTCGAAGCTGGGCCTCGGTGAGGCACGTATACGGCATGCTTTTGGTGCCGGTCCTCTGGCAGTACAACGTCTGCCCTTCATGCTGGAACTTCTCGTATTGCTTGGCGGCTCGCTGGAACTTCTTCTCGAGCAGTGTGTTGGCGGCCGGCGCCGTCGCGGAATCCGCCCCTGGCGACTTCGACTCCAGCGCGGCATCGATGGCCTGTAACGCGGCGTCACCATCCATCATCGTGAGTATGCGCAGCAGCGCACGCTTCTCGTCACTGGTCTTCGCGGCACGGTACAGCGTCAACACGCCCTGCTCATCGCTGGCCATCAACATGCCTTGCAGCGCGGCCTCCTTGAATTCCGCATCCGTGCTGCGCGCATAGAGGTCGCGCAGCGCGGTGCGTGCTTCATCGCTGCCGATCATGCCGATCCTGCGGACGGCCTCGATGCGAAGCGATCGATCGCCCGTGCCTTCTGCGATCTTGCGCAGGCTGGCGAGATCACCGCTCATCGCGTATGCGTCGAGCAATCCTCGCGAGGCGTTTGGCCGATCACCGAGCTTGCGCAACTCGTCGGTGGCGCCCATGACGGCAAGCATGTGAATCGCCTTGGTGGCCTCCTCTTCCGTCTTGGCATTCAGCGCTGCCTGGAACACGAGATCCTTGCGGCCCGCGATCATCCACGCCTGCAACACTTCTTCCTTCACGTCAGCGCCGCCGGCGTTGTAGACCTGCTGCAAGGCATCGAGCGACTTCGGGTCGCCGCCGATTCCAATGCTGCGAATGGCTTCACTGCGCATGGCGGTATCCGATGAGCGCGCGGTCTGGGCCAGGATCTCACGGGCCTCCGGCGAATCGATCTGGCTCAGGACGAACAGGGCACGCTGTTTGACGAGCTTGGTCTGCGAGCCGGCCAGCACCTTCTTGATGATTGGCAACGCGCGCTCCGGTGGCTGAGCCATCAGGCCTTCCATGGCCGCGAGCGCGAGCTCTTCGTCGGCGCTGGGAGCACGTTCTACGGCCGGCTTGGATTCCTTGGATTCCTTGGGTGCCTGTGCGTACGTGGCGCCCGCCATGAGCAGCGCGGCCAGCATTGTGATTCTGAATCGCATGATGATTTCCTCTGACTAAAGCGTGGTGGATTGGGTGCTGGAGGATGTGTCGGCTCCAGCGCTCAGCCGCCCCTGCATGACTCTCAATTCGAAGCCCAGCTGCGCGATGCTCGCGGATGAGTCGCCGCGGCCCTGCACCAGGTCTTCGAGGATGGGTGAGAACGCGCGCAACACACGCGCGAGCTGCGGTTCACCGGCGCGCTCGGCCGCGAGCGCATAGATCCGGTTCTGCGCAATGATGGTTTCGATGAGGCGCGCGCGCTGCTCGGGCGTGGCGCTGCCAAGCTCCGCGATCTGTCGTTCGGTGCTCGCGAGATGGACCTTCAGTCCGCGCTCATAGGCGGAAGCGTCGGCGGTGCCAGAGTTGTCGGGCGCGGGTGCCGACCCTTCAACAATTCGCTCCGGCGGCGATTGCCTCGCAACCTGGATTATCGAGACGACCGCGACCACGGCAACCGCCGCCGCGGCCGCCAGCCATCGAGTGTCCCATCGACGGGTTGCCTGCGGCACACGTACGTTGCTCTTGTTCCCTTCGCGTGCCGCGAGCTCCAGCGCGGCTTCCCAGCGCCGCTGCGTGTGCTCAGGCACGGAAACTTCAGGCATTGCCGTGGCCGCATCGAGACGCGACACCAGCGCCTGCAGCCGCTGGGCAAGCTCGGGTTCACTCAGAGCTGCGCCGATGCGCGCGCGTTCGGCCGCATCGAGCCCGTCGCGGTAGTGATAGAGCAGCAGTTCGTCATCGGTAATCATGACTCGCCTCGCCATACGTGCAGATCGACGCGCAGCTTGTGCACTGCGCGGAACAGGGCGTTCTTCACACTGTTGATGTTGGATTGCAGGCTTTCGGCGATCTCGTCGAGACGCCAGCCTTCGATGTGCTTGAGCAGGAAGACTTGCCGCTCCAGCGTTGTCAGGCGCTGCATCGCGGCCGACAGATCTTTGTCCAGGGCGTCCCGGACGTATTCGCTTTCCGCCGCAGCCCAGGGTGCGGCAGCGTGCGCCTCGACATCGAGCTCATCCTCGGCTCGGGTCTTGCGCCGTCGGATCAAATCGAGGGCTGAGTTCAACGCAATGCGATGAATCCAGCTATCGAGTGCCGCCTCGCCGCGGAAGTCCTCGCGATGATTCCAGGCCTTGAGCAGCGCTTCCTGCACCGCGTCCGCCGCCAGGTCCGCATCGCGCGTGATTCGCAGGCAGGCGTTGTACCAACGCTTGCTGCGCTCGCGCAACACGGTATGAAAGGCATCCGGCTGGACCCAGGACTTGAGAAGGGTAAGCACGGGAACTAGGACGGCCGAGTCGGGAAAAGGTTAGGTTGGTGTGCGTGTTGGCGTAGAAACGCCTTATGCAGCGGGTGCTTGCGAGTGTGATACATCGCGGTGGCGGTGGCCATAGGCCCGCAAGGGCGCCGCGGCTGTCGTTGGTATGCCCGGCGCCCGGATCGACTTCGTTTACATAGTGGGTGAGTTCGAATCCACGCTCTTGACGCCGCGCACATTGCGGGCCAGCGGGGCATCCGGCGTTCTGGTCATGACCACCAGCTCATTGTTCACCGAGAGCACGCCTTTCGTATTGCCGGCAAGCTTGCCAGCAGCTTCCTTCGCTTCCGCGGTATCCGCCGTACCCGAAAGAGTGACCCTGCCGCGCATGGTTTCGACCTTTGCGAAGAAACCGCCGGCATGACGGCTCGACATCATTTTCGATTTCACCCACGTGCTGATCGCCGCATCGTCGCCTATCTCACGAAATCTGCGTTTCGCCGGGCTCTCGGGCGCGACGTAGTTCGAAATTACTTCGATCTGGTTGTCTACCGACTTGATGCCGTCGACACCGAGGGCAATCTGCCCGGCGAGCTTGTTGCTGACGTCGTCGGCTACGTTTCCACTCAGGGTCGCTGAACCCCGGCACACCGTCACCTTGAAATCGTAGGCGCGCAGACAAGGGCTCAGCGCATAGGCAGTCAAAATCTGCGATTCCTGACTTGCCTCGAGCAACTCATGTGAAAGTCCGGAAGCGGTGACGCCGAAGCATGCGGCGGGAGCGGTATTTCGTGGCTGGTTGAGCATGATTGTCTCCATCGATGGCGTTCTGAGCGCGAGGTTGTCCTGCGTTCCAGGATACAAAAAGCCGCCGCGCGTGCCGTCTGAGGGTCAGGCGCGGCGCCCAAATCGACTTCGCTTACATCGTCAACAGGTTCGAATCGACACTCTTGACGCCGCGCACGTTGCGGGCGAGCTCGATGGCCAACGCGCGTTCCGCGCCGGTGTCCATCTTGCCGGTCAGAGTGACAACACCACCGTTGGTGCTGACCGCGATGTCCGAACCATTCACATTGGTGGAGTACATGAAGGTCGATTTCACCTTCGTGGTAATCCAGCCGTCGGCAACGTCATTGGTTGCATCCTTGGCGACACCCGGCTTCGCGGCTACGACCACGAGCTGATTGTTCACCGAATGCACGCCGCGAGTATTGCTCGCCAGCTTGCCCGCCGCGTCCCTGGCTTCCTGGCTGTCCGCAGTGCCAGAGAGTTTCACCTTGCCTCGCGTGGTATCGACATTCGCGGTGAGTCCGTCGGCATAACGGCTCCACAACAGCTTCGATTTCACTTCCGAGGTGATCGACGCATCGTCGATGACTTCGCCATAGCTGCGATCCGCAGATTGTGCGGGGGATTTGTAATTCGGGACCACTTCGATCTTGTTGTCCACGCTCTTGATGCCTTCGACGCCGAGCGCAATCTGCCTGGCGAGGTCTTTGTTGACATCCTCGGCCACGTTGCCTGACAGGGTTGCCTTGCCGTCGTGCACCGAGACCTTGAGGTCATTGGCGCGCAGGTAAGGGCTCAACGCGTAGGTGGTCCAGATCTGCGTTTCCTGTCGTGCTTCGATCACTTCCTGCGAAGGCTTGGCATTGGCGAAGGCGCTGGGGCCCGCGATTGCCGATGTAACGGCCAGGGCAAGCAAGACATTATTAGAGTACTTGAACATGAAAAATTCTCCGAAAAACGAATATTGGATCGACGTGAATAGGTGTCAGGGTTGGGATTTTTCGGGCAGGAGCTTTGCCTGCCCTTTGCGGACCTGCGCGAGCCACGCGATTCTCGCGGCGCTTGCGCGCCGCCTGTACTGCGCCCTGAGTGCGTCGACAGTGCGTGATTGGTTGTGCATGTTGGTCCTTGAACCCTGCGACCCGCAGTAGTGCGGAGTGCCGGGTTCGATCTAACTCCCCACCCTAGCCAATGCCGGTCGTTGCGTCGGTGCGGCAGCGCACTTATGGGGGTTAACCTCACACACGTATTGGAACGCGCGTACCATCGCGCCCTCACCGAAGGATTGGTACACCCGCGGAAGTATTCTCACGGGTGAGTTCGATACACCGAAACGTCAGTTTCGAAAAGGTATTCCCAATGAAAGTCTTGAATCGCTTCGCCGCGTTTGCGGCGCTCACCGCACTCGCCTGTACCAGTCTCGTCGCTGTGGCCGACGATCATGGTTACACCGAGGGTGTCATCGTCAACGTCGCCCGCATCCGCACTGTCGATGGAAAATTCGATGACTACATGCGCTGGCTGAGCACGACATGGAAGCAGCAGCAGGAGGCCTCCAAAAAGGCTGGCTACCTGCTCAGTTATGAAGTCATCGGAGTTGAGCCGCGTACCCCGGATGACCCGGACCTGCTGCTCGTGACCCGCTACAAGAACTGGGCGGCGCTGGACGGATCCAATGACAAGGCCGACCTGATCACCAAGCAGATGGGAAGCACACCCGCTGCGGAAGACAAGGCGCAGGTTGAGCGCTCCAGCATCCGGCGCGTGTTGGGTTCATCGACGATGCAGGTGCTCGAGCTCAAGTAGAAGCGAGTTGCCAGACAGGGATAGAGAAGGAGCCGGGCCATCTGCCCGGCTTTTTCTTTGCATCGGCAACACTTTGGCATTCATGCGCAACAGGTTCGTTGCGAGCTAACCCTGTCGCCCCAGCTCCCGGCGAATGGCTTCTTCGCGCGCGTCGTCGATGACGATCATCACCGCATCCGGATCGGTGACGCCCTCTTCCCGGGCAAACACACCCGTCAGCACGCTGTCCGCCTGCAGCTCACCCGCTTCGAACAGCGCCCAGATCTCGCGCGCGAATTCTGTCTCTAACAACTCCGGCGCGAAGCGTCCCAGCGTGCCGCGGATGTTGTTCACGTCGCGCTCGAGCATCGCGAACGCCGCGTTGTTGCCCGCCGCATTTACCGCCTGCGGCAGGTCGATGATCACCGGGCCAACGGCGTCGACCAACACATTGAACTCCGACAGATCGCCGTGGATGAGCCCGATGCTCAGCATGCGCACGATCTGGCGGATCAGGAAGGCGTGGTACTCGCGCGCAATATCGGGGGTCAGATCCATCTCACCCAGGCGCGGCGCCGGATCGCCCGTCGCGTCCGTCACCAGCTCCATCACCAGCGTGTCGTTGAAATAGCCGAAGGGCCTGGGCACACGCACGCCCGCCTCGACTAGTTTGTACAGAGCATCCACCTCGGTGTTCTTCCAGGCGGACTCGGCTTCCTTGCGGCCGAAGCGCGTGCTCTTGGCCATGGCACGGGCCTGCCGGCTGCCGCGCACCTTGCGCCCTTCCTGGTACTGCGCGCGCTTCTGGAAACTGCGCTGACCCATGTCGCGGTACACCTTGGCGCAGCGGATCTGATTGCCGGTGCGCACGGTGTAGACCGTGGCTTCCTTGCCGGATTTCAGGGAGCGGAGGACTTCGTCGATGACGCCATCGTCGATGAGTGGCTGCAAGCCGGGAGGGGTTTTCATGAGGCCGCGCATGGTAGCAGGCGCCCGCGATTGTCCACCGAAGCGTGTCACACCTGTCGATTTCGGCTACTGGCTCCAGCGCACCCGGCCGCGGGCCGAGGCGACCGTATTTCCGGCGCAGTACTCCTCGAACGTCACGTCGAGAGCCGTCAGGGTTTCGCCGCTGTAGCTCACACTGTTGACCACGAACCAGCCAGTGACGTTGGTGCAGCCGGTGCCGTTGGCCATCAAGTCGAGAGCACCTGTACGTGGATTGTGCAGGTAATTCTCGGTCACATCGGCGTAGTAGCCGGGCTGCATTCGCGGAATGCTGCTCATGTGATCGAGATTGATCTGGAACTGGGAGCGGCCCGGGCTCGTCACGATGACGTTCACGTGATCGGTGTACGTGTAACCCGCGAACGTCGAGTCCGCATCTGTGTATCTGAACGTGAGGCCCTGCGTGACGATGTCACCCGGGTCACCTTCGAGATACACGAAGTTGCCGCTGGCGGGCACCTCGTTGGCCGGCGGTGTCCACAGTCCGTCAGGCGGTGGGTTCACGGGCCCCGGCGGGATCGCGGGGTCAGAGGACACCCAATGGATCTTGCCGTGCAATGCCGGCTCGCCCGCGGAGCACCGATACTCGAAGCGCAGATCGAGCGCCATGAGCGATCCGGACTCATACGTCACCGAATCGACCACGAACCAGCCGATATGCCTGTCGCCGCAGAACGCGTTGGCACCGCGCCACGCGAACAGACCTCTCGCCAGGCTGTCGCCCATCGGCAGGTTGTAATAGCCGAGCTGCAATTCCGTGAACGGAACCATCGGCTGGAATTGCCCGGTCCAGCGCTGGTCACCGACGGTCTCTACGTTGAGGAGCCGGCCGCTCACGCTCATCGTGATCTCGGCATCGAGCGATGTGTACAGGTATGACTGACCCAGCCCTACCCCATCCCCAGGTTCGCTCTGTAGATAGACGTAGTTTCCGGTATCGGGAGTCGTACCGGGTGCTGCGTTCCACAGGTTTGCGGGCGGCGGATTCTGCGGCGGCGTGGGCTGGCGCGTGTCGTCCGCCGACCAGCGAATCATGCCGCGCACCGCCGCCGGCTCGAACTCGCAGTGCTGCTCGAAGCGCAGCGTGATCGACTGCAGGGTATCGCCGGAGTAGACCACGCTGTCGATGACAAACCAGCCACTGAGCGTGTTGCAAACGCGGTGTGCGGCGGACCACGCGAGGCCGCCCTTCGCGGGGTTGTGAGAGGTGAAGCGCCGCAGATCGCCGTAGTAACCCGGCCTCAGGTCCGGCAACGTGTCCATGGCCTGGAAGTAGCCCGTCCAGACTTCATCGTCGCTGACAGTGAGCTGAAAGCGGTTGCCAGCAGGCGCGATGCCGCCGGCGCCGACTTCGATGACGCTATCCAGCGGCGTGTACAGCCGCGTGAGACCTTCCGCGATGAAGTCTTCTGGATCGCTTTGCAGATAGACGAAGTTGCCCGTCGCCGGGATGGCATTCGCCGGTGGCGACCACAGTCCCGCCGGCGGCGGTTCCTCCGGGCCAGGCGGCTGCGCGGGATCGTCGGAGCGCCAGTGGATCTTGCCGCGCATCGCGGGCTCGGCACCTTCGCAATGCTGCTCGAAGCGCGCGTCCAGGCTGGTGATATCTCCCCCGACCGAGAACGAAATGCTGTCGATGACGAACCAGCCGGTGATGGTGTTGCAACCGTGATGGTTGAACGTGGCGTTCATGCCGCCGCGAACCGGATTGCCGCCCATATCTGGCACAGCATTCGAATAGTAGCCAGGGGCCAGCTGGGTGAGCGGAGACATCGGCCGGAACGACACCCCGAAGCCTTCGTCACCTTCGGCGCCGATGCCGATGCTCGCGCTCGCGCCGCCCTGGTAGGCGGTGATGACGCTGTTGACCTGCGTAAATGTCCGGGTCGTCCCCTCGCCGGCGAAGTCACCCGGATCGCTGATGAAATAGAGATAGTTGCCGCTGGCCGGCGTGGCTCCCGCCGCAGGCTGCCACAGTCCCGCGGGAGGCGGATTCACCGGGCCCGGAGGCAGAGTCGCGTCATTTGCAACCCAATGGATCTGTCCGCGCAACGCGGGCACTGCGCTCTCGCAGTGTTGCTCGAAGCTGATGTCGACGGAGCTGATCTCGCCGGCCGAATACGTCACGGCGTCGACGGTGAATACATCGGTGTGCCCGTTGCAGCCGCGATCTTCGCCGGTCCACCGCATGCCGCCGGTGGCCGGATCATGTTGTGGCGCGCCGATGTTGTCGATATAGGTGCCGGCCGTAATCTGCCCCAGGGTTACGGGCATGTAGAAGGCGCCTTGCCAGCGTTCGTCGCCCCACACCGTCAACTGCAGCAATCCATTCGTGACGTACACCTCGAAGTCGGCGCTGGCATTCGAGTAGGAATATTTGCGTGCGGGCCCGAAGTCGGACCCCACGAATTCGCCCGCATCACTTTGCAAAACGATGAAGGAAGGCGTGCCCGACGACGTCGGAATGCGCGTCTGTGCCGAGGCGGTGGCCTGGTTGTTGGTGATGTTCCCATCGCCCAGTAATGTCGCGCTCAACTGGCTGTTCACGGACACCACGACATCATTGGCCACCTGGGCGCTCAGGGAAAACGTGAGCGAGCCGCCGTTCGGCATCGAGGCCACGTTCATCGTCGCGCCCGTGATCGCCGGGCAAGTGGCGCCGCCGCTGGCGGCACAAGTCATCGACACCAGCATCTGGCCGGTGCTGAGCGTGTTCTCGAGCGTCAATTCATGCGTGGAGTCCGGCCCCGAGTTCGTCAACGTGAATGAGTACGGCACGGTCGAGCCGCTCAGCAGGTTCGTTGCGGAGCTTGAGCCGACGATGTTCACATCGGACGAATACGCCGTGATGGACACCGCGGCAGAGTTGTTGTTGGTGACCGTGTCGTTCGTCGCGGTCACGCTTGCGGTGCTGTTGATCTGCCCGCTCGCCCCGGCAGCGACGACCACCGACACCCGGAAAGTCAGGCTGCCGCCGCCGTTGAGCGAAGCGACGGACAGCGTGGTTGGATCGTTGGGGCAGAGGCCGTTGCTATTCGCGGTGCACTGCACGCCCCCTATCGTCAGCCCGCCGCCGAGCGTCAGCGATACCGCGACGTTGGATGCAGGCACCGTCGAGGGATTCGTAAGGACGATTTCCAGGTCCGTGTTCGCATGGCTCGGAACCGGCGTCGTTGAGGCGGTTGCCGTGATCGACACGCGATCGTTTGAGCCGGGATTGTTCGGCGGCGGCGGGTTGGGAGCAGATCCTCCGCCGCCACCTCCGCCGCAGGAAACCAGCGCGCCCGCAAGGGCACAGACAAACCAATGATGAAGGCGCATGCGTTCTGCTTGTTGTAGTTAGCGCGTTATCGCCATAGTAGGGAGACACCAGGGAAAAAGCACGCGCGACCCGGCGCATTACGTCGCATCCGGAGACCGCCCTCGAGGGCCTCAACCCGGTCGATTCGGCTTCCTGGGTCCCCGCCGGACCGACGGTACGCTTGGCAACCCGGTGTGCTGGGTCTTGAATGGCCGATGCTGGCTCCCGCCCCTCTTCCCCTCCGCAGCATCTCCCGTCCCCGCCGGCTGGTAGCTGGGCACCAGCTGCTGCTTGCCGTTGCCGATCAAGTCCGCGCGCCCCATACGCCGCAGCGCTTCTCGCAGCACCGGCCAGTTGTTGGGGTCGTGATAGCGCAGGAAGGCCTTGTGCAGCCGGCGCTGTTTGATGCCCTTCGGGATCACCACTTCTTCGCTCTCGCGCGTCACCTTGCGCAAGGGATTTTTCAACGTGTGATACATGGCGGTGGCGGTGGCCATGGGACCTGGCAGGAAGGCCTGCACCTGGTCGGCGCGGAAACCGTTCTGCTTGAGCCACAGCGCGAGCTCGAGCATGTCCTGGTCAGTCGTGCCGGGATGCGCGGCGATGAAGTACGGGATGAGGTACTGCTCCTTGCCGGCGGCCTTGCTGTACTTGTCGAACAGCTCCTTGAACTTGTAGTACGCACCGACGCCGGGCTTCATCATCTTCGACAGCGGCCCTTCGCCGATCGCCTCGGGCGCGATCTTGAGATAGCCGCCGACGTGATGCTGGGCGAGCTCCTTGACGTATTCGGGCGACTCGATGGCGAGGTCGTAGCGCACGCCACTCGCGATCAGGATTTTCTTCACGCCCGGCAACGCGCGCGCTTTCCGATAGAGCTGGATCAGCGCGGAATGATCGGTGTTGAGATTCGGGCAGATGCCGGGGAACACGCAGCTCGGCTTGCGGCAGGCCTTCTCGATGTCGCGACTCTTGCACGCGATGCGGTACATGTTGGCAGTCGGGCCACCGAGGTCTGAAATGACGCCGGTGAAGCCGGGCACGTTGTCGCGCACCTTCTCGATTTCCTTGAGCACGCTGGCTTCGCTGCGGCTCTGGATGATCCGGCCCTCGTGTTCGGTGATGCTGCAGAACGTGCAGCCGCCGAAGCAGCCGCGCTGAATGGCGATGGAGAACTTGATCATCTTGTAGGCCGGGATCTCGGCCTGGCCGTAGCTCGGATGCGGTACGCGCGCGTACGGCAGTTCGTACACGTAATCCATGTCGCGCGTAGTTAGCGGGACGGCGGCGGATTCAGCCACACATCGAGATCGCCGTGCTTCTGCACCAGGGCACGCGCATTGCCTGGGTTGCTCTCGAGATGCAGGATGCGGTTGGCGTGCGCGTACAGCACCGGATCGTTCGTCACCTGCTCGAAGCTCGGCATGCGGATCACGCTGCGCTCACGGTCTTCGTTCTTGATCGCGTCGCGCGAACTTCACCACCACTTCTTTGACGGGTGCAGCCTCGCCCGCCTCCACTGCCGCGGCCTGCTCGTTGGCCTTGCGGATCTCGGGCTCCATCGCGTACGGATCGATCGGAGGATTCAGCGGCCCGGGCGTATCGATGTGCGTCGAGTCGATCTCGATGAAGTCATGCGACTTGCGCACGAAGGACGTCCCGCGGAGATCGGTAATCTCATTGATCTTCGCGCCCGCCGCCATGCGATGCGCGATCTCGACGATCTGGCGTTCGGCGTTGCCATACACCAGCAGATCCGCCTTGGCGTCCAGCAGCACCGAGCGCCGCACCTTTTCGCTCCAGTAGTCGAAATGCGCGATGCGGCGCAGCGAGGCCTCGATGCCACCCGATGACGATGGGCACGTCCTTGAACGCCTCGCGCGCGCGCTGCGCGTAGACGACGACGGATCGATCCGGGCGCTTGCCGCCCACGCCGCCCGGCGTGTACGCGTCGTCACTGCGAATGCGTTTGTCCGAGGTGTAGCGGTTCACCATGGAATCCATGTTGCCCGCGGTGATGCCGAAGAAGAGATTCGGCCGGCCTAACTGCTTGAAGGGCTCGGCGCTCTGCCAGTCCGGCTGCGCGATGATGCCGACACGAAAGCCCTGCGCCTCGAGCAGCCGGCCCATGATGGCCATGCCGAAACTCGGGTGATCCACGTACGCGTCGCCGGTGACGATGATGACGTCGCAGGAGTCCCAGCCTAACTGTTCCATCTCGGCGCGCGACATGGGCAGGAATGGCGCGGTTCCGAAGCGCGACGCCCAATACTTGCGGTAGCTGGTGAGATCTTTGGCAACGGCGGACATCGAACAACTCCATGGCAGAAATGGAGCTGACGTCGTGCCGCGCGCTGACACATATATATGTGTCGCCGGGAGGCTCGAAGCACCGGAACTTACGCCGGCCAACTCCATTCCTGACGGGTCAGGGTTCCCCCGGGCTCGGCTTGAAGATCCTACTGCCAGGGGCTGGATGGCCGGCAGTGTAGGTACGGCGCCCGGAATGTCAAACAAGTCGGCCACCGGGCGGGCGCCTGACGCTCGAAATAGCGGGCTCCCGCATAATGCGCATGATGTGTCGCCACTCCCTTGCCATCCGTGGGGTGATTGTCAGCCTCGCGATTGCGGGGATGATTTTCAGTCCGGAATTCGCCAGCGCAAAGGCCCCGTTGATCGCGAGTCCGAAAGCGCGTGCAGCGAAGCTCGTGCCGGTGCGTCCTTCCGGCATTCCCACCGATACGGAACTGCAGTCACAGGGCGCCCGCATAGGCGAGATCCGCATCAACTCGCGACCGATTTTCGATTCCGCGGCGGGTGATGAAGACACGCGATTTGGACGACTGGCCAACAAGCTGCATGTGCAGACCCGCGACGCGACGCTCGCGAACCAGCTGCTGTTCAGGAGCGGCGATGTCTATGATCCGCGGCTCATCGAGGAGTCGGCGCGCTTGCTGCGGGCTACGGGCTATCTGCATGACGCATGGATCACGCCCGTGGCTTACCACGATAACGTCGTCGATCTCGAAGTGCGTGCGCAGGATGTCTGGACACTCAATCCCGGGTTGGCGCTGAGTTCGCCAGGGCGGCGAGAACTCCTTCGGATTCAAGATCGAGGAAATGAATCTGCTGGGAACGGGGTCCGAACTGGATATCGGCTACACCTCCGATGTCGACCGTGATTCGACCACGATTGCCTTCAAGGACGAGAACCTGGGCGCTTCGTGGTGGTCGCTTGCCACTACCTACTCCGACAACAGCGACGGGCACCTCGCCGCCCTGGCGCTCGATCACCCCTTCTACGCGCTCGACGTGCGCCGCGCGGGCGGTTTCGGGATCTTCGATAATCTGCGCACCGATTCGCGCTACGACCTGGGCGAGGTGATCGACCGTTACCAGATCCGTCAGAAATTCGCGACCATCTACCTGGGGACTTCCGCGGGACTGCGCGGACGCTGGGTACAGCGCTGGTCGGCCGGATTCACCTACGACGACAATCAGTTCGACGCAGCGCCGGAAGAGCCCGCGCCGCAATTGCTGCCCGCGGACCGCACGCTTTCCTATCCGTGGTTCGCCGCCGAATGGGTCGAGGACGATTTCCGTACCGCGCGCAATCGCGATCAGATCGAGAAAACGGAGGATTACTCGCTCGGCTGGCGAGCCATTCTGCGGCTGGGTTACGCCAGCGAGTCATTCGGCGCGGATCGCGACGCGTTCATGTTCAGCGGCTACGCCACGAAAGGCCTGCAGCTGTCGGGTTCGAATACGCTGCATTTCGACGCGACGATGCGAGGCCGTGTGGAACACGGCGCCGTGGCGGGCGGCATCGCCCAGACCGGTGCCCGGCTGTACGTGCGTCAGACCTCTCGCCGCCTCCTTTTCATGGGGCTCAGCGCGGTTTCCGGGGAGAATCTCGATGACGATCAGCAGATCCTGTTAGGCGGCGACAGCGGCCTGCGCGGTTATCCCCTGCGCTACCAGTCGGGGACGGGACGCTGGCTGTTCACGGTGGAACAGCGATGGTTCAGCAACTGGTATCCATTCCAGCTCTTCAACGTGGGCGGCGCCGTGTTCTACGACATGGGGGCGACCTGGGGGCGCGATCCTCTCGGCAGCCCGTCACAGGGCCTGCTGCGCGATATCGGCTTCGGGCTGCGCCTCGGCAACGGCCGTTCAGCGCTCGGAAACGTCATACATGTCGACCTGGCGTTTCCGCTCGATGGGGATGCAACAATCGACGAAGTGCAGCTGGTCGTCGGGACCAGCCAGACGTTTTGAGGCGCGCGCCGCCGACGATCCGGCGGCGCACTCGAATTCATCAATAACTCCCGCCTACGATGATGGCGTCGACGGTCTTGTGAATCTGGCGCCCGTCGGCATCGCAATAGATGCGCCCTTCCTCCTCGCGCGTCTTCCAGTTCACTCGCTTGATGGACGAGGGGTCGTTTGGGTCGTCTGCGTTGCCGGCCTCTCGCGGAATCCGTAGTGGCTGGAAGTCGACCGCTGCCTGGCCTTTGTCGAGGAGTGCTGCGACCAGGATGTCCAGATCCAGAGCGAACCCCCGTTCACGCAGGCCGTACTTGAACAGATCCGTGTCCTCTTTGAGCGGCAGGTCCTGGCGAATCCAGCCGAGCGGAATTCGGGTCTCCGAGAAAGTCACAGAGGGATATTTGGCGCGAAGTCCTGCGAGTTCCTCTTCGAGGAACGCAACCACGTCCTCGGGCCTGAGGTACAACAAGTGGAGATCATCGGTGTAACGCAAATAGAAGAGTGGCTGCCCAGACGCGAAAACCTTCGTCGGGCTGAGCACCAAGGTCGCCGTGCTCTTGTCCCGGAGTTCGCGCTGGCCGCAGCCATCCGACGCTTGCACCGTGTCCGCAATCAGCAGCGCGCAGACTACGGCGACGAAGTACCCGTGATTCATCCTTCTCATGGCGCCCTCACAACTATTCTGTGCAACAGCACGTTGTCGTCCAGTCGCCAGATCTTCAGGGTGTGCTCGCCCCCACCCACATTCGGGAATTTCGCCTCGAGCACGAAGTTGTTGTCGATCACGGCCTGCTCCCAGTTGCGCTGCTCCGGAGTCTTGCCCGGATCGGGTGAAGGCGTGAGTCGCATCGACAGCGTCTGCATCGCGCCGCCGTCGATGGAAACGCCGACGCGCACATCCACGCCACCATCCGTGTTCAGCGTCGGCAGCAAATGGAGCTGCACGGTCGCGTCGCCCGCACGCGGCAGATTCACGGCGTATTCGAGATACACGGCATCGGCTTGCGTCGTCGCTGCACGTCCCTGCGGCAACGCCGTGACCGCACCGGCACCACGCCCGAGATTCGGGATCACGCGCCACGAAAGATCCTTGCCTGCATGTGTTCGCGTGAAGCGTGCCGCCTCTATGGCGATCTCCGTCTTGTCACTCGTCGGTGAACCCGGCGTGACGGACACGGCTGTCGCAGGCGCTCGCACCAGCACTCACGCGCTTCACCTCGGGCATCACATCTTTCTCAGGCTGCTGCCAGGTGGTGTAGCCGATGTGGGTCTGCAACATCATGCCGTCCCATTTGCCGCTGTTGAGCGCGTGGTACTTATCGGCGAGCTCCTTGTCGCGCCTGAAATTGTTTTCGGCAAGATCGGCGAATGATTGTTCGCGCGCGCGTCGTTCGCAGCCGCAAGCTTGCGGTTCCACGCGACGGTGTAATAGAGCTCGTACAGATTGAACATTGCGCTGATGGGATGCTCGACGAGCTGGAAGAACGCGTCGCGCTGTTCTGCGGGCACCTGCGCCTGCACCTTGCGCATGTCGAGCTCGAGCGCCGTCCAACGGTCATGAATGGCGCCGAACTCTCCGCCATCCAGAGTCGTACCCGACCCATCGCCGAGCGGAAACGTGTCGCATCGAGCAGCTCGGGCTTGCGCCGCGCGGACAGCTGGCTGTAACGCGTGACGAGGCTCGCGATCTCCTTCGCCTGCTTCGGACCGAAAGTCGCCCGCGCCCAGCGCTCCGGGTAGCTAGCCATCGCCTCGAGCGTCATGGCCTCCGGGTTCCACGCCTGCGCCATGAAGAAGCTCAGCGGGAACTCCATGGGCTTGATGTCGCCGACATTCACGATCCACAGGCGCGCGCGCCGCGCTGGTACGCCAGGTCCATCTGCTGCCAGATCTTCTCGATCTGGTTGGTGTTGAGCCACTTGTAGTTGCGCGGGCCGCCGACGTAGTCGAAGTGGTAGTACACGCCGTAGCCGCCTTTGCGTTCGACTGATCCGTCGGCAGGCGGCGGATCTGGCCCCAGTTGTCGTCGGCGAACAGCAGCGTGACGTCGTCGGGCACTTTCATGCCGTGGTCGTAGTAGTCCTGCACTTCCTTGTAGAGCGCCCAGACCTGCGGCTGCTGCTCGGCGGGCCTGCCGGTCACGTCGCGGATGATGTCGCGCTGGTCGGCGACGATGGACTCCAGCAGCTGCGTGGCGGTGGTCTCGGACATCGGCTCGTCGCCGTCGCCGCGCATGCCGACGGTGATCAGCGCTTCGTAACCCGACGCCGTCGCCCTTCGACATCATGCGTTCGATGCCGCCGCGCCAGAACTCGCGCAGGTTGTCGCCGTTGGTGCGTGAGTTCCACTTGCCGCCGGTGACGCCCTTGTCCTTGTTGCGATGCCATTCGTCCTGCGCGCGCGTCATCGGCTCGTGGTGCGAGCGTGCCCATGACCACGCCCATGGCATCGGCCAGCACCATGTTCTGCGGATCGTCGTCGTTGAAGGCGCGCGGCGCCCACATGGCGGGCCACAGGTAGTTGCCCTTCAGGCGCAGCAGCAGCTCGAACACGTGGGCGTACATCTTCGAGTTGGCGCCGCCGAACTTCTTCTGCGCCCAGGTGCTGAAGGCCGGCGCTTCGTCGTTGATGAAGAAGCCGCGATAATGCACCTTGGGTTGGTCGCGCCGCGAGCCGGCGGTGAGATACACGTCGGCCTGGCGAGCCACCGGCACGTCGGCGAACCAGTACCAGGGCGAGACGCCTATCTTCTCGGAGATGTCGAGAAGCCCGAATACGGCGCCGCGGCGATCTGACCCGACGATCACCAGCGCGCGCGGCACATTGGGGAACGGCTTGTCGACGACGATCTGGCGGTACGCCTCCCACTGCCCGGCGAGACCCGCGACATCGATCTTGCCGGCGCGCGCGAGCTCGTCGATGACCGCGCTCTGGCCGACGACGCCCGCGATGATCAGCCCACCGCTTGCGTCACCGGTCCTGGAAACGGGCGCCGGCTGCTGGCCGCTTACGCGCTGGAGGTCGGCCGCAAACATTCCCAGGGCAATCTGTACGGCCGAGTTGGCCGGTTCGACGCGTCGACCAGCAGTGCCGCGGGGCGGCCCTTGCTGATGAGCGCGAAACTGGTCTTTCGCAGGCTTGGTACACACCGAGACGGGCTCGGTGCAGGCAAGAGCCGCGGGCGCGGCGACGATCAGCAACAGGCTGACGACAATGCGGGCTGAAGGTTTCACTTCGGACAGGACTCGCGCCACACGACCTTGGCATGCTCGGCGATCGGATCCATGCCGAGACTCTTGCGCCGCTCATCCAAATGCTCCGGGTCTTCCGAATCGAACGGCTTCCAGGTTCCATCCGGTTCGCAGCGACCCTGCGTGCCATATCGCTGCGGTCGCCCCTCGCTCAACGCAACGCGGTCCCATAGGTAGCCGATGCGTTTCGGATCCGTGTCGCCACGCGGCAGGGCTTCCAGTTTGACCAGCATTTCCCGCTGGAAGTCCCGCGTCAGGTCCGCGTGCTGCACGAGAAACCAGGCGGCGGTGTCTGCTTCCGCGCCGTACTTGGGTATCGAAAACCAGCCCACGCTCGCAAGCTGCTTGCGCAGCCACGCTGTGTTGTCGCAGTCGATGGCCCCCATGCGCGTCGCGAAGACTGGCCCCCAATTCTTCAGCGCCAGCGGTGGCAGGCCATTGGTCCAGCGGGGCTCGGTAAATACTCCACGCACGGCCTGGTCGCGGGCGAAGCGAACCAGCAGTTCCTGTACCAGCGGATCTGCGCTGGGCGCTGCAGGCGCAGCCTTCGAGAGGTGCGCATCGAGCTCGCCGAGCCGCGCACGCAATGCCAGCGCATTGAGCCGCCAATCGGTGGCATCGGCTGCCTGCGTAGCGATGATGGTCCAGATCGTTGCGGCGTACTTGCGCTGTGAGTCGATGGCGCATCCATCGGCCGCAGGTTTTCCGAAACCCGAGGGCCTCAGCAGCCCCCGCAAACCATGTCATCTGCTCGTTCTTCGGGACGCGCCAGAATCCGTGGGTTCGAAATCGAATGTCTCGGGATTCGTGCTGCCCGCGAGCACGGAGGTCGCGAACTCGGCGGGTGGCCGGCATCGCGAGGCGCCGGCGATGGAGTCTTGCCGCAACTCGGCGCTACAGCACCCGGCGAACACCAGCAATGCGAGGAGAAAGTCTGTTGCGTCTTGCGGAATGGTTTCATCCGGATCGAATCTGCCCTACCGCCGGGATGTGCGCAAGATCAGCCGTCCGTGATGCACGGTGGTTAGCTAGTCATCGCGCGTGTATGCAACGTGCTTACATCCCCGCACCGAGCCTCGCGATCCAGTCGCCAATCGGCTGGTACCGCCGGGAAGCACTTGTGTGGAGAGAAGGGGACGGGCGACTGAGGCCCGTCCCCTTTTGCTAGCAAAACGGGGAAGCAGTCTGTCCCCACCTTTATTTCAGGGCGTCGGCGAGGCCGGGCACGTTCTGTGCGCCTTCCAGCACCTTGAGGTTCGCGCCCTTGAAGTCATTGCCGATGGGCTCGTAGCGGCCGCCCAGGCACTGGCTCAGGAATCCTTCGGCGATGGCGTAGAACGACGTGCGATTCGTGGGACGCGCGAAGCCGTGGCCTTCTTCCGGATACAGCACGTAGGTGACGGGCAGATTCTTGTCCTTCATCGCCTTCACGATCTGGTCGGCCTCGGCCTGCTTGACGCGCGGGTCGTTGGCGCCTTGCGCGATCAGCAACGGCTTCTTGATCGCCGCGACATGCGTGAGCGGTGAACGCTCGGCGAGCAGCTTCTTGCCCTCCGCGGTACGCGGATCGCCGACGCGCGACGCGAGCTCCTCGTAGAAGCTCTTCCAGTACGGCGGGATCGAGGCTAACAAGGTGTCGAGATTCGACGGTCCGACGATGTCCACGCCGCAGGCGAACACATCGGGCGTGAATGTGAGGCCGACCAGCGTGGCGTAGCCACCGTACGAGCCACCGTAGATCGCGATCTTGTCAGGCGGTGGTGATCTTCTTGGCGATCGCCCACTCGAGCGCATCGAGCAGGTCGTCGTGCATCTTCGCGCCCCACTCGCGGTTGCCGGCGTTCACGAAGCTCTTGCCGAAACCGGTGGAGGCGCGGAAGTTCACGGCCAACACGGCGTAGCCGCGATTTGCCAGCCACTGGTGCTCGTTGTCGAAGCCGTAGGTGTCGCGCCCCCAGGGACCGCCGTGCACGTTGAGCACCAGCGGCACGGGTTTATCCGGGAAACCGTCGCCATTGGCATCCGAGCCCGGCGGCAG
This sequence comes from uncultured Pseudomonadota bacterium, assembly GCA_963832505.1. Classification (GTDB taxonomy): domain Bacteria; phylum Pseudomonadota; class Gammaproteobacteria; order Steroidobacterales; family Steroidobacteraceae; genus CADEED01. Next base: position 292,750 of record CAWHUD010000006.1, on the reverse strand, counting down.
CGAGAGATAGGACACCAGCGTGAGCCCGTCGCGCGCCTTGAGCTCGAGCGACTGCATGGGCACCAGCGGCGCCTTGCCGAGAGCCGGGCGCTGTTCGAACAGCTTGGTCACCGTGCCGTTCTTGCGTTCGTACAGGTAGGCAGTCGCAGGTGCCTGGGCGGCGTCGGTAACCACCGTCCACATCGAGTCATCGAGCGTGCGGTTGGTGACGGTGAATCCTTCCCCTAACTTCTTGGTGAGAAGGTCGACGTCCTTCTTCACGGAAGCATTCAACACCGCGATGCCGGGCTTGAGGTAGTTGAACGTGTAAGCCTGCGGCGTGGACGTCTTCGGTTCGAACCAGACGTCTTCCACGTCGGCGACTTCACTGGCGCCGAGTACGGTGGTCTTGCCGGTTTCGATATCGACGCGCACCACCGCCGCCTTGTCGCGTCCGATGGAGGACTGCACGATCGCCGACTTGCCGCCGGCCTCGATGGCGAGCGGCCCGGTGGTGAGCGAATCTTCCTGGCCGATCTTGAACAGGCTCACCCACTTGTCGCCGACGCGGCGGAAAATCTCGGAACCATCGGCATTGTTCTTCTGTGCGAGCTTCGGCTTGAGATCGTGGTCGACGAGGTAGGCCGTCATCTCATCCGAGTTCTGTTCGATGAGCGTGCGCTTGCCGGTGGCGATGTCGACTTCCCACAGGTCCTGCCACTCGGCAACGCGATCATTGAGAGCCACGGCCGCGAAGCCCGGCTTTTTCCACGAAAGGTCCACGAGATCGGCTCGCGCACCCTTGTACGGCGTCAGGTCCTTCTCGGTACCGCTGACCACGTCGACGGCATACAGGTGCCAGTTCTCGTCGCCGTCGGTGTCCTGCAGGTAGAGCACGTGGCGGTTGTCGTACGCCCAGTAGTGCTGGCGGATGCCGCGCTTCTGATCGTTGGTGATGGGCTTGGCCGCATCGAGCTTGCCGCGCTCGGCCAGCCACACGTTGAGCACGCCATCGCGCGGCGCGATGAACGAGATGTACTTGCCATCCGGCGACACGCGCGCCTGCGCCTTCTCCGGATTGCCAAACAAGGCCGAGCGGGGAATCAGCGCCGTCCCCGCCACGGAATCGGCCGCGGTGGTCGGCGCCTGCGCGGCAGCGAGACTGGGAACGGCGAGTGCCGCGGTGAGAACACTGAGGAAAAACTTGTTCATGAGGTGTCGGGCTCCTGAAGCCGCGGGTCCTGTGAGGCCGGGAAGTATATAGACGTGGCGACCGCCGGAAGAGTTGCGAGCGGTTGGCCTGAAAACCACCCCGTGCTACGTTTGTGCCGCCATGGCAGAAACCACGACCATTCGCCTCCCCCCGAAGTTGCGTGCCCGGCTGCGGGCCATCGCCAAGGAAACCGACCGTTCGGTGCACAGCATCATCATCGAAGCGGTGGAGAAACACGCCGCGTACGAGGAGCAGATGCGCACTCTCGTCAAGGACGCGCTCGCTGCCGATGCCGAGATGGACCGCGCTGGCGAGGCGTATCGCACGGAAGACGTGCACGCCTGGGCGCGCCAGATCACGCAGGGAGTTGCGAGTCCAAGACCCAAGCCGTGGCGCAAGTAGTCTATTCGGCACGCGCGCTCGAAAATCTCGACCGCGCATTCACATCACCGCTCGCCGAGGGTCCCGCGGCGGAAGCCGCGGCCGCCGATGCCATCGAGTCCGCCGTGAACAATCTGGCGGCGCATCCGCTGGTGGGGCGCAGGGTCGAGGGCGACATCCGCGAACTGGTGATTTCTTTCGGCGCGACGGGTTATATCGCTCTCTATCGATTCGTCGTGCAGGAAGACCAGGTGCGCGTGCTGGCATTACGTCACCAACGTGAGATCGGCTACCTGCCCTGAGACTCCGGCTCAGAGCGCCGCGAGATCCTTGTCCGCCAGCCCCACCAGCACCGCCTCGCCGCTCTCGCGGTCGACGCGAAACTCGCCGAAGCGCGCGCCCTCGTACCGCTGGGCGGTGCCCTCTTCGAAAAAATACGCATTGGTCCCGAGCCACACCTGACCGTTGCGGATGCGGTAGCGAATGCGCAGACCCGGCGCGTCCTGGTCGGCGTGGAGTGTTGCGACGCCTCGCGAATCCACCAGCAACGCAGCACTGCCACTGGCCTCGGTTGAAATGTGGTTCACGATTTCAAAGCGCAGCGCCATGTAATCGCCCTGCATCAGTGAGCGCGGATCGACCGGCGCCAGCTCGAGATAGATGCGCTCACCCTGCGACTTGATGCGCTCCTTGGCGACGATGGAGGTATTGACGGAGACCAGCACCAGGGCCAGCGCGGCGACGATGGCGGCGCGCACCACCCAGGGCTTCACGTGGCACTCCCGCCGGACGCCAGGCGCTTCTGGATCAACACGCCGACGCCGAGCATCAGCGCGCCCAGGCACAACATGATCATGGACTTCCACATGAGGCTGGTGCCGTAGAGATAGTAGAACCGCGACAGGTGCATCAGCGCCGCGAACACGGCGAAGCCCAGCAATCCATGACTGCGAAGCCGGAACGCGCACCAGGCCGAAAACATCGCCAACGCGATCGACAGCAACGGGAACAGGGCCAGCCAGCTCATCTGCACGCCAACGGACTCCATGCCGAAGGCGAGTTTGACGAACGGCTCGGAGGCCATGCCCGCCGAGAGACAGGCCCAGCAGCAGGCCGGTGAGAATCGGCCGGGCGAACACCCGCAGGCCGTGCGCCATCCAGGTGTTCTCGCGCTGCGTCAGCCAGCTCGCGGCCAATAACATGGGCACCCATGTGAGCAGCCAGGCAATCAGCACCGACCCGGACTCGGGGTGCCTGCTGTATCTGCCAAAGTCGTCGAACATGTCTTCGAATTCGCCGCCGCGCACGACGAATCGCATCACGTAAACCCATGCGATGGTGGCAAACAGCGCCGCCAGTGTTCGCGCGGTCTTGTTAGGCATGACGAACAGCACGACGAGCTGCAGCACCAGCAGTGTCGCGGAGACGATCAGTCCGGACTCGACGTCTTCCAGGAAGTACCAGGCGACCGCGCACTGCCCGGCGATGGACAACGCGAGTGCCAGCTGGTCGAGGAACACGGCTTTGCGATCGGCGTAGTACAGCGCCCAGGCGCTGGCCAGCAGACGCGATGCCGATGACGAAAATCACGAGGCCCGATTTGAGTTCGAAGGTCAGGCCAATGAACGCGAGCAGGAAAATTCCGGCGAACCAGCCGGCGAGACCCAGCATCAGCGCGACGAACCACGGCCGGTGCACGGACTCCTCCGGCGAGGGCGGCGCGTCGGCGGCGATGACTCCGCGCACGCGCAGCGTGTCGACGAGGCTCTCGAGACTGGTTGGCGCGCTCATGCAGCACCTTGCCGCGCGCCAGCGTCGCGCCGTGATCGCAAGAATGCGTCCCGCGATCGTCGAAGTTCCGATCAGCCACACCGCCAGCAGCAGCAGCACGCCTTCATCCTTGAACCGGCTGACTTTGCCCAGCCACACCAGGGTCACGATGATGAACGTGCCCAGCACGACGGCGATGGGATAGATGTCCTTGCGCGTGCGCAGTGCATACGCGGCCACGACGGTCATCGCCGCCGCGAGCGCCGGAAGGATCAGCGGGCTCTCGCCCCTGTCGACCACGGCAAGCACACCCGCCCAGGCGCCGAAGGCAAAGGCGCAGGAGATCCCGATGCGCCGCACCCACTCGGGCACCGCCTCGAGCTTCACGAACTCGAATACGAACCAGAGCACGACGTTGATCCACGTGACGCCGATGATGATCGTGGTGGGATCGAAGCGTCGCCACCCGAGCATGGCCCACAGCAACCCTCCGGTGGGATGCCAGCCGCAGAAAAGCGCGAGCGCCAGGTTGAGTACCAGCAACCACGCGGCCGAGGTGACGCTCCAGCCGGCCAGGATCGCGATGGGCAGGCCTAACAAGGCCCAGCTCAGGAACAACTCGTGGATGTCCGCGCCGGTCTGGTAGGTCTGTCCGAACAGCGCCAGCAACGCGCCGGTGGTCACGAATGCCAGGAAGAGCGCGGCGCGGCCGGCGAATGCCGGAGGCGGCTTCACGAGCGCGAGGACGCCGCAGGCCACCAGCAGGATTTCGAGCAGCCCGAATCGGCCGAATACCTCGATATCGCTCCAGTTCGCGGCGACGAAGAACACCACGCCGGCGGCCAGCGACAGGATGCCGCCGATGCGCAACATGCCTGCCAGGAATTGTCGGGTGGTTTCCGCGTCGGGCCGGGCTTCGGCGAGTTCGAGCATGGCATCGACGCCCTCAGAGCCGAGCTCGTAGTGCTCGGCGATCTGATCCAGCTCAGCGCGTGACGGCTTTGGCTGCATTGGCGGCGGAGTATACCCACGCATCTGTCGCGCCAGCGCTATCTAGTTGTCAGAAAAGCGGCCGGTAGCGTATTACGCAACCGCCGGTTGCACGTGATGTGGCATGCTTGCGCCCCATGAATCACGCGCCTTTTCGGATCGTCGTTCTCTTCACCGCACTCCTCGCAGGCATCACGCAAATCAGCATGGCAAAGACTTCGCTGCTCTACATCGCCACCCAGAATCCCGAGAAGATGGGAATCGCCGTTGCCGAGTTCGATTCGGACACGGGCGCCTTTCCGCGCCGAGGCTGGTCATCGAGACGCGCGACCCGGCGCATTTCACGGTGTCGGCCGACGGCAAGCGCCTGTACCTGTGCAACACCGGCACGCCCGGCGGCGTGAGCGCCTTCGCGGTGGAAGATGCGAAGGCGGGCGCGCTGCGCCTGATGAACTACAAGGAGTCGAAGGGCCGTGGCCCCAGCTACGTCAGCGTCGACAAGAGCGGCCGCTATGTGCTCGACGCCAACTACGGCGGCGGCTTCGTCGAAGTGTATTCACTGGCGGCTGATGGCTCACTCGATCAGCAGACGGCATTCGTCGAGCACCAGGGATCCAGCGTTCATCCGCAGCGGCAGACCAAGCCGTACGCGCACTGGATTCCGCACCGATCCCTCCGGCAAGTTCGGTCTCGTGGCCGATCTCGGCACGGACCACATCGTGGTGTATCGCTTCGATGACAAGACCGGAAAACTCGCGCCCAACGACCCGCCCTTCTTCAAGGTGACCGGCGGCTCGGGTCCGCGGCACCTGGCCTTTCATCCGAACGGCAAGTGGCTGTACGGCGCGATGGAACTTTCCAACGAAGTGATTGCGCTGAGCTGGGATTCCAGCAAGGGCACGCTGACGCAGTTCCAGGCGGTGAAGACGCTGCCGGAGGATTTCAAGGATCCGAGCACCACGGCCGAGATCGCGGTACGCAAGGACGGCAAGTTTCTCTACGTGTCGAATCGCGGCCACGACAGCATCGCGGTTTACGGCATCGACGCGCGCACCGGCGAGCTCACGCTGAAGCAGCGCGTGCCCTCGCGCGGCAAGGTGCCGCGTTACTTCACCTTCGATCACAGCAACCACTGGCTCATCGTGAGCAACCAGGAAGGCGGCAATCTCGCGGTGTTCGCCGTCGACGCGAAGACTGGTGAACTCGCACCGAAGGGCGAGCCGGTGCCCTTCACCAAGCCGATGGGCGTGGTATTCCCGAATTAAGGCACCAGCCAGCGAACGAACCAGGCAATGCCCGCATCGATGGCTTCCGGGTTCACGCGATGCGGTGTGTTCTCCTGGATCATGAGCTGCAGCCTGTCCGCTGAATTCGCGGCGGCGTAGGCCGGCCGCGCAGTCTCGACGGCAAGCCGCACGCCCGCGATCGGCGTGTTGGCATCGGAATCGCCGTTCACCACCAGCAATGGCCGTGGCGCAATCAGTGTCAGCATCGCCGGTCCATCGAAGCGCCCGTCGATACCGGGCACCACGCGTGCATAGAACTCCCGCACGAAGTTCACGTCGTCGGCGGATTTGCCGGCTTCGCGTGCGGCCGCATTGAACCCCGCCTGGATGGTGGCAATTCGCGCGCGCCACTGGCCGTTGTCCAGCGACCACTTGAAACTCTGCACGCCGATGTACGACACGGCCGCGGCCACGCGCGGATCGGCGGCGGCGGCGAGGTAAGTCTCGATGCCGCCCTTGGAAATGCCCGTGAGACCGATGCGCTTCGCATCCACATCCTTGCGGGTCTCGAGATAGTCGATGAGCCGCATCACGTCCCAGGTGGTGTCGTAGTAGAACGGGTGGCCCTGGCCGGTGGCGAATGCGCTGGCGATCGCGGCGTTGTACTCGTTGGCTCCACCGCCGGATGGAATACGCTCGCCGTGGAAGCGGCCATCGATGGCAACGCCGATGAAGCCGGCGCGCACCGCCGCGACGACGAGCCCGGCGATGTCGTCCCTGGTGCCGCCGGTGCCGTGCAGCGCGATGACCACGGGCCGCGGGCCCTTGAACCGCGCGGCATCCGGCAGCAGTAGATAGCCGGGCACACGCTCGTTCGCATCGGCAGAGAACCACAGGTGGTACTTCCGGAAACCTTCCACCGCGGGCAGCTCCGCGAGTTCGGGCTTGAGTGCGACACGCGGCCGGTCGATGAGCGCGAGATAGGCCGCGCGCGTCTCGTTGCCGGCATCGGCGAGCGCAGCCAGCGACAGGAAACACAGCAGCCACGCGACCGCCAGGTTTCGGGCGAGTTTCATGACTTGGCGAACGCCGGGAAGAACTCTTTCATCATGCGCTGGTTGTAGGCCACGAGATTGGCCATGCCCGCCATCTTGTCGCGCACCGGTGAATCGAGAGGCGGAACCAGGCAACCGGCAAGCCAGGCAAACACCGTCGCGTCGGCACCGCAGGGTCTGGCGCCGAGGAAGTACGGGTTCTCGCCGAGTATCTGCGACAACGCGTCGATGCCGCGCGCGGCCATGGCCGTCATTTCGGCTTCGCTGTGCCGGCCGAGACCGTGGCGGCGCAGCGTCCCGCGCACGTCCCTGCGCACTATCGACGTCACCAGCGGCCGGAAGCGGCGCGGGCACCCGCTTGAAGAAGCTGATCGGCCCCTTCTTGAAATTCTCATCGTTGAGCCAGCGCCAGTACACCATGACCCAATAGAGGTGATCCTCGAGCATCTTGTCCACCGACCAGGCGATTCCGCGCTCGCGCACCGAGAGCGCATGGTCGAAGTCGATGCTGTACTTCTGCTCGAGATACATGCGGATCAGGGTCGAGTCCGCGACCACGGTCTCGCCATCGCGGATGTATGGCAGCTTGCCCTTGGGCGCCTTGCCGAAGCCTCGCGTGTTGGTCTCGTACGGCAGGCCGGACAGCTTCAGCAGCATCTCGGCCTTCATGACGAAGGGACTGGCGTCGGGCAATCCGAATGACGGCCCGAAGGCGTAGAGCGTGATCATTCTTGCTAGTCCTCGAGTTGCACCAGTTTCATGCGGCCGGACGCACCGCTGCGAATCGACACCTGCGCCTTGCGCAAACCGAAGTGCCCGGCCACCAGCGCGATCAGCGCGGCATTTGCCTTGCCGTCGACGGGCTGCGCCCGGACGCTGGCCTGCCAACCGCCGTCGGCGAGCTGCTCGAGTGCGTCCTTGCGGGCACCGGGTTTGACTTTTACCTTGAGAATTCGCATGGCATTGCGCCGCCGCATTATGCGTCAAACCACATGTCCTTGCCCCACTCGCGTGCGCAGCGCAACGCAACAGGTGCTCACACGGTGCACGCACCAGCGCTGGCACTCGCCACGTGATAGCACGTGCACGCGATCACAGTCCGCGTGGCACGCGGTTTGCTTTCTCCGGGTATCAGGACTTGGAGTATCAATGACCCAGGACGACATCTTGTTAGTTCAGTCCAGCTGGCAGAACGCCCTTCCCGCCCGGAAGGCCATTGCCGAACTGTTCTATCTCAAACTATTCGAGCTCGATCCCGCGATGCAGCCCCTGTTCGACGCCGACCCCGAGCAGCAACGTGCGAAATTCCTGCGGATGACGTCCGCGACCATCCGCGCCCTCGGCCGGGTGGAAGCACTGCTGCCGGTGCTGCGTGAGCTCGGGATGCGCCACTTCGTGTGCGGCGTACGCGACGAGCACCACGCCACGGTGGCCAGCGCGTTGTTATGGACGCTCGAAAAGGCGCTGCGCGCCGACTTCACGCCCGAGGTCAAATCCGCGTGGATCAAGACCTACGGGGTGTTGTCCCAGACCATGCGTGAGGCCGCAGGCACGACCAAGGCAGCCTGACCGGCGCCGCGCTACTCCACCGTCAGCACGAATCCGCCGCGCCCGCGCATCTCGAGCTCACCGCTGACCGCGCCGCGTTCTGCCGGAAAGTCACCGATACGGAAGCCCAGTGCATCGCCGCCGTCCGTGATCAGCCGGCCGGGCCCACGTATCCCCAGCGCCTTCAGGTCGATTGTCACCTTGCGCGGCTGGCGATCCGCATTGATGCCCGCTATCCACCAGTGCTTGCCGGCGCGGCGCGCGAGAACCACGTACTGCCCGGGGAAGCCTTCGATGAACTTCACGTCATCCCAGCTCGCCGGCACGTTGCGCAGAAACTCCTGCACGTAGGCCGGCGCCTTGTCCATGCCCTCCGGAATCTCCGCGTAGTGCTGGATGCCCGAGGTGAACAGCACCGCCAGCGCCAGCTCGAAGGCGCTGCTGGTGCGCCGCTCGATGTTGCGGATGCGATCGAGTACCACGGGCGTGAAGTCCATCGGGTCGAACACATTGCGCGTGAACGGCAGCATGGCCGCGTGCCAGGGCTCGATCCTCGGCGTTCCTCTGCTCGAAGGTGACGAATTCCATGCCGCGCACCGCTTCCACCGTCATGAGATTCGGCCAGGTGCGCTGCCAGCCGCGCGGCAGCGTCGCGCCGTGGAAATTCACCAGCAGCCCGTCATCGGCGCGGCATCGGCCAGGATGTCCTGGTAGTAAGCCATGGTGGACTGCGCATCGCCGGCGAAGAAGTCCACCTTGACGCCGGCAATGCCGATGTCGCGGATCTTCGCGAACTCCGCGCGCCGGCTTTCGCGCGTGAGCATCCGGTCGCGCGGCGTGAGCGGTGTCGTGTTCCACGCGCCCGGCCGAGTTGTACCAGATGAGGATCTTCACGCCCTTCGGTCGCGCGTAGTCCACCAGCTCCTTCAGCCCGTCGTAGCCGATCTGCCGGTCCCAGGCGGAATCGACCAGCGTGTATTGCCATCTTCATGCGCGCCGCGTAGTCGATGAACCGCTTCTGCACCGGCACCACGGTGTTGTCGTCGCCTAACAACGGCCAGCTCCACGACGCCTTGCCAGGGCCGTTCAGGAACGGCGCACCGTTCACGGTGGGCTTGTCGGCCAGGTCCGTGCCCAGCGTCGACTCCACGATGGTTTTCAAACTACCGATGACGACCAGCCGCCACGGCGTTTTCCATGGCAGCGTCGATTCCGGCGTTGCCGGTCCGCTGCCGCTGTTCTCGAGCTCGGTGGGGAAATCGATGAGGTATTCGCTGCTGCGCCGCTGCGGGCGCAGTCGCGAGCCGCAATAGTTGCGCCCCACCCCCGTCTCGCTCACCAGCAGCCAGGTCTCGCCCGATCGAAACAGTGCCGGGAACACGAATGGCCCACCCTGCAGCGACAACGTGCCGACCTTCTGGTCGCGATCGTAAACTTCCTCGTACGAGGGATTCGTTTCGTTCCAGCCGGAGCGCGGCGGCGCCAGCGGCTGCAGAAAGGCGCGCGCATCCGGCAGGAAATTGAACGACGTGGCCTCGCGGGTGATGCGCCTGACCTTCGCGTCGGTCTCCGGGAACAGGTAGCGAAACGCAAAACCGTCGTTCGAGACCTGGAACTCGACATCCATGCGTGCGCCCGCCTGGTTTTGCAGCGGAATGACCCGGCGATGCGCTACGTACTGGTTGAGCCGTCGCTTGATGGTGGGTAGTTCGTAGCTGTCCTTGACCACCTCGGGCCGCTCGATGCGCTCCCGGAACGCCGGCGTGACATCCAGCCCGCGGGTGAGATCCGTATCGTCGCGCAATACGCCGAGCTGCGAGTTCTGCAATACGATCTGCCCGTGGGCGCGAACCGAATAGGTGACGCGGTCGCGCACCTCGACCTGGACTTCGATCCGGCCGTCGGGACTGCGGATGACGGCCTGCGGAACAATCGGCGTTGCGAACGCGGCCTGAGCCAGCAACAACGACGACACAGCAGTCGCCGCGCGACAGATCTTCATTCCCGACCCCCCGTTGGTGCGCGTTAGCCTAACAGCTTGCGTGAGCTGCCAAGATTCTGGTAACGATCACCAATGTTTTCCTGGTTCCAAAAATCAGCCAGTCCGCCGCCCCGCGCCGCGGAGAATCCAGGCCAAGGCCATTGGATGCGAGTGCAGTTCGCCAATGGCGACCGGAGCTGGGAAGAAAGCGCGGATCTCAGCAGGCTGCTCGCCGACACGCTGACCGGCCTTTCGCACAAGTTCACCTCGCGAGGGGAATGGCTGGAACTGCCCAACGGAATGCTGCTGGTCCCCCAGGTCGTCCAGGTCACTCCCAGCGACGACGGCAAGAAGATGCAAACGATCAGCACCATCCAGGTTTCTCACCCGAAGTGGGTCCCAAAGGGTGTCTTCGAGTACCAGCACTCATGGGGACCGGATGTCCGCAATTCGTTCTCACAGGGCTTCACTCAATGGGCGCAAGTGGACTTGCCAGTCTTTCTCTATTCGGCAGGTGACAAGTGCCGCCGGCGTGTCAATCACTCAGGCACGCCCGGCCGGGAAGGCAGCTCAATCTTTCCTCCCAACCGGCGCGTGATCCTTGGGCCCACCTCACATCTGGTAAACCAGCCCGCAACCGAGCCGAGGAACACGGCTTCTGCCCCTGCTGCCTGTTCACCAGCTCGGTGGATGCCTTCAAGCGATCTCATCCGGCGGATGAATTCTTCGGAGTCCGCCTGTTCGCGTGGCGATCTGCGGACGGCGCGACGATCGAGGCGGATTGTCGCGTCAATGGAGTGGATTTCTCCCCGGCGATCGAGGGACTGAAGCGTTATGCCAGTACCTGGCCCATGCGTGGCCTGGAATTCCGCAAGCAATACGTCGCGATGCAGACCATGCCGTCGGACTAACTGCTCGACGCAGGCATCGGGCAATGGCACGCTGCACCGGTGCACGTGGCACGGGAGGGGTAGCACGTGAAGAAAGGTATTGGTGAGTTCATCGCCAGCGGCCTGGCAGCGCCTGCGCTCGGCCTTTTCTCCGCCTGGTACGGGCTGAACCGCATCGCCCGGGCCAACGAGGTGCCGGCCAGTCAGCTCGGCCAATACTGCAAAGCCCTCGACCAGTACCAATATGGGCCGGGCTGCAACAGTGTCGATCTGTTGTACCTGCTGCAGCAGCTCTCGCTGATCGCACTCGCCGCGACCATCGCGCTGCCGCTGATCTACTGGGTTTGCGCACAGCTGCTGGCCCGCAATGGCAACGCGCTGGCCCGCTACTTTCCGCCGCTGGTGCGCATTGTCATCGGTCTGCTGGCACTGTTGCTGATCGCGCATGGCGCGCTGGTCTGGTGGGCGACGTGGCAACTGATCGAAGAAGGCGTGATGCCGCGCAACCTGTACGTGCTCGCGATCCCGTTCTTCCTCGGTGCCGGACTGCTGCTCGCCGGCCTGAGCATCCTGGCCGACATGGGCCGCCTGCTGGCCACCGAGACCCTGGGCGTCACCGGCGTGGTGGTTGAACCGTCCGATTACCCGGAATTGCACGCCCGGGTGGCGCGGCTGGCAGCGAAACTCAATTCCCGGCCGCCGGAACGCATCATCGTCGGCATCGAGCCCACGGCCTTTGTCGCCGCCATGCCCATCCGCCTGCGCGGAGTAGCGGAGCTGGAGCCAGCCGAGACTCTCTATCTACCCTGCGTCGCCTTGCGCGTGCTCGACGATGCCGAGCTCGATGCCCTCATTGGCCACGAGCTCGGCCATTTCCGCGGCGCCGATCTCGAGTTCAGCAGTCGCTTCGCACCAGCCTTCAAGACGCTCGAGCAGGCCGTGGAGAGTGTGTCCATCGACGATGGCAGCGACGACGAGAATCCCTGGATGGGCGCCGCGCGCCTGCCCGCGATCGGGCTGCTGACCCTGATGAGCTACATCCTGGCGGTCGCGGCGAGTCGCCTCCGGCGCGAGCGTGAATTCGCGGCGGACCGGGCCTCACTGGAGGTGAGCAATCCCGGCGCCGTGGTGTCGCTGCTCATCAAGGCGGGCACCCTGAGCCTGCAATGGCAGGAGTTCCGCCGCGGCCTGAACAGCCTGCTGGACCGTGGTTTCGGCCGCCGCAACATTTCCCTCGATTACCTGGCGCGCACCCGGCAATTCCTGGCAGCTACCACGCCCGGCGATATCCGCGCGCAGCTCATCGATATGCAGATTCCGCATCCGCTCGACTTGCATCCCACGATCGCGGCACGCGCCGCCGCCGTGGGCGTCGCGCCTGAGCCGCTGCTAGGGCCCGTGCTCGCGCGACTGGCGGAGAATCGGCCGGTGCCGGCAATCCTCACGAAAATCGAGGAGCAGGTGACGCAGATCGATCTCGACTACGTACGTGTGCCGGGACACCCCATCAAGCTCCCGGAGGATGATTCACTGCCGCCCGAGTTGGCACTGCCCGCGCGCGCCCGATAAAAAGAAGGGCGAACATCCTGTTCGCCCGTTGGATAGGTCGGGGGCCATGGTGGGGGTAACCCACTCGCCCGGGGGTAACAAACGATGACCTGGCCCCCAAACCTGAAACTTTTCGCGAGTCACACCAGGCGCGCGGCTCCGGCTTCCAGCAGCGCGTGCGCCGCATCGGCGAAGGTCCTCGCCAGGTCGCGATCCATGGCGATGGCGGCGCATTGCTGAAACTGCGTTCCCATGACGATGAGATCCGCGCCACTCAGGCTGTCGGTAAACCAGGGCGGCGCCGGCCAGGGGAACGGCCAGGGGATGTGCAATCCGTGGCTGCAAATGTCATCGACGAACTTGGCGATGTGGCCGGCGACCAGGATGTTTCCGCGCTCGCCGCCCGGCCGCGGAATGAGATCGGCCAGTTCGCAGACATCCGTCATGCGCTCGGTGACCCCGAGGATGACGGATGCCAGGAAGGCCGATCGCGGTGGCAGGGGCTGCGGATTCAGGGCAACCGTCGAAGACGGGTCACCGCCGATCACATCCCAGATCTCCGGGTGCTTTTCGGCGATCAAGCGCCACAAATTGGTGCCCATGCCGGCGCCGAGCACCGAACGTTCCAGCGCCTTGCGGATGTACGGGTCCAGGGGGCCCGGAGTCTCCTCCGGGCCGTCTGGATTGGCATATCCCGTCGTCAGCTGACTGACCAACGCGGTCAGTGCACGCGCCGATAAATGTTTCGGCGGCGGCCTTGGCCCGGGCCCATTGGGATCCACGGGTGGTACCGGCTGAGGGGACGGGCCCGGCTGGCTCATGGCCGTGACGGCGATGCGCAGTCACGTTCATCACTTCCCTCCTTGAGCTTTCCTTTGTTTGGGATCGTTGCGGCGGGAGGGTGCCCCCGGACGATGCCCGGACGCGATGGACGGCCGCTGATCCGGTGCTGACTTGTCTATGATTCACCCCCTTGGAGCTGCGGCGGGTGCATGGAAAAGCGGGAAATCCGGTTTGACGGCTGGTGCGTGAACTTCGAGTCGGGAGAAATCACGAAAGGCGGGGAAACCCACCGCCTGCAAGATCAGCCATTACAGATCCTTGATGAGCTCACCCAGCGGCCTGGCCAGGTCGTGACCCGGGAGCAGCTCATCGCCCGCCTGTGGCCCAAAGGCGTGGTCGAGTTCGATACCGGCCTGAATACCGCCATGCGCAAGCTGCGCATCGCCCTGGGCGACGACGCCGACACCCCCCGCTACATCGAGACCATCCCGCGCAAGGGCTATCGGTTCATCGGGGTACTCGAGACCACGGCGGTGCCGACCGTGCCCGAGCTGCCGTCGCTACCCTCCCAGTACGTGCCCACCTCGTTCGAGACGGGTGACGTCATTGGCCGCCGGGCTTCCGACCGCCAGGCACCGCTAAGCGCCTGGCCTGGGGATTCGGCAGCATCCTCGTGGCGGCCGTGCTCTCGGTGGTCGCGTGGAACATGCCGGGCAAGCTGTTCCAGGCTGATCCGCCGGAAGAGAAATTGCCCACCATCGTGGTATTGCCGCTGGTCGACATGAGTGTCGACCAGAACGAGCAGTCGCTATGCGACGGCCTCACGGAAGAGCTCTCCAACTGGCTGGCGCATATCCCCACGCTGCGCGTGGTGGCGCGCACTTCGGCGTTCGCGTTCAAGGGCACCAACACCGACGTGCGCGAAATCGGCCGGCAGCTCGGCGCCACCCATGTGCTGGAAGGCTCCTTGCGACGTTCGGGTAACCAGATGCGCATCACCGTGCAGCTCATCGAGGCGACTCATGGCCTGCACATCTGGTCGGACACCTACGACATGCCGCTCGGGGACATTTTCCTGATCGAGGACACGGTCTCGCGTGCGGTGGCCGAGCAGCTGCACCTGACGCTGTCCGCCGATACCGCCGAGCAGTGGGCCCAGCGCCAGCCGGAGAAGATGGAGGCGTACGAGCTGTACTTGCTGGGTCGCGCGCGCCAGCGCAAGCGCACCGCCGACGACAACCTCAAGGCGGCGGAATTCTTCCGGCGCGCCGTGGCCGCCGATCCGCAGTACGCGCTGGCGCAGGTGGGTCTCGCCGAGACCTTGCTCAACGGCCTGTCGCTGAACCGCGCGCCGCTCGAGGACGTGTCGGCCGAGGCCGAACCGCTCATCAACCGCGCGCTCTCGCTCAGCCCGAACCTGCCGGATGCACTCGCGGTGAAGGGCTGGCTGCTCACCGAGGAGTTCAAGCTCGACGAGGCCCTGCCATTGCTGCAACGGGCGACCAAGGCGAATCCCAACGACGCCTCCAGTCACCGCTTCCTCGGCAATCTGTACGATCGCCGCGCCGATCCGAACTCGGCGTTGAGCCGCTTCTCCGTGGCGGCCGAGCTCGATCCGCTCGATTTCATCTCGCATGTGTTCCGCTGCCAGGAATTCATCGACCTCGGCGAACTGGACCACGCACGCCAGGCCTGTCTGCGCGCCCGCGAACTCGATCGGAACAACATGTGGGGACCACTCGCCACGTCATGGATCGCCCGCGCCCAGGGTGACACCGACGGCGCACGTCCGCTGGCTCGAAGAGGCGCGCCAGCTCGCACCCGGCGACGAATGGGCCGCCGATCAGATCATCGAGCTGCTGGTGACGCAGAAGAAGATGAACCAGGCGCGCGCGCTCCTGCCCGACCTGCCGGGCGCCGGCGGGCTTTTCGCACTGTCACGCGAAGCCACCGTGGTGCTGGCGGAGAAAGGTGCCGCGGGACTGCGGGCCTGGATGGCCGAAAACGGCCTCGCCGGCAAGGCGATCACCGGCGCCGAGCTGACCGAACTGGCGCGACTCCAGTACCTCGCGGGCGATGCAACCGCGGCGCGCGCCACGCTGGCACATGCGCAGCGCATCCTGCCGCTGTCGTCCGCCGACCTGTTCGATGGCAGCCAGATTCGTCACGAGTACTCGGCATCGCTGTTCCATGCCGGCATCGAGCTGCAGGGCGGCGGTGACGCGGCGCGGGCCCAGGAGATACTCAACCAGCTCGACCAGATGCTCGCCACCTACGAGAAGAATGGCGGTCAGCATTACGGACTGTATTACCTGCGCGCCGCGTCGCTGGCGATGCAGGGCAAGAAAACCGAGGCCGAGGCTGCGCTGATGACGGCCTGGCAACGCGGCTGGCGGTCGACGTGGCGCGCGCGCGGTGATCCCTTCCTCGGGCAGCTGACGCTGCCCGGCGGAAGATACGTCGGCGACCTCAGCCCTTCGGGGGCGGGCGCGGTCCGGGCGGTTGTTTGTTGTGCGAATTGTTCATGGGGTCTCCTCTACATTGGGCCCTGGCGTTTTACGCCGGGTCATTCGGCCAAGCAATAACCCCATGCGACATCCAAACAGCCGAATAGAGAACGAGCGCGCAGTAAAACAGCACTTGCGAATGCGGCAGCCATCCATTCCGGCGGACAGCAGATGTTTGCGCACCAGCGTCCATGTCATGACGCCGAGCGCCATGGCCATGGCCGAATACACCGGCAGCCGCCACCAGGCGCGCGCACCGGCACGCATCACCAGAGCCCGGCGATCACTCCCACCGCGCTGACCGCGTATGCGATCAGCAACGCGCGCAACTGCAGGTTCATCCGCGCATCCCCACGATGCGGAAAGAAGCGCCGCAGCCCTGGTCGCGCCGCTTGACGGCGGCGCAGTCGAGCAATGTGCCGGGCGCGCCGCCCGCACCGTCATTGTCGATGCACTGACGAACCTCGATGAGCACCGGGCGGTCGCCCGAACCACGCCAGCGTGCGACAGTGCAGCGTGAACGTGGCGCCGATGCCCGGCTGGAACAAGTCAGCGGTCTCGCGCAGCTCGGCCGCACTGGTGTCGCGGCCCGCCAGGGTAGTTAGTTTCGCGGCGAGCGTCGCGTCCAGCGCACGCGCCAGATCGAGCGTGCGCTGGTAGTAGACATCGTCGTCGAGGCCGCTGCAGCCGCCATGCTCGCGCCACTCGTGCTCGTGCAACCCGGCCGCCATTCCGGGCATGAAGTCGGCGAGTTGCTGCTCCAGCCCGGCATCGAGGTCGAGCGGGGGCGCCGGGCAGTCGTGCGGATACGTGCGCGGCTCCAGCCTCTCGGGCCACAGGCCATGGATCGCCAGCGGGCGGCCTGCAGAGTTGCGGCATTCACTCATGTCTTCGCGCCCGTCGGCGCAGAAGGCCGCATGCGCGGTGAGCGCTAACAGGTAGAAGTCGAAGGACGTGCCTGCGGCGGGCGTCCGCGCTGCTGACTTCTTCCCGGCCAATGGCGTTTCCTGCTTGCCTGTCCGGGCATCAGGCGGTTCGGCCGGCTGACGCACGGAAAACCACGCCAGCAGCGTCCCCACGACGATGATGGCGAGAACGACTTTGGCCTTGTGTGTCCTAAGGAATGCCACCAGCGGAGAATTCATCCGAATGCATCGCAGTTCAAGCGCTGCGGCATTCAGGTGCGTGCCTCCGATATAGTGCGCCGCTGTAAACCCTTCCAGTTACATCCGGGAAATCATGAAACCTTCCGTATTGCTCGCCCGCCTGGCCGTGTTTTTCGTCGCAGGCATCACCACGGTTGCCTCGCAGACCCTGCAGCTCGAACCCGTCGAACGCCTGCCAACGCCGGTGGTCGACCCGGCATCGGACGATGCGCAGCTCGCGATCAAGCGATTCTCGTTGCCGAAAGGTCTGAAGGCATCGCTGTGGGCCGCCGAGCCCATGCTCGCCAATCCCGTGGCCATCGACTTCGACGAGAAGGGGCGCTTGTTCGTCTCCGAAACTTATCGTTACCGCACCAGCGTGCTCGACATCCGCGATTACATGGACATGCTCGAGCTCGACCTCGCAGCACGCACCATCGAGGACCGCGCCGCCCTGCATCGCAAGGTGTTCGGCGAGCAGGCCAAGGACTTCGCCATCGAGAGCGAGATCGTGCGGCTGGTCGAGGACACCAACCACGATGGAGTCGCCGACAAGAGCAGCATCTACGCCGACGGCTTCAACAGCGAGCTCGATGGCATCGCCTCGGGCGTGCTCGCGCGCAATGGCAAGGTGTGGTTCACCAACATCCCGAGCCTGTGGCTGCTCGAGGGTGATGCCGGCAACGTGAAGAAGACCGAGCTGCTGCGCGGCTTCGGCGTGCGCTACAACTACACGGGACATGACTTTCATGGCCTGGCGCTGGGCCACGACGGCAAGATCTATTTCTCGATCGGCGATCGCGGCATGAGCGTGCGGAACAAGGAAGGCAAGCTGATTGCCTATCCCGACGAGGGCGCGGTGTTCCGCTCGAACCCCGACGGCACCGAGCTCGAGCTGGTGCACCGCGGACTGCGCAATCCGCAGGAGCTGGTGTTCGACGAACACGGCAACCTGTTCACCGGCGACAACGACAGCGACCAGGCCGACATGGAGCGCCTGGTGTATCTCGTCGAGGGCGGCGACAGCGGCTGGCGCATCGGCTACCAGCACAACCAGCAGGGCCGCGGCGGCCCGTGGCTGCGCGAGGGTCTGTGGAAGCCGAACTTCGCGGGCCGCCCGGCCTATCTACTGCCGCCGGTGTGCAACATCGAAGACGGCCCGTCGGGTCTCACCTACTACCCGGGCACCGGCCTCACGCCCGAGTACCGTGGCCATTTCTTCATCACGCATTTCAAGGGCAGCATCGCGCGCAGCGGCATCCAGACCTATACGTTGAAGCAGAGTGGCGCGAGCTTCGTACCGACGAGCAGCCAGCAGTTCATCGGCGGCGTGCTGCCCACCGACGTCACCTTCGGACCGGACGGTGTGCTGTACCTCTCCGACTGGGTCGATGGCTGGCCGAAGTCGAACAAGGGCCGCATCTACGGCATTTCGCCGGTCAACCCGGATCCGGCCCAGGTCAAGTTGAGCGCGGAAGTTGCAGGTCTGCTCGCCGGCGGCGTCAAGAAGGCGAGCAATCAGGAACTCATGAGTCGCCTGCTGTCGCATCCCGACCGGCGCGTGCGTCTCGAGGCCCAGTTCGAAATGCTGGCGCGCGGTAACGGCGGCCATTTCTCCAAGGCCGTGACCGGCGCACAGGGCGTCACTGCTCTCGGCCGTCTGCACGCGGTCTGGGGGCTCACCCAGTTCGGACGCACCAAGGCCACTTTCAATCCCCTGCTTGTCGAGCTGCTTGACGACAAGGATCCCGAAATTCGCGCGCAGGCCGCCAAGGGCCTGGGCGATCTCAAGTACGCCAAGGCGCAGGACGCGCTCGTGAAGAAACTCACCGACACCGAGCCGCGCGTGCAGTTCTTTGCGGCGCAGAGTCTCGGCAAACTGGGAAACAAAGCCTCGGCCGGGCCCGCTGCTCGCCCTGCTGCGCACCAACGACAACAAGGATCCCTACCTGCGCTTCGCGGCCTCCTATGCGTTGTCGAAGATTCACGCGGATGAGGCGCTCGCGGCCGCCGCGAAGGACCCTTCCGCTGCCGTGCGACTCGGCGTGCTGCTGACATACCGGCACACGCAGAATTCGTCGATCGCGGGCTTCCTCAACGATTCCGACGCGTTCATCGTGCGCGAGGCCGCCGAGGCCATCAACGACGTGCCGATCGAGCCGTCATTGGCGACCACTCGCCGGCAAACTCGCGAGCGCCCCAGTGGCGGATGAAGCCCTGGTGGTGCGCGCGCTGAATGCCAATTTCCGGCTCGGCGACGCGCCGCGCGCGCAGGCCATCGCGAACTACGCCCTCAATACCGCGGCCACGCCGACCATGCGCACCGAGGCGCTGAAGCAGCTCGCCGTGTGGGGCAAGGTGCCGCAGCGCGATCGCGTGGTGGGCATCTATCGTCCGATGAAGGAGCGTCCGGCTGCGGACGCAGTCGGCGCGTTGTCGCCGGCCGTTTCGAAGTTGTTAGCCGACGGCGTGCCCGAGCCCGTGCAACTGGCGACGCTGGAGGCCGTGCAATCCCTGGAGCTGCGCAACGCTGCGCCGGTGCTGGTCGCGACGGTGAGCAACCAGAAGGCATCCGAGCCGGTGCGCACCAGCGCGCTCAAGACGCTGGACGCCATGGGCGTGGACCAGGTCCTCGAGGCGGTGGCGGCGGCGGAAAAATCCGACCTGCCTGCGCTGCGCCTGGCAGCGCTGCAGATCGTGGCGCACCGCGCGCCCGAGCGCGCGCTGCCGGTCATCAAGCGCTTCGCCGCCAGCAAGTCCGAGGTGGAACAGCAGGCTGCGTTCCAGGCCATGGCCGAGCTCGACAGCCCGCAGGCACCGGCCTTGCTGGTGAGCGCGATCGATCAGCTCGCCGCTGGAAAAGTGCTGCCCGGTGCCCAGGTGGAATTGCTGGAGACCGTGCAGAAGAGCACCGCGCCGGCCGTCAAGGCGCGCTGGGAGAAGCAGCAGGCGGTCTGGGCCGCCAGCAGCGATCCACTCGCGGCGTATTCCTTTGCGCTCGAGGGCGGTAATCCCTGGCGCGGTTACGAGCAGTTCACCGAGAACCAGATCATGCCCTGCGCGCGTTGCCACAAGGTGGGCGGCGAAGGTGGCGAGGCAGGCCCCGACCTGTCACGCATCGGCGCGCAACATCCCCCGCGCTACCTGCTGGAATCCGTGGTGAAGCCCAGTGCACACATCGCGCCGGGCTTCGACAACGTGACGGTCACGATGGCGAACGGTGAGACCGAGACCGGCAGCCTGGTCAGCGAGACCGCGACGCAGATCGTGCTCAAGCGCGGCGACGGCACCCAGGCGACGCTCGACCCGAAGAAGGTGAAGGAACGCGTGGTCGCACCGTCGTCGATGCCCGAGATCTACGGCCAGGTGCTCACGCCCAGCCAGCTGCGCGACGTCATTGCCTTCATGCGCCGGCTGGACGGCTCGCGCGGCCCATCGGCTCCCGAGGAGAGCTTTGGCGCCAGCAACCGCGCCATGCAGTCAGTCCCAAAGGAAGGCACCGCCGGCGGTCACCCGTAATAGTGTGGGGACAGACTTAAGTCTGTCCCCACCCGTTTAGCTGTCAAAAGGGGACGCGCCTGCCGGCGGCGCGCGCGGGATGACGCGCACCGGGACATCACACACAATCCGCGGCCATGACTAACCGCATCACGCGCCGCTCAGCCATCGGATCGGCGTTGGCCGCCGGGCTTGCCAGCGCGCGCGTCGCCAGTGCGAAGGACCCGAAGATGGACAAACCCAGTTGGGATTCGATCGTCGTGGGCGCGGGCGTGTTCGGCGCCTGGACGGCCTGGCATCTGCGCAAGGCCGGGCAGCGGGTACTGCTGCTCGATGCCTTCGGCGCCGCGCATGCGCGCGCTTCTTCGGGTGGTGAGTCACGACTCACCCGTGGCTCCTACGGCGCGGACGAGGTCTACACGCGCATGGCTTTCGACTCGCTGGCCTCGTGGAAGTGGCTGTCGGATCAATCGGGCTTGCCGGTCTTCCACCCGCTGGGCGTGTTGTTCTTTTTCCAGAAACGCGAGCCCTACGTCGATCAGTCGCTCGAAGTTCACCGGCGGCTGAAGCTGCCCACCGAGGAGCTGGACCGTGCGGCGCTCGAAAAACGCTACCCGCAGGTTCACTGGAAGGACATCGAGGTCGGCCTGTTCGAACCGCAGTTCGGCGTGCTGATGGCGCGCCGCGCCGTGCAGACGCTGGTGAAGCAGTTCGTGAAGAGCGGCGGGGAGTATCGCGTTGCGGCCGTGAAGCCACCAGGCGCTGCGAAGCCTCTCACCGGCATCGGGCTTTCGGATGGCAGCAGCGTTTCCGCGGCTAACTACGTGTTCGCCTGCGGTCCGTGGCTGCCAAAGTTGTTCCCGCACATGCTGGGGCCGCGCATCTTCCCGACCCGCCAGGAAGTGTTCTTCTTCGGGGCGCCCGCGGGTGATGCACGCTTCGGGGGCGGCGCGTTGCCGGGTTGGGCGGACTTCAACAATGGCGACATCTTCTACGGCATGCCGGACCTGGAAGGCCGCGGCTTCAAGGTGGCAAACGACAAGCACGGCCCGGCCATCGATCCGGATCGCGGCGACCGGGTTGCATCGCCGGGCGCCCTGGCCGATGCGCGCGCCTACATGGCGAAACGCTTTCCCGCCCTCGCCGGCGCACCGCTCAACGAAGAACGCGTCTGCCAGTACGAAAACAGCTCCAACGGCGACCTGCTCATCGACCGCCACCCGACGGCTAACAATGTGCTGCTGGTGGGCGCCGGTTCCGGCCACGGCTTCAAACACGGGCCCGAGGTCGGCCGGTACGCCGCCGAGCTCGCCACTGGCAGGCTCAAGAAGTTAGAACCGCGCTTCAGCCTCGAGTCGAAGACAGAGCAGCAGAACCGCGCCGTGCATTAGACTGCGGCATCGGAAAATGGGGACATTCCTATTTTCCTGCGACAACGCGAGAGTCATGGCCAACTCGAAGCCACGGTCACCTGCGACAGGAAAATAGGAATGTCCCCATTTTCCGATCCCGTCGCATTGACGCCTTTCCTGCTGCTGCTCGCCGCGGTGGCCGGGCTCTGGATCCATCGGTACGTCTGGCTCACGGCACTGGCCGCAGCGGTAATAGCGGCGTATTTCACCGGCGCGCTGCGCGGCTTCGCCGTCTGCTGGATCTTCATCCTGGGCGCGATGGCGGTGTTATACCGCTGGCGCAGCGCGCACGCGGAGCTGCCCTACTTCCGCCAGCAGCGCGTCGTCACGGGCCTCGCGTTCTTCGGCTTCGCGCTTGCCATGGGACTCGGCCTGTTTCCCGGCTTTCCGCGTACCGTGCTCATCGACAACGTGATCCTTTCCCCGGGCGCGCCGCGCCTACAGTCTCGAACTCGGATTTCACAAGGTGGTCGCGGGCATTCTCGTCCTCGGTGTCATCCACGATGACCGCGTGCGCTCCTGGCGCGAGCTGGGCGGGATTCTGCGTAGCGCGGCGCCCGTGTTGCTGGTGACAATCATCGCCGTCATGGCGGTCGCGCTGGCGATGGGTTACGTGCGCTTCGATCCCAAGTGGCATGCGCTGTTCCTGGTGTGGGCGCCGATCAACCTGCTGTTCACCTGTGTTTGCCAGGAAGCGTTTTTTCGCGGCTTCGTGCAGTGCGAGCTGGCGAAGATCGGAAGCAATCGCCAGTTGGCCGCGATGGCGGCGCTCGGTGTCGCCGCGATCCTGTTTGGCCTCGCCCATTTCGGCGGCGGCTGGCAGTACGTGTGCGCCGCGACGGTAGCGGGCCTGGGCTACGGCTGGGCTTACCAGCGCACCCAGCGGGTGGAAGCCGCCGTCGCCGTACACTTCGGCGTCAACGCCGCGCACTTCCTCTTGTTTACCTACCCGAGCCTTGCCACGTGAGCGAACTGGGCCCCGACGAAATCGAGCGCCCCATCGGCCTGGTGATCACTTCGGTGATTGCCGCGTGGGTCAGCCTCACCGCGGCGATCCGGGCACCGGAGACGCTGCGGCAGTTCGAGAACCTGTTCCAGGGTTTCGGCGCAGATCTGCCGACGATTACATTCATCACGCTCAAGTCGGGCTGGATCTGGTGGTTGTTCGCCCTGCCCGGCGTCGCGCTGGCGATATGGATCCTGATGAGATCACGCATCACGCGTGAGCAGCACCGGACGATGAAGATCGCGGTGCGCAGCCATTCGGCGCTGCTGTGGCTGGCGATCGCGCTGGCGGCCTGGGGGCTGTATGCGCCGATATTCAAGCTCGGCGCTGTAGTTTGATTT
This sequence comes from uncultured Pseudomonadota bacterium, assembly GCA_963832505.1. GTDB lineage: Bacteria > Pseudomonadota > Gammaproteobacteria > Steroidobacterales > Steroidobacteraceae > CADEED01. Next base: position 269,477 of record CAWHUD010000006.1, on the reverse strand, counting down.
GGAAGTGGGGACGCACCCGCCTCAGGTGCGTCCCCTTTTGCTAGCAAATGGGGAGTGTCCCCATTTCGGTGTCAGAAGTTCATGCGGAAGTTGACGCCGTAGGTACGCGGCTGGTTGGTGAGAAACCCGACGCGTGCGCTGCGGCCACGCTCGCGGTCCACCGACAGGAACGCCTGTTCATCCCAGAGATTGTTGACGAACAGCGCGGCCTCCCAGCGATCCGTGCTGATGCCCCAACGCAGGTTGCCGATCGAATACGACGGCAGCTCCGGATCGAATTCGATGTTGGTGACGTTCACGGCGCCGAGATCGATGAGACGCGCGGAACCCGGCGGCCGCGTCGCCGAGCTCGAGATGAGACCGAAGTTCGGCTCCTCGTCACCCAGCTGCGTGAACGACGAACCGACGTACTGCACGGTGAAGCGCAGATAGCTTTCCATGCCTCGCCCATCGACCAGTTGTAGGTGGCCGAAGCCACGGCCTGCAGCTCCGGCGAAGTCGGCAGCTGATTGCCTTCCCGGATGCCGGCCACCGGTCCGCTGGCCGCCAGGAACGACTCGGTGACCTCCGCCTTGACGTAAGTCGCCGAGAGTCCGAAATCCCAGGCTCTCGTTCGGGCCGCACGAACAACTCGAACTCCGCTCCCGGTGTCTCGGCGTCGGCATTGATGATGATGCGCGATGAGCAGGTGCCGGCGTCGGCAATCACCTGCAGTCCGTCGATCCTGGTCACGAACACCGAGGCATTGAAGGTGACGCGTCCATCGGCCAGCCGCGTCTTGGTGCCGATCTCGAAGTTGTCCACGAACTCGTCATCCCAGTTCTCGAACCCCGAGTAGGTCACCAGATCTTCGTCCGCGCAAAGTCCGACGTTGAGCGGATCGTTGATTCCTCCGAGACGGAAGCCGCGCGAATACTGCGCCGTGAACTGCACGTTCTTGTCCACGTTGTAAGCCAGGATCACGCGCGGCGAGAAGCCGTCGGACTCCACCGAACCCGGCTGGTCCGTGTAACCCTGGTCGGCGAACAATCCCGCGAAGGTGAGCAGACGGTCTTCGCTGAAGTCGTAGTAGCGCAAGCCCGCGGTCACTGCCCAGTTCGGATTGAAGCGGTAGGTCGCCTCGCCGAACACGGCGAACTGCTCGAAGTCGTAAGTAGGTCAGAAAAGAACGGCGTGTCCGGCGGCGCGCCGAAGTCCGAGCTGTCCGCGCCGAGCGGATCGCTGAGTGAACGCGTCATAGCCGGGCGTCGGCAGAGTTCTGCCCGTACTCACGGTCGTACTGCTGGTAGAACACGCCGGCCACCCACTGGAACGGCCCTTCTTCCAGAGACGCGAGCCGGATTTCCTGGCTGAAGGTCTGCAGATCCGTGGTGTCGTACAGCGGCGAATTGATCCGCGCTTCGCGCGTCCGTGCCGCCGACGTCCTTGGTCACGCTGCCCGTGAGCTGGCTGGCATCGCGCAACACCACGACGCTGCGATCGACGTACGAGGTCACCGAGGTGAGGCCCACCGAACCGAAGCCGAATTCGAGCTTAAGGTCCGCGAGCATGAACTCGTCGTCGATGCCTTCGCGGAACTGCGTCACCTGGCCGCGATCGCCCGGATCCACGGCGGGTTCGGTGGTCGTGTAGGGATTGCCGAGGATGTTGTACTGGTCGGCGCGCGGATAACCGTCCGTCTCGAGCTTCTGGTAGACGATGCGCGGCGTGATGGCGATGTTCTCGTTGGGCTCGAAGCGGAACGCGGCTCGACCACCAAGGCGCGAACCCCCGTTCACGTCCTCGCGCGTGTCACGACCGGGATACACCGAGTCGATGAAGCCCGGCAGTTCGTTGTAATAGCCCACCACGCGCATGGCCGCGGATTCACCGATGGGCACGTTGATCACGCCCCGCAATACGCCGCCGAATTCGCCGTCGGTGAGCGTATTCAGCGTGGCGTCGACGGATCCGCCGAAAGTGCCGATGTCAGGCTGCGCGGTGATGTAACGCACCGTGCCTGCATCGTTGCCGGCGCCGTACAGGGTGCCCTGCGGGCCGCGCAGCACTTCGATGCGATCCAGGTCGAAGAGATCGAGGTCGGGAGTGAACAGGGCCACCGAGATCGGGCGACTCGTCGAGGTAGATGCCCACCGACTCCTTCACGCCCGGCTGATCGCGCACCACCTGGCCGGCGCTGATGCCGCGGATGGCGACCTGGCTCTGGCCCGGCCCGAGATCCGTGATGTAGAGGCCGGGGACGTTGCGCGCCACGTCGACGATGCTGGTCGCGCCGGATTGTTCGATGTCTTCGTTGCTGAGCGCGGCAATCGAAAACGGAACTTCCTGCAGCGCGGTAGCGCGCTTCTGCGCGGTGACCACGATCTCCTCTTCAATTTCTTCGTCGGTTGGCGGGGGCGCTTCCTGCGCAGCAATGGCGAACGGCACGCCCATGAGCAGCACGGCAGAGCCGCGCCTTTTCCAAGACTTCATGCGACCACTCCTTTTGTTTCTTGTGCGCCGGCCAAGCAAACAAGCGACCTTCCCATGGCCGTGCGCACTTGTTGGGGCGAAGTATCCCCGTCCCGCGCGGCGCTGAGAAGGGGGAAAATGGGGACATCCCTATTTTCCACGAGCAATTGCCTCGTCGCGTCCCCCGCCAGCGGAAAATGGGGATGTCCCCATTTCCCGGATCTAGAACCTATTTGCCGGCCAGTAGCGGCCGCATGAAGTCCGTGATAGCGGTAAACAACTCCCGCTGCTGCGCCTGGGTGGTGAAGTAGTGGTCGGTGTCTTCCATCATCAGCATCTTGTACGGCTTGTTCGCGGCCGCCATGGCCTTGGCCATGAACTCGGACTGGTCCGGCTCGACGGTGTAGTCCTCGACGCCGTGTATCAGCAGCATCGGCACCGCGACATTGGCAGCGTGCAGGCGAGGTGAATGGGCCGCCAGCTTTATGGGATCGTTGCCGAGCATGTCCTTGACGACCAGCGAGTTCGAAAAGAAGTTCGAATCGTTCTTTAGCTCGCGCAGATCGCTGACGCCGGCCACACTCACCACGCACTTGAGCATTGCGCTGTCGCGCGTCGCGGCGGACAACGCCAGGTAGCCGCCGAAACTTCCGCCCACGACGCACACGCGGGCCGGATCACCGTGCTTCTGTTCTACCGCCCACTTGAGCCCGTCGATGGTGTCGGAGTACGGCAGCCCGCCCCAATTCTTGTACGAGGCTTCGCGCCACTGCTTTCCGTAGCCTCCCGAGCCGCGGTAATTCATCTGCAGAACGGCGTAGCCTTCGCGCGCCAGCGCCTGCACCCAGCTGTCGAAGCCCCAGGCGTCGCGCGCCCAGGGCCCGCCGTGCGGCATGATGATCAACGGTGGCGCGCCGGTTGCATTCACTGGCCTGGTGAGGAAGGCGGGAATCAGCGTGCCATCGCGCGCGGGATAGTGAATGTACTCGGACTTCGCCAGGTCAGTCTTGTCCAGTCCCGGGAATCGCGAACCGACGCGCTGCAGCTTGGCCTTCTCGCCGGTCATGTCGAGCACGTAGAACTCCGGCGCCAGCACGTCGCTTTCGACCTGGACGATCACGGTCTTCATGTCGCCGCTCATGTCCTCGATGTAATACATCTTGTCCTTGAACAGCCGGCCGAGCACTTCGCCTAACAACTCGGCGCCGGGTTCGACGTAGAAAGCATCCTTGCTGCCCGAATCCGGATACACGGCCAGTACGCGGTTATCCGGCGTGTACACCGGGCGCACGTCGACGCGCGAACTGGCGAATATCAGTTGCGGGTCTTCCTTGTCGGCGAGATCGACCTTCCACAACGCGGCGCGGCCCTCGTGATCGCGCATGGCGTAGGCGTAGTTGGTACCGCGGATCACCGATATCGGATAAAACCCTTCGTCGGTGGACAGCGTCTTGACGCGCGCCAGCTGGCGCCATTCCTTCTCACCCTCGAGCTTGGCGAAGTAATAGTTCTTGAGCTGGTAGCGACCCCAGCCGAGCCGCACCTTGCCGTGCCCGTCGGTCCCGAAGCTTCCAACGTACGTGCTGGGCTTTTCGTAGAGCTCGGTTTCGCCGCTGTAGATGTCCAGCTTGAGCACGCGCAACCCGGACTGCGGATTCGACTTTTCGATGAGCACGCTGCGGGGTTCTTCCGGCGTCCAGTCGATGATGCGATCGTTGAGCTGGCCGCTCGGCTGAAACGGATTCTGCAGCAGCTTGCGCTGATTGCTGCCGTCGCTGTTCACGGCGACCAGGCGTGTGACCGGATACACCTTCTGCAGGTATTTGTCCCGTTCGCGACCGCGAAAGCTGCAGACGATGCGTTCGTCGTTGGCCCAGCGACACCACGAAGGCACGAACCCGTCTTTCTCATTGGGCGCGAGCACGGGAGTCGCGGGTGTGGCCGAGGTGCGGTCCTTGACCGCCACGAAGTCCTTGCCATCGGCGGTCACGATCATGGCGAGCAACTTGCCGTTCGGCGAGATGGACACCGAATGGATCTGCGCACCCTGAAAGAAATTGTCCAGCGTCGGCACCGCGGCGCCTGACGTGATGGCAGTCGTCGACAGGATTGCCGCCAGTGTCAACGCTTGCGGTAGTTTGATTCGCGTCATGCCCACCCTCCCCTGGTCCGGGAGAGTATAAAACGCGCAATCGGCCCGTGAAGGTCTATTCCTTCGTTTCGCGCAGGAACAGGCTGCCGATCACGACGGTGATCGAGGCCACCACGATGGGGTACCACAATCCGTTGTAGATATTCCCGGTGGCCGCGACGATGGCGAACGAGGTCACGGGCAGGAAGCCGCCGAACCAGCCGTTGCCGATGTGATACGGCAATGACATCGAGGTATATCGAATCCGCGCGGGGAATAGTTCGACCAGCCACGCGGCAATGGGTCCGTACACCATGGTCACGTAGATCACGAGGATGGTGCACAACAGGATGACCATCGGGTAGTTGAAGGCGCTCATGTCGGCCTTGGCGGGATAGCCGGCCGCGGCGAGTGCTTCCTTGAGTTGTCGCCGTCACGGCGTCCTGCGCCTTCTTGTATTCGGCGGCAGGCACCGGCTTGACACTCTCGCCTGGGATGTAATCGAACGGTGAGCGGATCGAAACCGTGCGGGCGCCGATCTTCACCTCGGCACTTTCCTGCGACTGGCGCGGCACGTTTGTATAGGACACGCCCATGCGCGACAGCGCGCCCTTGGCCAAGTCGCAGCTGCTGAGGTACTGCTTCTTGCCGATGGGGTCGAACTGGAAACTGCAATACGTCGGGTTGGCTATCCACCGTCACCGGGGCGGTCTGCACGGCGGCATCCAGCGCCGGATTCGCGAAATGCGTGATGCCGCTGAAAATCGGGAAATACGTCACCGCCGCGAGCAGGCAGCCGGCCAGCACGATCTTCTTGCGGCCGATCCTGTCCGACAGCGAGCCGAACACCACGAAGAACGGCGTCGCGATGAGCAATGCGGCGGCCATCACGAGCTGCGCGCTCGTCGAATCGACCTGCAGCGTCTTCTCGAGGAACAGCAATGCGTAGAACTGACCGCCGTACCACACGACGGCCTGGCCGGCGACGGCGCCAAACAAGGCGAGCAGCACGACCTTGAGGTTCGCCCACTGTCCGAACGACTCGGACAGTGGCGCCTTCGACAACTGGCCCGCGGCCTTGATCTCCTGGAACTCAGGCGATTCCTGCAATTGCAGACGGATGTACACGGAGATCAGGAGCAGCACCGTCGAGAGCAGGAACGGCACGCGCCAGCCCCAGGCTTCGAACTGCTCGGGGCCCATCGCGAAGCGGCACCCGAGAATGACGAGCAGGGAGAGGAAGAAGCCCAGCGTCGCCGTGGTCTGGATCCAGCTCGTGTAGAGGCCGCGCCTGCCCTCCGGGGCGTGTTCCGAAATGTAGGTCGCCGCCCCGCCGTACTGACCACCGAGCGCGAGGCCCTGCAGCAGCCGCAGCACGATGAAGAGGATGGGCGCCGTGATGCCGATCGTCTCGTACGTCGGCAGGCAGCCGACGAGCGCCGTCGACGCGCCCATGATGACGATGGTGAGGAGGAAGGTGTACTTGCGGCCGACCATATCGCCAAGCCGGCCGAATACCAGCGCACCGAAGGGGCGCACGAAGAATCCGGCCGCGAAGGCCAGTAGCGCGAACAGGAAGGCCGTGGTGTCGTTCATCCCCGAGAAGAACTTCTTGGTGATGATCGCGACCAGCGAACCGTACAGGTAGAAGTCGTACCACTCGAATACGGTGCCCAGCGACGACGCGAATATGACGCGCCGATGCGCGGGATCGATTCCCCGTGCTGCCTCAACCATTGGTTCCCCGCCACTTTTGTGATCGATTCTCGGTGTCGGACGATCCGGCGCGCCCCTTGACACGGTCGGTACAATAACCGATCCGCGTATGACAATTCCCTTCACTACATGAACAAGCCGGCCGGCTCGCGCAAGACTGCAGTCGTCGCGCCAGCGAAGGCGCGTGCCCGCGCGTCGATCGTGGTGCGCGGCGCGCGCCAGAACAATCTCAAGAATCTCGACCTCGAGATTCCGTTACATGAGCTGGTGGTGGTGACGGGCGTGTCCGGTTCGGGCAAGTCCTCGCTGGTGTTCGACACGCTGTACGCCGAAGGCCAGCGCCGCTACGTCGAGACCTTCTCGCCCTACGCGCGCCAGTTCCTCGATCGCATGGACAAGCCGGCCGTCGATCGCGTCGATGGAATTCCGCCGGCCATCGCCATCGACCAGACCAACCCGGTGCGCACCTCGCGCTCCACGGTCGGGACGATGACCGAACTCAACGACCACCTGAAGCTGCTGTACGCGCGTGCCGCCACCCTTCACTGCCGCAACTGCGGCAAACCGGTTCGACGCGACAGCGCCGAAAGCATTTTCGTCGATGCCACGCAGCGCGCGGCGGCGGCGGCCGACCCGCGCGTGTACGTCTGCTTCCCGGTCACGGTGCCGAAGAACTTCAAGGAAGCCGAGGTTCGCCAGCTGCTGGAATCGCAGGGCTACACGCGCATCCATGAACGACACGGCGACACGCTGGAAGTGGTGCAGGACCGCCTGCGGCTCGGCAATGTCGAACGCGCGCGGGTCATGGAGTCGTTCGAAACCGCGCTGCGCGTGGGGCGCGGCCGCGTCAACCTGCACGTAGTGGATGAAAGCGATCCACCGTTAAGTCCGTGGAACGCTGGAAATACTCGAGCGAGCTGCACTGCGCGGACTGCGACCTTTCATATCGCGAGCCCGTCCCTTCATTGTTCTCGTTCAACTCGCCGGTGGGCGCCTGCGAAACCTGCCGCGGCTTCGGTCGCATCATCGGCATCGACTACGGGCTCGTCATTCCCGATGAGACCAAGACTCTCGCGGGCGGAGCGGTCAAGACCTGGCAGACCAAGTCATACAAGGAATGCCAGGATGACATGGTCAAGTTCGCCAAGAAGCGCGGCATTCCGCTCGACACACCCTGGTATGCGCTTTCCGATGCGCAGCGCAAATGGGTCATCGAGGGCGAAGGCAAGTGGGAAAAGAAAGTCTGGTACGGCGCGAAGCGTTTCTTCGAGTGGCTGGAAACCAAGTCCTACAAGATGCACGTGCGCGTGCTGCTGTCGCGTTATCGCGCATACACGCCCTGCACGGCCTGCGGCGGCTCACGGCTCAAGCCAGACGCGCTCCTGTGGCGCATCGCCGGGACAGAACGTTCACGAACTCATGCTCCTGCCGCTGGATCGCGCGCGAGCTTTCTTCGACGGACTTTCGCTGCCGGCGCCGCTCGACGAGGCCGCCGACCTGCTGCTCGCCGAGGTGCGCGCGCGCTTTGCGTACCTGTGCGAGGTGGGTCTCGGCTATCTCACGCTCGACCGCCAGTCGCGCACGCTTTCGGGCGGCGAGGTCCAGCGCATCAACCTGACCACCGCGCTCGGAACGTCGCTGGTGAACACGCTGTTCGTGCTCGACGAGCCGTCCATCGGACTGCATCCGCGCGACATGCAGCGTGTCACGCAGGTCATGCATCGCCTGCGCGATGCCGGCAATTCGCTGGTGGTCGTCGAACACGATCCGCAGATCATGCTGGCCGCGGACCGGCTGCTGGATCTCGGACCCGGTGCCGGTGAGCGCGGCGGCGAGATCGTGGCCTTCGACACGCCGGAAGCGGTGCGCGCCAATCCGCGCTCGCTCACGGGGCAATATCTGTCCGGCGCGAAGCAGGTCGCGCCGCGCGCACCCGCGCCGAAGCCCGTGAGCAGCGAACTGCGCGCCGTGATGGTGCCGGCGAAGCGCGCCATCAAGCTCACCGCGGTGCGCGAGCACAATCTCAAGAACATCGATGTGGAGTTTCCGCTGCGCCGCCTGGTGTGTATCACCGGCGTGTCGGGCTCGGGCAAGTCCACGCTCATCGAGGATGTGCTGCACAAGGCCATGCTCAAGGCGCTGGGCCGTCCGAGTGAAATGCCGGGCGCCTTCGATCGCCTGAATGGCGCGGACATGGTCGACGACGTGGTGATGATCGACCAGAGCTCGATCGGGCGCACCACGCGCTCCAATCCCGCGAGTTATGTCGGCGCATTCGACGTGGTGCGCGAACTGTTTGCCAGTGAAGGCGCGGCGAAGTCGCGCGGCTATACGCCCGGCACCTTCAGCTTCAACTCCGGCACGGGCCGCTGCCCTACCTGCACTGGCAACGGCTTCGAACACGTCGAGATGCAATTCCTGTCGGACGTGTACCTGCGTTGCCCGGACTGCGACGGCAAGCGTTACCGCGCCGAGACGCTGGAAATCCGCCGCGAGGGTGCGGACGGCACGCGCAAGAACATCGCCGACGTGCTCAACCTGACGGTCACCGAGGCGCTGGCCTTCTTCAAGGACCACTCCAATGTCGCGGTACGCCTGCAGCCGCTGGTGGACGTGGGACTCGAATACGTGAAGCTCGGCCAGCCGGTGCCCACGTTATCGGGCGGCGAGGCGCAGCGACTGAAACTCGCGGGCCATCTGGCCGAGGCCGCCGCCGACGACACGCCCTCGATCCGCGGCAAGCTGTTCCTGTTCGACGAACCGACCACGGGCCTGCACTTCGATGACGTCGCCAAACTACTGCGCGCCTTCCGCAAGCTGCTCAAGATCGGTCACTCGCTCATCGTCATCGAGCACAACCTCGACGTGATCCGCGCCGCCGACTGGTTGATAGATCTCGGCCCCGAGGGCGGCGACGGCGGCGGCACGATCGTGGTGGCCGGAATGCCCGCGGACGTCGAAAAGCATCCGACTTCCCACACCGGCAAGGCGCTGCGCGAATACCAGGCAGCAACTGGTAACCCCGGTCGAGACCCGGCAGGTCGCCGAGTCCGCGCAGCGATATGCCGCCCGCAATTCCATCGTCGTGCACCGCGCGCGCGAGCACAACCTGCGCAACATCGACGTGGAAGTACCGCGCGAGGCCTTCACCGTGATCACCGGCGTCAGCGGCTCCGGCAAATCCACGCTGGCATTCGACATCATCTTCAACGAGGGCCAGCGACGATATCTCGAATCGCTGAATGCCTACGCGCGCCAGTTCGTGCAGCCGGCGGCGCGGCCCGACGTCGACGCCATCTACGGCATTCCTCCCACGGTTGCGATCGAGCAGCGCACCAGCCGCGGCGGGCGCAAGAGCACGGTGGCCACGCTCACCGAGATCTACCACTTCCTGCGCCTGCTGTACGTGAAGCTCGGCACGCAGTTCTGCCCCACCTGCGACGTGGCCATCGAACCGCAGACTGCCGCCAGCATCGCCGAGCGGCTGCGCAAGCAGCACAAGGGCTCGCGCATCCTGCTGCTCGCGCCGCTGGTCGTGGCACGCAAGGGCTACTACACCGAGCTCGCCAAGTGGGCCAACGCGAGCGGCTACAAGCATCTGCGCGTCGACGGCGAAATGCTCACGACCTACCAGTGGCCGCGACTGAATCGATTCAAGGAACACACCATCGAGTTGCCGGTGGCGCAGATCCTGGTGCAGAAGGACAACGCGCTGGAGATGAACAACACGCTCGAGCGCAATGTCATCAAGGCGCTGGACCTCGGCAAGGGCCTGGTGCACGTGCTGGATCTCGATTCGACCGCGAAGAAGCCCAAGGTGCAGGTGTTCAGCATCAAGCGCGCCTGCCCTTCCTGCGGCACGAGTTTCGCCGAGCTCGATCCGCGGCTGTTCTCGTTCAACTCCAAGCACGGCTGGTGCGAGGACTGTTTCGGCACGGGCCTCGCCCTCGAAGGTTTCGACGAGGAACAGAGCGGCGAGGAAGCCGCCTGGAACGAATGGCTGGAAGAAGATGCCCATGCATGCGAGACCTGCCACGGGCAACGCCTCAACCCGATCGCCCTGCACGTACGCTTCCGCGACCTCAACATCGCCGACCTCGCGGCTCGCGCCATCGATGACACCGTCGAGTTCGTGTCGAAGCTGCGGCTGAACAAGCGCGAGGGAGAGATCGCGCGCGACCTCATGGCCGAAATCAAGTCGCGCATGGCGTTCCTGCAGCGTGTGGGCCTGGGCTATCTGCCGCTGGATCGTTCCGCGCCGACCCTTTCGGGCGGCGAGGCGCAGCGCATCCGCCTCGCGGCGCAGCTCGGCTCCAACCTGCAGGGCGTGTGTTACGTGCTCGACGAACCCACCATCGGGCTGCATCCGCGCGACAACCGCGTGCTGCTCGACGCGCTGGCCGAGCTCGCCCGGCATCGCAACACGCTGGTGGTCGTCGAACACGACGAAGACACCATCCGCCGCGCCGATCACGTCATCGACCTGGGTCCGGGTGCCGGCGTGCGTGGTGGCGAGGTCGTGGGCACCGGCACGGTGCACGACCTCATGAACAATCCGGCTTCGGTGACCGGCCGATTCCTCGCCAACCCGCTCAAACATTCCGGGCAGCCGCGCCGGGTCACGAATTCACGCGCGACGCGACTCGAGCTCGAGAAGGTGGAAATGCACAATGTCCGCGGCGAGGACATCGACATTCCCATCGGCCGGCTGGTCGTGGTCACCGGCGTGTCTGGATCAGGCAAATCCACCGTGGCGCGCGACGTGCTCTACACCAACCTCAGGCGCCGGATCGCCAGGCCGAATAGAAAAGGCGGGCGCGCCGCCAAACTACCTGAGCTCGACCGGCGTCGCGGCGATGCGTGGCACCGAACACATCGATCGCGTACTCGAGGTCGACCAGACTCCCATCGGCAAGACGCCGCGCTCCTGCCCCGCCACCTACATCGGCTTCTGGGACGACATTCGCCGCATCTACGCCAACACCACCGAGGCGAAGATCGCGGGCTACTCGACCAGCCGCTTCTCGTTCAACACCGGTGAAGGCCGCTGTCCCGCCTGCGAAGGCCAGGGCATGCAGACCATCGAGATGAATTTTCTGCCAGACGTAAAGGTGCTGTGCGATTCCTGCCGGGGCCGGCGCTTCAACAAGGAGACCATGTCGATACTGTGGCGCGGCAAGTCGGTGGGCGATCTGCTGGAAATGAACATCGACGATGCGGTGGAATTTTTCGCCGCGCACGCCTCGATTCACCACGCGCTGCGGCTGCTGCAGGACGTGGGACTTGGCTACCTGACGCTGGGCCAACCCAGCCCGACGCTCTCCGGCGGCGAAGCGCAACGCATCAAGCTGGTGACTGAACTCGCCAAGGTGCGCGGCCCCGAACGCCGCGCGCCGCGCCAGAAGCCGTCGCACACGCTTTACGTGCTCGATGAGCCCACGGTCGGTCTGCACATGGCGGATGTCGAAAAACTCATCCACGTGCTGCATCGGCTGGTCGATGCGGGCAACACCGTGGTGGTGGTCGAACACAACCTCGACGTCATGGCCGAAGCCGACTGGATCATCGATATGGGCCCGGAAGCCGGCGGCGGCGGTGGCAAGGTGGTGGCCTGCGGGCCGCCAGCGGCCGTAGTCGCGAAATCGGCCCAGTCCCACACCGGCGCCGTTCTCGGCGAATTCCTGCGCGAACGCGGCGCCTGAGCTAACCTCCCGCAACCTGGGGAGGAAGAAATGACGAGAAAATCAGCGGCTACCTTCGCCAGCCTCGATGGCGCTGATCATGACGCTGCTCGCGGGGGTCGCGCAGGCCGCCAGCACACCCGAGCAGACGGCAATCGAATACATGGCGGCCCTCAAGAAAGATGGCATGACAGCGGTTCCCGCCTTCATTCATCCCGATGAGCTGGCGCGCTTCAAGGAAATGCTCATGCCGCTGGTGCGGCGCGAGGCGGCCACCGGCGATACCCCGGTCACCGACGCCCTGTTCGGCAAGGGAACCAAGCTCGCGCAGGTCGAGGCCATGGCGCCCGTCGATTTCTGCAGCGCGCTCATGCGCGTCGTAGGTGACAAGCTCGATGACGTGAAATACAGCGACGTCCAGGTGCTGGGCACAGTGCGCGAGAAAGAGGTCGTGCACGTGGTGACGCGCGTCGTTGCCGAAGTCTCGGCCGGCGTGCAGATGAAAAGCGTCGAGGTCATCAGCACCAGGAAGTCGGGCGACGGCTGGAAGCTGCTGCTCACCGGCCAGCTCGAAGGCCTGGCGGCGGGTCTCGCCAGCCAGTAGCGCCATGGGGCACGGCCTCACCTGCTGGAAGTGCAATGCCTCGCTCGAGGCGCTGTCGCTGCCGCTGCGCCGGCTCGACGAATGCAAGGCCTGTCACGTCGAGCTGCACGTGTGCCGCATGTGCGTGGAGTACGACACACGCGTCGCCAAGCATTGCCGCGAGCCTACGGCCGAGGAAGTGCGCGACAAGACCGCTGCGAATTTCTGCGACCACTTCAAGCCGAAGGTGGGGGCGTACGTCGCGCCAAACACGGCGGAAGTCGACGCCTCGCGCGCCGCGCTGGACGCACTTTTCGGGAAGAAGTGACATGGACACCGCGACGTCCTCCATGCCGTACGCCGTTCTCGCGCTGATCTTCATCATTGGAACTCTGTTCGTCGGCCTGTCAGCCGCGCGCATGAGTGCATCGCGACCCTACGTCACCGCCATCCTGGCCGGCTGCGTGTTCGAAGCCCTGCTGTTGTCATTCGTGCGGCCGGGGCTCAGCGTGCTGGCCGCAACCATCGCCTTTGGCAGTGCTGCGCTGATTGCCATGCTCGGGGCGTGGATTGGGCGCCGCCTGGTGCGGCGGTGAACACCACCGCGATAAGAAAGGGTGTTTGGGCGGCGTTGGTCACCTCCGCAATCATCATGTCGATCCTGATCCTCGTGAACGCCTTGCTTGCCTTGAAGTTCGGCCTCGACGGGCCGCGGATGCTGCGCGTCATCATGATTGCCACATTCAGCATGTTTACGGTGGGTGGACTCGTTGCGGGCTACATCGCCGCGATGCACGATCCTGGCGGGACGGTGCTGAGCGGTGCGCTCGCCGCCGGCGCTTTCCAGCTTCTCCAGGTTGGCCTGAATGCCTTGTTACTCGGAACTTCAAACTTCCCGCAGATACCGTTGGCCATGACACTCACTTCCGTCGGCATCGCCATGGTGGTCGGCATAGTCGGCGCGTCGATACGCATCTTTGTCCGCAATCGAAACCTGGGAACGACTGCATGATCCGCGTCCTGCTGACCCTTGCCTGCCTGCTCGCCCTGCCGGCACTTGCCGCGGCCGAGGAGCCCCTTTCCGCCGCGGAACAGGTCGCGCAGATGAAGCGCGGCGTGAACATCGTGGGCTACGACCCGTTGTGGCAGGACCCGTCCAAGGGCCGCTTCAAGCCACGGCACTTCAGGATCCTCAAGGAGGGTGGATTCGACACGGTGCGAATCAACCTCTACGGCTTCCGCCCCATGAACGACAAGCTCGAATTGCCGGCGAGCTGGTTCGCCATTCTCGATCAGCTCATCGGCGAGGCGCTGAAGCAGGACCTGCACGTCATTCTCGACGAGCACGATTACGAACGTTGCGGCAAAGACGCGGAGAGCTGCCGTACGCATGTGCTGGCGTTCTGGACGCAGGTCGCGGAGCGCTACCGGCTCGCATCACCGAAGGTGATGTTCGAGATCCTCAACGAGCCGAACCGCGTCATGGATCCGAAATGGAACGCATTGATTCCCGAGGCGCTGGCCGTCATTCGCAAGACCAACCCGACGCGCAACGTGGTCATCGGCCCGGCATTCTGGAACAACATCTCGCACCTGCCCGAGCTGGTGCTGCCGGAGGCGGACCGGCACATCATCGTGACCGTGCACTACTACGAGCCGCACCGCTTCACGCACCAGGGTGCGCGCTGGGCGCCGGAGTACACCAACCTGTCCGGCATCCACTGGGGCAGCGCCGAGGATCTCGCCAAGATCGACCAGGACTTCGACGTCGCGCAGGCCTGGGCAAAGAAGAACGGCCGCCCCATCCTGTTGGGTGAATTCGGCGCCTACGACAAGGCGCCGCAGCAAGATCGCATCAGGTACACCGCGGCCGTGGCGCGCGCCGCGGAGAAACGCGGCTGGGCCTTCACCTATTGGCAGTTCGACAGCAATTTCATCGTCTACGACATCGACAAGGATGCGTGGAACGAGCCGATCTACCGGGCGCTGGTTCCGCCCGCGCGGTAGTTATTTCTTGCCCGACAGTCGATCGATCAGCGAGGCGAACTTCGAGCCCTTCTTGTCGATCTTCACGCGCAGGTGACGCACGCCGGTGTTCTCGGCGCTGTCGTTGGTGATCTCGAGCGAATTGGCGCCGAGGATCTCCAGCGTCTGGTCGAGAGTCTCTTCGTCCACCTGGGCATGCGCGTCGCGCTTGGCGCCACGCGGACCCGGCTTGCGAGACTTGGCAGAGGGCGCTGCGGGTTCCGGAGCGACTGGCGCCGCTGGCGCAGCCACGGCGGCCGGTGTGGACGGTTTGTCGAGAGCCGGCTTGCTGAAGCGCGGCGACATCTCGCCGTCCACGTCCTGCTCGATGTGCTCGGGCATGTCGTCTTCGAGCAGCTGGAAGACGCCGCTGGCGCTGGCAGACGCGATCGACTGCGGTGTCGGTGCCGGCACTTCCTTGATGTTGGCAGCCTTGTAGATGCCGCTGCGCGCCGCGTTGAGGTCGGTGGCGCGTTCCTTCTCGATCGTCGTCACCGGGACAACGGAGACGGTCTTGAAATCCGAGCGTACGTAGTACGCCACCTGCTTCGCCGAGACCGCGTCGCTGAAGAAGCCGAGGCGCAGTCCATACCAGGTGCGACCTTCACGGTTCGCCTCGGTGGTGTAGAGCGTGTAGGCATTGAAAATGGCGAGTGGCGGCACTTTCGCCATGTCGAACGCCGACACCGACCAGTCGAGCTGCACGGCGAAGAGCACCGGCGCGTTGCGCTTGACGTCGCTCTTGATCGCCTGCATCGACTGCGTGTCTTCGGGCTTGATGACGCGAATGGCTTCGTCGACATCCGCCTCGCGCGACCCTTCCGTGTACGGCGAGTGGCGTTCGAGCAGGCGAATGGTCTGCGTATCGGAGAGATCGTCCAGTTCGTCGATGGCCTGGCGCACGCTGTTCAGCGAGGGCGTCGCGGAGATCGGCTGGCTCACGGCCGGCATCTGCATCGTGGGCTCGGGCGCGCCTGGCTGGTGCGGCAACCTGGGGCGGCGCTTTCGGAGCGGCCGGCTTCGGCGCTGCGGCCTGCAGTGCAGGCGCGGACACCTGCGCAGCAATCTTGGGAGCGGCCACCGGTGGCTTGGCCGGTGCGGGTCGTGCGGCCGCCGGCGTGGCGGGCGCAGTCGGCGCTGCAGCCTTGGGCTGGGTGGCGGGCTTCGGTGCAGCCGCCTTGGGCGGCGCAGCGGGCTTCGGTGCAGTTGCCTTGGGCGGCGCGGCGGGCTTCGGTGCGGCCGCCTTGGTCGGTGCGGCAGGCTTCGCGGGCGCCTTGTTTGCAGGCTGGGGCGCTGCCTGGCGCGCGGCGGGTTTCGGTTGCGCGGGCCTGGCGGGCGCCGGCTTCGCGGCCGCCTGCGGCGGCGGGCTAACTACCGGTTTTGCGACCGGCGGATGCACGACGGGCGGATCGATCGCCTTGAAGTCGGTGTCGCCCTCGCTGAGCTCGAACGGCTCTTCGAACTTCGGCGCGGCGACCGGCGGCGGCGTGGATGCAAACGGATGCGGTTCCGGAGCGGCGGGAGGCGCGGCGGGCGCCGCGGGGAGCGCGGCAGCAGGCGGCGGCGCGGCGGGCGCGGCGGCGCGCGCGGCGGAGCAGCGGCTGCCGGCGCGGCAGGCTTCGGCGCAGCAGCGGCATTGTTCGGTCGCAATTTCTTGCCGGGAGCTTCACCGGCCCAGGCGCTCGGATAGACCTCGCGCACCACGGAAAGCATTTCTTCAGCGGCCTGCATGGTTTCGAAGTAACCCATGTGCAGACGGAAACGTTCGCGGCCGTCTTCGAGACGGCGACTGACGAAGAAAGTGAATTGCGAGAGCGTCGGATCTTTTGGCTGCGACAACGCCATCGGCGTGGTGGACGACGTCAAATTGATGACATAACCGCCCGTGGCGGTTGCACCGGTGGGTCGCGTCAGTGTGTTCACGACGTAATCAGGCTTCGCGCTCATGGATAACCACTTCCCCGTAAGACCAACGGGACCACGCCTCCCTCCCCGGATTTGTGGCTCCTTCTCACTCACTTTGGAGTGTGCGAAGCGACTCATATACGGTCAACGGAGCAACTGAGCACCCTGTCGCAGTTCACAGACCGAAATTTTCATTACGTCAGGGGAATGCGACATAAGCACCGCGTAGCGTGCGGCAGCGCGTCAGTGTGGCAATCGTTCCCAGAAACGGCCCGCGGAAACGAACGCTTCCGAGTAGAACTCTTCGTCGAGCGAATTGATGGTCACGGGCTTGCCCGCGCCGGGCGCGTGCACGAATCGCCGCTCGCCGATGTAAATCCCCACGTGATTCACGCGGCGACTCTCGACCCTGAAGAACACGAGATCGCCGCGCTTCAGTTTGCGCGGCTTCACTTCTTCGGCCTGCTCCGCCTGGTCGCGCGAGGTGCGCGGCACGGTGAGACCGAACTGCCGATGCGCATAGAAGACGAGTCCGCTGCAATCGAAACCGTCGCGCGTGGCACCACCATAACGGTAGCGAGTACCGCGCAGGCCGAGTGCGAAATTCGCCAGCGCCTCGCCGCGGTTCTGCACCGACGAGGCGCCGCCGCTGCCATTCCAGTCCTGCGGATCGGATGAGTCGCGAGTGGATTGGCGTGTTGCGGGCGTCGAGGTTTTCGATTCGGGCGCCGACTGGCAGCCGCCGAGGATCACCGCCATCAGCGGGATAATCGGGGACAGGTTTATTTTTCCAGCGCGGTCAGCTCTGCTCCGGCGGGAGGCGTCGGAAAAATAAACCTGTCCCCGATTATCCCGCGGCGCGCTCATCGCCGATCTCGGAACCGGGCCGGCGCGATTCGAGGATTTCCGTCAATGCCGCAGCGGACATGGGGCGTGCCAGGAAGAATCCCTGGGCGGCCTCGCAACCGCGCGAACGGAGGAATTCGAGCTGCCCGGCCGATTCCACGCCTTCGGCGGTGACGCGTTTTCCGAGTGTGTGCGCCATGGTGATTACCGATTCGACCAGTGCACCCGCCGAATCGTTCGTCGGAACCTCGTCCAGGAAGCTGCGATCGAGCTTTACGGTATGAACCGGGTACCGGCGAAGATAATTCAGCGAGGAATAGCCGGTACCGAAGTCGTCCAGGGCCAGCTTGACGCCCAGCGCGGCGATGGCGCGCAGGGGCTCTTCCACTTCGCTGTCGGCCAGCACTGACTCGACCAGCTCCAGCTCGAGACTGGCGGGCGCAATACCGTGCTGGTGCAGGGCTTTCTGCACCATGCCCACGAAATTCGGGTCCTTGAGCTGCTGCACTGACACGTTGACCGAGAAGCAGCGCGGCGCGATGCCGGCACGCGACCACTCGGCGTACTGCTGGCTGGCTGAATCGAGCACGAAACCACCAATGTCGGTGATCAGGCCCGAATGTTCGGCCGCGGGAATGAACTCGCCGGGTAGTTTGATGCCGTCGTAACGCGTCTGCCAGCGCAACAATGCTTCGACGCCGCACAGGCGGCCATCGGCCAGCGAGAACTGCGGCTGGTAGAACAACGCGAACTCGCGCCGCCGCAAGGCGCGATGCAGCCCGCTGTCGGTGAAGCTGGCGCGCTTCTGCGCCATCTCGCGCTCGAAGAAAATGGCGCGCCCGCGCCCCTGCGCCTTGGCGCGGTACATGGCGAGGTCCGCCTGGCGGATCACGTCTTCCAGTTCGGTGCCGTCGTCCGGGAACAGCGTGACGCCCACGCTGGCACGCATCTGGTAGTCGCGGCCGCCGAGATTGGCCGGCAGCGCCAGCGAACGGATCACGCGATCGGCGATCTGCCGCGCGGTTTCGCCGTCACCGACGTTACGCAGCAGCACGGTGAATTCGTCGCCGCCGAGGCGCGCCACCGTGTCGCCCTCCTTCGTGCAGGCCTTGAGCCGATGCGCGACGACCGACAGGAGCTGATCGCCGGCGCTGTGGCCAAGCGTGTCGTTGACGCGCTTGAAGTGATCCAGGTCCACGTACATGAGCGCGCCGCGGGTGAGCCCGGTGGCCGAGGCCGCCAGCTCCTGCGACAGGCGATCACGGAACAGTGCGCGGTTGGGCAACTGCGTGAGCGGATCGTAGTGAGCCTGGCGGTACAGGCGCTCGTCGCGCGCGCTGTTGGACAGGGCCGCGCGCAGCCGTTCGGCGAACGCCGCGCCGTAGTCGGCCACCGCCGGGTCGCGCGCCGGCTCGCCGTGGTAGCCCACGATGAGCAATGCGGCGAGTCGTTCTTCGTCCACCACCGGCCACAACCAGAAGAATTCCGCGCCGCAATCGCGCATCGAGGCCAGGAAGGAATGCCGCGTTTCCTCGATGCGCGCGATGGTGAGTCCATCGGGCGACTCGCGCACCGTCGCGATCATCGCGTTGTCGAAAGTCACGCGCTGCACCGGCAATTCGCTGGCGCCCAGTGCCGCCATGAAGAGGCGGCCGTGCAGGTGCGCGGTCGGATCGAGCAGCACCACGCCCACGCACTGGCTGCGCGTCAGCTCGCGGAATTTCGGCAGCACGATGTCGAGCGCGCGATCGATTTCGCTGGCCGCGAGCAGCGCGCGATCCACCTCGCCGAGCACTTCGAAGGCGCGCCAGTCGCGCTGCAGGTACAGCGAGGTGATGTTGAACTCGCGCTCCAGCGGCGCGAACTCTTCGATGGCGAGCCGCGGAATCGTCTCGAAACGGCGTTCGCGCAGCCGCACCAGTCCGCGATGCAACGCCTGCATGGCAGGCAGGTAACGCTCGGCAATGACCGCGGCGACGGCGAATGAAACCAGCAGCACCAGCGCCAGCAGGCCCAGCGCCGTCGGCACCAGCGCCATGAAGGTGGAACCGAAAGAGGCCTCGGGTGCGAACGCCACCACGGTATGACGCCGCCGCCGATTCCGCCCGGCGGTACATAGGTCATGGCGCCGCGCCACTCGCGGCCCGACGCATACCACGCGAGGATGGTGGTCCCGCCCGGCGCATCGACCGCATGTGAAATGCGCTGGCCAAACGGCCGCACCAGTTCTTCGGGAACCGGCGTGCTGCTGAAGCGGGCCGCGCCCGTGGCATCGAGGAGCACCAGGTAGCGGCCTTCGAGACCGCGCGCGAAATCCTGCGGAATGACGCGCCCATTGAAGAGGAATGAGGAAGCCTTGTCGCGCGACAGGGCGCTGAGCTCCTGGTTCTGCAGCGAGGCGCGACGTTCTTCGGCTTCGAACCAGCGCGTGAACATGGCCAGGCTCACCGGGATCAGCATGGCGATGGCGACGATCAGCCAGATGCGGCGCGTGAGACCACTGCGCAAGACCGAGTTGTACGGACCGCCGCTCATTCCATTCCTTTTTATGCGTTGCATTGGCGCAACGCGGGACGGGCTTCCCTGGTAGCGACGGAACTTTACGGAATGGAGGGCGGCGCAAATGTGGGCCGCGTCACGAATGCCAAGGCGCCGATCTCAGCCGAGGGGCTTTTTCGCCTGTTGTGTCGATAACGGCTGCATGGGTTTGAGGTCCGCGAGCTGGCGGATTGCACCATGGGTGTAGCGGTAGATGCCGCGCGCACCACGGCGAGACGCGCCGACCATTGCCTTTGCGACCACTTCGGCTGGAATGGCGCGCCAGGCTTCACGCGAACCGGTCAACAGCGGATTGAATAGCGGCGCGACCAGTCCTCCGATCATTTCCAGCGGCCGCGCATGTTTGCGTGAACCTAACAAGAGACCCGGCTGCAGGATGTCGACCGAGGCGAACCCCAGCATCGTGACGGCGTCTTCCATCTCCGCCTTGGTGCGCAGGTAGAACTTCTTGGACGAGGCACTTGCGCCGACGGACGACAACACGACGAACCGGTTCGCGCCAGCGGCGCGCGCCGCCTGTGCGAACAGCAGTACTGCATCCACGTCCACTTCCCGGAAAGCTTCCTGCGAGCCGGCCTCCGCCATCGTCGTGCCAAGGCAGCAGAACGCATCGTGGGCGGCGAGACCCTTGAGCTGCTCGGCCATGCGTTCGAAGATCACGATGCGGTTGGCGAGTTTGGGATGCTCACGGCCGAGCGGGCGGCGCGTGAGGGCGAAGACGCGTGCGAATTCGGGGGCTTCGAGCAGCGCCTGGACGAGCAATCCGCCGACCATGCCGCTGGCTCCCGCGACCAGCGCAATTCTGGGAGTGGTACTCACGCGGCGAAGCTTAACAAACAAACCTTGCCATGCATGCCGCCTCGATAGCTGCTCGTTCGCGTCGCATTTGCACCCTGCTCACCCGTTCGGGTGATGCGTGTGCGGCGCCGGTGCCTAAGCTGCCGGGTGGGGAAAGGACTCCCTGTTCACCAATCAAGGAGACAAGACATGCACGTCCCTAGCAACTGCCATGGCAGGCAGCGCCACCGGTGGCGCCCGCGCCCTCGCCACGGTGCTGATGTTCGCCCTCGCCGCCTTCACCAGCGCCGCACAGGCCGCGGATTTCGACGAAAAGCTCAAGGCGCCGGCGATGAAGGACCCGGCCGAACTGCGTTCGCAGGCACGGGCGTTTTCGGCGAGGTTTGCCCAAATACGGGCTGCGTCTCCTGAACAGCTCGTCAAGGATCCCGCGCTCGCTCGCGAGCACTTCGACCTCAGCTGGAAGATCAAGCGTGCCGTCGACGAACGGCGGTCGCTGCCCGATCTTGCCGATGTGGGGATCGTCGCCGGGCCAGAGGGCAGCGTACAAATTGACAGCAAAGCCTTCCCACAGTGGCTGCCATTGTACGAACGCCTTTCCTCACTTCTGCCCAGCTGGGATTTTTCGATGTTCGGCCCCGAGCTCGTCCGACGGGGATTCCGCGACACGGATATCACCAGCCTGAAGGAATACCTCGCAAACCACGACGTGGAACGTGCCGCGGCGCAGCGCGCACTGCCCGCAGCACTGGCCTTCAACAAGGTGGTAGCCAAGTACGACAAGGTGAAGCGGCCGGTCGACAACGGCCTCGCGATGTCGTTCTTCTATCAGCAGGCGCGGCTGAAAGCCGAAGCATCACGTGCATGGACAGCAGAGTTGCTCGATGCGCTGGACGCACAGCGCGGTCGCATCCTCATCGAATTCTTCTCCGAGTTCGAGACCAGGACATCCTGGACACCCAGTGATCCGGCGGTTGCTGTTTCTGAGCTGCTCGCCATCATGCGGCTCCCCGATTTCCAGCAACGTGCCACTGCTGAGGCGCAGGGAGTGCGGCCATGAAAATCACTCAAGTATCGAAAACCTTCTGGGGCCTGGTAGCCGCGAGTTCCGGGTTGTTGGCGAGCGAGCATTCGGCAGCCGTCGGACTGTCGGTGCACGTGTTCTCGCCTTACCAGGTGTCGACAGGTTCCGTGGTCAGCATGGGACACGCGGTCACCGGATCGACGGATTACAACAGACTGACGGCTGGTGGCACCTATAGCGCGCAGTGCAATCACTCGAGCATGTTGCCGACGGGCGGCCAGCGCACAGAGTCGACGAGCGCCTTCCTTGGTGGTCTGCGCATGACGGTCACTATTCCCAACGTGCTGCCGGCGTACATCGGCATGCCAGGGTTCAGTTCTCTTCCGCGCGGCACAACCGTGAATTGCACCTACAACTGGACTGCACGCGTCGTGGAGGGCGGATACAAAATCGGTGCCGGTGGCGTCGGAATAGGCATCGGGGATGGAGAGGCTGCTGATGGCAGCACCAGGCAATTCACGATGCGGGTGCCATCTCTCAGTGACGAGGACGAAAACTCCTCCTGTATTCCCTAGCTCGACGACGGGCACTCGCAACCATTACCAAGGACGGTAATCATGAAAATCCTGAAATGCCCGCGCATCGCGGGCTTGATGGCCGCGGCATTGCTGGGAGGAAACGCCTGGGCGGGCGGCTGCAGTCCCATCGTCATCGACCTCGGCAACGACGGCATTCACCTGGGTGAGGCTGGCGTCGGCGTGTACTTCGATGTCAATGCCGATGGCGTACGCGACCACGTGCAATGGGTCCGCCGCGGCGGCGACGAGGGTTTCCTTGCGCTCGACCGCACCGGCAATGGAATCATCGACGACGGCGCGGAGCTGTTCGGCGTCGGGACACCGCTGATTCTCGAGGGGCGCAGCGCGCCCAACGGATTCGTCGGCCTTGCGCAATACGATTCGCGTCAGCTCGGCGGCAATGACGATGGTTTCATTTCCGAAGCCGATGCCATCTGGCCGCAGCTGCGCGTCTGGGTGGACCTCGATGCCGATGGCGTCTCGACCGCGCAGGAGATGCGGACGCTGCGCAGTTTCGGCATCACGGCGCTCGAGACCATTCCGAAGATCCGCAAGTACTTCGACGAGGCGGGCAATGTCATTCCCTACTGGGCGTGGGCCATGCAGCGTGCGCGCCCGGGACGCTTGCTCATGGTCGATGTCTTCTTCCGCCAGTTGCCCAAGGTCTCAGGGACATAAGCGACGGACCAGCGCGACGCGCGTGTCGACGTCGAGCTTGCGGAAGATCTGGCGAACCTGTGACTTGACGGTATTCACCGTGACGCCGCGCAGACCTGCAATCTGCGCGAGCGTCCGGCCTTCGCACAGCTGCTCGGCCACGGCGCGCTCGGAGCGCGTCAGCGGCGATGAATCCGCCGCGTCGTGGATGACGCAGGTGAGCAGGCAGTCGCCGGCGGCTTCGTCGGCGAGCCTGCAGGCGAATGGCGATGCCGCTGGCGCGTTTTTCGATGGCCAGTGTGCGGCAGTTTCCGAGAATGCGCGCGATGAGCGGCGCAGCCTCGGGCGTACGCGTCGGCCGGCGTTGCAATCCGCGCGCGATACGCCGCAGTTCATTCAGGGTCTGTTCGAGGGTCCTGGTCGCCGGCATGGACGCCTTCTGCCACGACGCGCACTGTGACCACACATCTATATCTGCCCGGAACGGCCAGATATTGAGGTCTCAGCCGGTGAGGCGTTTCACCCAGGCGACGTATTTGTCCATCCAGCTGTGCAGGAACTTGCGCGTTTCGGCGTTGGCGATGTTGCCGGCATCGTCGAAGAAGCCATCCCGCACCTGGATGTAGGCCTCCGGCTGCCCCAGCGTCGGCATGTCGAGGTACGCGAGGATGGTTCGCAGATGCAGTTGGGCAACCGCCGTGCTGATCGCACCCGGAGATGCGCCTATGACGCCCGCGGGCTTTCCGGTCCAGGCGCTGTGGCCATACGGACGCGAGGCATGGTCCAGTGCATTCTTGAGCACGCCGGGAATCGAGCGGTTGTACTCGGGAGTCACGAACATCACCGCATCCACCGTGCGCAGCTCGCTCTTGAGACGCTGTACTTCCGGGGCCTGGCTGCGGTCGTCGTCCTGGTCGTACAACGGCAGGTCGCCAATCCTGAGTTCCTTGAAATTGAAATCCGGCGGCCCGAGCTTGATCAGCGCGTTCGCGAGCCTGCGGTTCCAGGAATCCTTGCGAAGGCTACCGATGATGTACCCGATCTGCTTTGTCATTCAGAACTCCTTCCTGGCAGCCATCTTCGCAAATCCGCCGCGGCGTTCTGTAGGAAGGTAGGGCGACTCGACAAGCCGCGGCACAGGCGGCAATCTCACCGGATACCCATCACGCCAGACGGCGCCCCGCATTGCACAAGTCCGGTCGCAAGCGCGCCCGCTTCCGCACGCCGCGGCGATCGCATGGCCGACGCCACAGGCTTTGCAGCTAACTACCCGGAGCGCGCGCCCACGGGCCGCCCCGAGCCATTGGCGGCGTCACCCACGTCAGTCCGGGACAAGTCCAGGGTGCACCGCCGCCCCTTCGCGTCCACCCGGTCGGGCGCGATGACATCGGGGAAGGACAGCCTGACTCGCCTTCCTCCGGCCCCGGAACGGGCCGTACCGGGCGCGCTATCGCAATAAAGCTTTGAAAAGCGGTAGGCTGCGGCACATGGCTACCGTCAAATACACGGGGTGGCTCAGTGCCGCCACCTCCGCCTTTGTCTTCATGCTGTCCGCACCGCCGGCGTTTGCCGTCACGGACTCCGACCGCCTGGCGGTCTACAAGGAATTTCGCGTTCAGTACGACGCGCGCCAGTACGAGGCCGCGCGACCACTCGCCGAAAGACTCGTCCAGCTCACCGAGGAACAATACGGGCCGGAGGAATTGCCACTGGCCACCCCCCTCACCAATCTGGCCACGGTCAATTACAAGCTCGGTAACTTCGGGCCCGCCATCGAGATGTACCAGCGCAGCCTGCGCATCCTGCAGGCCAAGTCGACGCTGGCCGACAAGGCGCAGATTCGACCTCTGCACGGGCTCGGCGTCAGCTTCATGGGCGCAAACGATCCGCAATCGGCCGTCGTCGCGCTCAAGCGAGCCGCCGACCTGTCGCGCAATACCGATGGCCTGTTCAACATCGGCCAGGTGGAGTTCATCGACGCGCTGATCGATGCCTATGCCGCCACCGGCCGCTTCGTCGAAGCGGAGAAGGAAAGCCTCTACGCCATGCGCGTGGAGGAAGCCGCCTACGGCCGCAGCTCGGTGAAGCTCCTCGACCGGCTCGACAAGCTCGCTCGCTGGTACGAAAACGACCACCGCTACACCAGCGAACGCAATATCTACGAGCGTTCGCTCAACATCCTGACAAGGGCCGCGCCGGAGAACGATCTGCGGCGTATCGGACCGCTGCGTGGCATCGCGCGGGCTTACCGGCTCGAGCTGTTCTACGGCGTCGAGGGCGCGGATACCGGCGGCACCTTCAACTCGGGCGCGGTCGGCGCGCCGGTCTTCGGCGAAGGCACGCAGCAGCGGCGCGGCGAGGCAACGCTGGTCACGGCGCTGTCGGTCATCGATTCGAATGCGCCCGTCAACCACCAGCTGCGCGGCGAAGTGCTCACGGATCTCGGCGACTGGTACCTGGTCACCAACGCGCTGCGCCGTGCCTACGACACCTATGCCGATGCGTGGAAGTCCTTCTCCGAGGTGAACGCCACCAAGTACCTCGAGGTGCCGCGCATCCTTGCCTACCGGCCTTCGATCAGCTCGATCGATCGATCGCAGCTCGACCCGGCAGAGGCCGTGCTCAAGGTCGGTGGAATTGCACTTCACCGTCGACCGCGACGGCCGGCTGGACAACGTGACCTCGCCGACCACCGATGTGCCCGATGCCATCGTGAAGAACTCGGTGACGTCGATGAAACGTTCGCGTTTTGCGCCGCGCATCGAGAATGGCGCGGCGGTGGCCACCGAAGACGTGGTGTTTATCGAACGCGTGCTGGTTAAGGCGACGTCGACGGATTCTCAGGCGCCATCTGGGGCGGAACCTGAGAAGGCTCCGGAGGAGCAGAAGGCGCCGGAGGCGGAGAAGAAGCCGGAGCCGGAGAAGACGTAGAAGCCGTCTGCGCCACCGGCACATCGTTGATCGGCACCGTCTCGATACTCATCTCCACCGCGGCAGAGACGGACTCGGCGGATCCGGGCAGCGGTTGCACCTTCGGCTGCAATGCCTGCGATGCCAGCAATGGCTTGGCAACGTCCAGCCCCTGGAACTGCGTGAGGAATTTCGCCGCCGCATCGCGCATGGCCGCGAAGGCGGCAATCCCCAGCTCTTCTTCGCCGTTGCCGATCTTGGGCGCCGGTCCGCTGCCGTAGCCCGTGAGCGTGAGTGTGTCGACCGGTTCGCCATTGGGCGCGAAGATCGCGATCTGGTAGCGGATGGTCACCGCGCAATACGTGCCGCCGGTTTCACGCGCGCTCGCAAACGAGAACTGCTCGATGCGCGGCTCGAAGATCGCCATCAGGCCGGGTTCGAGTCGCGCCGCGTCGACGCTGTCGAACATGCGCGCATCGGTGAACTCGGCCTTGAAGATCTGCTCGACGAGATGCTTGTGCGCCTCACCAAGGTGCGCCTCGTAGTTGACGCTGGCGCGCGATTCCTTGTGCATGTAGCTGCCGGTCTCGGGCGTGACCACCACGCCCACCTTGGCGGGCGTAGGCATGATCAGCGGCGGAGGCAGTTCGCCTTCCGGCCGCACCGCCACCGCCGCACAGCCACCCAGCAACGTGGCGGCAGCCAGTCCGAGCGAAAGTTGCGTGAGGCGATTCATGTGCTCCTAACTAACGCAGCGCGGCGTACCCAGCACGTCGATCTTGATCGCGCAGCTCGCGCCGCCAACCGTGAGGCCAACGAAGGTGCCCTCGTTGTCGTCACACATGGCACGCATTAGAGCAGCAAAACGCGAATTGATAAACGGCGGGGAATTGGGACCATCGGGCATGCCGATGGCGTGGATCCGGATGCGGTGCCGGCCCTGGCGGTCCACGGGGTTGTATTTTCGCACCGCCGACAGCGCCGCTTCGATGGAACCGCCGGTGAAATCGTCGCCTATCACATACACGCTGATCTTCTTGTCGGCGGCCCACCAGCCCTGCACGGCCGCGCCGATGCCTTCCACCGGGCTGGAGTTGCTGTAGGGCTTCCAATTGACCATGGTGGAAACGATCTTCGCGCGTTGCGCCGGCGTGTCCTGCATCCACTGGCCCTTGCTGCCCGGGAACATGGGCTTGCCCTCGTCGTCGAGGATCTGCAAGCCCTTCACCTTCGGATAGATGTCGAGGATCTCCTTCATGACCATCTGGGCATTTTCCCAGTTGTCGGCCTGCATGCTGCCCGAGGTGTCGATCACGAAGATGATCCACTCACTGTCGACCGGGATGCCGCCGACCGCGGGGGTGGTTTCGATCTTTTTCGGCGCGTTCTTGAGAAGACGTGCCTGCTCGGCGGTGAGCGTCTGGTACACGGCTACGAGTTCCTGCTCCACCTTGTTGGCGACCGCGGCATCGCCCTCACTCGCCTTGTACTGTCCGCGGATCTTGGAGAGGTCGCCGGCGAGGACGGCGGCCTTGAGTTTCTCGTCATCGCGCTCCTTGACGCGGCCCTGCATTTCGCGGTTGAGGATTTCGGTCTCACCACGCAGGTCGAAAAGCTGGCGCTGCAGGGCGTCGATCTGCCCCTTGAGATCTTTCTCGCTGCGCTCGATGACGATGGGCTGACCGACATCGGTGAGCACCAGCAGCAGGATGATGGCGCCGAAGCCGCAGCAGATGCAGTCGAGGAACGACAGCGTGAAGACTTCGAATTCGCGACGTTTACCGATGCCCATCGGAGTCACCTCATCATGGCCAGTCGCGTGAGGGAATCACGTACGAACCGCCGGTCTTGCGCGCCAGGCGCCAGAAGGCATGCGCCGCCAGCAGGTCGCCCTTCATCGGCAGCAGCACGACGTCCATCGGCATGTCGCGCGTCACGGTCTTGGCCGCATCGTCGAACAACTTCTCGCGGTCGCGCACGTTGATGAACTTGCGCGACGGCGGCACCGAGCCCTGGGTGGGCAGGCCGTCGGTGATCAGGATGATCTGGTCGGGCTGCGGATTGATGGTACGCACGGCGATGAGCGCATTGACCAGGCTGGTGCCTTCACCCGGCACGATGTTGCGCGTGGCGGAAAGCACATTGTTGATGGCGCGCGGGTCGTTCGAATCCAGCCATTTGCCCTGGGTATCCGGCACCACTGCCTTGGCTTTCACATTGAAGCCATAGACCTGGAACTGGCTGTTGGCGGGCAGCTGCGCGCTCACCCACTCGACCATGTCGACCGCTCGCCGCCACTTTGGCGCGAGCTTGCGCGCCGCCTCGGGCTGGTTGCGCAGTCGGATCACCTTGACGACGTCGTCTTCCATCATGCTCGCCGAGGTGTCGAGCAGCACGAGGATGCGCTTGCCCTTGACGCGCAACGCGCTGATGTAACGCCGCTCGCCACGGCCACGAAATGCCTTGATGCGATCGCCGGCGGGACCCTTGTCGAGCGCGCCACCCTGCAGACGCTTGTTGCCCTCTTCCAGCGACTTGATGTCGGCGATGAGCTTGTTGATGTGCTCGCGCGTCGCGATGGTGTCGCCTTCGTGAACGGAGGTCTGCTGCAGCTTCTTCAGCTCGGCGGCCACGCGGATGGCGCGCGCCTTGGCGGCGGCCGCGTCCTCGTCGGTCTTCTCGAGCGTATTGCGCAACAACACCAGGTTGCGCATGCCCACTTTCACTTCTTCCTCGAGCTTGCGCACTTCACCCGTGAGCTGATCGAGGCGCAGGATTTCCTGCGCGCCGGCCTGCGCCTGCACGATGGTGTAGAACAGCACCACCGCGCCGAAGCCGCAGCAGATGCAGTCGAGGAACGACAGCGTGAAGACTTCGAATGCGCGCCGCTTCTTTCTCATGCCGGTTCTTCCCGCGAGAAGGCCGCCGCCGAAATCAGCGTGAATTCGACGCCGGGCGTACCCACGCGTACGCGATCTCCCGGACGCACCGGGGCGCGCTCGCGCACGCGCGCGCCGTTGATCCAGGTACCGTAACGGCTGTGATCGATGAGCATGGTGCCCTCGCCTTCCCGGCGCAGCGAACAGTGCCGTCGCGAGACGCCGGCCGCCGCACGTGGCAGCGCGATGTGCGGCGTGTTGGAGATTTCCTCGGTGCCGATCGAGAGCCCGCCATCCGGGAAACGCATCGAGTCGCCGCCATAGAGAATGTGCGTGACCGGCAGCGCACGCCCCGGCGAGGCAGTGACCGACGACACGTATT
This sequence comes from uncultured Pseudomonadota bacterium, assembly GCA_963832505.1. Taxonomy (GTDB): domain Bacteria; phylum Pseudomonadota; class Gammaproteobacteria; order Steroidobacterales; family Steroidobacteraceae; genus CADEED01. The sequence continues at coordinate 240,352 of CAWHUD010000006.1, read as the reverse complement.
CGACGCTGGACGCGAGAGGATGGTCGGCGAGCCGCGCCACACGCCGGCGCAGGCGCGGCGTTGCGGACGGATCGGCCACCTGCAACGACGCGGCAACCGCGGCAAGTCCGGCGGGCGCGATCACCAGGCCGTCCTGTTCATGTTCCAGCACGCGCGCGAGAAAGCCCGGCCAGCGACGCGACTCGGCCGGCATCACCAGCGCCGCGCTCTGTCCGGCGATGCGCGCCGAACGCGCCAGGCGCGCGAGCTCGCGATAGAAAGGCTGCGCCGCATCGGCGAACAACTGCGCGTCCACGTCGACCGCGAATTTCGATCCGCCGTCTTCGAGCATGGCCTCGGCGCGGCCTTCGGTCGCGGCACGCGCGGCCACCTGCGGCAGACTGGCGAACAGACGCTGTTCGAATTCGAGGCTCAGCAACGGATCGAAGCGCGTGTTCTTGACCATGGCCGCCGCCACCGCCATCAGCCAGAAGTCGTAGACGTCGAGTAGATTGGCGCGCTCGCTCACGAAGGCTTCTTCGATGGAACATTCCGGTCCGCCGGCCGACTCGCGTGGCCGTGGCCGAACGCCAGCCGGCCTCGAGCAGCACGTAGTGGCCGCGCTCGGCCACCGCCGCGGCGCTCAGCGCCGCCGCGTCGACGAAATCACGCGCATCCACGCCGGCCGCGTGCAACGCGCCGCGCAGCGCGGCGAGTGCGCCGGGGTCGAGATCGGCAGGCACCGCGATGATCGCGTCGATGCGTTCGGTGACGCCCAGCGCGTGCAGGTGGACGAGCATCTCGCGGGCCACGTTGCGCGCTGCCGACTCGTTGCTGCCGAGCTCGCGCCAGTGATTCAGCGACACCTCGTCCGGACGGCCGCGTGCAATGGCCAGCGCGGCGGCACCGGCACGCGGTTCGCCCGAGGTGGTCTCGACCGCCAGCGGCTCGCTCGCGAGCAACTCGCCATCGCGTGCGATGGAGAGCGTGTGGTGATCGAAGTGGATGCCGTACATGGAAATTTTCGGTGTCAGATGTTGGTGGGGAAACTCACGCTGGAATCGGCGCTGTACTGCAGGTCGGGCGGCAGTTCTTCCTCGGCGATACCTTCGTACGGATCCTTGTCCGCCTCTTCTTCGCCGGTCGCGCCGCGGCTCGGCGCCCGCGGCCGGCTTTGCGCCGTCGGCTGGCGTGGCCGGCGTAGAGGTGTTGCCGCCGGTCGGCGGCGTAGCCGAGCCTTCGATCGAATGCTGCGCAGGCAGCGCGGGCGGCGTGTCGACGGTGGCCACGGCCGCGGGCGCGCTGCGGTGTGGGGCATTGAGCATGGCCGTGGTCGCGGTCATGGCGGCCACCGCGGCGACCCCGATTGCGAACACGCTGAAGAGCAGATTACGCATGACCCATACTCCTTATCGTCTATTTCCGGGGCCTATTCGGGCGCCACGTAACGCGCGACACGAAAGCCGATGACGTCCGTAGCCTCGTTGCCGCCTTCGCGCCAGGGGAAGCGCAGCTCCGTGGTATGTACCGAGCGCCAGTTGGAGCCACGATACGCGTGACCCTTGCTGTCGGTGGGACCGAGTGGATCGGTTACCGGCGTGGAGGCAATGAACGACAGGTAACGATCGTTTACCCACTCCGACACATTGCCGGCGAAGTCGTAGAAGCCAAGTGCATTGGGCGGAAACAGCGCCGGCGCGGCCGCCGCCGGGAATTCATCCTTGTGCCCCTCGATCGCCGTTGCCGAGCAGGCTGAACGCCTCGCTGCCGGCGAAGTTGCCCGTGCCGGACACCACTGGCAGATCCTTGCCCCAGGGATACTTGAGCGGCTTGCCGGTACTGGCGGCGCGCGCGACGAATTCCCACTCGGCCTCGGTTGGCAGCCGGTAGCCGTTCGTCACCGGCACGATGAGCTGGAAGCCACCTTCGCCGCCGCCCGAATACGCCGGTGGCAGTCCTTCCTGTGCCGACAGCCAGTTGCAGAACTCCGCGGCATCGTCCCAGGTGACGCGCGCCACGGGCTGCTTGTCGAGATCCAGCGAGACGTTGCCGATCGCGCCTGAGTTGTGCGACGGACGGAACTGGCGGAATTGCGCGTTGGTGATTTCGCGCTCTCCCATGTAGAACGGCCGCGCCAGCGTCACCTTGTGCGAACCCTCGTTCGGACGCCGGCCCTGCTCGCGACGGTCGGTGCCCGCCTGGTAGGTGCCACCGGAGACGATGAGTAGTTTGATGCCGTTCTTGGTCGCAACTCTCGCCGGCGAGTTGCCGACCACGTCCTTGGGATCGACGAGCTTGAAATCCAGCGTGCGGCCGATGCCGGGCGCCAGCACTACATCGGTGATGTAGGGTTTGAAACCCTCCTTGCGCACCTCGATGTGATGGCGGCTGGCCGGAAGCTGCAGCGAGGCCGGCGCCGGTCCGCGCGAAGTGCCGTTGACGAACACCTCGGCGTCGGCCGGCTGGCCCTGGATGCGCACCTCGACGAGCAACGCCGAGAGGCGCGCATCGAGCTGCGATTCCTTGCCCGATTCGGCGAATACTTCACGGCTCCATGGCGCGTAACCCGCACGCGCGATGCTGATGGAATGCGTGACGCCGGGCGCGAGCTCCAGCGTGACCGGCGTGACGCCGCGGAAGGTGCCACCCGTGAGCACCTGCGCGCCCGACGGCACCGAGCGCACCGTGATACGCGCATCGGCCGCACCGAGCACGATGGGCCCGAGGGTCTGCGGCACGCCGGCGCTGACCGCGACACTCGAAGTCCATACGCGCAACCCCGGAGCGGTGAGCTGCACGCGGCGAATTCCCGAATCCATCTCCACCTTCGCCGGCGTGACGCCGACAGGTTTGCCGTCCACTTCGATCTGCGCGCCGGCCGGCTCCGAGCTCACGCTGATCACGCCGAAGTTCGGCTTGAGCGAAACCTTGAGCTGCTGTTTCTCGCCGCCGCCCGCGATCGCCAGGCGCTCGACATGATCGAGATAACGCGGCGCCCTGAAGGTGAGAGTGCGATCGCCGGCGGGGACATCGACCACGCCGGGCACGCGCCCGATGCGCGCGCCGTCGGCGGAAATCTCGGCAGTGACTCCGCCCGTGTCCACCTCGAGTTTGCCGGGTAGTTTGACGAGATGAATCAGGGCGCGCGCCTCTGCGGGCCCGCGCACCACGACCCTGACCTCTGCCGGCACGTAACCCGGGCGCTCGGCGCGCAGGGTGTGCTCACCCGGGAAACACGAATACGCTGGCCGCCGACTGCCACGAGAAGCTGCCCACCGAGCGCACCTCGGCATCGCCGGGCTTGAGGTCGAGCGCGATCGGCTTGAGCAGGGCGAACAAGCCGAGCACCACCAGCAGCAGCAGGCCCATGGCCCAGGCCAGGTAGTTGAGCGTGCTGCGCGGCGTGGCGCGCGGCCTGTGCCGGCAGCGCGCCTTCGACACTGGGGACTTCGCCGAGCTCGATGGTCAGTTCTTCGGCAGGCGCGGCCAGGGTGCGCACGCTGTCGCCCACCGGCGGGAGCGTGTCGTTGCCCTCGAGCTCGAACCGCCGCAGGGCCAGCGTCCGCGGCTGGGATTCCTCGACCAGGAGCTGCGTGCCGGCGATGGTGATGACGTCGCCGGCGATGATGAGTCGCGCGCCGGCCACCGGGACGCCGTTGATACGAATCCGGCCCTCGGGGGCGGCATCGAACAGCCAGCGCCCGGCGACCACCCGCAATGTGGCCACCGGCGGTGCATCCGCCGCGGAGGGGGCATCGGTATGGTCCGACCGCATCGCCCCGGAGCCCGGGTCGATGACCACGCGCGCGCCATATTGCGACTCGCCCTGCGCGGTGCGCAGCACGATGGTGGCGTCCAGTGAGGGCGAGGGTTCCATCAAGAGGAATTAGAAGGGGTTTCTGCTAAATCGGTTCCAGGCAGCGGATCACGATCGTCTGCTCAGCCTGGCCGGGGGCCACGGTGATCTCCCGGCGTACGTCGCGGAACCCGGACCGCTTGCCGGTGACGGTGTATTTGCCGGGTTTCAAGGTCACCTCGCGTCGTTCGAATGCCCCGAAGAAGCCCACGCGCTGGATGGCCACTTCCGTGGCGTTATCCGATTCCAGCGCCAGCATCACCGGCTGGTTGAAGGTCGGCAGCAACAGTTCCAGGCGGGATACCTGCGAGCGAATTACCGGCCCCTGGTTGGGCAGGGCCTTCGCCCTGACCAGCAAGCGCTCGGCTTCGACCCGCACCGAGTCTTCGGCGAGCCGTTCCGGCCTGTCTATGAGTGTCTGCAGCCGTTTGCCGAGTTCGGCCCGCGGCGCCACGGCCGCCCGCCCGTCGATGGCGAATTGCAGGGACGGGTCGCGCGCCAGCGCCTCGTCATAGATGGCCTGCGCCTCGGTCCAGCGTTCCTCGCTGGCCAGGCGGGCCGCGCGTTGCTCGAGCTCCGCCAGGCTGCGCCCCGAACCGGTGTCCGCGGCCCGCTGTAATGCGGCGGCCACTTCGGCGTTACCCGGACGCATGCGCTGGGCCTTCTCCAGGTGCGTGCGGGCCTCGGAAAGCCGGCCGGCGTTCAGCGCCGCCAGGCCGGCGCCCATCGTGGCGTTGAATTCGTTGTCCGCGATGGTCTGCCGGACACGCGCCAGGCCCTCGGTGGCGGTAAGGTTGCCGGGATTGCGCTTGAGCACGTCGGCAAACAGCGCCTGCGCCTTGAGCCAGTCCTTGGCGTTTTCGGCGTTCTCCGCGTCGGCCAGCGTGGGCACCACGCCGCTCGCGGCCGCAACCTTGGCGAGGCCATCGGTGGCCTCGTTGTTGCCGGGCTCGATCTTGAGCGCCGTCTGGAACGCCTGCCGTGAATTCTCGAACTCGCCGGCGGTGAGCGCGCGTTTACCCTCCGAATTCTGCGCCGCCAGTGCCGCCGGCACGCGCGCTTCGATTTCGGTGAGCGACTTGTCCAGTGCCGTCGTGGGCGCCTGCGCAGCTTCGTACTGGCGGCGCTCGAGCATGCCGCCGACTTCGTCGAAGGTCTTGCGGGCCGCGGCGAAATCCGCGCCGCCCCACTGCGCGGCTGCGCGCGAATCGAGATCAGCGACGCGTTTGCCGAGCTCGCTGTGTTTCTCGGTGAGTTCTTCGGCCTTCTTCTCCGCGGCGACGTCCGCCTCGGTGGGTCCGGCGGGAACGTTGAGCGTGGCGACGTCGACCTTCTGCTTGCTGGCGAGTTTCGGCAGCAGCAAGCCAAAAACCGCGGCGACGACCACGAGGCCGGAGGCAATGATCCAGCCGCGGCGACGATTGCGCGTTCGTTGTTCGCGGATGACCTGGGCACGCAGCTCATCGACCTGCGGCAACATGCCCGGGTCGATTTCGTCGAGTTCGCGCACCGGCGCGATGGCCGGCATGCTCATCCTCGGATGCCATCACGGCCGGCGTCAGATTTTCGGCGGCGGCGCCGAGGATGGCGGCCTCGGACTGCGAGTCGGTTTCCGCGGCGCTGTGTTCCAGGCCCAGTGTGTCCTGCAACACGGCGTTCATCTCGTCCGCGACGTGGCGCATGGACGGCGGACGCTCGCGGCCCTGCTTGGCCAGCAGCCACGAGACCAGCAGCTCGAGTCGCGGCGGAATCGGCTTGACCGGCTTGAGGCGCGGCACCGGTTCGGTGGCGATCTTGCGTGCATCGAACGCCGGGTAGAACGGCGGATAACCCGACAGCAGTTCGTAGGCCAGCGCGCCCAGCCCGTAGATGTCGTCCGCGGGCCGTGCCGGCTCACCGGCCGAGCTGCTGCGGACTCGCGGAGAACGGCGATCCCGGCGGACCCGAGGTGTTGTCGCCTTCCGACGCACCCGCGCCGAAGTCCGCGAGCAGCGGGCGGCCCGCGTTGTCGAGCAACATGTTCGACGGCTTGAGGTCGCGATGCACGATGCGACGCGCGTGCGCGTGTTCGAGCGCTGCGGCGATGTCGATCAGCATGGGCAGGATCTTGGTGTACGCCGCACCACGCATCTGGCGCAGGTCGCCGCCGGGCGCCAGCACCATGGGCAGTACCGTGGCATCGGCGCCGCGCACCGGTTCGAAGACGCGCAACACGCCCGGGTGATTGAGGCGCGCCGTCAGCGTGAACTCGCGCTGGAATACCTCCCAGGCAGGCTCGGAATTCGCAAATTGCGAATAGAGCACCTTGAGCGCGACGTCGGTATCGCGCAGTTCGTCACGCGCGCGCCATACCTCGCCGTACCCGCCGGCACCGAGTTTCTCTATGAGCACGAAGCGGCCGCACAGCTTCGTGCCAGCCTGGTTCTGGTTTGTCACAGTCAAGAAGTTCTAACTAATTCTATGCTAGCTCGACGGCGGCGTCGCGCTTCCGGACGCCGTCGTGGTCGCGGCCGGAGCCGGCGCCGGTGGTGGCGGTGCCGCCGCGGAGCCCGTTTCTTCTTCGTAGAGCTGCTTGAGCAGCTTGCGCCACTCGCGGTACTGATCTTCGGCGGTGCCGGTGAGGCGCAACGTGTGGCCCTCGACCTCGACGACCTGCGGCGCAACTTCGGCCTGGAAGCTGTTCGTGAGCTCCTTCAGCGCTTCGGCATGCACGCGTGCATCGGCGTATTTCTTGACGCCCGAGAGGATGGCGGCGATGCCGCCCATGGTGCCGGCATTACGCGCCGCGTCCGCGATGCGACAGCTGTCGTAGGAGCTGCAGGAGTTGGGCGCGAAGATGCTGGCGATGAGCGCTGCGGCGCCGAGCACCGTACGCGTACGGGCGGCGGAACGCGCGCGCATTTCCTTTTCGAGTTCGGTGAAGCTGGTCTGGCGCCAGCTGCCGTACGAGTCTTCCATGTTGTCGTGGAAGCTCGCGTAGTAATCGTTGACCGTATCGACCACGGCCGTGTCGCGCTCGCGGATCTTCTCGATGCGCGTGAGCGTCGGATCGTCCTCGGCCGGCAGTCGCACCACCTGCGTGACGCCGTTCTTGTCCTTGGCTGGTCATGCCCGCCATGGCATCGGGTGCGAGATCCTCGGCGAAGCGCAGCTTCGCGACGTTGCGGATGTTCTCGCGGTCCAGCGCGGTGAGCTTGTCGCGCGCGATCACCATGTCGTTGGCAATCTCGGAGTAGACGTTCTGGAACGGATCGCGCGCCTTGATGGCGGCCGTGGTCTTGTAGGCACCGAGGTCGACCAGGCTCTGGTAACGCTTGTCCTTGATCCACACGCGGCCCGCGGCGTCGATGACGGTGACATCGACGGACAGGAAGCCGCCGTTCGAGTCGATCAGTTTGCCGGTCACGATCACATCGACGAATTCGGCCGTGGAGGGGATGACGCGCACCGCGCCCCAATGGGCGGTGGCTTCGAGCGTCTCACGCAGCAGGGTCGGGATGTAGCGCGCTTCGGCCCTGCGCAGGTCGGGATAGATGCGCTTCTTCGCCAGCGCTTCTTCATTGTCCTTGATGCTCTCCGGAATGCCCGGATCGAAAATCCGCACGCCGACGTCCAGCAGTTCCGTCTCGGGAATGTGAACGACGGCCTGCTTGGCCTCGATCTTGGGAATGGGCTTGGTTTCGCTGGTGACGCATCCGGCCAGTGAAAGCGTCGCTGCCAGGACGCCTGCCGCAAGTAGTTTGAAGTTCATGACGTCACCTCGCGCTCACTTCATTTCGCCGACTTCTTGTAGTCGTTGTATTCCTTCCAGAGACGCTCCTTGAGCTCAGGGTCCGTCTCTTCCTCGGCGGCCTTGCGCAGGCGCCGCGCGACGATGTCATCGTCGCTGCCGCTGGTCTGCGGACCGCCGCCGCTTCCGCCGCCACCGCCGGCGCTCTTGCCGCCGCCGTTGTTGCCGCCGGAACTCTGATCGCCACCCGTCGACCCGGGCGCACCACCCGTGTTGCCGGAATTACCGCCGGTGTTGCCGCCGGTGTTGCCGGCTGATTTGAGGTCACCTTCGCGACTGCCGGCTTCGCCCGAGCCGTCGCCGTTCTGACCGTCCTGCGAACCATCGCCACTGCCGCCTTCACCTTCGGCGCTGCCGGAGCCCTTTGCGTCGCGCTCTTTCGCCACGCGCTCCTGTTCTTTCTTCAGTGTCTTGTCGAAGTCGCCGAGCGAATCGTCGAGATCCTTCTCGCCGGACTGCCGCCGCTCATCGGAGGTCTGCGCGCCGCCGTTGGCACCACCGGCGCCTTCCGCTGAGCCACTGCCCTCGCTGCCGCCACTCGACGAACTGCCACTCTTGCCGTCGCCGCTGGATCCGCTGCTCGACTCGCCGTCACCGGATTCGCCGGGAAGGCCAGACTTGGATGAAGAACTGTCGCCATCGGAGCCGCCAGGCGTACCGGGTAATCCGCTGGAACCGCCGGGCATGCCGCTCGATCCACCACCGCCGCCAGGCATGCCGCCGCTCGAGCCGCCGGGCATACCGCCGCCCACCGCTTTCGCCGCCGCCGCCAGGCATGCCGCCGCCACCGCCCGATGGGCTGGGCATCCCGCCGCCGCCGCCGGGCATCCCGCCGCCACCGCCACCGCCCGATGGGCTGGGCATTCCGCCGCCGCCACCGCCGCCGCCACCGCTGGAAGACGCGCAACCCGCAAGCGCAATTGCCGCCAGGGCGGCAATGATGACGTGTGGAGTGCGCATGCGAACCTCCTGCATCAATGAGTTCCGGCGGGTTGACCGTCGGTTCCCGAGAAAAAGCTGCGTAGCTGGTTGGACATTCGATTGCATGCTGTCGCCTGCACACGCGCTATGAACGGCAACGGGACCACCGCGCCAACAATGGCGGAAGTTCCGGTGACGTTGGTGCCGACGCTACCCGCGGACTTGCCTTGTTTCAAATCCCAAATGGTCGCCTCGTAGGCGGATTCCTTCTGCCACCATCCGAAACCTATGCAACCGGCTCCGCCAGGCGCGGCGCCACAGGCCAGGCTGCCCCCGCCATCGGTCTTACGGGTATTGCCGTCCAGCCAGACTACATAACGCACGCCGCTTTCAGTCACCTTGTCGGCGACACCCGGGCGGGCGAGAAGTGAGGCCATGGCCTCCGGTTTCCCCGGTGCCGTGCTGGGCTCGAACCAGGGGAACATCTTGTCGACGAATTCGTTGTTGTCATGGACCGCGACGCCGTTTCGACCGCCGTCGAGGCTGTCGCTGATGCAGTCCATGAAGTCGTCCTCGGCGCCCGCGCCTTCGATTTGCGGCTTTGCGAGGATGACGACCCGTTCGCCCTTGGCGATAGGGGTGGCCATTTCACGTGACTCTTCGATGCGCGCCTGCATGCAACCCGTGGCCAGAATTGCTCCCAGACACGCGTACGTCATGCGAATTGCGCTCTTCATGGACGGTCTCCCCGGGATGAGCTGCCCCCAAGTAAGCTGAAGATTGTCGATGGGCGCGACAAGTATGCCACGTTGCAGCATCACCCCTTTCTGACCGGAAGCAATACGTCGTGGTTCCCATTTACATGGGCAATTCAAGGCTCAGCTGTGGGTGATTACGTAGTGGCGGCCGAAACAGATTCGTTGGCAGGTTCTGCGCACGCTCGTGCGGATACCCCAACCTGCGGCTCGCAAGCTGAAATCGCTGGCGAATCAGCTGCGCAATCGGCCCCGTGGCGTGCATCCGGGTCCCGAAATCGGGATCGTTGTCGCGTTCCCCGCGCATTGCGCGCACCACGGACATCACGTGGGCCGCGCGGTCGGGAAAGTGCTCCGCCAGCCACTCGCGGAACAGGTCTTTCACCTCCCACGGCAGTCGCAGCATGGTGTAGCCCGCCAGCGACGCACCCGACTCGCGCGCCGCCTCGAGCACTGATTCGATTTCATGTTCTGTGATCACCGGGATGATGGGCGCAACCAACACTCCGACCGGCACGCCCGCATCGGCGAGCACGCGCATGGCCCTGAGTTTTGCGCGGGCGGAGGCGGCTCGCGGCTCGAGAATGCGTTTCAGGTCGTCGTTCAGCGTCGGAATGCTGAACATCACCCGCACGAGGCCGTCGCGCGCCAGGGCCGCGAGCAGATCGACGTCGCGCGCCACCAGCGCGCCCTTCGTGGTGATCGCCACGGGGTGCCGGCAACGCAACAGCACTTCCAGCAGCGAGCGCGTCACCTTCAGGGATTTTTCCAGCGGCTGATAAGGATCGGTGTTCGCGCCGAGCATGATGGGAGCGCAGCGGTATTTCGGCGCGGCGAGTTCGGATTCGAGCAGTTTGGCGGCGTCGGCCTTGTAGAAAAGTCTGGTTTCGAAATCGAGGCCGGGAGAAAGACCGACGTAGGCGTGGCTGGGGCGAGCGTAGCAGTAAGGGCACGCATGCTCGCATCCTCGATATGGATTGATTGACTGGCTGAAGCCGATATCGGGCGAGTCGTTGCGACTGATGATCGAGCGCGCGGGCTCGGGTAACACGATGGTCTCGACGCTTGTTAGGCGCTTCCTCTTCGTACCAGCCGTCGTGCTCGAACGTCTGCGTGAAATTGTCGAAGCGGCCCGGAGGATTCGAGAGCGCACCTCGTCCTTTGATCGCGCCTGCCATGCTCAAACTGTATTTCCGCAAAGGCGGCGAGTAAATCCAGTATCGGCGCAGTGCCAACACTGGATGAACCACTCTTCGCATCATGAACGCCGCCGCTTCGGCGGCATTTTCCGACGTGGGCGTCAGCCCTGGCTAACCCTGGGCCTCGGGAAATTTGTCGAGCTTGCGCAGCTGCGGGAACAATCCGAGATAGCTGCCGACGACGGCCAGCGTGCACACGCCGCCCCAGATCATCGATAGGCACGATGCCCATCCATGCGGCCTGCATTCCGGCGCGGAACTGCACCGAGTTCGTTGGACGCACCGATGAACATCGCATTCACGGCGCTCACGCGGCCGCGAATCGCATCCGGAGTCTCGAGCTGCACCAGCATGCCGCGCACGAACACACTGACCATGTCGCCGGCGCCGGCAATGACGAGCACAGCGATCGAAAGCCACAGACTCGTCGAAATCCCGACGGTGATCATGCACAGGCCGAACAACGCGACGCCACCGAACATCCACGTGCCCGCGTGTCGGGTGATGGGGCGCACGCCGAGCCAGAACGCGACGATGGCCGCGCCGACGCCGGGCGCAGCGCGCATCAAGCCGAGCCCGATGGTGTCGACGTGCAGGATCTTGTCCGCATACGCCGGCAGCAGCGCCGACCACGCCGCCGAACAACACGGCGAAGAGATCCAGCGAGATGGCGCCGAGCACCGGCTTCTTCTTCCACACGAAAACGAAGCCGCCGAGAAAATCGCTCCAGTGCCACGCGGAGATGGACTTCGCGCGCACCGGCTTCACACCCACGATCAGGAACATGGCCGCGATCAGCAGGGCCACTGTGATGCCGTATGACCAGTCGATGCCGAGGATCAGCGTGAGCCCGGCGACCGCCGGGCCAGCGATGGTGGCGATGGTGAACAGCAGCGTGTTGAAGGAGATGGCGCCGGACAACAGCTCCCTGGGCACGAGGTTGGGCACCATGGCCTGCCCCGCCGGCGCCCAGAAACTGCGTGCCCACGCCTAACAACGCGGCAATGAAGAACAACAGGATCACCTCGGACTGCCCCGTCAACGTGAACACGAGCAGCGCCGCGGCGGCTATCAGCTCGAGTCCGTACGCCAGAGCGATGATCGACCGCCGGTCGAAGCGGTCGGCGATCTGCCCGCCTGGCAGCAGCAGCACGACGAACGGCAGGAATTGCGCGAGGCCGATGTAGCCGAGATAGGCCTCGCTGTGCGTCAGCTGCCAGACCTGGTAGCCGAGCACCACGTCGATCATCTGCCAGGCCAGTGTGGCCGCGAACCTTCCGTACGCGTAGCGCGCGAAATCGGGATGGCTCAGTGCCTGCCTCGCTGGCGAAAGGGTATTGCTGGTCAAATTGGTCGAAGGGGGCCGTCGAGTTGTTGGGGGATGCGTACTTTAACTGGTAACGTCTGCGTTCCATCGATTCGCAAGCTGGCTTTTCCTCGAGGGCATTCGATGAACAGGCGTGTCGTTCCTGGGATGGCGGTCCTGCTGCTGCTGTGCGCGTGCGCTGCGGCGCCACCTCCGCCCGCACCACCACCACCCGCGCCGCCGCCACCGCCGACCCCGGACCAGAGTTTCGAGGCGCTGGGGCAGCGCTATTTGCGCGAAGCGCAGGAGCTGTCGCCGGTCGATGCAACGGCGCTCGGAGATCATCGCTTCGACGACCGGATCGACGACGTCAGCGCCGCCGGCTGGCAGGCGCGTGTGACCTTCGATCAGCGCTACCTCGCCGCGCTCGACGGACTGGATCGCGCCGCGCTATCGCGCCCCAACCAGGTGGACGCCATCCTGCTGCGGCAGGAGCTCGAATACGAACGCTGGAGAATCCAGACGCTCGAGGACTGGCGCTGGAATCCGCTCATCTATACACGGCTCGCCGGCGACGCGGTCTACACGCTGCTCGCGCGGGAATTCGCACCGGCCCCCGAGCGCATGAAGAATCTCGGCAAGCGGCTCGACGAAATGCCGCGATTCCTCGGGCAGGTGCGCGAGGTGCTGGTGCCGGCCCGCGTCCCGAAGATTCATGCCGAAACCGCGGTCAAGCAGAATGCCGGCCTCATCGCCATGCTCGACGGCGAACTCGCGCAGCAGCTTGCGGCTCTTCCGCGCCGCGGACCAGGAAAGCCTGCGCGCCAGCATGGCGCGCGCGCGCAGCGCGCTGTCGCAGCACCAGATCTGGCTCGAGAAGCGCCTCATGCCCGAGGCCGCGGGAGACTTCCGCCTCGGACAGCAGCTCTACGACCAGAAGCTCGCCTACGCGCTGTCCTCACCGCTGTCGCGCCAGGAAATCCGCGCGCGCGCAGAAGCCGAGCTCGCCACCACGCGCAACGCGATGTATGCCATCGCGCGCCAGGTGCTCAAGGGCCGGCGCGGCGCCCCGCCGCTGCCTGAGAAGCCCAGCAACGCGCAGCAACAGCGCGCCATTCGCGCGGCGCTCGACCTCGCCAATGCCGAGCGGCCGGCACGTGATGGAGTGCTCGATGCTGCACGTGCCGCGCTGACCGACACCACGAACTTCGTGCGCGAAAAGAACCTGGTGTCGCTGCCGGACGAACCCGTCGAGATCATCGAGATGCCCGCGTTCAAGCAGGGCGTGGCGCTGGCCTATTGCGATGCGCCCGGCCCGCTGGAGGCCGGACAGAAAACCTTCTACGCGGTATCGCCGATCCCGGCGTCGTGGACCCGGGCGCAGACCGATTCCTTCCTGCGCGAATACAACTCGCGCTCGATCCGCAACCTGACCATCCACGAGGCCATGCCCGGCCACTACCTGCAGCTCGCGCATGCCAACAAGTACCCGTCGACGCTGCGAGCGGTGCTGGGCTCGTCGCCCTTCGTCGAAGGCTGGGCGGTCTACGCCGAGCGGCTCATGCGCGACCAGGGATATCTCGGCGGCGATCCGCTCATGAAGCTGGTGCAGCTCAAGTGGTACCTGCGCTCCATCGTCAACGCGCTGCTCGACCAGGCGGTGCACGTCGACGGCATGAGCCGCAGCGCCGCCATGAAACTCCTGACCGAGACGGGATTCCAGGAGGAGCGTGAAGCCGCCGGCAAGTGGACGCGCGCGCAGCTCACCTCGGCCCAACTACCGGTGTACTTCGTCGGCGCCCTCGAACATTTTGCATTGCGCGCCGAGGCGGAACAGCGCGCCGGCGGGGCATTCGATCTGCGCGCGTATCACGACAAGGTGTTGTCGTTCGGCGCGCCGCCGGTGCGTTTCGCGCGCGAGCTGATGTTCGACCTGCCGATCGAGTAGCTGCGCTGCAGCAGAATCGGCGCGATAGTTAGGAAACGTCCCGCGGGGGCTCTTGCTTTCCTGTTGCGCAGCGCGCGCGCCATGTCCTGGCCCTTGGTCTTGATGCGCTTGAGCCAGATGCGCGCCCAGGCGAACTCGATTCCGAGGATACCGAGGCCCAGCAGGATCCCGGCGATGCCGGGACCCGGCGTGACCATCATGACGATCCCCATGATCAGGATGGTTCCGCCCACTATGCCGATGACGATGCGTTTTGCGACCTTGTACGTTCCGAACAGGGGGTGGTTGTCGTCGAACACAATGAGAGACCTGATGACGGCTGCGGGCGGCATTTTACGTGAGACCGTCGCACGCGGCCCGCGTTCCCTGCGGCGAGAAAATTACGAGCCGAGAAATATCCGATAAACCGGATTGTTAGTTTCTTCGCTGTAGGAATAGTGCAGTACGTTCAGGTGATCGAGGAACTCGGCGGTGTCGGACGCCGGCACGTCGATGCCCGCCAGCACCCGCCCGTAATCCGAACCATGATTGCGATAGTGGAACAGCGTGATGTTCCAGCGCGTGCCGACGGCCTGCAGGAACTGCAGTAACGCGCCTTTCCGTTCCGGGAATTCGAAGCGATACAGTCGCTCATTGGCGACGCTGCCATTGACGTGACCGCCGACCATGTAACGCACGTGCAGCTTGGCGATCTCGTTGTCCGTCATGTCCGTGACACCGTATCCGGCGCTGCGCAACGAAGCGATGACCTCGTCGCGCTCTTCCTTGCCGCGAGCCAGGCCGAAGCCGACGAAGACCTGCGCGCGCTCCTTGCGGCCATAACGGTAGTTGAACTCGGTGACCGAACGGCTGCCGAGCACCTCGCAGAAATGCAGGAAGCTGCCCGGCTGCTCCGGGATCTCCACCGCGAACAGCGCCTCGCGCGCCTGGCCCACGTCCGAGCGCTCGGCGACGTAGCGCAACTGGTCGAAGTTCATGTTGGCGCCGCTGTTGATCGCGACGATGCGCTTGTCGCGCCAGGAGTTCATGGCGCAGTACTTCTTGAGGCCCGCGACCGCGAGCGCCCCGGCTCCCTCGACAATGGAGCGCGTGTCTTCGAAGACGTCCTGGATCCCTGCGCAGATTTCGTCGGTGTCGACCAGCACGATCTCGTCGACGTGTTCGCGGCACAGGCGGAAGGTTTCCTCGCCGACGCGCTTCACGGCGACGCCATCGGCAAAGATGCCGACACGGTCGAGCGTGATGCGCTTCTTGGCGCGCAGCGAGTCGTGCATGGCCGCGGCGTCCACCGGCTCGACGCCGATGATCCTGATCTTCGGATTCAGGTACTTCGCGTAGATGGCGATGCCGGCGATCAGGCCGCCGCCACCCACGGGCACGAAGATCGCGTCGAGGTCGCCGCGCGACTGGCGCAGGATCTCCACGGCGATGGTGCCCTGCCCGGCGATCACGTCCGGATCGTCGAACGGATGCACGAACGCGAGATTGCGATCGCGCACGATGGACATCGCGTGTTCGTAGGCGCTGTCGTATTCGTCGCCGTGCAGCACCACCTCGCCGCCGAGGTTGCGCACCGCGCTCACCTTGATGCTGGGCGTGGTCTGCGGCATCACGATCACCGCGGGAATGCCGCGGCGCTGCGCGGCCAGCGCCACGCCCTGCGCATGGTTGCCCGCGGATGCGCAGATGACGCCACGCCGGGCGACCGACTCCGAGAGATGCGCGATCTTGTTGTAGGCGCCGCGCAGCTTGAACGAGAACACCGGCTGCAGGTCTTCGCGCTTGAGCAGCACGGTGTTGCCGATGCGGCTCGAGAGGCGCGGCGCGGCGTCGAGCGGCGATTCGATCGCCACGTCGTAGACGCGGGCCTTGAGGATTCTCTCGATGTAGTTGTCGGTCATAGGGGACCGACATACTAACTTTTCAGCCGCTAGTTGCGAACCGAATAGCGAAAACGGCTCTTGCCGATGGTGACCCGGTCGCCGTCCTTGAGGACCTGGCGCGCCACGCGTTTGCCGTTCACGAACACGCCGTTGGTGCTCTTGAGGTCCTCGATGGAGGTGTGATTCGGGCCCGCAAGCAGCACCGCGTGGTAGCGGCTGACGTGTTTGGTGTCGAGCACGATCTCGTTGTCGGGGCCGCGTCCGATGCGGGTCCGGCGGCCGAGGACGTGCACGTAATCGGTGTTGCCGTCGGCGCGGATCAGGACTCGCGCCGGCCCTTCGAGCGCAACTTCATCGCCGGCCTGCGCGGCGCTGTCGGAGACGGCGGCGGCAGCGGCGGCGAGGCGCTTCTCGAGATCGGTCTCGAGCTGCTGGATGCGGCTGTCGCGTTGCAGGATCGAACGCTGGCTTTCGGCGATGACCGCGCGCCATTCCTCGACGGTGACGCTGACCTCCTCGAGCTTGCTGGTCTTGTCCCGTACTTCGAGCTCGAGGTTGTGAATGCTTTCTTCGGCCACCTGCAGGTCGGCATCCTTCTCCGTCACTAGCACCTTGGTGGCGGCGAACTCCTGCGTCAGCTGGTGGATACGCTTGTCGCGCGCAACGATCTGCGCGCGCAGGTCGGGCACGTCCGCATCCGCCGTGACCAGCGCATCCGTGAGACGCGCGTGCAGCGACGCTTCGCGTTGCTGGCGCGCGACGAGATCGGCTTCGAGCGCGCCGATGCGGCTGTCGCGGCGCGCAAGACTGGCGTGCAGATTCACGCCCTCGGCGGCGAGGCTGGCGCAACGCTGCTCGCTGGCATCCAGCGAACTACGCACCGCGGCAAGGATTTCGGCCTGCGCGGAAAGTTCCTTCTGCAGTGCGTCGATACGGTCCCCGCGCGCAAACAGTTCATCCTCGAGATCGGACTGCTCGGCGCCCTGGACGTCGAGGCGTCCCCTGGCCGAGTGCAGCGATTCCAGGTGATCGCCGAGCTGCGCGCGCAGCTGCGCGTTCTCGGTGTTGACGCGCGCGACGGCGACAGCGCGTTCCACTTCGCCGATGCGGACGCGTTCATTGAGCTCCTCGATACGGCGTTCCGCGGCAGCCAGCGCGCCGCGCAGCTCCTCGATCATGGGCGGCGACGGCGGCACCACGATGGGGGCCGGCGCGGAGGTTCCCGGCGGCGGTGTCGTCGCTGTTGCCTTGATGATCTTGTTAGGCTTGCCGCAGCGCCGGCATTTCGTGGGTGCCGCTCAGGTCCAGGTCATCCACGGTTTCCGCAGCGCGCAACGTCGGGATGGCGTTGGCATCGACCGCGGACACGGGCACCGGCCCTTCCGCGTCGGGCGCCGGGGCGCTCACGGGAGCCGGTGCGAGCCACGTGTCCGTGCTCGCGATCGGATCGTTGAGCGTCGCCTCGTACGCAGCGACGTCCAGCACGGGCAGTTCAGCCGTGGCTTCGGTGTCGACATCCGTCGAAGAAGCGACAGGTTTCACCGGTGGCATCGCGGAATATCCCCAGATCCCTTATCTCTTATGGGCGGATTCTAGCCCCCGCCCGCAAAGCGCTGGACGAAGACTTTTCCCCTTTGGCAGGAAATGCGTGCCTGCTTCTCATTTTTGTAAAATCCGGCGTTCCCGCGTGCGTGCCGGCGGGCCCGGCATGCGGTGGACTCGGTCTTCCGGCGTTTCGGGTATCGTTCGCCCCGATGACCCCGGAGAGTGCCTCACCGCGGCTGCGCCGCGCCTATTTCGAGTGCCGCTATGGCCAGCTGCACGTACATAACGCCATCCCGGCCGGTGGCGGCTTCGACGAACAGACCACGCTCGTCTGCCTGCACGCCAGCAGTACCACCGGGCGTGTCTTCCTGGAGCTTTCGAGGATCCTCGGCAACAGCCGCTCGATCTACAGTCCGGACACGCCGGGTTGCGGAGAGTCCGACCCCCCGCCCAGGGCACCGGCCATCGCCGCCTATGCCGAGGCCATCGGCGATTTCATCGATTCGATGCGCTTCCGCCAGGTCGACTTGTTAGGTGCGCATTCCGGCGCGGCGGTCGCGGCCGAGCTGGCGATCACGCGGCCGAAGCAGGTACGCCGCGTCGTCATGGCGGGCGCGCCCGTGCTGGATGCAGATGAACGACACAGCTACCGCGAACTGTCGCCGCCGGAGGGCACGCCACGCGGCGCGCTGTGGGCGCGCGCCGCGGTCATCGACTGGAATTCGGCCGAACGGCTGCCGCAGCTCAAACAACCCTTGCTGGTACTGCGGCCACGCGACAATTTCTGGGACGGCGGCGGGCGCGTGGCGCGACTCGTACCGGGCGCGCGCGTGATCGACCTGCCCGACCAGGACAAGAACCTGCTGGAGAAATCGCCCGAGCTGGTGGCCAGGCACCTGACGGCTTTTCTGGCCTAGGATTCGCGCCCCGGTCGCGGCGCTACGTCGGCCGAGTCGGCGCCGACGAACGGCGCCGTCAGTCCGGAGAGCCGCAGCCTCTGCCGTCCCGCGGCATCGAAGTTCCCCGGATCGAGCCATCGCAGGTAGGCGTCCTGCAGGCCACGCTTCCAGTCGCGATCGATGATGGCGAACCAGGTGGTGTCGCGGTTGCGGCCCTTGTTCACGACGGCCTGGCGGAACAATCCCTCGTAGGTAAAACCGAAACGCGTGGCGGCGACGCGCGATGGCAGGTTGCAGCTGTCGCATTTCCATTCGAAGCGCCGATACCCGAGTTCGAAGGCGTTCGCCAGGAATAGATAGATGGCCTCGGTGGCGGCGCGTGACCTGGCGAGCCGGGGAGCGAGGTAGATGTTGCCCACCTCGATGACCCCGTGACGCGGCTCGATGCGCATGTAGGCGGCCGAACCCGCGGCACGGCCGTTAGCCGCATCGACGACCGCGTAGAACTGCGGATCGCGCGAGGCCTGCGCCTCGGTGCACCACTTTTCATAGGGCGCGAAATCGGCGTACGGACCGTGGAACAGGTAGGTCCAGCGCTCGCCGGCCTGGTCCTCGCGCTGCGCTTCGAACAACTCGCGCGCATGCCGCGCGGCGTCCAGTGGCGCCAGGCGGCAATATCGACCGGCGAGTTCGACGTGCGGCGGAGCCGGCGGGCGCCCTCCAGTCGGGCAATTCGGCCCCGATGGGCTGTCCGAAATCGTTGTAGCGTTGCGGCCCGGGTGCAATCGGATCCATGTCGGGGATTCTCGCACGCAGGACGCTCAGCCGACGGGCCAGCGCGGCGGAATGTTCGCGAAAAGCTTGCCTCGACAAATTGCGCATCGGCAAACTCCAGCACGCGCATTCGCGCCTTCATTCATTCGGGGAATCCATGCAACGTCGCTGGTTGGCACTCGTGGCTCTTTGTTGTTCGATGACCGCGGCGGCGCAGGATGCCGCGCCGCCAGGTCCGCGCCAGTTCACGCGCGGAGCGCATGTGGGCGCTCAAGCGCCTCGGCGATCCCGCAATCACTCCCGATGGTCAGCTCGCGGTACTGCCGGTGACCAGCTACGACATGCCAGAGAACAAGGGCCTCACGGACCTGTGGCTGGTGCCGCTCGCGGGCGGCCCGGCGCGACAGCTCACCAGCGACAAGGCCAATGACACACAGCCCACCGTGAGTCCCGGACGGCGCCTGGATTGCTTTCGTTTCGCGGCGCGGCGACGACACCGAGAACCAGGTCTACGTGATTGCGACGAATGGCGGCGAGGCGCGTCGCGTCACCAATCTGCCCACCGGCGCGTCGGTGCCGAAATGGTTTCCGGACAGCAAGCGCATCGCCTTCGTGAGCGAAGTGTGGCCGGACCTGGTTCGCTGGGAAGACCAGGCGGCGCGCAAGAAGGAACGCGAGTCATCGAAGATGAGTGCACGCGTCTGGACGCGCGCGCCGATCTCGCATTTCGATCACTTCCTCGACGACCGTCAGCCGCACCTGTTCTCCATTTCCATCGACGGCGGCGAGCCCACCGCGATCACGCGCATGTCGGGCTTCTGGCTGACGCGCGGCGATCTCGATGCCTCCGCTTACGACATCTCGCCCGACGGCCTCGAGGCCGCGTTCGCAGCCGACGTGGACAAGACCGGCGTCGACCGCAACTTCGACATCATTCTGCTGCCCACCTGCGGCTGCAAACCGTCGCGCAACATCACGGCCGGCAACAAGGCCGGTGACGGCGATCCGCACTACAGTCCTGACGGCCGCCGCCTCGCGTTCGCGCAACGCCGCCTGCCGAAGTTCTACGCCGATCGCGCCCGCCTGATGATCTACGACCGGGCGGCGGGCACCACGACCGGACTCACGGAGAAGTGGGACCGTTCGGTGGACGGCCTGGTGTGGGAAGCCCGATTCACGCGGCCTGCTGGGAACCATCGACGATGCCGGCACGCGGCGCGTCTATCGCTTCCGGCTCGATGGTGCGGCGCCCATCGCGCTCACCAGAGACTCGACTTTCGGGGCGCTTGCGCTGGCCCGCAATGGCAAGGGCGCGGTCGCAATCCGCCAGACCTTCGTCGAACCGCCCACGCTGGTATCGCTGGCGACGCGCACCGGCGCGGCGACCAAGATCAGCAGTTTCAACGACACGGCCATGGCCGCGCTGGATTTCGCCCGCTACGAGAGCGTCACCTACAAGGGCGCACGCGACGCCGACATCCAGATGTGGGTGTTCTATCCGCCGGGCTTCGATGCCGCGAAGAAATACCCGGTGCTCATGCTGCTGCACGGTGGCCCGCACAATGCCGTGACCGACGCCGTGCAATGGCGCTGGAATGCGCAGGTGTTCGCCAGCTGGGGCTACGTCGTCACCTGGCACAATTTCCACGGCTCGAGCGGCTTCGGCAATGACTTCGCGGATTCCATCAACCCGGACTGGATCACGTTGCCCTACGAGGACACGATCCGCGCCGCGGACTGGCTCATGGCCAGACCGTTCGTCGATCGCGAACGCATGGTGGCCGCCGGCGCGAGTTACGGCGGCTTCCTCGCCACCACCTTGTTAGGCCGCCCGCATCCGTTCAAGGCGCTGGTGGCGCATGCCGCGGTGTACAACATGTTCACGCAGACGGCGTCGGACTATGGCGCCGACACCGCACGGTTCTTCGACTTCTGGGAGCGGCCCGAAGAGTTCGCGCGCTACTCGCCGCACACCTCGGCCGCCAACTTCGTGACGCCGACGCTCATCATTCACAACCAGCAGGACATGCGCGTGCCGGTGAATCACGGCGTCGAGCTGTTCAACACCCTGCAGCGGCGGCACGTGCCTTCCAAGCTCGTGTACTTCCCGGATGAGAACCACTGGGTGCTCAAGCCGCAGAACTCGCTGTTCTGGTACCAGACCGTCCGCGACTGGGTTGCAACCTACGCGCCGCCCGGCGCGTATTGATGGAGGGAATCTCCATGAAACGACGCACACTCCTGGGACTTGCGACCGCCGCGGCGATTCTCCGCGGCCATGCCCTCGTTCGGCCGCAAGATCAAGCCATTGAAGATCCTCGTGCTCGGCGGCACCCGCTTCATCGGCCTGCACATGACGGCGCTGGCGCTGCAACGCGGCCACACGCTGACGTTCTTCAATCGCGGCAAGACCAAGGCGGATCGTTACCCGGAAGTCGAACGCATCAAGGGCGATCGCGACAACCAGATCGACGGGCTCAAGGATCGCGAGTGGGACGTGGTCATCGACAACTCCGGCTACGTGCCACGGCATGTACGTCTCACGGCCGAGTTGCTGGCGCCGAAAGTGCGGCAATACGTGTTCACGTCCTCGATCTCCGTGTACCCGGATTTCAGCGTGCCGCGCGACGAGAAATCGCCGGTGGGCAAACTCGCCGACGAAACCATCGAGAAAGTCGACGGCGAAACCTATGGCCCGTTGAAGGCGCTGTGCGAGCAGGCAGCCGAGAAGGCCCTGCCCGGCCGCACCACCATCATCCGGCCCGGGCCTCATCGTCGGTCCCGACGACAATACCGACCGCTTCACCTGGTGGCCGGCGCGCGCCGCGCGTGGCGGCGAGTTCATCGCGCCGGGCGCGCCGCAGGATCCTTTCCAGGTGATCGATGCGCGCGACCTCGCCGCGTTCACCATCAACGTCATCGAGAAGAACATCACCGGCACGTACAACCTGGTCTCGAACGTGAATGGCTTCAGGTTCGGCGAACTCACCGACGCGTCGATTGCCTCGGCCATCAAGCGCGCGTCGCCGGTCGACACGCCACGCGCCACCTGGTTGCCCGCGGATTTTCTCGCGGCACAGGAAGTCGCGCCATGGAGCGAGATGCCGGTGTGGCTGCCGGCCGCGGGTGAAGAAGCCGCGTTCGCCGGCACCAGCAATGCAGCAGCGGTGGCCAGGGGCCTCACCATCACGCCCATCGCGAAAACCGTCGACGACACGATGGCCTGGCATCTCACGCGTCCCGCCGAGGAACGCGAGAAACTCAAGGCCGGCATCGCGCCGGACAAGGAAGCCAGGGTGCTCGCCGCCTGGAAGGCGCGACCGGGTGGCTGACATGCGGGCGCATGAACAAACCTGACGCCCGCCAGCGGACACTGCGGTTCGCCGGCATTGCGGGAGCGACCCTGTTCGCGGCGTTTTTCGCGCTCACGTATCACCGCCCGGAATGGGTCGAGGATTTCGCGGCGGATTACCTCGAAGCCAAGGTGGCTGAGAAACTCGATGACACCATTGACGCCATGGCAGCGCCCACCGGCGACGATGCGCTGTCACGTTATGCCGCGCAGCTGTACCGGCAGAACGAAGCCCGAATATCGAGCCTCAGTCGGATGCTCAAGGCGGAGGTACGCAAACAGCTGGAAATCTGCATCCCGCAGATCCGCGAACTCAGCGCCGAACAACGCGGGAGGATCGCTCAGTGGGTGGAGGAAGGCGCGACACTGAGCATCGGTTCGCTCACGCTCGACAATTCGCGACTGGTCGCGATCATCCAGTCCGGTTATCTCGCGGTGGTTGCCGATCTGCAGCGCGACATACGGGTGTTCGCGGTGAGTAACGCCGTCGCCTTCCTGATGCTGGTATTGGTGTCCTTCCTGAGGCCCGAACACACGCGCGCACTGTTCGTGCCCGGTGTGCTGCTCGCCATCAGCACCCTGCTGTGCGCCTGGATGTATGTATTCGAGCAGAACTGGCTGCTCACCATCATCCATGGCGATTACCTGGGCTTGGCCTACGCCGCCTGGCTCGGTGTGGTGTTCCTGCTGCTATGTGACGTCTGGCTGAATCGCGCGCGGGTCACGGTACGTATCGTGGAATCGATGGCATCTGCGGCCGGCTCGATCGTCTCCAGCATGACGCCTCTATAGCGGGCCGAAAGCCTTGGCGTCGTCGACGTCGTAGATGTCGACCTGCTGACCCATGCGCACCGCGCGCCTGCCCAGCGTCGGATACTCCGCCACTTCGAACTCGCGATTCTCGCCACCGGATAGATAGACCAGGTCACGCGGCCCCGGATTGCGCATCAGGTGGGCCACCGACGGCGTGGGGAATCCCATGAAATCACCGGGGCCCACGGGATATTCCGTGCCATCGATGAGCGCGATGCCCGAACCCTCGAGCACGTAGATCCACTCCTCTTCGAAACGATGCGAGTGGTATACGAACGACTCCTTGCCCGGCGGCACGCTGACAAAGTTCACACCGGTGCGTTTCAGCCCGACGCTGCGCGCCAGCTGCGTGCCGCGCACCAGCGAGTTCGGATTCCAGGGATGCGAGAATTCCTGGGCATGCGCCGCGATGTCGGCGGCGTGCACGATGTTGAGGTTGGGCTTGTCCATGGCGGCAAACATACGCCATACCGATGGCGTTGGCCCAGATCAGCGTGCGTGCACCGGCTCCGGGGGAGATTGCACCAGCGATCGCGCCACTCCACCACGGCATCCATCGAAGATGTCGAGCGCGGGCCGGTAGGCCCTGGTCTCGACGTCGAGCAATCCCAGAACCGAGTGGAACAGGTTGTCGTGCGACAGCGCGGCGTGCGACTTGTGGCGCAGGCAGCGCACGTCGACGTCGCCACTGGCGGCAACCTGGCGCGACACCCACACGAACATGGGCACGTGGGTCTGCAGGTCCGGCGCGATGGCGTACGGAATCCATGTAGATAGAGACCGCGCTCGCCCAGCGACTCGCCATGATCGGAGACGTAGATCATGGCGCTGTCCAGGCTGCGTGGCTCCTGCGACAACGTGCGAATCACGCGCGCGAGCACATGGTCCGTGTAGAGGATCGCATTGTCGTAGGCGTTCACGACTTCGTCGCGGCTGCACTTGCGCAGTTCGGCCGTGGCGCAATCGGGCAGGAAGCGGCGGAACTCGGCCGGATAGCGCCGGAAATACGCGGGGCCGTGGTTGCCCATCATGTGCAGCACGAAAACCGTATTGCGGTCGACCTGGCCCAGCTCGGACGCCAGTCGGCGCGCCAGGATTTCGTCGCGGCACTCCGCGGTCATCGCACAGATCCGGCGCCAGGGACGGCTCGAGTTTTTCGTATTCGACACCCGCGCCCTTGCACACGCCCTTGCAACCCGACTGGTTATCGAGCCATTTCACCGTGTAGCCGGCATGTGCCAGCACGTCGAGCAGACCCTCGGAGTTGCGGATGCGCCGCTCATCGTAGTGTTCGCGGCCCAAGGGCGAGAACATGCAGGGCACGGAAACCTCGGTCGAGGTTCCGCAGGAAGTGACATCGCTGAAGGCGACGACATCGGTCTTCGCCAGTTCCGGGTTGGTCTCGCGCGGATATCCCAGCAGCGAAAAGTTGGCAGCGCGCGCAGTCTCTCCGACCACCAGCACCAGCACGCGCGGCTTCGCGTCCGCCTTGGCGAGACGCACGACATGTGCGTCGGTACCAATGGCTTCGCGCTTCGCATTCACATCGATGACGCGCTCCCGCGAATTGACGGCGAGACCATAGAGGTAATTTCCCGGCGTGATGAGATAACGCGCCTCGCGTTGATTGCGCATGAAGGACGTCAGGTCGCGGGAAATCGTCAACGCGGCGATGATCGCAATGAAGAATGCCGCGAACACGTAGAGCGCGCGCCGTGCGAGCGCCCGCAGCGCCGGCAGATGTTCGAGCCGCACCAGCCAGATGCACGCCAGGGGTAACGCGGACCAGAGCAACACCCAGCCGATCATGTGCAGGTTCAGCAGTTCGCGCGCCTCGTGCGCGTCGGTGCGCAGAACATTACGGATCATGGTCGGATCGAGCATCACCGCGAAGGTGTTCATGTACCAGGCGGCGCCGGCGCTCACGACCACCAGCAGCGTGAGCAGCGGGCGCACGACGCGCCGCAACGCGAACGGCGCGAGCACCGCGAAGTGCAGGCCGAGCAGCGTGATGAAGCAGCAGACCATGAACAGCCAGTTGCCGGGCTGCGACCAGTCGCGGCCCTGTCCGATGGCCTTCCACCAGGCGCCATTTGCAGTGGCCACGATCCACGCCGTCACGATCAGGACCAGCGTTTCGATGCGGACCATGGGCCGCGAGTGATTTGGCACGCCCAGCATCAGAAGCTCTTCCGGGTCTCGATGAGGAATTGCACGCTGCGAATCGAGGAGTCCCCGTCGAGCGGAAACGCCACGTCGAAGTGCAGCACATTGCCGATCGCCGAGCGGCTGTTGCCGAGGCGCAGTCCGAAGCCCACGTCCCGCAGCAGTCCCTGGCTGGGAGTGCCCAGCGGGTCGCGACCCCAGGTCGAGCCCATGTCGTAGAACACCGCGGCGCCCACGTTGAAGAGCTGGAACGGGTACCAGTTGGTGAAGAAGCGCTGCTCGGCGGTAAACAGCCAGCGACCGTCGCCCGCCTGGTATCGAAGGGGATAGCCGCGCAGTCCGGTATCGCCGCCGAGCAGGATCTGCTGATCGGCGTCGAGGTTTGCGCCCATTTCTCCCGAGAGACCGAGGAACAGCAGGCGACGCGGCGACTGCCGGAAGTAATAACGCGCGCCGACACCCAGCCTGCCGCCGCGCATCGCGCCATCCTCGAGCCGCCCGGTCGCATCGGCGTCCAGCAGCATCGATTGACGCTCGCCGAATGTCAGGCCCTTGGAAACGCCGCCGCCCAGCACGAAGGCATCGCGGTCGGAGCCCAGCGCCGTCGTCGCGAATCCGAGCTGTGCGCGTGCGCGCCAGCCCAGCGAGTAGTCCTCGGTCTTCTCGATCTGGTCGCGGTTGCGCGTGGTGTGGAAATCGTCCTCCACCCACTCGGCCGAGATCCATGGATAGGTCAGCCGCCGGTCATCGGGCATCAGCAACGTCTGCGGCGCATCGGGCGCTTCGTCGAACGTGTGATCCTCGGTGGTGAGACCGAAGGACAGGCGTCGCGCCCAGTCGCCGACGAGGCCTTCGGAGTGTCCCCAGTAGATAGTCGCCTGCTTCTCGTGCGTCTCGAACTGGTCGACGACCTCGCCGAGGTCGTAACGCGAATCGACGCGCTGGTCGTCCAGCAGTTCGACGCCGGCGGCCCAGCGCGTGTCGAGCGCATAGAAGGGATGGTTGAGGGAAAACGCCGCGAAGCGGCCATCGCTGTTGTCCGAGTAACGCGTCGCGAGGTCCCACCACGAGGAGCCAAGCTGCCGGTCGCGGTAGTAGATGGTCTTCGAGTCACGATCGACGCCCGAAATCAGGCCGATTCCGAGCTGCGTGCCAAGGCCCAGGAAATTGAGGTCTTCGACTTCGATGCCGCCGGTGTTCTTGCCGCCCTTGCGTCCGAAGGACACGCCGGGACTGAAGGTCCACACTTCCTGCGTGGTGACCTCCACGTCCACCACGCCGTCGTGGTAAGCAATCGGCCGGATCAGCGCGTCGCGCAGGTAGCGTGTGTCGCGCAGGATGCGCGCCGATTCCTCGAGCAGGCTGGCGCGATACACATCGCCAGTCTTGAACAGCAGCTGGTTCTCGATGGTGGACTCGCGGGTCGGCACGTGCAGGCGGTTGGCGAGCCGCGACAGCGTGGTGTTGGCGTCATCGCGCTCGACGTCGAACAACTGTCGCGCCGCGAAATGAATTTCGCCGATGCGCGCTCCCGCGCGCTCGAGTTCCACGTCCGAGGGAATTCCCGGCAGACGCGGCAGGTCGGGCGGCGGAATGCGCGCATCGACGCTCGGCAGGACACGTGCGCCCGCGGCAGAAGTAACAACCCAGGCAGCAAGGAAAAACCCGAGGAAAAAGACCGACGACCGGAAAGGGCGGGAATCCACCATGCGCGTTTAGACGTCATGGCCGTGCCCTTCCCGTCGGGTCTAGTTGCGGTTTCCCCAGCGGTAGGAAAAGCCGATATTTGCGATGGCCGGCAGCCAGTCGATCGGTCTCCGACTCGAAGAACGGCCCGTCTTCGGAAGCCTCGAGCACCGCGCAACATTCGTTGTGGCGGTTGGTTGCATTCGTGATCTTCGAGCACCACCGAGAAGTCGCCATTGCCCAGCTGCCAGGTGTAACCGCCGCGCAGATCGAGCGTGTAGAAGTCGCCCCAGCGCTGCGAATTGCGCTTGTCGAGAATGATTCCGCCGGGATCGCCATTCGATGGCTGCGTCAGCTCGAAAGGTGTGCTCGGCCAGCCACGATGCCAGCCGGCGAGCGCCGACAGACTCAGGCGCGAGCCCTGCCAGGCGATCCCCGCGGTCGCGGCCAGGGGCTGATCCCAGCTTCGCAGGATGTCCGCATCGTCGCGTATCGTCGGCCACGCGCGACCAGCTGAACGTTCCCCACCCGTTCAATTGTTCCGAGAACTGCGTGCGCACGCTGACTTCGAGCCCGGTCGCCTCGGATTTCTTCGGAACGATGCGCACGCGGTCCGGCGCCAGGTCCGGGGTCAGCGACAGTGGGTCGAGCAGGTTGTCGAAATACGGCACGACCGTGGTCCAGCGCTTGGTGTAGGCCTCGAAGCCCCAGCGCGTCGCGGGCGTCGCTTCGTATGAAAGGCCGAGGATCGTGTGCAACGACACCTGCGCGGAATCCGCGACCGCCTGGGCCTCCTCGACGCGCCACTCCTCCACGTGTTGTGCCTGCGTGAACCTGCCGGCCGAGGCGTAGGCGCGCAGGCGTTCATTGACGTCGTAGCGCAGGTTCACGCGCGGACTGATCTGCGTGTGATTGCCGCCGTAGTTGTAGTGTTGTCCGTCGAGGCGCAGCCCGAACTCCGCTTCGAATGGCGACCATTGCCGGCGCATTGCGCCATGCAGGGCGTAGGTGAACACCCGTGGTTCGACCACGTATTCCAGGTCGTTCGATGTGGGTCGACCGAAGCCCGCTGCGATCTCCGGTTCGTAGGTGACTGCGCGCGAGTAGGCGTAGTCCGCACTGGATGAAGCCAGCTCGACGCCGAAGGTGTACGTGGTGCTGGCCTGCGGCTCGTAGATCCAGATGTTGCTGGCCTCGAGCCGATCGAATTCGAGCGCGGCATCGAGAGCGCCGACGGCGACGCCGGGTTGATCGAGCACGCCGATCCGGTGGCGATCCGAGCTCGAGAGCACCAGCGTCGCGCGAGTACTCAACTGCGAGCTGAACTCGTGATCGCGCGCCAGCCACAGGTATTCGTCTCTGTAGGTTGCATTGGCGGTTTCCTCATCGTCGAGGTTGCCGAGCTCGATACGATCGTCGAGCAACAGCCAGCCAAGCGACCATGCACCGTTCTCCGTATCCCAGCGCAGTCGGCCCAGGGAATCGCTGAACTGCGGCTTGCCGAAATCATTCTCCACCGGTTCGAGCAGATCGATGGTGCTGCGGCGAATCGCGAACAGCCACTCGACCGGCAACTTTTCGAACTTGCCCATGCTCGACACGCCGGCGGAAATCAGGCTGCCACTCGCGCGGTTTTCATATCCCGAGTGGCGTTCGGGCGCGGTGACGTCGATGACACCGCCCGAGCGGGTGCCGTAATGCACGGGGAAGCCGCCACTGAAGACTTCGATGTGGTCTACGCCCGCCGGGTCGATGGCGCTGATGAGACTCTGGAAATTCTTGAGGTGAAACGGATCGATCAGCGTGATGCCGTCGTAGCGCACCAGCACGTCGTCGGCCAGTGAACCACGGATGTAGGGCCGCCCTGAACCATTGCTCGCAAGCCCGGGCAATGTCTTGAGCGCACGCAGCGCATCGTCGTGGCTGCCGGGCACGACCTCGATTTCGCCCCCAGACAACTCGAGTGGCTTGGTGACGCCGGGACCCTGGATCGAATAGCGACTTGCGTAGACCGAGATCTCTTCGAGCGGAGCTTCCGCTGCCTGCAGGACTTCGCCAGGTGGAGCGCGTATCACCACGAATTTCCGCGGCGCGATTTCGCGCAGTGCCAGACCGTGCGCCGCGAGCGCATCCGTCGCACGCTGCAGTGGCGTGATGCCGGCGCGCGGTGGCGGCTCGACCAGGTCCGACGGTACGAGGTCAGAGCTGAAGATGACGTCGATACCCAGCGGCGCGAGATCGCGCAGCAGTGTTTCGACGGGGCGTGGCGCGGCTGACGTCTCGCGCGCAGCTTCTCCCGCGCGCGGTGCGCAGGACATCACGAGCGAAAACAGCAGGCAGAGATTAGTTACGCGCCGTCGATTCACCCGCGAAGCTTACCCGGATCATGCCAGCGGAAAGATCGAGACGCAGGGAAGTGGAGGCCATTACGACCTTCAGGGCTTCCAGCGGCGCGAGGCCGTGAACGTTGCCGTGCATGCGGATCGTGGCGACCTGGCGGCGCGTCGCATCATCGGCCAGCACGAGCTTGCGGCCGGTTTCGCGCGCCACCCAGTCGAGGAATTCTTCGAGCGGGCGATCCTCGATGTCGACATCGGGCGCCAGCGTCTCGATCCATGCCCAGCTCACACCGACGGTGTCGATGTTATGCCGCGTGACATTCTGGTCCCGGTCGATCAGGACTTCGGTGCCCGCGTCCACCGTCGACTCACCCTGCGACGAGTTCCATTGCACGCTGCCTTCGCGCACACGCAACCGCGTGGCGCCGTCGGTAACCGAGATCGCAAACTGCGTGCCGAGATGACGGAACTCACCGGCGCCGGTGATCGCGACGAAACTCCGCGCGGTGCGCGAGCCCGGCGGAATGTCCACGTACATCTCGCCGCGCACCAGCCGGATCGCGTCGCTGGATATCACCTCGACTTCCGAATTGCGCGCCAGGCGCAGGTTGCCGCCGCCATCAAGGCTGAGCAAAGTGTTGCCACGCAGGCCGAGCCGTTGTGCGGCATGCACTTCGGCGCCGACATTCACTGCCGATTCGCGCCACCACGGGCGCAACTCCACGACGCCCGGCGTCTCGGCGCGCTCCACGCGCGCCAGCGGCTCGCCCGGCATTTCGCCCTGGCCACCGCTCCACAGCGTCCAGGTCGCAGTGGCGGCGAACAAAGCCGCCCCGGCGGCCACGGCAATCGGCATCCAGCGCCGGCGCGCGGGCCCGACCTGCGCGCGCCATTCGGCCTCGGTGGCGCGGCGAATGCGATCGAGAGCCTCGGGTGACAGCGCCTGCACTTGCAGGTTGTCGCGCAACACACGCTCGTCTTCGGCGTCGCCGGGTTGAACAGGCTTTTCGGATTCGTTCATCGTGGGTCACCGGTATTCGGCGCGGCCGGGCGCGCAGCGGAATCTTGATTGACCTTCAGCCACTCGTCACGAAACGCGTGGCGTGCGCGAACCAGTTGCGACTCGGCGGCGCTTTCCGTGACTCCCAGTACACGCCCGATCTCCGGGGCGGTGAGCTCGTCACCAAAGCGCAGTTCGAGAATCCTCGCGTAGTGCGGCGGCAGGCGGTTGATGGCGCGGCGCACCGCGCCGCGATCGTCATCGGCTGCGCACTCATCGAGCGGATCGCGAAAGTCGGTGAGCTGCACGACCTTGGCCAGCGGCTTCTCGCCGCCGAATTCTTCGAGACTCTTCATCGCTGGCTGGCGCGCCGCCTTGCGCCGCGCGTCCGCCAGGTGGTTGCGGCAGATCTGGCACAACCAGGTGAACAGCGAAGAACCGCCGCGGAAACCGGCCAGTCCTCGCATTGCATTGATCATCGTCATTTGCACCACATCCTCGAGTCCGGCAGCGTCGAGCGCGCTGCGACGCGCAGCAAAGGCGCCGAGCCGTGCCGCGTAGGCGTCGAAAAACTGGTTGAACGCCCGCTGTTCTCCGCGGCGCATCCTGGTGATCAGGTCCTGCTCGTCAAACACCCGGCTACCTCGTTCCCCTTAGACGTCGGCCCCGGCGGGTTCCCGTCGCCGGTGACGTCTAAGCCTGCCCAATGCAAGTTACTCCTGAATCTACGCCGCAGCGGCGCGACCTGCGGGTGGCCGCGTTGATCCTGCTGGCCGCCTGCCTGCTCGAATGGCTGGATTTCGACCGCAGCATCGCACGGCTGCTGTTCTACCATCCTGCGGCGCGACGGCTGGATCGGCAGTGGCCCCGGTGCCTGGTGGGCGCGCGACTTGCTCCATTCGGGCGGGCGCTGGCTGGTGCGCTGCGTCGCTCTTGCTGCGCTCGCCTGCTGGGCGCTGTCCTTCGTGCGGCCTCGGCTCGCGCGCTGGCGCCACCAGGCGCTGTTCGTATTCGCGGGAATGGTGCTGGTCACGGCCACTGTCGGCCTGCTCAAGGTGCTGACCGACGTCGACTGCCCGTGGGACCTGGCGGGCTTCGGCGGCGACCGGCCGTACGTCCGCTGTTCGGGAACCGGCCAGACTATCTACCGGCGGCGCGCTGTTTTCCGGGCGCGCATTCCTCGTCCGGATTTGCGCTCATGAGCATCTACTTCGCATTGCGGGATGAAGGCGCGCGGCTGGCGCGCATCGCGCTGGGTGTCGCGTCCTGTGTGGGCACGCTGTTCTCCATCGGCCAGCAGGCACGCGGCGCGCATTTCCTGTCGCATGACCTCACGAGCGCGGCATTGTCGTGGTGGATGCTGACGACGCTGCACGCGCGCATGTTCGCCGCGCGGACGCGACCGTTGCCCCGGTCGTCTCCGGGGCCGCGCCGGTCTGAGCAGGCGCCTGTCCGCTACAGCAGGATGCGCGCCAGCGAGTACGCAAGCATCCCGGAGGCGAGGCAACCGAGAATGTTTCGCGACCAGCACAACCACAGTCCTGCGGCCACCACTCCGATGAGCCGCGGATTCAGCGGCGAGAAGTCGAAGGCAACTGCACCGTGCAGCAGCACGTCGGGAACTATGATGGCCATGAGCGTGCACACCGGCGCATGACGCAACGCGACTTCGACGCGATGATTGAGTCGCAGGCGCGACCCGGCCAGCAGAAACGAGGTGCGCGTCAGGAAGGTCGTGAGCGCCAGCCCCACGATGACTACTGCCAACCCGATTCCGGCGACGGGCTCGCTCATGCGCTGCTCGCCGTGTCAGCCGGCGATTCGGGCGGGCGCCGGGAATCCATGAAGGTTGCGGCGGCGATGCCGGCAATCGCCGCGACGAACAGGCCGAGCCGGAACGGCATCTGGTGCGCCAGCAGCGCGACCACGGCGGCGACCACGCCGCCGACGATGGCCGGGCGCGCATTGAGCACCGGTCCCACCAGCGCCACCAGCGCCAGCGTCCCCGTGAATTCCAGGCCCCAGTCCGTTGGCACGCCACTCGCCGCCACGATGCCGGTGATGGCGCACAACTGCCAGGTAATCCAGTTGTTTACGCACACGCCCGCGAACCAGGCGTCGCGGTGGCGCTCCGGCAACGTGCCGAGCTGCGCATGTCGCATGAACAGAGTGAAAGTGAAATCGGTCATGAAGAACCCGAGCGCGGCGCGTTTGCCGGCGGGTTCCTTCGCGAACCAAGGCCGAAGCGCGGCGCTGTAGATCACGAAGCGAAGGTTGGTGATGAGGCCGGTGGCGACGATCACCCAGAGCGGCGCGCCGGCCGCGATCAACGGCAGCGCCGCGAGCTGGGCCGAACCCGCATACACCGACAGCGACATGAGGATGGCCCACGGTACCGGCAGGCCGCCCTTGACCATGGCCACGCCGCTGACCAGACCCCAGGCCGCCGAGCCGGGCAGGGAATGAAGGATGGCGCGCTGACCGGCGCGAAACACTTCGCGCCTGTCGCTGGCGCCGGTCACCAGTTGCCGGTGTTCGCCATCGATACCCAGGGTTCACGCGGCGGCAACGCGCCGTCTTTCTGCAGTAGTTCGATGGAGATGTTGTCGGGCGAGCGCACGAAGGCCATGCGGCCGTCGCGCGGCGGACGATTGATGGTCACGCCATGTTTCTGCAGGCGCTCGCAGGCGGCATAGATGTCGTCCACTGCGTAGGCCAGGTGACCGAAATTGCGGCCGCCATCGTAAGGCTCGGGTTCCCAGTTGTGCGTCAGCTCGACCTGCGCGCTGTGGTCGCCGGGCGCGGCCAGGAAAATCAGCGAGAACTTGCCCTGCGGGAAATCCTTGCGCGACACCACTTCCAGACCGAGCGCGTCGCAGTAGAACTTCAGCGAAGCGTCGACGTCGGTGACACGCACCATGGTATGCAGATATTTCATCGGCGCCATTCCGTCAGCCAGATCCGTCAGAACATCTCCGAGGCACCCGGAGGCTTCACGTCCACCTTCTTGCGCGACGGGATCCAGTCGCCGGTGATCATGGCCTCGTAGGGCTGGCCCGGGCCGACCATGGGATACACGCCGGCGTCCGGATCGATGATCACCTCGAGGAATGCCGCGCCCTTGAAGGCGAGGAATTCCTCGATGACGCGTCGGCACGTCGGCCTTCTTGTCGAGCCGCACGGCGTATTTGAAGCCGTCGGCCTGCGCGGCCTTGATGAAGTCCTTGGTGTGCAGCGACTTGTCGGACGCCGACAGGCGGCCCTTGAAGAACAGCTTCTGCCACTGCTTCACCATGCCGTCGCCGTTGTTGTTGAGCACCACGACCTTGACCGGCAGATCGTAGGTGGTGACGGTTTCCATCTCGCCGATGTTCATGCGGATCGAGGCGTCGCCGTCGATGTCGATGACGAGCTTGTCGGGGTTGGCGAACTGCGCGCCGATGGCGGCCGGCAGGCCGAAGCCCATGGTGCCCATGGAACCCGACGTCAGCCACAGGCGCGGATTACGGAAGTCGCAGTACTGCGCGGCCCACATCTGGTGCTGGCCGACGCCCGTCGAGATGATGGCCGCGCCCTTCGTGATGCGGTTGATCTCTTCGATCACGTAGTACGGCTGGATCAGCTGGCTGTCGCGATCGTAGTTCATCGCGTACTTCTGCTTGCAGGTCGGCGAGGTAGGCGAGCCACCTGGAGCGATCGCGCTTGAAGCCGGCGCGCGCGCCGTGCGCCGTCAGCATGCGCAGCGCCTCGGGCAGCAGCCGACGTGACTCCACTGCACGCGCTTGACCTTGTTGATCTCCGCGCGGTCGATGTCGAAGTGCGCGATGTACTTGGCGCCCGGCGCGAACTTCGCCGGATTGCCGGCGACGCGATCGTCGAAACGCGCGCCGATGGCGATCAGGAAGTCGCAGTCGTCGACGGCGTAGTTGGCGAAGGCCGGGCCGTGCATGCCCAGCATGCGCATCGAGAGCGCGTGCGTGGTGTCGACCGCGCCGATGCCCATCAGCGTGGTGACCACCGGAATATCGAATGCCTGCGCGAACTCGCGCAGCTCCTCGCGAGGCGTTGCCGTTGATCACGCCGCCGCCGGCGTAGATGAGCGGCCGCTGGGATTCGCCCAGCATCTCGAAGAAGTGGTTGGCCTCGGTGCCGTCGATGATGTCGGTAGTTAGCGTCTCGAGGCGGCGGCGGTAGCCGGGCATGGGCAGTGTGCCGGAACCCTTGAACTCGCCCGACCAGTTCTGCACGTCCTTCGGGATGTCGATGACCACCGGACCGGGCCGGCCGGTGCGCGCGATCTCGAATGCGGTTCGCACCGTGGCCTCGAGCTTGCCTGGATCGGTGACCAGGAAGATGTGCTTGGCCACCGAACCCATGATCGAGGGCACCGGGGCTTCCTGGAACGCATCGGTGCCGATGGCGCCGGTCGGCACCTGGCCGCAGATGACGACGATAGGAATCGAGTCCGCCATGCAATCGCGGATGGGCGTGACCGTGTTGGTCGCGCCGGGACCGGAGGTGACGATGGCCACGCCGACGCGGCCGCTGGCGCGCGCGTAGCCCGCGGCCATGAAACCCGCGCCCTGCTCGTTGGCCGGCACGATCAGCGGCATCTGCGATTCGCCCGCGCCTTGCGATCCTCGTTGAAGCAGAACACGGCGTCGTAGGTAGGCAGGATGGCGCCGCCCGAGTAACCGAAAATCGTCGTTACGCCCTCGTCCGCGAGAACCTGCACGATCATTTCCGCGCCGGACATCATCTTGCCGGCGAGCGGATGCTGGATGGTGGGCGCGGCCGGCGTCGCGGACGCGGTCAAGTCACGGATTCTGGGGGTTTTTGCCATGGCGCTCCGAAGCCTAGCAGTTTGCAGCGACTCATTGAATGGATCGGCCGCAAACCGCTATTCTGGCGCCGTCCCGTCTTATCCCGAAAAAATCCCTGCCGAAAAGCCCCCAAATCATGCGTCATATCATCGCCATTCACCTGCAGAACGAGGCCGGCGCGCTGACCCGCGTC
This sequence comes from uncultured Pseudomonadota bacterium, assembly GCA_963832505.1. Classification (GTDB taxonomy): domain Bacteria; phylum Pseudomonadota; class Gammaproteobacteria; order Steroidobacterales; family Steroidobacteraceae; genus CADEED01. The sequence continues at coordinate 205,125 of CAWHUD010000006.1, read as the reverse complement.
ACCGGCCTGTTTTCCACCCGCGGTTACAACATCGAGTCGCTGTCGGTAGCGGCCACGGATGACCCCTCGGTATCGCGCGTGACCCTGGTGACCCAGGGCGCGGACGGCGTGATCCTGCAGATCGTCAACCAGCTCAACAAGCTCGTGGACGTGGTCGCGGTGGAGGATCTCACGCGCGGCGAACACATCGAGCGCGAGCTCGCGGTGCTCAAGTTGCGCGTCGAGCCGCAGTTGATCGATTCGGTGCGCGGCTACGTGGTGCGCGCGGGTGGCCGCGTGCTGGCGCCCTCGCCCGAGAGTTTCGTGGTCGAGCTCACCGCATCGGAAGCCGAGGTCAACCAGTTCGTCACCGACCTGGGCGAACGCACCGAGATCGTCGAAGTGGTGCGCTCGGGCGCGCTCGCGGTGGGGCGCAGCGCCCGCGCGTTGCACGTGGTCCGATAGCGCGCCGCGGCGCGCGGCTTCGACTAGTTAGCCGGCCTCTCGATCGCACGGATCGACTCGCGCACGACCTGGCGCGACCCGCCACTCATGTCGCCGAGCAGCCTGCGCAGGTCGGGCAGCGCCGCGCGGGCCGCCGGCCCCAGCTTGCGCAGGCCATTCAGCGCCGAGCCCTGCACGCGGCCGCTTTCGTGTGACAGTGCCTTGCGCAGCGCCTCGATGGCGACGGGCTCGGGGCTTTCGATCGCGGCCAGCGCGTCGGTCAGCGCCCACATGAGGTCCCAGTCCGGTTCGTCGAAACTCTCGTCGATGACGTGCGCGAGGGCTCCGGCCAGCGGCGCGGCTGCCGGGCCCATTTCGCAGATGATTCCGGCAATTTCGTCGGGAGACTCCGGCAGGCGCTTCGCCAGCTTCCCGAGCACTTCCTGGCGGCCATCGATGCGCAGCAACGCGCCACCCGCGCGCAATGCCTCGAATGAATCGCCGCTGGCGAGCTTTTCTAGCACCGGGACCATCTCGAGTGCCTCGCGGCCAGCCTGGGCCAATGGCCCGAGGAACGACGCGGCAAGTTGCGGATTCGCACGCAGGATGCGCAGCAGCGTCGGTAGATAGGGACGCGCATCCAGGTCCTCGAATCGCTCCACCAGCGCGCCCACCAGTTCGAACCTGGCCCTGCCCCGGGGCTGATCGAGCCGCGCCAGCGCGAACTCGACGAACTGCTTCGGCGAACGGAAGATGCCGGCGACTGCCTCCGGCGCGTAAGTGCGCACCACCGCGTTCGCGCCGTCGAGCGCCGCGACGATCTGTTCTTCGTAAGGCGCGAGGATTCCGCGGCGCTCCGAGATCACGACGATCTTGCCGAGTGCGCCCAGTGCCGCGGCACGTTCGTCGGCCGAGCGCGCCCGCAACATTTTCGCAAGGGGATCGAGCGTCGCGGGCGAGGTATCGCCCGCCTCGCTGAGCCCATACGCCGCGTTGCAACGTACGATTTCGCGCGAATGACCGAGCAGCTTGCGCAGCGCGCGCAGCCCCTGCTCGCCAGCCCGTCCGAGCGCGTGCGTCGCGTATTGGACGATCTGTGGATTGCGATGCACGGCGAGCTCGCGCAGCCAGGGCAACGCCGCGCGCGCCGCCGCGCCGCTCTGCAGGCACAGCGCCCAGAGTTCTCCGGCAACTTCCTGTTTCCCGTTCGCGCCGCCGGCATCGAAGCGGGCTCGCAAGGTTGTGATCTGGCCGGCCAATGTGATCCTGGGCATGGACCCGGACTATACCCAAAGGCCTCACTAACAGAGCGCCGGCTGGCTTGCGCGCCCAGGCAACGACGGTCCGCGGGCAAGCGGAACCCGGTTATGCTGACGCCTGTCTGCGGGTGAACCGGGATCGACGATGCGCGGACTTGCAGGGTTGTTAGTTGTCATCGCCGGCCTGGCCGTATTGTCGGCACCGGCCGCCGCCGCGTGGGCGCCGGCGAAACAACTCGATGCCTGGCTCGACGCGCTGGAGAAAGACCAGCTCGCAAGCATGACGGTCGCCGTCAGCGAAAAAGGCACGCTGCGATACGAGCGGTCGATCGGATTCGCGACCATCGACAATGGCGTGCCGCAGAGGGCCGATGCCGGTACGCGTTACCGGGCAGGCCCTGTGTCCGCGTTGTATACCGCGGTACTGGTGATGCAGCGCGTGGAAACCGCGACCATCACTCTCGACAGTCCGCTGGCCGAGTTCTACCCCGACCTCCCCAATGCGCTCGAAATCACCTACCGCGACCTGCTCGCGCATCGCAGCGGCCTGGCTGACTACACTGCCGCGCCGGACTTCCAGGACTGGCGCACCAGGCCGAGGACGCGCATCGAACTGCTCGACCTGATCGAGAATGCTGGCGCGAGGTTCGCGCCGCGTGAGCGGGTCGAATACAACGACAGCAACTACCTGGTGCTCGGTTTCATGCTGGAGAAGATCCAGGACCGCTCGTATGACGACATCCTGTTGAGGCAGATCGTCGGCAAGCTGGGCATGTCGCGCACCTATTTCGCGGGAACGGGAAATTCGCGGCTCGAAAGCCGGCCCTACCGCCACACTGCGTCGGGCTGGGTGGCAATGGAACAGAGTGACCCGTCCGTGGCGGGCGGCGCACTCGGAGTGGTCACCACACCCGGGGAGATGGTTCGTTTCGTCGACGCGCTGTTCGGGGGCCGGCTGGTGAGTCAGCAGTCGCTGGGTTCGATGCGCGACCAGCAAGGCGGTTCAGGGCTCGGGCTGTGGCCATACGTGATCTCCGGCGAGTCCGGCCTCGGTCACGCGGGCAGCGTCGACGGATTCACCGCCAGCGTGTACCACTTTCCCGCCCGTGGCATTTCCATCGCGTGCATGTCGAACGCGTCCATGCTTCCGATGAAGGACGTCATCGACCAGGTTCTGACTACTGTGCTGGTGCGCGGCCACCGGCCGCCGGCCCCGCTGTCGCTCAAGCCGGCAGAATGACCAATGCGCCGGTGGTCTTGCGCGTCTCCAGGTCGCGATGCGCCTGGGCGGCGTCGACCAGCTTGTATCGCCGGGTGACCTGGAGCTTCAGCCACTTCTTCTTCAGGGCCGCGAAGGTTTCGCGGGCCATGGAATCCAGGTCGCGACGCTCGACGGTGTAGTCGTACAGCGTGGGCCGCGTGACATACAGCGATCCGCGTTTCACGAGTTCGGCGACGGAGAACGGCGGCACCGGACCCGACGCATTGCCGTAACTCACCATCAGCCCGCGTTTGCGCAGGCAATCGAGGGACTCGGTGAAGGTGTCCTTGCCGATGCCGTCGTACACCACGTGGGCGCCCTGACCCTTCGACAGTTTGCGCACTGCGGCGGCGATCTCATCACGCCCGCGCACCAGCACGTGTCTGCAGCCGTTCTTTCTTGCGAGCGCCGCCTTGTCGTCGCTGCCCACGATGCCGATGACGATGGCGCCGAGCGCGCGGCCCCACTGCGACAACAGTGATCCCACGCCGCCAGCCGCCGCGTGCACCACGATGATGTCGCCACGCTTTACGCGAAACGTGTGCCGCAACAGGTAACAGGCCGTCATGCCCTTGAGCATCAGCACCGCCGCCTGCTCGTCGCTCACGCCGGCCGGGATCTTCACGAGTCGATCCGCCGGTACATTGCGCACCTCGCAGTACGAGCCGGGAATGCCGTGCACATAGGCGACCCGATCGCCCTGGCGAAATCCGCCCACGCCCTTCCCGAGCGCAATGACAATACCGGCCGCTTCGCGACCCACGCCAGCGGGCATCTGCTTTTGTGGATACAGCCCCGAGCGATCGTAGACGTCGATGAAATTGACGCCGATGGCGGTGTGCAGGACCTGCACCTCGCCGGCGGAAGGCGCCTCGTATGTCGACGTCTTCGAGTCGCATGACTTCGGGTCCACCGGTCGTGGATGCGGATGGCGCGCGGCATCGACGGCTCCTTGAATATTCATTGAAGTACCCGCGCTCGCCATGCTCGGCGAGATCGAGTCCTTGGTCTCCTGTCTCTTCCGCGACGCGCAGCTCCGAGGCCACGTCGAGACCTTGAGGATCACCCAGGTGACGGCGCGCACCAGAGGCGGCGGCGCACTCCGAGCGCCTGGACCCTAGTGCGCGGCGATGCCTTTCTGCACCGGGAATCCCGCGCCGCCGAGCGCAACGGCGCCGAACACGCCGTGAGCAGCGTGCCGAGACGCCGCCGACGCCATGCACGGGCGACACATCGAGCGAGTCGTCGATCTCGAGCGCGCTTCAGAAACTGCGTGGCGAAGAAACACACGTGCCGGCGGCGAGGCCGATGGCGACCGCGCCCAGCGGGCCGACGAACCCGGACGCCGGCGTGATCGTGCCCAGGCCCGCGACCATGCCGGTGACCACGCCGAGCATCGCGGCTTGCCGTACTTCTCCACTCCGACGAACATCCACGCCAGCGCGCCGGCCGACGCGCCCATGTGCGTCGCGAGCATGGCCATGCCGGCCGAGCCATTCGCAGCCAGCGCACTGCCCGCGTTGAAGCCGAACCAGCCCACCCACAGCATTCCGGCGCCGGCCACCGCCAGCGGCAGGCTGTGCGGCGGCATCGCCGTCTGGGAAAGCCGCGGCGCGGCCGAGGACCAGCGCGCAGACCAGCGCGCCACACCGGCACTGATGTGCACGACGATGCCGCCGGCGAAGTCCATCACGCCGAGCTTCGCCAGCCAGCCGCCGCCCCACACCCAGTGCGCGATCGGCACGTAGACGAGCAGCAGCCACAGCGCGGTGAACCACAGCACGGCGGAGAAGCGCATGCGTTCGGCGAAGCCGCCGATGACCAGCGCCGGCGTAATGATCGCGAAGGTCATCTGGAACATCAAGAACACGGTTTCCGGTATCGTGCCGGTCAGTGCGGCGCGCGCGACGCCCGCGAGGAACGCCTTGTCGAGACCGCCGATGAGGCGTTCACCGCCGCCGCCGTCGGCGAAAGTCAGTGTAGCCCACCGCGAGCCACAGGATCGAGACCACGCACGTGATCGCGAAACATTGAATGAGGATGGAGAGCACGTTCTTGACGCGGACCAGGCCCGCGTAGAACAACGCGAGTCCCGGCATGGTCATGAACAGCACGAGCGCAGTGGCGGTGATGAGCCAGGCGGTGTCGCCGGTGTCGGCGGCGGGCGCGGTCTCCTGGGCCTGCGCGAATAACGGACACAGCAAGAAGGCGAGTGACGCCGGCACCCGGTAGATGAGCGCATGTTTGATCTCCTTTGACAGAGGCTTGCGCCGAAATATCGATAGCGCGGCCTGTTGTCTCTAAATGGGCAGAGGATCTCGTTAATTAATGTTTTCAGGTTTTCCCACTGCGAAACGGCGAGGAGTGCCGCCGGAAGGGCAGCAAGCCGTCGTACATTGGCAATCGAGATTCACATCGAACCAACGACCCGCGGCCGGAAGGACCGCGGGTCATGGGGATCAAACGAAGTCCTGGTCTTCACGCCCTTAGAGGGCGAAGAGTTATCCGTCTCGCCGGTGCGGATGCGGTAGAGACGCGATCGATATCCGTGATGAAGATCTTGCCGTCGCCGACCTTGCCGGTCTTATCACCGTCTTCCGGAGTCCTTCGACCGCTTGATCGACGAGGTCGCTGCGAACCGCGACTTCGATTTTGGTTTTCGGGACGAAGTCCACAACGTGCTCAGCACCGCAATCCATCTCCGAGTGGCCGCGCTGGCGGCGCGACGTCTTCCACCTCCGTCACCGTCATGCCGGAAACGCCAATCTCGGACAGCGCCGCCCGGACGTCGTCGAGTTTGAAAGGCTTGATGATGGCGGTGACCAATTTCATCTTTTTTCTCCCAATTCTTTAGTGCCAAGTCTTTGTCGATGAAGTCGGACGCCGACATCGGCGAGCCCTAATCGCAGTGCAGCTTCCGTGCCAGTATCCCCGAAAGCTGGACGTCGCCGCCAGCATGTCGATATTGGCCACCCGAGCGCGAGAAATAAGTCGGCACTAATTCCTCCTGCGTCCCTGGCTCTTGCTCGCCCAACAATGGTGCGGGGGAACGGCGGGTTTATTTCCTTTCTCTCTTATCTATATAGGTGTGTGGAATGGCGGGTGAGTTGGACAGTCGGGTCGCCGCTAGTCGGCGCCGGACAGGCTGCGGCGCAAGCGGTCGAGACTCTTCGCAAACGCGGGGCAACCGCCCGATCACGATGATCGGCGACGAATCGTTGCTGCCCTATCAGCGGCCGCCGCTGTCGAAGAAATACCTCGCCGGCCACCTCGAGCGCGACCGGCTCCTGATCCGCCATGCCGACCATTATGCGGAGCACGCGGTGGATGTGCGGTCGGGTTATGCCGCGGTTTCCATCGACCGGTGCGAACGCCGAGTCGCGATCGCCGATGGCTAGTTCGATCGAATACGGCCGCCTGCTGCTGGCGACCGGCACCCGGCCGCGGCTGCTGCCGCTGCCCGGCGCCGAGCTGGCGGGTGTCCACTATCTGCGCACCGTCGCCGATGTCGATCGTCTGCGGGCCGAACTTGAAGCCCGGCCGTCGCGCCGTGATCATCGGCGGCGGATACATCGGGCTCGAAGTGGCGGCGACCTGCCGTGAAGTCGGCCTGACGTGACCTTGCTCGAAGCCGCGGATCGCCTGATGGCCGCGTGGCCGCGCCCGCGGTTTTCGCGCTTCACCCAGCCGAGCATCAGAAGCATGGCGTGGATGTGCGCTGCGGCGTGCGGCTGAAAGAACTGGTGCCGGGTGTGGATATAGGGGATTCGGGTTGCACGGCTCGTGTCGCTGGCGTACGGGCTGACGGATGGCACCATCGTGTCTCCCCGCGGATTTCGTGCTGGTGGCGATCGGCGTCGAGGCTGTGGATGCGCTGGCGAGCGATGCCGGCCTTGAATGCGACGGCGGCATCGTCGTGGACGAACACTGCCGCACGTCGGACCCGCACATCTGGGCCGCCGGCGACGTGACGCGCCATCCGAGCCCGCATTACGGCGCGCGTGTACGGCTCGAGTCCGTCGACAATGCTTTCTAGCAGGTCCCCAGCGCCGCGCTCAAACATGCTCGGACTAGCTACCGTGCACGACAAGGTGCCGTGGTTCTGGTCCGATCAATACGATTTGAACCTCGTGATCGTGGGCCTCGCGACGGGCCATGACGACGTGGTGGTGCGCGGCGATCCGGCCGCACGCTCGTTCAGCGTGTGCTATCTGCGCGGCGGCGAGTTGATCGCCGTCGAGACCGTGAATCACACGAAGGACCAGATGGCGGCGCGCAAGATGGTCCCGGCGCGCGCCAGGCCGGATCGCGTCAGGCTGGCGGATCCGGCAGTCGCGTTGAAGGACTGCGTTGTGTTACCCACGCTTTCAGGCGGCTTTCGGCAGCAGCCGCTCCACCAGGGCGGCGATGTCGAGCTTCGCCTGTTTGAGCGATGCGGTGCGCGCTTCCGCGCCAAAGCCGATCATCTCGGCGCGCACCAACGTCACGTCGGTCAGACCGATGAAGCCCAGCAGGTGGCGCAGATACGGTTCCTGGAAATCGACGGCGCCGGCCGGTCCTCCGCTGTAGAGACCTCCGCGGCTCTCGACGACGATGACTCGCTTGCCTTCGAGCAGGCCCTTCGGACCCGCGGCGGAGTACGAGAACGTCTCGCCCGCGCGCAGCACGTAGTCGAACCAGGAGCGCAGTCCCGTCGTCACGCCGAAGTTGTACATCGGCGCGCCGATCACGATCGTGTCCGCTTCTCGCAGCTCGGCGATCAGCTGATCCGAGAAGCTCGCGGGCCCGATGCTCGGCGTGTGTCTGCGGCGTGCCACGCACACCGTTGAGCGTGTGCGCTCGAAGATGCGGCACCGGGTTCCTCGCCAGGTCACGGCGCACGACGTCGGCAAACGGGTTCGTCTCGTGTCAGCTGCGCGACGGCGTCTTCGACCAGGGTGCGGGACACCGACCCTTCGTGGGCGGCGCTGCTGTTGATGACCAGTAGGGACTTCATGGGCCTCTCCTTAGTGTTGATTCCTCCTTCGTAGGCCGCGTTGGCGTTCCGGGAAAGCGCGCGAATAGCCAATGGAAAGTGCGACTCCGTGTCGCATAAACAGGAACGCAAGCATGGAAATTGAGGATATTCAGGCCTTTGTGGCCGTTGCCGATGCCGGTGGACTGACCCCGGCCGCAGGCCGTTTGGGAGTCAGCAAGTCCATCGTCAGCCGCCGAATCGCGCGCCTCGAGAAGTCGCGAAGACGCAAGCTCCTCACGCGCACAACGCGTGGCGCCGCACTGACCGAGGCCGGCGCGACGTTTCGCGAGCACTGCGTCGCGCATCTCGGCCGAGGCGGATGCCGCCCGCGATGCGGCGTCGCCGGACGGCAAAGTGCGCGGGCGCCTGCGCGTGGCGATGCCGTTGTCGTTCGGGCCCGCGCATTTCGCGCCGGTGCTCGCGGAGCCCGCGAGACGCCATCCAGAGCTCGAGATCCAGGCCTCGTACAGCGATCGCATGGTCGACCTGGCCGCGGAAGGTTTCGACGCCGCGATCCGCCTCGGCATGCTCGATGATTCGAGCCTCGTCGCGCGCCGCATCGCGTCCTTCGGCGGGCGGCTCGTGGCGAGCCCGGCCTATCTACAGAAGCACGGCACGCCGCGCACACCGGATGATCTGCTCGCGCACGAGGCGGTCAATATCCCCAATGACGAGTGGCCGCTGACGCACAACGGCAGAGACGTCAAGGTGCGGCCGCACGCGCGGTTCACGGCGGACAATGGCGCGGCACTGGTGCCGGCCGTGTCGGCGGACTCGGCATCGCGTTGTGCCGGATTTTCTGATCTCCCAACGATCACGTCGCGAGTGGCGCGATGGTCACGCGTGTTGCCGGACTATCCGATGCCGGAGGCCGGTGTTTATGTAGTCAGGCCGCCGGGCGGCGGCGCGTCGTGCAAGGTGCGCGTGCTGATCGACATCATGGTGGAAAAGTTCGGGGGCAAGCGCTGCGAAGAAGCCGTCCTGCAGCCGTGATGTCTGTCAGGCAACAGCGACTTCAACCCGGGCTCGAGATCGCGTACCAGATCACGTACACCCACGAGAGCACTCCGTGGATGATGGCCCAGACGATGGACTTGTTGACGCTCCAGGAAATGGTGATCGCGAGGGCGGCACCAAATCCAATGCCGGCCTTCGCGGCGGTCGCTGTGTGCGAGCCGGTTACCGGCGCAGTCAAGTCACTCATGTTCTCCTCCCCAGGCATAGGCGAATGTTTCCGTCACAACGACTCTCCGGCCAAACGGCAGCTTGGCGGCCGGTAGTCGGGAGGCGTCCAAGGCGGGTCCCGATGCACCTTCAGATCTGACGAACGCGAACCTTTGCTCATCCGTGAACTCCGGCCCGATCACGCCAGACGGCAACGGGTTGGCCTTCGGGGTCCGCCAAATGTTTCCTCCACGTGGCGGCATCAGCCGCGAGAGGTGTGACCGGATGTTTCGATTGCCCTCGAGGCCGGTGTCGAGCCAGAAGCCATCGTCCTTGCTTTCGGCATCCGGCTCCGTCACGTAACCGACGTGCACCGGATCGAATTCGCGCGGGCCGACGAAGAACTCCGTCGCGCCGTTCGGGCGGCAGCAGCATTTGATAGAGCGAGGGCACCGAGCCGTTGTGCAGGAACGGCGGCGTCGCCGAGCGCCCGCGAGCGGTCGCGGCTTGTAGCCGGCGATCTCCTGCGGCAGATCCAGCGCGCCGAAGCCTTCCAGGCACTGCTGGGTCGCGTAGTCGAGCCTATGGTCCGCGTAGTATCGGTTCTTGACGAACATACCGACCAGGTTCAGCGCCAGTCCTTCGCTGAATTGGGTCACATCGAATCCGGGACCTTCGATCGATGTTGGCCCCAGCCATTGCGACAGGTCCCACAGCAAATTGCCGCGGGGAACCGGGGGGCGCAGTTGAGCGGGTCCGCGGGCTTCTTGTCGCCGTCGGGTACCGGCGTCGGCGAGAAAAGCTGTGTTTCCAACGCCGCGTCCATTTCATCGAAACTTTCCCGGCCTGCGGAGAGTTGCGGCCGGCGTCGGGATCGGGATACGCGGCAGCCGCCTCGGCAATCCACCCAGCGGTCACCCGCCTCGCCTCGCAACCGAGCGACTTCGCGCACACGGAACCGCGCATCGCGCGCCAGCGATCGCGCCAGCAACGGTCGCAACGTGTCCTGCGAGCTCCTGCGTTCGTCAGGCCGGTGTCGACAGACTCGTAGCGCCGCTCGACGAACCCTTGGCGGCATTCGGATCCGTGCCGATGTGCTCCAGCGGAATCACCTCCATGCGCCACCCCCTTCGGGCGATGGTCTTGAGCGGCGCGCTGGCTTGCTGGCGCGCGGTTCGGCCATGTGCGGACCGTGGCATTCCTGGCAACGCTGTTTGAACAGCCCTCACCGCGCCCGGCTTTGTCGCGATCGATGGCGCCGAGGATGTCCTCCGGCCAGCGCGGCGGGCGCAGCAGCTGCAATGCATGTTCGATGCGGGTCAGGGCCGCGATGTCCACCGTGCTGCGGAAACGCTGCTCGGGCGGCAGTGGCTCGCCGTTGTCACCGACCAGCGGCGTGATGGCGCCGACGCCGAGCGCCTCGCCCATGTTCGGGCCAGCGGCTGCGCCACCGAGCCGGTACTGCACCCGGTCGAATTTCCAGATGTTCCAGAGATACGGGTAGCTGACCGGCGCGTCGCCCTTCTGGTAGTTGCGGACAGATGATCGCCGAAAACGTGTTGCCGATGCGCCCGAGCGCGTCGGTGCGGCCGAAACCCTCCTGCACCGGGTAGAGCCGGCGCAGGGGATTGTTTTGGCCGGTGCCGAGCATGGCGGTGATCGTGGCGCGCAGCGCCTTGCCCAGCGGGTTTGCCGCGCGGATAGTCCGCGCCAGCACCTGCTGTGCGAAGCGATCGAATTTCCAGGGATTGGCCCCGGTGCTGATCAGTGAGGCCAGCAGCTCCGGCGCGAACTGCCGCGTTCATATCGGTGAACGCATGCATCGCCGCGCCGCCATCGATGCGGATCGCGCGCGTGCGGCCATTCGCGGTGTAGTGGAGTTCACCGGTATGACAGGCCGCGCAGGTGATATCGAGCACGTCTTCGCGGATCGCCGGATCGAAGTGCCGCGTAAATCCGATCGGCAACCGATGCGGGTTGGCCGGGCCTCGCTCCGGGATCCACGATGAACCGGTATTTGCGCATGTGAGCGGGATCCGCAAAGCGCTCGTGCGACAGCGGCAGCTCGAGATTCACGAACCAGGTCATAACGCACTGCGCCGCCGAGGCGCCTTGCGGCATCGAGGTGCCCTGCGCGGTGTAGTAGTAGCGCTGCCGCAACGCGGCGTTCTGCCCCCGCCCCAGCCCTGATCGAGCCACACGTATTCGTCGACCCGCTCGAGGGCGGGAATCGGTGTGCACTGGCCAGGCCACGAACCAGAGAAGACCGACCGGCCGCCACGACCAACGCTGCGAGCCCGATTCAACGGCCATTCAGTAGACGACGCATCGCGTTACTCCCTGCGCTATCTGTCGCATACTTCAAACAAACTACGGGCAACAGGATGGCGATTGTGTACGGGCGACGGCGCGTTGCAAAGATTTCGGGGATGAGTGGCTGCTGGCCGGGATTTAGTTAGCGCGGCGTGGCCGGCCGCGGGGATTCCCTCCGGACGGCCACGACCAGCGACAATCCGTGCACGTCGGTCGCTGAGCTCGGCCGTGGAGCTGCTGGAGGATCCGCACGGCACGCTCGACATCGCGACGGTGAGTCAGCCGCCCGCGAGTACGGGATTTGTCGCCGGAACGCCCGCCACCGCCAACGTGGTTTTCGCCTTCGGCGTGGTGGGTTCGCGTCACCCTGCGCAACGCGGGAGATGAGCCGCGGCTCGTCTTCTTCGCCAGGACTATCCGCTGATCGATTCCCTGGATCTTACGAGCCGCTGCGGATTGCACCTGGCGAGGCGCACGCCACCGGCGACCGCCGCCGTTCAGCTCGCGTGACGTCGCGCACCGCGACTTCCTGTTCCCGTTGAACGTGCCCGCCGGAGCCGAACGCACGTTCTACCTGCGCTATGCCTCGCAGGGGCCGATCGACATCAACCTCTCGTTGTTCGATCCGAATGAGCTGCCGCGGCTCTGAGCCGTGAACAAATGGCGTACGGCATCTACTTCGGCTGCGTGCTGATGCTGCTGGTGTGGAGCGGACTGGTTTTCGTGGCGGTGCGGGACCGGCCTTCCTCGCCTACTTCGCCTACGTCGCCACTTTCGGCGTCTACATGGCGGTCAACACCGGCTTCGCATTCCAGTACTTCTGGCCCGACAGCCCGAACTGGGCGAACACCTGCCTGATCGTATTGCTCAGTCTCGCGATGATCACGGCACTGGAATTTTCCACCACCATCTTGCGAGCCCGCGACTATGCGCCGCGATTGGACGCGTCGCGCGCGGCTCTGCAGGTGCTGGGCTGTCGACATTGCCCTGATCCCGTTCCTGTCTTACGCCGTGCTCATCAGGCCGACCACGATGATGATTTTCGTCTCGGTGACTTTCATGATCGCGCTCGGCATCGTCAGCCTGATGGCGGGTTCGCGGCCGGCGCGCTTCTACGTTATCGCCTGGGGCGCGTTTCTCGCCGGCTCGATCGTTTTCCTGTTCAAGAATTTTGGCCTGGTACCGCACACCTTCATGAGCCAGCACAGCTGGCAGGTCGGCGCGCTGCTCGAAATGATCCTGCTGTCGATGACGCTGAGCCATCGCATGAACGAGTTGAAAACGCAGAGTCGCACCGACCCTCTGACGCTGCTTGGCAATCGCCGCCTGTTCGACGACCGCCTGCCCATCGAGTTTGCGCTGGCGCGTGCCGCGGGCCGTCGCTGTCGCTGCTCATCATCGACATCGACTACTTCAAGGCCTACAACGACCGGCACGGCCACGCGCTAGGGGACGAGGCCATCAAGCTGGTGGGGGCGGCGTTGCGCCGCCACGCCCGCAAGCCGGTGTTCGCCTGTCGTTATGGCGGCGATGAGTTCTGCCTGATCCTGCCCGGCACCGGCCCGGAGGCGGCCGCGGCGATCGCCGAACGATTGCGCGCCAGTGTCGCCGCCGCGCGCGCGACGAGGCCGGCATCACCATCAGCGTGGGTTACGCGGCGTTGACCGCCGACGAATTCACTTCGCATGAAGGCTGTTCGAGGGCGCGGACGCCGCGCTGTATCCGCCAAGGAAGCCGGCCGTAACCGGGTGTCGGAATTCCTCGGACGGCGCACCGAAGACATGCCGCGCCGCACCAGCCAGACCGCTCCCTGATAAGCACGGCGGCTTCGCCGCGCCGCGCTTGCGATCTCTACTACATCTGTCATAGATGACCACAGCTGTAGTGAACGGAGATCCGTGCCCGAGCCGAAACTCAGCGCGCTGGAGCTGCGCATCATGTCCGAGTTGTGGAGCCGCGGGCCCTGCTCGATCCGCGAAATCCACGAGGCGGTCGCGAAGCGCGACAAGCCCGCCTACACCACCGTGCAGACCATGGTGTATCGCCTCGAGGCCAAGGGTGCGCTGCGGCGCACGAAAAGATCGGCAACGCACACGTGTTCGAGGCCACCACCTCGCGCGCCTCGGTACAGACCCGGCTGCTCAAGGAGTTGTTAGGCCTGTTCGGCGGCAATGCCCGACCGGTGATGGCGCACCTGGTTGAAATGGGCAAGATCTCGCGCGAGGACATCGAGGACGCGCAGAAACTGCTGGACGCGCACCGTGCGAAGGCCCGGCCGGAGGCAAATCGCGATGATGCGCGCGCTGATCGACCACCTGTGGCAATCGACGCTGTTCTGCGCGGCGATCTGGTCGATCACCTGGCGTTGCGCGACAATTCCGCCGCGGTGCGCCACTGGCTGTGGCTGCTGGCGTCGGTGAAATTTCTCGTGCCGTTTTCGGTGCTCCATCTGCTGGGCGCCGCGGCTGGGCTCCCGACCCCTTCGAGTCCCAGCCAATTCCGAGGTGACCGCGTTGCAGCCGCGACTCCCATGGTTGCGCCGGCGGCCTGACCCTGGCATGCAGACGGGACACCATTCGTTCTGCACCCGGCTGCTTCGGTCTGGATCGTCGGCTCGGCGTGGTGGCGTGCGCTGGGGCGCGGCTGGCGCTCCGCAGCTGCTGACCAGGGCGGCGCGGCCGGCGCCGGGCACATCCCCGGACACTCCATCACGGATGCAGACATCGAACCATCCGTGGCGCGCGTCTTTCATCCGGTGGTGTTGCTGCCGGCCGCGCTGCTCGGAGGCTGCCGCCACACTCGCCGCAGTGCTGGCACACGAACACGAACACATCGCGAGGCGCGACAACCTCAAGGCGCATGTGCATCAATTGGTGGAGATCCTGTTCTGGTTTCATCCCCTGGTGTGGTTCATCGGCCGCAAGCAGCGCGACGAACGCGAGCGCGCCTGCGACGAGGCGGTGCTGGCGCGTGGTCACGACCCGGTGAATATGCAGGCGGCATCCTCGGCGTCTGCCGGCATTGCGCCGCCGTGCATTCCAGCCACGCGGTGGCGGCGCTGGCCGGCGACCTGACGCAGCGGATCCGGCACATCCTCAGCGGAGCGACTCCCGCTCGCTGGGCTTCATCAAGGCCTTCGCCTCTCCACCGGCACGTTGCTGTTCGCTGCCGCGCCACTGCTGGCTGGCGCCTTCGACGATGCCGCGCAGCGCCGGGAGGCGGTGGAATCCAATGCGCGCGCCCTGTGGGACGCGGATTTCGCGGTGCCTGTGCGCGACGATGGTGGCAGCGCGCAGTACTCCCGTTGCCGGACGGGAGCTCACCATCCGCAACAGCTCGCTGCGGGAACTCGTCGCACTCGCCTATGGCGTCGAAAGCCGCCAGGTCTCCGGAAGCGGCGTATGGTTCGATGGCGACCGTTACGACATTCGCGTCACCCTGCACGAGGACCTGCGGGATCCGGAGACCTTCAGCCCACTGGCGCTGCGCGCGTCGGTCAACAGGCTGCTTGCGTCTCGCTTCAACATCGAGATCCATGTCAATCAGCAGTGCCAGTACCCCTGCGGCTGGCGCGCGCTCGAAGCGTCCGACGCCACGCACTAGATCCCATGCTGGCGGCCCTTGCCGATCACCTGTGGCAATCGCTGCTGTTCTGCGCACTCGCCTCATTGCTCGCAAGCCTGGCCGCAACAATCCCGCCATCGTGCGCCTGTGGCTGTGGCGAACATGCGCGTTGAAATTCCTGGTGCCGTTCGCGCTGGTGTTCGCCCTTGGGGAATGGCTGGGTTTCCCCCTGGTTCACAGCGCCAATCCGCTCCCTGGAGGACTGGTGCACGGCGCGGCCGCCATCACGCCCCTGGTCTCACCGGCCCAGTCGGGAAACCTGTCGAGTATTAACCTCCTCTGTCTGCTGATCGCCGGACTGGCAGCGGCATGGGTTTGCTTTCGACTCGTCATGGGCGCAATCCGCGTGGAATTCGAGCGCAGCCGGCAGGAAGCCTGGCTGCTGGATGCCGCAGCCGACGATGCACCTCCGGCGCTGGGATTCTTCAAGGCGGCGCTGTTCACTACCTGCGCAATCTGGTGCTTTGGCGGCGCGCTGCTGGGAGGCGCAATCTCCGACGGGAACTGGCGACGCGCGCTGTTGATCGAAAACTCGCGCGCTTTGCGTGATGCGCCGGTGGCCATGGATGAAGCGGCGCCGGGCCTGGGATCCCGGTCGCGCATCTTTGCCGGAGCTGATGGCGTCCTGATCCGCAACATCAACCTGCAGGATCTGATCGCGGTCTCCTACGGCGTGAGTCACTTCTCGGTGACCACCAACCAGATGTATTCGTCGGACTCGGAGCCGGAGCTGAATTCCTGGCTGCGCACGCCCTCCTATGACGTGCGCATCAGCGCGTCGATTCGCGAGCCGGACGAATTCGATCCGTATGCGCTGCGCCAGCGCGTGACCAAGCTGCTCGTCGAACGCTTCGGTCTCGAGATTCACGTCAACGGCCAATGCCAGCCTCCCTGTGGGCGCTGGGACAAGCGGCGTGACGATCGGCCGCTGTGACCTTCAGCCGATCGAATACTTGGTGCGAATGGCGCGTGCCAGGAATTGCGCATCCCAGGCTCCGTTCTCATTCGTTTCGGCACACGAGACCATCACGCCCCCGGTCGGGCTGATCGGCAATGTCGGTGCGCTGATGTGGACTACCTGGGAACTCTCACTCGCCGATACAACCTCGGTGGTGCCGGAGAGAGTTCCGGTGACCATGTAATGCGTCGCCGGGCTGCCCACGAACATGAAGTTCTTGCCGCGCTGCAGGCACAGATCCGCCGCGCGCAGTAGCGCGTAATCCGCTGGCCGGTCTGGCGGCGTGTGCTCGTTGCCGATGAATTGCACCAGGAACACGCCCGGCTGTACTTCGGTTTCGGTGTATCCGCCGGCAGGCACGGGTTCATCAGGCAAATATGGCGCATAAGGCGCCGGCAATGGGACGCAGGCGCCCAGGATCGAAGACACCGCCAGAATCACGATCCGGGCCAGACGTGCTGCACCGCTCATGAGATCTCCCAACCTGCCTAACTATTGCGGGGGATCCGAACGTTGCACCCGTGCAGCTGAACCGTAACTGAACTAAGGCGCCTCGCCCAGCAGTTCGAGCTGGCCACGGCGCGCCACGCGCCGGTCGAACAGGCCCCAGGCTCCTTCGTGGCCGTGCCATGCGCCACCGGTCGCGGCCTTGGCATATTCGGTGGCGCGTGTTTCGAAGAAGTTGGCGTGTTCGACGCCGTTGAGGATCTCCGTCAACCACGGCAGCGGATGTTCCTTCACACCAAAAAGGACCGGAAGCCCCAACTGCTTGAGCCGCCAGTCGGCTATGTAGCGGATGTACGCCTTGATCTCGGCGGCCGAGAGCCCCTCGACGGGACCGAGCTCGAAGGCCAGGTCCACGAACCGATCTCGAGGTGCACCACGGTGCGCGCGCATTCGACGATGTCATCACGCACCGCCTGCGACAGCGCGCCGGTTTCCTGTGCGAAGGTGTGGAACAGGCGAATGATGCCTTCACAGTGCAGGGTCTCGTCGCGGACGCTCCACGACACTACCTGGCCCATGCCGCGCATCTTGTTGTGCCGCGGGAAGTTCAACAGGATGGCGAAGCTCGCAAAGAGCTGCAGTCCTTCCGTGAAACCGCCGAACATCGCCAAAGTGCGCAACACGTCCGCGTCGGTATCGACTCCGAAGGTCTGCAGGAAATCGTGCTTGTCGCGCATGGCCGCATAGTCCATGAAGGCGGTGAATTCGCTGTCCGGCATGCCCAGGGTTTCCAGCAGCAGCGCGTAGGCGGCGATGTGCACGGTCTCCATGTTGGCGAAGGCCGCCAGCATCATCTTGATCTCGGTGGGCCGGAATACGCGCGCGTAGCGCTCCATGTAGTTGTCCTGCACCTCCACGTCCGACTGCGTGAAGAAGCGAAACACCTGGGTCAGCAGGTTGCGTTCCGCATCGGTGATGCGTGAGTTCCAGTCCTTGCAGTCTTCGCCGAGCGGGATCTCCTCCGGCATCCAGTGGATCTGCTGCTGGCGCCGCCAGTATTCGATCGCCCAGGGATACCGGAACGGCTTGTAGCTGCGCGACGGCGTGAGCAGGCCGGGCCTGGCGATCAATTCGATTTGCTCTGCTTTTACTGACATGAGAGGCACTCGTCGTATTTGTTTTCGTCACTTTTTTCCGCATGCAGCGGCTTGTTGGGCCACGCGCGCGTGTTATCGGCCTCGACACCGGCGAAGCCGGCGCGTTGCACGCTCTTGCTGCGACAGTAGTACAGCGATTTCACGCCGCGTTCCCACGCCGTCCAGTGCAGCATCAGCAGGTCCCACTTGTGGATGTCGCTGCGCAGGTAGAGGTTGAGCGACTGCCCCTGGCAGATGAGCGGCGCGCGGTCGGCAGCCAGCTCCACCACCCAGCGCTGGTCGATCTCGAAAGCAGTGCGGAACACGGCCTTCTCGTCGTCGCTGAGTGCGTCGAGGTGTTGCACCGAGCCTTCATGCGCGAGGATGGACTGCCAGGTGTCTTCCGTATCGAGGCCCCTCGCGTTCAGCACTTTTGCCAGTGCCGGATTTCGCACGCTGAACGATCCGGACAGGGTCTTGTGCGTGTAGATGTTGGCGGGGATGGGTTCGATGCAGGCGCTGGTGCCGCCGCAGATCACCGAGATACTGGCCGTGGGTGCGATGGCGAGCTTGTGGCTGAAACGTTCCGGCACACCACACTCGGCGGCATCCGGGCAGGCGCCGCGTTCCTCGGCAAGCGCGCGCGAGGCAGCGTCGGCTTCGCGCCTCAGGTGCCTGAACATTCTGAGGTTCGCGGCACGCGCCAGTGCGCTTTCGAAAGGAATGCCGTTGTTCTGCAGGTAGGAGTGAAATCCCATGGCGCCGAGACCGACCGAACGTTCGCGCGACGCGGAGTAACGCGCGGAATTCATGGAGTCCGGCGCAGTGTCTATGAAATCCTGCAGCACATTGTCGAGCATGCGCAGCACGTCTTCGATGAAACGAGACTCGCCGCTCCACTGGTCCCAGGTCTCGAAGTTGACCGACGACAGGCAGCACACCGCGGTGCGCATCTTGCCGCGATGATCCTCGCCGGTGGGCAGCAGGATTTCGCTGCAGAGATTGGATTGGCGCACCTTGAGACCGAGAGCGCGCTGATGCGCCGCCAGCTGGTTGTTGGCCGTGTCACCGAACAGCAGGTAGGGTTCGCCGGTCTGCAGGCGGGTTTCGAGGATCTTCTGCCACAGGGCGCGCGCGTTGACGGTGCGCATGACGCCGCCGTGCCGCGGACTGCGCAGCGCGAATGGCAGGTCGTCGCGCAACGCATGCATGAATTCATCGGTGATGCAGATGCCGTGGTGGAGATTGAGACTCTTGCGATTGAAGTCACCGGAGGGTTTGCGGATCTCGATGAACTCTTCGATCTCGGGATGGTGCACGTCGAGATAGACGGCGGCAGAACCCCGCCGCAGCGATCCCTGGGAAATGGCGAGGGTGAGCGAATCCATGACGCGAACGAAGGGAATGATCCCCGAGGTCTGGCCGCAGCCCTTGACGCTCTCGCCGATCGACCGCACGCCACCCCAGTAGGTGCCAATGCCACCACCATTGGACGCCAGCCAGACGTTTTCCGTCCAGGTGCCGACAATGCCGTCGAGGTTGTCTTCGACCGAGTTGAGGAAACAGGAGATCGGCAGGCCACGGGACGTGCCACCGTTCGAGAGAATGGGCGTCGCAGGCATGAACCACAGTCGCGACATGTAATCGTAGAGACGCTGAGCATGTGCCGCGTCGTCCGCATAGGCGCGTGACACGCGTGCGAACAGGTCCTGCGTGGTCTCTCCGGCCAGCAGGTAACGGTCTTGCAGCGTGGCGCGGCCGAAATTGGTGAGCAGGGAATCGCGCGCCGGATCGATGGCGACCGGCATGGCGGCGCGCCCCGCCCCGGGGCTGTCCATACCGGGAGTGAGCGGGATGACGCCGGTAATCTTTGCCGCGCCGTGCTGCGACGCACGCGCCAGACTGGCGCGAACGCCAGGGACTGTTTCACTTGCCATGTGCTCTCCTCGAGTTCTTCGGGGAGAGGGAGCGGCGCGGATTCCTGCGTGCGGCAGAAAAATCGACGCTGCTGCCGGCACACCCCGTCCGAATCAGTAGTCAAAGTGTGCCCGGCAGGTCTCCTGGCTCACCGCTCGAACACGTTTCGCCGGCCTTCCCAAGAGCCCGAAGCTCTCAGTGACCTGACAACCTTCTGGCGAAGGTTGCGACGACCCGCTTGCGGTCTACAGTTGCGGGGGCAGCTGCGGATTGGCACATCCTGCAAGATGTGCGCACCACATTCCCTTTTCATCGCGCTCACGCGCGAACCGATGCACGGGGTGATGTTGTGTTTCGTGACACGCGAATGTCAACTGCCCGTGTCCGCCGACCCGCCCGCGACCAATCCCTGCGATATGCTGTCGGCCGCAACCGATCCGAGGGGGTCAAGATGAATCGTTGTCATGGCGTGGCCGTGCTGGCCGCGATGTTCCTGCTTGCGGGCATCACCACGCGGGCCGCGACGCCAGCGGCGGAAGCCGGTGAATACCAGCGAGTGACCGTCCACGGAGTTTCACTCGAGGGCAATCTCGAAGGTGATTCGCCGGACCGCCAGGTGTCTATCTACCTGCCGCCGGGTTATGCCAGGAACCCGCAGCGACGCTACCCGGTGGTGTACCTGCTGCACGGCTTCACGGACACGGATACCAACTGGTTCGGCCGCGCGAACCAGCACTTCGTGCACGTGCCGAAAGCGGCGGATGCCGCCTACGCGGCCGGCGTCAGCGAATTCATCCTCGTGATGCCGAATGCATTCACGAAATACCAGGGCAGCATGTATTCGAATTCCGCCGCGATCGGCGACTGGGAGAGCTTCGTCGCGCGCGAGCTGGTCGCCTGGGTCGATGCGCACTACCGCACGCTCGCGAACCCGGCGAGCCGCGGACTCGCGGGCCACTCGATGGGCGGCTATGGCACCCTGCGCATCGCGATGAAGCAGCCGGGTGTCTTCTCGGCTATCTACGCCATGAGTTCGTGCTGCCTGGCGCCCAATCCGAATCCGGATCCGAAGATGTTCGAACGCGCGGCGCAGGTTCGCACCGACCAGGACATTGCGGCCGCGGACTTCTTCACCAAGGCCCTGCTGGCGTCGGCCGCTGCCTGGTCACCAGACCCGCGCAAGCCGCCGCTGTACATCAACCTGCCGGTGGCCGACGGCAAGCTGCTTCCCGACATCGTCACGCTGTGGAATGCGAATCTTCCTAACCTGATGGTGCACCAGTACCTCCCCGCGCTACGCACCTGCAAGGCCATCGGCATCGAGGCGGGCAACCAGGATCCGGTCGCGATCGACGGCTCGAAGCAGTTGCATGGACTGCTCGAGAGTTACTCGATTCCACATGTCTACGAGACCTACGAGGGCGACCACGTCAATCGCATCCACGAGCGGATCGCGACCAGGCTGCTGCCCTTCTTTGCGACGCATCTGAAATCCGCATCCCGCTGAGCGGCCCCGAAGGAACGCGCTGAACGGCTGTTAGGATGGGCCAGGGAAACAACGTCACCATTTCTTCGGGAGATTCCGCGTGAAAACAATCGCCGCCGCCAGCGTACTGCTGGCGCTTGGTTCATCCGCCCTGGCCGCCTCGCATCCGGGCGAAACCGGATTCCGCGCGATCTACAAGGAGCTGGTGGAGACCAACACCTCGTTGTCTGCGGGCGATTGCACGCTCGCCGCGCAACGCATGGCGGCGCATCTCGAGGCGGCGGGGTTTGCGAAAAGCGAGCTCGAGATCTTCGTGCCACCAGGCCATCCGAAGGAAGGCGGGCTGGTTGCGATCTATCCCGGACGCGATGCGAAGCTCAAGGCAATGCTGTTGCTCGCGCATATCGACGTGGTCGAAGCGAAGCGGGAAGACTGGACGCGCGATCCGTTCACACTCATCGAGGAGGACGGCAAGTTCTATGCGCGCGGCGTAGTCGATGACAAGGCCGAGGCCGCGATTTTTGTGGATTCGCTGGCAAGGCTGCGCGCGGCGAAGTTCAAACCGCGCCGTACGATCAAGCTCGCCCTCACCTGCGGCGAGGAAACCAACAGCGCGCTCAACGGCGCGCGCTGGTTGATCGAAAACCGTCGCGAGCTCGTCGATGCCGCCTTCGCGGTGAATGAAGGTGCATGGGGCGAGATGGATGCGGCCGGCAAACGCGTGGCGCTGCAGATCCAGGCGGGCGAGAAGACTTCGCAGAATTTTCGCCTCGAGGTGACCAATCCAGGTGGCCACAGCTCGCGTCCCGTGAAGAACAACGCCATCAATCACCTCGCGGGGGCGCTCACGCGCATAAGCAATTACGAATTCCCGGCGCAGTTCAACGACGGCAATCGCGCCTATTTCAACGCGATGGCGAAGATCCAGGATGCCAAGGGCGCAAAGGACGTCGCGGACGCAATGCGCGCCTTCCTGGCGAATCCGGCCGACACCGCCGCAATCGCAATGGTCTCGGCGAAGGATCCTTCCTGGAACGCCACGCTGCGCACCACCTGCGTGGCCACCACGCTCGACGCTGGCCACGCGACCAATGCGCTTCCCCAGCGTGCGCGCGCCAACGTGAACTGCCGCATCTTTCCCGGTGTCGATCGCGAGGAGGTGCGCCGCAAACTCGAAGATCTGTCAGCCGACACCGAGGTCAATGTGACCACCCTCGAAATCCGCAATGAGAACCCGCCGGTTCCACCGCTGACACGCGCCATCATGGACCCCCTGGAGAAACTCGCCGGGAAGTATTTCCCCGGCGTTCCCATCGTGCCGGTGTTGCAATCCGGAGGCACCGATGGTGCGTACTTCAACTCGGCAGGCATTCCGACATACGGCATCATGCCGATCTTCATCGGGCCGGACCTCGGGAACATTCACGGACTCAACGAATACGTGAGCGTCGAGTCACTGTTGATCGGCCGCGATTTCCTGCATGAGCTCATCCAGAGTTACGCCAGCCAGAAGTAAACGCCGTGAAGATCTTCCTGACACTCGCGGCGGCGCTGCTCGCCGCCTCCACTGCCAACGCCGCCTTGCCGCGCCTGGAGAAACAGGGCAATACGATGCAGCTCATCGTGCACGACGCGCCATTCCTGGTGCTGGGCGGCGAACTCGGCAATTCCAGCGCCTCGAGCGTGGAATACATGAAGCCGCATTGGCCGCGGCTCAAGGCAATGCACCTCAATACCGTGCTGGCGCCGGTGTCCTGGGAGCTCATCGAACCAACCGAAGGCAAATTCGACTGGACGTCGGTGGACGCGCTGCTGCGTGACGCGCGGGCGCACGATCTGAAGCTCGTGATCCTGTGGTTCGGCGCGTGGAAGAACAGCATGTCCACCTACGTGCCCGCGTGGGTGAAACGCGATCAGAAACGCTTCCCGCGCGTGCAGCTCGTCAATGGATCGAGCGTCGAGATCCTGTCTGCGTTCTCGAAGGCCACGCTGGACGCGGATTCACGCGCCTTTGCCGCGTTCATGGCTCACCTGGCGCAGAACGACGCGCGCGACAACACCGTGCTAATGGTGCAGGTGGAAAACGAGATCGGCATGTTGCCCGTGGCACGCGAGCGCGGTGAGGTGGCCGACCGGGTATTCAATGGTCCCGCGCCGAAGGAGTTGTTGGCCGCGCTCGCCGGTCGCGGCGAGAAGCTGGAGCCTGAATTGCTCGCGCGCTGGAAAAAGGCCGGCGCCCGGCCCACCGGCACCTGGGCGCAGATTTTTGGCGACGACGAGTGGGGCCAGGAGGTGTTCACCGCCTGGCACTACGCACGATTCACGGAAGGGTTGGTGAAGGCCGGCAAGGCGCGCTACGACATCCCGATGTTCGTCAACGCGGCCCTGAATCGCACCGGCCGCAAGCCGGGTGAATATCCCAGCGGTGGCCCGTTGCCGCATCTCCTCGATGTGTGGAAGGCCGGCGCGCCGTCGCTCGACTTCCTGGCCCCCGACATCTACTTCCCGAATTTCACCCAGCTCGCTGCGCGTTACCGCCGCACGGACAACATGTTGTTCATCCCGGAAGCGAACAACGCCACCAACAGCCAGGGCCCCGCCAATGCGTTCTTCGCCTTCGGTCAGCTCGATTCGCTCGGCTTTTCGCCGTTCTCCATCGAGTCGCTGGGCGACGCGCCGAACGCACTGTCCCAGTCGTACGAAGTTTTCGGGCAGTTGACGCCGCTCATTCTCCAGAACCGCGGCAAGCAGCGCATGGCCGGATTTCGAGCGCTCATCGCGGAGGACGGCACCGTCAACGAGGCACCGGCCAGGACCACGATGGCGGGAATCGAATTCACGGCGACCTTTATCGATCCCTGGACGCCGCGCGATCAACAGACCATTGCGAATCACGGCGGCATGTTGATCTACGCCGGCGGAGATGATTTCTGGTTTGCCGGCCAGGGCATCACGATCACGTTCAGGGGCGCGGACTCGGGCCCGCCGCTGGTGGGTATCGACATCGCCGAAGAAGGTGTGTTCGATGCCCAGGGGAAATGGCAACCCGGTCGCAGGCTCAATGGCGATCAGACCCACCAGGGCCGGCACATCCGGTTTCCGCCCGGAAAGCCGCAGATCCAGAAGGTACGGTTCTACCGGTACCAGTAGTTCGCGGTGTCATCCGAGCACCACCAGCAGATCCTTCGCATCCACCTGCATCCCCGGCTTCGCCAGCACTTCGGCCACCGTGCCATCGGCTTCCGCCCGCACGCTGGTTTCCATTTTCATGGCTTCCATGGTCAGCAGCAGATCGCCCTTGGTGACCTTCTGACCCACGAGGGCCTTCACGGTCGCGATGGTGCCGGGCATGGGAGCACCCACGTGCTTCGCGTTGCCAAATTCCATCTTGCGCTGCGGCGGACGCTTGGCGACCTGCGAGCGATCGGTGACGACGATGGAGCGGGGCTGGCCATTGAGCTCGAAGAACACCTGGCGTGTGCCGTCGTCGCGCACCTCGGAGACGGCGACGAAACGCACGAACAGCGTCTTGCCGCGTTCGATGTCGACGCTGATCTCGTCTCCCGGGTCCATGCCGTAGAAGAACACCGGCGTCGGGAGAATCGCGCAGTCACCAAACGCGGTGCGATCCCGGGCGTAATCGAGAAATACCTTGGGATACATGAGATAGGACGCGAACTGCGTGTCGGTCGCAGGACGGCCTAACTTCTCGTCCAGCGTCTTGCGTTCGGCAGCCAGGTCCAGCGGCGGCATGTTCGCCCCGGGCCGGGTAGTCAGTGGCGGCTTGCCCTTGAGCACCTTTTTCTGGATGCCTTCCGGCCAGCCACCTTCGGGGCGGCCGAGATCGCCGCGCATCATCTGCACCACCGACTCGGGGAACGCCACTTCGAACTCCGGGTCGAGCACCTGCTCGCGGGTCAGACCACTCGAGACCATCAGCAATGCCATGTCGCCGACCACCTTCGACGAAGGCGTGACCTTGACGATGTTGCCGAACATCTCGTTGACGTCGGCGTAGGTCTGCGACACCTCGGGCCAGCGCGAGTCGTCGAGACCCACCGAGCGCGCCTGTTCCTTGAGGTTGGTGTATTGCCCGCCGGGCATGGCGTGCACGTACACCTCGGACGCACCCGAGCGCATGTCGCTCTCGAAGGCCAGGTAGTTCTTGCGAACCTGCTCCCAGTACATCGAGATCGCGCGCACGGCGGCGTGGTCGATGCCCGGGTCCCGCGGGCTGTAGCGCAGCGCTTCGATGATGGAACCGAGATTCGGCTGCGAGGTGAAACCGCTCATCGCATCGATGGCGCCGTCCACGGCATCACAGCCCGCCGCCACCGCGGCGAGGACACTGGCGGCGGCGATGCCCGACGTGTCATGCGTATGGAAATGCACCGGAATCCCGAGCTCTTCCTTGAGCGCCTTGACCAGCGTGTAGGCGGCGTTTGGCTGGCACAGTCCGGCCATGTCCTTGATGCCGAGAATGTGCGTGCCGGCGGCTTTCAGCTCGCGTCCCATCTTCAGGTAGTAGTCGAGCGTGTACTTGGTTTCCCTGGGTGACGACAGGTTGCCCGTGTAGCAGATCGCGGCTTCGCACAACTTGCCGGTTTCGAGCACCGCGTCGATGGCCACGCGCATGTTCTCCACCCAGTTGAGTGAATCGAACACGCGGAACACGTCCACGCCGGAGGTCGCAGCCTGCTTGACGAAGGCGCGCACCACGTTGTCGGGGTAGTTGGTGTAACCCACCGCATTGGCCGAGCGCAGCAGCATCTGCAGCAGCAGGTTGGGCATGGCGGCGCGGAATTGTTCGAGCCGCGACCACGGGTCTTCACGAAGAAAGCGCATGGCCACGTCGAAAGTGGCGCCGCCCCAGCACTCCACCGAGAACATCTGCGGCAGCATGTGCGCGTAGTAAGGCGCGATGGCCACCATGTCCTGCTGGCGCAAGCGCGTCGCCAGCAACGACTGGTGCGCGTCGCGCATGCTGGTGTCGGTGATCAGCACGCGATCCTGCTTCAGCATCCAGTCGGCGAAGCCCTTGGCGCCGAGTTCGTCGAATTTCTGCTTGGTGCCCGGTGGCGGCGCCTTTGCGACGTTGACCTTTGGCAGGCGCGCCAGGGTCATCTGCTTGGGCCTGAGGCGGCCCTTCACTTCCGGGTTGCCGTTGACGATGGTGTCGCCGATGAATGAAAGGATGCGCGTGGCGCGGTCGCGCTTTTTTTCCCACTTGAAGAGCTCGGGCGTGTCGTCGATGAACTTCGTCGTGTATTCGGCGTTCGCAAACTTCGGGTGAGTGATGACCTGGTCGAGGAAACGCAGGTTGGTGGCCACGCCGCGGATGCGGAATTCCCACAGCGCGCGGTGCATGCGCGCGATGGCCTCGACGGGGTTCGGCGCCCAGGCGGTGACCTTCACCAGCATGGAGTCGTAGGAGCGCGTAAGGATGGCGCCGGCATAAGCCGTGCCCGCGTCGAGACGGATGCCAAAGCCCGCAGGCGAGCGATACGCGGTGATCTTGCCGTAGTCGGGCGAGAAGTTGTTCTCGGGATCTTCCGTCGTCACGCGGCACTGCAACGCGTGCGACGTGAGGTGGATGTCCTGTTGCGCGGGCACGCCGCTCGCGTCCTCGCCAATCTTCGCGCCGTCGGCGATGCGGATCTGCGCTTTCACCAGATCGATGCCGGTGACGGCCTCGGTCACGGTGTGCTCGACCTGGATGCGCGGGTTCACTTCGATGAAATAGAACTTGCCGGTTTCGGCGTCCTGCAGGAACTCGACGGTGCCGGCATTGCGGTAATTCACCGCCTTGCCGATCTGCAGCGCGTAGCCGCAGAGTTCATTACGTTGCCCGGTGGTCAGAAACGCCGCCGGCGCGCGTTCCACCACTTTCTGGTTGCGGCGCTGCACGGTGCAGTCGCGCTCGAAGAGATGCACCAGGTTGCCATGGGTATCGCCCAGGATCTGCACTTCGATGTGCCGCGCCTTGCGCACCAGTTTCTCGAGGTACACCTCGTCGTTGCCGAAGCCCGCCTTGGCCTCGCGGCGCGCCACCGGCAGCAGCTCTGTCAGCTGCGCGTCGCTCTCGATGACACGCATGCCGCGGCCGCCACCACCCCAGCTCGCCTTCAACATCACCGGGTAGCCGACTGCAGCCGCCTGCTTCTTGCAGGTTTCGATATCGGCAGGCAACGGCGGAGTTGCCGGCATCACCGGCACACCGGCCGAAGTAGCTAGATTGCGCGCCGCCACCTTGTTGCCCAGGGTGCGCATGATATCGGGCGTGGGCCCGATGAAGATGATGCCCTCGCGGTTGCAGGCCTCGACGAACTCGGGGTTCTCCGACAGGAAGCCGTAGCCAGGATGGATTGCATCGGCCCTGGCCTCCACCGCGATGCGCAGGATGTCCTCGATGTCGAGGTAGGCGTCCACCGGCGGCTTGCCACGACCCACCAGGTAGGCCTCGTCGGCCTTGGTCCGATGCAGCGAGAAACGGTCCTCCTGGGAATAGATGCCGATATGGCGGATTCCGAGTTCGTTGGCAGCGCGCATGACGCGAATCGCGATTTCTCCGCGATTGGCGACCAGCAGGCTGCGAATGCGAGTCAGCATGAATGAGTTCTTCTAATATGATTCCCCGGGGCCCGCGAAGCATAGCTGCAGGAGACGAAGAAATGGCCGGAAAAAAGGTCTTTCGACCCGCAGTTACCATTGCGGTGCTGATAGCGCTCTCGTGCACTTGGGTTGTGCGCGCCGGAGATGCCACTGCGCCCGTTCCGGGAGGAAAGATGTTCGCGATTGCCATTCACGGCGGAGCAGGCACCCTGTCCCGCGACGAGATGACGCCGGCCCAGGAGAAGGAATACCGCGCGGGACTCGACGAAGCTTTGAACGCCGGTTACGCCGTGCTGGCGCGCGGCGGCTCGAGTCTCGATGCCACGATCGCCGCGGTACGTGTCCTCGAGGACCACCCGTTGTTCAACGCCGGACGCGGCGCTGTCCTGAATCGCGATGGCGTGGCCGAACTCGATGCCTCGCTCATGGACGGCAGGACATTGAGCGCCGGAGCCGTGACCGGACTGCAGCACGTGAAGAATCCCATCGAGCTGGCCCGGCTGGTCATGGAGAAATCACCGCACGTCATGCTGGTGGGCGCCGGCGCCGAAGAATTCGCGAAGACCCAGGGCGTAGAGATGGTGCCCAACGAGTATTTCCGCACGCCGCCGCGGCAGCGCCAGCTGGAGCGCAGCCTGCGCGGCGCGCTGGCGCGCGAGAACGAGCTCGAAGCCTTCGGCACGGTTGGCGCGGTGGCCCTCGATCTGAAGGGCGACCTCGCGGCGGCAACTTCTACCGGCGGCATGACCGGCAAGCGCTGGGGCCGGGTCGGTGACTCGCCCATCATCGGCGCCGGCACCTACGCCAACAATACGAGCTGCGCGGTGTCGGCCACGGGGCACGGCGAATTCTTCATCCGCACCGTGGTCGCACACGACATCTGCGCGCGGGTCGAGTACCTCAAGGTGCCACTGGCCTCAGCCGTGGACGCCGTGCTCAACGGCAGGATGAAAGAGCTCGGCGGCAACGGCGGCGTCATCGCCATCGACACCCGGGGCGAAATCGTTCTCGACTTCAACACCGAAGGAATGTTTCGCGGACTGCGTACGTCGCAGGGGCGGCACGAGGTAGCCATCTACCGCGAGTAAATGGGGACATTCCCGATTTGCTAGCAAACGGGGACGGACCTGAGGGTGTGCGCGGGCGGCCGACACACGCGCATGGCATGAGCTCGCTTTTCGCCGGGCCCTTCGATTAGATTGTTTCGCAAGAATGTGGGCCGCCGCTCTTTGGGCCATGATTCGGGCGCGGTTGGGTTTGACCGTTAGCACTCGCCATCATTCGTGCGGGGGCCGGCTTCGTGCCTAGCGTGATTAGGTAGTCCCGGCCCGCTCACTCACGCCATGCGCATGTATCGGCCGCCGACCACCCACCCCGCAAGCCCCGACCCCTCTTGAGAGCAAATGCGGCATGCCGCCCATGGGGTGGCTAAGAAGAAGAGACGCGGGTCGGGGGAGCTTGCGCAAGCGGCGAACTAAGAGACTCTTGTTCTTAGCCAAGCAGGGACAGACCACGTTTCCTTCCGAACGTGGATGGAGCTGCAGACGGTGATGTGCCGGCGCCCGGCACACGTGCATGAATGAGTGAGCGGGCCGGGACTACCTAATCACGCTAGGCACGAAGCCGGCCCCCGCACGGATCATGGCAAGTGCTAACGGTCACATCCAGCCGCGCCCGAATCATGGCCCAAAGAGCGGCGTTCCAAACTCTTGCGAAACAAATTGTCGAAGGGCCCGGCGAAAAGCGAACTCATTCATGCGCGGGTGACGGGCGCCGGGACAACCCCTCTTCAGCCCCGTCCCCTTTTGCTAGGAAACGGGGGCTGCCCCCATTTCCTAGCTACCGGAAGCCTCGCGCAGCAGCGAATCGCGCAGCGCCTTGCCGGCTCCCGGCTCGAGGCGCGCCGCGCCGGAATCGATGGCCACGAAGCGGTCACGACCCTGGTTCTTGGCGTCGTACAGCGCCTGGTCTGCCAGCGCGACCGCCGCGTCGTGGCTCGGCATTCGATATGCGTCCACCGCGACCACGCCGATGCTCACCGTGACATAGGGCTGGGTCTGCGACGCGGCGTGCGGAATGCGCAATTCACGCACCGTCGCCAGCAGGCTCTGCGAGATGGTCTCGCCGTGGGCCCGGTCCGCGCCGTACAGCACCGCGACCAGCTCTTCGCCGCCATAACGCGCGACGAAATCGAGCGGCCGGCGCCGTGCCGCATCGCGCAGCGCGCTGCATACGCGGCGCAGGCAGTCGTCGCCAGCGACGTGGCCGTAGTGATCGTTGTAGGCCTTGAAGTCGTCGATGTCGATCATGATGACCGCGACGCTCTGGCGATCGCGCTGTGCCTGTTGCCACACGCGGCGGACCTGGTCTTCGAAGGCCGCGCGATTCAGCAGCGTCGTCAGGCCATCGTGCGTCGCCACCTCGGTGAGCTGGCGATGTTCGAGAAACGCCGTGCGGTTGGCATGCTCGAGGGCATACGACCCGGCGCAGCCGATGATGTTGGCGCAGAACAGCGTGAACAGCAGGTAGGTAGCGGTCTCGGAGGGCATGGTGCCGAGCAGCGCCGCCGTCAGCAGCGCACCGAACACGATGGCATTGGCGCGCAGCGCCTCGCGCAGCCGCAGTCCCACCATGTAATAGAAGAAGAACGAAGCCAGCAGCAGTCGCCCGCCAATGAGCGGCACTTCGTCCGCGGGCGACGATGCCGCCATGATGACCGTACCGATACCGAACACCGGCGCGATGATGCCGATACCGAGGTCATACCAGCGGTCGTAAAAACGCCGCGACGTGCACACCAGCATGAGCAGCACGGCCGGCACGTGCATGCCGAAGCGCACCATGTTGGCGACGCGCGAATGCTCAGGAGAAAGCACGAAGTGATCGAGGATGGCGTAGCCGGTGACGGTGCAGGCGGCCACGATGATGGCCACACGGTTCCAGGCACGCAGGCGCGCGCGGTGCTCGGTGCGGAATTCGGACTCGAGCGGTTCCGGGAAACGCAGGAAGCGGAAACCGCTGACCAGCAGGCGCGCTGCCTCCGAACGGTTCGGCGTCGAAGATGTCGTGGGCGCCATGCTACGCGAGCCTGCGACGGCCCTCCCTGCGGTCAGGACTGCTTTGTATGTGTTCGGCGGTTGCGAAGCAACTGCCGCGCGGACATCTCAGATCGGATTGGGCTTGGTGCGATCGGCCGTCACCGGCACTCTCACACGAGTACGCCACACTTCGAAGGGACTCCACGCCTGCTTGCGTTCGACAGCGATGTCTTTGTTCGACCCCTTTGGCGAGGCCCCGTCATCGTTCGCTGCTTTCGTCACCGCCAACTCGAGCAGGTTCTGCTCGGTCTGATTTTTGGTTTTCATGTCGTTCCCTGAACTGTAGACCGTTGGTCTGGGCAGGGATTCTAGTACGCCGATGATCGGAAAAATAGGCTTTAACGCCGATGTTTCCTTGATATGTCAAAGAGATAAGAACTGCGTCACACTTTCAGCCAGCCGCGTATTCGGCCAGGTACTGGTCAAAGCTGATGCGGTCGGCCGCTTCGATCGAGGCCTGTGCCCCTAGGGACTCTTCAGCCTCGGCCCGGAATTCGGCCTGGCGCTCCACGTTCGGCGGGTACAACGCGAGGAAATACTCCTTGTGGAGCCGCGACATGCGCAACGCCAGGTCGAAGAACGACTCCCCCGTGGACTCGAGTTCCGCGAGCATGCGCGCCGATGGCGTCAGCGCAACATCGTCGATCTTCGCCGCCTGCACGGCCAGCGCAGCGGAATAAGGCCGGGCCGGATCACCGCGGTCGAACACTTCGGCAATGCCCTGCATCGAATCGATGAGTTCGCGTGCCCACGCCTGCAGCGGCATCGCGCGGCCGTTGCGACTGAGCGTGAGTGCCGGCTCGCGGCCACGCCGCGCGACGGTCACGTGATTCGCATCGAGTATGTCCTGCTCGCCGATGTCGATGGGCGGCGAATCCTTCATGAGGCACAACGCGAGGAACACCTCGAGGAAGCGCAGCTTGTTCTGGTTGACACCCACCGGATCGAAGGCGCTGACATCGAGCGCACGCACTTCGACGTACTCGACACCGGCGCGGCGCAGCGCCTTGGTGGGCCGCTCGCCGGAGCGCGCCACGCGCTTCGGCCGGATGAAACTGTAGTACTCGTTCTCGATCTGCAGGATGTTGGCGTTGAGCTGGCGGTACTCGCCGTCCACTTTCACACCTAACTTCTCATAAGGCTCGTGCAGCGTGGTGATGGCGCGCGACAGGTCGCGCACGTACTCGTCGAGACTGTTCACCGAGACCGACAGCCCCGCCTGGTTGCGATTGCGGTAACCGAGATCGCTCATGCGCAGGCTGGTGGCGTACGGCTCGTACGAGGTGTCCTTCGAGAGCCGCGGCAGCGTCACATTGCGGCCGCGCAGGAAGCTGTTGCACACCACGGGCGAGACGCCGAAGAGATAGAGCACGATCCAGCCGTGCCGGCGGTAGTTGCGCAGCAGGTGGAAGTAGCGCTCCGAGATGAAGTCCTGGCCGCGCACGCGCGACTGCACGAGGTCTGCCCAGGGATTCCACATGTCCACCGGGAAGGAGTAATTGAAGTGCACGCCGGAGATCGCCTGCATCATGCGTCCGTAGCGCACTCCCAGACCCTCGCGGTACACGGTCTTCATGCGGCCGACGTTCGATTTGCCGAACTGCGCGATCGGGATACTGGCGTCGCCATCGATGTTCGATGGCATCGAGGTCGCCCATAACAACTCGTCGCCAAGGTGCTGGTAGACGAACTGGTGCAGGTCGAGCAGGTACTGCAGCAGTTCCCACGAGGTGTGGAAGGTCGGTGACACCAGCTCGATGAGGGCTTCCGAGTAGTCGGTGGTGATGTGCTCGTTGGTCAGCGCCGATCCGAGCGCCCGGGGATGGGGCGTCAGCGCGATGCGGCCCTCGGGGGTGACCCGCAGCGACTCTTTTTCGACGCCTTTTCGGCCGCCCTGAATGATCTGGGGTTCGCCGCTGTTGATCAGCGCGGCCAGGGTTTGTTCGAACTTGCGATCGATGGCGGCACTCATGCGGGGCCGGCATCTTGCCGCCATGCGGCGGCGTTAAGCAATCAGTCAATGGGGAGAGGCGCCGGCCGAGGCTCGCAAGGTCTGTTCGGCCTCACAACGTCGCCTGAGCTCCTTCAGCATCTGCGGCAGGTCGCGCCGGAAGGTCGAACGCGCCAGCCAGCCCGGCACGAAGCCGGGCGGATCGATGTATGCACGGTAGAGCAGCAGCGTGGTGGCGCCGTCGGGTGTGGGTTCGAGCTCCCAGATGCCTTCGTTGGCCTTGAAATCGCCGCTCACCTGGCGAAAGCGTGATGCTGCGATCGGCGGCCAGCTCGGCGCGAAACGTCCAGTTGACGCTTGGCGCATACCAGCCGAAGTCGATTTCGTGCTCGACCACCAGCCAGCTGTCGTCGGCGGCCCGATCGCGCACCTCGCAGGTCTGCAGATGCGGCACGTACAGGAGCGCGTCGGCGCAGCGGATCATCATGTGAAAGACGATGTCCGGCGGCGCTTCGATACGCACCGCGGCGCGCACCGTGCCGCGTCGCTGGCCCGAATCGAGTTCGGCGCGCACCACGACCCGGCGCTCGGCCACTTGCCGGGATTCATCGGGTGTCAGGGTGAAATCGCCAGCCGAGGCGCCGCTGCCCAAGCCGAGGCCCAGGACCGCGGCAAGTGCCATCCATTGCCTCGCCAGTCGCATGATCAATGAGTGCCTTGGCCGGGCGAAAAGGTTCGTTGCACTTATCGTAACAGCGCCCCTGGCGGGAACGCGTTCCCGGGCGACGGCGTTCATTGCCGGTTAATGTGAATCGGCCTATCGTCCGACACATGAAGCGCGGCGCAATCATCGTCGTCCTGGGCCTCCTGGCCACCTCCCCGGTCTTTGCCTCCATGCGCTGCGGCACCAAGATCATCAACGAGGGTGTGAGCCGCTCCGAGGTGGCCGCCAAGTGCGGCGAACCCGACGAAGTGGTCACGCTGCGCAGCGTGTTCCGCAGACCGGTGCTCTGGTCCAACGGCCGGCCCTACTTCATCGGCGAGAACTACATCGAAGTGCCGATCGAAGCGTGGATCTACAATCTCGGCCCTAACAAGCTCATGCGGCGCGTGGTGTTCGAGGCCGGCTTCGTCACCGAAATCGAGACGCTCGGCTACGGCTACAACAAGTAGCTAGTGAGTCGGCACCGAGCCGATCCAGCGATCGATCTTGGCGGTGAGCACATCCATCGGTATCGCGCCGTCGCGCAGCACCTGGCTGTGGAACTGGCGCACGTCGAATGCCGGTCCGAGCGCGGCTTCCGCCCTGGCGCGCAGTTCGGTGATGTGTATCTGCCCCAGCTTGTATCCCAACGCCTGGCCCGGCCAGACGATGTAGCGCTCGACTTCCGCGGTCACGTCGCTCTCGGCCATCGATGAGTTGTCGAGCATGTACCGGATCGACTGCTCGCGCGTCCATCCCTTCGAATGCAGCCCGGTGTCGACCACCAGGCGCATGGCGCGCAACATTTCATCCGAGAGCCGGCCGTACCACTGGTAGGGATCGGTGAATACGCCCAGCTCCTTGCCGAGGGATTCGGCATACAGCGCCCAGCCTTCCGCGTACGACACGTAGTTGTTGAACCGCCGGAAGCGCGGCAGATCCGTCAGCTCCTGCTGGATGGCGATCTGGAAGTGATGTCCCGGGGCCGCCTCGTGCAGCGACAGAGTTTCAATGCCGAAGCGCGGCTGCGCGCGCAGGTTGTGCGTGTTGATGTAGAAGATCCCCGGCCGCGTGCCGTCCGCCGACGGCGACTGGTAGGAAGCGCCCGCCGCTGAGGCCGCACGGAACGGCTCCACCGGGCGGATCTCGTAATTGGCCTTGGGGAAATCCGAGAACAGTTTCGGCAGCAAGGCATCGATGCGGCGTTTGACGTCCCGATAGGCATCGAGCAGTTCCTGCTCGCTCGTGAAGTAGAACTGCGGGTCGTCTTCGAGGTGTTTGAAGAACGCGTCGAGATCGCCCTTGAAACCCACCTGCTCTTTCACGCTGAGCATTTCGGCGCGGATGCGCGCCACTTCCCGGAGGCCGAGCTCGTGGATCTGCTCGGGCGGCATGTCCATGGTCGTGGCGCTGCGAATGCGCCAGCGATACCACGCCGCCCCGTCGGGCAGATCGCTCCAGCCCACCGTGGTGCGCGCCGCCGGTAGATAGTCGCGTTCCATGAAATCCGCGAGGCGCGTGTAGGCCGGAAGCACTTCGTTGCTGAGAGCCGCCGCGTACGCCTGGCTGAGGCGCTGGCGTTCCGCCGCGGGAATGTCCGCGGACATGGACGCGATCGGCCCCCAGAAAATGCTGGCCTCGGGCGTCGGCGTGGCGATGTCGCGCAGCTGTGGCACCACCTTGGCAACCGCCGGTCTCGGCAGGGTGATGCCGAGTGACATGCCGGTGCGCATCTGTGCGATGGCGCCGTCGACCCAGCGGGGGAACTGTCGCATGCGATCGAGGAAGCGCTGGTAATCGGCCGCGGTCTTGAACGACTGAGGGCCGCTGCCCGAGCCGTACACCACCAGGTCCATGGGCAGGCCGGCCATCTGGTTCAGCGGCAAGTACTCTTCGTGGAACTTCTGTCCCGCCAGCGCCTGTTCGCGTTCCGTGGCGAAGATGTCGTACGTGATGCGTGATTCGGGCGTCAGCCGCGCGACGTCGATGCGCCGCGCCCTGTCCAGGTAGGCGCGTTCGATGCTCAGCTGCTTTTCGCGGAAGCCGGAGCTGGTCGACTCGTCGAGACGATCGTCGTAACGCGTGTCCCCTATGGCCGTGGCATTCATGGGCGACAGCTCGAGCTGTCGTTCGAAGTATTCCTCGACCAGCGCGTTGAGCACGGAGTCGGGAGAACCTTCCCGGGGCGAGCCGGCGCAGCCGGCCAGCGCGGCGACCGTGGAGGCCAGGAGTATTACGGCTTGTTTCATGCGCGGATGGTAACAGGCGTCAAACAATGCTAGACGTGGCGAACCTGTCGGGGAGGTACCGTGCAATTCAATTCGAGGGGCATTGCGGGTCTCGGATTAATCCTGTGCCTGAGTGGCGCTGGCATTGCGCGCGCCGCGCTGCCCCCCGCCGGCGAAGACGGCGTGGTGTTCATGAACGACAAGCACCCGATGATGAGCAAGGCGTTCGCCCGCGCCAAGGCCGAACTCGATGAGTTCCTGGTACTGGCGCAATCGCCCGGAAAGGACCACACGGGCTTTGCCCTGAAAGTCGGCCTGCCCGCGGGGGACGGAACCGAATACGTCTGGATCGTCGATTTCATGGGCGACAAGGCCGGCAATTTCACCGGCACGATCAACAATGACGTCGAGATGACCACGCAGTACAAGCTGGGCGACAAATATTCGTTCCGGAAGGACGACATCGTCGACTGGATTTACTTCGACAGTTCGACGGGCAGGATGTACGGCAACTACACCCTGTGCGCGCTGCTCAGTGCAGAGCCCGAGGACGTGGCCGCCAGGATGAAGGCGGAGTACCAGCTCGATTGCAAGCTGTGAGGCCGGAACGGCCCCCCGCCCGGCTTCGCGGCCGACCCGGCGTCGTGGCATCCTAACGCGCCGCGCATCTCGCGCCGTCCCAGCTTCCCGGAGTCGCTCATGCTCGTCGGTTCCAATGTTCGTCGCGTCGCCGTGGTGGGTGGCATGCGCATCCCGTTCGCGCGCGGCCATGGTGCCTACGCACGCGTCGGCAACCAGGACATGTACACCGCGGTGCTGCAGGCGCTGGTCGCCCGTTACCGCATAGCCGGCGAACGGCTGGGCGACGTGACCGGCGGCGCGGTGCTCAAGCACTCGAAGGACTTCAACCTGGTCCGCGAGTGCGTGTTGTCCTCGGGTCTGGATCCGGCGACGCCGGGCATCGACATGCAACGTGCCTGCGGTACCGGCCTCGACGCCGCCATTTCCATCGCGATGAAGATCGCCCTCGGCCAGATGGACGCTGGCATCGCCGGCGGCTTCGACACCGTGAGCGATCCGCCCATCGTGTACCCGCGTTCCTACCAGCAGCTGCTGTTGCGCGCGTATCGCGG
This sequence comes from uncultured Pseudomonadota bacterium, assembly GCA_963832505.1. Lineage (GTDB taxonomy): Bacteria > Pseudomonadota > Gammaproteobacteria > Steroidobacterales > Steroidobacteraceae > CADEED01. The sequence continues at coordinate 168,395 of CAWHUD010000006.1, read as the reverse complement.
CAAGTCCGCGTGGCAGCGCATCAAGCCGTTCTTCGGATTGCGCCCCAGGCACTTCAAGCCCGTGATGCCCGGCGTGCTCGAGCCACGCACCGGACTCTCGATGGGCGAACACTGCGAGCAGATGGCCAAGACCTGGAAGATTCCGCGCGCCGAGCAGGATGCGCTCGCGAATGCCAGTCACGTGAACGCCGGCGCCGCGTGGAAGCGCGGCTTTTTCAGCGACCTGGTGGTGAGCGACTACCAGGGGCTCACCATGGACAACAACGTGCGTGCCGACAGCACGATCGAGAAGCTCGCGTCACTGCGTCCGTCGTTCGACCGGCGCAGCGGGCAGGGCACGCTCACCGCCGGCAACTCCACGCCGCTCACCGATGGCGCTTCGGCCGTGTTGTTAGCCAGCGAAGAATGGGCACGCAAGCGCAACCTGCCCATACTGGCCTGGTTCAGCCACAGCAAGCAGTGGGCGGTCGATTACGTCGGCGGCAAGGAAGGCCTGCTCATGGCGCCCGCTTACGCCGTGCCCGCCATGCTCAGGGATGCGAATCTCACGCTGCAGGACTTCGATTTCTACGAGATCCACGAAGCCTTCGCGGCGCAGGTGTTGTGCACGCTGAAGGCCTGGGAATCGCCCGAGTACTGCCGGGAGCGGCTGGGACTCGACCAGCCCCTGGGCAGCATCGATCGCGCGAAACTCAACGTGAATGGCTCCAGCGTAGCCATCGGCCATCCCTTTGCCGCCACCGGAACCCGCATCGTCGCGCAGCTCGCCAAGCAGCTGTCGGAATCCGCCACCGCCAGGCGTGGCCTGATTTCAGTGTGCACTGCGGGCGGCATGGGCGTGGTGGCCATCCTCGAGAAGGCCTGACGGCGCCTCGGTTGTAATTGGTTTCAGATGAAACTAAATTGACCACCGCACCGCAGCGCCAGGTGGTCCATGAAACGTTACGTCCATTTCCCCAAGGTCGAAGGCCAGGCTTCGCGCCAGGCGCACGCCGATCTGCCGGCCGGCACCTACGAGCGTGAGATCAGCAAGGAAGGTTTCTTCGGCCCCGCCGCTCATCTCTATCACCGGCATCCGCCCACCGGCTGGGTGAATTTCGAAGGCCCGCTCAGGCCGCACGCCTTCGATTGCACGAAGCTGGCCGGCGGCCAGGATTCACCCTGGTCGGCACCCGACCTGCTGTACAACGCCACGGTGCGCGTGCGTTTCTGGCGCTGCGAAACCGGCATGCCGGCGCTGGCGCGCAACGCGGACGGCGACGAGTTGCTGTTCGTGCACGCCGGCCGCGGCGAGTTCTACTGCGACTACGGCCATCTCGCGTTCGAACCCGGCGACTACCTGCTCATTCCGCGCGGCACCATGTGGCGGGTCGAATGCACCGAGCCCCTGAACGCGCTGCTGATCGAGGCCACTAACAACTCCTATCGCCTGCCCGACAAGGGGATGGTGGGGCCGCACGCGATTTTCGACGCGGCCATGCTCGATACGCCGCGCATCGATGATGCCTTCCGCGAGCAACAGGACGGCGCGGAGTGGCGTGTCGCCATCAAGCGGCGCAACGCGATCTCGACCGTCACGTATCCCTTCAATCCGCTGGACGCGGTGGGCTGGCACGGCGACCTTTCGGTGGTTCGCATCAACATGCGTGACCTGCGGCCGCTCATGAGTCACCGCTATCACCTGCCGCCTTCGGCCCACACCACCTTTCTCGCGGATCGCTTCGTGGTGTGCAGCTTCGTGCCGCGGCCGTTCGAGACCGATCCGGGCGCGATGAAGGTGCCGTTCTTCCACAACAACGACGACTACGACGAGGTCATCTTCTATCACGCCGGCAATTTCTTCAGCCGCGACAACATTCACCCCGGCATGATCACCATGCATCCGGGCGGCTTCACGCATGGCCCCCATCCCAAGGCCCTGCAGAATGTGTTCAAGCAGGCGAAGCCCGCCACTGACGAATACGCAGTGATGATCGACACGCGCGATGCACTCGAGGTGGCGCCGGCTGCCGCGGGACGTGGAATGGGCTGGCTACGTCGACAGCTGGAAAACTTCGCGGTGATGGCGCCGTGAAACTCGCCAGCCTCAAGGGTGGCGGTCGCGATGGCCGCCTGGTCATCGTGAGCCGCGATCTCACCCGCTGCCTGCCCGTCCCCGGCATCGCCCCGACCCTGCAGGCGGCGCTCGACGACTGGTCCACGCTGGCGCCGCGGCTCGCGGAGCGCGCGGCGGCGCTGGAAGCCAGCCCCGCCCTGCCCGGGGCAATCACCTTCGACATCGCGCAATGCGCGGCGCCGCTGCCGCGCGCATTTCACTGGGTCGACGGCAGCGCCTACGTCAACCACGTGGAGCTGGTGCGCAAGGCGCGCGGCGCCGAGATGCCCGCGTCGTTCTGGACCGATCCGCTGGTCTACCAGGGCGGCTCCGACGACCTGCTGGGCGCGCGGGACGACGCGCCATTTGGCGACGAAGCCTGGGGCATCGATCTCGAAGCCGAGATCGCGGTCATCACCGACGACGTCGCCATGGGTACGACGGCCGACGCCGCCGTGCCACGCATCAAACTACTCACGCTGGTGAACGACTGGTCGCTGCGCAACCTGATTCCGGGCGAACTCGCCAAGGGCTTCGGCTTCTACCAGTCGAAGCCCGCCACCGCGTTCGCGCCGGTGGCGGTAACTCCCGACGAACTCGGCGACGCCTGGCGCGACTGCAAAGTGCACCTGCCGCTGCTGAGCCGCATCAACGGCGCCGATTTCGGCAGGCCCGATGCCGGGACCGACATGACCTTCAATTTCGCGCAGCTCATCGCCCACGTCACGAAGACCCGGCGGCTCGGCGCCGGCGCCATCGTCGGCTCGGGAACGGTGTCCAACTACGATCGCTCGCGCGGCGCGAGCTGCCTCGCCGAGAAGCGCACGCTCGAGCTGCTCGAGTCCGGCAAGCCGCAGACTCCGTTCCTGAAATTCGGCGACCGCGTTTCCATCGAGATGCGCAGCGCGGACGGGCAGAACATTTTCGGCACTCTCGACAACCAGGTGGTGCGCGCCGGCGCGTGACTCGCGTGCTCAGCCGATCGCCACCTCGACCAGCGCGGGCGCCAGCACTCGCGTGAGTTCGCCCGGACTGATGCCCACGAGGAATCCACGCGCGCCACCATTGATGTAGATGCGTTCGAGCGCGGCGATGGTTTTTTCGCAGTACAGCGGCATGGCGCGCCGCAGGCCGAAAGGTGAAGTTCCCCCGACCTGGTATCCGGAATGCCGGTCTGCCACGGCGGGCTGACAGGGCGCCACGGACTTCGCGCCGATGTGGCGCGCGAGATTCCTGGCCGACACCTCGCGGTCTCCATGCATGAGGATGCACAGCGGCTTCTTCGCGTCGTCTTCGAAGATCAGCGTCTTGATCACCTGGTGTTCGTCGACCCCCAGGTGCGTGGCCGAGGCGAGCGTGCCGCCATGCGGCTCCCAGGCATAGAGATGCGGCGTGAACTCGACGCGATGCTGGCGCAGCACGCGGATTGCCATCGTTACCGGGTAGTCGGTTGCCATGCGCGCAATTCTAGAGCGCGCCGGCGAGCCGACTAGTTGGTGTTCGCGGGCTTTTCAGTCGGCTGCTGCGCGGCGCAGTCACATTCCGGGCAGCCGCGGTCGAAGATGATTTTCCATACGCCCGGCGCTTCGCGCCGCCAGATGGATGTGTAGGTGCCCACACGTTTGCCGGCAGGATTGAAAACCGGGCCGGTGCTCAGCGCCAGTTTGCCGCCTTCCTGTACCTCGACCAGCTCCGGCGCCCAGGAGAATGGCGCCTTCGGTCCTTCGAAAAATTTCTGCCAATTCGTCAGCACGGCATCCGGTCCGCGCAGCGGCACATCCGCCAGCCAGATGACATCCGGCGCGATCATCTGCCGGAACGTTCTCACATCGCGATCCGCCAGCGTTTTTGCAAAGGCAATCTCGGTTGCGCGGACTTCATCGGCCAGGCGCGCGAGATCGTCGGCAGCGCCGGCGTTCATGGCCGTGCACAGCAGCAAGAAGCCGGCAAAAAGCGATTTCATGGGTCGTCTCCCTGCACACAGAAGCGGCAGATATTACCTTCGGGAGACAGGCGCTCTCCTCGGGCGGTGGCACAATGCGCTCTTCTCACCGAATCCGCATGAGCAGGAGTCGCCCGACATGGGTGAATTCACCACGCTCATGGCCCGCGACGGCCATGAATTCAATGCCTGGCTCACCGCGCCGTCCGGCGCGGCGCGTGGCGCGCTGGTCATCGCGCAGGAAATCTTTGGCGTGAACCATCACATCCGCGGTGTCGCCGACGGCTACGCCACGGAGGGTTACCTGGTCATCGCGCCCTGCCTGTTCGACCGCATCCGCCGCGGTATCGAACTCGGGTATTCCGAGGCCGACACCCAGGAAGGTCGCGGCTATCGAATGCAGGTTCCCAAGGACAAGACGCTGCTCGATCTTTCGGCATCGATCAACGTGATCAAACACGCCGGCCGGGTGGCCACGATCGGCTACTGCTGGGGCGGCACCCTCGCCTATCTTGCCGCCTGCGAACTGCCGGTGACCTGCGCGGTGTCCTACTACGGCGGACAGATCGCCAGGGACCATCTCGGCAAATCTCCGAAGCGGCCGGTGCTCTACCATTTCGGGGACAAGGATCCATATATCCCGGCCCCGGACATCGAGAAGATCCGCGCCGCGGACCCCAACGGCGTATTCCACGTCTACCCGGCGGATCACGGTTTCAACTGCGACGAACGCGCAAGTTATGACGCCGCCAGCGCGCAGCTCGCGCGCCAGCGGACGCTCGCGTTCCTGGTGCAGCACCTGGAGAAGAAATGATCAGGCTGAAGGATTCCGCACTCTTCAAGGAGCGCGCCTGCATCGCGGGCCAGTGGGTGGCGGCCGACTCGGCGCAATCCAGCGAGGTCCGCAATCCCGCGAACGGCGAGCTGCTGGGTTCCGTGCCCAGCCTGGGCGCCGCAGAAACGCGCCGCGCCATCGAAGCGGCGCATGCCGCCATGGGCGCCTGGGCCAGGAAAACTGCGGGCGAGCGCGCGCGCCTGATGCGCAAGTGGTTCGATCTCATGATGGCGAACCAGGAAGACCTGGCCGTCATCATGACCGCCGAGCAGGGCAAACCACTGGCGGAGTCTCGCGGTGAAATCGCCTACGCGGCGTCGTTCATCGAGTGGTTTGCCGAAGAAGGCAAACGTCTCTACGGCGACATCATTCCCGGTCACCAGGCCGACAAGCGCATCATGGTGCTGCGTCAGCCCATCGGTGTGGTCGCCGCCATCACGCCGTGGAATTTCCCGGCCGCGATGATCACCCGCAAGGCCGGGCCCGCGCTCGCCGCGGGTTGCACCATCGTCATCAAGCCGGCGCAGCAGACGCCATTCTCCGCGCTGGCCATGGCCGAGCTCGCGCAGCGCGCCGGCATTCCCGACGGGGTCATCAACGTGGTGACCGGCAACGCCGCGGCGATCGGCGGCGAATTCACCGGCAACGACAAGGTACGCAAACTGTCGTTCACCGGCTCCACGGCCGTGGGCAAACTACTCATGGCGCAGTGCTCGAAGTCGGTCAAGAAAGTCGCGCTCGAGCTCGGCGGCAACGCGCCCTTCCTGGTGCTGGACGATGCCGATCTCGACGCGGCGGTGGCCGGCGCCATCCAGAGCAAGTACCGCAACACCGGCCAGACCTGCGTGTGCGCCAATCGCTTCATCGTGCAATCAAAGGTCTACGACGCGTTCGCGCAGAAGCTGACCGAGGCCGTGAAAAAACTGCGCGTGGGTGACGGGCTCAAGGGTGAGACCGACCAGGGGCCGCTGATCGACACCAAGGCGCTGGCCAAGGTGGAGGAGCATGTCGCCGATGCGCAGGCCAAGGGCGCCAGCGTGGTCGCTGGCGGCAGGCGCCACGCGCTGGGTGGCACTTTCTACGAACCGACGGTGCTGACCAACGTGAGTCCCGACATGATGCTGGCGCGCGAGGAAACCTTCGGCCCCGTGGCGCCGCTGTTCCGCGTCGACACCGACGAGCAGGCGATCCGGCTCGCCAATGACACCGAGTTCGGTCTCGCGTCCTACGTCTACACGCGCGACCTGGCGCGTTCCTGGCGTGTCACCGAAGCCCTCGAATACGGCATCGTCGGCCTCAACACGGGACTCATCTCCACCGAGGTGGCGCCGTTCGGCGGCATCAAGGAAAGCGGCATCGGCCGCGAAGGCTCGAGGTACGGCCTCCTGGAGTTCACCGAGCTCAAGTACATCTGCGTCGGCGGTGTGTAATCACGCATGAGCGTCCGGGCGCGACAGCTGATCCCGCTGCTGGCGGCCTGCAGCGCCATCGGCTCGGTCGGCAACTTCCTGTTCCTGCCGGCGCTGCCGCAGATCGCCACGCACTTCGATGTCGCGCCGGGCACTGCGGCGCTGACCATCACCACATACCTGGTCTCATTTGCTTTCGGCGTATTGCTGTCGGGTCCGCTGGCCGATCGTTACGGACGCCGTCCGATCCTCATCGGCGGAGTCGCGCTGTCCGGGTTGGCCGGACTCACCTGCTATTTCGCGCCGACGATGGCCTGGTTCGTGGTGGCGCGCGTCGTGCAGGGGGCCACGGGCGGAGTGGGCATCACGGTTTCCCGCGCCAGCGTTGGCGATCTCTTCGAGGAACGCGAGCTGGCGCGCATGTATGCCGTGCTCACCATGGCGCTGGTGCTCGGCACGGCGCTGGCGCCCTTCGTGGGTGGCGTCATCACGCGGCACATCGGCTGGCAATACGGGTTCCTGTTCCTGTCCGGCGCGGCGGCAATCATCACGGTGGCCTGTTACGCGTGGCTGCCCGAAACGCGCGCCGCGAATACCCGCGCGCACAGTTTTGCCGTCGTTGCGGCGCGAATCGCGCGCGTTGTTGTCCCGGCCGCTGTTCCTGGGCTACGTGGTGCAGGCGGCGCTGATCTACGCGCTGTTCTTCGTGTTCGCGTCGCTGGCGCCTTTCGTGATGACAAAGGTGCTCGGCATGCCGGAGGACAGCTTCGGGCTGTATTACCTGTTCCTCGCCGGCGGCTTCTTCATCGGCAACCTGCTGGTATCGCGATCCGCGGGCCATCACGACGTGACCCGCCAGACCAATTCAGGACTCGTCTGGCAACTGGTCGGTTCCAGTGTGGCGCTGGCGCTGGTGCTGCTCGGTCACACGCACCCGCTTCATGTGTTCATTCCGATGATGGCGTTTTCATTCGGCCAGGGTCTGGCGCTGCCCAACCTGATCGCGCACGGCATCCGGCTATCCCCTAATTACACCGGCATGGCCGCGAGCATTTTCGGATTTTCGCAACTCGCCCTGGCGGGGATCGCGGTCCAGATCATGGGATACGTGCCGGCCACCGGCTGGCAACCCGCGCTGTGGTTTTGCGTCATCGGCGCGGCGGTGACCTGTTTCGGAGTCCTGCGCCTGGAGGCGCGGGAAGTGTCAGCTTCCGAGCACGTAGGCAAGGCACGGCTTGCCACGTACACTTCGACGCCAGTGCTAGGACGGTTCCACGAAATCAGCATCGAGACGGCCGACATCGCCGCATCCGTTGCGTTCTACGAGAAGCTCGGCTTCAGCCAGTGCGGCACCACCGACACCTGGCAACATCCCTACGGCGTGTTGACCGACGGAAAGATTTTCCTCGGCCTGCACCAGTTCAAATTTCCCTCGCCGACGCTCACCTGGGTGCGCCCGGGCGTCGCGCAACACGTCCACGTCATCGAGAAACACGGCATCGAACTCGCGTGGAAACGCGTGGCCGACGATGTGTTCAATGAGTTCGGATTTCTCGATCCGTCGGGACAGGCAGTGCGTGTCCAGGAAGCCGCCACCCATTTCGCCGGCGAGCGCGAAGGTGACGAACCCTCCTTGTGCGGAGACTTCGCCGAGTACAGTCTGCCGGCAGGTGAATTCCAGCCGCTGCGTGAGTTCTGGGAGCCGCTCGGCTTTGTCGCGCTGGACGAAAGCGACAACTCCTTACCCGCGCATGTCGATGACCAGCGATCACCTCGACCTCGCCGTGCATCGGCCGCGATTCCTCGACGCACCCATGCTGGTGTTCGCCTCGGCCGACATGAGCGAGCGCATCGACAACCTTCGCACGCTGGGATGCGAGTTCGCGGACCCGTTGCCGCGCGGACTCGACCCGCGCCAAAGCGCCCTCCTGCACGCACCCGAAGGCACTGCGCTGCTGCTGCTGCACTCCGTGGACTAGGGAACCGGCGCCGGGGTCGTGCCTGCGGGCGGGACCGCGCCGAGCCGAAGGGACAGCGCGACGCCGCGCATGCGTCCGGCCCGGAATGTGGTGATAATTCGCGCACTGCCCGCCCAGGCGGCAAACAATCTGACGGGGTTATCCGATGACGCGTTGGTTCTACGCGGCCTGTGCCGCTTCGCTGCTCCTTTGTTCCGCCGCCAGCGCCGACGAGGGCATGTGGACATTCCACGGCTTCCCGTTCGACAAGGCCAACGCCCGGCTCAAGACCAGCATCGACCAGGCATGGCTGGATCGCGTGCGGTCCTCCACCGTGCGCATCGCGAGCTGCACCGGTTCGTTCGTGTCCGACACCGGCCTGATCCTCACCAACCACCACTGCGTCGAATCGTGCCTCGCGGAGCTCTCGAGCAAGGACAAGAGCTACGTGCAGGACGGCTATCTCGCGAAGACACGTGAAGACGAGAAGAGCTGCCAGACCCAGGTCGCGGATGTGCTCACCGACATGGAAGACATCACCGCGAAAGTCACGGCGGCGACGGCCGGCAAGGACGACGCAACTGCCAACGAGGCGCGCAAGTCCGCGCTCACGCAGATCGAACAGCAGTGCGAGACTTCCACCAAGCTCAAGTGCCAGAGCGTGTCGCTGTACGAGGGCGGCCAGTACTGGCTCTACAAGTACAAGCGTTACACCGACCTGCGCCTGGTGTTCGCTCCCGAGGCCGGCATCGCCTCGTTCGGCGGCGACCCGGACAATTTCCAGTTTCCGCGCTGGTGCCTCGACATGGGCATCCTGCGCGCCTACGAAAATGGCGCACCGGCGAAACCGGCTAACTACCTCAAGCTCAACTTTGCCGGCCCTGCCGCCGGCGAACCGGTGTTCGTCTCCGGCCACCCGGGCACCACCGAGCGCCTGCTGACGCTGTCGCAGCTGCAGCAGCGCCGCAACCAGGACCTGCCCCAGTGGCTGCTGCGTTACGCCGAGATCCGCGGACGGTTGATCCAGTTCGCCGAAACCAGCCCTGATAACGCGCGCATCTCGGAAGACCTGATCAACTCGGTGGAGAACTCGATCAAGGTGCGCCGCAAGATGCTCGACGCCCTGCACGACGACAGCCTGCTGGCGCGCAAGGCCAGCGAGCAGGCGGAATTGCAGAAGAGCATTGCGAAGAACGCCACGCTCAAGAAGAGCACCGGCAACCCGTGGGCGGACATCGACACCGCGCTTGCCACCGAGCGGGGAATTTTCCAGCCCTACATCTACCTGGAGGCCGGCGCCGGCTTCCAGGGCCGGCTGGTGAATCTCGCGCGCGCGCTGGTGCGTGGCACGGCCGAGCGCGACAAGCCCAACGAAGCTCGTTTCCGCGAGTACACCGATGCGTCACTGCCGCGGCTCGAACAGCAGCTGGGCGCGTCGTTGCCGGTGTACCCGGAGCTCGAGATCCTGCGCCTCGGCAACAGCCTCGAGCGCATGCGCGAATGGCTGGGGCCCGATCACCCGGTGGTGCGCAAGCTCCTGGCAAAGGAATCGCCGGCGGAACTGGCGCGTCGCGTGGTCACGGGCAGCAAACTGGCCGATCCGGCTCTGCGCATGACGCTGTGGAAAGGTGGCAGCGCGGCAGTGAACGCTTCCAGCGATCCCATGATCGAGTTGTGGCGCAGCGTCGATGCGGAGGCGCGCGCGGTGCGCAAGGCCTATGAAGACGGCGTCGAGGCGCCGACGCGCAACGCGACCGAGCGTATTGCCCGCGCCCGCTTCGCGTCCCTGGGGACCAGTGTCTACCCGGACGCCACGTTCACGCTGCGGCTCAATTACGGAACCGTGCAGGGCTGGAATGAGAACGGCAAGCCAGTGGAACCTTTCACCCGCCTGTCACGCGCTTTCGAGCGCGCCACGGGCGCCGATCCGTTCCGCATTCCGGACAGCTGGCAACAAGTGAAAGACAAGCTGGACATGAGCACGCCGTTCAACCTGTCCACCGACAACGACATCGTCGGCGGCAATTCAGGCAGCCCGCTGATCAACGCGCGCGGCGAAGTGGTGGGCCTGCTGTTCGATGGCAACATCCATTCGATCTCCGGCTCCTTCTGGTTCGATACCTCGAAGAACCGCGCGATCGCCGTGCACCCGGCCATCATGCGCGAAGCCCTGTCCAAGGTTTACGGAGCCGACGCGCTGCTCAGAGAGCTGACGAAGTAAGAACGGGGGCAGCCCCCGTTTCCCAGCAAAAGGGGTCAGTCCTTGAGGGCTGACCCCTTTTGCTGGGAAAGGGGGGCTGCCCCTTTCTACCTATCTATTGGCGCGCCGTCACTTCGAAGCGGATGTGCATCTCGTCGAGAACGACGAGCGTGCCCATCGCGACACTGAACGGCTTGAGGCCCAGTTCCGACTGGCGCAGCGGGAACTCGCCGCGCGCGATGATGGCGTCATCACGTCGCTCGAGCTGCACGGGAACTCGCAACGCGTGGGTTGCGCCCTTGAACGTGACTTCGACCCCGGCATCGAAGCCGGCGTCCGCGGGCTTGATATCCGTGGCCCGAAGCTGGATCGCCGGGTAGTTCGAACCGTCCAGCAACGCCGGCGACAGCAGGTTCGTGCGCGTACCATCGCGCGCGCTTTGCGGCACCGCCGGCGCGAAATCCGTGCCGGCCGCCTCGCGCAGCGCCGGTTCGTCCACCGTGAGCTCGTTGACCGGAAAGCTGATGTCGAAACGCGTCGCCAGCGGATCCTCGGTCAGGAACACCGATCCCGACAGGCGATGCGACGCGATCACGTGGTTGTGCCCCATGCGCGCCATCGCGCCGCCGCGATATACCAGGATCTGCAGCAGCGACTCTTCCGCGCTGACCTTGAGCTCGCGGGCTCCGGCTGGAATGGCCGGGGGCGCCGCGGCCGGCTGCGGCTGGGGAACCGGTGGCGATGGCGGAGGACTTGTCTGACACGCGCCCAGCCCCAATAGCAGGGCGCAAACCACAACCATGCGGGAACCCGGCGCCGCCCGCGGTGAACTCACGACATGACTTTGCGTCTCCATCGCTTTGACCCCATGCCGCATCCGCGGCTAGCTTAACGACATGTCCATTCGTAACACCACGCGTTCCTGGGGTTCTCTGTCCAAGGCGCTGCACTGGCTGATCGTGTTGCTGATCATCAACCAGTGGGTCATCGCACAACGGGCCGACGCCCTCACGGGATTCCAGAAATTCGCCACGCTCAACTGGCACAAGTGGTTTGGCATGACCATTTTCATGCTCGCGATTGTGCGCCTGCTGTGGCGCCTCGCGAACCCGGTGCCGGACCTCACGGCGGAAACCCGGCCGTGGGAACGCGTGCTGGCAAAGATTTCACATGTCCTGCTGTACGCGCTGATCTTCGCCATGCCCCTCACCGGCTGGCTCATGTCTTCGGCCAAGGCCTACGGGGTGAGCTGGTTCAATGTCTTCCAGTTCCCCGACCTGGTCGGCAAGGACGAGCGGCTGTACGAACTCATGCACGAGACCCACGAACTGCTGTTCGGCGTGCTGGTCGCGACGGCGCTGCTGCACGCCGCGGGCGCGCTCAAGCATCATTTCGTCGATCACAACGATGTGCTGAGGCGCATGTTGCCCTTCGGCCGTATCAAATGAGAACCATGACTAACTACCTTGCGCCGTTTGCCGTCAGCGCACTGCTGTTCAACGCCGCATGTTCGGGAGCCGAGCCCCCTGCCCCCAGCCCGCCGGCCGCTGCCAGACCCGCCGCCGCCGCCCCTGCTGCTCCCGCCAGCACCACGGCCACCGCCGGTGCGTTACCGCGCTTCGTGCAGGCCGCCGGGCCCGGAAGCCTGGAGTTCGAATTCGTTCAGGCCGGCGCCGTCACCCAGGGACACTTCCGCAAGTTCGCCACCGAGCTGCAGTACGACGAGAACCAGCTCGCCGCGAGCAAGCTCAAAGTCACGGTGCAGATCGCCTCGCTCGACACCCAGGAAAAGGATCGCGACGAGGTGCTGGCGAGCGCCGAGCTGTTCGACACGGGCAAGTTCCCGACGGCGCAGTACTCGGCCACCGGCCTCGCAAAACGCGGTTCCGGGCTCGAGGCCGTCGGCAAGCTGACCCTGCACGGCGTGACCCGCGATGTACGCGTACCGCTCACCATTCGCACCACGAACAATGGTGTCGAGATCTCGGGCGAAACCACCATCAGGCGACTCGAATTCGGCGTCGGCCAGGGCGACTGGAAATCCACCGAGTGGGTGGGTGATGAGGTGAAGCTCCGGTACCGGGTGCCGCTCACCCGATCGAAGTAGGCGATGCGCGGTCCGGGTTCGATGCGGCGGGTCTGGATGGCGGTAACGCTCGCCGTCGCGGCGCTGTCGTCTTACCCGGCCTGGACCGGTTACACCAGCTGGTGGATGCCGGGCATCGCCATCACGCTTTTCTCCGCGTTCGCGCTGGAACCCTGGCTACTAACCTGGCAGCTGCGCCGGCGCGGTGAGGAACTGCAGATCACCGACGAAGGCGTATTGCGGCGGCTGGCGCGCGGCGACACCGAATATGTGCGCTGGAGCGAGCTGCGCGAAGTCTCCATCGTCATCACGCAGGGCGTGAACCTCACCGAGGAGTATTTCTACGTGCTGGCCGGCACCGGAACCTCCGGCGTGCTGGTCGGCCAGCGACTGGCCACGAAACACGACCTGGTCGCGCACCTCAACAAACTACCCGGCTTCGATCACCGCGGCATTGCCACCGCCATGTCGTCACCGGTCAACCAGCGTTTCACCTTGTGGCGTGTGGCGCCGCTCGAAGGCGAAGCCAGCGTGATCAACGTCGATCGCATCGGGCACAACGAACGCCCGCAAATGCGCCTGCACTGAGTCACGCAGCACGCCTAGAACCTGCTGCCATCCTTGCGCGTGAACAAGACTGCGGCCTTCACGCCGTGGAATTGCAGGTCCACGTCCGGATAGAACGCACGATCGGCGGCGTCGCGATTGCTGACCTCCAGGTACACGGCCGGGGCGGCGCTGCGATTCACGAGCTGATGACCGTCGCTGGTACCGAGCGGAAAACCCGCGCACATGCCGGCCGTGAGCGTCTGCTCGCCGGCATCGGTGCACAACACCACTTCGCCCGACAGCACGTAGATGAATTCTTCTTCATGCGTGTGCCAGTGACGCATGGAAGATTCCTTGCCCGGCGGCAGCGTGGTCTGGTTGATGCCGATCTTGGTGAGCCCGAGCGCGTCCCCGAGCTGGCGTTTCTCGCGCGGCAGGACGCGCGAACGATATGGCTCTGGATACCCGGACCCGGTGCGCGGTTCGAGCGACCCGGGATCGAGTGCCGGTTTCTTGAGACTCATATGAATTGATTCCTGCAACTACGCATGCAAGTGTAACGCCATGCCGCAGATGTTTGATGACGTCGGAGAAATAGTCGAAGAGGCGCTGCGGCGCGTGGGCAGCAAGGTGGTGCTGGCGTTGCCGCTCGGCATCGGCAAGCCCAATCTCATCGCGAATGAGTTCTTTCGCCGGGCGTGCGCCGATCACGGCATGGACCTCACGATTTTCACCGCGCTGTCACTGCGCAGGCCCACCGGTGCGAGCGATCTCGAAAAACGCTTCATCGAACCGCTGGCGGCGCGCATCTTCGGAGACTATCCCGAACTCGAATACCTCGATGCCATCCGCCGGGACGCCATGCCCGACAACGTGCGGGTCATCGAGTTCTTCTTCGAGCCGGGATCGCTGCTGAACGCCCCGCACGCGCAGGCGCACTATCTCGCGGCGAACTACACGCACGTGGCGCGCGAACTGCTGCACCGGGGCGTGAACGTGATCGCGCACGTGGTGGCGCGGCGCGTGACCGGCGGCAGCGCCGAGATCAGCCTGGGCAGCAATCCCGACGTCACCGTGGACCTGCTGCCCCACGTGGCGCAGCTGCGCGCCGCCGGACAGAACATCGTGATGCTGGGGCAGGTGCACCGGGAAATGCCCTTCATGCTCGGCGCGGCCAATGTCGGCGCCGACACCTTCGACCTGCTGCTCGACCATTCGCGCTACGACTACGACCTGTTCGCCCCGCCGAACCCGGCGCTGGGCACCGTCGATCACGCCATCGGGCTGCACGCCAGCAGCCTGGTGCGTGATTCCGGCACCTTGCAGATAGGCATCGGAGAACTCGGCGATTCCATCGTCTACTCACTGCTGCTGCGCCACCAGCAGAACGAGGCCTGGCGGCGCGCCCTGGCCGATGTGGGCTCCGAGCTCAGCGCGCCGCTGATCGACGCCGTCGGTGGACGCGCGTCCTTCTCCACGGGCCTGTTCGGCGCCACCGAGATGTTCGTCGACCAGATGCTCGACCTGTACCGCGCCGGCGTACTGCGCCGCCGCGTCTACGACTATCTACCGCTGCAGCGTGCGCTGGCCGCGAACGGCTCGAGCACGCGCGTCGACGCCGGACTGCTCGAGGGACTGCTGGCGGCGGGCGCCGGACCGCGCCTCGCGGCCGAGGATGTCGCGGCGCTCAGACACGCAGGTGTGCTGCGCAGCGAGTGCCGCTTCGAGTCCGGCTGCATCGTTTCGCCCGACGGCGTGCGCATCGAGGCGGATCTCGGCAACCCCAGGACACGCGCCGCGCTGGCGAACGAATGCCTGGGACTGGAACTGCAGGGCGGCACGGTGATGCATGCCGGGTTCCTGCTGGGCCCGCGTTCCTTCTACGCGGCACTCAGTGCCTTGCCGGAATCGGAGCGTCGGCTGTTCGACATGCGTGGGGTGGCGTTCATAAACCAGCTCTACGGTGACGACCTGCCGCTGCGAGTGGCGCAACGCAATCACGCGCGCTTCGTCAACACCACCATGATGCTGACCACGCTGGGCGCAGCGGTGTCGGATGGACTCGCGGACGGGCGCGTGGTCTCGGGCGTGGGCGGTCAATACAATTTCGTCGCCATGGCGCATGCCCTGCCCGGTGCGCGCTCGATCCTGTGCGTGCGCTCCACGCGCCGCAAGGACGGCAAACTCGCCTCCAACATCGTCACCGGCTACGGGCATACGACGATTCCGCGCCACCTGCGCGACATCGCCATCACCGAGTATGGAATCGCCGACCTGCGTGGCCGTACCGACGCCGAATGCGTCGCGGCGATGATCGACATAGCCGACTCGCGCTTCCAGGACGAGCTGCTCGCCGCCGCCAGGCGTGCCAACAAGATCGACGCCGGTTACCGCATTCCGGCCTCGCGCCGTCAGAACACCCCGGAACGCCTCGAAGAAGCCTTCGCCGCGCAGCGGCGCGCCGGGCTTTTCTCCGAATACCCCTTCGGTACGGATCTGACGCGCGAGGAAATCGAACTCGCGCGGGCCCTGCGCTGGCTGAAGGAACACATGGGCACGCGCTGGCAGAGACTGAAGATGATTGCGCGGTCACTTTCCACGCGCGTGGATCTCCAGGACCAGCCTTATCTCGAAAGACTGGGACTCGGCGAGCCTGGCGACATGCGCCAGAGCATCATGGCCGATCTCGTGGTGCTCGCATTGAATGCGAACCGCCACCCCGCACCGCCTACTTCGCAAACAGCCGCGAAGGATCCCTGAACGCCTTGAACTCCAGCGCGTTGCCGGACGGATCGTAGAGAAACATCGTCGCCTGTTCGCCCACCTGGCCCGCGAAGCGGATGCCGGGCTCGATCTCGAATCTCGTACCCGCCCTGCGCAGGCGCTCGGCGAGCGCCTGCCACGCCTGCCACTCGAGGACGACGCCAAAGTGCGGCACGGGAACGTCGTGGCCATCCACCCGGTTGTGATGCACGTGCGGCTTGCGGACGGGATCGAGATGCGCCACCACCTGGTGCCCGAAGAAATCGAAGTCCACCCACTCCTCGCTGCTGCGGCCCTCGGCGCAGCCGAACAGGCGCCCGTAGAACTCGCGCGCGGCGCTCAGCGAGTGGACGGGAATGGCGAGATGAAAAGGCTGCAACATGTGTCTGCCTACCTGCGGTTCCACCATTCGTCGCGTGCGCGTACGGCGAGGTCCGGATGGTCCGAGAAGAAACCGGTGATTCCCGCATCGAGCAGCGCGTCAATTTCCCCGCGCAGATCTCCCAGGGCGGCCGCGTCACCCGCGGATCTGAGCCCGGGCGGCAGGAATTCGTTTTCCGCGCGCAGCGTCCAGACGTGCACGCCCAGCCCCGCGCCGCGCGCGCGGCGCGCGAGGCCGGTGTCCTGCACCTGGCCATTGGCGAACTGCACCACCATCCATTTGTGCGGTCCGATGGCGTCGGCGTAGGTGGCGATTTCCTTCAGGCCCTGGTCGCTCATCAGGTCGAGATAACTGCGCTGGTCGCCGGCCAGCGCGAAATCGAAGGGCTGACCGCGGGGCTCCACGAGCTGTACCAGCGTGAGGTCGGTGCGCTTGCGCAGCGCCTTGAGATTGGCGACTTCGAAGGACTGGATGCAGATCGGATCCGAGCGGCGGCTGTACCCATAGCGAGTCAGCGCGTCGAGCAGCCGGTCGTCGAAATGCAGTCCCGCCTGCGCGAAATGACTCGGGGTGCTTGGTCTCCGGGTAGATGCCGATGCGCGGCGGTGGCGCGCGACCGGCGGTACGCGCCTGCGCTGCGCGCTGGTCATCGGCCGCGGCCACGAGTTGCAGGACTTCTTCGAACGTCGGGATCTGGAATACGCCGTCGTAACGCGTGTTCGCGCGCCGCAGCTCCGGCAGCCGCTCGCGAGCGCGCAGGGTTTTCAGTTCTGCCAGCGTGAAGTCTTCGGTGAACCAGCCGGTGAGCGGCTGGCCATCGACCGTGCGCGTCGTGCGCCGAGCCGCGAATTCGGGATGTGACGCCACGTCGGTGGTGCCGCCGATTTCGTTCTCGTGCCGCACCACGAGCGCGCCGTCCCGGGTGATCACCAGGTCGGGTTCCACGTAGTCCGTTCCCTGTTGAATCGCCACGAAGTAGCCGGCCAGCGTGTGTTCGGGCAGGTAACCGCTGGCGCCGCGATGCGCTATGACAAATGGCCGTTCAGCCGCCGCCATTGAACTTACCGTCATGAGAACTACGCCCGCGAATCCGGCGGCAAGCCGGCGCCAGAATCGCACGCGATGCAGAAGTTGCCCGCTTGTGTCCTGCATCGCAGCCCTATATCCACCAGGGGAAATGCGCCCATGAAATCCATTGTCCGCCGCTGGCAGGAGCTTACGTTTGGCAATGTGGCTTGTCTCGCGATTGTGGTCGGAGCGAGCCTGGGTACCGCTGGTTGCGCCAGCGATCCCGATCCGGTGGTCGTCGGCCAGCCGATGACGCTGCCCAACCTCAATGAATACTGCGCCGTTGCGCAAAAGGAAGTTGCCTCGTCGAGAGTCCCGGCGCGCAACGTGCTGGTCACCGACTACCAGTCCTTCTCGCGCGCCTCACCGTCGGTGAAGCCGCTGGAGACCATGCAGTTCGTGGGCTACGCGGATTCGCAGCAGAGCCGGCCGCGCATGATTTCCTGCAAGCTGCACAGCTCCGACCGGATCCGCGCCGAATACGGCGCCACCGCGGCCGGCGAGGCCACCTCGTGCGCCCGCCTCAATCGCCGCACCCTCGATGCCGTCATGTCGTCGATGACGGAACGCCAGAAAAGGAAGATGCCGTTCAAGGGCCCTGTGCCCGTGATGCTCGAACCCGACCTGCAGGCCAGCAGCGAAGCCGACTGGCTGCAGGAATTCACCATGGTGCAGACCGATGCGGGCGGCACGCTGCGCATTCGCGCCAAGAGCCTCGGTACCGGGACAACCACCACCCGCGTGAGCAATCGTGCGGCCACCGGCAACGGGCGGCTGTACTGCCACCTGATCGCGCCCGACTATCTGCGGCGCGTGCTGACCGGCGAAGTCAAGGCTCCCACGGTCGAGTTTCCCGACTCGGGCCAGACTGCCCGCCGGTAGCTAGTCCGCTCGTTCGCCTGGCGGCGGTTTGCACCGCGCCGGGCGGAAGTTCTTCGCTGGGTTCCGCGTGCTGCTAATCTCGGGGCCATGGCTGCCACCGCACCCGCGTACTCCAGTGCCGAGGAGCTGATTCATGCCCTGACCGCGGGGCTGGGGATCATCGCCTGCGTGGTCGCGATTCCGTGGCTTGCCTGGGTGTCCGCGGGCGATGCACCGCGCATGGTCGCCGCACTGATCTTCGGTTGCAGCGCGCTCGCGATGTTCATCACTTCGGTGATCTACCACTCGGCGCGACAGCCGGACCGCAAACTCGTGCTGCGCAAGTTCGATCACGCCGCGATCTACCTGCTCATCGCGGGCACCTATACGCCGGTTACGCTGGTGGCGATGCGCGACGCCTGGGGCTGGGTGCTGTTCGCGAGCGTCTGGGCGCTGGCGGCGTTCGGCATCATCGCCAAGACCGCGGTCGGATTCCGGTTTCCGCGGCTCTCCATCTTCCTGTACCTCGGCATGGGCTGGCTGGGCGTCGATCGCATTCAGGCCCATCGCGGATTCGCTGAGCGGCGCCGAGCTGGCGCTGGATCGCTCGCCGGAGGCCTGGTCTACACCGCCGGCGTGCCGTTCTACATCTGGAAATCACGCCGCTATACGCACGCGGTGTGGCACCTGTTCGTGCTCGGCGGCGTGGCCTGCCACTTTGCCGCGGTGCTCAGCCTGGTGACGATTCCCGCCGGCTGAGTCTTATTTCTTGCGGCGCGGCGGCGCGCGTTTCTTCGCCGGTTTTCCCACGGACTTCTTCGCGGTGTTCTTCGCGGCCTTGCTGGCGGGCCGCTTCGCGGCTTTTTTCGCGGGACGTTTCCTGCCGGCTGTTCTGGCCTTGGCCTTGGCCTTGGCCTTGGCCTTTGGCTTTGCCTTCGATTTTGCGCTGGACTTCGCCCTGACCCCGGGCCGCGGTTTCGCCGCCGGCGCCGCCGCATCGGTCTCCACGCCACGCAGCTGATCGATGATGGCCGGGTTCTCCAGCGTCGACAGGTCCTGCGTGATGTCCTCGTTGCGCGCGATGGCGCGCAGCAGGCGCCGCATGATCTTGCCCGAGCGCGTCTTCGGGAGGTTGTTGGCAAAGCGAATGTCGTCGGGTCGTGCGATGGCGCCTAACTGCTCGCTGACCCAGTCGCGCAGTGTCTTCGCGAACTTCTCGACGTCCGCCCCCACCGGACGCTCGCCGCGCAACACCACGTAGGCGAACACCGATTCACCCTTGATTTCGTGCTGGCGGCCGACGACGGCGGCCTCTGCCACGCGTGGGTGCGCCACCAGCGCCGATTCGATTTCCATGGTGCCGAGCCGGTGTCCGGCGACGTTCAGCACATCGTCGATGCGGCCCATGATCCAGAAATAGCCGTCCTTGTCGCGATGCGCGCTGTCGCCCGCGACGTAGAAGCGATTCTGGAAGGTCTCCCAGTAGGTGCGGATGTAGCGCTCGTTGTCGCCCCAGATGGTGCGCAACATTGCCGGCCACGGTTTGCGGATCACCAGGAAACCGCCCGACTCCGCAGCCCTGCACTTCCTCGCCCTGGGCATCGACGATGGCGGCATCGATGCCGGGCAGCGGCAGAGTGCAGGAGCCCGGCTTGGTGGCGATGGCACCCGGTATCGGCGAAATCATGATGGCGCCCGTCTCGGTCTGCCACCACGTATCCACGATGGGGCAACGGCCGCGGCCGATGTGCTCGTGGTACCACATCCAGGCTTCGGGATTGATGGGCTCGCCCACTGAGCCTAACAACCGCAGTTTCGTCAGGTCGTATCTCGCCGGGATGTCTTCGCCGAGTTTCATCAGTGCGCGGATCGCGGTCGGCGCCGTGTAGAAGATGGTGACGCCACGTTGCTCGATGATTTCCCAGAAGCGTCCCGGGTGTGGCGTGGTGGGGCCGCCTTCGTAGATCACGACGCTGGCGCCAGCGGCGAGCGGGCCGTAGGCCACGTAACTGTGTCCCGTCACCCAGCCGATGTCTGCGGTGCACCAGAAGACATCGTCATCGTTGAGATCGAAAACCCATTTGCTGGAGAGCTTGGCGCCCAGCAGGTAACCCGCGCTCGAATGCTGGATGCCCTTGGGCTTGCCGGTCGATCCCGACGTATAGAGGAGGAACAGCGGGTGTTCGGCATTGACCCACACCGGCTCGCACACCGGGCTCTGCCCTTCGATGACGTCGTGCCACCAGATGTCGCGGCCGTCTTTCATGGCCGACGTCGTGGCCGGTGCGCTTCAGGACGACAACGCTGCGAATGCTCTTGCAGCCCAGGGACAGGGCCTTGTCGACGGCTTCCTTGAGTTCGATGACCTTGCCGGCACGCCAGCCACCATCGGCGGTGACCAGCACGGTGGCCTGGGCGTCTTCGATGCGGTCCTTGAGCGACATGGCCGAAAACCCGCCAAACACCACCGAGTGGACCGCGCCAATGCGCGCGCAGGCGTGCATCGCGACGATGGCCTCGGCGGTCATCGGCATGTAGATGACCACCCGATCGCCCTGCTTCACGCCCAGCGCACTCAGTGCATTGGCAAAGCGGCAGACATCGGCGTGCAATTCGCGGTAGGACACGTGGCGAACGTCGCCAGGTTCGCCCACGAATGTCAGGGCCGTCTTGTGACCCCGCTCTTCGAGGTGCACGTCGAGGCAGTTCCAGGAAACATTCAACTCGCCGTCGACGAACCAGCGGTAGTTCGGGGCGTTCGATTCATCGAGCGTGACCGAGAACGGCTTGTGCCAGCGCAACTCGCTTTGCGCCTGGCGAGCCCAGAACCCCTTGTAATTTGCGGCCGCATCGGCGCGCAGGGCGGCCAGATCCTGGGGTTTCAGGCGCGCCCGGGCGGTAAATTCGGCGGAAGGGGTGAAGCGTCGTTCTTCTACGAGAACGGATTTGATGTTTTGGTTGCTCACAAGGTGCGGAGTGTAAACCGAAACGCCCTCTCGACAGTCTCAAGGGTATGACCCGAACACATGGGAGGCGACATATGCGCTCGACAATCTGGCTGGCCTTGCTAGCACTGGCCCCGGCGGCCGTCATGGCATCCGACGACAACTGTAAATTCCGCGCCGATCGCGCCGCGGGAACCGACGCCAAGGGTGTGGAAAAAGTGGTGATCCGCGTCGGCGCGGGCGATCTGAAAGTGATCGGACGTGCGAATGAGAACCGCATCGAAGCACGAGGTGTTGCCTGCGCAGGCAAGCAGCAACTGCTCGACGCGGCGCAGATCAGCGTACGGCGTGAGGGCAACGTGGTGTATGTCGAAACCGCGCTTCCACAGAACGACGCCGATTGGTCGTGGGGCAAGAACGACTACGCCACCATCGATCTCGGCATCGCACTGCCATCCAGTCTGCCGGTCGATGCCATCGACTCCAGCGGTGATGCGGTATTCGAGGATCTCAAGATGCTGACATTGCAGGACAGCTCCGGCGATCTGCGCGTCGAAAGAATCGCGGGCGCCGTCGACCTGTCCGACAGCTCCGGCGATTTGCGCATCGCACACGCCGGCAGCGTGCGCCTGCGCGACAGCTCGGGCGACATCGAAATCGACCAGGTGCGTTCCGACGTCGACGTGCAGTTGGACAGCTCCGGCGACATGGAAATCAGGCACGTGGATGGCAACGTGGAAGTCGAGCAGGACAGCTCCGGCAGCATCCGCGTCGAGGACGTCAAAGGCAGCGTGAAAGTGGACTCCGACAGTTCGGGTGACATCTATGCCGGCCGTGTCGGCGGCGACTTCACCGTGAGCGAGGACAGCTCCGGCAGCATCGGGCACGAATCGGTCAGCGGCCGGATCACGGTCCCGTCGAACAAGGAATGAGCCCGGCGCGGCTCACCCGCCAACGCTGAGCGGCATCAACGCCAGGCGTTCAGCCTGCCTGCGCAGCATCGGGCCGAAGTTGTGGCGATCGAAGAATTCGGTCAATGCCTCAGCATCCGGTGCACGGCGCGACAGCTCGGCGCGCGCGATCTCGAGCGGCATGTCGCAGGCGATCTCCGTGAGGCGGCGTGCCAGGTACGCGGCCTCGCGATGCTCGGTGAGTCGGGCCGCCAGTTTTCCTGCGCCGCGCACGGGAATGTCGGCAACCTTGTCGAGGTTGTCGTAGATCTCTTCGAGCGAAGCGAATTCCTTCATGAGCGCCGCGGCGGTCTTTGCGCCGACACCGGGTACGCCCTTGATATTGTCGACGCTGTCACCCATGAGCGCGAGGAAGTCCGCGAAGCGTTCGGGTGCGACGCCGAAACGTTCCTCGATCTGGTGGTAGCGATAGTGGGCGTTGTCGCTGTAGTCCCAGTACACGTCGCCATCGCGGATCAACTGCGCAAAATCCTTGTCGCGCGTGACCAGCGTGGCCGGCAGTCCCTCGCGACGGCAGCGGGTCATCAGCGTGCCGACGATGTCGTCGGCTTCGTACTGAGCATGGCTGAAGGCAGGCACGCCCACGTGGCGACAGAACTCGCGACAGCTCGCAAACTGTTGCTTCAGATCCGCCGGCGGCGGATCGCGATTGGCCTTGTAGGCCGGGTAGATCTGGTTGCGAAACGAGGTCGTCAGGCTCTCGTCGAAGGCCACCGCGATGTAATGCGGCTTCGCGCGTTCGATGAGATCACCGAGAAATCGCGCAAATCCGAAGGTGGCGTGCGCGGGATGACCGTCGCGATCGGTCATGTCCGGCGGCATCGAGTAATAAGCCCGGAAAACGTATACCGACGCGTCGATGAGGTAGATCACGCGCGGATGGTAATTGCGGCGGAACAAGGCCGCTCAGAATTCGCACGCCCGGAACGCCGGGCAGTGATCCGACCGGAAACTCAGCCTGTCAGGGCAACCTGGCCAAGACCACTCGGCAATCCGCTCTCCACCACCGGCACATGGCGGCGCTCGGCCCGCTCCACGGCCGCGTCGACCATGTTCGCGAACAACACGGCGGTGTCGTCGAGGCTCTGCGTGGCGAGCCCGAGATCGCGCGGGCGGCGCACGATCTGCCGGCAGCAGTTGGCCACCTGGTTGTCGCGCGCCATGTCGACAATCGAACCTTCCGCGAGCGCACGCAGCGCCTTGTCGGTGACGCCGCCGCGTTGCGAGGCGTCGTACCACAAGGGGTAGAGCACGCGCGGCATGCGTTCGAAGAACCACAGGTAACCCACCAGGCCCACCGCCGCGCGTTCAACGAGCTGGTAATGCGCGTAGGCCGCCATCGCGATGGTCTGCGGGAGCGGAGTCAGCGAGACGCTGTCGAGGGAATTCAATCCCAGCGAGCGCAGGTCATCGAGAAAGGAACGTCCCTGATTGAATGCCAGCGTGGGAACGGAGAGCAGCTCCTGCCAGGCGCTCCAGTCTTCGGCGGGCACCACGTCGGTGGCGATTTCGCGCAGCCGCGAATGCACGTTGATGACGTAGTTGAGCTCCAGGAGAAGCTGTCGATGGGTGGCCGCGCCGAGGGCGTTGCTGCGAAACCACTCAAGCGTTCCGGCCAGCGCCGAGGACCGCGTGAGTACGTCGAACTCGAGCGAGAAAACGTCGGCGCTGTTCATCCCTTGGCCTGTGGTCGTGGCGCAGCAAACTCGTCCTGTCTATGTAGTGTCACGACTTCAGGGTTTCTCTCACCTCGCCAGGTCATAACGACAAAGTATTTTCAATCAAAGACTTACTACAAACCCTGCCTCCATTCTCTATTTTCCGTTGCGGGGTAGCGCAGGTGCCTGTAAACATTGGCGTTGCAATAAGGGGACTCGCCGTCATGCGCGCCTGCGCTGGCGCCATAAAAACATACCAAAAACACCTGCGCGCCCTGCTCCAGACACTGTGTACCGCCTGGGTGTTTTGCCTTTGCAGCTGCAGCGGCGGCTTCGAGGCCGAGCCGCTGGTCGAGTATTCGACCGAGGTGGTGGTCGGGGGCACGCGGGCGCACACCGTGACTCGCCAGCTCGACGCGGGAACGTACCTGCTCGAAGTGCGCGAACGCGACATCGACCTGCGCGTCAGCATCGACGCCGGTGCCGCGCATACCGAGCTCGCCGACGCCTACCTGCGACACGGCCTGCACCGCACGGTAGTTAGCCTGGACGCACCGGTGCGGCTCGAGGTGACGCTGACGAGCGTCGACCAGCGCACCTGGAAGGGCGCCGCCGCGGTACGCATCCTGCGCTGGCCCAAGGTCGCGCCGGATACGCAGCCCGATCATCGCCTGCTCGGCTTCCGGTTGCTCGGTGAGGGAAGTGCGCTTGCGGCGCAGGACAACGCGTCGGCCTGGCGCGCTGCGCTCACGCCGCTGCGCGAGGCTGCGCGTCAGTTCCAGGCCGCCAATGACACGCAATCGCTGGCCGAGGTCGAATACCAGCGCGGTTACATCGAACAGAACCTGCTGCACGACTTCGGCGCCAGCCGCAGGACCGCCGCGTCGGCGCTGGCCCATTTCCGCTCGGCCGGCGACACGGTCGGCGTGCAACACGCCGCGATGTTGCTGGGCCAGGCCGAATTCAGCATCGCCGGCGGCATGGGGCCCGAGGTGCCGCGTGTCGAGCAACGCGCGACGCTCAATACCGCAGCGCGCCGCATGACCCAGGCACAGGCGTTCTTCGAAGCCGAGGGCATGCAGTCCGATGCACTCGCTGCGCTCGGCTGGTCGCGGATTCGCGAGAACGTTCTCGGCCGTTACGAAGAAAATGCCGCGGTCTACGAAGACATCCGGCGCCGCGCACATGCGCGCGGCGACCGGTACTTCGAAGCGATCGCCACCCAGAATCTCGGTTTCATTGCGCATCGCCGGGGCGATGTGGTGCAGGCCGCGGCCCTGTACGAGAGTGTCCTCCCGTATATCGAGCGCGATCGCAATCCCGAGATGTACGCGGCACTGCTGGCCAGGCTCGGCTCGGCGCTGATCGCGCGCGGTGAGTTCGACCGCGCGCTGATGCTGCATTCCGAGGCGCTCGGCGTGTTCGCCGCGCGCGGCGACGACAGCCAGACGGCACGCGAGCTCGGCGCGCTCGCCTCGATCCAGTTCCGCACCGGCAGCGTCGAACGCGCGCTGGGCACGCTCGAAAGTGCGCTGCCGCTGTACGAAAGTTCGCGCGACCTGGAGGGCCAGGTGTCGGCATTGCGCCTCGCCGGCAACGCCGCCGCCGAACTTGGGCGACACAGCCTGGCCATCGAGTACCTGCGCTCGGCCGAGCGCCTCGATCGTCATGGAATCACCATCGATCGCACCCGCGTGCTGATCGCAAGGGAGTTGCGCCTGCTGGGCAACCTGCGCGGCGCGGAGGAACTGCTGGCGCAGGTGCTGCAGACGCAAAACGGTTCGGTGCGCGCCGACGCGCTGGCGGAGCGCGCGCAGTTGCGCATGCACCAGCAGCGGCATCGCGAAGCGCTGGATGATCTGCGCGCGGCGGACGCGCACTACGCGCAGCTCAAGCTCGACTTCGACCGCATCGACTCGAGCTCGGCGCTGGCGCTGGCCCTGCTGGACGCGGGCGATCTCGCCGGCGCCGGCAACGCCGCCGACACCGCGGTGGCGATGGAGCGGCGCATTCGCGTCAAGGCGGCGAATCCCGAGATGCGCGCGCGCTTCCTGTCGGCAAGTTACGCCCCCTACGAAGCGCGCATCGAGGTGGACCTGGCGGCGGCGCCGGCCGACCGCGAAGCGGTGTGGCGTGCATTCCGCACCGCCGAAACCATCCGCGCACGTTCGCTCGCCGATCGGCTGACGCACACGGCGCGCGGCGGCGCCACCCGGCGCGACGCCGAGATCGAGCGGCTGCGCCAGGTGATGACTGCGTTGCAGGTGGACCTCGGAGAAACACGCGCGCGCGAGTAATGTCGACGAAGACGCGCTGCTCGAGACTCGACGGCGTATCGATGCCACCCGGGCGCGGCTCGAGGCGCGCATGCTGCGCCAGGACGGCGTTCAGGCGTCGAACCAGCTCGCCATCCCCGAGTCGCGGACCGCCGTGCAGACGGCGCTGCCCGATGACACGGCAGTACTGGCGTTCTTCGTCGGCGATCGGCGCTCGCATGGCTGGCTGCTGACCCAACGCGAGCTGCGCCACAGTGTGTTGCCCGGGCGACGCGTACTCAACGAACTCGTGCACGCGGCAATTGCGCAGCAACGCAGCCCGGTCAAGTCGCCCGCGGCGAATGCCTTCACACCGCTGCTCGACACGCTGTTGCAGGGCGTGACCGCGAAGCGCCTGCTGATCCTGCCCGACGGCCCGTTGCACGGAATGCCGTTTGCCACCATCCCCATGCCTCGTGGTGCGCCGCGCGAATTGCTCATCGATCGGTTCGTGATTGCCGGTGCGCCGTCGCTCGCGGTGGCGCTGCACACCACGGCGCCGAACAGCAGTCCCGAAACGCTGGTCGCGGTGATTTCCGACCCGGTCTACACACCGGACGACCGGCGACTGACAGTGGCTGCGAGCGACGCCTCCCTGTTTCGCGGCGACGAAGGGCAACCGCGGCGTCTCGCGCGCCTTCCCTACTCGGCCCTCGAGGCGCGCGCCGTCATGCGCGCCTTCAACGGCGCCAGCATCATCGAGCTCAAGGGCTTCGACGCCACCGCGCGGCGCGTGATCGAGCTGCCATCGCAGCGAGCTCGATGTGCTGCATTTCGCCACACACGCCGTGATCCGCGAGGACGCGCCCGAGCAGTCCGCGCTGTTCCTCAGCGAATACGCGGCTGACGGCTCGCCCCTGCAGTCGGATCGCCTGACCGCCGATGACATCACGCGCAGCGGTCTGCGCGCGGACGTCGTGGTGCTGTCTGGCTGCGCCACCGGCGACGGCCGCGAGCTGCGTGGTGAAGGTGTGCTCGGCCTGACCTATGGCTTCCTGGCCAATGGTTCGCACACGGTCGTGGCCTCGTTGTGGCCCGTCGAAGACGCGCTCACCGCGCGCTTCATGGAAGAGTTCTACACTGCCTATCGCGCCTCGGGCCACGCGGCCGACGCACTGCGAACCGCGCAATTGCGCGCCCGCAGCAAGTCCGGACCCACGGTCTGGGCGAGTTTCGTGGTGCGCTCCAACGGACTGCCCTGAACGGGCGCGCGCCGCCGGCGCGCAGCCTATCTACCTGACGCCTGTGCCGCGGTGCCGCGCGAGTCGCCTGGCTGCGACCTGCCTCAGGGTGCTCAAAACCCGCCGGCCATTCGTTATAAGTGTCACGACTTCGCGATTTCTCCCACCTGCAGGCACATTCACGAAACTTTATTTTTCGCCGGACTTACTACAAACCCTGTCGACGAAATCGACGGTCAATTGCGGCACAATGCCTGTGCCAGTAAACACTTACCCCCGCCGCGGGGGGGTCCGCTTGCATGTCCTTGCGCGATCGCGTCGCTATAGATTTCCATCTGAATCCGCGGACCGGCGTAGTCACAGGTTTTTGCGCCGCCTGCGCGTTCATGATTGCCGGGTGCACTGGCGGATCGGGCCGGGAGCTTACCGAAGTTCTCTCCTCCGATCTGCCGGTCGGCACTGACGCGCCTGCGATTGCCGCACCGCAGCTGCAACCCGGCGTCTACCTGGTGGAGGTCCGCGAGCGCGACATCGACCTGCGCGTGGCGATCGAAGCGGCCGGCACACACATCGAACTCGAGGACGGCGTGCAGCGCCACGGGCTGCATGCCGAGGTAGTTAGACTGCGGCAACCCGCGGAACTGCGCATCCAGGCACGCAGCGTCGACTACGGCGGCAAGACCGGCGTCGCGCTGCTGCGGGTATCGCGCTGGAAGTACCCCGTGGATGCCGCGCCGGACGATCTCGAGAACGGCTACGCCGCATTCGGCGCCGGCGGCCGCGAAACCGCGCGCGGCGAACCTGCGGGCTGGGAACGCGCCGCGGAACAGCTGCGCCGCGCCAGCGCGCTGTTCGCCAGCGTTTCCGATGAAAGCGCGCGTGCCCAGGCCGAGTATTCCCTCGGCAGCCTCGAATACCTGCTGCGCATGCAATGGCAGGCGGCAATCCGCGCCGCCGACACCGCCGCCGACGAATACGAATCGCTCGACGACCAGACCGGCTGGCACCGCGCCGGCGTGCTGCGCGCTTCCGCCGAGATCGAAATCGCCTCCGGCATGAGCGCCAGCTCGCAACGCGCCGAGCGCAGCGCGCTGTTCGAGTCGATCGACAAGCGCCTGCGGGAAGCGGCCACGTACTTCGGCGGACATGGCGCGCCGGTCGACGAGGCCTACGCCATCAACATGCGCGGCGTGGGCTTCTTCAGCGCCGGCGACGACATGCGCGCGGCGGAATTCTTCGCGCAGGCGAGCCAGCTCGCGCGCCGCAACCATGACTCGACACTGCTGGTGAAGACGTTGAGCAATCTCGCCTGGATCCACCAGCGGCGCGGCGAGATCGCGCGCGCCGCCGGTGAATACGAAGCGCTGATGCCGCTGCTGGATCGCGATCGTGACGCCGACATGTACGCGACCACCATCACCAATTTCGGCCAGTGCCTGATCGCGCTGGGCGAATTCGACCGGGCACTGTCGCTGCACACCCAGGCCCTCGAGGTATTCAGCGCCCGCGGCTTCGACGCGGATCGCGGCAGGCAACTCAACGCGCTCGGCGGCCTGTACATCCGCGTCGGCGAACTCGAGCGGGCGCTCTCGACGCTGCGCGCGGCCATCGAGGTCCACGGACGCGTCGGCTCAGGCGAGGCGCGCGCCGCGGCGTTGCGCATGGCGGGCAACGTCTCCGGTGCGCTCGGCGATCCACGCGCCGCGCTGGCATACCTGCGCGAGTCCATGGAACAGGACGTGCAGCCGGACGCCATGGCCCGAACCCGCGTACTGATCGCGGCCCAGATGCGCGCGCTCGGGGACCTGCGCGGCGCCGAACGCGAGCTGGTCGAGGCACAACGCGACGGCAGCGAGCTGACGCGCGCGGATGCGCTCACCGAGCGGGCACGCCTGCGCCGCGCGCAACGCGATTTCTCCGCCGCGCTCGCGGATGCACGCGCCGCCGACGCCCTGTACGTGTCGTTGGGACTCGATTTCGACCGCATCGAAACCCACACGCTGATGTCGCAGTCGCTGGTCGCGCTGGGTGACGCGGGCCAGGCGCTGGTCGCCGCCGATGCGGCGATCGCCATCGAGCAGCGCATCCGCGTCGGATCGGCCAACCCGGAATGGCGCGCCCGCTTTCTCGCCGAGAGGTATACGCCCTACGAGGCGCGCATCGCGGCGGAACTCGCCAGCGGCGGCGACGATGCGGCCTGGCGCGCGTTCCGTACCACTGAAACAGTTCGTGCGCGCTCCCTTGCCGATCAGCTCGCGGCGCGCGAACACGGAGACGCAGCCGTTGCCGATCCGGCCGGCAACGCGTTGCGCGCCCAGTTGACCGCGCAGCAGCTGCGCCTCGAGAGCCGCATGGACCGCGCCAACGCGGATCCGGCGGAGCTCAGCGAGTTGCGGCGCTCGATCGAAGAAATCCGGGCGCGCATCGATGCCAATTCGCTGCGGCAGCAGGGCTCGCGCGGCTCGATCGCCGCCAGCGCGCGGATTCCCGATGACCTGCGCGAGGTGCAGAACGCCATCCCGGCCGACACGGCAGTGCTCGCCTACTTCGTCGGCGACGAAACCAGTCATGCCTGGGTGCTGACGCACGACACGCTCAAGCACACGACCCTCGCGCGCCGAGCGGACATGCAGCGCACGGCGGATGCTTTCGTCGCGGCCAGCCGCAGCGGCATGGCGACGCCCGCCTCACGCGATGCCGGCAGGAACCTGCTCGGCACGTTGCTCGAAAAGGTCACCGCGAAACGCCTGCTGGTGATCGCGGATGGCCCGCTCAACGGCGTGCCCTTCGCCGCCCTGCAGCTGCGAGCCGCGACCGGATCCGGCATCCTGGTCGAGCGCTTCGTGATCGCCTACGCGCCATCGCTGGCACTCGCCATGCACGCGCCGACGCAACCGGCCAGGGCAACTGCCCGCGTGGCCGTGATTTCCGATCCCGTGTACGCGCACGACGACAGCAGGCTGCGCCTCGCGACGGCGGGCGACGCGAGTTCGTTTCGCAGCGACGAGCAACCGCGCGACAAGTTGACGCGCCTGCCGTACTCCGCGCTCGAGGGACGCACCGTGGCGCGGGCGTTTGCCGGTCGCGACACGATCGAGATCAGCGGTTTCGACGCGACGCCGAGGCGGGTGCTGGAGCTGCGATCGCAGCCGCTGTCCGTGCTGCATTTCGCGACCCATGCGCTGGTGCGACGCGATGCACCCGAGCAATCCGCGCTCTACCTCAGTGAATACGGCGCCAGCGGCGTGGCCAATGCCGAGTCGCGGCTCACGGCGGACGAGATCTCGCGCACCGGTCTGCGCGCCGATCTCGTGGTGCTTTCCGCCTGTGCGACCGGCGACGGTGGCGCAGTACGCGGCGAGGGTGTCCTCGGCCTCACGTATGCATTTCTCGCGAACGGCTCGCGTTCCGTCGTGGCATCGCTGTGGCCCATACAGGATGCATCCACGGCGCGCTTCATGAAGGAGTTCTACGACGCGTATCGCAAGACCGGCCGGGCAGCCGATGCCCTGCGCGCCGCCCAGCTACATGAGCGCAGCGGCGCTGCGTGGACCAGTTTCGTGGTCCGCGCCAATGAATTTCCCTGATTTCGTCAAAGGAGACCCCGATGTTCAAGTTCCCCGACAGCTTCCGCAGTTTCACGCGCCTGTGCCTCGTGGCGGCTGCGCTCACGAGCATGACTGCAACTGCAGCCGACCCGAATCCGGCAGTCGCGCCCTGGCTCGGCAAGGAGATCACCATCACCGCGTCATCGCTGGGTGATCACGTGCCCGCGGGCGCCAAGCTCACGCTGGTGTACGACGGCGAGGACGATGTGGTTCGCGTGTGCACGCGCTCGGTGCCGACCCGGCGCGCGGTATGGCGCATGGATTTCGCCATGCCCTGCATGGTGTCGCTCAATGTCGTGCCCGGCCAGCGTTACTGCTCGGCGGAGGACGTGAAGACCGGCGATGCCGAATTGCTCGCCACCTGCCATCGCCTGCGCAGCCATGACGTCGCGCTGCACCCGGCCGCCGCCAAGGGTGCTGTAGAACTGCACGATCTGATCGTGTTCCTGCTGCAGCCCACTGCAGGCGAGGGACATTCGATCTCGATCCTGCTCGACTCGCCGTCGCGCGTCACGCATGCCGGACACATCATCGGCAACTCACCTTGACGAGCCATTCTCTTGCGCGGGGTTTTTTCACCATCCTCCTGCCTTTTGCGGCCTCGGCCGCACTGGCGGGGGGTCTCGCGCAGGCGAACGATCCAGGTATCTGCAGCGGTGCGCCGCAATGGGCGGTGAACGGACGACATGCGCCGGCGGCAGTCACCACCTATCTGGACGCGCTGGCGGGCGACGTGCGATTCGACCTGCGCGATGCCTGTTCTTCCTGGGCGGGCACCTATTCCGACCGCCGGGGCCGCGCGAACGATAGTGCGCGCGGCACTCCCGTACCGGCACGTTTCATCGTTTTTCCCACGCCCGAAGTCAGCCTGCACTCGCTTGCTGCGCGGCTCGAGCGAAACACACACGTCTATAGCGTCGAAATCGCCAGCCGTTTCGTAGTCGCCTCGTTCGACCGCCGCACCTCGGCGCAGAAACTTCGGCAGGTCCTGTCCGACCCTTCGATCGACTACGCCGAGCCCGATTGCGATGGGCCGGATTTCCTCACCACTTCCATCGACCTGCTCGCCTTCGAGAGCGACGGGTCGGGTTGCTGGCAGCGTGCGGCACGCACCACGTTTCCGAACGATCCCTGCATCGATGAATTGTGGGGTCACGCCAAGATCGGCTGGAATTCGGACATCGCGGCGCGCTCGCTGCCGCGAATCGTCGCGATACTGGATTCCGGCATCGATGCCGCGCACGAGGATCTCTCGAGCAACGTGATGATCAACGTGGATCCGGGCGAACCGCCGCGCTCCCAGGGCAGCCGCCTCAACGCGCGTTGCGCCACCAGCGGCCGTTGTTACCCGCACGGCACGGAAATGGCCGGCACGATCGGCGGCCGCATGGACAACGGCATCGGCGTGGCCGGGGTCGCACCCAACAGCCTGTTGTTGCCCATCGTCATCAGCCGCGTCGACCACGGCCTGCTGGCACGCCTGTCCACGATTGCCGAAGGCATCGATGCTGCGGTGCGCGGCGGCGCCGATGTCATCAATATCAGCGCGAAGTGGCCGGTCGACAGCCGCGCGATTTCGACGGCGATCTATGCCGCGGTCGGGGGCGATTCCTCGGGCCGGCGGCTGGTGGTCACCGGTTACGCCACCAGCCTGCAGCGCGATGAATCCGTGCGGGAGTACTACCCCTCGCGGTATCGCTGCCTGGCCGGCGTCCTCGCTGCCGTGCCCACCGACATGCGCGGGCGCGATCTGTTCAATCCGGCGGGCCGGCCAACTGCGACGGACGGCAGGATTCAGGCACCCGGCGTGGACATCGTGGTGACAACGACCGAGAATTCCGAGCGAGGTTACGCCCTGTCCGAGGCAGCCGGTGCGTCCAGCGCCGCCGCCTACGTGTCAGGAGCAGTAGCCCTGGTCTGGGGCAGCCCGCCGCTGAACAAATGCGACGCCCAGCAGATAAAACAGTTGCTGTTCTGCAGGAGCAAGACCAGCGGCACGTCGCGGTATCCATGGATCAATGTCGATTTCCTCGGTGAACTTGGCAAAGTCGACGCAGGCGCTGACTGCCGCGCCGCCATGGAAGCGCTCGGCTGCACCTAACTACCCGCGCGCGGGGCGACACCCCGTGAACGGCATTTCCGTCGAAGAAATCGCGAAAATCGTGGCCGCGGCGCTCGACGGCGACCGCCAGGCCGAATCGCGCATGCTGGTGGCGCTGCGACCCGGCGTGCTCGCGGTGCTGCGGTTTGGCGCGTTTCATCGCTGGATCGACGCCGAAGACCTGACCCAGGAAACACTGCATGTGGTGGTCGAACGCGTGCGCGCGCGCACCATCGACGATCCGCGCAAGGTGTTCGCGTTCGCCGCGGCGACCGCCCGCAACATGGCGCTGAACGCCGCGCGCAAGATGCTGCGCCAGCAGACGGTGGTCGACTCCGACCTCGTCGACGAGCTGGCGCAGAACATGGAGATCCGAGCCCAGCGACCTGTCGGAGGCGGACGATCGCCAGCTGGCGCAGGCTGTCATGGCGTTGCTGGATGAACTGCCCACCGAGCGTGACCGGGAAGTTCTGGTCCGGTTCTATCTAGACGGCACGGACAAGCAGCAGCTGTGCCATGAACTCGGACTTTCCCCTAAGCATTTCGACCGCGTGCTGATGCGAGCCCGCACGCGGCTGCGCACCATTGTCGAACGGCGTGCGCCCCACCTTGCCCTGCATCCGCGAATCACGTCGGTTTTGCTGCCGTTGGCGATCTCTTTCACGGTTTGGGTGAGAGATTTTGGCTTCTGGTGACACATCTCACTCATGAAGTCTTTTGATCGCCAATCGCTGGAAGAACAGGCGCGCCTGGTTTCCCGTTATGTCGCGGGCGACCTGTCACGTTCGGAACGGGCCGAATTCGAGGCCTGGCTGGTCGCTTCTCCCGAGCTAGCTTCCGAGGTCGAGATGGAGCGCCGCCTGCGGCGTGGCATCGCGAGTGCGGCCCGACGCGGCTGGCTGAAGCGCGGCGCGGAACACGTATCCGAAGTGCGAGACCGCCGCTGGCGCATGGCGATCGCCGCCAGCGTCGTCCTGTCGCTGTTCATGTTCGGCGTGACCTTCGTGCTGCCGAACGGCGAGCACGACGAATCCCGGACTACTGCGAGCGTGAGCCAGGCGATTCCGTCCCTGCCGCGCATCGTGCGCCTCGGTTCGGTTCGAAGTCTCGGCACGACGCCTGATGTCACCTTGTCGCGCCAGGCACCGCCGAGCGAACTCACCATCGAACCTGACGTCGTGGTGCTCACCTGTCCCGACGGCAGCATCGAACTCGAATGCGCCGCGGGCGCCGCGCCCCAGACACCGCAATATCCCGAATACGAGATGGATCTCGTGAGCCGCCAGGGCTCGACGCTGGCCTGGCGTTCTGCGCGCCAGTTGCCCTCGTCCGGTTCGGTACTGTCGTTCGTCGCTGAGCGAGCCCGAAACACTGGCCGCTGGCGACTACGACGTGATCGTGCGCGGCCATTCGCCGGATCACGAAGAAGTCGTGGCGCGGTTCTGGCTGCACGTCGATTAGTCAACGGAAAAATGGGGACTTCGCCATTTTCCACCCAGGAAAACGTCGGCGAAGCGCCGACGTTCATCAGCTGAAGGCTTCCTAACTCAGGTATTTCTTGATGCGCGCGTGCAGTGGCGAGTGGCGCGGGAAGTGCGCGCGCAGGTATTCCATCTGGTCGGCGAGCACGCGCCGGCCTTTCAGGAAGATGTACTCCGCGTAGGTCGGGGTGAACGGCACTGCGATGAGCTGCATCTTGGCCTGCTCGGGCGTGCGTGACGCCTTCAGGTTGTTGCAGCGGCGACAGGCCGCAACCACATTTGTCCACACGTCGCGGCCACCCTGGCTGAAGGGACGGATGTGATCGCGTGACAGTTCACGCACCGGAAAACGCTGCGCGCAATACAGGCAGAAGTGCGCATCGCGCCGGAACAGGGTCTGGTTGTTCAGCGGCGGCACGTAGTCGTGACGCGTGTTGCCGGGATTACCGGTGTGGCCCACGGTCGCGACGATGGAATTCACCTCGAGGATGGTTCGCAATCCCGAGCGCGCGCTGACACCACCATAGAGCTTGAACAGCGGACTGCCGCAGGTGTACGCCACCTGCTCCTGGTGATACAGCCGCGCCGCTTCCTTGTAGTCGATCCATTCCAGCGGCATGCCGGAGACGTCGGTTCGCAGGACGAGTTGGGAGAGCGCGCGACTTACGTTGCCCGCGATCAGATGCAGATCGGAGGAGAAGCCTCCGTCGGCGCGTTCGAGGTCGATGCCCAACATTGGGCATGTAAGATAGACCAGTCGTGTGCGAGAATTCAACGTCGCAAGACATTCATTTAACACGGGAAAAAAAGGCCTTTGGCTCACCAGCCACGGGTCAACGGGGAGTCAAGCCACATGCCGATCACGATCGGCGCGCTCAAGGAAAGCGCGCCCGGTGAAACTCGCGTCAGTCTGGTACCCGAAGTCGTGGACAAGTTCACGGCGGCAGGTGCACGCGTCGTGCTGGAGTCGGGGGCTGGCGCACGGGCGCAATTTCCTGACGCCCTCTACAAAAAGGGCGAATGGGCCGGTAGTTCGGCAGCCATCCTGTCGCAGGCCGACGTCCTGCTGACCGTCGCACCACTCACCATCGAACAGATCGGACAGCTGAAGCCCGGAGCGGTGGTGGTGGGCTTTCTGCAGGCCCACACCCGCCACGCCGAGGTCAAGGCGTTGCGCGACCGCAAGGTCACCAGCTTCGCCGTGGAGCTGATTCCGCGTATTTCCCGGGCCCAGTCGATGGACGGCCTGTCCTCGCAGGCGGCCCTGGCCGGCTACAAGGCGGTGCTCATCGCCGCTAACAATCTCGAGAAGTTCATGCCCATGCTGACCACGGCTGCGGGCACCATCCGGCCTGCCCTGGCGCTGATCATCGGCGCCGGCGTGGCCGGCCTGCAGGCCATTGCCACGGCCCGGCGCCTGGGAGCGGTAGTCGAGGCGTATGACGTGCGTAGCGCGACCCGCGAACAGGTGAAGTCCCTGGGCGCCAAGTTCGTCGAGACCGGGGTCAGCGCCGATGGCGCCGGCGGCTATGCCCGCGAATTGACCCCCGAAGAGAAGGCGAAGCAGCAGGAAGCGCTGGATTCGCGCATTGCCGCCGCCGATGCCGTCATCTCCACGGCTTCCGTGCCGGGGCGCAAGGCGCCGGTGATCATCTCGAAGGCCGCGGTCGAACGCATGCGTGCCGGATCCGTGATCGTCGACATCGCGGCCGAACAGGGCGGCAACTGCGAGCTCACCAGGGCCGGCGAAACCGTGGTGAGCGGCAACGGCGTCAAGGTCATCGGACCCGTCAATCTGCCCGGCAGCCTCGCCTACAACGCCAGCGAGATGTACGCCCGCAACCTCTTCAACTTCCTCAAGCCCGCCATCGACAAGACCGGCGAGCTGAAGATCGACTGGAACGACGAGGTTTTCGCCGGCGCGGTGCTCACGCACGACGGCGTGATCAAACACGAAGCCACCCGCAAGGCCATTGAGGGATAACCAGATGACTGGAATTGTCGCGCTCTACATCTTCATGCTGGCCGCGTTCACCGGCTACGAAATCATCGCCAAGGTGCCGGTCATCCTGCACACCCCGCTGATGTCGGGCTCGAACTTCGTGCACGGCATCGTGCTGGTGGGTGCGATGGTGGCGCTCGGCGGCGCGACCAACCCGCTCGAGAAAACCATCGGCTTCATTGGCGTGTTGCTGGCCGCGGGAAATGCCGTGGGCGGTTACGTGGTCACCGAGAGAATGCTGGAGATGTTCAAGTCCTCGGGCGCGAAGAGCAAGACCCAAAAAGAGAACAAGGGCGGCCACTGATGGAATCCGCAATGCAAACGCCGGGCATCTTTTCGCCGCGGCTGCTGATCGACATCAGCTACTTCCTCACGGCCTGCCTGTTCATCCTGGGCCTGAAGCGCATGAGCTCGCCGGTGACCGCGCGCAGCGGCATCGTCTGGGCCGGCGCCGGCATGGCGGTCGCCACGCTGGTGTCGTTCCTGTACCCGAACATGAGCAATTACGAGCTCATCATCGCGGCCATTGTCGTGGGCTCGATCGTTGCATGGTGGAGCGGCAAGCGGGTCGCGATGACCGACATGCCGCAGATGATCGCGCTCTACAACGGCATGGGCGGCGGCGCGGCCGCGGCCATCGCGGCGGTGGAGCTGTACCGCGCGGCCTTCGCGAACGCGGCACACGAAGAGGTGCATCACAGCACCATCGTCATGTCACTGGCTGTCATCGGCGGCATCATCGGCGCCATCTCCTTCAGTGGCAGCCTGATCGCCTGGGCCAAGCTGCAGGGCGTGTTGAACAAGACGGTGCGATTCGCCGGCCAGAAGTTCGTCAATGGCCTGCTGTTCCTCGTGTCGCTGGCCGTGGGTGTCATCGTGGTCCTGCACCATGGCGCCGACCCGCTTCACGTCACCCTGATCTTCGCGCTGGCGCTGCTGTTCGGTATCGCCATGACGCTGCCCATCGGCGGCGCCGACATGCCCGTGGTGATTTCACTGTACAACGCGCTCACCGGCCTCGCGGTGGCCTTCGAAGGCTTCGTGCTCGACAACGCGGCCATGATCATTGCCGGTACGGTCGTCGGCTCTGCCGGCACACTGCTCACGCAACTCATGGCCAAGGCCATGAACCGCTCGCTGGCCAACGTGTTGTTCTCGGATTTCGGCTCCGGCGGCGGTGGCGCGGCCACCGCGGTTTCGGGCTCGATGAAGCCCATCGAAGCCTCCGACGTGGGCGTCATGATGGCCTTCGCGTCGAAGGTGATCGTGGTGCCCGGCTACGGCATGGCCGTCGCGCAGGCCCAGCACAAGGTCTGGGAGCTGTGCCAATTGCTCATCGAACGCGGCGTACAGGTGAAATTTGCGATCCACCCCGTGGCGGGCCGCATGCCCGGCCACATGAACGTGCTGCTCGCGGAAGCCGGCGTGCCCTACGACCTCATCGCCGATCTCGACGAGATCAATGCGGAATTCGAAACCGCGGACGTGGCGCTGATCATCGGCGCCAACGACGTGGTGAACCCGGTGGCGCGCACGGACAAGTCCAGCCCCATCTACGGCATGCCGATCCTCAACGCCGACAAGGCGAAGAACGTCATCGTCATCAAGCGTGGTCAGGGCGCGGGTTTCTCAGGAATCGAGAACGCCCTCTTCTTCCTCGACAACACGCGCATGTTGTACGGCGACGGCCAGAAGGCCGCGGCCGAGCTGGTCAACGCCGTCAAAGCCGTGGGCTGACCGCCTTCGCGCGGATGGCAGGGAAGCGCGGCCACGTATGACTTCGACGCTGGAGAAAACTCGCGTCGATCTCGCCGGGCTGATGCGTGTGCTCGGCGAGGCGCTGTACTCGACGCCACACGTTGCCATCCGCGAGCTGGTGCAGAACGCGCACGACTCCTGCGCGCGCCGCGCACTCGAGGATCCCGCGCCGTTCGAACCTGCCATCACGCTGAACGCAACGCCTGGCAAGCTCACGATCACCGACAACGGCGCCGGGCTCACGCTCGCCGAGATTCACGCCTATCTCGCCACGGTGGGTGCCGGTTACACCCGGACGATGCGCGACGATGGCAAGGGCGAGGGCCTCATCGGCTACTTCGGGCTGGGATTCCTGTCGGCGTTCGCGGTCAGTGAAAAGATCGAGGTGTGGACCTGCTCCTACCAGTCGCCACACCTCGCACACCGCTTCGTCAGCCGCAGTGGCGAAACCTACACGGTCGAAGTGGCGGGGCCACGGCCCGTCGGCACCGAGCTCACGCTGACACTGCGCGCGCAGGCGCCGGAGCTCGGCGACGCCGAGGTCGTGCACTCCCGCCTGCAGCAGTACTGCTGCCTGCTGCGTTACCCCGTCTCGCTCAACGGCGGCACACCGGTCAATGCCTCGAAGCCGCCGTGGCGCCCGGCCGCCGAACTTTCGCCGCTGCGGTTGCGCGCGTTGTCGCTGGAGTTCGCGCGCCGTTTCGAACGGACCTTCGACCCGATCGTGACTTTTCCGCTGCCGGCCTCCGACACCGGGCCCGCTGGCCTCCTGTGGATCCAGGACGGCGGCAGTTACGCCAGCAGTGACAATCGCAATATCTCGGTATTCGTCCGCGGCATGCTGATCAGCGACGATGAACGCGACCTGTTGCCACGTTGGGCCGGGTTCATCGGCGGTGTGATCGAGAGTCAGCGGCTGCAACCCACGGCCAGCCGCGAATCGCTGATCAAGGATGCGGCCTACACCGAGCATGCGCAGGCGTTGCGCCAGTGCCTCATCGAATCGCTGTCGAAACTGCCGGGGCAGGATCCGGCAACCTGGCGGCGCGTGCTCGCGCGTCACAATGAAGCGCTGCTGGGCGCCGCGCTGGTCGACGATCGGCTCTTCGAACTGGTGGCGGACGAAGTTACCGTGCCCACCACCGAAGGTGAATTCACACTCGGCGCACTGCTGGAACGCGCCAGGGGCAAGGTATACGTCACCCAGGCCGACCGCGTGGGAGTCGAGTCGCTGCTGTTGCGCGCACTCAAACTACCCGTGGTGCTGGGCTCGCGCTTCGGAGCGGCGGCCTTCTGCATGAAATACACCCGCGATCGCCGCGGCGAGCTGGTGATGCTGGGCACCCAGGCAGGCGACGGCCGCGTGTTCCAGGCATCCGACCTCGACGCCGCGCGCGTCGCGTTGTTGCAGCAGTGGTTTGCCGCGCCCGATCGGGAGGTGCTGGTGCGCCGCTTCGAACCCGACTTCCTGCCCTTCGCACTGGTCATCGATCGTGACGCCGAGCTCAAGCGCAGCCTCGAGAGCGACGAGGCAGATCGGCGCATCGGCCAGGCGGTGCTGGGTCTGGCACGGCACTTCACGCGCACCATCACCAATACCAAGCTGACCCGGCTGTACGTGAACGCGGCCAATCCCGTGATCATGGCCC
This sequence comes from uncultured Pseudomonadota bacterium, assembly GCA_963832505.1. GTDB lineage: Bacteria > Pseudomonadota > Gammaproteobacteria > Steroidobacterales > Steroidobacteraceae > CADEED01. The sequence continues at coordinate 128,578 of CAWHUD010000006.1, read as the reverse complement.
TGTTCGATTGCAGCGAGGCGCAGCGCGCCCGGGCACTCGACCTGCTGCAACCGTTTGGCGAACTGCTGGCCGGCAGCCAGGGCGGCGGAAACATCGAGGCCGCATTGAAGAGATTCGGCACCACCCTGCTCGATGTCATGAAGGAGGCCTGAATGGATGTCTGGGCCTGGGTGCACGATGCCGTGACGGAGCTGCGCAATGCCGGACACGAGCGCCTGGCGGATATCGTGTGTGAACTGCCGAGTCTCGTCGGGGACGGTCATCACGAGCAGGTGGAAGCACTGTTCCCCGAAGGGCTGGCGCTGGCGCGCGCCATCGATCATCCCTGGCTGGAAGTCTTCCTGCGTCACTGGCTCGCGCAGAGCCGCATCGTGGATCGCTGCGATGTGAACCAGGGGATGGATGAAATCGTCCGGCTGCTCGACTTCGCGCACGGTGAACGCACTTCAAATTGCCCCCAGAGCGTGTGCGTCACGCAGGATTTCTGCATCGCCTACGGGGTGCTCGACGGCCCCGGCTACGCCGAGGAGCGGCTGGCCGCTTCTGCCGAAGCGCTGGCGCGAATCGACCCGTCCTGGCCCTGCTACGAATGCATCTCGACGGAATACGCTGATGCGCTTTTCGATCTCGATCGCATCGCCGATGCGGAAGTCTTCCTGCGCAAGCAACTTGGCGCCGCCGACGGTGATGCCGACGCGTACATGGTGCTGGTGCTCAAGCGTGCGGCGGCGCTGTCGCAGCTCGGTCGGCATACCGATGCCCTGCAGCTGATCGAATCTCTCGATTCGTCCCGGCAACAGAAATCGCGGCGCAACCTGCATGCGCAATTGAAGGCGCGGGAATACGCGCTCGCGAACCGCATCGACGAGGCTCTCGCAGCCCATCCGTCCGTGACCGAACTCGATCCCTGCGACTTCCTGCGCTGGATGCACAGCGAGCAGGCGCTGTGCCAGGCGCGGCCGGAGCGCAACGATGCAGTCCTCGGCCGCAGGCTGCGCGAGTTCTGCAGGACGCTGCGCACCAATGGCGCGCTGTACCAGCAAGCGGAGATTGCACTGGGCGCGGCGCGCTTCGCGATACTGCGCGGTATGCCGCGCGTCGCGGCCCTGCATCTCGAGGAAGTCGCCGCGCTCCTGCCGAAATTGCGCAATCCCGGAAAGCTGGCGCGCGCGCACGCCGAACTCGAAGCGGAACAGCCTGCGGCAACCACCGCCGTGGCTGATGAGGCGACGCTGCTCGCGCAACTGGGCGACGACGCCGAGGGCAACTACGAAGCCCTGTTGCCGGCACATGCCGCCAACCCGGCAAGCGAGCCGCTCACGCTGGCGCTGTGCCGTGCCTTGCAGGAAATGGGATTTCCCGAAAATGCCCGGCAGGTGCTCGAAGCCTTCGTGCAGTCGCAGCCAGAGTCCGGAGACGTCTTCTACGAGCTCATGCGCCTGCTGGCGCGCAGCGGCGCGGAACAGCGCCTGCGCGAACTCGCGGAGAGCGTCCCGGAGCCCATGCGTGCCGGTGCCCATTTCTATCTCGGACGTGTGCTGGTGCGGCGCGAAGACTGGAGTGGCGCGTCGCGGGCTTTCGAGCGCGCACGCGAGTTCGAGAGCGAACCGAATCGTTCGACGATGAGCAACCTCGCCACTGCGTATCGCAATCTCGGCCGCAACGAAGATGCCCTGGCGCTGCTCGACGAACTGACCACCAGCGAAACCGATTTTTCCGACGACTGGGATCGGATGTACGTGGCGACCCTGCTTGGCCAGCACGACAAGGTGCGCGACAGCGCGCGGCGCCTCGGATTCAAGTTCGAGGGCGAGGGTCCCATCGACGACCCCTTCGAATACTGCGAGGTGAAGCTGCGCGATGGCGTCGGGCGCGAGATCGGTTTTCGCGCGATTCGAATCAATCCGGTGGTCGTGCGCATCACGGCCATGCAGGCGCCGGATCAGCCGTGCCGCTATCGCGATGAGGTGCTCATCGATCCATACGTACTCAATCCGCGCGAATCGGAAGCCCCTGCCGACGGCGATGACTACCTCCCGGCCTTCCGTGGCGAGCGACTGCTCAAGGCCGGTGGTTACCGGATCTACGACCTGGACGGCATCCATCCCGGCGAGGCCGAGGTCGATACTCTGGGCAAGGTCCTGATCGCGCGGGAAATTCACCTGAGCCAGCGCAGCGGCGATGGTTACCAGCTGACGCCGCGCGAAGGCGAGCCAACGGTGCGCGGTATCTATATCTTCATCGCAGTGCCGCAGAGCATTTCCACGGCTGCGGTACGGGAAATCCTCGAGTCCGCGCTGGGCGAATGGAAAGTTCCGATCACCTGGCGCGGCGTGCTGCGAGAGCTGGGGAACGAAACGGAACTGGCGCGACACGAAGGAATTGCACAGGAACTCAAGTTGTAGCCAATGTCGAACCGGCGAATCGGTCTGCTATTCGCCTGCCTCGCGGCAGCGGGACTCGCCTGTGCGCAGGATTCCGTCCGCACCATCGAAGCCATCGCCGCGATGGGCGCCAAGCAGCGCGAGAACACGCTGGCCGCCATCCGCAATTCGCGTTACGGCGATGCCACGCTGCTCGAACTCAGCACGCAGGCAGCACTGAAGGCGGAAGAGCGCCGCCAGGCAGGCCAGCCGCCCCTGTTCCGGGGGTGCCTGCGCGCCGATGAATTCGAGCTCGGGGCACAGCTCGGGCTGGCGCGCGCCGCCTTCGACAGCAAGGCCTATCGCGCACTCGCCACCGAATATCGCCGGCTGACCACCGCATTGCGCACCGCACTGGCGTCCGCACGATCCAGCTGGCAAATGGCGCAAGCGCTTCGACCATCTCGGCCACTGGATCGGCGACTGGGAACGCGCCAAGGATCCCGACACGCGCGAATTGCTCGAACGCACCCTCGTCGACCAGGGAATCCGGGCCTCGTTGAGTTCTTTCCAAGGCGCAAAGGTGTACGGAAAGTCGCGCCCGACCGCGGCGCTGAAGGCCTATGACGAGTACCTGTTCAACCTCATGTGCACGTCCGACGAGGACAATCTCAACTGGCTGAAGTCCCGGGTTGCGCGCGCCGGCTGGTTCGATATCCCCAACTATGGCGTCGCCGCCGACCAGGCCGCCTGGCTCATGGTGCAACACGCGGACGGCGACCCCGAATACCAGGCGTATATTGTCAGCGTACTCGCGCCCAAGGCAAATTCCGGCGAAACCAATTCACAGAACTTCGCCTATCTCAGCGACCGCGTCTCGGTGCGCGCCGGCGCGCCGCAAACCTATGGCACCCAGATGGAATGCGTGGACGGCGAATGGATCGCGCCCAATATCGAGTCTCCATCGGCAGATCTCGATACGCGGCGCGCCGAGATGGGGCTGCCGCCGTATCGCGTGCAGGTGAGCGAGCGCCGCAGCCTGTTCTGCCGGCGCCAGACTCACTGACCCGGTCGACGCTGCAGGCTGCGCCACCGGCCGTACGCGAAGTACACGCCGATACCGAACAGGTTCCAGAGCGCGAAACGCACCAGCGTCTTTTCCGGCAGGCTGGCAATGAGGTAGAGGCAGCCGAGCAATCGCCAGGCGTGCCGATCAGCATGGGCTGCGGACAGCGGAACACGCGCGGCATTTCCGGCGCACGCTTTCGCAGGATCATCATGCAGGCGGCCGTGGCGATGAATGCCAGCAGCGTGCCCGCGTTGGCGAGCTCGGCGATCTCGTCGAGCCGGAAGAATCCGGCCACGCCCGCCACGAACACGCCGGTGATCGCAGTGATGAGTGCGGGCGCGCCTGTGCGCTGCGGACACCGAACTCAGGCGCCGCGGCAGCAGACCGTCGCGCGCCATCACGAAGAAGATGCGGCTCTGGCCGTACATCATCACCAGGATCACGGACGGCAGCGCGATCAACGCGGCCAGGCCGATGAGCGCGCGCGGCCAGCGGGATGATCGAGCGTGCGCATCACGATGCGCCAGCGGCTCGGCGGAGCTGCCCACGGATGTGTGACTGACCGCGCCGACCGCGGAGACCGCGACCAGCATGTAGATGAGCGTGCAAACGGCCATGGAGCCGATGATGCCGATGGTCAGGTCGCGGCCGGGATTCTTGGCCTCTTCGGCCGAAGTCGCGACCGCATCGAAGCCATAGAACGCGAAGAAGACGATGGCCGCCGCGGCCATGACGCCGCGGTTCACGCCGTCCGGACTCGACCGTGCTGCCGAATCCATGTGGCATGAACGGTCGCAGGTTGTCCGCCTCGAATGCCGGCAAGCGCGAGCAGCACGAACGCCGCCAGCGCCGTCATCTTGATCACCACGAGCACGATGTTGAGCGTGGCGCTCTCGCGCGTGCCGGCGACCAGCAGTCCGGCGATGGCCAGCGCCACGATGACCGCCGGCAGATTGACGATGCCGCCGGCGTGCGGGCCCGCGAGCAGTGCGCGCGGCAGTTCCACGCCCACGGATTGCAATCCATCCGACGAGATAAGCCGACCAGCCCACCGCCACCGTGCTGCAGGCCAGCGAGTATTCGAGGATCAGGCTCCAGCCGACGACCCAGGCGACCGACTCGCCGATCACGACGTAGGTATAGGTGTAGGCGCTGCCGGCGGTGGGAATCATCGTCGCCAGCTCGGCGTAGGCGAGCGCCGCGCAGGCGCATACCAGCGCCGGCAACCACGAACGCGAGGATGACCGCAGGGCCGGCGCGATCCGCGCCGACGCCGGTCAGCGTGTAGATGCCGGTGCCGACGATGGCGCCGACACCGAGCGCGACGAGATGCGGCCAGCTCAGTGTCTTGCGCAGCGAGCGGCCGCTGCTCGCCGGGGGCCGCATCGAGGCGCTTGCAGCGGGCCCAGCAGCCCGCGCATCAGCGCGGCGGCTTGCCCGGCCTGTCGGTATCGGGCCGCGTGGCCTTGCAGCGTTCGACTCGCGCGATCACGTCGGCGCGCCGCGCGCCCTCGAGTGGCAGGCGCGGCATGCGCACGCGTTCCGAGCCGCGGCCCATGATCTGTTCCGCCAGCTTGATGGACTGCACCAGGTCATGGTCGGCATCGAGATGCAGCAGCGGCATGAACCAGCGGTAGATGCGCCGCGCTTCGGTCCAGTCACCGCGCAACGCCGCCGCGACCATCGCCACGGATTCGTGCGGAAACGCGCTGGTGAGTCCCGAGACCCAGCCGCTGCGCGCCCAGCAGCAGCGCCTTCGAGCGCCACGTCGTCCAGTCCCGCCAGCAGCGTGAAGCGATCGCCGAAGCGATTGATGATGTCCGTGAAGCGGCGCGGATCCGGCGCGCTTTCCTTGAGCGCCACGATGTTCGGAATCGGGCGCGAGCCGCTCCAGCGTCTCGAAGCTCGATGGAGACGCGATACGCCGGCGGATTGTTGTACAGCATGATGGGCAACGAGGTGGCTTCGGCGACCGCGCGGAAGTGCGCATACAACTCCTCGGGCGTCGGCACGTACACCATCGCGGGCAGCAACATGAGCGCGTCGATGCCGATCTTCTCGGCGTCGCGCGCGAATTCGATGGCGCGATCGGTGTCGAGCTCGGAGACGCCCGCCACCAGCGGCACCCGTCCGCCGACGGCATCGACCGCGGCGCGCAGCGCGATGCGTTTTTCCTCGGGCCGCAGCGAATTGTTCTCGCCCACGGTGCCGAGCAGCACCAGGCCGTCGACACCATCCGTGACCAGCGCGCCGAGCGTCCTGCGACACGCGGGCAGGTCGAGTGACAGATCCGCGGCGAATTGGGTGGTGGCGGCGGGATATACGCCGTGCCACAGGGTCTTGGCCATCAGCTTCTCCGCGTCAGTGTTCGCGATGCTTGGCGAAGGACATCTTGTCGAGCACGCCCAGCAACACTGCCGATATGACGAAGGTCAGATGCACGATGACGTACCACATGATCTTCTGGTTCTCGATCGTCTCCACCTTCACGAACACGCTCAGCAGGTGGATGGAGGAAATCGCCACGATGCTGGCCGCGACCTTGAGCTTCAAAGTTCCGGCATCGAGCTTGCCCAGCCAGTTCAGCGAGTCGGTGCCCTTGGCGTCGATGGTGGACACGAAGTTCTCGTACCCCGAGAACATGACCATGACGATGAGACTGCCCACCAGCGCCATGTCGATCATCGCCAGCACGGACAGCACCAGCTCGGACTCCTCCGAGTGCCAGATGTCGACAAACATGTGGAAGGCCTGGAGGAAGAACTTGATGGCCAGGGCGATCAGCGCCAGCGCCAGCCCGAGAAAGATGGGCGCCAGGATCCAGCGCGACGTGTACAGCAATTTTTCGAAGAACGTTTCTGCTTTCGATGTCACGTCCACGCTCCGGGCGGTTTCAGGGCGCGCGTATTGTAGCCAAACGATGCCGGTTGGTAGGCTCCAAGTCGCCCCCGGAGGTATCCCATGCTCACGCGCCGCGATCTTTTCACCGCCCTCGTCGCATCCGGCATCACGCTGGCCTGTGTTTCGGTTGCCCAGGAACCGGTCAAGCTGCTCGATTCCACCGCCTGGAAATGGCAGGACATGCAGGTGAAGAAAACCGACGTGGGCGAGCTGCGCCCGGTGGTACGCGAGCCGACACGTACGCTGGATGAGCTCGAGATGCACATCACCACGCTGAATCCGCACGTCGCTTCCCACGCGCCGCACACGCACCCCAACGAGGAGATGGTCATCGTCCGCGAAGGCACGTTGCAGGCGCATGTCAACGGCAAGGAGATCGTCGTCGGCGCCGGGTCGGTGCTGTTCTTCGCGTCGATGCAGCCCCACGCGGTGCAGAACATCGGCGACGTTCCGGCCACCTACTTCGTGATCAACTGGGCGATCCCGGGCAGCAAGACGAAGAAAATCCCGACGCCACCCTCGGGCCCCGGCATCCAGTAGCTAGAGCGAGTCCGGGATTATTGCGGTCGCCGCGCACGGCGGCGTTCCAGCCAGCGTTGCCGCTCCTCGGGCGTGGCGTTCTGCCAGCGCTCGCGCAGGTGGCGGCGCTGTTCCGGCGTGAGTTTCTTGTAATTCCGGTAGCCGTCGCGCACGCGCTGCTGCTGTTCGGGCGGAAGCTCACGAAATCGATGCCAGCGCTGGCGCGCCAGCTCGCGTTGTTCCGGGCTCAGGTCCTGCCACCGGTCGTAGCGGGTGCGTGCCCGTTCGCGCTGTTCCGGTGTCATCGACAACCAGCGTCGCGTGCCCTTGACCAGCCGCTGCTGCTGCTCGGGCGCCAGCGTGTCCCAGCGCGCGGCATGTTTGTTCAGCAGTTTCTGCTCATCGGCGTTCAGCGAATTCCATTCGACGCGCGCCGGGGGTTCGGCAGCGGGAGATTCGGCGCGCGAGCGCCCAACCAGCGCGAGATTCAGCCCGACCGCGAACAGCGCGGCGAGGGCTGCACGGCGGGACGGCACAAAACGACGCGCATCACTCATTGGTTTCACCCTTGGCCGGCGCCTGCGGCTTCGGCTTGCGTGTCCCGGCAACGCTCTCGAAGTCGCCGTGCGCCAGGAAATCGGAGAAATCCTCGTTCTGCGACTCGTCGTTCACTTCGTCGATGCCGCCGAGGAACTCCAGGAGTTCGTCGTCCGGCTCGGTCTTCTTCGGGTCGCTCATGACTCCATCTCACCCGCGGCCCATTCGTAGAACTCGAGCTCCTCGCCATCCGTGACGAATTCCGCGGCGTCGGCGTCGGTCAGGAACTCCATGTCGTCCATCGGGCTGGGCGTTTCAATGGGCGCGCGCATCCACAGGCTGACCGCCAGCACGGCCACCGCAGCCGCCGCGCCGGCCGGCACGAAGGCCCACCAGCGCTGACGCGCTGGACGCTGCATCTGGTCCAGTGCCGCATGCCGCGCCTGCGTGAGCCGCGACAACGTGTGCCCGTCGAGCCGCGTAGCGCTCTCGTCGAGCACTTCGCGCGCGCGTTTTTCGAATGCGTCGTCTTTCGATTCCTGGCTCATATGCGGACCTTAAATTACATCGCCCAAGCGCGCGCGCAACGTCTCGAGCGCGCGGAAATAATGTGTTTTCACGCTGCCTTCGGAGCAACCCATGGCGCTCGCCGTCTCGCTGGTGTCGAGCCCTTCGAAGTTCCTCAGCAGGAAGGCCTGCTTCTGGCGTGCCGGCAGCTCGGCCACCGCGGTTTCGAGCACGCCGATGGCCTCGTCGATCTCGAGACGACGCGCGGGGTTCGGCTCGTGGCTCGGCGCCTGCGCGATCGGATCGAACTCTTCGTCGTCTTCCGCATCGCGCGCGGGCAACCAGGCCATGATCCTGCCGCGCACCGTTCGTCGGCGCTGCATGTCGCGGATCCGGTTGGCGAGGATGCGATAGAACAGTGGCCGCCACTCCTCGCTGTTGCGTGAGGCGTACGACTGCACGAGCTTCATCATGGCGTCCTGAACCGCGTCGAGCGCGTCGTCGTCGTTGCGCAGACTGAGCTGCGCAATCTTGAAGGCACGCTTCTCGATACTGGTCAGAAACTGCTCGAGGGCGCGACTACTCATCCACTCCTGGTCCCGACTCCGCTCGGCCCCAAAATCAGACATGCGAACGGGCGTGTTATAAACGCCGGCGAGCGTAACAAACGCGGTCATGAGGGGTGTAACGCGCTGCGCGCCGTTACGTTGACCGAGCCCGTTACGTGATTGCGTTTCTGTGAATCAGGAACTTACGAACACTCTCGCAGGCTGGATGTCACTTCCGCGTCATGTGACAGAAGGCCGCAGACGTCCAATCCCATAACTGGTTGTTTCGATTAGAAACGCTCACATGTGCTCACGATTCGACCAGCGAAACGAGAAACTGCAAAAACGCCGCATTTTTGTCGGCTTCATCCGACTCCATCCACAGACTTATCCACACGCACTGTGGAAAACCCTAAAGGCCTCCAGTTGACGCGCACGATGGTGCGGGTCGCACTCGACACGCCGCTGCGCCGACTGTTCGATTACCTGCCGGCGCGGGACGCGACCTTCGACCCGCAACCCGGCGCGCGCGTACGCGTTCCCTTCGGACGGCAGCGTCTCATTGGCGTGGTGCATTCGTGGGCCGAGAGCTCGGACGTGCCGCGTGAAAAACTCAAGCCGCTGCTCGAAATCATCGACGCCGATCCGGTCATCGATGCCGGTGTCATGGAGCTGATCGAGTTCGCGGCGCAGTACTACCACCACCCGCTCGGTGAGGTGATCGCGGCGGCATTGCCGAAGCAGGCGCGCGAGGGTGCGGCTTCACGCGCGCTCACCGAGCGCTGGTTCACCACCGAGGCAGGAGTCGCGGCGCTCGATGGCAACACGCTGGGGCGCGCCCGCCGCCAGCGTGAGCTGCTGGAGATCCTGCGCGCGGAGCCCGGCATCGCGGCGGGTGACCTCGCGCAGAGATTCGACGACTGGCGTACGCCGATGCGCGCGCTGGTGGCTCGCGGTTTTGTGTCCTCGGCGGAGGTGGCCGACGAAGCGCCGGCGTCCGATCAGCCGCTACTGCGCACCACCGGTCCCGCGCTCAGCCCCGAGCAATCCGCCGCGGTCACCGCGATCGACGCCGCCGCCGGAAAGTTCGCGCCCTTCCTGCTTCATGGCATCACCGGCAGCGGCAAGACCGAGGTCTACCTGCACACGGTGGCGCACTGCCTGCAGCACGGACACCGTGCCCTGGTGCTGGTGCCCGAGATCGGACTCACGCCACAGCTCGTGGGGCGCTTCCGCGAGCGTTTCGCCGTGACCGTCGCGGTGCTGCACTCGGGCCTCACCGACAGCGAACGTCTCGCGGCGTGGCGAGACTGCGTGAGCGGCAAAGCACGCATCGTGCTCGGCACGCGCTCGGCGGTATTCGCGCCGGTGGCCGATCTCGGCATCGTCATCATCGACGAAGAACACGACGCGTCGTTCAAGCAGCACGAAAGCGGCTTTCGCTATTCGGCACGCGATCTCGCCATCCTGCGCGCGCAACGCGCCGGCGTTCCCGATCGTGCTGGGATCGGCGACGCCTTCCCTCGAGACACTGCAGAACGTGGTCAACGGCAAATACACGCGACTGTCGCTGCCACGTCGCGCTGGCCAGGCACTGCCACCGCGCGCCGCGGTCATCGATCTGCGCGCACACGAGGTGCGGGCAGGCATCGCGACGCCGGCGGTCGAGGCCATGCAGCGCCATTTCGCCGCCGGCGGCCAGGTGCTGGTCTACATCAACCGGCGCGGATATTCGCCGACACTGGCCTGCACTGCCTGCGGCTGGATTGCGCCCTGCCGCGACTGCGACGCGCGGCTCACGGTGCACCTGGCCGCCGCGAAGCTGCGCTGCCATCACTGCGGCGCCGAAGCGCCGCTGCCCGCGAAATGCCCGCAGTGTGGTTACGCGGTGCGACACGTAGGCCAGGGGACCGAGCGCGTCGAGGAGACTCTCGCCGCGTTGTTTCCCACGATGCCCATCGCGCGCCTGGACCGCGACGTGGTGCGCAAGCGCGGCGATCTCGAGTCGGTCGTCGGCCGCGTGGCCAGCGGCGAGGCCCGGATCCTGGTGGGGACGCAGATGGTCACCAAGGGCCACGACTTTCCCAGCGTCACGCTGGTGGTGGTGCTCAACGCCGACCAGGGCCTGTTCAGCACCGACTTTCGCGCTCCCGAGCGCCTGGCCCAGACCATCATCCAGGTGGCCGGCCGCGCCGGCCGCGGCGAAAAGCCCGGCGAGGTGCTGATCCAGACCGAGTACCCGGACCATCCGCTGCTGCGCAGCCTGCTGGAGGAAGGTTACGACGGCTTCGCGCGCGCGGCGCTGGCCGAGCGCGCGGCGGCCGGCTGGCCGCCGTTCGCGCATGTCGCAGCGCTGCGTGCGTCCGCCACGACGCTCGCGGCCGCGACCGAATTCCTGCAGCAGGCACGCAAGCTGGCGCGTGTGCCTCGCGGCCTCAAGCTGCTGGGTCCGGCGCCGGCCGCGATGACCAAACGCGCCGCGCGCTTTCATGCACAACTGCTGCTGGAAGCGCCCGAACGCGCGCCACTGCACCGGGCGCTGGCTGCCTGGCTGACGGAAGTTGAAAACCTGAAAGCGCCGCGCGACCTGCGCTGGTCGCTGGATGTCGATCCGCTCGAGTTGTTCTAGCGTCGCGCGGGCTTTCCAGCCCGCATCGCGGGCTTTTTCTTCCGCGGCGGGATCGAGGGGATCACCAGAGATCCGCGCTTCGATCACCTGGAGTACCGCGGCTGGCGGCGAGGCGGCCTGGCGCACGCCGCCGGAGCGCGCAGGCGTTTCGCTGGTCACGGGAATTCTCCATTCACCATCGACTTTGCAGCCCAGCCCCGCGGTGCCGGCATCGCGCAATTCGAAGCTGCGGCAGATGTGCCCGTCGCGGGCCTGGAACGAAAGCCCGATCCACACCGGGTCCGATTCGAGCTGTGTGCTGGCGAGTTGCCGGTCGAGCGCGGATGCCAAGGCGCCGCGAGCCACGAGCGAGCTGCCACTGGCGGCCATCATCGGTTCGGACGGCGCCAGCAATTTCCAGGAAATGAGCCCGCCCAACACCAGGCTTGCGGCGATGGCGCCCCATTCGCGGCCGCGCCAGGACGTCGCTGGGTGGCGCGAACCGCGAACCGGGAACTGCACCACGTCGCCACCACGCCGCGTATTGGCCGCGGGTTGGCGCGCGCCGTGCGCGGCATGCACCAGGCGCTCAGGCGAAGGTTCATCGAGCAACTTGCCGAATGCACCCGCCACCTGTGCGCGCAGCGCGCGGTGACGCGCGACTCGCTGCGCAAGCCCCGGATCGCTCTCCATTGCCGCCGTGATCTCGGCGCGTTGCAGCTCGTCGAGCTCGCCATCGGCGAACGCCATCAGAGTTTCGTCATCGTATTTCACGACGGGTCCCCCTTTCCTTCGTCGGAAAGGGCCGCGGCCAGCGCGCTGCGTCCCCGGGCCAGGCGGCTGGTCAATGTCCCGATGGGAATTTCCAGCACTTCGGCCGCTTCCTTGTACGACATCCCTTCGACCAGCACGCAGGCGATCGCCAGCCGCTGATCTTCGGGTAGTTTGTTCATGGCTTCCGACACCGACCAGAGACTGGCGTCGGTATCAGCGGGCGTCACCGCCGGGTGTTCACCGCTGTCCTCGGGCAACGCGACCTCGCCGCGCCGCGCGCGTGACCTGCGATCGTCCAGCCACGCGTTCTTCATGATTCCGAACAACCACGACGCGAGATTGGAGCCCGCGCGAAACTGCTGGCGGTGACGCAGGGCCCGCTCCACCGCAACCTGCGTGAGGTCGTCCGCGTCGTGCTGGTTGCGCGACAGCGAACGCGCAAAGCGGCGCAGCCGCGGCAACAGGGCGACGATGAGTTCACCGATTTCCTCCAGGCGTGCTGTCATGCTTTCATGACGAATAATACGTCCGGCAACTTCGTTTTCTTCCATGCCACGACCCGTGATGTGTCGCGACACCTCTAAATTCTTGCGCCTGCTCGCCTGCGCCCTGGGATGGGCCTGGGCCTGGGCCTGCCGGGGCTAGCCGTCGGGCAACTTCCGCAGGTGCAGGTGCCGCCGGTACAGGTTCCGCCAGTCCAGATTCCAGCAGGACCGGACGCACGCCGTGCACTCAACGGAACCGTGGAGCAACTCGCCGGCGCACGCGCGCTGCGCGTCGAACAGTTGGTGCGCAGTCATCGCGCGGAGCTCGATCGTGATCCGCGCGGCGAACTGGTGGTGCGAGCCCAGGTGGTAGGCATCGATGTCAGCGAGGCGGCGCTGGCGCGCGCGCAGCAGGCGAACTTCCTCGTGCTGCGGACCGAGGCGCTGCCCGATCTCGGCGTGAAGATCACCGTGTTGCAGACTCCACCGGGCATGAGCGCCAGCCGCGGCCTGAAGAAACTGCGCAAGCTCGATCCCGAAGGAACCTACGATTTCAATCACGTCTATCTCGAGAGCGCCGAGAGCATGACAGGCGCGATCCCGCAGGCGCGGGCCGTCGACGCGCCGGCGACCGGCGGCGGCGCCGTGCGCGTCGGACTCATCGACGGCGGCATCGATGCCAACCACGTCTCGCTGCGCGCCAACGTCGTCCACGCGGTAGGTTGCGATGGCGCGCCCGTGCCGAGCGCCCACGGAACGGCGGTTGCCTCGCTGCTGGCCGGAACCTCTGGCAGTTTCCAGGGCGCTGCGCCGGGCGCGGAGCTGTTCGCGGTCGATGTGTATTGCGGTCGTCCCACCGGCGGCGCAGTGGACAGCGTCGCCGCGGCCTTTGGCTGGATGGCGCGCTACCGCGTTGCCGTAGTCAACGTGAGCCTTGTTGGACCGCGCAACGCATTGCTGGAACGCGTGGTGGCATCGCTCGTGAGTCGCGGCCATCTCATCGTCGCAGCCGTGGGCAACGACGGGCCGGCGGCGCCACCGCTGTATCCCGCGGCCTACGATGGTGTGGTGGCAGTCACCGCGGTAGACGCCCGCCACCGCGTGTTGTTAGAGGCCTGTCGTGGCAAACACCTGGATCTTGCCGCGCTGGGCGCCGACATTTTCGCCGCTGCCGAAGGTCAACCCGATGGATTCGCGTCGGTACGCGGTACCTCCTTCGCCTCTCCCATCGTGGCCGGCTTACTGGCGAAGACCTTGCCCACTCCCGATGCCGCGGCCCGGACGAAGGCAGTGGAAGCGCTGATGGGTGGCGCCCAGGACCTCGGCCCGCGCGGGCGCGATGACATATACGGCGCGGGGCTGGTGGGCGCGGAGCTTGCGCCGGTGGTCATCCGGACCAAGAGTCAATAACAATCAATTACTTACAGGCTCAGGGAAGAAAACCCGCTTCCCCAACGTAGTACCTCCTGAAAGCTGCGGATTGGCCGCGGCGCAACTTCAGGAGCACATCATGAACTTCACTTTCAAAACGCTGGCGGCGCTTGCGCTCTTCTGTGGCGCTCCGCTGCTCCAGGCGCAGGTGCTCGGTGGCGGGGCCACCGGCGGTCTCGGCGGAAACCTCGGCGGTACGCTGGGCGGCGGGATGGGTTCGATCGGCGGCGCGGGCCACGGCAACGTGGGCGGCACGCTGGGCGGAGCTTTCGACCACGGCGACACAGTGCGTCGTACTGCCACCGGAACAGTCGATCGCACTCGTGACGTTGGCGGGCGCGTGCGTGACCGCGCTGGCGGCACGCGTGACAGCGTGCGCGGCGCTGCGGAATCCGCCACGTCGTCGACTCAGGCCACCGTCAGCGGTGCGGCGAATGGAACCGCCGGTGCGGCCACCAACGGAATTGCGGGCTCGGTGAACTCGGCGGGCTCTGCCGCCGGTTCAGCTCAGCAGACGACCTCGGCGGCCAGCAGCACCGTCAACGGAAATCTCGCGGGCGACCTCGCCGGTTCGCTCGACGCCGCGCAGCCTTCGCTGCCCCAGGCACCGAACGCCCCGTCGCCCACCACGCCGTCGATGCCGGGCACGCCGGCCATGCCGTCAGTGCCCTCGCTCGACAAGTCGCTTGCTGCCGATGGTGACGCTTCGGGCAGCCTCGCAGGTACGCTGGATGCGGCCCGGGAAGCGGCGCCGGAGTCGACGCAGCCGCAGCCCGAGCGCAAGAAGGCACGTGCCTCTGCCAATGCGAATGGCAATGCGGATGGCGGGCTCGCCGGTTCGCTGAAGCCGATCGAGCCGAAGCCGGCGGACGCCACGCAACCGCAGGAGCTCTCCTCGCCGGTGGAGGCGAGCGCGAACGCCAACGCGAATGCGGGTGCCGACGCCTCGGTGAGCACCTCACGCCAGTAACACGCTGGCCACGGGAAAGCGGCGGGATCCTCGCGGATCCCGCCGCACTTTCTTGCCGAAGATCAGGTCTTCGGTTCGGGACTGCGGTGTCTACCGCCCCGCTGCAACTCTTCCTTGCTCAGCATGCCGTTCTTGTCCTGGTCGATCTTGCTGAAGCGCTCGGCCAGTTTTGGCATGTTGGTCTGCACCTCGTCGAGCGAAAGCTGACCGTCGCTGTTGGCATCGGCCGCCTTGAAGTGTTCATCGAAGGCTTCACGCATCTCACCGCGGCGCGTCTCACGCGCCTGGCGCGTCTCCTCCTGGGTGACATAGCCGTCCTTGTTGAGGTCCAGCTTGTCGAACCATTCATTGGTGCGCTCGGTGGCCGCAGCATTGGCTTCGTCACGTGACACGCGGCCGTCGCCGTCCTTGTCGGCACGCATTTCGTCGCGCGGCGCGTCGCTGCGCGGCTGGTCGCCTGCCATGGCATGTCCTGCGAGCAGCGCAGCAACAGCCAAAGCGCAGGTCGAGAGGGTGGTCTTCATTCGGAGTCTCCTGTGAAAAATGAGCCCTGCAGGCGGATCAACGCACCTGCCGCTGTCCGGTTGACGATCCGGCTCGAGGGAGGCGCGGGAAAGCCAAGGTTCCTTGGTAAGATTCCGGCCGTTTCCTCGAGTTCCAGACAGGTTCCCCCGTGAAATCCGAGCTTGAGCGCCTGCTTCGTGAGGCGCTGCGAACACTTGTACCCGCCGTATTGCCCGAACCCGCCGACGAATCGCAGGTGGTGGTGGACCGCGCGCGCGATCCGGCCCACGGCGATTTTGCCAGCAACATCGCCATGCGCCTGGCCAAGTCGGCCCGCAAGAATCCCCGTGAACTGGCCCAGAGCATCGTGGCCGCGTTGCCCGCGAATTCGCTGGTCGTGAGCGCCGAGATCGCCGGCGCCGGCTTCATCAACTTTCGTCTCGCGAAGGATGCCTGGTTCGCGGATCTCAAGTCGGTCGCGGCCCAGGGCGACGCCTACGGCCGCAGCAAGGTGGGCGCCGGCCGCAAGGTCATGATCGAGTTCGTCTCGGCCAACCCCACCGGCCCCATGCACGTGGGCCACGGCCGCGGCGCTGCGTATGGCGCGACGCTCGGCAACCTGCTCGAGGCCACGGGCCACGATCTCTACCGCGAGTACTACATCAACGATGCCGGCCGGCAGATCGACATTCTCGCGGTCAGTGTTTACCTGCGGTATCTCGAACTGGCGGGCGAATCGGTCACCTTCCCGTCGAACGGCTACAAGGCGGATTACATCCTGCCGGTGGCGAAGGAACTGCACGCCAGGCGCGGCGATGCGCTGAAACGTCCCGGTGCGGACGTGGTGCGTGGCGCGCCGCCGGATGCGCCTGCCGGCGACAAGGACAAGCACATCGACGGTCTCATCGAAAACTCACGCCGCCTGCTGGGTGCGCAGGAGTTCGATGCCATCGTGCTGTTCGCGCGCGACGCCATGCTCGCCGACATCCGCAGCGACCTCGACGAATTCCGCGTGCATTTCGACATGTGGTTCTCGGAGCGCGAACTCAACCAGCGCGGCGCCGTGGATCGTGCCATCGAGGCGCTGCGCCAGTCCGGCCACATGTACACCAAGGACGGCGCCGAATGGTTCAAGAGCACGGACTACGGCGATGACGAGGACCGCGTGGTGATTCGCGCCAACGGCGAGAAGACCTACTTTGCCTCGGACATCGCCTATCACTACGACAAGCGCCAGCGTGGCCATGACCTGCTGATCGATGTCTGGGGCGCGGACCACCACGGCTACGTGACCCGCGTGCGCGGTGCCCTGATCGCGCTCGGCGCGCCCGGTGACTGCTTCGAAGTCACACTGATGCAGCTGGTAAGCCTGTACCGCGGCGGCGAGAAGCTTTCCATGGGCAAGCGCGAGGGCAACTTCGTGACGCTGCGCGACCTGCTCACCGAAGTCGGCAACGACGCCTGCCGTTTCTTCTATCTCATGCGCAGCCACGACCAGGCGCTGGATTTCGATCTCGAGCTCGCGAAATCCCGCAGCAACGAAAACCCGGTGTACTACGTGCAATACGCGCATGCGCGCGTTTCCTCGGTAATGAAGGAGCTGGCCGCACGCTCGTTCACTTACGATGCGGCGGCCGGCGCGGCCAGCCTGGCCTTGCTCGCCAACACGCATGAGCAGATCGTGATCACCGCGCTGTCGAAGTACCGCGAGATCGTCGAGCAGGCCGCGCTCAATCGCGCGCCGCATGCGCTGGTGCATTACCTGCGCGATCTTGCGAACACGCTGCACACCTATTACAACGCGGAAAAGTGGATCGTCGAGGACGCTGCCTTGCGAAATGCGCGCATCATGCTGGTGCTGGCCGTTCAGCAAGTGATTCGTAACGGTCTCGGAATCCTCGGCGTGTCGGCACCCGAGAGCATGTAGGGAGAGCCGATCCTGGTCGCAAAAATCACCAGCCGCGATTTCAAGCGGTCCCGTTCCGGCGGCATGCGTCTCGACTTCGGCCGGTGGCGCGAATTCGGCGTCGGGCTGGCGCTTGGCCTGTCGCTGTCGCTGTTCGTGCTGGTCTGGCAGAACTATCGCGAGAAGGAAGCGGCCAAGGCCGTCGCCGCCGTGCCGCGTCCCGAACCGCGAACCGACAAGGCTGCGGCCGCGGGCGACCTGGAAGACGGCGCAAAGAACTACGACTTCTACGACATGCTGCCGAACTTCGAAGTGGTGGTGCCGGAGAAGGATCGCGAAGTCTCCGCCGAGCGCAGCAGCGCGCCGGTGAAGGTCGAACGCCCGGGCGTGTACGTGTTGCAGGCCGGCTCGTACCGCCAGCAGGAAGTCGCCGACCGCACGCGCGCGCAGCTCAAGTTGCAGGGCATCGACGCCAACGTGCAGCGCGTGGCCGTCGACGAGGACGTCTGGTACCGCGTGCGTATCGGTCCGATTACCGATCTCGCCGAGGTCAATCGCCTGCACGCGCGCCTGCGCGCCGCAGACCTGGACCCGCTCGTGATACGCGTCGGCGAATGACCCTGCGCGGCGCGCCCCTGTCGGTGTGTGCGGCCGGCGTCCTGTGGCTGCTGGCCGGTTGCGCCACGCCGCCACCCGCGCCGACACCGCCGCCGGCACCCGAACCCGCGCCCGCGCGCGCCACCACCGCTGCCCGCGCCCGCACATCCCGGGCTCACCCTCGCCGCGGTGGGCGACATCATGATGGGCACGGATTTCCCCGAGAACATCCTTCCCGACGATGACGGCGTGGGATTTCTCGCAGCCGTGACGCCTTTGCTCAGCGCGCCCGACGTGACCTTCGGCAATCTCGAGGGCGTGCTGATGGACGGCGGTGAGCCGGTCAAGCAGTGCAAGAATCCGAAGATCTGCTTCCTGTTCCGCACGCCGACACGTTACGCCGCGTACCTGCAGCTCGCCGGTTTCGATGTCATGAGCCTGGCCAACAACCACGCGCGCGACTTCGGCGAGGAAGGCCGGGGCTCGAGCATGGCGGCGCTCGATGCGGTGGGCATTCACCACTCCGGACGCGAGAGCACCGTCGCGAGCTGGATCGCCAACGGCCGGCGCGTCGCCATGGTGGCCTTCGCGCCCAACGTCGGTGCGAACTCACTCAACGATCCGCAAATCGGGCTTCCACTGGTCGCGGACCTGGCGGCGAAACACGACATCGTCATCGTGTCGTTCCATGGCGGCGCGGAGGGGAACGGAGCCGAAGTGTTGCCCTTCGCACGCGAGATTTTCGCCGGCGAGGATCGCGGCAACGTAGTCGAATTCGCGCGCGCCATGATCGACGCCGGCGCGGACATCGTGCTCGGCCATGGGCCCCACGTGGTGCGCCCGATGGAGCTGTATCGTGACCGGCTCATTGCCTACAGCCTGGGCAATTTCGCGACGTACTACGGCATCAGCGTGGAAGGCATTCGCGGCATCGCGCCGATCCTGCTGGTTACGCTCGATGACGACGGCCGCTTTGTGTCCGGGCGTATCGAGGCCACCACGCAGATCCGCCCGGCCGGGCCGTCGCCCGATCCCACCAACAGTGTCATCACCCTGCTGCGCACCTTGACCAGCACCGCGTTTCCGGACGGCACCCTGTCCATCAGCGAGCAAGGCGTGCTGACGCGAAGCACGGGCTGCGCCTTGAGCAGACGCATGCTTCGCTGGATCGCCGCCACCGTCGGCACGCTCGCGCTGCGGCAGGCCGGTAGATAGGCTGGCGCACGCGACTGACCCTGCGCGGTGGGCAGGCGCGTTATCCGATATTCTGAAACCGGAAGAGCCAAGAGGGCCTGGCATGCATCGCATCTTCCTGAGTCTCGCCTCGCTGGCGCTGGCCGGCTGCGTAGAGAGTCCCGTACCGCTCGAGTCAGGCGGCACGGTGTCCGATCCGGCACTCATCGGGATCTGGAAATCCGACCTCGACGGAGATCCGATGGTCGCAACCATCCGCCAGGAGGCCAACGGCGTCCTCGTGGCGGATGTTCAGGCGTACTGGGAACCGGGCCCCAAGGCAGCGACGAAGCATTACCAGATCGTGCTGGCGAAATTCGACGGGCAGCGTTACATGAGCATCAAGGACCCGCAGCTGACTCCCAATTACGCGATCGCCCGCTACATGTTCAAAGGCGAGGACCGATTCTGCCTGCATGCCGCGTTTTCCGAGGCGCTGGTCAAAGACCTGGAACTCAAGAAGCTGCCGGGCGAACTCAAGCCGGATCGGCACCTCTCGACCGTCGAGCTCAACGCCTCGTCGGAACAACTTCGCGACTATTTCGCCAGTCACGGTGCGAATGCCTTCCATGAGCAACCCCTGATGGCATTTGAGCGGGTGTCCTCGGCCGTACTGCCGCCACCACGCACGCAGCAGGATCGCGACCGGGACCCGCCCGGCTTCAACGAGGTGGCACCATGCCGTCCGTGATCAAACACGGAATCCTGGCGGTGCTGTTTCTCATGTGCGGCGCCTGCGCGCGCTTCGAGAATCCCCTCGTGGCCGAGGAAGGACCGCAATTCGACGAAGCGCTGACCGGCCACTGGTACGCCGAAAGCGACGACGGAAAGTTCGAAATGGTCATCCGGCGCCACGGCGGCGAGGGCCGGGTCCTGGCCACCGAGATCGAGACAGGCAAGGAGCCCAGCACCGACGAGCTGCGCCTGATCACCGCGCGGATCGGTCAGCAGACTTTCGCGAGCGTCGCAGGCGTGGACGCGAACTCCAACTGGGTGCTGTTCCGCTACGAGCTCGCCACGCCGGATCGGCTGATCCTTTACCAGGACGAAGACCGCGTGTGGAGCGACGCGATGCGCGACAAGCTGATACCCGGCTCCGATCAGCCCGGCAAGGCGAGCAATTCAACCGTGACCGCCTCGAGCGAGGAATTGCGCGTCTTCGTGCTGGGCTACGGCAGCGTGATTTTCAAGGACCAGCCTGCAGCCGAACTCAGGCGCCTCCCGGTCAACTAACAAGGCGTTGATCCATGGTGTTAGATTTGCCACGCTTGGCAAACGTGAACTTGCGCTCGTGGGTACCGCATATGAAGCCGAAGATGATGTTGGTGGCGCTTGCCGCCTGTGCAATGTTTGCGAGCATGAGCAGCGTCGCGGCGCTCTCCGGGAACGAGAAGGGATACGTCGATCAGCTCGTCAACGGCGACTGGGTCGCAATTCGCAGCGTTGCCCAGAGTCTTTACGGCAATACAAACACCGAGGTGCTGGACGTTGCCGCCGAAGTGTTGCTCGAGAGATATCCGTACGCGGGTGAATCCCGTGGCGCCGTGGACGCGATGGCCTGGGTGTGCAGGTGCTCGGCGCGTCGAACAACAGCCGCTATCGGCCCATTCTCGAGCAGGTCGAAAAGGACAAGTCGGCGCATCGCAAGCTGCGCGAGCCATTGCGAGAGGGGCGCGGAATCGCTGCCCAGGAAAGTCTCGAATGCGTATGTCGCTGGCACGGTAAACCTGGCGGCGTTGCGCGGTGGGTCCGCGGCCGCGGCTGCGGCTGCGGCTGCGCCGTGAGTCCGCGGCCGCGCGTGCCGTAACGGGAGCGTTACTCGGTTTCGTCCGAGATATTGCGGAAATCCACGCCCAGCGACCGCAGCTTGCGATACAGGTGCGTCCGCTCCATCCCCACGCGCTTGGCGAGCTGGCCCACCTTGCCATTGCACAGCAGGAGCTGTTGCTGCAGGTAGGCGCGCTCGAACTGTTCGCGTGCTTCGCGCAGCGGCAGCGCCAGCAGGTCCTGCTTCACCAGCGGCTCGGCCGTGGGTGTCTGCGCCGCGAGTTCGCGCTCGATTTCGTCGAGGCGGATTTCCTCGCTGCCACCCTGCAACAGCAGGCGCTGTACGAGATTCTTCAACTCGCGCACGTTGTCGGGCCACGGATAATTGCGCAGGCGATTCTGCGCCGCGACGCTGAACTTGCGGAACGGCAGGCCTTCGCCGTCGACGAAGCGGTCGACATAGTGGCGCAGCAGGTCGGGCACGTCCTCGGTGTATTCGCGCAGCGGCGGCACGCGCACGATGAGCGTGTTGAGATGCGCGAGCAGATCGCGGCGGAACTCGTCGTTGCGCGTTTCGATGCCGGGCCGCGCCGACGACAGCAACCGCGCCTTGAACATGACCGGCGTGTTGCCGCCGACCCGCACGAACTGTCCGCCTTCCATCGTGCCGAGCAGCGCGCGCTGCGCTTGCAGAGGCAGGTCTTCGAGCTCGTTGGTGAACAGCGTGCCGGCACCGGCGCGCTCCAGTACACCGGGAGCGATCTGTCCATTGGACTCGGTGCCGAACAACACCTGCTCGGCGCCATCACCGCGCAGCGTGCTCGAGATCAGCGTGACGAAGGGGCGCGACGCCCGCGGGCTGGCATCGTGGATGAAACGCGCGAAGGCCTCGCGGCCCGTGCCGGTCTCACCGACCAGCAGGACGGGTGAGTCGTTGGTGGCGATCTGCGCGAGATCGGCGCGCAACTGCTGCATGACGCGGCTGCGGCCCACCGGCACGCCGGGAGATGCGGCCAGCAACTTGCCGGCGTGTCGCTTCCTCTTTCCAGCCTCCAGAGCCCGCTCCACCGTGCGCAGCAGCTTCTGCAGCGACAGCGGCTTCTCGACGAAATCGAATGCGCCGAGGCGCGTGGCCTCGACGGCGGTCTCGACCGTGCCGTGGCCCGACATCATGACCACCGGGCACGACGACTCGGCGGCGGTGCCGGACCATTCGCGCAGCAGCGTGATGCCGTCGGTGTCGGGCATCCAGATGTCCAGCAGTACGAGGTCGGGAAGTTGTCGCGCGCGCGAAGCCCGGGCCTGGCCGGCGTCGCCGGCCACGTCCACGTCGTAGCCTTCCTCGGAAAGTATTTCCTTGAGAAGGCCGCGGATATCGGCTTCGTCATCGACGACCAGAATGTGTGCGGCGCTCATGCTCGCTCCTTCCGGGGTTCGGCGCGACGTTCCCGCGCCATCAACTGTCGGGTTCCATCCGTTACCGGCAAGGATACACGCACGCGTGCGCCGCCTTCCGGCCGATTGTCGGCCTCGACGCGCCCGCCGTGCTCCTCGACGATCTTTTTTACAATCGCGAGCCCCAGGCCGGTGCCTTTCGGCTTGCTGGTCACATAAGGCTCGAATACGCGCCCGAGCACCTCGCGCGCGAAACCGGGCCCGTTGTCACTTACCGTAATCGTGGCGTAGTCGGCCCCGCCCGCGGTTTCGAGCTTCGTGGCCACTATCACGCGCCCGGCCGAGGAGTGTTCCACCGCCTCGACCGCGTTGACGATGAGGTTGTTGAGGATCTGGCGCACCCGGCCACGGTCGGCTTCCACCTGGTCGATGTGTGAATCCACCTCGACTTCGATCTGCACCGCCGCTTCCTGCACGCGGTGCAGGTCGGCCACCTCGGCGACCAGCGCGTTGAGCGGGAAACGCGTCACCTTCATGTCCGGCGCACGTGCGTATTCGCTGAAGGCGTTGACCATGGCCTTCATCGCCTCCACCTGCTGCACGATGGTGTAGGTAGCGCGGTCCAGCACCTGGGCGTCTTCACCCTTCATCTGGTCGAGGTAACGGCGACGCATGCGTTCGGCCGACAACTGGATGGGCGTCAGCGGGTTCTTGATCTCGTGCGCCAGGCGCCGCGCGACTTCGCCCCATGCTGCGTCGCGCTGCGCCTGCAGCAGCGCGCTGATGTCATCGAACACGATGATGTAGCCGCCCTGGCGTTCCACGTCATCCTCGGCGTGTTCGTTGCCGGGCATCGGCGTGCAGGCGCACACCAGCACGCGCGCGCCGGTTATCTCGGGCCTCAGATCCATCTGCTCGCGCCATTCTTCCTCGCCGCGCCCAAGCCGTGCGCTGACTTCATCGACGAAACGCGCGTAACGCGGGTTGTCGGCGGTCAGCGCGGCCAGCGGCTGACCAACGCCCTGTTCGAGATCGACACCGAGAATGTTGCCGGCGGCATGGTTGGCGCTGCGCAGGACCAGGTCGCGCCCGATCGCGATGACGCCGGTAGTGAGGCGCGCCAGGATGATCGACAACCGTTCGCGCTCGCGTTCCACTGCCTGCTGGCTGCGCGTGGTTTCTTCACGCGCACGGCGCAACCGCTTGGTCATGTCGTTGAACGAGTGCACCAGGAATCCCATCTCGTCGCGCGACGGCAGCGGCAGCCGCGTGCCGAAGTCGCCCTTGCCGACGGCGCGGGTACCGGCGATCAGGTCCTGCACCGGGCGCGTGAGCTTCTCGGCGGAGTAGATAGCACCATAAATCGCGGTAAGCATGGCCAACAGGAGCACCAGCGTCAGGGTCATTCGAAAGCTGTTCTTCACGGGCTCACGTTGCGCTGACAGCTCGCCGTGCTGCGAGTACGAACGTTGCACGGCTTCGGATAAACGCGCGAGCTGCGGCGGCACCGGGTACAGCGCCACCACGAAGCGACCTTCGCTCGATCCCGGAGCAGCCGCGATAGGTGCGGCGGTATTGATCAGGTAGTCGCCATCCGACAGCGGCTCCAGGCTCCAGTAGGTACTTCCACCAGCCATCGCGCGCGTCATCTCCGCCGTGGCGTAACGCGGCACGTTGGTGGAGATGTCGCCCGCGCTGCTGGCGGCGAGCACGCGGCCCAGCGAACCGTACACCACGATCTCGAGCGCTCCGCTGTCGATGCGCTGCGTGTCGGTAGCGAGATCCCAGTCCGACACCGGACTGACGGCGAGCTCGCCGGCGAACAGCTCGGTGCTGCGCGCGTATTCGCGCATGCGCACGTCCATCGCCGCCTTGGACAGCTCCAGCGCATCGGTCAGGCCCTGCTTGATCTCGACCTTGAACCAGCTGTCGATGCCGCGGTTGAGGAACTCGAGGCTGAATAGATAGACGATGATCAGCGGCGCGATCACCAGCGAGCCGAATATCGCCACCGTACGCGCCGTCAGGCGGGAACCAGGGACCTGCGCGCGGAATGCAGCGCACCAGCTCGATGATCTTGCGCGCCAGCAGCACGCTGACGAACACCACCGCGATGGCGTTGGTCAGCAGGATCCACGCCTGCATCTTGCTGTACTGGACCGAGTTCTGGACCGACAGCGCAAGCAGCAGCAGCAGGCCGCCGCTCACCAGCACCCACAGTGCGATGAGTCCGAGGGTGCCGAGGCGCCTCAGCGCTGCAGGGACCATGAGAACCACTCACTCTCGCGGTGCCAGTCATCGGTCCAGAACAGCAGCACGCGCAGGGTGTCCGAGAGCCGGCCGCGGCGTACGCCGGCACGCAGGCTCACGCGGTACTGGCGATTGGCGGACAGCTGCGATGTCGTCAGGAGCGGATAGGCGTCTACCGTCCCCAGGGCTTCCAGCGCTTCCTCCAGGCTGGCATAGCTGTGCTGTTCATTGCCGGCGCTGACGTCGCGCGTCAGGTAACGGTCGCTGACCGCGTGGTAGCTGAGTTCGCGGCGCAACTGGTACTCCCAGACGGTCTCGTCCATCCAGAAGCGGCGTTCGCGCGATTGACCACCACGTCGAGATCGAAGCTCAGCGTCAGGCCATCCTTGAGCGCCGCGCGGATGTCGTCGTTGACCGGATAGGCCACGCGTGCGAACAGCAGCAAGGCACCCTGCTCGACACTGACGTATGCCGAACGCACCTCGAGCACGCCGTCGAGCGCGTCGGCGCGCGCCGGCGACGCTGAGCCGGCGCCGAACGTGGCGAACAGCAGCAGAACAGGGCGGGCGCGCGGCGCAGAGACATCGGTTTCCTGGATTCCCTAGGTTGTCAGTCTATTGAGGCAGGCATAGTAGAAGCCATCGGTGCCTGCATCGCCACCTGGCAGCAGCTGCCAACCGACGGCGCGCTCCATGAGCCCCGGTGGCTGCGCCATTCCTTCAGGCCAGGGACCCGCGGCGGCACGTGGCTCTTCGGCCAGGAAGGCCGCGACCACATGCTCATTCTCATTCGGCAGTACCGAACAGGTGCAGTAAATGAGACGGCCGCCGGGCCGAAGTAGTTCGAAAGCCGTGCGCAAAATCTGCCGCTGGGTGGCGGCAAAGGTGTCGATATCGGTTGGCCGGCGCAGCAGCTTGATGTCCGGGTGCCGGCGGATCACGCCGCTGCCCGAGCAGGGCGCGTCCACCAGCACGCGATCGAAGGACGACGGCGCAAGCGAGGGCGGTGCGGCGCGCAGGTCGGCCGCGACCAGCAGCACGTCGCGCCCTGCCCGGTCGAAGTTCTGTCGCACGCGCTGCAGGCGCAGCGAATCATGATCGACGGCGACGATTTCTCCCAGGTCCGGCGTGCGCTGGGCTATATGAAGTGTCTTGCCGCCGGGCGCCGCACAGGCATCCAGGACCCGCATGCCGGGTTGCGCGTCCAGAAGTGGCGCGGCGAGCTGCGCACCGAGGTCCTGCACCGACACCGCGCCGGAGTCGAACCCCGGCAATGTCTGAACGGAGACAGGATGCTCCAGGGTCACGGCTTCGGGACACCACGCGACCGCGCGTGCATCGCGGCCGAGAGCCCGCCAGGAACGCAGGAAGTCAGTCACCGTGAGTTGTGCCGGGTCGACCCGCAACGTCATGGGCGGGTGCTGATTGTTGGCCGCCAGCATGGCTTCGCCGCGCTCGCCCCAGGCCGCGAACAGTGCGTCCACCAGCCAGCGCGGATGCGCGTGCCGTTTCGCGACGTCCTGGTCCGACGCACCTAACAACTCGGCACGTTGCGCCACGAAGCGGCGCAACACGGCGTTGACCATGCCGCTGGCGCGGCCTTCCCCGACGATGCGACTGGAATCCACGGCCAGGTGGACCTGCGCCTCGGCGGCACCGCGTGAGTATTCGACCTGGTGCGCGGCGGTCACCAGCAGCGCCGCGAGTTTCGGCGACATCTCCTGGAACGGCCGGTTCAGCAGAGGTTCGAGTGCAGGCACGAGCCTGAGGTACCAGCGCATGGTGCCGAGCGCCACGGCCCGCACCGCCGCACGATCGGTTCGCCCCTGCGAACCTTCGAGGGCATCGTCGGATGAACGCCCTTCAAACACGACGGCGTGCACAGCGAGCGCTGCCTGCGCCAGCGTGTCCGCACCCGGCGCATGGCGTGCAGGACCCTTGCCGGAGCGTGCCGGGGACCGGGACCTGGGAGCGCTCATGTACCGAGCCTGGCGCCGGCGATACTCACCGCGTTGGCGAAATCACGGGCCGAAACTGCTCGCTTGCCGGCGCGCTGCAATTCGCGCAGTGCGATGACTCCTTCACCGCAGGCTACTCGCAGGCCGTCGTCACCAATACCTAACAAGGTGCCAGCCCGGGCCGCGCGACCCTCGCGTTCAAGCAGGCGCGACCGCAGGATGCGCAGCGGTTCACCGCCAAGACGGGTTTCGGCAACCGGCCAGGGATTGAAGGCCCGGATTTGCCGGTCGATCTGCACCGCATTCGAGTTCCAGTCGATGAGCGCTTCGGCCTTTTCCAATTTGGGAGCGTACGAGGCTCCCGCGGCAGGCTGCGCACGCCCGGCGAGCGTGCCGGCGGCGAGTCCTTCGATGGCTTCGAGTAATGCCACAGCACCCAGCTCGGCCAGCGCATCGTGCAGATCACCGGCCGTGTCTTCGATTCCTATCGACCGGCGGCGCTCGAGCAGCATCGGCCCGGTGTCGAGACCTTCGTCCAGCTGCATGATGGTGATGCCGGTTTCGCTGTCGCCCGCAAGCAGGGCGCGCTGTATCGGCGCCGCGCCGCGCCAGCGAGGCAGCAGCGATCCATGAATGTTGAGGCAGCCATAACGCGGCAGCGACAACACCGCAGCGGGCAGGATCAGTCCATACGCCACGACCACCAGCAGGTCCGGTGCCCATTCCGCGAGTACGTTCGCACCCTCGGAAGTCTTCAATGTCGGGGGCTGCGCGACCGGCACACCGCGCCCGGCGGCAAGTAGTTTGACCGGGGAGGCGCGCAGCTCGCGTCCGCGGCCGGCCGGCCGGTCCGGTTGCGTGAGAACACCGACGACGCGGTGAGTCCGAATCGAGCAGCGCGCGCAACGCGGGCAGCGCGAATTGCGGCGTACCCGCGAACGCAATGCGTAGGGATGTCATTGGGGAGCCCGAAGGCCGTTGACCAGCAATCTGGTCAGTAGGCGCGCGCCGTGGTGGTTTCGCGTGCGCGGCTGGCGCGCTCCTTGCGATCCTTGTCGAGCTTCTTGCGGATACGCTCGCGCTTGAGTTCCGACAGGTAGTCGACGAACAGCTTGCCTTCCAGATGATCCATCTCGTGCTGCAGGCATACCGCCGAGAGCCCATCCAGCTCCACCTCGAAGGTTTTCCCGGTTACGTCCTGCGCACGAGCGCGAATCACCGCGGCACGCTTCACCTCATCGAAGATGCCGGGGACCGACAGGCATCCCTCCTCGGTCACGCCAACCCCTTCGGCCGTCAGGATCTCGGGGTTGCAGAACACCTGCGGCGCATCCTTCTCTTCGGAAACGTCCATGACAATCAAGCGCTTGTGGAAATCGACCTGGGTCGCGGCGAGTCCGATCCCGGGCGCGGCATACATCGTCTCGAACATGTCCTCGACCTGCTTTGCCAACGCGGCATCGAACACCTCGACAGGCTTCGCTCTGGTGCGAAGTCGGGGGTCCGGGTACTCAAGAATTTGCAGGCGCGCCATGATGTTCCGCTCGATTGCTGCTAATGTTTGGGCGATTCGACCGTGGACAAGGATTGCCTGGTGCGCTCGGGACATCGGTCCCGTGATCCAGCGCACAGACTTGACAATAGATCGAGCCCATCGTGCCGCGGCGGATTATAACAGTGGGGTCCGCTTGCCCCACCCAGGATTGAGGAGTGGAGGATGTTTTCGAATCAACAACTTAAGGAGCCGCGCGTGGTTGCTTTGTTGACACCGCGTATCGTGGGTCTCATGGCCTTGTTTGCAGCAGCCGTGCTGCTGGCGGGCTGCCAGTCCGCGCCGGCTGATGAAGCCCCGAGCGCCGCTGCGCCAGCGCCCGTCGCGAGCAGCGCGCCCGCGGACGACGCCGACGACCTGACGGCGACAGAAGCGGCGATTGCCGCGATGAATGAAATGGCGCCTGCGGAAGCTCCGCCCCAGACCGCACAGCTCATCCGCCCGGATGCCCCGATGAATTACACGGTGAAGCGTGGCGACACGCTCTGGGACATCGCCGCGGTGTTCCTCAAGGATCCGTGGTTCTGGCCGGAAATCTGGCAGATCAACCCGCAGGTCGCGAATCCGCACCTTATTTATCCAGGTGACGTGTTGTCGCTGGCCTATGGGGCTGGTGGTGACGCTCACGTGAGCATTTCGCAGTACAGCGGCGCCCGCCTGCAGCCGCGCCTGCGCAGCTCTGACCTGGACGGCCCGGTTGACGCGTTGCCGTACGGTGCAATCAGCGCATTCCTGTCCAAGCCGAGCGTACTGGTCGAGGAGCAGATCCTCGCCGCTCCGCACATCCTCGCGTTTCGCGATCAGCACATGATCGGCGGCACCGGTCATGAGGCGTATGTGCAGAACCTGGACGCGCCCCTCAACCAGCGCTTCACGGTAATGCACGTGGGCGATCCCATCGTCGACTTCGAGACCAATGAACTGGTCGGCTACCAGGCGGCCTACGTTGCCACCGCGGTCGTCAACCAGCCGGGCCGCGAAATCACCAAGACCATCCTCACCGACGGCTCGCGCGAAGCGTTGCGCGGCGATCGGCTGATTGCGCAGGAAGGCGATGATACCACTGGCGTTCACGCCGCATGCGCCCAAAGGCGACGTCAACGGCCAGATCATTGCGATTGCAGACGAGGCCACCGAAGTCGGGCAATACCAGGTCGTCGTTCTGAACCGGGGCACCCGGCACGGATTGACGGCGGGTGCGGTGCTGGCCGTGGATCAACGCGGCGAAGTCGTGCAGGACGTCTGGAACCGCCGCCCGTTTGGCAAGGATCCGCATGGGCCGTACGTGGAACTGCCGCACGAACGTGCCGGAACACTGATCGTGTTCAAGGTATTCGATCGCGTGAGTTACGGCCTGATCATCGGCGCGCGCGCTCCGATCCAGGTTGCCGATCGCGCCTACTCACCCTGATTCATTTCCACTGCTTCACAGCAGAAAGGGCCAGCCAATCGGCTGGCCCTTTCGTTTTAGGCTGGCGCAATGACTCGCCAGCCGGAACCGACGCCGCGGCGCCTGTGTCTCGCGGCGCGAGCGCCGGGGCTCACGGCCGCGACGCTCGCCGCGATCTCGGTCGAAAGCCCCGATCTCGCACTGCTCGAACGGCCCGACGCCCCGCTGCTGGCGCGGCTCGGCCTGACCAATTCCGCCATCGCCTGGCTCATGGCGCCGGACCACGCACGTATCGACGGCGACCTGCGCTGGCTCGAGTCATCTGGCTGCACGTTGCTGGCGTCCACTGCGGCGGAATACCCCGAGCTGCTGCGCCACTCACCCGATGCACCCGCGGTGTTGTGGATTCGCGGACTGGTGAGCGCGCTGGCCGAGCCGCAACTCGCGATGGTTGGCAGCCGCAATCCCACCGCGGGCGGGCGCGCGACGGCGCGTGAGTTCGCCGCGCGCTTCGCACGCCTGGGGATCTGTATCACCAGCGGCCTGGCGCTCGGCATCGACGCCGCCTGCCACGAAGGTGCCCTGGGTGCCGATGGGCTCACCATCGCCGTGCTGGGTCATGGCCTCGACTCGATTTATCCACGCGAGCATCAGTTGCTCGCCAGCCGCGTCGCGGCCAGCGGCGCGCTGGTCTCGGAGTTTTCTCCGGGCACTCCGGCGCTGGCCCACCATTTCCCGCGTCGCAATCGCATCATCGCCGGGCTGTCGCAGGGCACCCTGGTCATCGAGGCGGCGCAGGATTCGGGCTCGCTGATCACGGCGCGCCTCGCAGGCACGGCCGGTCGCGAGGTATTCGCCATCCCCGGATCCATCCACAATCCGCTCGCCCGGGGCTGTCACGAGCTGATCAGGCAGGGAGCCAAGCTGGTTGAACGCGTCGAGGATGTCTTGAGCGAGCTCAAGATTTCCCTTTGTCACCAACTACTTGGGGCGGCCCCTGCGCCGCCGCCGGGGGCGCCTCGAGCAGCCCCCGCGTTGGACAAGGAATACAAAATCCTGTTAGATGCGCTCGCCTTCGAGCCGGCGAGCGTCGACAGCTTGATCGAACGCACGGGTATGAACAGCGAATCGATCGCCTCGATGCTGCTCATTCTGGAGCTCGATGGCCACGTGGCGCCGCACCCCGGCGGCCGATACAGCCGCATGGCGGGACAATGAAGCCAACGACAACGACAACCGGCGACAGCATGACCGGAAGTGTTCTGGACATTCTTATTTACGTGTTCGACCAGTACATGCTGGCCGAACTGCCGGAAGTCCCTGAGCGCGAGACTCTCGCGGCCGACCTGGAACGCGCCGGCTTCGGACGCCACAACGTCGAACGCGCTCTCGACTGGCTCGCGGATCTCGCGGGCGAACGCTCGCGCCCCGAATTCACCGTGAACCGCGCGCTGCGCGTCTTCTCGGACCTGGAGGTCGAACACATCTCGTCCGACTGCCGCGGCTACCTGCTGCAGCTCGAAAACGACGGCATCCTCTCGCCATTGCAGCGTGAGATCGTCATCGACCGGCTGGTCGCCCTGCAAAGCGGCGAGGATGGCGACGAAGTCGACATCGATCGCCTCAAGTGGCTGGTGCTCATGGTGCTGTCGAGCCAGCCCGGACAGGAACAGGCATGCGCGCGCATGGAAGACCTGATGTTTGAAGATCCCGAAGCCCGGCCAAATTAGGAAACGATGGCTGACAACCTGGTCATCGTCGAGTCGCCCGCCAAAGCGAAAACGATCAAGAAGTACCTCGGCAAGGATTTCGAGGTGCTCGCTTCCTATGGCCACGTGCGCGACCTGGTGCCGAAGGAAGGTGCGGTCAATCCCGACAAGCACTTCGCCATGAACTACCAGTCGATCGAGCGCAACGCCAAACACGTCGACGCCATCGCACGGGCCCTCAAGAAATCCAAGAACCTCTACCTGGCAACCGACCCTGATCGCGAAGGCGAAGCCATTTCCTGGCACCTGCGCGAGCTGCTCGAGGAACGCGGCGAACTCAAGGGCAAGGAAGTCAAACGCGTGGTGTTCTACGAGATCACCAAGGGCGAGGTGCAACGCGCCGTCGCAGAGCCACGTGACCTGTCGCTGGATCTGGTGAATGCGCAGCAGGCGCGCCGCGCACTCGACTACCTGGTCGGCTTCAATCTTTCGCCGCTGCTGTGGAAGAAGGTACGCCGCGGCCTGTCCGCCGGCCGCGTGCAGAGCCCCGCGCTGCGCATGATCTGCGAGCGCGAACACGAGATCTCCATCTTCAAGGCGCAGGAATACTGGACGCTCGAAGCCGAAGGCGAACACAGCACACAAACCTTCCCGCTCAAGCTGGTGGAATTCGACGGCAAGAAAGTCGAGCAGTTCAGCTTCACCAACGAAGCAGCTGCGCGCGGCGTCGAGCAATCCATCAATGATGCCGCGCAGGGTTTCCTGCACGTCATCTCCATCGACCGCAAGCAGCGACGCCGCAACCCGTCACCGCCATTCACCACTTCGACGCTGCAGCAGGAAGCCGCCCGCAAGCTGGGTTACTCCGCGCAGCGCACCATGCGTCTCGCGCAACAGCTCTACGAAGGCGTGGACTTCGGCGAAGGCAGCATCGGTCTCATCACTTACATGCGCACCGACTCGGTGAACCTCGCGGCAGAAGCGGTGCGCGAAATGCGCGAAGTCATCGCGCACGAGTACGGCAAGGAAGCAGTCTCCGAGGAGCCGCGGGTCTACAAGACCAAGTCACGCAACGCGCAGGAAGCGCACGAAGCCATTCGCCCCACGTCGGCGGCCATCCTGCCGTCGCGCCTCGAAGGCAAGGTCGATCCCGACCAGTTCAAGCTGTACGCGCTCATCTGGAAACGCGCCGTGGCCTCGCAGATGGCGCACGCGCTGTTCGACACCGTTGCAGTGGACATGATGCCAAGCTAAAACATGCCGAGACCGGCAGTGCTGCAGCATCGCATCGGCACGTGCTGCGCGCCAACGGCTCCACCCTGATCAAGCCTGGCTACATGGCGGTGTACCAGGAAGACGTGGACGACGGTAAGCCCGAGAACGAGAGCGATCGCATCCTGCCGGCGATGAAAGACGGCGACGTGGTCACCTTGCTCAACGTGCACGGCGACCAGCACTTCACCGAGCCGCCGCCGCGCTATTCGGAAGCTTCGCTGGTCAAGGCGCTCGAGGAACACGGCATCGGCCGGCCGTCCACCTACGCGACCATCATTTCGACGCTCAAGGATCGCGAGTACGTCGACATGGACAACCGCCGGTTCATCCCCACGGACATCGGCAAGATCGTCGGCAGCTTCCTCTCCAAGCACTTTCACAAGTGGGTCGAATACGGCTTCACGGCCTCGCTCGAAGACGAGCTCGACGCCGTGTCGCGCGGTGAGGAAGACTGGACCGTACCGCTGAAGAAATTCTGGAAGCCCTTCATCTCGCAGGTGGAGCACATCGAGAAGAATGTCTCGCGCGAAGAAGTCGCGCAGGCACGCGAGCTCGGCAAGCATCCGGAGAGTGGCAAGCCGATCACGGTACGCATGGGCCGTTATGGCCCCTTCGTGCAGATCGGTACCAAGGACGACGAAGAAAAACCCAAGTTCGCGGGGCTGCGTCCGGGCCAGAAGATGGATCTCATCAAGCTGCCCGAGGCCCTCGAGCTCTTCAAACTACCGCGCAAGCTGGGCGTGACCGCCGAGGGTGAGCCGGTGGAGGCCAACATCGGCCGCTTCGGGCCCTACATCAAGTACGGCGCGAAATATGTGTCGCTCAAGCCGCCAGACGATCCCTACACGGTGGAGCTCGAACGCGCGCTCGAAGTGATCCGCCTCAAGAAGGAAGCGGACGCCAACCGCATCATCCAGGACTTCGGCGTCGATAACATACAAGTGCTGAACGGGCGTTACGGGCCGTACATCACCGACGGCAAACGCAATGCGCGCATGCCGAAGGACACGGATCCGAAAACCATCGCGATCGAGATCTGTCGCGAACTGCTGGCTGTTGCACCGCTGCGTGGCAGCCGCTTCGGTCGCAAGAAGGCCGCGGCCCCGGCCGCTGCCGCGGCGCCCGCTGCAGCGGATGCTGCAGCAGCCGCGAAACCGGCGAAGAAATCCTCGGCCAGGGCCGCAGGCAAGACGCCGGCCGTTGCAGCGGCCGCTGCGAAACCTGAAAAGAAACCGGTAGCAAAGAAAAAATCCGCGGCGCGCAGCAATGCGAAAACCGCCACTGCCGTTCCCGCTAAAGCAACAGCGAAACGCAAAAAGGCGTGACCGCTTATGTTCAATCTCAGCCCCCCGGGCGCGATTGAATTAAGTCGAGACGCGGAGTAGCGTCCCCGGCGGGTCCTGGATAACACGGTGCGAGAGCCAA
Source organism: uncultured Pseudomonadota bacterium (assembly GCA_963832505.1). GTDB lineage: Bacteria > Pseudomonadota > Gammaproteobacteria > Steroidobacterales > Steroidobacteraceae > CADEED01. Next base: position 94,906 of record CAWHUD010000006.1, on the reverse strand, counting down.
GGAGGTGGCGCGCGCACTGCTCGCGGCACCAAAGAAGAACCGCCGCGTTCCCGAGGCCAGTTGTCATTGATGACTTGGGCTCGGCGTGTATCCGGAATAACAGGTTCTCAGGGGATACATTCACATGAAGAGCAAACGTGTTCGTCACGGCCACATGACGTTGGCCGTGTGTAGCGCGTTGTTGTCAGCGGGTACCATCGCCGCGGCCGCAGGACCGCGACCGTTATCCGCCGCCGACACCGCGCGTCTTTCCGCGCTCACACTTCCCGTACCGATCACCACCGAAGGCGCCGTGCCGTCGGTGTTGCATCCGAGCCTCGCCGGAGTCTCCGGCAGACAGGACGTGCTGGTGCGTCTCAGCGGCCTTTCGGTCGCAGGTTCCGATGATTCGCGCGCGCGCGAAACGGTGGCCGCCGAACAGGCCGCGGTCATCGACCGCATCCTTGCGGTGGCGCCCAGCGCCGAAGTGCGCGCGTCGCTGCAGCTCGCGCTGAACGCGGTGGTGTTGAGCGTGGATGCGGCCGATCTGCCGCAGATCGCGCGCGACACCGCCATTACCCGCGTGGTCGGCGTGTCTAACTACAGCCAGGATCTGTCGGAGACCGTGCCCTACATCGGTGGTGACACGGCTCATGCACTCGGCGCCCGCGGCCAGGGCGTGCGTGTCGCCGTCATCGACAGCGGCGTGGACTACACACATGCCGCGCTCAGCGGTCCCGGCACACAGGTTGCCTATGAAGCTGCCTGGGCACCGATTCCGCCTGCCGGTTCGCCGGCGATTCCGCTGCTGGCGAGCGGCGGCTACCTGGTGGTGGACGATCCGGCGACGGCGGCGGACAACGGTCTGTTCCCGAGCTCCAAGGTGGTCGGAGGTTATGACTTCGTCGGCGAGCGCTGGCCTAACAACGCGCCGGCGGGAGGGGTCTCCTTCCTCGAGCCGGATCCGGATCCGATCGCGGCGCCCGACGCCACGACCTTCGGCGGTCACGGCACGCACGTGTCCGACATCATCGCCGGCAAGCTGGGTGTGGCTCCGGCCGCGAAGATCATCGCGATCAAGGCCTGCTCGGCCCCCGCAACCTCGTGCAGCGGCACTGCGCTGCTCCAGGCCATGGACTTCGCGCTCGATCCCAACCAGGACGGCCGCATCCGCGACCGCGTCGACATCATCAACATGTCGCTGGGTTCGCCGTACGGCCAGCCCTTCGACGATGACCTGTCCGAAGCGGTGGATAACGCCTCGAAGGTGGGTGTGCTGACCGTGGCCTCCGCGGGCAACAGCGCCGACAAGCAGTTCATCACGGGTTCGCCCGCGGCTGCTTCCTCGGCCCTGAGCGTCGCGCAGACGTCGGTTCCCTCGTCCACCTTGCAGTTGATGACGGTGACGTCACCGCCGGCCGGCGACAAGGGCGCGGTGTTCCAGCCGTGGTCCGTTCCGCTGACCACGGTGATCGAAGGACCCGTGTTCTACCCGGCGGCGGGTGGCAAGCGCCTTGCCTGCGCCGACGCGACTGGCACGAATCCGTACGCTGCGGGTGAACTCGCGGGCAAGATCGTGCTGGTCGATCGTGGCAGCTGCTCGTTCAGTCTCAAGATCGCCAACATTGCGGCGGCCGGCGGCATTCTCGGCATCATTGGTTTGATCACACCCGATGCGCCGTTCGGCGGTGCATTCGGCGGCGGCGTGCAGACCATCCCGGGTTACATGATCAGCCAGGCGGATGCGAACCTGCTGCGTACCGGCACCGCTTCCGTGCGCTTCGATCCCGCCAACATGGCGTCGCTCGCCGGCTCGCTGGCTTCCACGTCTTCGCGTGGACCGCGCTTCGACGACAACATCGTGAAGCCGGAAATCGGCGCGCCCGGCGCGTCGGTGTCGGCAATGTCGGGCAGCTTCACCGGGACCGCCGCTTTCGGCGGCACCTCGGGTGCGGCACCGATGGTCTCGGGCGCGGCTGCGATCCTCAAGGCGGCTCGTCCATTCCTGTCGAGCCACGACATCAAGCAACTGCTGATCAACACCGCACAGACCGACGTGTTCCAGCCGTCGTCGTCGGCCAGCGTACTGCCCGATCAGCTCGCACCGATCACCCGTATCGGTGGTGGCGAAGTCCGCGTGGATCGCGCGCTGCTCTCGCCGGTGATCGTCAGCGACGTGACTGGTGACAAGGTCTCGAGAATCCACGGCGCCATGAGCTTTGGATTGCTCGATGCCACCAAGGGCAACCACGTCCTGCAGCGCAAGCTCGAGGTCGAAAACCGCACCTTCTTCCCGCTGGTCTACAAGGTGTCGCCGACGCTGCGTTACCAGGACGACAAGGACACGGGTGCGGTGACCATGACGGTCAACCCGTCGACTATTGTTGTCCATCCTTTCGGCAGGGCGCAGGTCAACGTGAAGCTGACGGTGGACGGCACCAAGCTGCGTGACAACCAGATGAACTCTGGTTCGCGCGGCAATGCCATCGGACCTCTGACCGCCAACGAATACGACGGCTACGTCGTGTTCCAGGGGCTCCATCACAAGGTGACGATGCCGTGGCACATCCTGCCGCGTAAGTCGGCCGACGTGGTGGCGAAGCTGCCTGGCGGACACCTCAATCTCGACCCGACGACGGGTGCGGGCACGGTGGCGCTCGAGAACAAGGGCGTAGGCAACGCGCAGATCTTCGCGTACTCGTTGCTGGGCACGGGCCCGGACACGCCGCGTGGCGAACGTGGCGACGGGGCGCCGAATCCCTCGATTCGCGCCGCGGCCGTCAACACGTTCGGGACACCGGCCGGACAGGTCTGCAGTGTGAATGCGAACTTCGTCTGGGAGTTCGTGTTCAACATGCATGAACGCAAGGCCTCGCCGGTGGGCACGATCCACGAAGTCGACATCGACGTGAACAGCGACGGTACCGATGACTTCTTCGTCATCAACCAGGACGTCGGCGGCGTTACGGCATTGACGGACGGGCGACAGGTCACGGCGGTGATCAACGCCGCGACCGGTGCCAGCATCGCCAGGTTCTTCGTCGAACACGGCACCAATTCGTCGAACGTGATCCTGCGTGTCTGCGGAAGCGACATGGGGCTCACGCAGGCGTCGATTGGAACGCCGATGACGCTGAACTACTTCTCCTACAGCTGGTACTTCGGAGGCGATGCATCACACATCGGTCCGATCAAGGCCACGCCGTTCGGTGAGGAGTTCACGGCGGCCGTACCGGGCGATACGCTGGTCTGGAAACAGAAGGCGGATCTCGCCGTGCAGCAGTGGGGCCTGTTCCCGGGCACCGACCCGCACGCCGGTGTGCTGCTGATCAACAACAGCGACTTCACGTTCTTCGGGCTCTCCGCCAACACGGGCGGCGCCAAGCTCGAATCAGAGGCGACTCTGCTTTCGCGCTGAAGATCTGAAGTTCTCTTGAAGAGATCGGCCCCCGCGGGAAACCGCGGGGGCTTTTTTTTGCTCACGTGCGATCGATACGCGCGATGAAGCAACCCGCCTCGGCGTGTCGGAGATGAATCCATTCGGCGCCGGCTGGACTCGAACAGCTGTTCGATCTGCGCCTCGGGAGAAGAGTTGCGGGGCGCGGCCAGTTCGGTCACGCGGCTTCCGGAGGCGCGCGCCTCGAAGGCCAATGGCAGCGAGCGCAGTCCGTCGGGAAATCCCGGACCGGCATACGCCTGGCAATGTTCCGCGTGAATGAATATCGGACCGGGCGCCATGAGGCTGCCGTCGTGGCCGGCGGGACGGTACGTGAACAGCAGTCGCGCATCGCGCCCGACCGCGAATGGCGCCAGGCAGCATCGGCACGGACCGGTGCCACGCGCGATCTCGACATGCGCCGGGTGGCCGTATCCGGGTGACAGCCGCGTGCGGCGGACTTCATCGGCCAATTGCTGCGCGATCGGACGTACGGTGAATTGCATGGCTCGCTCCTGTTGCGGGAGTAGCCTGGCGTCGACCGGCCGCGGCGGCGACCCGGAGCTTGCGCCTCGGCGAGTCAGCGAGTGGTCAACGGTCGGGAGTCGCGGGAGGTGGTTCGGTACGCGGCTCCACACCGCCGCGCACGGCCTCGGCCGGACGCTGTTGCAGCTTGCCCGGAGAGCAATTGACGACGTTGCCGCGGCTATCGGTGTGATAGGTCAACTCACCTGCCGTGGTCCTGGCCGCGACCCGAAATCCTGCGACCAGCATCTGCGTGTACATGCGGCCTGGCTCCGGACAGCCGAGGGATCCATCCGGCCAGGTCACCTGCTCGGCGCGCGTGATCACCACCGCACTCTCGGCGACGTTGAAGCGCCGGGCCGCGTCGGCAACCACGGCGCGCCGCACCTCGCGTGGAATGGCCGTGGTCGAAACCTGCTGTCCCGACGGCGCCAGAATTGCCTGTTCGGGATCGGGGATCCGCGTCGGCGGCGCGATCGCCGCCCTGCTTCGGGCTGTACATCGCTGGCACAGGCCACCGTCGCGGCCAGCGCCCCGAGAATCAACATTGTCAGCAATCGCAACATGGCCTCGACCTCCGTCCGACAGTGTATAAACGGCGCGGCACGTAAAAAGGGTCTCATGAAATACCGCCATCAGTATCACGCCGGCAACTTCGCCGACGTGCATAAACACGTGCTGTTGCTCGAGGTTCTCGGCCGCGCTCACGCGCAAGGACAAGGGTCTGCTGTTCGTCGACACGCATGCCGGGCGCGGCATGTACGAGTTGCATCCCGGCGACACTCAGCATCCGGCCGAGTGGCAGGCCGGCGCCGCAAAACTGCTCGCCGCCACGCCGCGTCATGCGGCGCTGACTCGTTACCGCGACTGCGTGGCCACGGGGGTCCACGGCGGAAGCCTCAACTACCGCGGCTCACCCCTGCTCGCCATGCAGTTGTTGCGCGCGCAGGATCGCGCGGTATTTTTTGAAACGCAGCGTGACGAGGCCGGGCAACTGCGCAATTCGCTCGAGGGCGCGGCGCGCGTCCGCATCGAAAGCAGCGATGGATTCGCCGGCCTGCGCGCCCTGCTGCCGCCCACCGAACGGCGCGGCTGCGTGCTCATCGATCCGCCCTTCGAAGAACGCGCCGATTACTCGCGCGTTCACGATGCGACGGTCGACACGCTGCAGCGATTCGAGACCGCAGTGCTGCTGCTGTGGTTGCCGGTGAAGATGCGCGCGGATTTCGACCACTGGCTGGCCTCGCTGCGCCGCGCGCTGCAGCGCCCCACGCTGGCATCGTTGTTGTGGGTATTGCCGACGGATTCGCGCGCGGCACTCAGCGGCTCGGCGCTCGTGGTGGTCAATCCGCCCTATCTACTGGAAGAAGCCATGCGCGAGTGGCTGCCGGAGCTGCAGGCGATGCTGGCCGGGCCTGGCGGTGGCTCGGAAGTCCTGGCCAGCAGCGTCGCCTGAGCCGGCTACCAGCGCACTGCGCCGACGATTTCTCCGGCCACACCTTCCGGAACCGCGCCAGCGCGCGTCAGCAGCGCGACGCTGCCATCACCCGCCGGCAGCAACACGCCGCGAAAACCGTGCTCCGAAAATTCCGTGCGCGCGGATACCTTTTCATGCGCCAGCAGCATCACGGTCATCGGACCATTCGCAGTCTGCACGACGAAGTGCGGCACATGCCGTCCACGGAACGGACAGGCCATGGCGTAGACCACCGGCAGGGACGTGTCGAACCTCACGCCCGCCTGTTGCAGCACCGCGTTGATCTCGGCCGGGGACAACACCTGCTGCCGGTTCCAACTACCGGCCTCGTGGATCACGTGGTCGGCAACTTCGCCGGCCAGCGCCGGCTTCGGATTCAGGAACCAGGCGCCGCCGGCCAGCAGCAGTGCCAGCACCACCGACGCCGCCAGTGCCAGTCGGCGAGGACGCGGTGCCTGTTCGCGAAACCGCGGCAGCGGCACTTCGAGTGCGCCACGCAGACGTGCATCCAGCGCGAGTGTTTCGTCGCGGAATCGGCTGCACTCCGTGCACCCGGCAAGATGCCGTGTGACCTCCGCCGGCAGATTCGTGTGGCGCCGCCCCGATGTGCAGCCGCGCGTGGCGACAGTCGGTGGTGCTCATTCCACGTCCTCGGCGGGTGCCAGGCCATAAATGGTGCGCAGGCGGTTTCGTGCCCGGAACAGGCGGGTCAGCACCGCCGCCTGGGTGAGCTGCAGCTCGCCGGCGATCTCGGCGGTGGTGAACCCACCTAACACCTGCAGTACCAGCGGTTCACGATATTCGTCAGGCAGTTGCATGATGGCCCGGCGCAGGTCGAGCAACCCGGCATCGCCCTCCGTGGCCAGCGCCGGATCCCCCAGCGCCTCGACCGACTCGATGTCCACCAACGGCAACCGCTTGCGCTCGTAGAGCCGTGCATGTTCGCGTCGCACGATGGTGAACAGCCACGGCCGTGCCGCCGCGGGATCCTTCAGCTCCTCGCGCGACTTCCAGGCCCTGATCATCGTCTCCTGCACCACGTCCTCCGCCACCGACCGATCGCGCGCCAGCCAGCAGGCAAAACGCAGCAGATCCGGCCGCAACATTTCCAGCAGCCGCGTGAAGGCCGCCCCCGCGGACGTTCCGTGCGAGACTGGCTTCATGTATAAGACCGGCCGGATGGGTCGACTATTTCAGCTTTCATTTCAGCGATGAACGCCCCGGATCAGTACGGCGTGGTCGGTCATCCGATCAGTCATAGCTGGTCGCCTTTCATCCACGGGCTGTTCGCCAAGCAGACGGACCAGTCGCTCGTCTACCGCCTCTACGACATCGTTCCCGAGAACTTCCGCGCGCAGGTGCTGGAGTTCTTCACGCGCGGCGGTCGGGGACTCAACGTGACCGTACCACACAAGGAAGCGGCCGCGGAGTTGGCCAATGACCTCACCACCCGCGCCGACCGGGCCGGGGCGGTGAACACGCTGGTCCTCAACGACGATCACAGCCTGCTCGGCGACAACACCGATGGTTATGGACTGGTCACCGACCTCACCAAGAACCTCGGCCTGAACATCACCAACCAGCGCCTGTTGATACTGGGCGCGGGCGGTGCAACCCGCGGGATCGTCGAACCACTGCTGTCGCTCGGACCCACCGAAATCGTGATCGCCAACCGCACGCCGGAGCGCGCGGTCAACCTCGCCTCGTTGTTCTCGGATCTCGGCGCGGTGCGCGGTTGTGGCTTCGACCAGGTCGGCGACGACCCCTTCGACCTCATCATCAATGCCACCGCCGCGGGGCTCAGCGGCTCGGTGCCAAATATTGCGGCCGAGGTGGTCGCGAGCCATTCGGTCTGCTACGACATGAGTTACAGCAAGACCGCGACGCCGTTTGTGACCTGGGCCGTTGAACAAGGCTGCGCCCGGGCCCATAAAGGCTGGGGCATGCTGGTCGAACAGGCCGCGGAATCGTTTACCTTGTGGCGCGGCGTGCGCCCGGACACCGGGCCCGTACTCGCCGTTCTTGGAATCAAATAATGATGAGTGACGCCCAAATCGGTGGGACAACCCTGCCTGCCTTCGATCGCATCAGCGCCGGCGACGTGGAGGCCACCATCCGCGCACTGCTGGAGCGCAGCCGCGGCGAGGTTGCGACACTCGAGACACAACCGCACCCCACCTTCAGCAATACGGTGTTGCCGCTCGAGCAGCTCTCGCACCGCCTGTCGCGCACCTGGTCGCCCATCAGCCACCTCAACGGCGTGCTGAATTCCGACGCGTTGCGTGCCAGCTACAACGCCTGCCTGCCACTGCTTTCTAACTACTGGACCGACCTGGCGCAGAGCGAGCCCCTGTATCGCGCCTACAGCGCCATCGCCACCAACGAGCAGGCCCAGCTCGACGGCGCGCAGCGTCGCGTGCTGGAACGCGCGCTCGAGGATTTCCGGCTGGCCGGCGTTGGCCTGCCGCGTGACCGCAAGGAACGTTACAAGACCGTGGTGCAGGAGCTCGCATTGCTCGGCGCCAGGTTCGAAGAGAACGTGCTCGATTCCATGAATGCCTGGACGCGCCCCGTCACGGATCCGACGGAACTTTCCGGCATCAATCCGGTGATCGTCGAACAGGCGCGCGCCCGCGCCGGCGAAAAGGGCCTGGATGGCTGGTTGTTCGCGCTCGAGCAGCCCAGCTATGTCGCCGTCATGACCGATGCCGATTCCGACAGCCTGCGACGCGATTTCTACGAGGCCTGGACCACGCGCGCCTCGGATCGCGGCCCGTCGGGCGGCAAGTTCGACAACACCGAGGTCATGAGCAAGATCCTCGCCTTGCGCCATGAAGCGGCGCGGCTGCTCGACTTTCCCAACTACGCGGCGTACGCGCTGGCGACCCGCATGGCACCGTCCAACCAGGCGGTGCTGGATTTCCTGCACCAGCTCGCCAGGGTGGCGAAGCCGGCTGCCGCGCGTGAATACGCCGAGCTCGAGGCCTTCGCCGGCCGCAGGCTCAATGCCTGGGACGTCGGTTACTTCGCCGAGAAAATGCAGCACAAGCTGTTCTCGATCTCGCAGGAAGAGCTGCGCCCCTACTTTGCGCTGCCGCGCGTGCTGGAAGGATTGTTTGCCGTGGCCGAGCGCCTGTTCGGCGTGAAGATCGTGGAACGCAAGGGCGTGCCGGTGTGGCACGCCGACGCGCGGTTCTTCGAAATTCACGACGGCAGTGGCAAGGCGCGCGCCGGTTTCTACCTCGACGCCTGCGCGCGGCCGAAGAAGCGCGCCGGCGCCTGGATGGACGACTGCGTGGGCCGCAAGGAATTCGGCGGTGAAAACACCGTGCCGGTGGCTTACCTGGTGTGCAATTTCCTGCCGGCCGGGGCCGGCAAGCCCGCCCTGCTCACGCACGACGACGTGGTCACGATGTTCCACGAGTTCGGTCACGGCCTGCATCACATGCTGACGCGCGTGGCCTATCCCTCGATCGCCGGCATCAACGGCGTGTCCTGGGATGCGGTCGAGCTGCCGAGCCAGTTCATGGAGAATTTCGCCTGGCGCCCCGAGGTGCTCGCGCCGATGGCGCGCCACTTCGAAACCGGCGAGCCGCTGCCCGCGGACAAGCAGGCGCAATTGCTGGGCTCACGCACTTTCCAGGCGGGTCTGGCAACCATGCGCCAGCTCGAGTTCGCGCTGTTCGACTTCCGACTGCATGCCGAATACGACCCGGCGCAGGGCGCGCGCGTGGACCAGATCCTCGCTGAAGTGCGCGCCGAGGTGGGCGTGTTCCCCGTGCCGGAGTGGAACCGCTTCCCGCACAACTTCGCGCATATCTTCTCGGGCGGTTATGCCGCCGGCTACTACAGCTACAAGTGGGCCGAGGTGCTCGCGGCCGATGCCTTCAGCGCCTTCGAAGAGCATGGCGTGTTCGACCGCGCCGTCGCACAACGCTTCCTCGATTCCATCCTGTCCCAGGGCGGAAGCCGCAAGGCGCTCGACGCCTTCGTCGACTTTCGCGGCCGGCCGCCGGACGTGAACGCGCTGCTGCGCCAGCAGGGTCTCGGCGGATGAACGCCGCCACCACCGGTGGCGGCTCCTTCTCGATCGCCACCTGGAACGTGAATTCGCTGCGGGTGCGCGGCGAACAGCTCATGCAGTGGCTGGCCGACGCCAGACCCGACGTGGTTGCGCTGCAAGAAACCAAGATGCAGGACCCGGATTTTCCCCACCCGGAGTTCACCGCGGCGGGTTACCACAGCGTGTTCAGCGGCCAGAAGACCTACAACGGCGTGGCGCTGCTGTCGCGGCAGCCGATGACGGATTTCATCCGCGACATCCCGGACTTCGACGACCCGCCGCGTCGCGTGCTGGCAGCCACGATTGATACATCTTTGGCCGCTACCGCGTCATCAATCTGTACGTGCCCAATGGCCAGGCGCCGGGCTCCGAGAAATTCGCGTACAAACTCAAATGGCTGGAAGCTCTTCGTCACTGGCTGGTCAAGGAAGCCGCCGCACATCCCGGACTCATCGTGTTAGGCGACTTCAATGTCGCTCCCGAGGATCGTGACGTACACGATCCGGCGGCGTGGGCAGGTTGCGTACACGTCAGCCCGGAAGAGCGCGCCGCGCTGAAGGCGATTACCGACATCGGGCTGGTGGATGCCTTTCGTCACTTCGAGCAGCCCGAGAAGTCTTTCAGCTGGTGGGACTATCGACAGGGTGCCTTCCGGCGTAACAACGGCCTGCGCATCGACCTCATCCTGGTGCACCGGCAGCTGCTGCCGGCATTGCAGGGCTGCCGCATCGACGTGGAGCCGCGGCGAGTCGAACGCGCCTCCGATCACACCCCGGTGATCGCGACTTTCCAGGGCTGAAGGCCCCTTCCGCTTTACATTAGGGCCCCACGCCGCGCGATTGCGGCATGACGCCAGCGTGACGCAGATCACGGTCGATCGAAGCGCGGCTTTCGTCCGCTGGTCTTTTGACTACCCCCTGCCTAGACTCGTGCATCTTGTTAGTTTTCGGACATTTTTCACGTGATCGCTGAATCCCGCCGCAGCGACTACGACGTCACCGACACGGTGCTCGTGAGCTCGGCTCAGGATGTGCGTGCCGCGGTCGAAGACTTGTTCGCCCGCGTCTGGCCCGGACAGAAATTCCCCGCCTTCGCGCACGTCTTCACCGACTTCGATCGCATGTTCTCGGGCCGCATGCCCGGTTACTTCGGCGTCGATACGGTCTACCACGACCAGCAGCACACGCTCGACATCACGCTCGCCACGGCGCGGCTGATCGTCGGCCACGAACTGCAGGTCCCCGAGGCGCAGAGGTTCGGGCCCGAGCGCGCCATGCTCGGCATCGTCGTGGCGCTGTTCCACGATGTCGGTTACCTGCGCACCACGCGTGACGCCGACGTGCCGAACGGCGCCGAATTCACCACGGTGCACGTGTCGCGCGGCGCCGCCTTCCTCAAGGACTATCTACCCAAGATCGACCTGGGCTCGTGGGCCGACACCGCGGCCGAAATCATCCACTACACGGGTTACGAGCGGCCGTTCAAGAATATCCATGCGCCCGATCCGCGCGACCACAAGCTCGGCCACATGGTGGGCACCGCCGATCTCATGGCGCAGATGGCCGACCGCTGTTACCTCGAAAAATGCCGCGATCGGCTGTATGCCGAGTTCGTGCTGGCCGGTGTCGCGTTGCCGATTGGCGAGAACGGACACGTGAAGGTGCGTTACGCCTCGGGTCTCGACCTGCTGCGCCAGACGCCGAAGTTCGTTTTCGACATGCGCGCCAAGCGGCTCGACGGCGAATTCAACCGCGCGTACCGCTACCTCGAGATCCTGTTCGGTGGTCGCAATCCGTACATGGATTCGATCGATCGCAACCTCGAGTACCTGCAACGCATCCTGCGCAGCGAAAACTGGCGCCTGCTGCGCCGTCAGCCGCCGGTGTTCACCGGCGTCGAAGACTCGATGGCCACCACGCGCACGCTGATGCTGGGCGCGATCAAGAAAGTCTGGGGTTGAGCCTCAGGCGAACTTCTGACGACAGCCTCAGGCGAGCTTTGGACGACCGCCTCAGGCGAGCCTGGGAGACAGCAGCGCCACTTCGGGTGGCGAATCCACGTTGACCACGTAGCTGGCGAAGTTCTGCGCCAGCGATTCCAGTACCTGTTCCTTGCCTTCGATGTCGGCGGCGGCGAGCACGCCGCGCAGTCGCCTCGAGGGACAGTGAGCCCTGCGCACGCACGGCCAGTGGTGCATAGGAGAGGTGCCAAGGCTCGGGTTGTACCCCGCCACGATCGGTGGCGTACGGCCGGAAGAAGCCGTATTCGTGCATATGTTCATCGAGCCAGATTGTTAGGCGTTCGAATGGTCCGCCGGGGCCGTATTCGGCCGGGATCACCTGCAACCGGTAACCGGCCGGCAACAGGCCCGGATCCATGACATCGAAATCCGTGCCCCAGTGATGGCGGCTGGCCCCGGGCAGCGCCGACCACCACAGGATCGCGGTGACACGATCGGCGGGCGGCAAGGTGAGCGGGTCCAGTGCCTTACCGGCGCGATCCTGCATGGGGCGTTCACCCCGGAACTTCCCGTTCCAGATCGACAGCTGCCGATCGAAATCCCGAAAGCCGGAAAAAGCAGCGATATCAATGCCATCCGCGGCGGCGGCCGCCCGCATGGCGAGGTACGGGCCGGCCACATCCCGGTGCAGGCTGCAGCGGGGGTCGGAAAGGTCGGTCAGGTGATCGCGGGTCCGGCCGGTCAGCTGTTCCAGGTTAAACGCGGCGAATTCCGGCATGGGCCGGGATGGTACCCCGGCCCCGTGGGTCCGAGGGGGCGGCAAAACTTGCGGACCTAGTCGACATCGCGGGCTTGTCGGCCGGATGAGAAGGTGGCCGGCCCCGGATTTGCACGGGTAAGATGCCACGCAAATCAGAAGACCCTCCGAGGGGACGGGTGTAGATCAGCCAGTGGCCGTCGTCAGCTTCAAAAGCAAGTACATCGCCGTTGCGGTGGTCGCCGCCATCGCACTGGCGCTGGCGGTTGGCTTCGTCCTGGTGGTCGGAAACCGGGGACAGCACGCTGCGCTTCTCGATTCGGCTTCCACCGATGCCCGCGGCCGTGTCTCCGGCGAACTCACCCTGCGTGCCGAGGAAATCTCGCGTCACGCCGCCGATCGTGTCGACCAGGCCGTACTGCGGGCGGATCGCGCGGCGATTGAAGCAGCACTGGAGAACTTCAAGGGCGACGGCACCCTTCTCGGACTGCTGGTGCGCGATCTGTCCGGCAACGAACTGTATACCTGGCGGCGCAGCGGCAACGTGGCGGGCGCCATCACGCGCAGCGCGGTCTCGCCCATTCGCGCCAGTGTGCAGACCATGCCCGGCATCATCTCGCCGAAGACGGTCGGTGAAATCGAAGTGGAGATCCGCTCGCTGGAGGCGTCTCCGGATTCGGCCGGGGCGCGCACCCGTTACGATTCCGTCGAGCGCGGCCAGGTTCGCAAGGCATTGTTGATCGCCAGCGGCCTCGGCGCCGTCGCGCTGTTCGTGGGCTTCGCACTCGCGTGGTGGGCGGGCCGACGCATGCGCCAGCCCATCACCTCGCTGATCAAGAGTGCCGACCGCATCGCACATGGCGACTACTCGCGACCGCTCGAAGTCGGCCGCCGCGACGAACTCGGCGAACTGCAGGCCGCGCTCGAGCGCATGCGCCAGAAACTGCGCCAGACCACGATCAACAAGAACTACCTGACCAACGTGCTCGGCAGCATGACCGACGCGGTGTTCGTGACTTCGCCCGATGGCGTGATACGCATGGCTAACCAGTCGGCGTGCAAGCTGCTCGCCTGGGGCGAGGACGAACTGGTCGGCCGCGGCATCATCTCCATCTTCGACGAACGCGCGCGCGGCGAATTCGACATGTTGCGCGCCTCCTCCGAGACCCGCGAGACCGTCGTCAAGACGCGCCATGGCCAGACCATCCCGGTGGCCATCACGGGTTCGCAGATCACGACGGACGATCCGCAGTACCAGGGCACGATCTTCGTGGTACGCAACGTCACCGAGCGCAAGCGCGCGGAGCGGCGCATTCGTTACCTGGCGCGCTACGACGCGCTGACCAAGGTGCCGAACCGCATGCAGTTCCAGCACCTGCTGCAGCAGGCCATTGCGCGCGCCTTGCGCAACAAGACCTCGCTGGCGCTGTTGTATCTCGACATGGATCGCTTCAAGGAGATCAACGACACCTTCGGCCACTCGGCCGGTGATCGCACGCTCGAGATCCTCACCGAACGCCTGATGCGTGCCCTGCCGCAGGAAACCGTGATCGGCCGGCTCGCCGGCGACGAGTTCGCAATGTTCGTCGACGACCTGACCGCCGAGGCCGACAACCGCGGCACCGTGGCGCAGCTGGCGCGCAGCGTACTCGCCGAAGTCGGTCGCGCCTTCCAGCTGCAGGATCACGAGGTGTTCCTGACGGCCAGCATCGGCATCGCCTTCTGCCCACGCGACGCCGAGAACGTCATCGACCTGATCCGCAACGCGGACGCGGCGATGTATCACTCCAAGCAGAACGGCGGCAATTCCTTCGCGTTCTACTCGCCGGAAATGAATGCCGCCGCCGTCGAGCGGCTGATGTTGAAGAGCAAACTCCGCCGCTCGCTGGAGCGCGACGAGTTCCTGGTGCACTACCAGCCCAAGGTGGACCTGCGCGACGGACGCATCGTCGGCGCCGAGGCACTGCTGCGCTGGCGGCTGCCAGGACACGGCGACATTCCGCCGTCGCAGTTCATCCCGCTCGCCGAAGAGACCAACCTGATCCTCGAGGTTGGCGAATGGGTGCTCAACCGCGTCTGCGAGGACTACCGCGATCTGCAGCAGACGGTCACCACGCCGGGGCGCATTTCGCTGAACCTGTCACTCAAGCAATTGCGCCAGGCGAGTTTCATCCTGCGTTTCCGCTCCGTGTTCCGCAAACACGGCGTCTCGCCCACCTGCTTCGAGCTGGAGATCACCGAAACCACGCTGATGGCGGACTCCAAGCGCACCCTGCACCTGCTCGATGAGCTGTATGCCATGGGCCTGCATCTCTCCATCGACGACTTCGGCACGGGGTATTCCTCGCTGTCGGCGCTGCAACAGTTCCCCATCGGCACGTTGAAGATCGACCAGTCCTTCGTACGCGACGTGGATGACGACGAGAGCGACGCCACCATTGTGCGCACCATCATCGAGATGGGCCGCAGCCTGAAGATGAACGTGATCGCCGAAGGCGTGGAATCAGCCGGCCACCTGCATTTCCTGCGCCGCCACCAGTGTGGCTTTGGCCAGGGCAAATTGTTTGGCGAACCCATGACGATCGCCGAGCTGCGCCTGCTGCTGGCGCGACAGCAGGAAACCGGCCCGGCATTCGCGGGCCTGATCGCCCATTCCACGAGTCTCGACAAGATCGCCAAGCCCCGCGGCGTGTAACTCGCGATCACGTGTCGCCGGTCACCTCCCCGGCGCGCCCTCATGTCACTAAAAACAACGAAGCGGCACTATCTTCAGGCCGGCATAAGAAACAACTCAGGGGAAAGCCACGATGAATCTCATGCGTTCGCTGGTCATCTTTGGCGGCGTGTTTGCCGTCTGCGCCCAGGCGCACGAACCGCCCGTCTCGCGTTATCGAGTGACCGAGATTCAACCAGCCGCATCACTTCTCACGGGCTGCACGCCCGGCTATGGGAAGACGGCCTCGATCGGCACCATCAATGACTTCGGTGTGATCAACGGCACAGTCACCTGTTACACGAACGTCATCGCCGATCCTGTCTCCTTCCAGTATCAAACCGGGAGCATGGTCGCCGCCCCCTGGTTTGATTCCTATGCATTACCGACCTCGTCCCCGGGCCAGTCCTATTCGTACACCATCACCAATCGCGGCGAGGCATTCGGCTACGAGGGTCCTGTCGATATCGGCGGCTTGTATGCAACCCGGTGGTCGCTGGCGGGCGGGCACGAACGAATCTTCTTCGATCCCGCCTGCAACGGCATCCAGTTCACGGCTGCGGTCGATGGCAACGGGCGCTACACGGTCGGTTGGGGCCTGCGCGGCGATCCCAGTCTGCCGCCGCCGATCGATGAGCTGTGCATTTCCACGCGCTGGTTGATCCGCGATGCGGCGGGCGTTGAAACTTCCGGTCCGCTCTACGGTTCGCCCAGTTCCATGAATGCGTTCGGCGTTGCGGTGGGAACGTCCAACCGCTCGGCAGTGCGCTACCACGTGCCGAGCGGCGAACTCCGCGTGTTGCATGCCGCCGATTCGGCTCACAGCGCCGAGGCGACCCACATCAATGACCTTGGCGAAGTGGCGGGACGTGTCACGCAGAGTACGGAGCCGCTGCAGAACCCCCAGTGCATTCCCGGTGTGGCCGTGCGCTGGGACCGTGACGGTCGGGAACGCGCGCTGCCGCACCTGCCGGGGGCCGTAGCGAGTCGCGCCTATGCCGTCGGCTACGACGGCGAGACCGTGGGCGATTCCGGCGCCGGGGAGCGGTACTGCGACTTCACGGATAATTCGACGGAACGCGCGGTTTTATGGAAGGGAAGCCGCGCCTACGACCTCAACTCGCTTATTCCGCGTTCCGAGCGCATCACGCTCACCTACGCGTTTTCGGCGAACCGGCGCGGCCAGATCACTGCCGGCGGCTACGACAACGATGAACCGCTGGCGCAGTGCGCGAGCTCCGTGATCGACCCCGATACCGGCGGCCAGGTGGTCGTCTGGGCTTCTTGCCACAACACGCACATGTACGTGCTGACTCCGGTCGGGAGATAGGCGCTAGCTACCAGGCTTGCTGCTGCCGCCGCCGCAGTCCTGTTTGCCGCTCGCGGCCTTGTCGAGCTTGTCGATCAGGTCTGCGACGCGCCGTACGTTCACTGCGCGATCCACGAGCACCAGCGAATTGCTGTGTGCGTCCGCCGCGAGATGCGCCGCCTGCGGCATCAGCGGCCGCAGGATGGGTACCAACTGCGGCGCACAGGCTTTTTTGGGGGTCACCAGCAGCGTCACCCATTCGTCATCGACGGCCTTGAAGTTCGTGTCGACATGGACCGGCGTCGGCAGCTGCCGCGCGGATGCATCCGGCACCACGATGACGACGCCATCCTGCACGACGCTGGCGAAGCCGTGCACCGTGAGCGTTGCCAGCAACTGCTCGTAGTTGAGCTTGTTTGGGTCGATGCCGGCGTACATGGGGATGGCGCGCACGCGCGGATCGACATTGAATTTCCTGCCGGTGCGTTTCGAGAAACTCCGGATGATGTCGATGAGTTCCAGGTAGGGACCGGTCGCGGAGCTGGTGGATTCGCGTGACGGGGATTCCTGCGCGGCGGCGGCCAGCGGCAACGCGGCCAGTGCAATCAACGTCAGCATTCGCATGACGGGCATATTCAGACTCCCTGTAGTGATTCAACGACGGCCGGGCCGCGGTGGCGCGAAGCCCAACACTGGTTCACAGAGCTGCGTGCGCAAGGGTGAACGCAGCGTGAATCCGCCGCGGGTTACGCGGCGCAGTCTGTAGAATCCGCACCCCATGCTGGAACTACGTGACGTGCGCCTGCGCCGGGGCGCCGCGGTGCTTTTCGACCGCGCAAACATGACCATCTTCCGGGGCGACAAGATCGGGATCGTCGGACGCAACGGGTGCGGAAAATCGAGCCTGTTGTCATTGCTGCGGGGCGATCTGGGTCCCGACACCGGCGACTACGCCGTACCGGGCAAGCTCAACTTCGTCTCGGTGTCCCAGGAGCTGCCCAGGACCGAGGCGACGGTGCTCGAGTACGTGCGCAGTGGGGACACGCGCCTCATGGAGATCGAGGCCGCGCTCGAAAAAGCGCGTGCCGCCGACGACGGCATGCAGGAAGCCCATCTGCTTGGCGACTACGATCTTGCCGGGGGATACACCTCGGCGTCACGGGCCGCGGAGGTCGCCTCGGGTCTCGGTATGTCGCCGGAAGACGTCGAGCGGCCGGTAAAGGTGTTGTCGGGTGGCCTGCAGATGCGCGCCAACATGGCACGCGCGCTCATGTCGCGCGCCGATGTGCTGATGCTCGACGAGCCCACCAACCACCTCGACCTCGATGCGGTGTTGTGGCTGGAGGGCTGGCTGCAAAGATTCCCGGGCACCTTGCTGCTGGTGTCGCACGACCGCGAGTTTCTCGACGACATCGTGGGGCGCATCGTCAATATCGAAAATGGTCAGCTCACGCACTGGACCGGCAACTACACCGACTTCCAGCGCCAGCATGCTGCCAGCGTGCAGCTGTCGGCGGCACTCGCGGCGCGCCAGGCGCGCGAAGTCGCCCGCCTGCATTCCTTCATAGAACGGTTCCGCGCCAAGGCCAGCAAGGCGCGCCAGGTGCAGAGCCGCATCAAGGCGCTCAACAAGCTGGAGACCATCACCACGTACCAGGAGATCGAAACCTTCGAATGGGAATTCGCGGCGGCGAACAAGCTGCCGCAGCCGCTGGTGACACTCGACGGAGCATCGGCCGGTTACGGCGAGCGTATCGTCATCGCCGAGGTGAATCGCTCCGTGAACCCGGGAGAGCGCATCGGCATCCTCGGGCGCAACGGGGCCGGCAAGTCCACCCTCATGAAACTCATCTCCGGCGCGTTGCCGCAGTCGGATGGCGACCGGGTTGCCTCTCCCGATCTGATCGTCGGCAATTTCGCGCAGCTCGAGGTCGACCGGCTGGACTCGCGCGATACCGCCCTGGTGGCGCTGACCCGGCGTATCGATGAAATCGGCGTGCGTTCGCAGTGGGATGAGCAGCGCCGCCGCAATCACCTTGGCGGATTCGGCTTTCGTGGCGACCGCGTGTTCGAGCCGGTGGTGCACTTCTCCGGCGGCGAACGCGCGCGCCTGGCGCTTGCGATCCTGGTGGCCGAGCGCCCCAACCTGCTGCTGCTCGACGAGCCTACCAACCACCTCGACTTCGAGATGCGCCATTCGCTGATAACCGCGTTGCAGGAGTTTGCCGGTGCGGTCATCGTCGTGTCGCACGATCGTGGACTACTGCGCAGTGTGTGCGACCAGTTCTGGCTGGTGGCCGACGGTGCGGTTCGCGACTTCGACGGCGATCTCGAGGATTACGCCGGCTGGCTGGAAAAACGTTCCGGAGCGGCCACCACGCCCGTCGCGCCCGTGGCGCGCGATAAAAAGCAGCCCAAGCCGCGCGACGAAGAACGGCGCGACCAGCGCCGCAAGGGTGCCGATACGCGCCGGGAGGTCGCACCGAAGCGCCAGGAGATCAAGACCATCGAGAACTCGCTGGCAAAGCTCGGCGAGGAACGCGTCCGGCTCGAAGCCGAGCTCTCCCAACTCGACTACGCGCGCAATGCCGCGCACGCGCGCAAAGTCACCGAGCGCCATGCAACGCTGCTCACCGAGATCGAGCAACTGGAGACACGCTGGCTCGAACTATCCGAGCGGTTAGAATCCTGACGATGGCCGAAGCGCCCGACGAGCCACAGATCGATCCATCTCCGCCGCCGGAGGAAAAGCGCCGCAACTGGCAAGTGCGGCGCCTGATCACTTATGGCTTCCTGGCCATCTGGGCGGTGGTGGCGCTGTGGAATGTCTACAAGCCGATGCCCGACGGCACCCGCGTGCGCGGTGAGGTCGTCGACACGGCGCTCGACCAGCTCGAGTTCCTCAACGACGTGAGCGGCGCGGATGTGTTCGGCGCGCCGATAGTTCGACAGCAGATCTTCGATTCGTTACTGGCGACCATCGGCCAGGCGCGCCAGTACATCGTGGTCGACTTCTTCCTGTTCAACGGCCAGCGCGGCGCGACCGGGGACACGCCGCCGCAACGCGCCTTGTCCGCCGAGCTGCGCGACGCGCTGCTGAGTCGCAAGCGCGAACTCCCCGGACTCATGGTCCTGGTCCTCAATGACCCGATCAACGACGTGTACGGCAGCATTCCGTCGCTCGACATGGCGGCGTTGCGCGATGCCGGCATCGAAGTGGTCGACATCGACCTGGATGCGCTGCGCGACTCCAATTTCATCTACTCGGCGTTCTGGCGCATCACCATGAAATGGTGGTCGGGTGACGGGGAAGGTGATGCCTGGCTGCCCAATCCGCTGGATGCCGGACCCGAGCAAGTGAGCTTCGGCGCCTGGGCGCGCCTGTTCAATTTCAAGGCCAACCATCGCAAGGTGCTGCTCGCCGACGACGGCCGCGGCGGCATCATCGGCATCGTGACATCGGCGAATCCCCACGATGCGAGCAGTCGGCATTCCAACGTCGCGCTGAAGCTGCGCGGCGCGGCGCTGCAGCCACTGCTGGAAAGTGAGCTGGCATTGGCACGTGAGTCAGGCTGGAACACCGGCTGGGAACCGCCACCGATGGCGCCGGTGCTCGCCGGTCGCGAACCCGGCGGAAGCCGCGCACGTTCAGGTGTTGACCGAGGGCGAGATCGGCGCGGCCATCCTGCGCAACTTCGCGCTGACCCGCGCCGGCGACAGCATCGACATCGCGATGTTCTATCTGTCGGATCGCAACGTGATCCAGTCGCTGATCGCGGCCTCCAGGCGCGGCGTCCTGGTGCGCGTCATTCTCGACCCGAACAAGGACGCATTCGGCCGGACCAAGAACGGCATACCGAATCGCTCGGTAGCCGCCGAACTCGCCGCGGCTTCCGATGGCGCGATCAAGCTGCGCTGGTTCCGTACCCACGGCGAGCAATTCCACAGCAAGCTGGTCGTGATGCGCACCGCCAACGAATTCTGGTTCACGCTGGGATCCGCCAACCTCACGCGCCGCAACCTCGAAAACTTCAACCTCGAGGCCAACATCGCCGGCAGCGTGCCGCTGAACTCGCAGCTCGCCGCTCTCGATCGGGACCTGGTTCGAGATGTTGTGGTCGAACCAGGGGCCGCCGGACCTGGAGTACACCTCCGAGGTCGGCGTCTACGCCGATCCTGCCCAGAGCACGTATTGGCTCTATCGCCTCATGGAGGCGACCGGGCTGTCCACTTTCTAGTTCGTCCCTGACGGCGGGCCGTTCGGCGCCCAGCGCCGCGGCAATCTGGCGTTCCACCTCGGCAAGTGCCGTGGCAGTCGCGGATTCGAATCCCGCGATGACCGCGCCAAGCCGGTCTTCGGTAGCGGCGGCCGAACCCTGCGCGGTGAAACTCGCGAGCAAGGTGCGATCGCGATGCCGGCCGAAGGTGCAGTCGAGCGTCACCTGAACGGTCGGCGTGTTGCCGCCGGAGGTGTAGTCCGCCTCGAAGCGCCGCATTTCGCAGCGCAGGTTGTAAGCCGGCGCATAGGGCGAAGAATCGTCGAACACCGCGGAAAACATGCCGGTATCACGCAACTGGTCGACCAGCACATTCTCGACGAGGTCGGGGGCGGGCGCGGCCCAGCGCGATGCGGCGTAGAAATCGAAGCGCTGACCGCTGCGCAACAGCGCGATGAATTCGGATGCGAGACCGGGGCCGGCCTCGGGGCGTTGCACCAGCAGGCTGCCGGCGACGGTTGCCGCCGGGGCCGACGCGGTGCGCTGCGGGAGCCTGAGCACGTACGACTGCGGCGCCGGCACCGTGCTTTCCAGGAGACTTCCGCAGCCGGTGAGCGCCAGACAGCCGCCTGCAAGGATCAGCGCCCTGCTCCTCATCGGGGAATCTCCACGCCGCGGTAAGTCGGCTCGTACAGCAGTTGTGAGGGATCGGCCTTGAGGCTGCGCGACAACTCGCGGAATTCCTGCGCGGCCTGGCGGCTGTCGCGCACCAGCCGTTCCATCTCCGGCAGGCTGTCGCGCAGGAACAGGCCGAGGTCGTCGCGATGATCAGTCATCAGCCGGTCCAGGCTTGGCGGTGGTGGCCGCGAGATTCTCGGAAATGTTGCGGATTCGCTCGGCGGCGGTAGCAAGGTCCGGCCCGGACGTGTCGATGAGCGTGCGGGCACCCGCCGCGGCGGCGCGTACCTCACCGACCGTGGCCTTGAATTCCGCCACCACTGCAGCGGCGTCGCGCATGGTGCCGGGCAACGTCGCCGCACTCTGCTCGATGCTGCGCAATGGTGCTGTTGAATGCCGCCAGGTTCTCTTCGGACAGCACGCGCCCGGCGCGATCGGCCACCTCGGCCGCGCGTCCCACCAGATCCGGAAGACTGGCGAGGAACAGGTCGAAATTGGACTTTACCGAGTCGATGACCGGGTACTGTTCGCTCGGCACCGGCGCCATCTTGCGCTTGAGATCAGCGTCCGCCAGCAGGTCGACGTACAGGAGGCCGGTGACACCCTGAAATGACAACGACGCCATGGTCTCCTTGGAGATGGGCGCCTGCGAGTCGATCTCGGCGATCACCTGCACGCGATCGTCCGCGCGTTTATCGATCCTGATGGCCACCACCCGGCCCACCTCGACGCCGAGGTAGCGCACCGTGCTGCCGCGGTTGAGTCCCGAGACGCTGCCTTCGAAGTAGATCTCGTAGCGCTTGTAATCGCGGTCATCGGAATTGCCGGCGTACCAGTACACGAACAGCGCGGCCATGGTGACGATGAGCAGCACGAAGGCGCCCACGGCCGTGTAGTTAGCTTCACGCTCCATGCGATGCCTTTTCCTTTGCCTGCCCGAAGCGCAGGGCGCGCTCGCCGTGGAAATAGTCCTGGATCCACGGATGTGGATTGGCCGTGATGCCCTCCAGGGTGTCGCTGGTCATCTTGCGGTCGATGATCACCCCGACACGATTGCAGGTTCTGAAGATGGTGTCGAGATCATGCGTGATCATGATGACGGTGAGCCCGAGCTGCTGGCGCAGGTCCATGAGCAGTTCGTCGAACGCGGCGGCACTGATCGGGTCCAGGCCGGCGGTGGGTTCGTCGAGCATGAGCAGGACAGGATCCAGCGCCAGTGCGCGCGCCAGCGCGGCGCGCTTGATCATGCCGCCCGAGAGCTGTGCCGGATATTTGCGCGCCGCCTCGTCCGGCAGGCCCACCAGCCGCACCTTGAGCAGCGCCAGCTCTTCGAGTGCGCGCGGTGACAGCTGCAGGTGCTCGAGCATGGGCAGCTGCACGTTCTGCAGCACTGTGAGCGAGGTGAACAGCGCGCCCTGCTGAAAGGTGACGCCGTAGGTCGCCTTGATCTGTGCGCAGCTCGGCGTTGCTCAGCTCGCCGAGGCGTGCGGCCCTGCAGGCGGACTTCGCCGGCCTGCGGGCGCTGCAGACCGAGGATCGAGCGCAGCAGCACCGATTTTCCCGAGCCCGAGCCGCCGACGATGCCGAACACTTCGCCGTGCTCGACCGTCATGTCGAGTCCGTCGTGCACGATCTGCGCGCCGAAGCGGTTCACGAGCCCGCGGACTTCGACGATGGCTTCAGACATGAAATGGGCTCATATGTCGAGCATCCAGAATGCCACGGCAAACAAGGCATCCGCGAGCAGCACGAGGAAGATCGACTGCACCACGGCCGTGGTCGTGAGGCGACCCAGTTCGCGCGACGAGTCGCGAACCTGCAGCCCGCGATAGGTGCCGGTGAGCGCGATCAGCAGCGCAAACACCGGCGCCTTGATGATTCCCACCCAGAAGGTGGTGGAGGCGATCGAGTCCTGCGCCCGCTCCAGGAACAGCACCAGCGGCATGTCGAGCAGCCAATGACACAGCAGCGCGCCTCCGGTCATGCCCACCAGGTCCGCGATCACGGTGAGCAGCGGCAGTCGCGATCACC
Organism: uncultured Pseudomonadota bacterium; assembly: GCA_963832505.1. GTDB lineage: Bacteria > Pseudomonadota > Gammaproteobacteria > Steroidobacterales > Steroidobacteraceae > CADEED01. The sequence continues at coordinate 71,761 of CAWHUD010000006.1, read as the reverse complement.
AGGCCGATGACGCGCGGCAGGACCAGCACTTCGTGCGGATCGACACCGATGGCGTGCAGCGCGTCGACTTCCTCGTTGAGTTTCATGGCGCCGATCTCGGCCGCAAAGGCACTGCCCGAGCGGCCGGCAACGATGATCGCCGTAAGCAGCACCGCCAGCTCGCGCAGCACGCTGATGGTGATGAGGTCGACCACGTAGATCTCGGCGCCATATTCGCGCATGTACTGCGCCGCGATGTAGGCAATGATCACCGTGATCAGGAATGCGATCAGCGAAACGATGGGAATCGCGGTGAGCCCGGTTTCATAGAGATGGCGCGCGATGGAGGTCGGCCGCATGCGCCGCCAGCTGGTGCTGGCGCGCAGCCAGGTCATGGTGGTGTGGCCGAGGAAATCGAGCGCCACCTTGCACACTCTCCCAGCGGCGCCACACCAGCCGCCCCAGCCGGCTCACCGGCTGGAATTCGGATTCCGACGAGGAACGCGGAGTGGTCCGCTTGCCTTCGAGCGTCGAATCGATGAGTGCCAGCTGGCCGGGTACATCGCCGACGAGTTCCACGGCGAGACCGGCTGCTTCCGCCGCCTTCATCCATTCGCGCAGGCGCCAGGCACCGGCGAGGTCCAGTTCCAGGCCTTCCGGGACGTGATCCGCAGCGTACCGGCACCTGCGAGCGACATCGCCTTCGAGCTCGGCGTCGATGGCGGGCAGGTCGCTGCCGCGCCATGTGCCGGCGAGCTCGGCTTCCACGGTGTCGCCGTCGCGGCGGGTGTTCAGGTACATGTCGGGTTTGCGGCGCCCACTAACTAACCATGGCCCGCGCCGGACACCAGTAACATCGGCAATTTGCGAAACCGGGGGTGGCGTCGGTCGACGAACGGGATTCTACGCGCAGCGCTGAACCGTCGATCAACTGAAGGAAGGACCGCCTCGACGATTGGCCTCATGGCCGCCGCGACTCCGGAAGTTCGCGGCGGCCATGCGCCAGGAGATCGCCGAGTGGGTAAATCCACCCGGCCGCGACGCCTTTTCAGGAATCGTCGCGATATCTGCGAATGCGAATGACCGCGCACCATGAGCCGCGGCCGCCAGCACCCCAACCAGGTCTCGCCGCAGTGCGTGAACACGCGAGGCAACGTGTCGCCGATATGACGGCCCGGGTGCATCTGATCGTCACCGACTCCTTCACCGCTCGCATCGAGTGCATGACCTTGACGCTCCAATGAAGCGGTGTCCGAGGAATTCACCGGATAGTCGGCCCGGAAGAAGACACCTTCCAGCGCCGATCAGCAGGCTGCCAATCGGGGCAGCACGGCCCAAAGGAAGGCGTTGCTTGCGCGCCCACACGGATACCAGCAGCAAGTAACGCGGCGATCGGCGGTACCAGATGACACCGCACGGTAACAGCACCAGCGAATTCCGACCATGCAGCGCTGCATCCAGGACACTGGCATCCCAGGGCTGCCAGCAGTTGCCAAGCAGACGTGCCTCCACGCAGCCACCAGATCACGCAACAGGCGAACTGCGTCACGGCCGCGAGCAGGACTACGCCGATCGGCACCACGACCAGTGCCATGATCGACCTTTGACGGGACGACCTGGGCATCGGACATCGGCAACGACTTCCAGAACAGGATGCTGCGATCCTTGCGCTCCGCGAGCAGGAATCCAGCAGGTAGAAGAACACCACGATGCAGGCGAAGACGAAATCAGCTGCACACGCCGATAACGAAGAGAGCGAGGTCTCCGGACGTCATGATCCTTTCGCGCTTCTCGAGAGCCGACGTCGATGCTATCGCGGTCGGCCTCGCTCGACCCGAGATCTCCTCCGAATGGGTGGCGTTGAGAACGCCCTCGCGCGCATGCCTCGTGATGAATGACGCCGAACGGCCAGGCGGACAAGACGAGGATGATTCCCGCCAACACCACGAGCGGTGCGATCCACAGCGAGCGGTGCTCCCAGAATCTCGCGGCGGACCAGCATCGCCAGTTCATGGTAGTGTTCATGCGGCCTCCTTCTGCGAGGCCGCGGGCGCCCCTCCGGGCTGCATCATCGCGACGAACAGGTCGGCCACCGAGGGGTACGGACCTCGCCGAGAGCCTCGAGCTCGGCCCGGTTGCGGCCGTCGAACAGCATGGCCGCGCGGCCGAACACGTCGCGCTCGTCGATCGGTTTGAGTGCACGCGCGCGCTCGACGTTTCCGGCGGCGGGCACCAGCTGGCCGAAGCGCTCGCCGAGCGCTTCCATGGGCGAATCGAGCACGATCTTGCCGTGCTGGATGAAAATCACGTCGGTGAGGATGTTCTCGATCTCCTCGACCTGGTGCGTGGTGACCAGGATGGTGCGTTCCTTGTCGAAATAGTCGTTGAGCAGGTTGTCGTAGAAGGAACGCCGGAACAGCAGGTCGAGGCCGAGCGTCGGCTCGTCGAGCACCAGCAGCCGCGCGTCGATGGCCAGGATCAGCGCCAGGTGCAGCTGCGTGACCATGCCCTTGGAAAGCTGGCGCACGCGGCGATCCATGCGGATGTCGGTCTTGGCGAGAAATTCTTCGGCCTTCTTGCGATCGAACCGCGGGTGCACGCCGGCGACGAAATCCAGCGCCTGCGAGACTTTCAGCCAGCGAGGCAACACCGCCACGTCGGCAATGAAGCACACCTCGTTCATGAGCTGATTGCGCTCGGTGCGAGGATCGCGGCCCAGCACCTTGAGCTCACCGTCAAACGATGTGAGACCCAGGATGGCCTTGATGACCGTGGTCTTGCCGGCGCCGTTGGGGCCGATCAGGCCCACGATGCGGCCGGGCTGCACATTGAGGTCCACTCCGCGGAGTGCCGGCGTATCGCCGTAGTTCTTTGTGAGACCGCGAGCTTCAATTATTGCTGTCATCGTCGTCGCCTGTGTTTGCACGAGTCGGGAACGGCTGGGAAGCCGGAGCCGATTTCGCACCACGTTTCATGAGTTCTTCGGTAGTGAAGCCGAGCCGCGCGATGATCGCGTAGATCTTGGGCCACTCCGTTTCGAGGAAAGCCTGCCGTTCGTCCTTCATGAGCGCCTGGCGCGCGCCCTCGTTGACGAACATCCCGCGCCCGCGCTTCTTCTCGACCAGCTGCTCATCGACGAGCTGCTGGTATCCCTTGAGAACAGTGAGCGGATTGAGACGAAACTCGGCCGCCACAGCGCGGACCGAGGGCAGCGGATCACCTTCTTTGAGGACACCCTCGAGGATCATCGCTACCACTCGATCACGCAGCTGCCGGTAAATCGGCTGGCTGTCGTCCCACTGCGGGTCCATGAGAGTGCTCCGGTGACCTAGCGTACCAGAGCACTAACAGCCGTCACGAAGCTGAAGCTCGAGTCGCGCTTGGCCAACTCGATATTCGTGCCGGTAACGAACGCCCAGCTCAGGATTGCGGTCAAAGACAGGGCGGCAAAACCGCTGGTGAGTGATTTGAGGTTGATGGTGAACATTTGAATCTCCTTGTCTTCGTCTGTTTCGCGTTTCAGGGTGGATCGCCCTTTGCGATTCGCCCTACGTGTTGGTGTTATATATAACTACAACACCAACTCAGATGCAAGCCCCTAACCCAAAAAAACTGTCTGCCGCGTTGCAAGCCTAGAGGCGCTAAAAACCTCGCCGGAGAGCATATGGGCCCTAAGTTATTGTTCTTCTTCGGAATAGTGGTCACGCACGGGGCTGTGGGTGCGGCCCTCATGCGCCCGGACAGCCCACTCGCGCATGTCCGCGTCTCAACCTCGACCTGCGTGCAGTCCCCCACCCCGCTGCCGTACTTCGGACGCCAGGGCGACCTGGAAGTGCTCGCGCAGGTGCTTCCTGCGGACAACGAAGCCGAGGTGATGCGGCCGTGAACGCGGTTGCCGCAACGATGGAAGGCGTAACTGCTCCAGAACCGTCGACAAGCTTCGCGGGCGCCAAGCGCACGCGTAGAGTCGACGTCGTGAGCGACGACGACGACGCGCAACTCATGCTCGCTTACGCCCGCGGCGAAATGCGCGCCTTCGAAACTCTGTACGCACGGCATCGTGGCGCTCTGTATCGCTATCTCGTACGCCAGTCACGCGACACCGAAATTGCGCACGACCTTTTCCAGGAAGTCTGGAGCCGCGTGATCGTGAATCGCGCGCGTTACGAGGCGCGCGCGAAATTCCGCACTTTCCTGTTCACGCTTGCGCACAACTGCTTCATCGATCACTGTCGCCGCGTGAAGGCGCGGCCCATGCTGATGGGCGTCGACGATGCCGACGCCGCCGACATGTTGCCTGCCGATGAAGAGGCGCTCCCGGAGATGGAGATCGAACGCGACGAGGTTTCGCGGCGTTACCGCGCGGCGCTGGCAACCCTGCCGCCGGAACAGCGCGACGTCTATCTACTGCACGAGGAGTCGGAACTCTCGCTCGAGGAGATCGCGCGCGTCACCGGCGTCGGGCACCGAAACCGCCAAGAGCCGGTTGCGTTACGCGGTCGGCAAGCTCAAGGCGGCCATGACAGTGGCGGAAGACGTGACATGACGGGCCCGGACGGCGAATTCGACGACTTCCTGACGCGGCGCAAGCCGGTGTTCCGCCGGCCCGAGAACGACCCGCTCGAGCCGCCGCCGGAGCTCGACCGCATCGTGCTGCGCCGGGCGCGCGAGGCTATCGAAGCTGACCAGTCGGAACCTGCCTATCACGGCACGCGCTGGGGCATGCCCGTGGCGCTCGCCGCGACGCTGCTCGTGGTGTTCAGCGTGTTCCTGCATCTGGGCGTCCAGAGCAACGAGCCAGTGGGCGAAGTCTCGGTACAGACCGTCGCGCAGCAGGTCGACTACCCGCGGGCTCGCCGCGCCCCGGCTCCCGAGGTCGCCGACATTGGCCCCCGGTCCGACGCGCGCGACAGGACTGGCGCATCGCCAGGTTTCGTAACCGAATCAGAAGCCTCCCGCTACTCGCCCCCGCCTCCGCCGCCCCCGGTGGTTGCCGGCGCGGACACCGGCCGAAGTTGCGGAGTCCAGCCCGCGGTAGTCGTCACGAGTGCGCCGCCGCCCTCGGAAGCCGAGCGCGCGGTCGCCGGACCTCGTCCACGCAGGCCTGGCGGCGCGATGCGCGTACCTGGCTGGCGGAAATCGACAAGATGCGCGCCGAAGGCAAGGTCGCCGAGGCCGATGCCGAAATGGCCGAATACAAGCGCCAGCACCGGGCGTACGCAGGGTCCCCCGACAGATAGGCAGCCCTCGTCGCGGCAGGCATCCCGCCTGCTAGAATCCGGCCCCTTTTTCAGCCCCGGAATTTTCGGGGCCATGGGAGCTGGTCTCGATGAAACCTGCAGTCAATGTCGCCATCACCGGGGCCGCCGGCCAGATCGGCTACGCACTCGCCTTCCGTGTCGCCTCCGGCCAGATGCTGGGCGCCGACACGCCCGTGAACCTGCACCTGCTCGAGGTCACACCGGCCCTGCCGCAGCTCTCGGGCGTGGTGATGGAACTCAATGACTGCGCCTTCCCGACCGCTCAACAAGATCGTCGCCACCGACGACGCGCGCGTCGCATTCAAGGACTGCCAGGCGGCGCTGCTGGTGGGCGCGCGGCCGCGCGGCCCCGGCATGGAGCGCAAGGACCTGCTCATGGCGAATGCGCAGATCTTCTCGGCGCAGGGCAAGGCGATGAACGAAGTCGCGAATCGCAACGTCCGCGTGCTGGTGGTCGGCAATCCCGCCAACACCAACGCCATGATCGCGCGCGCCAACGCGAAGGACCTCAATCCGCGCAACTTCACCGCGATGACGCGCCTGGATCACAACCGCGCCGTGTCGCAGCTCGCCGAGAAGACCGGCAGCCACGTGACGCGCATCCAGAAGATGCTGATCTGGGGCAACCACTCCTCGACGCAGTATCCGGACCTCAACTTCTGCACCGTCGACGGCAAGCCGGCGCATTCGCTGGTCGACCGCAAGTGGTACGAAGAGACCTTCATTCCCACCGTGCAGCAGCGCGGCGCCGCCATCATCAAGGCGCGCGGCGCATCGTCGGCGGCTTCGGCCGCGTCAGCGGCCATCGACCACATGCGCGACTGGCACCTGGGCACCGCGGCCGACAATTTGATCAGCATGGCCGTGCCCGCCGACGGCAGCTACGGCATCAAGGAAGGCGTGGTGTATTCGTACCCGGTCACCTGCGCCAACGGCGAATACAAGATCGTGCAGGGCCTGGCCATCGACGACTTCTCGCGCAAGCGCATGGACGCCACCGACAAGGAACTGCGCGAGGAACGCGACGGCGTGAAGGAGCTGATCTAACCGGCGGCGCGCAGGCGCCCGGCACGCAGCACGATCGGCATCCGCACCTGCAACTGCTCGCCGGCGGCCGGCCAGAGCGGTGCGATCGCGGCGCGCAGCAACGGCAGCGGATCGCGGCCCTGCGCCTTGCGGTAGCGCGTGGTGGCCGACCAGCTGCTCACGTAGCCCAGCACCTGCTCGAGATTCCAGCGCAGTTCCAGCGCAAACGGCGGGTGCGGCAGGTCTTCGAACGGAAATGGCAGCGTCGTGTAGTTAGCCTCGACGTGCCGCCGCTCCGGCGGCCAGTACTGCCCCACGACATTGCCGTAGAAATCCGCGAAGCGGCTGTCGATCTCCGCATCGGCGAACTCCGGACGCGGATAGGTCCACACCGCGAGCAGCGCACTGGGCGCGAGCCACGCGCCGCGCCTCGGCGTAGAACGCGTGCACGTCGAACCAGTGGAGCGCCTGCGCCACGGTCACGAGGTCGACCGAGGCCGCGTCGAGCCCCGAGTGCTCCGCGGGCGCCACCGAGTACGACACGCGCGGGTGCGGCTTCGCGGCGGCGATCTGTTCGGCGGCGGAGTCGGTGGCAAACACCTGCGAAAAATGCGCGGCCAGCGGCGCGCTGGCCTGGCCGTTGCCACAGCCACAATCCCACGCCGCATCCCGGGCCGGCGCGACGCTTGCGAGCCACTCGAACAACTCCGGCGGATAACCCGGCCGAAACAGCGAGTACTCGCATGCCACCGTCGAGAAGAGCTGCGTGTTGGACACGAACTCTTTCTACGCCTGAAGAGCTGCCGTTCCAAGCGCCGGCCGGGGTCCGTGAGCTATAGTTTGCGCATTCGCGAATCGAGGGTTTCAACATGCTCGGCGCAACCCTGGTCATCCTCGTACTGATCGCTGTCGCCTGGTACGTGGCAAAGGTCGGCACGGTGTTCACGCTGGTGTTCATCGGCGCAGTCGTTCTCATGGCCTACAAGCGCCTGCCGCTCATCGCCTTCACGCTGGTGTTCACGGTGCTGCTCACGGCCTACACCTTCGTACCGCCGGCGTACGGCGTGTGGAAGGGATTCCTCTGGCTGATGCTCGCCGCGCTCTGGCTGTTCAACGTCCGTCCGCTGCGCAAGGCGCTGATCACGCGGCCGTTCATGAAGGCGTACATGCGCATGCTGCCCTCGATGTCGCAGACCGAGAAGGAAGCGCTCGAGGCCGGCACCGTCTGGTGGGACGGCGAGCTGTTCAGCGGCAAGCCCCGGTTCGAAAAGCTGCTGGCCAGCAAGGCGCCGCAGCTCACCGCCGAAGAACAGGCCTTCATCGACGGCCCCTGCGAAGAACTGTGCCGCATGTACGACGACTGGGACGTCACGCACCGGCGCGCCGACATGCCGCCCAGGGTTTGGGACTTCCTCAAGTCGAAGGGCTTCTTCGCGATGATCATTCCGAAGAAATACGGCGGCCTCGAATTCTCGGCATACGCGCACTCCTGCGTGCTGGTGAAACTCGCGAGCCGTTCAGGACTGCTGGCCGCGACCACGGCCGTGCCGAATTCGCTCGGTCCCGCCGAGCTGCTCAACCACTACGGCACCGAGGACCAGAAGAATCACTACCTGCCGCGGCTGGCGCGCGGCGAGGAAGTGCCGTGTTTTGCGCTGACCGGGCCGCGCGCCGGTTCCGACGCCGCGGCGTTGCCCGATACCGGCATCGTGTGCCGCGGCATGTGGCAGGGGCGCGAGATCGTCGGACTCAAGCTCAACTTCAACAAGCGCTACATCACGCTCGCGCCCATCGCCACGGTCATCGGGCTGGCGTTCCGCATGTTCGATCCCGAGAAGTTGTTAGGCGAGGAAGCGCGATCTCGGCATCACCTGCGCGCTGATCCCGCGCAACACGCCGGGCGTCACCATCGGGCGTCGGCACTTCCCGCTCAACGTGCCGTTCCAGAACGGACCGCTGTCCGGCAAGGACGTGTTCGTGCCACTGGATTTCATCATCGGCGGGACCAAGATGGCCGGCCAGGGCTGGCGCATGCTGGTCGAACAGCTGTCCGTCGGCCGCTGCATCTCGTTGCCATCCAACACCACCGGCGGCTCGAAGGCGGGCGTGTTCGCCTCGGGTGCGTACACGCGCATCCGCCGCCAGTTCAACATGCCGGTGGGCAAGTTCGAGGGCGTCGAGGCCGTGCTGGCGCGCATGGTCGGCTACACCTACACCATGGACGCGGCGCGTTCGGTGACCGCCGGCGCGATCGACGGCGGCGAGAAGCCGTCGGTGCCTTCGGCCATGCTCAAGTACCACGTGACCGAGATGGGCCGGCAGGTGGCGAACGACGCCATGGACGTGCACGGCGGCAAGGGCATCCAGCTCGGGCCGCGCAACTATCTCGGGCGCAACTACCAGGTCGTACCGGTCGCCATCACCGTGGAGGGCGCGAACATCCTCACGCGCTCGCTCATCATCTTTGGCCAGGGCGCGGTACGTTGCCATCCATTCGTGCTGAAGGAAATGAACTCGGCGCGCGCCAAGAACGTCGACGACTTCGACGGCGCGCTGTTCGGCCACATCGGCTTCACCATCAGCAACGCGGTGCGCTCCTTCATCATGGCGCTCACGCACGCGCGCTTCACCCGCGTACCCGAGGTGGGCGAAACCAAGCGTTACTACCAGCACATCGTGAGGTTCTCCGCCTCGTTTGCGTTCGCGGTGGATGTGGCCATGCTGACGCTCGGCGGTTATCTGAAGAAGAAGGAGAACCTGTCGGCGCGCCTCGGCGATGTGTTGTCGGCCATGTACCTGGCGTCGATGGTGCTCAAACACCACGAAAACCAGGGACGTCCGGCCGATGACATGCCGATCGTGGAATGGGCCTGCCGCAACCAGCTCTACAAGGCGCAGGAGCAGCTGCACGATTTCCTGCGCAACTTCCCCAATCGCTTTCTCGCGGGCGTGTTGCGCGTGTTCATCTTCCCGGGCGGCCGCGCCTATTCCGCGCCCAGCGACCGGCTCGGGCGGCAGCTCGCCGATGCGGTGCTCAATCCCACCGAGGTGCGCGACCGGTTGTGCCGGTTCGTGTATCGCACGCTGGAGCCCGGCAATTCGCTGGGACTGCTGCACGAAGCGCTGGTGATGTCGCAGACCGCCGAACCCATCGAGAAACGCATCCGCGTGGACGGCGTCAAGACCGGCCGGATCACCGCGCTCGACACACCGGGCCAGATCGTGCAGGCGCGCGAGCTCGGCATCATCTCGGAGACCGAGGCCGCGGCACTGCGTGAATACGATCGCAAGGTCATGGACCTCATCAACGTCGACGATTTCGAATCCCATGAGCTGGCGGCACACGCCGAAGGCAGTGCGCGCGCCGGCGCGGACGATGTCGGCGTCGCGCCCGGCCAGGTGGCCTGATCCCCGCGATGAGTTCCTCACCCGTTCCGGTAGTTAGCGCACCGGAGGTACCGGCGCCGGTCGGACCGGTTTGCGCCAATTGCGGCGCGCCGCTTGCCGGCGAGTACTGCGTCGCCTGCGGCCAGCGGCACGAGCCGCACGTGCACACCATCGGCCATTTCGCCGGCGAGGCCTTCGAGAGCATCACGCACGCGGATTCACGCCTGTGGCGCACGCTGGGCTACCTGCTCGCCAGGCCCGGCCGCCTCACGCGCGAATTCTTCGAAGGCAAACGCGCCCGCTACCTGCCGCCGTTCCGCCTGTACCTCGTGATCAGCCTGCTGTTCTTCCTCGTCGCGGGCCTGCCCGATCCCAACGAGGAGCCGGACGCCGCGGCCGCCGACTGCCGAGCAAGCTCGCGGGCACTGAACGAGGCCGCGAAGCGTCGCTGGAAGAACAGCTCGGCGACACCCCGGGCGCGGCGCAGGCCGCGGCGGCGATCCGCGCAGAGGCGGCGCAGAGCAGCAGGCCGGCGCCCGGAAGCGGACGCGGACGCCGCCGAAGACGACGTGGATTTTTCCATCCGCCGCGGGCTCCAGGAAAACAACGCGTTCACGACGTTCTGCGAGGAATTCCAGAAGGCGGATCCCAAGGCCGGCCGGAACTACGCGAAGTTGTCCGAGCTCTGCAAGAAGACCGCCAAGGACCGCGGCGATGCGCTGCTCGAAGCACTGGTGCACAACATTCCGCGCGCCATGTTCCTGTTCCTGCCGCTGCTGGCGCTGGTCATGAAGCTGCTGTACTGGCGCCCGAAGCGTTTCTATGTCGAGCACCTGCTGTTCCTGGTGCACAACCACGCCTTTGTGTTCCTGGCGCTGGCGATCATGGGCCTGCTGTCACGCATTCCCGTCGTCGGCGCGCACCTGAACCTGCTCGAATTTGCGATGTGGCTCTACATGATCTGGTACATCTTTCGAGCCATGCGCGTTTACTACACGCAGTCGCGCTTCCTGACTTTCAGCAAGTACCTGACCCTGGGGCTGGCGTATTTCTCCACCAGCCTCATGGTGCTGATGCTCACGGCTATCTACAGCGCCCTCACCCTCTAGGTTGTCGGCCGCGTCTTCTTGCGTGCCGCGAGGTGATCGACGTACCTTGCGACCTCTCACGAGGAGGACACCCCATGAACATTCGTCACTTCGCCCGCACGGCCTGCGTCGCCGCCCTGTCGCTCGCCGGCGCCGTGCTGCGCACGCGAACCGTCGCCCGCCGGCGCCGAGGTCTACATCGTCTCGCCCAAGGACGGCGCCAAGGTGAAGAGCCCGGTCACGGTGGTGTTCGGCCTCAAGGGCATGGGCGTCGCGCCCGCCGGCATCAAGTTCGACAACACCGGCCACCACCACCTGCTCATCGACAGCGATGTGCCGGCCGACCTGTCGCTGCCGCTGGCGGCGAACGAGAAGAGCGTGCATTTCGGCAAGGGCCAGACGGAAACCTCGCTGACCCTGCCGCCGGGCAAACACACCTTGCAGCTGGTGCTCGGCGACTCGCTGCACGTTCCGCACGACCCGGCCGTGGTTTCGAAGAAGATCACCATCACTGGTCGACAAAATAACGGTCGAGAAACAGCGCCGGACGCTGTAAAACGGCGCCATGTCCGCGCCGCGCGCCATCCTGCACGTCGACATGGATGCGTTCTACGCATCCGTGGAACAGCGCGACGACCCGCGCCTGCGTGGCCAGCCCCTGATCGTCGGCGGCACCAGCAATCGCGGCGTGGTCGCCGCGGCCAGCTACGAGGTGCGCAAGTTCGGCGTGCGCTCCGCCATGCCCATCCGCGAAGCGCTGCGCCGCTGTCCGCATGCCATCTGCGTGAAGCCGCGCATGTCGGTGTACCGCGAAGTGTCGCACCAGGTGTTCGCGATCTTTCACGAGTACACGCCGGTGGTCGAAGGCCTGTCGCTCGACGAAGCCTTCCTCGACGTGACCGCGAGCCTGGCGCTCAAGGGTGACGCGGTGAGCATCGCGCGCGGCATCAAGCAGCGCATCCGCGCCACCACCGAGCTCGGCGCCTCGGTGGGTGTGGCGCCTAACAAGCTGGTGGCCAAGATCGCCTCGGAGCTGGAAAAGCCCGATGGCCTCACCGTCGTCACGCCGGCCAACCTGCGCGCGGTGCTCGATCCGCTCTCGGTGCGGCGCCTGCCCGGCCTCGGACGCAAGCTCGGCGAACGGGTCGAGGCGGCGGGCGTGTCTACCTTCGGGCAGCTGCGCACCGCGACCGATACCGTGTTGTGGCCCATCTTCGGGCGGGATTCGCAGCGCATGCGCGAACGCGCCGCCGGCATCGACGAACGTCCGGTGATGTCGGAGTGGGACGAGAAATCCATCAGCGCCGAGGAAACCTTCTTCACCGATCTCGTCGAACACGCGCGCATGCGCGCCGAGGTACTGCGGCTGGCGGACCGGGCCAGCGCGCGCATGCGCGCGCAGAACCTCGCCACGGGTTGCGTGCAGGTGAAGATCCGCCGCGCCGACTTCACCACCTTCACGCGCCAGAAACGTTTCGAGCCTTCGACCACCGACTCACGCACCATCGCCAAGATCGCCGGCGAACTGCTGACCGCGTGGCTCGAAGAGCAGCCCCGCGCCAGGGTGCGGTTGTTAGGCGTGGGTGTGAACCACCTGCACGCCGCCGACCAGCTCGACCTGTTCGCCCAGGGCCCCGCCCAGTCCCGGGGCTCGGCCTCCGCGACGGCGCTCGATACGGCCGTGGACCTGATCCGCGAACGTTTCGGGAACCTGGCCGTACGGCGAGGCAGCGCCCTGCCCGAGGCCCGGGGAGCCGAGGAAGCCGCGGAAAATATGTCCGAAGAGGCGCCCGGAAGGCGCCGGCGTAGCTCAACGCCGACAGCACCGGAACGCCGGTAGCTCCCCGCCAAAAGCCCGTGTAATACTCGCGGTCCGTTAACATGTACGACGCCGCTTCGGCGGCGATTAAGAGTGGCCGCCAGGCCTGATAAATCATGTACGCCTCGTTTTTCGGCCTCAACGAAAAGCCTTTTTCCATCACGCCCGATCCGCGTTTCCTGTTCCTCTCGGAACGGCACGCGGAGGCATTGGCGCACCTGGTGTATGGCATCAACGAGGCCGGCGGCTTCATCCAGCTCACCGGTGAGGTGGGAACCGGCAAGACGACTGTGGTGCGTTCCCTGCTGGCGCAGGCTCCCAAGCACGCCGAGATCGCGCTGATCCTGAATCCGCGCATGACGCCGGCCGAGTTCCTGCTGGCCATCTGCGAAGAACTGGGCATCCATGTCGAGGAGCGATCCGAGGGCAGCCTCAAGGATCTGGTCGACCTGCTCAGCCGTCACCTGCTCAAGGCGCATGCCGAGGGCAAGCGCATCGTGCTCGTGGTCGACGAGGCGCAGAACCTCGCCCCCGAAGTGCTCGAGCAGGTGCGCCTGCTGACGAATCTCGAAACCGAAACGCAGAAACTGCTGCAGATCATCCTCATCGGGCAGCCGGAGCTGCGCGAGATGCTGGACCGCACCGAGCTGCGTCAGCTCGCGCAGCGCATCACCGGCCGCTATCACCTCGACCCGCTGTCCTCCGAGGAAACCGCTGCCTACGTGCGTCATCGTCTGCGCGTCGCCGGCGCCACGCGCGACGTGTTCGCCAACGGCGCGTTGCGCGAAATCAGCCGCCTGTCGGGCGGTGTGCCGCGGCTCATCAACATCATCTGTGACCGCGCCCTGCTCGGCGCATTCACCGAGGACCGCCATGTAGTTAGTGGCAGCGTCGTACGCCGTGCCGCGGGTGAGGTGTTCGGCAAGACCATCCAGCCGCGCTGGCTGCCATGGGCAACCGGATCGGCGGTTGCGGCGCTGGCCGTCGCCAGCATGGGGCTCATCGCGCCCCGGTTTTTCGTGCCGGGCGCGCCGTCCCCCGCCGCCGTGGCGCAGGCGCCCGCACCGTCGCCGGCACCTGCCCCGCCCCCGAATCTCGATCTGCTGCTGGCGCAGTACCCGGCCGAAACCGATCCGGACAACGCCTTCAACAAGCTGTTCGGGCTGTGGGGCATTCGTTACGCAGTCGGGCGCGGCCGATCCCTGCAGCCAGGCCCGGCAGTCCGGGCTCGAATGCCTGACGCAGCGCGGCTCACTGGCGCAGTTACGCCTGTTCAACCGGCCGGCAGTCCTCAACGTGGTCGACTCCGATGGACGCTCGCACCAGCTGGTGCTCGCGGGACTGGACGACGAACACGCGCAAATCGCCATCGGCGGCGCGCAGCGCGAAATCGGCATCGGCGACCTGTCGCGCAGCTGGTTTGGCGACTACATCCTGTTGTGGCGTCCGGCGGGTGGCGGTTCGGAACCGCTGGCGTTCGGGCGTGCGCAATGCGCGCGTGAAGTGGCTGCGCGACAGCCTGCGCCGTGTGAACGGCCTGCCCGCCGAAGAAATGCAGGACGATCGCTTCGATTCGGCGCTGGTGACGCTGGTGGAGGACTTCCAGCGCAAGAACCGCCTCGCGGTCGACGGCATTGCCGGCGTGCAGACGCAGGTTGCGCTCGATGCCGCTCTCAACGACGCCACCACCCCATTCCTGCACGACGCGGCGGGGAGCTGACATGTCATTCATCCTCGACGCGTTGAAGAAATCCGAGAACGATCGCCAGCGTCAGTCCTCGCCGGCGTTGTTCGAAGTCAAGGTGGCGCAGCCGCGCCGCAAGTTCCCCGTGTGGGCCGCGGCGCTTGCCGTGTTGCTGGGCGTGAACATGATTGCGCTCGCGTGGGTGCTGCTGCGCCGGTCGGACGCACCGCCCGCTGCCGCCGCCGCGCCGGCGCCCGCCCCCGGTGCCGCGCAGGTCGCAGCGAACGGACAACCGGGCATGGTGACCGTGCCTGCCACGGTGACGATACCGACGACGGTGCAGATCCCGATCGGTTCCGCGCCCAGCGTGACAGTCGGGGGCGGCATGGGCGAAGCGCCGCTGGCCAGCGAGCCGCTGCTGGAAGGCCAGCAGCCCGCGGTACCGCCCGATTACGATGTGCGCGACTACCAGCCGGCGATCACGCCGGAGCAGGCGGGAGCCATCGCCGCGGCACGCCGCAATGGCTCTCTGCCCTCGCGTGATGAAGTGATCGCGCAGGGCAACCAGCTTCCCGAACTGCGGCTCGACCTGCACGTGTACGACGCGAACCCGGCAGCGCGCTTCGTATTCATCAACATGCGCAAGCTGCGCGAGGGCGAATCACTGCCCGAGGGCGTGCGCGTCGAACAGATCACTTCGACCGGAGCGCGAGCTCTCCTACCGCGGCAAGCGCTTCCTGCTCGACGGCAACTAGCCGAATAAATGGGGACATTCCTATTTTCCGAGCGACGACAAACGTGTCGCCCGGACTCTCCAGGTCCGGAAAATAGGAATGTCCCCATTTATTCGGCCGCGAGGCGGTCGATTTCGGGCGGCGTGAGCCGGTGGATGATCCACTCGTTCATCTGGCGCGCATCCAGCGACTTGTAGAAACGCAGCGCGGGCTCGTTCCAGTCGAGCACCGCCCATTCCATGCGTCCGCAATTGCGCTGCTTCGCGATTCGCGCCAGCGCCCGCAGCAGCGCACGCCCGATGCCGTGCGCGCGTTGCGCGGGCCGCACGAACAGGTCTTCCAGGTAGAGCCCGGGCCGGCCGACGAAAGTCGAAAAGTTGAAGAAATACAGCGCGAAACCGGCCGGCTCGCCGTTCCATTCGGCGATCAGCACGTGGATCACGGGATTCGGCGCTTCGATCTCGCGCAGGAAATCGCCAGCGAGTCGCCCTGCGCCTCGTGTTCCAGCTTCTCGTACTCGGCCAGCTCGCGCACCAGGCTCGCGATGGTGGTCGCGTCAGCGCGCGTTGCCGGTCGTATGTTCAGCATCTCTGCTAACTACTCCGCGATGAACCAGCGGTCGCCCTCGCGTTCGACCACGAAACGCTCGTACGGCAGTCCCTGGCCGCTGACGTCGTAGATGGCGCGTGTGCCGTTGAGGTCGTAGCGCGGACGCAGCTCCTGCACGATGCGCAGCGTGGTGATCAGGGTTTCACGCGTGCTCTCGTTGTTGGTGCAGGCGTTGACCAGTGTCTTCTTGGCGCTGCGCGAGGTGGAGCGGTTGAAATTCGGGCTCATGAACTGCTCGTAGTACTCGACGCAGTTGTTCGCCGCCAGCGCCGCCTCGGCGCGCGCCAGCAGTTCGCTGATGCCGGGCGCCAGCGGTTGCGGTGCGGGAGCCGGAGCGCCGCGAACCGCCGTTGCCGGGCGTCGGCGCCTGCACGGGCGAGGCACGTCCTTCGATGAGATCGTCGAGTTGCGCTTCGATTTCGGTGGGGACGACGGCGCGCCACTGCTGGCCGTACTGCATGAGGCCGACCATGACGACGACCTTGACCGAGCCGCGATCCTTGGGCTGCACACCCTTGCCGATCAGGTACACGACCTTGCCGTCGGGCACGGCGGCGAGCCAGTCGAATTTCTCGTAAACGCGCGCCCGCATCCGCAGGCGCTCCGACAGCGCGGCGTAGAACTTCTGCGCGGTCGCGCTCTCGAGCTGGGCCAGCGTGCGCCCGGGACCGAACAGGCGTGAGCGATAGGTATTGCCGCCCTGCGACCTTCGGCGCGCAGCAGCGTGAGCAGGCGCGAGCGCAGTTTCTCCAGTTCGTCCGGATGCAACTCCTGCGCGACTGCCTCCGGGCTGCCGGTGGCCACCGCCGCCAGGAATGCTTCTGCGCCCTTCTGCTGTGCACCACTGGGCCCGGCGGCGATCGCCAGCGGGGCGGTCACGGCCAGCAGCAGGCAGCACATCGCGGCTATTAATGGTCGTTTTCAACGCTCTGGGGGTCATTTGACACTCCGGGCTCAACTGGGCCGCACGATCATAACCTCGTGCTGCGACTGCACCCCAACTGTGAAGGTCGTCTCGTTACGCGCCATGGAGCACGGGACGCAGTTCACGGATTAATTGCGCGCGGGGCCTGCGGACAACCTTCCCCGATAAACTTACATATCTTGGTAAATTGCCTGAGTCCCCTGTTTTTCATGCTGTCCGGGACCCCGTCGTCATCATCATGCTGCCGCAGTCGGAATTCGATTCGCCCATGCTCGCCAACGCTCCGGCGCCGGTGGCGATCGCCGCAATTACGCAGGATCGGGCGCTCATCGGTCTGCTGCGCAGCGTAATCGATCCCACCAACGATCTCATTCTCGTCACCTCCGAAGCGGATCTCGTTCCGCACCTGAACAGCCGCCGCGTGTCGGTGGCGCTGCTCGACAGCATGTTCATAGAAGGAGATCTCGCGGGACTCGCCGAACGTCTGCGCGAGACCTGGCCGGACCTCGTGCTCATCGTCGTCGGCACCGCCGAGGAACAATCCAAGGTCGCGAGCCAGATCACTTCCGGCGTGGTGTACCGCTTCCTGCATCGTCCGGTTTCCGCGCCGCGCGTGCGCCTGTTCGTCGAAGCGGCGCTGCGCCGCCACGAAGTCGAGAATGTCGAACGCACGCTCGAACAGGTGCGCCCGGATTTTTCCAGGCTCGAGGCGCAGAAATCCGAGCGAGCGACGCGCGGCGGCGGTTCCCTGCAAATACGCGATCGGCGGTCTCGCGCTGGCGGCAGCCGCGGTCGGCGCCTGGTACCTGTATTCGAGCGGCCAGGCACCGGAAGCCGCCGACGTCGCGCAGGTAGTTAGTCAGCCGGCCGAGGAAGCGGCAGCGCCCCCGGTGGCCGCCGAGCCCGCGCCCGAGGAAACTGCCCGCCGCCAGCAGCGTTGCCGAGCCCGAGGCCGTGGCCGCGCCGCCGCCGGCCGATGCCGATGCGGCCGAGACGCTTCGCCAGGCAGGCAGCGTCGCTGAAAGTGCAGCGCCGCCGCCGTCAGTTGCACCGCCGGCTCCGTCACCCGCGCCCGCCCAGGCCGCGACCGCTCCAGAAGCGCCGGTGCGCGGTCCGCGCGCCACCGAAGACGCGATCGAAATTGCCGCGCCCGAGCCGCCGCCTGCTCCCCTGACCCACGAACAACGGCTGAACGAGAAACTCGTGCAGGCGGAGTCGGCGCTGCAGCGTGGCGAGCTGGCGAGCCCGCCGGGACGTAGTGCCGTCGATCTTTTCCGCGGCGCCCTCGAGCTCGACCCGGCCAACACGCTCGCCAAGGCCGGCCTGGTGCGGGTCGCCGACCGGCTGCTGAGCGCCGCCGAACGCGCCCTCACGGCCGGCAATCCCGAAGATGCCCAGAAGATGGTCGACGTCGCCGAATCGCTGACACCGGCGACGGCGCGCGGCGCTTTCCTGAGCATGCAGATCGAAATGGAGCGCGAGCGGGCGGCGCTGACCGCCAAGCGCGACGGCGATGCACAGGATCGGCTCGAGCGCGGCGCTACCTATCTGCGCCTGGCCAACGCGCGGCTGCGCAGCGGTGCGCTCATCGAACCGCCACAGGACAACGCACGCTTCTATATAGAGGCAGCCCGCCTGATCATCCCTGACGATCCGGGGGTGGTGGAAACCTCGCGCACCCTGCAGAAAGAAATGCTGACCCGCGCCGGAGCCGCAGCCACCGCCGGCAACGCCGCCGAAACCGAACGCTGGCTGGCCAATGCCGATGCCGCGGGCGCCAGCCGCCAGGACCTCACTTCCATCCGTCGCCTGCTCCAGGAGACGTTGATCGGCTCGCGCACCGACAAGGTGACGACGCTGGCGCAATCGTTCAACGCGGCGCTGGCCGCGGGCCGGCTGCTGCAGCCCGCCCGACGGCAGCGCCAAGTCCTTCCTGTTCGCGCTCATCCAGACAGACGCCGGCAATCCGGTGGTCGCGCCCTCGCGCCAGAGCCTCGGCCAGGCCTACCTGCGCGAGCTGCGCGGCGCGATTTCGCGCGGTGACATCGCCGCAGCCGATGCCTGGCTGCTCGAGGCGCGCACGATTTCCTTTGTCAGCGCCGACCTCAACGCGGCAGAAAGCGAACTGTCGGCCGCACGCGCCAAGGCGGCCGAGCGCTCACGCGTCGTGGGCGCCAACAAGCTGCCGCGCACGCATTACGAGCCGCCCAAATTTCCGGCGGCGACTCGCAACCGCAACATCGACGGCTGGGTTGAGCTGGAATTCACGGTGCTCCCGGATGGCACCACGGGTGACATCGTCGTAACCAATTCCAGCCCGCGCAAGACTTTCGACAATGCCGCGATCAACGCGGTCGCGCAGTGGCGCTACAAGCCGGTGATGCGCGACGGCAAGCCGGTCCCGCAGCGCGCAGCCGTGCGCATCCGGTTCACGGACGACGAATAGATGGAAGAGTCGCGCACAAGACGCTTCCTGATCGTCGAGGACGACACCAAGTACGCGTCCTGGGTGCAGCATTCGCTCGGCATCGCCTGGCCCAACGACACCGTCGTCATCATGGACTGGACCTCGTTCGGCCGTGTGCGCACCGCGATGACGGTGCGCGACTACGACGTGGTGATGCTGGCGCTGAAGTTCGACGAAGGCATCGAGGAACCGACCACCGACAGTTTCGAGTGGATTCGCAAGCTGCGCAGCCAGCCTGGTTTCCCCGAAATGATCATCCTCGCCGAGGAAGGCAGCGAGCTCGCGGCCATCCGCACCCTGCGGCTCGGCGCCGCCGACTATCTGCCCAAGCGGCTGCTCACGCCGCCACGCCTGCAGCGTTCCATCAAGCTGACCCTGCGCGCCATCGAGAAGGAAGCGCAGCGCCGTGCCGAACGCCTGGCGCTGGCCGCGGCCGCGAAGGCCGGGGCCGGACCGAGGCAAAGGAAGCGCCCGTACCACGAGAAGACCGTGCCACCGGCACCGGTCTCGCCGATTTCCACGCACACCGGCGCGACCCTCGCGCGTGCCGCCCAGATCGCCATCGCGCCGAAACCCACCGTGGTGCTCACGCCCAGTGGCCACGCAGGCCGGTGCCAACCTGGCGCGCGCCGCCAAGGCAGCCCTGACGCCCGTGCCGACCCCGGCGCCGATCCGGCTCGAGGCTTCGGCCCGCGATGTGTCTGCCGTGTCGCTGCCCTCGGCGGTCGAGTCGATTCCGGCCGTGATCAGGGAAGTCAAACCGGTGGCGCCGGAGAATCACCAGATTCCCGGTTACACCATCCTGCAGAAGATCGGTGAATCCGAAGCCGCCGCCGTGTACCTCGCGATATCCGAGGATCTCGGCCACAACGTGGCGCTGAAGATCAGCAAGCGCAAGCACTCCGGCGACGCCAACGACACCGGGCAACGCGCCATCATGTTCCAGCGGGAATTCGAGGCCATCGCGGCACTCGATCACCCCTCGGTCATCGACCTGTTCGACTACGGCATCCACGAGGGCGTCGAATTCCTCGCGATGGAATATTTCCCCTGCGGCGATCTCAAGGCGCGCCTGCAGAATCCGCTCACCGCGGCGGAGGCGATCGCCTTCCTCAAGGAAATCGCGCGCTCGCTCAAGGTGGTGCACGAGGCCGGCATCATCCATCGCGATCTGAAACCGCCCAACGTGATGCTGCGGCGATGACGGCAGCGTGGTGCTCATCGACTTCGGCCTGGCGCGCAGCCTGTTGTCCGGCGATGGCAGCACCCGCACCGGTGTGTTGCGCGGCTCGCCCTATTACATGAGTCCCGAACAGGCGCAGGGCGAGGCGCTCGATGCGCGCACCGATCTCTACAGCATCGGGCGTCATGCTCTACGAGATGCTCGCCGGCAAGAAGCCCTATCTCGGCGCCTCGGCGATCGACGTCCTGCAGCAGCACGTCATGGCCCCCGTGCCGGAGCTGCCCTCGCAGCACCTTGCCTATCAACCGCTGCTCGAACGCCTCATGGCGAAATCGCGCGAGCAGCGCATTGCGTCCTGCGACGAGATGCTGGGCGCGCTCGAACAGATGCGCCATGCCTTGAGCGACAGCGGCATCATCGACCCGGCAACCCTGGTCTCGGCCCGGGCAGGGAGCTGAGGCGGATCATGGAACTGCTCAACTTCCCGATAGTGGCCCTGGGCACGGCGCTGATCTGCCTGATCGGCATAACCATCTTCGCGATTACGCAGCGCGCCCGGCTGCGCTCGCGCGACGAACAGCTGGTGGTGGCCCGCGCGCAGGCCTACGCCATGCTCGAGCTCAGCCAGGCCGGCGTGCTGTTCCTCGATCGCGAACACAAGCTCATGGGCGAAGCCTCCGCGGCCGCGCCCGAGTTGTTAGGCAATACCTGCGGAACGGGCACTGCCTTCGTGCAGGCCATCGCCGAGCTGGTCGACGTCAAGGCGCGCCGCGATGTCGGTGGCCTACCTCGAGTCCATGTGGCAGGCCGAGGCCAATTCGACCGTCGATGCCACGCAGAATCCGCTGGCGCGCGTGCATTCCGGTTCGCGCCATCTCGCCATCCGCTTCGCGCGCCTGGTGGTCGACGGGCGCGTGCATCACATCATCGTTTCGATCGAGCGCATCGCGGCGCCGCGTATCGTGCCGCACACCATCGAAGTGCCGGTGCTGGACGAGGACACCTTCGCCCGCCGCCTGGCGGGTGAAACCGGTTCGCGTCCGGCGCTGGTGATCCCATCGACGCGCCACCGAAGTCAGCCGCCCGACACCGCGCCCAGCGTGCCGCCCGCGCCCGAGGCCGCGGCGCCGCCAGCGCAGCGCGGAACCTGCTTCATCGGAGCTGCCGAAGCCTGTTGCTGCCGTTGCGAGCGACGCCGCGTCCGGCGCCATTCGACATCACGGACGATTCGCTGCCGGAATTGTCGAAGCCGGCGACGCCCGTGGTGCTGCCGGCGATCGAGACGCCCGCGCTCAGCGCGGTGCCGGCGCCCGCCGAGAATCGCAGTCCCACCGGCGAGAATTTCGTGCTGTCGCTGCCGCCGGTCGAGCCCGGTGAAGGCCGCGTTGCCGGCTGCCAGCGAGGCCATGCCGGAAGGTTTCGCAGCATCTGGCCACCACGATCACTTCGACGGAGACCGCGCAGGCCGCCTCGCGACCGCGCGCCCCGAGCCGGACCCGTCTTCCATCATCGATCCGCCCGATGCGCGCCTGTCGGAAGTGCTCAAGGAAGTCATGCACGTCGAGGCGGCGCGCCTCGAGAACTTCCTCGGCGAAGCGCGCGAAAAGGCCGGCCAGCTGCGCGCCATCCTCAAACTACCGGCGCGCGAGCCGCAGGCCTTCCGCGAGAAGCTGGTGCTCATCCTCGAGCTCATCCGCGGTATCAACGCGCGCGCGAAGCGGTTGCCGCTGGCGTCCGTGTGCGAGCGCGCCGACCGCTTCGAGGAAGCGCTCGGCAATCTGCGCGACAAGCAGACGCTGTCGGGCAACGACTTCCTGCCGATCGCCGTCAAGCTGGACGACCTGCTGAGCCACCTGGCCATCCAGAGTGAAGTGGTGGCGCGCCTGCGCGAATGGCGCGTGCAGAACGGGCTCTCCGGGCCGCCGTCGACGGAGGTCACGCAGCGCTCGGCCACCATGACCGGCACGACCATTCGCCAGCCGAAGCTCAACGGCAGAGCGGTGACGGCACGACCATTTCCGGGCCGGCCTCCGAGACGCAGAAGGCCAAGCGGCTCTCCGACCTGTCGCAGGACAGTCTCGAGGAAATGGCGCATTTCCTCGCCGACATGTATTCCAAGCGCGTGTCGCTGGTGTGTGTCGGGCTCGAAGACGTGCCTGGCAACTATCGCCGCGTGGTCGAGAAGATTCTCGGCCAGCTGATCCACAACGCGATCCGCCATGGCCTGGAAACGCCGGCCGATCGCGTGGTGCAGGACAAGCCCGAGATCGGCACCGTGGCCGTGCAATTCCTGCGCATGGGACCCGACGGCTACCAGCTCAGCGTGCAGGACGATGGCCGCGGTCTCGATCACGACAAGATTCGCGCCGAGGCCGTGCGCCAGGGCGTGCTGACCGCGGACGCGGCCGCCAGCATCGATCCGCGCAAACTCGCCAGCCTGATCTTCCGCCCCGGCTTCACCACCGTCGGCGAAGGCGGCGCGCGCGGCATCGGCATGGACGTGGTGCGCGACCTGGTGAACAAGGCCGGCGGCCGCGTCGGCATCGCCACCAAGCCGGGCGAATACACCCGCTTCCGCATCACGCTGCCGCACGAGAAGTCGGCGACCGGCGCCGCGGTAGCCTGATACTCCGGCCGGGCCCGCAACCTGCGGGACGGCACCTCATTTCATGGACGAGCGTGTGGCGATACTGGTCGCGGATGTACGCGTTGAAGAACTCGCCCTTGGAAAATGCGCGCCGCATCGCGTCGTAGGTTTCTGCCGGCACCTCGTGATAGCGATAGCGGCGGCCCGAGACGAACACCAGGTCGAGGTGATGCTCGACCGGGTCGTAGTGATAAGAACGAATGACGCTCGAGGGCATGATCGAGCGACGCGGCGGCGAACCAGGAGTTCCGCGCCCGATCATGCATCGGCATGAATTCCGATGCACGACGCGACCGATTCCGACCCGTTCTATCTTTCTGCGGGCGGCTTTTCCTTCTCGAATCGCCGTCCCAGCCACCAGCCGTTGATGGCCCACAACGCGGCAACCGCGGCGGCGGTCATCGCCTGCGCCGTGCCGCCCATGCCCACGGCATCGAGGAACTTCTTGATCTGCGCGAAACCGGCGTCCGCGATGCGGTACACGGCCACGTCGCAGACGTTCTTGGCCTTGTACTTGCTCTCCTTGTCGACCTTGCTGAAGAGCATCTCGCGACCCGGGCGGATGAACGCGTATTCACCCCAGCGCCGCAGCACCATCGCCGCGGCCATGACGCTGAAGGTGCCGAAGGCGGCATACACGGTGAGCCCGAACACCATGACGAACGGAATGGTCACCAGCAGCACGATGACGCCCAGGCGCGTGGCGATGTAGCCCGTCAGCGAGAGCTGCGTGATGATGACCAGCAGCTGCACGATGGTGTCGAGGCTGGCGAACACCTGGGTGCGCGCGGCGAGCTCCTCGAATTTTGCTTCCACCAGCTCGAGCTGCTCGAAGTACAGGAAGGTGTTGATGGCCGAAATGCCGACGATGAACAGCGCGATACCGCGCAGGTACGGGTTGCGCATCACCAGCATGAAACCCGCGAAGGGATTGCCGCCCAGCGCACGATCGCGCTCCGACAGTTGCCCCGGCCCGGTGACCGCTTCGGGCGCGAACCGGCGCCATTGCGATCATCAGCAGGCGCTGCAGGACGACGGCCACGAGGTACATGCCGGCGCCGATGTACAGCACGCCCGAGTTGCCGATGCTCTTGACGAACAGCGCGGCGGCGCCCGGGCCGAGCAACGCGCCCAGCGTTCCGCCGGCTGCGATGAAACCGAACAACCGCTTCGCCTGCTCGCTCGACAGGATCTCGAGCATGAAGCTCCAGAACACCGAGATCAGCAGCAGGTTCACCACGCTGATGGCGACGTAGAACACGCGCGCCACCATCGGATCCGGCGACTCGCCCTCGAATACCTGCGCGGTGAGCACGAAGGCCACCGCCATGAATCCGTAGATGGCCGGCAGCAGCACGGAGCGGCGAATGCGCCCGACCAGCCAGCCGTAAAACGGCACGATGAGCATCGCGAACAGCGCGGTGAAGATCCACAGGTTCTGCGTGGCCTCGCGGCCGAGAATGGTGCCGATGGTTTCGCGCACCGGTCGCACAGCGAAGTAGCCGCCGAGCACGCAGAACAACAGCATGAACCCGGTGATGACGATGCCGGCTTCGGCCCGGTTCACCGGGAAACCACGGCGCTTTGTCTGGTCGCGCCGTGGCGCCCTGCGGAGTATTCATCTGCGGCGATTCTAGGGACTCGGCTAGTCGCGAGCCAGCGCATTCAGGCTGGCCAGATCGATTGTCAGGCCAGGACGTGTGACCGTCGCCTGCGCACCGAGTTCGCGCAGTTTCACGGCGAGTGCCTCGGCCGCGGGCACCTCGCCGTGCACCAGGCACACGGGCGGTCGCGCTTCGAAGCTGTCATACCAGCGCAATAGCTGCGCCTGGTCGCGCATGGGCGGACAACCCGCCGAGGGTGTGAACCTGCGCCGCGCACGCGCACCGTGCGGCCGTGGATGCGCACCTCCGGCTGGCGGTCGACGAGCTGGCGTCCGAGCGTGCCCGGCGCCTGGAAGCCGACGATGAGCACGTGGCACTCGGGGCGCGGCAGATTGTGTTTCAGGTGGTGCAGGACGCGGCCGCCATTGGCCATGCCGCGAGCCCGCGATGATGATGGCGCCGCCACGAACGTTGTTGATGGCGCGCGAATCGTCGGGCGTTTCCGACAGCACCAGGTTCGGCAGCGGCGGCATGCCGCGGAAGCTCGCGCGCAGGCGGCTGGTCTCTTCGTCGTAGCGGTCCGGGTGCTGCCAGTAGACCCGGCTCGCGGCGATGGCCATGGGACTGTCGAGGAAGATCTTCCAGCGCGCCACGTGCCATTCGCCGTAGTTCTTCGCGAGTAGATAGAGCAGCTCCTGGCTGCGGCCGATGGCGAAGGCGGGCACGATGACATTGCCGCCGTCGCGCGCGGCCTGCGCCAGGATGGCGCCGAGCTCGCGCGACGTGTCCTCGCGGCCGCGATGCCGGCGATCGCCATAGGTGCTTTCCATGAGCACCAGGTCGGCGGATCGAAGCGATACGGGTCCTGCAGGATGGGCGTGTCGTACTGGCCGAGATCGCCCGAGAACACCAGCTTGCGACGCAGCGCCGTCTTCGGCCACCCACATCTCGACGCTCGATGAGCCGAGGATGTGGCCGGCCTCGCGCACGCGCACGCGTGATGCCCGGCAGCAATTCGCGCGGCGCGTCATACGCAATGATTTCGACCTGGCGGAGCACGGCCTCGACGTCCTCGAGATCGAACAGCGGCACCGCCCGCTCGTCGCCCGGCGGTCCGTCGCGGTTGGCGCGCTCGGCTTCGCGCATGAGCAGGTGCGCCGAATCGCGCAGCAGGATGGGCAACAGGTCGGCGCAGGCGGGATTGGTGTAGATCGGCCCGCGATAGCCGCGCTTCACCAGCAGCGGCAGTCGCCCGCAATGGTCTATGTGAGCATGACTCAGGACCACGGCGTCGATATCGGACGCTTCGAACGGGAAGGCGCGCCGGTTGCGGGCGGGCGCGTCTGCACCGCCCTGGATCATGCCGCAGTCCAGCAGCAGCTGCGCGGCCGCCTGCACGCACGATGTGGCAGGAACCGGTCACTTCCCCCGCGGCGCCGAAAAACTCCAACTGCATGCGGCGCGTACCTTAAGGCACATCCCGCATCCCCGCAGCAGGTAACTCATGAACGACACGTCCAAGTCGCACATCGACCGGCGTCATTTCCTCATCGGCGGTGCGGTCATCGGCACCGGCCTGTATGTCGGCATCCGCTTCGCGGAGAACAGGTTCGGCAAGGCCGCGGCGACCGGCAACAGCCTGCAGCCCAATGCCTTCGTGCGCGTGGCGCCCGATGACACCGTCACGGTCATCATCGGCAAGGCGGAAATGGGCCAGGGCATCTACACGGGACTCGCGATGGTGGTGGCCGAAGAACTCGACGTGAATCCTGATCGCGTCAAGGTCGAGATGGCCGGCGCCGACCCGGCTTTCAATGTGCCCTTCATGCCGATGCAGTTCACCGGCGGCAGCATGAGCACCAGCACCACCTACCAGCCGCTGCGCGAGGCCGGCGCCAGGGCGCGCGCCATGCTGCTGGCCGCCGCGGCGCAGCGCTGGAGCGTGGATGTGGCCGAGCTGCGCACTGACGACGGCAAGGTATTGCGCGGCGCGAAATCGCTGAGCTACGGCGCGCTGGCGGACGCGGCCTCGAAGTTGCCGGTGCCCGAGAAAGTCACGCTCAAGGACCCGGCGAGCTTTCGCTACCTCGGCAAGCCGCAGAAGCGCCTCGATTCGCCGATGAAAGTGGATGGCAGCGCGAAGTTCGGCATCGACGTCGCGCCTGCCGGGCATGTTGTTTGCGGTCATTGCGCGGCCGCCAGTCATCGGCGCGAAGCTGCACGAAGCTGGATGACACCGCGGCGCGCGCGCGTGCCCGGCGTGGTCGACGTCAAGGAGGTTCCCGTCGGGCATCGCCGTGTATGCCACCAACACCTGGGCCGCGAAGCGCGGCCGCGAGGCGCTGGTCATCGAGTGGGACGAGGGCCCTAACAAGAATTTCTCCACGACGTCGCAGCGCAGCGAGTACCGGCGTCTCTGCAATACAGCCGGGCGCCGTGGCCGGACAGCGCGGCGACGTGCGTGCCGCCCTGCGTGGTGCCGCGAAGCGCTTCGACGTGGAATACGAACTGCCCTATCTCGCGCATTCGCCCATGGAACCGCTCAACTGCCTGGCCGACGTGCGCGCCGACGGCTGTGATCTGTAGCTGGGCACGCAGATGCAGGGGCCGGATCGCGATGCCGTGGCGCAGGCCCTGGGCCTGGATCCTTCGAAGGTGACGGTGCACTCGCAGTTCCTCGGCGGCGGTTTCGGCCGGCGCGCGCAACGCTTTTCCGAGGTCGCGGTGGACGCGGCGCAGGTCTCCAAGGCCGTGGGCAAGCCGGTGCTGGTCACCTTCATGCGCGAGGACGACGTGCGCGGCCTGTCGTACCGCCCGTTCGTGATGTCGCGCGTGCGCGGCGGCGTGGACGCCGAAGGAATGCCCGTCGCCTGGCATCAGACCATCGCGAGCCAGGGCGTGCTGCGCGGCGGCTGGACCGACGGCTTCATTCCCAAGGGGCAGCCCTTCGACCAGTCGAGCACCGAAGGCGCCTCCGACATGATCTATGACATCCCGAACCTGCTCGTGGATGCGCACGATGTCGTGGGGCCGGTGCCGGTGTTGTGGTGGCGCTCGGTCGGCCACTCCCACACCGGCTTCACCGTGAACGTCGCACTGGATGAACTGGCCGCGCTGGGCGGGCAGGACCCGCTGGAGTTGCGGCGCAAACTACTGGCCAGCAAGCCGCGCCACCTCGCGGTGCTCAATGCCGTGGCCGAAGCCAGCCAGTGGTCCGCAGGTCCGCCCGCGGGCCGCGGACGTGGCGTGGCGATACATGATTCTTTCGGCAGCATCGTGGCCGAGGTCGCCGAGGTGTCCGTGGAAGGCTGCGAACGTGCGCGTGCACAAGGTGTGGTGCGCCATCGATTGCGGCTTCGCCGTGCACCCCGATGGCGTCATCGCGCAGATGGAAAGCGCCATCAACTACGGACTCACCGCCGCGTTATACGGCGAGATCACGTTCACCGACGGCAAGGTGGACCAGAGCAATTTCCACGACTACCAGATCCTGCGCATCAACGAGGCGCCCGAGATCCACGTGACCATCGTGAACAGCGGCGAGCCCATGGGTGGCGCGGGAGAGCCGGGCACGCCGCCGATCGCGCCGGCGGTGGCGAACGCGATCTACGCCGCCACGGGCAAACGCGTGCGCCGGCTGCCGATCAGCAAGAACCTCGCGTAGAAAATGGGGACATTCCTATTGTTCGCTGGCGAAAATGAGGAATGTCCCCATTTTCTGCTCCATTTCCTACTTCAGGTAGTCGACGACAATCTGCGTCATCGCGCGCGTGGCGAGCGGCAGCGCGGTCTCGTCGAGGTAGAACAGCGGCGAGTGATTGGCCGGCGCGGTCGTGACATCGGTACCCTTCGGCGTCACGCCGACCATGAAGAAGAAGCTCGGCACGGCCTGCGCGAAATACGCGAAATCCTCCGCGCCGGTGATCAGCGGGATTTCCTTCACGTTGGCGTCGCCCGCGACCTTGCGCAGGCTGGGCAACACGCGCGCCGTGAGCTCCGGGTTGTTGTAGGTGACCGGGTTGCTGTACGGATCCAGCGTGAACGTGGCGGTGGCGCCGTTTGCCTCCGCGGTGTTCTCCACCATGCGCTTCATCGCCTGCGTGACCTGGTCGTATTGCGCGGCCTCGAAGGTGCGGATGGTGCCGATCATCTCCACGCTGTCGGGAATGATGTTGTTGCGCACGCCGCCCTTGATGACGCCCACCGACACCACGGCGGGGTTGCGGGTGATGTCGACCTGGCGGCTCACTACCGTCTGCAGGCCATTGACGATCTGCGCCGCAATGACGATGGGATCGACGCCCTGCCACGGCCGCGAGCCATGCGTCTGGCGGCCGGTCACCACCGCCTTCCAGGCCTGGGAGCCCGCCATGAACGGTCCGCTGCGATAACCGATCGTGCCGGTGTTCATCGAGGCCCATGCGTGCCAGCCGAACGCGACTTCGGGCTTGTACCTGTCGAACATGACCCTGCTTCAGCATGATCGACGCGCCGCCTTCCTCGCCGGGAGGCGCGCCCTCTTCGGCCGGCTGGAACACGAACAGGATGTTGCCGCGCAGCGCGTCCCGGGCCCCGACCAGTATCTCGGCGACGCCCATGAGCACCGCGACGTGCGAATCGTGACCGCAGGCGTGCATGACGCCCACTTCCTCGCCGCGGTAGTTAGATTTCACGGTGGAACGGAACGGCACGTCGGTGCGCTCCGCCACCGGCAGCGCGTCCATGTCGGCACGCAGCGCGATCGTCGGACCCGGCCGACCCGTCTTCAGAATACCCGACCACCCCGGTCTGGGCAATGCCGGTCTCCACGGCGAGCCCCAATTTGCGCAGGTGATCGGCTACTATCTTTGCCGTGCGCACTTCGCGGTTGGAAAGTTCCGGGTGCTGGTGGAGGTCGCGCCGCCAGACAACGACTTTCGAATCAACGGCATTGAGCGCGCCATCGAGTTCCGCGGCCGTGCGCACACCGGGACCAATGTGGCCACGAGTGCTACCCACGGTAGCGCCCCGCGGGTCAATCTGTAGGTGATGTTCGACATGGGGAACCGAGTCTGCGCTGACTGGTCGCAGTACTGCAACGCTCCGATACTCGGGCATTGGAATACGCAAAGAAGAACGAGACATGCACGTTGTCGATGCCACCTTGTTCTACTCGCCGACCAGCGGTGGAGTGAAGCGCTACCTGCTCGCCAAGCACGAGTGGATGCGCGCGCATACCAACTGGCGTCACAGCCTGGTCGTGCCCGGCGAGAACAACTGCGTACGCGCCCGGCGACGTTTCCACGATCGAGGGTCGGCTGGTTCCCGGCGCATTCAATTACCGGCTGCCGTTGAACCCGCTGCGCTGGGCGCGCGCCATCGACGCACTCGAACCGGATCTGATCGAGGTCGGCGACGCGTTTCATCCCGCCTGGGCGGCCGCCAGCGTCGCCAGTCGCCGCGGCATTCCGCTGATCGGTTTCTATCACTCGAATTTTCCCGAGCTCGCCGGACGTCGACTCGGCAGCGCCGTGCAGAAGTTCATCGAGTGGTACGTGCGGCTCACCTACGAACGCTGCGAGCAG
The DNA here is from genome assembly GCA_963832505.1 of uncultured Pseudomonadota bacterium. Taxonomy (GTDB): domain Bacteria; phylum Pseudomonadota; class Gammaproteobacteria; order Steroidobacterales; family Steroidobacteraceae; genus CADEED01. The sequence continues at coordinate 41,784 of CAWHUD010000006.1, read as the reverse complement.
GTGCTGGCGCCGAGCCGCTACATGTGCGAATACCTGCACAGCATCGGCGTCATGCACACCGCGCTGCAGCCGCTGGGTGTGGACGTGGACACCTTCACGCCCGACGGTGCGCCGCGCGATCTGCGCGCCGAGCTCGGGCTGCCGCGACGACACGCGCCTGCTGGTGTTCGCCGGACGCTTCTCCGCGGAGAAGAACATCCCGGTGCTGCTCGAGGCATTCAGGTTGCTAGGCGCCCCTATCACCTGCTGCTGATCGGCGGCGGCGAATCCGGCCGCAGTGGCAACGTCACGCGCCTGCCGTATTGCCGCGACAACCGCGCGCTCGCCAGTTACATCCGCGCGGCCGATGCATTCGTGCATGCCGGCGCGCACGAAACCTTCGGCCTGGTGATCCTCGAGGCGCTGGCCTGTGGCGCGACCGGTGGTCGCCATGCGCGCCGGTGCGGTGCCGGAACTGTTCGACGAACGCGCCGGGGTGCTGGCCGAACCGCATGACGACACCGCCACCGCGGCGGCGAATTTCGCCGCAGCGATTGCCGCGCTGTACGAGCGCGACCTGGACGCGCTGGGCGCACGCGGCCCGCAAGCACGTGGTCGGCAACTACAGCTGGACGCGCGCGCTGCAGGGTCTCATGGCGCGTTACCAGGCGGCGGTGAGTGCGCACCAGCTGCCCGCCGTGGCGCAGGCGCTCACGCGCGCCGAAAGCCCCACCCATTGAACTGGTGAGGCGGCCTGTCAGGCCCAGCCCGACCACTTCATGCAGGTAGTCCTGCGCCCACTTCACGTCTTCGATGCCCGCGCCGAAGCGCATCTGGTCGACGTAATTCGAGAAGTTGCGTTGCAGGGTCTCGCCGCCGCCGAAGCGCTTCTCGAACTTCTCGATGATCTCGGGCGGCGCGCCGATCACCGAGTAACGCATCTTCGAATCGATGATCAGGAACACGTCGACGCTGGAGGCCAGCAGGCAGGTGGGATTGGACACCAGCCGCGTCTTGATCCAGCGCGACAGCCCGTCGTCGAGCCGGCCGGTGTGGCGGAAGTGCGGCTTCGGCGCCGACAGGTTCGCGATGTAGAACTCGCCGCCGCAGACGCCGTTGAGGAAGCCCGATGAGGCGCGCGGACTCGTTGAAGGTGGCGTCGCCCTCCGGCGGATGAATGCCTTCGGGAAAGGCGCGGCCGTCGAGCGGCGCGCGCGGCCACCACACTTCCTGGCGCGGCTTCTTCGGGACGGGCGCGAAACGCTTCGCGCGCGAGCTCCTCGAAGCGCTGCTGGACGATCCTTGCGCTCGTCCGGCGTGCAGATCGCGCAGTTCGACTTTCATCTCGCGACCAGCTCGAAGATCGTGAGGCGTCCCTTCTTCTCGCCCACCGCGACGCGTTTGCCATCCGGCGACCAGCGCACCGCGCTGATCTCGCGCGTCGCCCATCTGCACGTCGATGGGTTCGCGCGCCTTGCCCGGCCGCCACAGCGACCAGGCGCCAGTCGCGCCCGCCGCTGACCAGGTGCTCGCCGCCCGGCTGCCAGTGCGAAACTGTCGACGCGATCGGTATGGCCGCTCAACACGATGGGCTTCGTGCCTTCCGGGCCGCGACCGGAGAAATCCCAGAGCACCGACGTCATTGCCGGCGCACGAGGCGAGATACCGGCTGTTGTCGCTCCAGCCGACCAGCTGCACCTTGCCGTCGTAACCGCGCATCTGGGAATCCTTGCCCGTCGAGCGATTCCAGAAATGCAGACTAGCCGTCGGCCATGCCGCTTGCGAGAAATCGACCATTGCCGCTGAAGTTTACCGTGAGACAGGCGCGCCGGCCATTTGTAACGTCGCGTTTCGTAGCGCGATTTCTCGATGCGGTGCACAGCAATCTCACCATTCAGGGCAACCCCGATATCCAGTTCCGGGCCTGTCGAAGGCCAGCGCCACCGCGGTGCTCGCCGCCGGTGCAAAGGCATGCACTTTGTCGCCGCTCGGCAGACCACAGCGACACCGACTTGCCCGCAGCGCGTCGCGAGCAGTTCGCCCGCCGGGCGACTATGCCAGTGCCTGCGTGGCGCCACCGCGGGCTTCCAGCGCATGAACTGCGCGCGCGCCCGCCGCATCCCACAGCGCGACCGCGCCGTCCTGCCCGGAGGTCGCGAAGCGTTGCGCGCGTGCGGCTGCCAGGCGACCGCCAGCGTGCCTAACAAGTGCTCGCCGATGACTGCGCAGCGCAAATGTCTGCGGCGACCGATGCCAGCGCCACCTTGCCCTCGCCGCCCGCAACCGCGAGCTGCGCGCCGTCCGGCGACCAGGCGCAGTCGACGACGTAGTCGTCGAACTGACACCGCGGCACGCGGTTCGAGCGCGAAAGACAGGGATTGCTTGCCGCCATGGCTATGACTTCGCGACGGCGGATTCGAATCCGGCTTCGAGCTCGGCGCGGTCCAGGCCACGACCGATGAACACCAGGCTGTTCACGCGCGGCGCCTGGCCCCAGGGCCGCTCCGCCTGCGCGTCGAACATCATGTGCACGCCATGGAACACCTGGCGGCGATCCTCGCCCTTGACGTTGAGCACACCCTTCATGCGGAAGATGTCCTGGCCGCGCGTCTTGAGCAGATAGTCGAGCCACTGGTTGAGCTTGGTGGGATCGAGCGGTCGCGGATCGCTGATGCCGATGGAGCTGATGTCGTCCTCGTGATGATGCGAGGCGAACTTGCGCTCGGCCGCAGGCTTCGCGGCCCGCGCAGGTGCAGGCCGAACTCGGCCGGATGGTGCTCGCAGAACAGCGCATAGGCACCGGGCTTGGCGATCCTCAGCTTGAAGTCCGCGCCCGGGTGCGAGACGTCGATGGCGTAGTGCGCCGGCATCTCGTCGAGTGCTCCGTGGCACGGGATGACGGTCGCCGGCTCCGCGAACGCGCGCACCGCGGGCTCGATGGCGTCGCTGCAGCGCCGCGGCGCTGGCCGCCGCCAGCGGCAGCAGCACCAGGTCCAGGTCCTCGTGCGAGTGGCCGTCGTGGTCATGATCGTGATCATGATCATGATCGTGGTCATGGTCATGGTCATGCTCATGATCATGCGCATGATGGTCGTGTTCGCCGGCGGTCTTGAGTAGATAGTCACCGGCGGCCAGCTGGTAGACGCCGCCCCACTCGAAGGGATACTCGGGTTCGAGGAAGGCCTCGTCCACGGCCAGCGCACGATTGAGATCGAAGGCGCCGACGTTGAGCACCTTGTCGATGGGCACGTCGGCATTCTTCGTGCGGTGGATCTTCGCCGTGCCGTTGATGCCGCGAATGCGGCTCTCGATGCGCGCCAGCGCCGCATCGTCCACCAGGTCGGTCTTGTTGAGCAGCACCAGGTCGGCGAAGGCCACCTGCTCGGCAGGCTCGTTCAGTTCGTCGACGTGCTGCTCGAAATGCTTGGCGTCCACCATGGTGACGATGGCGTCGAGCTGGAACTGGTTCTTGAGCTCGTCGTCGAGGAAGAAGGTCTGCGCCACCGGACCCGGATCCGCCATGCCCGTGGTCTCGATCAGGATGTAGTCGAACCGGTCGCGGCGCTTCATGAGCTGGCCCGAGGATGCGGATCAGGTCGCCGCGCACCGTGCAGCAGATGCAGCCGTTGTTGGTCTCGAACAGCTCCTCTTCCGCGCCGATCACCAGCTCGCTGTCGACGCCGACTTCGCCGAATTCGTTCTCGATGACCGCGATGCGCTTGCCGTGTTTCTCCGAGAGGATGCGGTTCAGCAGCGTGGTTTTGCCGGAGCCAAGGAAGCCCGTGAGTACCGTGACCGGTACGCGTGAAGGTGTGACTGACATGGGGGCCGAATTATAGACGCGGACAGGCGGGCCGCGTGCGGCCCTGGCTCTCAACCGGTGCGATACACCCACTCCAGCAGTGCGTCGTGCGCACCCTGCCCGCGCCCGGCGTTGGGGTGATTGATGATGGCCACCACGATGTAGCGCTTGCCGCTGGCGGCCTGCACATAACCCGCCACGGCGCGGGTGTCCTCGAGCATGCCGGTCTTCATGTGCGCGGCACCGGCGGTCACGTTCCTGCGCTGCATGGTTCCGTCCACGCCGGCGATCGGCAGCGAGGCCATGAGTTCGCTCATCCACTGGCTGTTCCAGGCGTCGGCGAGCACATTGCCCAGCGTGGCCGCCGAGATGCGCTCGACGCGCGACAGGCCGCAGCCGTTCTCGAGGATCAGCTCGGGCGCCGCGATGCCGCGCGTCGCCAGCAGGCCGCGCACCGCCGCGGCGCCGCGCGCCGGGTTGCCGGGCTCGCCACCCGCCGCGCCCATGGTCAGGAACAGCTGCTGCGTCATGACGTTGTTGCTGAACTTGTTGATGTCGCGGATCAGCACGGCGAGTGGCTCGCGATTCCTGCGCGGCGATCAGGCGCGCGGTCGAGGGCACCGCCCCTTCGCGCACCTTGCCGGTCCAGGAGCCGCCCTGCCGCTCCCACAAGCGCGCGGAACACCGCGGCAAAGTAGTTAGTGTGCCCGAGGGCGCCGAGGTAGATGGCGCGCTCGCCGCAGGCCAGCGGATAACTGCCGCCGATGCGGATGTTCATGGGATCGTTGATGTCGGCCTTGAGGCGCGTACGCCAGTCGCCGCAACCGCCCTCGACGGCGGGCACCATGCGCGGGTACTTCATGCCGGCGACTTCGGGCACCACCATGACACGCGCCACGCGTGCCGCGGTGTCGGGCACGAAGGTCAGGGCGATGGACTTGAAGTTCACCAGCAGGGCATCGGGCCCCACGTTGTAGGCGCGGCCTTCTTCGCCATCGAACTGTCCCGGATCGTGGGCCAGCGGCTCGAACAGCGTCTTGTCGAGCACCAGGTCGCCGCGGATGTCGCGTATGCCGAAGCCGCGCAGCCTGTTGAGCAGCTGCCACAGGTTCTCGACCACCAGGTGCGGATCGCCGCCGCCGCGCACGTACAACTCGCCGCGCAAGCACGTCGCCCGCCTGCGGTCCATCGGCGAGCACCTCGGTGCGGAAGGTGTACGCCGGGCCTAACAGGTGCAGCGCCGAATAGGTGGTCACGATCTTCATCGTGCTGGCGGGATTCATCGGCTTGCCGGCATTGGCCGACCAGCGCAGGGTGCCTTCGCCGACCGGCCTCACCACCACCGCCGCGGCATCGGCCGGTATGCGTGCCGCCGCCAGCCGCGCGAGGTAGGTGGCCGGCGAGATCGCGTCCGCCGGCGCGGCGCGGTGCCTGGGCCGCAGCGACGCTCGCTGCGCCCAGAACGGACGGCAAACAACTTGAGCGGACGCAGCATGCGGCAAGTGTGCCGCGCGACCGCGTCAGGAATTCATGTGCCTGTGTCTTCGAAGTCGCGAAATCACGCGGTTCGAGCTGACGGCTGCGCAGGATTCGCGCCGGAATGCCGACCACGACGGCGCCCGGCTGGCACGTCGTGCAGCACCACGGCGTTGGCACCCACGATGGCGCCGCGGCCGACGCGCACCGGCCCCAGCACCTTGGCGCCCACGCCAATCTCGCACGTCGTCTTCGATCACTGGCACGGGCTTGTGCTCCGGAGCGTCCGCCGATCACCGCACCGGGATTGATGAACACGCGTTCACCGATGACGGCGCGCGGGTGGATCACGACGCCGAGACCGGAATGTTTGAGGACCGTGCCTCGGCCTATCTGAGTTGGCGCGGGCAGGTGCGACCGAGAACAACACTCGATTGAACCACGCACAGCAGCGAGGGGAGCAGCGGCACATGCCGTTTCCATAACCAATGCGCAAGCGCGTGGATCTTCATCAACAAGGCGCACAGCCCTCCTGAAAGTGGGACATCGGACGGTTGCTTCGGGTAGATTCCTGACACCGTCGTGGGGGGAGATTCTCTCTTGTTGCGCCCGATGCGCCACGCAGCCGTGGCCTGCTTTGCTGTTGTCCTCTTGTCCGGCCCCGGACATGCAATTGCACAGACACCATCCCGTCCGGAAGTCCTACTCAAGAAGATGACGTTGGACGAAAAGCTCGGCCAGCTGGTCCAGAGGGCCGGCGGACGCAGCAAGGCCCTGAATTCCCGCCTCGACGATGCCGAGCTGGAGCGCGTGCGCGCCGGCGGCGTGGGCTCCTATCTGCACGTCGCGGGCGCCGAACCGCTGGCGAAACTCCAGAAAGTGGCGGTGGAGGAATCGCGGCTCGGCATCCCGCTGCTGTTCGCCATGGACGTGGTGCACGGCTATCGGACGATCTTCCCGGTACCGCTGGCCATGGCATCGCCACCTGGGCACCCGAGTCCCAGGAGCGCGCGGCGCGGATTGCCGCCGAAGAAGCCACTGCGGCGGGCCTGCACTGGACCTTCGCGCCCATGATCGACATCGCGCGCGATCCGCGCTGGGGCCGCATCGTCGAGGGCGCGGGCGAAGATCCCTATCTCGGCGCGCGCATGGCCGTGGCGCAGGTGGCCGGATACCAGGGCGGCAATACGCTGCGGCCGGGCGCGCTCATGGCCACCGCCAAACATTTTGGCGCCTATGGCGCCGCCATCGGTGGCCGCGACTACAACACCGCGGACCTCTCCGAACGCACGCTGCAGGAAGTCTATCTACCGCCGTTCTACGCGGCGGCGCGTGCCGGCTCCGGCTCGTTCATGGTGGCGTTCAACGACATCGCCGGCGTGCCCACCACCGCGAACCGCGAGCTGCTGCGCGGCCTGCTGCGCGAACGCTGGGGATGGCAGGGCCTCATGGTCTCGGACTGGGGCTCGGTCGGCGAGCTCATCAATCACGGCGTGGCGGCCGATCGCGCCGCGGCCGCGTCGCTGGCGCTCGATGCCAGCGTGGACATGGACATGGTCGGCGGCGTGTTCGCCGACGACCTGAAAGTCGGTGATCGCGAAGGATCCGGCGCGCCTCAAACTACTCGACGAAGCCGTGCTGCGCATCCTGCGCGTCAAGGAACAGCTCGGGCTGTTCGACAAGCCCATGCAGTACCACGATGTCGAGCGCGAGGCGCGCGAGCTGCTCGCGCCGGATCACCGGGAAGCGGCGCGCGCCATCGCACGCCAGTCCATCGTGCTGCTCAGGAACGAGGGCAAACTACTGCCGCTCGATCCCGCGCAAGCTGCGCAGCATCGCCGTGATCGGCGCGCTGGCCACCGACGGCCTGTCGGAGCTCGGCTCCTGGCGCGCGCAGGGCAAGGCCGAAGACGTCGTGACCGTGCTCAAGGGCATCACGGCCGCGGTGCCGGACGCTCAAGATCAGTTCGGCGCCGGGCGCCGATCCGCGCAATGACGATCTGACCGGCATTCCCGCGGCGCTCAAGCTCGCCAAGGCTGCCGATCTCACCATCCTCATGATCGGCGAAGACTTCGATCAATCGGGCGAGTCGCGCAGCCGCTCGAGCCTCGAGCTGCCGCCGAGCCAGATGGAACTGGCGCGACGCGTGCTGGCGCTGGGCAAGCCCGTGGTCGTGCTGCTGGCCAACGGTCGACCGCTGGCCATCTCGGAACTCGCCGAGAAAGCCCCGGCCATAGTCGAGACCTGGATGCTGGGAGTGGAAGCCGGCAATGCCGTGGCCGACGTGCTGTTTGGCAAGTATTCGCCGGCCGGCCGGCTGCCGGCGGCGTTCCCGCGCACCACTGGCGCGGTGCCATTCAACTATTCCGCGAACGCCACGGGCCGCCCCGCCGATCCGGACCTCGCCAAGGACACGGTGCGTTATCACGATCTTGCCCATCACGCCGCTGTTCCCTTTCGGCCATGGGCTCTCGTACAGCGAGTTCGGCTACAGCGATCTCGCGCAGAGCACGCAGTCGGTGGGCCCGGGCGAACGCATCGACATCTCCATCACCGTGGAGAACACCGGCGGCGTGCCCGCCGATGAAGTGGTGCAGCTCTACGTGCGCGATCCGGTGGCCACCATCGCGCGCCCGGTGCTCGAACTGCGCGGCTTCAAGCGCGTCGAGCTGGGCGCCGGCCAGCGCAAGCGCGTGACCTTCAGCCTCACGTCCGAACAGTTCGCGTTCTGGGGCCCGCGCGGGCAGTGGCTGGTGGAAGCCGGCCGCATCGATTTCTGGATTGGCGCGTCGTCGGCGGACCTGCGCGCCAAGGGTTCGTTCGAAATCACGAAGACTCACATGGGAACGGCGCCGGCGGCGGCGCTGCCCACGCGCGTCATCGTTTCAGGCAATTAACGAGGGGGTTCGATGAAGAAGTTTTCTGTTGCCGGCGCGACAGCGCTGCTGGCGTTGCTGGCTCGGCCTGTTCGGACCCGACTTCGAAACCCGCGGCGACTCCTGCGCCGGCGGCTGCGCCTGCCACTGCGCCCGCCCCCGCGCCGACGAAAATCGAGGACGCACGCATCGATCGCTGGGATCCCGCGATGGACGCGATCGTGCCCACCGACTGGAAGATGGAAAAACTCGCCGACGGCTTCGGCTGGGCCGAAGGCCCCATCTGGGTCAAGTCCGGAGGTTACCTGCTGTTCACCGACGTGCCCGGCAACAAGATGTGGAAGTGGTCGGAGAAGGGCGGCCTGGAGAAATTCCTCGATCCCTCGGGCGCGGCGAGCCCGGACCCGGAAGTCTGGCGCGAAGCCGGCGCCAACGGCCTGGCAATCTTCGATGAGAGCAGCATCCTGCTCGCGGATACGGGCAATCGCGCCATCCAGCGCCTCGACCTCGCGACCAAGACCAAGACGCCGGTGGCCACGACCTCTCGACGGCAAGAAATTCTCGAGCCCCAACGACGTGGTGAAGATGAAGAGCGGCGTGTTCTTCTTCACCGATCCGCCGTATGGCTTCAAGAAGTTCGACGACGCGCCGCAGAAGGAAGTCGCGTTCAACGGCGTGTACCGCGCCGGCACGGACGGCAAAGTCACGCGCCATCGAGAAGGAGCTGTACCGCCCCAACGGCGTCGCGTTGTCGCCCGATGAGAGCGTGCTCTACGTGGCGCAGTCCGAGCCCACCAAGGCCATCATCATGGCCTACTCGCTCGACGCCGACGGCAACGTCACCGGCAAGAAGCTGTTCCACGATTTCACCGACCTCGTCGGGGAAGACGCGCCGGGACTGCCCGACGGCCTCACGGTCGCCGACAGACGGCACCATCTTCGCCACCGGTCCGGGCGGCGTGCTGGTGTTGTCGAAGGAAGGCAAACGCCTGGGACGCATCTGGGACGGCAAGGCCACCGCCAACTGCAAGTTCGGCGACGATGGCCGGACGCTGTACCTGACCTCGCACGACATGCTGGCGCGCATCCGGCTCAACATCAAAGGCGCGGGTTTCTGAGCCGCGGGCGGTAGTTAGGGGGCGCGATGGAAATCTGGTACGTATTCGGCTTCGATCGTGCTGCTGGTGCTGCTCATCAGCTGGGGCAAGGTGCAGCCGTTCCTGGCGTTCCTGGTGGCCTCGGCCGTGGCCGGCGCACTGCTCGGCCTGCCCTTCGACAAGATGCCCGGCGTGCTCGACAAGGGCATCGGCAACCTGCTTGGCGGATTGCTGGGCATCGTCTGCATCGGCGCGATGTTCGGCAAGCTGGTGGCCAACAGCGGCGCCGCGCAGAAGATCGCCATGGTGCTGATGCGCGTGCTTCGGCGAGAAGAACGCTCACCTGGGCGCTGATGTTCACCGGCTTCCTGGTGGGCATTCCGCTGTTCTACAACGTGGGCTTCGTGCTGCTGGTGCCGCTGGTGTTCTCGGTGGTGCAGCAGACCAAGGTGCCGCCCATCTACCTTGGCATCCCGCTGTTCGCGTCGTTGTCGGTGACCCACGGCTTCCTGCCGCCGCATCCGGCGCCCACCGCCATGTTGCCGCTGTTCGGCGCCGACATGGGCACGACGCTGTTCTACGGCTTCATGGTGGCGCTGCCGGCGATGATCTGCGCCGGCCCGCTGTACGCGAAGCTGTTCCGCAACGTGAAGTCCAACCCCATCACGCTGTTCGTCGCGCCGATGCGGCCGGAGACGAGCTGCCGAGCGCGTCCAACTGCTTCGTCAGCGCGCTGCTGCCGGTGGCGTTGATCGCGTTGTCGCTGCTCGACACGTTGTTCCACGTGATTCCGCAATCCATCCTGCCGGCGTTCCGGTTCTTCACCAGTCCGCTCATCGTGATGCTGCTGTCGCTGGCCGTTGCCACGTGGACACTGGGCCTGTCGCGCGGCATGAAGATGCAGCCGCTCATGGATGACTACGGCAACTCGGTGAAGGACATCGCCGTGATCCTGCTGATCATCGCCGGTGCGGGCACCCTGAAAGAGGTGTTCGTCGCCACCGGCGTTGACCAGCAGATTTCCGCGACGCTCACCGGCGTTGCAATCGATCCGCTGATACTGGGCTGGCTGATCGCCGGCATCATCCGCGTGTCACTGGGCTCGGCAACCGTAGCGGGCATGACCGCCGCCGGGCTGATGGCGCCGGTGGTGGCCAGCACCGGCGCTGATCCGAACCTCATGGTGCTGGCCATCGGCGCCGGTAGTTTGATGTTCTCGCACGTCAATGACTCCGGCTTCTGGATGGCGAAGGAATATTTCAACCTGTCGCTCAAGGAAACCATCATGAGCTGGACGCTCATGGAGGGCATCGTCGGCGTCGTGGGCATCCTCGGCGTGCTGACGCTGGAGGCCGTGCTCTTCTGAAATGTGCCGCGGCCCGGGCGCCGTTATGTCGCGTCAGTGGTCGGCCGGCGGACCGCTTTGTGTCATGACCCGGCGATTCGTGACATGGCCGGCAAAAGTTTTGCGGGCGCTGCCCAACGCCCTGCAGCGACGCAAAAGTTGTGTGATATATCTGCGCCGGCTCACAACGCAAACAAGATCGGGCAACGCCGGACGGCTTTTTTCCAGGGATAAAATCGACATGCGCGGACTACGATTGATCGCGGCGCTGTGCGCCTGTGCCTCGCTGCTTGCTTCCTGCAGCGGCGGGGGCGGTGGTGGAGGCGGTGGAGGCGGCGGTAACCCACCGACCGGACGCGGCGCATTCACCCTCACCGGCAATTCGGCGTCGTTCAGCGCCATCTACGGCATCACTGCGACGCCGGCGCAGTCCGTCACGATGACCGTCACCGGCAGCGGCGTGGCGGCGGTGGGCGCGGCCTATGCGCAGGGCCAGGTTCCCCCGAACTGGCTTTCGATCACCATGTCGGGCACAGGTCCCTACACGCTGACCGTCGAGCCCGTGCCGTTCACCGTGGGACCCGGCACCTATACCACCACCTTCCTCGTGGGCACCGCGGATTCCAACGGCGCTGTGCTGCGCACGCAGAACTTCACGGTGACGTACACGCTCGAGCCGCGCCTGGAGACGGGGACCGCCAACATCAACCGGCAGTATGTCTTCGGCGCGGCGAGCCGCGTCGAGGTCTTTCCGCTCGGCGTGACCGCGCCGAATCGGCAGTGGACCATCGCCTCCAACGCCCCGTGGGTCACCGTGCCCGCGGGGACGCAGAACGGTACTGGCACGGCCGACGCGATCATCGACGTCACCGGACTCGCGCCCGGCAACTATTCCGCGACACTGTCGCTCGCGAACTCAACCGCCGCGGCGGATAACACCACCGTCAGCGTGAACGTGACCATCGATCCGGCGACCTTCGACGTGGCCGACGACGGATTCACCTTTGGCGGACATGATGGGCGCGCCACGCTTACCGGACAGCAACTCGATTTCTCGCTGGCCACCGGCGACGGCGTGCACCCATTCACCGTCGCGGTGAATACGGATTCCGGTGGCCCCTGGCTCACGCTCGGTAACACCACCGGCATCGTGGGCGCCGCCGGCGCATCGGTGACGCTGGGTATCGATCGTGGCCAACTGGCCGGCGGCACCTATACCGGCGCAGTGACCGTGAGCACGGATGTGTATGGCACGGTGTTCACCGAAACCATGCCCGTGACTCTGAATATCGAGGCCCACCGCATCACGGTGAGCGCCGCGGGCGTGGCGCTGTCACGCGTCGCGGGCCGCGAAGTGCTGACGCGCAATCTCGAGGTCTTCAGCAACCTCGATGTTGCCACGTTATGGACGGCAAGCTCGGACGCCGACTGGCTGAGCGTGACGTCCGCCGGTGACGTCGGCGATGACCTGGTGCTGACGGCCACGCCGGGGACACTCGCACCCGATACCACACACTTCGCGAATGTGACCATCAGCTCGCCGACCGCGGGAGTGGAAAACACCCAGTCGGTGCGCGTCGGGCTCTATCTATCGGACACGGCGCCGGTCGACGAGACGATCATCGTAGCCAACCGCTCGGTGGCCGCGAGCCCGGTGGAACCACTGTTCGCGGTGACTGTTGAAGACGACGTGCAATTGCGCAACGCCTATTCGAATGAGGTGGTTCGCACCTTTGCCGACGTCGTGACAGAACCCGGGCAGATGACTTTCAGCCCGGATGGCCGATCGCTGTTCGTGCACGACCTGCCCAGTCTGAGCGTCATCGAACTGGACGTGGTGACGGGCGCGGTGCTCGGCAACTTCGCCGCACCGGTGAACCAGTATTCTCAGCAGCCAGGCGTCGGCATCGCGGTGATCCGGCCCGGTGGCGATCCGGTACTGGTGACGCCCAATACTCATTTCTACGATCTGACGACGCGCGAGGAAATCAATGTCGGGTCGTGGTCGTTCTGGGGTTTCAACAGTTTCACCGCGTCGCCGGATCAGTCGCTGCTCGCGCATGAACAGGGCGGCGCCTTCCGCCTGGCGCTTACCGCGCTCAACGGTGGTGGTCTCGATCTCGACCCGAACTACTTGAATTTCCCGCTTGAGAGTTACAGCCGGGAATCCTGCTTCAGCCCCGACAGCAAGATCATCTATTCGGGCGGGCACGACTTCGGCCCCTACATCGTCGCCGGCGTGGACGTGACGACGCGACAGGTGGTCAAGCGGCTGCCGGCGATCTGGTGGGGCAGCGCGCTGCAATGCTCCTGGAACGGTTTGATTGTCGGTGGCCAGGGCCCCGCCGCGGAACTGTTCGATCTGTATGTCTATGACGGACCGTCGGCGACGACCCTTGCGGAGCGCAACTCCGATTTGAGCCCCGGAACCTACTATCCGAATCGGGTTGTGATGGATCGTGGCCTGGCGATTTCGGGCGATGGCACGCGGCTGATGTCGTCGTTCCTCACGAACTCGAGTTACTTCCCGGTGGGCATTGGCATCCAGACCCTGCCGTCGCCGCCGTGAAAGAAAATAGGAATGTCCCCATTTTCTACTTGAGGGCCGACTCGATCGCCTGCAGTTCGCTGTCCGAGAACGTGAGGTTGTTGAGCGCGGCGACCGCTTCTTCCACGTGCGCCACCTTGCTGGCGCCGATCAGCGAAGAAGTGACGACCTTGTGCCGCAGCGTCCAGGCAACGGCCATCTGCGCCAGCGACTGACGGCGTGACTTCGCGATCTCGTTGAGTTTCTTCACCTTCTCGACCTTGGCCGGCGTGATCGAATCCGGATCGAGCGAGGTGTGCTTCGCGGCGCGCGAATCCTCGGGAATGCCGCCGAGATACTTGTTGGTGAGCAGGCCCTGCGCCAGCGGCGAGAACACGATGCAGCCGATGCGCTCCTTGTCGAGCGTGTCGGTGAGCCCGTCCTCGATCCAGCGGTTGAACATGTTGTAGCTGGGCTGATGGATCAGGCACGGCGTGCCGAGTTCGCGCAGGATCTTCGCGGCACGCGCCGTTCCTGCCGGCGCTGTAGCTCGAGATGCCGGCGTACAACGCGCGGCCCGAGCGCACGATGAAGTCCAGCGCGCCCATGGTCTCCTCGAGCGGCGTGTCCGGATCGAAGCGGTGGCTGTAGAAGATGTCGACGTACGGCAGGCCCATGCGCTTGAGCGACTGGTCGCAGCTCGCCACCAGGTACTTGCGCGAGCCCCACTCGCCGTACGGCCCCGGCCACATGAGATAACCCGCCTTGGACGAGATGATCATCTCGTCCCGGAACGGATGAAAATCCTTCTTCATCAGCAGGCCGAAGTTTTCTTCGGCGGATCCCGGCGACGGGCCGTAGTTGTTAGCCAGGTCGAAGTGCGTGATGCCGAGATCGAAAGCGCGGCGCGCGATGGTGCGGCCGTTCTGGAAGACGTCGACGTCGCCGAAGTTATGCCACAGGCCGAGTGAGATCGCGGGCAGCCTGACGCCGCTGGCTCCCACCCGGTTGTAACGCATCGACTTGTAGCGCGAATCGGCGGGCAGGTAGTCCATTGCTTTTTCTCTCGACATTGTGGCGCGCGCCGGCGCGCGACTGAAGGGCGCGTAACATCGCGAACAACGCCAACAAAATCAAGAGCACGAGATCCATCGAGCCCCCGCCACCGCCGCCACCGCGTGAAGGAGGCGTCGGCGGCGATCCGGCACCGCCGCCGGTGGCGGCAGGGTTTCATTCCTCTTGAGCAGGAACAACCCGTTCTCGATATCGCTCACCAGCAGGGTGCCCGACGGCAGGAATGGATAGACGCCCCACGCGCCGTCGGTGCCGGCGCTATTGGCCGATGGAGACAGGTAAGTGTCGAACGAGCCAATTTCGGTCAACGAGGTCGGCGTGGTCGAATCGAACAGCACCAGGCCGCGCTTGTAGTGCGCAACGTAGTAGCGATTGCCGATGGTGTAGCCGTTGTGATCGGTGCTCGTGGTCGCACCGGTGTACGACGTTACGAGGCTCGGGGTACGCAGGTCGGCGATGTCGAGCGTGTAGATGTGCGTGTTGAGGCTGCGGCGCAGCTCATCCAGCTCGTCGTGCACGATGATGAAACGGTTGTCCTGCGTCGGCCAACCCGAGTGCACGTAGGTGGCGGTCGGATACGTGGTCGTGGACAGGCGCACGGGAGCTGCCTTCTCCGTTACGTCCCACAGGTCCACCGAGGTTTCGTTGAAATCGACCAGCACCTCGCAGGGGTTGTGCGCATTGGCGCATTGCGTGGTGCGATTGTCGGTGATCAGCATGGACGTGGAGTCGTGCATGTAACCGCTGCCCGCGGGCGACGGCGTCACCAGCGCCGGATTCACCGGGTCCGCCAGGTCGTAGATGCGAAATGCGCCGCCGGCCACGTTCGAGCCCGCGATGTAGAGATAGGCCTGCTGGCCGGGCAGCGCGGCGTTGGTGGCGTAGTCGACGTTCGAGATGTACAGCGTGTGCGAGGTGCTGAACTCGGTGAGGGTGTTGGCCAGCGAAATGCTCGTGGGCAGGTTCGACAGGTCGATGATCTGCAGGCCACCGCCCGGCGCCTCGGTACTGATGTAGGCGTAGGCGCGATGCGGGCCGCCGGCCGGATTCGGCCACCTGGTACACCTTCACCTCGCGCCACAGCGAGGCGTTGCCGGGAATGTTGCCGACGATGACGGGGTTGCCCGGCACCGTGACATCGACCACCACCGTGCCGTTGCGGTGTCCGACCACGGCGTATTCGCGGTTGTCGTCGAGGTCGACGAAGCCCCACAGGTTGCTGGCACTGGTGGGCTGGGTGGGAATTTCCGCGAGCTGCACCTGCGCCAGGTAATCGATGTTGTGACAGGGGAAATTGCCCGCGCGGCCGCCCGAACAGGCGGTGGGCGCGAGTAGTTTGGCCATCTCGATGCGCGACAGCGCAGTGCCGTTGGCATCCACCACGATGAAGCCGTGGGCGATGAAGTTGTTGCGCATCTCGTCCGGCACGCTGGAGACGCGCGTCGGATTGCTCTCGGCATTCTGGATGCGGAAGTGATCTTCGGCCGAATAGCCGCCGCGCACGCCTTCCTTGCCCAGCGCCAGGCGCTCGATGTCGACACCGGCGAGATCGTAGGTTCCGGCCGCCAGCTTGATGGCATCGCCAGGTCCCACCTGCGTCAGCGCGTAGTGCAGCGTGCGGCAGGGGTCATGATTGTCGTCGCAGTCGCCCGCGTCCTCGCCCGCCGGAGCGACGAAGCGCGTGCCGATCACGTCGTCGTGACTGCTCACGATGCCGGCCGGCAGCAGCCCGGCCGCGAGCAGGACCATGGAACAGACGGTTTGTTTGCGCATTGCCCAAGCCTCGAAAACAAATTGCACGGGTGAGTGGCCCGGCGGTGCTCTTAAGGTTTCAGCGAGTGATGAGCCAGACTCCCGCTCCCAGCAGGGCTACCCCGAAAAGGCGCACCCAGGTGATCGGATTCTCCGGCAGCCCCAACCAGCCGAAGTGATCGACAACCAGGGCCATCAAAAGTTGCCCGGCCATGGCCAGGACCAGCAGGCTGGTGGCGCCGATTTCCGTGGCCACGATGGTGGAAATGGCCACGTAGAACGCGCCGAAGATGCCGCCGAACCAGGCCCACAGCGGCACGGCCGCCAGTCCGTCACGCGTGGGCCACTCGGTCCGGGTGGCCAGCAGCAGGCCGATCAGCGCCAGCGTGCCCACGGTGAAACTCACCAGCGCCGCGCTGTACGCGCTGCCCAGGACCCTGCGCAGCTGCGCATTCATGCCCACCTGCAGGGTGAGCCCGAGCCCGGCGGCGAGACCGAGGAAGTATGCGAGACCGCGCATCCTGGACCTCTAACTACCTCGCAGGCGCCGCAGCAGCCTGCAGGCCCGCCGGGAAAGCGCGCGAGGAACAATACGGTGCGCCAGAAGAGCCGCTTGCCGAACGATGCGCGGCTGCTGCGGCACCACGGCGAACACCTGCGCGCGCACGTCGCGGTGGCGGGCGTCGCCGGCCGCGGCCTCGACGGGGAGCAGGGATTCGCGCATGCGGCGGAGCATACCCCGCCGGCCTCAGATTGCGGCGGTTTCCATTTCCCAGGTGGACAGCGGCGCGCCGCGGCGGATCCAGAAACCCGCGCCGCTCGGCCGGAACCAGCGTCGCAGTCGCGCGCCGTACCATTCGACCGGACGCAGGTGAACATCGCGATCGGTGCGCGAGCGGTCGCAGTTTTCGCGCCAGTCGCGCGTCGTGAGCGCCGACAGGTACAGCACGCCGCGCGTGAGCCGGCCCAGGTTCACGATGGCGCGCGCCGCCGTGCGGTCATCGAGGTACTGCAACACGTCGTAGCAGACCACGAGATCGAAGGGATCGGCGCGCCAGTCGGCCAGCGACCCCTGCGTCCAGCCGTAGCGCCGGCACAGGTACTCGCTGAATTCCAGGCCGGTGTAACGCGCGCGCGGAAAGGCGCGCTGCAGGGGCGCGCGCAGCAGGCCGATGCCGCAGCCGGCATCGAGCATGCGCCGCACCGGCAGCCCGATGTGGTCCGCGTAGGCGCCGATCAGCCGCGCGCGGGCGCGCATCTCGGCGCGCGAAGTCACCGCGGTGCGGGAATCGAAATAGAAGCGCCGGTAGTAATCCCGGTCGAAGCTGGTGCTCATCCCGGCGAACTTGCCGGCATCCTGGCGAGCTCGCGGCGGATCGAGCGCCGCACCAGGTACCCGCCCGCCAGGCCCACCAGGCCGATGACCGCGGCGAGGCTCGCGCCTAACCAGTTGTCGACGAACAACGCGACGCGCGCCTCGGTGGGCTTCGCGGCCTTGTAGACCACCGGCACCTGCGTGCCGATCTCGAAGCGCCTGGTGGCCGCGGAGAGCTGGCCGCTGGTGGTCACGATATCGCCGGTCGCGGTGCGGAAACGAATGCGCGGCCGGTAGCGCATCTCGTCGCCATCGGGGCTCTCGATGTAGCTAACCACTTCGCCGGTGGTGCGTCGTCGCGCTCGCGCGCGAAGCTCAGGGTCATCCAGGCAAGGTAGCCTGCTAACAAGAGACAGCCGACGCCGAGCGCGAACAACAGCCGGGCGGCGAGATCCAGGATCCGGAACGCGAGGCGCATGTTTCAGCTTGCGGGGCGGCGGCCGTGAAAGTACGCTCAAGTCTATTCGATGTGGGGAGCACGATGAGCGAGCACGGAGAAGAAGGGGTCACCATGGCCATGGATTTTGGTGCCCGTTGCGGCCATGAGCCTGTTCTTCGTGCTGCGCGAGTGCCGCCAGAATCTGCCGCCCGCCAACACCGTCACGGAGCCGGAGTCACCGTGCCCGCGACACCCAGTGCTCCGGCACCCCAGGATCCGCGGCCGGCTGAAGCGACGCGGCGCCGGCCTCCACCCCGGCGCCCAATAGTCGTCGCAGTCTTCCCTACTGAGTCTTGAGCTTGAACACCACGCGCAGCCGGTGCCACTGCGCGAACGGCTCGCCATCGCGCGTGGCCGGCAACATGCGCCAGCTGCGCCGCGCTTCCTCGAGCGTGACCCGGTCGAGTCGCTCGAAGCCGCTGCTCTTCACGATGCGCGCATCACCGACGCGGCCGTTGGCGAGTACGTAGATCTCCACGTCCACGGAGCCCTGGTTGCCTTCACGCCGATCGGTGGGCGGGTACGGCGGCTGCGACAGCGGGTGCCGCGGATCCGACCGCACGCTGACGATGTCGGGAACCACGATCGGCACTGCCGCCGCCTTCGACCCGTCGCCGGTCAGGACTCCCGGCGGCGGGTGATGGCTTCGTCGCTGATGTCTCGATCGGAACGACTGATCGGAGGCATCGGATGAGATTGTCGGAACGACCGAGCTCCACATCGGGGATCAACCGGCGGCGGCGGGTCATCGGGCGGCGAGCGGTTCGTCGATGAGGACGCCTACGGTCTTGGGCGAATTTCGTCCTGCCGGCACGAAACCGAAACTGCGTGCCAGCACCAGCAGCAATGCCGGCGTGCATCCCCGCGACGAAGCCCATTCGACCTAATGCACCCAAGGGGTGTCTTGTTGCCGTGCGCGCCACCATGACGACCTCCGCTCGGGCTTTGGTGCCCGTCTGAAGGGTGAACGCGGCCGGCGCCGGCCGGGGTTAAGCTCCCGGCGAAGTGGTTAGATGTGCAGCGGCGGCGCGGCGGGTTTCGAATCCGGTACCGCGGCGCCACCGGCGATTCGGACACCGGCGGCGGTACGCGCCAGCCTGGCGTGTCGCCGCGCCAGCCACGCGCCAATGCCGCCACCCACGGCGGACACGAAAATCCCGTAGGCCAGCGACACGGTGAACAGGCCGACGTTGCCACGGAAGCCGGAGAAATCCACGTGGGTGCCGGTCACAGCCAGCAGCAGATTGGAGACGGTGGCCAGCACGGCCGTCAGTGGCGCCATGCTCAGCCCCAGCAGCAGCCGGTGGCGCGGGGCGCCATATGACGTAATGAATGCCCCGAGCCCCGCGATATTCATGGTGACGAACAGCATCACGATGATGCCGCCCATGACCCAGTCGGCGTGCGCCTGGGTAAGGATCAGCGCAAACCACACCAGGTGCACCAGGAACACGGTCGCCGCGCCCCGGATGCCCAGCTTTTGTTCATTACTCTGATTTTCTCGCTGGAAAATACGCTGCTCGGCGCGTACCATAGCGCCCCCTCATGAGCCGCCGCCAGCCAAAAGTCGGATTCGTCAGCCTCGGATGCCCTAAGGCTCTGGTGGATTCCGAACGCATCATCACGCAGCTGCGCGCCGAGGGTTACCAGGTCGCACCTTCGTACGAAGCGGCCGATGTCGTGGTGGTGAATACCTGCGGCTTCATCGATTCGGCCGTGGACGAATCGCTCGACGCCATCGGCGAGGCGCTGGAGCACAACGGCAAGGTCATCGTCACCGGCTGCCTGGGCGCGCGCCCCGAGCGCATCCTCGAGCGGCATCCCAAGGTGCTGAAGGTCACCGGCCCGCACGCCTATGAAGAAGTGGTCGGCGCGGTGCACGAGCATCTGCCGCCCAAACACGATCCCTTCCTGGATCTCGTGCCGCCGCAGGGCATTCGCCTGACGCCGCGGCATTACGCGTACCTCAAGATCTCCGAGGGCTGCAACAACAAGTGCAGCTTCTGCATCATTCCTTCGATGCGCGGCTTGCTGGTCAGCCGGCCCATCGACGAAGTGCTGCGCGAGGGCGAGAAACTGGCGCGCGCCGGCGTGAGCGAAATCCTCGTGATCTCGCAGGACACCTCGGCCTACGGCGTCGACATCCGCTACCGCGACGCCGAGTGGCGCGGCCAGAAATACGAAACGCGATTCCTCGATCTGGCGCGCGGCCTGGGAGAACTCGGCATCTGGATCCGCATGCACTACGTGTATCCGTATCCGCACGTCGACAACGTGATCCCGTTGATGGCGGAGCGGAAGGTGCTGCCCTACCTCGACATCCCCTTCCAGCACGGCAGCCCCACGGTGCTCAAGCGCATGCGCCGGCCCGGGCAGGTGGAGAAGACGCTGGAGCGCATTCGCGCGTGGCGCGCGATCTGCCCGGATCTCACCATCCGCAGCACCTTCATTGTCGGTTTCCCCGGCGAGACCGAGGCCGAGTTCGAAGAACTGCTGGCCTGGCTGGACGAGGCGCAGCTCGATCGCGTTGGCGCATTCAAGTACTCGCCGGTCGAAGGCGCCGCGGCGAACGACGTCGCGCCGCACGTCGCACCGGAAATCCAGGAAGAGCGTCTGGCGCGCTTCATGCAGAAATCCGCGCACATCAGCGCGGCGAAGCTTGCGGCCAAGGTGGGCCGCAGGATGCGCGTGCTGGTGGACGCCATCGACGGCAATACCGCCATCGCGCGCAGCGAAGGTGACGCGCCGGAGATCGACGGCACGGTGCGCATCGCCCTGACAGCGAATCCCGCGGCAAACTACCCGTGGGCGAGTTCGCAGACGTCGAGATCACCGGCTCGGGCGATCACGATCTCGAGGCGAAGCTCGTCGCCTGACGTCATCCGGCCTCACGGGGTCGGGAACAATCCCAGGAAGTGATCGAGGATGCAGGCATGGTCCTCGAACAACTGCTCCTCGAGCTGCGGTAGTTCGGCAATCGGCACCCAGCGCGCCCGTGCGGCGTCATCCCGGCCTTCCACTTCCGGCAGTCGTTCGTCGCCGAGATCGAAATGGAACGCGGTGGTGATGATGCGCCCGCGCGCGCTGCGTCCGGGATGATCGAAGGTCGCCTGCCCGCGCAGCGCCGCCTTCATGCGTGAAGGCAGCGTCCTGAAGCCGGTTTCTTCGGCGAGTTCGCGCAACGCAGCGGCGTAGAACTGTTCGCGCGGTTCGACGAATCCTCCCGGGCAGGCCCACAGCCCATGCCCGATGTCGCCGCCGCGCTTGATGAGCAACACGTGTCCGGCACAGGTCAGCACCACATCCGAGGTGAGCGAGAACGGCTGGGTGTACTTGGCGCGGTAGGCGATCACGGCGCGATGCTCGACCACGCACTGGCGGTACGCCGGCAGGTGCGCCCAGGCCTCGAGGTAGCCGCGCACACCCGGTTCCACGTAGTTGCCGATGACGGTGAGCGCGGCGTGCATGTCCGTGGCTTCGAAATAGATCCGGCGCAGGTCGGTGGCACTGATGTCCGAGGTCGGCTCGACCTCGTGCAGGTGCCAGCCGGGAAAGTGATCGAGGTAAGTCGACGTGTGATCCTTCCTGAAGCCGACCAGCGTCACGTCCGCATTGCCGGCCAGTTGCGCGATCCCGGCGCGCACGGCGTCGTTCCAGCGTTCTTCGTCGAAGTAGTCGCGCACCGGCAGAAAGCTCACGCGCGCGCGCTCGTCCGGACGTCATCACCGCTTCGAACTGCTGCTGGCGTTCCGTCCAGGTAAACGGGTTGTGCGCATCGCGCGCGCGCCAGGCCGAACCTATGACCACCACCACCTTCGGCGCAGCTTGCCAGCGCCGCGCGCAGCAATGCGACATGTCCCTTCTGCAGGATTTGCCAGCGACCGATGATGACTGCGACCTGGGTATCCATGCTCTGCCTCACAGATAGTGCGCGGCGATGGGCATCTGCCGTCCGCTGCCGAAGGCGCGGGCGCGCACGCGCAGGATGGGCGGCGCCTGGCGGCGCTTGTATTCGTTGCGCGCGATCATTTTCTTCACGCGCGTGATCAAGCGCGCGCCCTTCGGCGCTGGCATTGAGCTCGCCCACCTTGCGCTCAGCCTGCGTGCGTTCATTGCCGCCGAGCCGTTCACCTTCGATGAGCACCTTGAGCACTTCATCGAGGACTTCATATGGCGGCAGGGAATCCGTGTCCTTCTGACCGGGCGCGAGCTCGGCGGACGGCGGCTTGTCGATGATGGCGAGCGGAATGATTTCGCGGCCGGCACTGGCATTCAGGTGGCGGCAGAGCCCGAAGACTTCGGTCTTGTAGAGATCGCCGATGACCCCGAGGCCTCCGTTCGTGTCGCCGTACAAGGTGCAGTAACCCACCGAGATCTCGCTCTTGTTGCCGGTGGTCAGCAGCAGGTGTCCAAAGCGGTTGGAATATTCCATGAGGATGGTGCCGCGGATGCGCGCCTGCAGGTTTTCCAGCGCGACGCCTTCCATCCCCTGCGCGGTCGCATTGCGGAACTCCGGCGCAATACAACTCCACCAGCTCCCGGATGGGATGTGTGTAGAGCCGGATGCCAAGGTTTTCGCACAGCCGTTCGGAATCGCTGACGCTGCCGGTGCTGGAGAACTTCGACGGCATGGTGATGGCGACCACATTGTCCGCACCCAATGCCTCGACAGCCAGCGCCAGCGTCAGCGCCGAATCGATGCCGCCCGAGGAACCCACCACGGCATTGCGAAAGCCGCAGCGCCGCGCGTAGTCGCGCATGCCCAGCACGATCTGGCGGCGATAGAACTCGAATGGCGCGAGTCCCGTGGCGCGCGGCGTTTCCAATGCGCGGCCCTGGCCGTCGCAGAAGATCTTGCGGTCCTTCAATGCCAGCGTCGTGACGCTGGATTCGAAATGCGGCGCTTCGAACACCAGGCCCTTGCCGGATCGACGACAAATGACGCGCCGTCGTACACCAGCTGATCGTGGCCGCCGACCTGGTTGACGTAGACGATCGGGAATCGATGGCGTGCGCTCGCCCTGCTGAAGATCTCGTGACGTACCTCGCGCTTGCCCACGTTCGAGGGACTGGCGTTGATGGACACGACGATGTCCGGCGCGGCGTGTTCGAGGCGCACGAAAGGGTTAACTGCGTACTCGCGCTGGTCATCGTTCCAGCCGTCCTCGCAGATCATGAAGCCGACGCGCACGTCGCCGATGTCGAGCACGCGCGCGACATCGGGGCCCGGCTCGAAGTGACGGCGTTCATCGAAGATGTTGTAGGTGGGCAGGAGTTGCTTGTGATACGTGACCAGCGTCTGTCCGGCCCTGAGCACCAGCAGGCTGTTGTGAAATCGCTTGCCGAGCCCTGCATTCGGCGTGGGTGCGCCAATTACCCAGTGCAGGTCCGGCAGCGCCTGCGATTCCACCAGCATGCGCGCGATGCCGGCGTGCACGCGCTGCATGAAGTCCGCATCGTCGAGCAGATCCGCCGGGTAGTAACCCGTGAGCGACAGCTCCGGAAAAATGACCAGCCGCGAGCCTTGGGCGTGTGCTTCACGCGCGGCCTCGCACATCAGCGCGATATTGCCGTCGATGTCGCCGATGGTGGGATTGATCTGTGCCAGTGTCAGCTTGAGCATGGGTGAATCCTCACGCCGCCTGCCTGAATACCTGGCGCAGGTAGGCGAGGAAGGTTTCGTCCTTGCAGAGAGTCTTGCCGGGCGAGTCGGAGAGTTTCGCCACCGGCTGCCCGTTGCACTCCACCAGTTTCATCACGATGTTGAGCGCCCTGGGGCCGAGATCGTTGGTGAGATTGGTTCCGATTCCGAAGCCGCAGGGCACGCGGTCGGCGAAGTGTTCGTAGATTTCCAGCGCCCGGGTCAGGTCCAGCCCATCGGAGAACACCAGGCGCTTGGTGCGCGGGTCGATGCGCAACTTGTCGTAGTGCGCCAGCGCCTTTTCGCCCCACTCGATGGGATCGCCCGAGTCATGGCGCAGGCCGTCGAACAGCTTGGCGAAGTACAGGTCGAAGTTGTCGAGGAAGGCGTCCATGCCGACGACGTCGGTGAGCGCGATGCCAAGATCGCCGCGATATTCCTGCACCCAGTGCTCGAGCGCCGCGGACTGGAAGTTCTTGAGCTGCACGCCCACGGCCTGGAAGGTCTGCAGGTATTCGTGCGCCATGGTGCCGATGGCGACCAGCGAATTTTCGCGCGCCAGCCACAGATTCGAGCTGCCCTTGAAATACTGCGGCGCCTCGGCGGTGAGACGCGCCACCACTTCCAGGTGCCATTCACGTGAGAAGCGGCGCCGCGTACCGAAATCGAAGAACTCGAAGGGGAAATGACGCCGGCCGCCGCGGGCGGTGAAATCACGCAGTTGCTGGACTTTCGCATTGAGCCGGCGCCTGCCTTCCTTGATGACATCGTGGGATTCGAAGCGCCGGAAATACAGCTCGTTGACGATGGCCAGCACGTAGATCTCGAAGGCCATGACGTGTATCTGCGGTCCACGCGCGCGTGATGACCAGCTGCGTGCCGCGGGGCTCGATCGTCACGTAGCGGCGCTGCAGCCGGAAGATCCGCAGGTAGTCGATGAAGTCGCTCTTCATGTAACGCTTGCCCGCGAGGTAGGCGAGATCTTCTTCGGTGAAGCTGCAGCGAGCAGAGATGCTCGATCTGCGCTTCGACGTCGGCGGCGAGCTCGGTCAGTGGATAGTCCGGCTGGTTGCGGCACACGAACTCATACACCGCCTGGTTCTGCGGAAAGGCGTGCAGGAAGGCCTGCCACATCGTGAACTTGTAGAGATCGGTGTCGAGCAACGAGTGGATGACGGGTTTGAACACGATTCGACTCCCTGTGCTCACGCCAGCTCGGCGAGTGCTGCGGTGCTGGTCATGACACGCGCGCCGAGCGCGCGCGCATTGGCAAAGAACCTGTTGGCCTGCTCTTCGAATGAACCCACGGGGCTCATGCAGTCGCTGAGGATCACGACACGTCGTCGCTCTCCGGCATCCAGTGCCGCGAACAGATGCTCCAGCGTAGACGCCACGCAGTGGCTGGCTGCCTCGCCGGCGACCAGCAGCAGGCCGCTGTCGGGGCGCGCGAGCTCGATCAATGCGCGATTGGCCAGGGTCCGGGGGTCACGCTCGTCCGGCACTTCGGCCTGTACGGCGCTGTACTGCTCGGTCATCGGGTTGAGGCCCTTGAGTACGCGAAAGGCCGTGCGCTGGGTCTGCTGTTCCCAGTCTGCGAGCTCCGCGGCGACGGCCTCGTGGATGTTGTGTCCCCAGGTGCCGAGCACGCAGTGCACCGGCCAGACGACGAGTTTGTAACGGCCACCCTTCTCGAGCGCTTCGAGATAGGCCAGCACTTCCGGCAGCCGCAGTCTGTCGCGCGGCGCGAAGCGACCCTCCCGCACGTCGCTGGCGACGATCTGGGTGAACGGGGCGACGGCTTGTCCATTCGCCGTGATCCAGAAAGTGGTGCGTTCTATGCCTACTGACGCGTGTGAGTCGAGCGTGACCGTGATGTCGGTGAGTTTGCCGCGCGCCTGTTTCATGAATGCCGCGAGCCTGTGACATGTCGGCGTTCGCGCCCGGCACCGGCAGTGCGGCGCCGGGGATGTCACAGAAATCGTTCTGCGGGTCGATGATCAGTAGCCTGGCGTTCATGGTCGTCTCCAGCTCATTCTGGGGTATATCACTTCGTGCGTTTATGCACTAACTGTACCAGAAGTCGACCTGCTGGCAAGGCCAATTTTTGCCTCAAGCGCCTGCCAGTTCGCATTTCGCGTGTTAACTTAGTGCCCCAATGCCCGAACAATCCAAACCCATTGTGACGGTCGACGTGGTCCTGCTGACCCTCCGGGAGGAGTCGCTGCACGTGGCGCTGACGCGCCGGGAACACGAGCCGCACGCCGGGGCATGGACGCTGCCCGGTGGTTGGGTTCACACGGATGAAGATGAGGATGCGCTGGCCGCGGCGGTTCGCATCCTCAAGGCCAAGGCGGGCCTGGACAGCCCCTATCTCGAGCAGC
Organism: uncultured Pseudomonadota bacterium; assembly: GCA_963832505.1. Classification (GTDB taxonomy): domain Bacteria; phylum Pseudomonadota; class Gammaproteobacteria; order Steroidobacterales; family Steroidobacteraceae; genus CADEED01. Next base: position 16,019 of record CAWHUD010000006.1, on the reverse strand, counting down.
TCAAGACCTTTGCGAGCCGGCATCGGGATGGACGCGGCTGGTCGGTGTCGATCGCGCATTACGCGCTGGTTTCTTCCGAGCGCGCTGCCTCGGACAAGATCGAATGGCGCGCCGTGGATTCGATCCGCACACTGCCCTTCGATCACGTGGACATCCTGCGCACCGCACTCGATCGGGTGCGTTCCAAGACGGCGTATTCCTCGCTACCGGTTCACCTGATGCCGCCCACGTTCACGCTGAGCGAGCTGCAGCGCGTATATGAGCAGGTGCTGGGCACAGGGCTCGATAAACGCACGTTCCGGCGCCGCATCGAAGAGCTGGAACTGGTGGAGGCGGCGCCGGGTGCGCGCAGCGAAGGCGCCGCGCACCGGCCGGCGCAACGTTATCGCGTCAAGCGGCGCTTCGGCCGCGAGCTCGCCCTGTCGGAGCGCACGCTCGGTTGAGGATGACCCGATGTCAGTTCCGCGATGTTCGAGGCTCCGCGGCCTCCGCCGGTTCGGAATCCTCGTCGCTGGGCTTCAGGTCCGGATACTCGCGCGCCACGCGATCGATGATTTCCGCGTCGTAAGCGCTGATCACCCTGGCAACCCCACGCTTGTAGCCCGCGAACTCCTCAGCCGAGAGTTCCGCTTCAACGGGTCCGAGCGACGAGATCAGTTGGTCAACGTGTGCATTGACCAGCGCGACGATCTGTTCGGCTATCTTGCGTTCCAAGAGGACTGACCCCTTTTGCTGGAAAGGGGGCTGCCCCCTATTTGAGAGCTACTCGACGGTGACGGACTTCGCCAGGTTGCGCGGCTGATCGACGTCCGTGCCCTTGAGGATGGCCACGTGGTACGCCAGCAGCTGCAGGGGCACGGTGTACACGATGGGCGCCTGGAAGTAACTCACGTGCTTGGGCATGTGGATCACGGTCACGCCGTCGGAAGACTCGATGCCGGACTCCGGATCGGCGAACACGATGAGTTCGCCGCCGCGCGCACGCACTTCCATCAGGTTGCTCTTGAGCTTCTCGAGCAGATCGTTGTTGGGCGCCACGGTGATGACCGGCATGTCGGCATCGACCAGCGCGAGGGGCCCATGCTTGAGCTCACCGGCGGCATAGGCCTCGGCGTGGATATAGGAAATTTCCTTGAGCTTGAGCGCGCCTTCCATGGCGATGGCGGACAGCGCGCCGCGGCCCAGGAACAGCGTGTGATGCTTGTCGGCAAAACGCTTGGCCAGATCGTAGATCACCGGATCCAGGCGTCAGCGTCTTCTCGATCAGCGACGGGATCTCGATCAGACGCTGCACCAGGTTGCGCTCGCGTTCGGCGTCGGCCGTGCGGTTCTTGGCCAGCGCGATCACCAGCATGCTGAGCGCCGCCAGCTGCGTGGTGAAAGCCTTGGTCGAGGCCACGCCGATCTCCGGACCCGCGCGGGTCAGCATCACCAGCTCGGATTCGCGCACCAGCGAGCTCTCGGGCACATTGCAGATGGCCAGCGATGAGAGATAGCCGGCCTGTTTGGCCATGCGCAGCGCGGCCAGCGTGTCGGCGGTTTCGCCCGACTGCGAGATCGTCACGAACAGGGAATTCTTCGGCACCACCGGATTGCGATAGCGGTATTCGCTGGCGATCTCCACGCTGCAGGGCAGCTTGCAGATCTGCTCGATGAAATAGCGCGCCACCACGCCGGAGTGATAGCTGGTGCCGCAGGCAATGATTTGTACGTGTTCGACTTTCGCGAACACGGCCGTGGCGGCCGGGCCGAAGGCGGCCTCCAGCAACCTGCCATTGGCGACGCGTTCGGCCAGCGTGTCGGCGACCGCGCGCGGCTGCTCGTGGATTTCCTTGAGCATGAAGTGGCGGTACTGGCCCTTCTCCGCGGCATCGGCCGAGAGTTCGCTTTCGCGCACCGGGCGGTCGGCAGTGTCGCCGTTCTTGTCGAGCACCTTGATCGACGTGCGGCGGATGTCGGCGACGTCGCCTTCCTCGAGGAACATGAAGCGGCGCGTCACCGGCAGCAGCGCGGAGACGTCCGAGGCGACGAAGTTTTCGTCGACCCCGAGGCCCACGACAACCGGGCAACCTTCGCGCGCCAGGATGATGCGCTCGGGTTCGGATTCGCTGACCACTGCCAGCGCGTAGGCGCCTTCGAGTTCGGCCACCGTGGCGCGCACGGCCTTGAACAGGTCCTTCTGCGCCTGCATGTGGTGATGCACGCGGTGCGCGATCACCTCGGTGTCGGTCTCGGAAGTGAATTTGTAGCCGAGCTTCTTGAGGTCTTCGCGCAGCTCTTCGTGATTCTCGATGATGCCGTTGTGCACGATGGCCAGGCCGTCATGCGAGATATGCGGATGCGCATTGCGCTCGGAGGGCACGCCGTGAGTGGCCCAGCGCGTGTGCGCGATGCCCACCTGGCCGTGCGTCGGATCGGCGTCGATCGCATCCTGGAGCATCTTTACCTTGCCCACGGTGCGCAGGCGCTTCAGGTGTGCCGTGCCATTCAGTACCGCGATGCCGGCCGAGTCGTAGCCGCGATATTCCAGCCGTCGGAGCCCTTCCATGAGAATGGGTACGACGTTCCTTTCAGCGATGGCTCCGACGATGCCGCACATTTAACCGTGCCCTTATTTATGGGGGGCGCTAGTTTGCCTCAGGGAGGAGCCGGATCGAAGCAGCGAAACGGCACCGATAGCGGCATCTGATACCCGGCTCACATACGGTCGTCAGGGCCTACTTTAGGTATTGGAAATCAATACCTTACGGGCGCTCAAAACCCCTCAAGACCACCCCCGGGGCCTTTTATTCACGGGATGTCCGGATGCACGTGCGCGCGGAACGCCGGGCGCACGGACAACCGCTGGTAATAGCCATGCACCGCATCCAGGTGCGGTCGCGGAATGGGGCTCAGCAACCAGCGATGAATGGACACCCCCAGCACGATGTCCGCGAGCGTGAAGAATTCTCCGTTGATGAATTGCCCGCCATGCGCGAAGTGCTCATCGAGCATTCGCATGCAGCGGTTCCAGCTTTCGATGCTGGCGGCGATGGCTTGTGGATCCGGGTGTGCCGGAGTCTTGCGGACCAGCGCCGAGAAGGAATAGCGCCACGCGCTGTTGAGCTCGGTGGCCTGCCAGTCCATCCACTGCTCGACCATGGCGCGTGCCTCGGGCTCGTGGGGCAACAACGTGCCGCGGCCCTGCTTGCTGGCCAGGTAGCGGCAGATCGCGTTCGATTCCCACATCACGAACTCGCCGTCCTGGATCACCGGCACCATGCGCATTGGGATTTCTCGCCAGCAGAGCAGGGTCGGACTCGACGTGTTCGAAATGCAGATCCAGCTCGGCGCAGGTCCACAGCACCTTGCGCACGTTGATCGAAGTGGCGCGTCCCAGCACCTTGAGTGTCATGGGCCCGGCTACTTCTCGAGGCGCTCGATGCTCTTGATGCGCCCGTCGATGATGGTCACGACCATGGGCGCCGCCTGCGAGCCGCGATCGTAGGTCCAGGTCTCGGTGGTGGTCTCGCCGGTCTTGATGAGCAACCCGTTATTGCGATTGCGCGACTTGATGTCTTCCGTCCTGCTTTCGTGCGAGGTCGGAGCGCCACACTTGCTGGTCAGCTCCTCGGGCGTCATGTCGACCGAGATGATCCACTTGCCGCAGCGAAAAGTTTCGGCGGAGGCCGCCAGCGGCAACAGGATGGCGACCATGGTGATGACGGCGCGCGCGTTCATGGCCCGATGGTACATCGCCCTCAGCGGCTGCCACACCACTGCTTTTCGCACGGGATGCCATCGCCTTCCAGACTGGCGCCCCTGGCAAGCAACAACTGGCGCAGCAGGGATCGGTGGCAGCGGGACTCATCCTCGCAATAACAACCCATCGAGAAGTTGGCGTGACTCGAAAGTGCCGCGAGCACGTCGAGGGACTGGCTGGGCGCGTGAGCCTTCATCTCGGCGCGATACTTGCGCGCGAACGCAGCCCATTGCCTGTCGTTTGTCGCGTCCAACCCGAGCTTCATGGCGGCAACGCTCGGCGCCAGCACCGGATACCAGACGTCGTACCAGTCGCGGCGCGCGAAGTCCTTCCTGGGTACGCCGCGCGGCGGCCGGCGTACGGTGCCGAGGCGCGTGCCCTCGTTCGCCGCGCGCGGCGACCCCAGCCGCACGATCCGGATCGCCATTGTCTAACTACTCGCTTTCTGGCTGCCAAGTGGCAGGCACAGCTCGCAGGCGAATACGCCGGTGCGTGCGTCGAACACCGCGCCGCGCGGATAGTGCTCGAACGGCTGCCGCTCCTGGTCGATGCGATGCGCAGGATCGGCGAGGAACTCTCGCATGAACTCGCCCCAGGCGGCACCGATGTCGGCTCCCGTTCCCTTGAAGTGCGTGACCGCGTAACGGCCACCCGCGAGATTTTTTTCGGGCGCATCGGGCAGCGACAACCCCGGCGGCAACTCGACGCAGGCGTCATAGCGGCACTTGTCCGGCGGCGTCTCCATGGGATCGTCGATTGCGACGCCATAACGCGGGCAGTCGACCAGGCCGTGATCCGCGAGCCAGGGCGCCACGGTGTTGCGCCAGAATCTCCCCATCGGCTCTCCGAAAGGACCGGTGTAGCGCAGATAGGCGACCCTGACTGCGCGGACGATCGGTGATGTCGATTCTCATGGAGCGAGTCTACATGCGGCCCCGCGCGCGAGGTGTCAGTCAGTGGCGCTTGAAGTACTGCACTGCGCGTTCGTGTTTCTCGGCCGCCGCGCGAGTCGCGAACGTGCCGAGATTGCGTCGCCGCCCGGTCTTCGGGTCTGGCTTGCGCGAGTACAGTCGGTACTTGCCCGAACTGAGCTTGCGGATCATGTCGCGCAGTCCAGCACGTCCGCGGGGCGCGACGCAGCCGTCCGCGCGCGGTGATTACCTGTGGGACTGTTATGACGCGCCGAGCGCGAAAGACTGCATCTCTTCCCAGCGGCCGCTGGAGTTCTCGATGAGGATCATCTCGCGCAGCGCGCCGCGATGCCGCCGCCGGCAGCCAGCGCGATGCGCAGCTCCACTTCGATCTCGCAGAGCTGCGGTTCGTCGGCGTGCGCCACGGTGACGTGCGGCACCACGGTGGAGAATTTTCCGGCGAATGGCGGGTAATCGGGAAAGTCGCGAAACACGGCGGCGGTGAGCGCCGCGAATGAATCGTCGGGCTGCGGTGCGAGATACAGCGACGCCGGGAAGCGCCGGATTTCCGCGAGTCGGAAGTCGAATGCCCGCACACCGCGAGTGATCGCGGCGAGCCGCTCGAGCACCTGCGCATCGACTTCCCCCGGCGGCATGAAGGGATAAAGGATGGTCACGTGCGCCGGCACGTTGCGGCGCGCGGGCGGATCGAAACGCTCGCGATAACGCGCGATGTAGCGCTCCGACTCGGGCACGCGGCAGATGAGTGCGGTTTCAGGCAACGCGTTTTCCGCAGCCTTCCGGCTTGTAGACGCGTTCGGTCGAAGCCGGGTACTTCAACAGCTTCTCGGGTGCGCGCCGCGGACGGCGCACCAGCTCGCCGCCGCAGTTGGGGCAGCTTCCCTTCAACACTTCGTCTGCGCAACGCGCGCAGAAGGTGCACTCGAAGGAGCAGATCCAGGCGGCATCGGAATCGCCGGCCAGATCGCTGTTACAGCATTCGCAGTTGGGGCGCAGTTGCAGCATGTGAATTCTCCTTACGATTCGTCGAGAAAGTTCTGCACTTCGCGCAGCAGGCGCATGCGGTGTTTCTCGATGACCAGGAAATGCGTGCCTTCCGACAGCAATACCAGGCGCCGTTCGCGGGCGTTGACGAGATGGTCGTACAGCCCGCGCGCCATCGTGGGCGGCGTGATCACATCCCAGTCGCCCACGATCAGCAAGGTGGGCGCGCGAATATTCGCGGGCTCGTAGGCGGGCGGACCCGCGGCCCAGAATCTTGCGAAATCTTCGAGAACGCCATTGGGCGAACGCACCACCGGCGGTGACTGCCGCGAACCTTCGGGATCCGTGGCCAGGGTCGCCGCCCACCACGTGTCGAAATTTGCCGGCGGGGAGATCTCATCGACGCGCGGCTGCGGAATTCCCGCGATCGCGAAGGCGCGCGCCGATTCGCGCGTGCTGGTCCGGTAGGCGCCGTGGAATGGCGGTGGCCGCACCCCGAGCCACACCGGGCCGGACAGCACCAGCCGGCCGACTTTTCCGGGCTGTTCCGCCGCAAACGCCGCCGTCGTGGTCGTGCCCCAGGACCAGCCGATCAGCGTGAGCTGCGTCGCGCCGCGACGCTTCAGGATGAAATCCACCGCAGCCGCGATGTCGCGCACCGCCTCGCGTGTTCCGGCGAATGGCGCATTGGCCTCGGGCGGCTGGGACATTGCGGCGGGTCGCGTCGAGCCGCCATAGCCGCGGATGTCGAGCGCATAGACGTCGTAGCCACGCTGCGCCACGTAGTCCAGCCAGCTGCCGCCCGGGCAGCTCGACGTCGAAGGTGCTGCTGGCGGGAAACGTGGCGCCATGCACGAACAGCACGATGCGCTGCGCGGCGAACTTCGTCAGCGCGGCGCGATGCTTGTTGCGCAGGTGAAGGTCTATTCCAGCGTCGGAGGCCACGCGCAAATCGCTGATCTGCAGTGGCGTGCCGCCGGCGGCCCAGGCCTGCAGACGCCGCGATCGCGGCCAGCGTGAGGCAGCAAGTCAGGCGGCGCGCCCGGCGGATCTCAGCCACAGCCTTCGACATAGTGCAGATGCTCCCAGGACGCGGACTGGATGGCGGTCACCTTGCCGCGCGAGGTCTCGAATCTCAGGCCATGAGCACCATCAGACGACCGCCATGTAAACGTGCGTCCTTCCGGATCGTACTTGTGAGGCTGCGAGTCGAGCCGCGTCTTGTAGATATCCGCCAGGTCCTGCTCGCTGCTGCCGATGTGTGCGCCCGAGAAGCGTGTGCAGCTTCGATGTGCCCTTGAGCTCGATGCGCGCCACCACACCCTTGATGATCATGAGATCGAAATCCGCGTCCGCCGGCGCGATAACGCAGGTACCAGCACTCCCCCGCGGGCTGGCGACGTTCCATGCCGGAGAAATCCGCGAGTCGCAGCACCTGCTCGACCGTCATGCCAGTGCGCACCGGACCCAGCGAGCCCAGTCCCAGGCACCAGCTGGCACCCGTCGCGGCCGCTGTCACTGCCGCCGTGAGCAGCCCGCAGCAGGTCAATAATCGTCGCAATCTCACGCGCGGGCCGCCTCGATTTTGCCTAACAACCATTGCAGGCCCGCGAGATGTTGCTGGTCATGGCTGCATAGATAGTGGACCAGGGCGCGCAGCGTCACCGCGCCGTAGCCTTCGAACTCGGCGCGCCGCTGCCACTGCGACTGCGTCCACGCCATGCAGCAGCGCCAGGGTCTGCGATCCGCGCGGCGCGAAACTGCGCCAGCACCTGCTGCGCGTCGCTGCGCGCGTAGCCGCGTTGCTGCGCGAGAGTCTCGCTGTCGATCGAGGGCAGCCGTGGTGTGTCTTCTGCGAGCGTGCGGCGGAAGCGCGCCTGGTAACCCTCGATCTCGATGTCATGCACGTGGCAGACCTGCTCGATGGCCGTGAATGGCTCGCTCGGCACACCGTCCCAGGATGGCGGCTTCCAGTGCACGCAGGACGCCGGAAACAGCGCGTAATGTTTCTCGAGCGCCGCGGGAAACGCGGCCAGCGCTTCGAAGGTGGAATCCATGGCCGTCATTGTGCCAGCCACCGCTGCGGCCGAGCGATACACCTTCAGCCAAATTTCCCCAGCAATGCTGCGTCGGAGTGGCCCAGCGGCTCCGGCGCCTGGTCGCGGCGCCAGAGGGCAATGCCTGCCGATTCGGCGTTCTCGAAATGAGTCGGGACGTGGTCCACGGCGCAGCGAAACACGCCCCCGAAATGCGCCCCGCCGTCGTTCACTTCGACGACTCCGAGCCATTCCGAGTCACGGGCGATGCAGCCCGCCTCTTCCGCCAGTTCGCGTTCCGCGCCCTGGCGCGGCGACTCGCCCGGATCGATGAAGCCGCCGGGCAACTCCCACACCTGGCGAAAGCGATTGAACACCAGCACCACGCCGTCAGGGCTGCGCGCGATCATCACCGCGAATTTCGGGGTGGGCAGGGGTGTGGCTGCGCGCTCCGGGGCATCGTGGAACGCGACGAAACGCGCCAGGGGCACGGCGGGCCTACCAGGGCTCGAAGCAGTTGGTGAAATTGAAGGGCATGGCGCCAGTTTAGCGGCGCGCAATGCAACCGGGACACGCGCAGCCGCGTCTACATCTGCATGACCCGCCGACGCCGAATCGTTGCCGCGCTGGTTTCAGCCCTCTTGCTGCTGTGCGCGCTGCCGGCTGTGGCCTGATCTCAGGCTTTTGGTTTCTTGACTGGCCGTCTTCCAGCCTTCGATCGTCACCTGCTTGCTGCGCGCCACGGTGAGCTGCCCTTCCGGCGCATCCCGGGTGATCGTGCTGCCGGCGCCCGTGGTGGCGTCCTTGCCGATGCGAATCGGCGCCACGAGAACGTTGTCGGAGCCGATCGAGACGCCGTCTTCGATGACGGTCTGCCACTTGTTGGCCCCGTCGTAATTGGCGGTGATGGTGCCCGCGCCGACGTTCACTTTCTTGCCGATGAGCGAGTCACCGAGGTAGGTGAGGTGGTTGGCCTTGCTGCCGTCGGAGATCTCGGTCTTCTTGAGCTCGACGAAGTTTCCGATGTGCACCTCGCGGCCGGTTTTCGAATCCGGCCGGAAGCGTGCGAAGGGCCCGATCGAATTGTCCGGCCCCACGGCGCTCTGCTCGAGCACGCAGTTGGGATGTATGACGGTGCCCGCACCGACGGTGACATTGCGCAGCACCACGTTCGGTCCGATGCGCGCACCGTCACCCAGCGTGACATTGCCTTCGAACAGCACGTTGGCGTCGATGAACACGTCGCGACCCACGGTCACGGTGCCGCGTATGTCGATGCGCGCCGGATCAGCCAGCGTCGCGCCGGCCAGCATCAGTTCGCGCGCCCGTTCGGCGCGATGTAATGCCTCGAGTTCGGCGAGCTGCACCTTGTCGTTGACGCCCAGCACCTCGGCGAGCCGCGGCGCGATCAGCGGCGCGACCTTGACCTTGTCCCTGACCGCCAGCGCAACGCAGTCGGTCAGGTAGTACTCGCCCTGCGCGTTGGTATTTCGCAGCTTTGCGAGCCAGGAACGCAGTAGTTTGGCCGGCGCGGCCAGGATGCCGCTGTTGCCCTCGCGGATCCTGAGCTGTGACTTGTTCGCGTCCTTCTGCTCGACGATCTTCTGGATGGCGCCGCGTGTGTTGCGCACGATGCGCCCGTAACCGGTCGGATCGTCCAGCATGACCGTGAGCAGGCTCATGGCCTTCGGCCCGGCGAGGGCGACCAGGCGCCGCAGCGTCTCCGGATCGATGAGCGGCACGTCGCCATAAAGCACCAGGACGAGTGCGTCGTTGGCGACCTCCGGCATGGCCTGCATGAGTGCGTGGCCGGTGCCGAGCTGTTCGGCCTGCAACGCCCACTTGATGTCCGCGTCCCCGACTGCGGCGCGCACCTGCTCGCCGCCGTGACCGTACACCACGTGTATGGATTCGGGTTCGAGCTGGCGCGCGCGGCTAACGACGTGGCGCAGCAGTGGGCGGCCGGCGAGCGGCTGCAGGACCTTGGGAAATGCGGACTTCATTCGCTTGCCCTGACCGGCAGCGAGGATGACAACGGCGAGTTTCATGGGGCCGCAAGTCTAGCGGTTTGCGACGCCCGGGAGTGATTGCCTGTGCCTGGCCTATGCCTGGCCTGCGCTCAGCGGCGGACGAACTTGCCCGTGGTGTTGTATGGATCGTTGCCGGAAGCGTCGTAGGCCGCGAGTTTGTTTTCGCCGAGCAGAGTGTCCATGACGCTGCGGCGGGTGCTCGCGGCCGGGGGCGGCTGCCTGTTGGGGGCCGCAATGCCCCGGGCCGACGCGTTCTACGTGGCTTCCGTGCGCCGTCCAGTCAACATGATTGTCGTTTCCGGAGCTCATGGATCGGCAATATACGCCCGGCCCTGGTGCCCGGGGATGTCCGCGGTCGGCTACCGATGGCCGTTCGTCGGGACCAGAGCCGGCCGTCGGTCGCTAGCTACCGCCCGTCATCAGGGCGTGGATCTTGCCGAGCGTGGCCCAGTTGCGCGTCGTGCTGCCGGCGCCGATCGCGCGCAACAGGGCTTCGAGCGCCGGGCTTTCGAGAATGCCATTCGCGCACCACATGTAGGCCGCGTGCGTGCCCACATGAACCCGCTCCTCGTCCCAGTCCTGGCGGGCCAGCGCTGCCAGTGTCGACAGCGCCTTGCCATCGCCGGCCATGGCCACCAGCAGCCGCGATGGGTCGCTGGCGATCTTCCCCAGCTTGTTGCCAGAGAAGATAGCCGCGATGTCCTGGTCGGATTTGACGATGACCTGTGCATCGACGCCGAGCTCGTCCGCCACCGCGGCGCGAATTCGCACCGCGATTTTTGCCGGGGTGCCGGCCCGGCCGGAGAACACCGCATTGCCGCTGTTCAGCAAGGTCTTTACGTTGGTGTAGCCGAGGCCTTCCAGCAATTCGCGCAGATCGGCCATGGCGATGCGCTTCGCCTTGCCGACGTTGATGCCGCGGAACAGCGCGACGTAGCGCGACATGGCTCAGCCGGCGGTGGGTGACTTGCCGCAGTCGAAGCTGCCGAAGGTGAAGCCGGCGGCAGTCACGGACTGCATGACTTCCGTGGCCGCCTCGTAGCGGGTTTCCCTGGCAAGGCAGATGTCGACGCGTGGTTTCGACGTCGGATACTTCGCCTGGATGACCGCGGCCACCTGCGCGCAATCGATGGCCTTGTTCTCCATCGAGCAGTTGTTGTCGGCGTCGATGGACACCGTGAGCATTTCGACCACCGGCGGCTCGCGTGAGCCGCAGCCCGCGACGCTCGCGGCGAACAGACACAACGCGAGCGACGTCAGGATCCGCCTGGCATTCGAATCAATTTTCATGGCGCCGAGAATAGCTCAAGCCTCCGGCGGAATGTGTTTTCGCGCCAGGTGCGCGCCGTAGATCGAGCACGGGATGGTGACCAGCAGGCCCAGGTATTCGACGGCGCCGACGTTCGCGTTCCACAACATCAGGCTGAACACCACGCCGACGATGCCGATGGCGAGGCCATGGTAGTAAGGAATGCGCTTGGCGATGCGCGCCGCGAGGTAGCCGCCGCCAATGATGGTCGCGGTGCCGAACACCAGTGTCCAGGGAATGTAGGCCGTGGTCTCGAGTACCGCCTGTCCTCACCTTGGCCAGATCTTCGTCGGTCATGCCTTCGGTCAGCATGTCCTGCGCGAACATGACGAAGAGGACACTTTGAATCACCAGGTCGGCCACGAGCTCGGAAACAAACGCGATGGCGACGGCCTTGAAGCTGATGGGCGGCATTCACGTCGCCGCCGGACTGATCGAATACCCGGCAGGCAGCGACGATACCGGCCGCGGCATCGGCGTCGCTTGCGGGCGGGTCCATGAACACCGTGTATGCCTTGACGGCGAGCACGGCAATGTCGGCGGGACGTGATGGTATGTGGCCACCGGGGAATCGCACCGGGTGCTGGCGCAGGAAGCTGGCGGCAGCGGTCACCGCCCGGTGTTCCCGGCGCGCGTCATCGGACGCGTACTCGAAGCGCCAGTGTGCGATGCGCTCGTTGATCGTGCTCCTGCCCGCACCGGCATTCATGCCCGCGGCGGTGAAGATGCGGCAATCGTAGATGCGGCAGGTATCCGGGCGATGCGGGTAGATAGAGCAGCCGCCGCCGGCGAACATCGGGCAGTGACCCTGCGCGTCGTAGCCCATGATCCAGGTTCCCTGCGGTTCGCCGACCGCAACGCTGCGGGATCCGGGTGCGATGTGCTTCAGCGTTTCGGTTTCGTGCGGCCGCACCTTGATGAAATACGACGAGGTGCAGCAGCCGACGCAGCTTCCGCAGGCGACATCCATGCCCGGACCACCCGCCAGCGCGCGCCGCATGGCGCTCAACCAGGTGGAGAACTCTCCGGCGGGAAGCGGGTGCGCGGTCGACAGGGTTCGCCGATGGGATCATCGGCGCATGCTCGCGCGTCGCGCCGTCGCGTGCAATGCGGCTCCCGGTGTGCGGCTCAGTCTTTGTCGCGCGCGCGGTTCAGGAAACTTGGCGTGCGCTGGCCGGGGCCGAGGCGCGCATCCAGCCACTCGAGCGCATCTGCTTCGCTGGTGAACACGTCGCCGTTACCGCCGCGGTTCTGCATGATCAGCACGCCGATCTTCTGCGGATCGATGAGCTCGGTGCGCGCCACCAGCGCCACACGCAGCGTGGATCCCGCGGTCTCCGCCCATTTGGTCGCCATGGAGTAGCGTGCGAACACGCTGGGGTCGGCGAAACCCGTGAGGCCGGTGGTATTCACCAGCAGATCGGCCAGGCCCATTTCGCGAGCGGTCTGGATGGCCTCGGCAACCAGGTCGATAGCATTTTCGAAGGAACCCCGCGCGACGGGCCGGTAAAACCCGCGCGATCCGATCTGTTCGAAGTGTTCCATCACTTTCATGAGTACTCGCCCGCGAGTGTCTCCGCAGGAATTGAGATTGCATCAGCCAGTATCCGACTGAACGGGGAAAGGCGCGCTAGCAATCATCACGGCTGGCGGCACGATTAGGTGGCTGTATCATCTCGGGATGCGGGCGGCCGCGCGACCCGGCGTGCGCGTCACGGCTGGCGCGCGTCCAGCCACTTGAGCGCCTCGGCTTCGTTCGCTGAAGCATTCGCAGTCGATGCCGCGGTTCTGCATCATCAGCAGGGCCGATCTTCTGCGGATCCATGATTTCCTGGCGCGCCACGATCGCCACGCGCAGCGAGGATCCCGCGGACTCGACGAACTTGGTCGCCATCGAATAGCGCGCAAATACATCGGGTGGCCCGAAACCACTGAGCCCGAGTGAATTCACGACGATATCGAGAGACCCAGCTCACGCGCCGTCATTGATCGCCTCCGGCGCCATGTCGCACGGCCCGCTCGAAGGTAACTTCCGCGACGGCCGATAGAAAGCACGCGTGCCGACGGTTTCGAAGTCTTTCACTGCAGTCATGGGAAACCCCGTGCCGAGTGTGCGCCTCGGGGACGGTGAATGCATCGCCTCGAGCTAACTCGCTGATTGTTGCGGCCGAGTCGTTCACGCGCGCCGCGATGAAATCGCCGCGGCGCTTACTTGCCCTTGCGCAACCGCTGGATCATCTTGACCTGCTCGGCCATGCGGACGATTTCCTTCATGGCCTCGGCGTGTTCGATCCTGTCGGTGGCCTTGTTCAGCGCGTCTTCGGCGCGCTGCTTCGCGGCCAACGCCGCATTCTCGTCCAGGTCCTTGGCGCGCAACGCCGTGTCGGCCAGCACCGTGACCTTGTTCGGCTGCACCTCGAGGGCTCCGCCGCCGACGAAGAAATGCTGCTCGGTGCCATCGGCCGTCTGCACGCGCACTTCGCCCGGCTTGAGCAGCGTCAACAGCGGCGCGTGCCGCGGTGCGATACCCAACTCGCCCTGCGATCCCGGCGCGAACACCATGGACGCCGCGCCCGAGAAGATCTCTCCCTCGGCGCTGACGATGTCGACGTGAATTGTGTTCGGGCTGGCTGCCATGTCTAGCTACCTTAGTTGAGCGTCTTCGCCTTTTCGATGGCCTCTTCGATCGCGCCGACCATGTAGAACGCCTGCTCGGGCAGGTGGTCGTACTCGCCGGCGAGAATCGCCTTGAAGCCGCGGATGGTGTCGGCCAGCGGGACGATCTTGCCGTCCTGGCCGGTGAACACCTTGGCAACGTTGAAGGGCTGCGACAGGAAGTTGCGCACCTTGCGGGCGCGGAACACGGTGACCTTGTCTTCTTCGCTCAACTCGTCCATGCCCAGGATGGCGATGATGTCCTGCAGTTCCTTGTAGCGCTGCAGCACCTGCTGCACGCCGCGCGCGGTGTTGTAGTGCTCCTCGCCCACTACCAGCGGATCGAGCTGGCGGCTGGTGGAGTCGAGCGGGTCCACGGCCGGGTAGATGCCCAGCGCCGCGACCTGGCGCGACAACACGATGGTGGCATCGAGATGCGCGAAGGTGGTGGCGGGTGACGGGTCGGTGAGATCGTCCGCGGGCACGTACACGGCCTGGATGGAGGTGATCGAGCCCTTCTTGGTCGAGGTGATGCGCTCCTGCAGCACGCCCATTTCCTCGGCCAGTGTCGGCTGGTAGCCCACCGCCGAGGGCATGCGCCCGAGCAGCGCCGACACTTCGGTGCCGGCCAGCGTGTAACGGTAGATGTTGTCGACGAAGAACAGCACGTCGCGGCCCTTGCCGTTGGGCTGCGTCTCATCGCGGAAAAATTCCGCCATGGTGAGACCGGTGAGCGCCACGCGCAGGCGATTGCCCGGCGGCTCGTTCATCTGGCCGTACACCATCGCCACTTTCGAATTCGACAGCGTCTCGAGGTCGATGACGCCCGACTCCGCCATCTCGTGGTAGAAATCGTTGCCTTCGCGAGTACGTTCACCCACGCCGGCGAACACCGACAGTCCCGAGTACTGCTTGGCGATGTTGTTGATGAGCTCGAGCATGTTGACGGTCTTGCCCACGCCGGCGCCGCCGAACAGGCCGACCTTGCCGCCCTTGGCAAACGGCGCGAGCAGATCGATGACCTTGATGCCCGTGACCAGCAGGTCCTGGCCGCCCGCCTGCTCGCTGTAGCTCGGCGGCGGACGGTGAATCGGCAGCGTCTCTTTCGCGGCCACCGGGCCGCGGTTGTCCTGCGGAACTCCGAGCACGTCCATGATGCGTCCCAGCGTCGCCGCGCCCACCGGTACCGAGATCGGCTTGCCGGTCGATTCCACGGCGAGACCACGCTTCAGGCCTTCGGAAGCACCCATGGCGATGGTGCGGACCACGCCGTCACCGAGCTGCTGCTGGACTTCCAGGGTCAGTTCGACGTCCTTGAGCTTGAGCGCCTCGTAGACATTCGGAATCGACTCGCGCGGAAACTCCACGTCGATGACGGCGCCGATGATCTGGGTAATTTTGCCTGTGGCCATGGATTCGATTCCTCTAACTGATTCTTTACGCGCTGCGCGCGATCACACAGCTGCCGCGCCGCCGACGATCTCTGCCAATTCCTTGGTGATCGCGGCCTGGCGGGCCTTGTTGTATACGAGCTGCAGCTCGTTGATGAGCTTGCCGGCGTTGTCCGAGGCGGCTTTCATTGCCACCATGCGCGCCGCCATTTCGCAGGCGACGTTTTCGACCACGGCGCGATAGATCTGCGCCTCGATGTAGCGCATGAGCACGCCATCGAGGATGCCCGCGGCGTCGGGTTCGTAGATGTAGTCCCAGTGCTCCTGCAACTCGGCGCCCTCGGCGAGCTCCACCGGCAGCACCAGCTGCAGTTCCGGCTTCTGCGTCATGGTGTTCACGAATCGCGACGACGCCAGGTACAACCGGTCGATCTTGCCTTCCTTGTAGGCGTCGAGCATGACCTTGATGGTGCCGAGCAGATCCTTGATGTGCGGGTAGTCACCGAGCCCGCTGGTGCTGGCGAGGATGGGATTCGGCAGGCGGCGGAAGAACGCGGTCGACTTGCTGCCGATGAGGCACAGCGACACCTGCACGCCTTTTGGCTGCCAGTCGCGCATCGCCACCAGCACGTTCTTGAAGTTGTTGACGTTGAGCGAACCGCACAGACCACGATCCGGCGACACGACGATGATGCCGACGCTTTTGACTTCAGCGCGTTCCTGCAGGTACGGGTGCCGGTAATCCGGATTGGCCTGCGTCAGGTTGCCGATGACCGAGCGGATCTTGTCGGCATAGGGACGCGCCAGGCGCATGCGGTCCTGGGCTTTGCGCATCTTGCTGGTCGCGACCATCTGCATCGCCTTGGTGATCTTCTGCGTGCTCTTGACGCTGGCGATCTTGACGCGGATTTCTTTGGTTCCTGCCATTTTCTGTCTCTAG
>CAWHUD010000005.1:0-191159 GCA_963832505.1 uncultured Pseudomonadota bacterium | reverse complement strand
CAGCTCCTGGCCCTCACGGGGGAGCGCACCATGCTGCAGGAGACGGCGGCCCGCCTCACGGGATTCCCCGACGTCACCGGCCCGATCGTCGTCTGTAACGAAGCCCATCGCTTCATCGTGGCCGAGCAGTTGCGGGAGATGGGGGTGGCGCCCACCGCCATCCTGCTCGAGCCCGAAGGCCGCAACACGGCTCCGGCCATTGCGCTGGCCGCACACGCGGCGCTGGCGACGGTGGGTGAGGACGCACTGCTGCTGGTGCTGCCCGCCGATCACACCTTGAGTGACCCCGGGGCCTTCCAGGCCGCCATCCGCCTGGCCGCGAAGGCAGGCGAGGCGGGGCAGCTGGTTGCCTTCGGCATCGTGGCGCGGACGCCCGGAGACGGGTTACGGCTACATCCGTCGCGGTATCGGCGATGGCCCGGTCAAACCCATCGCGCGCTTCGTGGAAAAGCCCGACCTGGCGCGCGCACGGGAATTCATCGCCTCGGGCGAATACTTCTGGAACTCCGGCATGTTCCTGTTCGGCGCGCGCCGCTTCCTCGATGAGCTCGCCAAATACGCGCCCGACATCGCCGACGCCTGTGCGCGCGCCAGCGCCACGGTGGTGCGCGATACGGATTTCACGCGCGTCGACCGGGCGATGTTTGCCGCGTGCCGCAGCGATTCGGTCGACTACGCGGTCATGGAAAAGACCCGCGACGCGGTCATGGTGCCCCTCGACGCCGGCTGGAATGACGTGGGTTCCTGGGCGGCGCTGCACGAGGTGCTGCCCGCCGACGAACACGGCAACGTGTCGCGTGGCGACGTGCTGCTCGAGGACACCGTCAATTCCTACGTCCATGCCGACAGCCGGCTGGTTGCGGCACTGGGATTGCATGACATGGTCATCGTGGAAACCGCCGATGCCGTGCTCGTGGCCCCCAAGGCCAAGGTGCAGGATGTCAAGAAGCTCGTGGCGCGCATCAAGGCCGCGGGCCGGGCGGAACACGTGGCACACGCCGTGCCCCAGCCGCCCAAGGTATTAGAGGCCCGAAAGGAAAACCCGAGTGATCAACCTGTCCGCATTCAAGGCCTACGACATCCGTGGCCGGATCCCCGACGAAATCAACCCGGATCTCATCTACCAGGTCGGCCGCGCCTATGCGGCCTTCGTCAATCCGCGGCGGGTCGCGGTGGGCCGCGACATCCGCCTGACCAGCGAGGAATTCGCGCAGGCCGCTGATCCGCGGCCTCACCGACTCCGGCGTCGACGTGGTCGACATCGGGCTGTGCGGCACCGAGGGCGTGTACTTCGCCACGTTTCACTGGGAGCTCGATGGCGGCCTCATGATCACGGCCAGCCACAATCCGCCCGACTACAACGGTCTCAAGCTGGTGCGCGAGCAGAGCAAGCCGATCGGCGCCGACACCGGCCTCAAGGACATTGCCGCGATGGTCTCGAGCGGCAAGCTACCGGCAACGGCGGCGGTCAAGGGCAAGGTGGAGAAGCTCGACAGCAGCGGCGCGTACATCGAGCACCTGCTGAGCTACGTGAACCTCCCCGCGTTGCGCAAGCTCAAGGTCGTGGTCGACGCCGGCAATGGTGGCGCGGGGCTGTCGGTCGACAAGCTCGCACCGCACCTGCCGTTCGAATTCATCAAGGTGCGCCACGAGCCGAATGGAAAATTCCCGCAGGGCGTGCCCAATCCCATGCTCGAGGAGAATCGTGGCCCGACGCTCGAGGCGTTGCGCAAGTCGGGCGCCGACGTGGGCATCGCCTGGGACGGCGACTACGACCGGTGCTTTTTCTACGACTCGAAGGGCGTGTTCATCGAGGGCTATTACATCGTCGGCCTGCTCGCCGAGAG
Source organism: uncultured Pseudomonadota bacterium (assembly GCA_963832505.1). Lineage (GTDB taxonomy): Bacteria > Pseudomonadota > Gammaproteobacteria > Steroidobacterales > Steroidobacteraceae > CADEED01. The sequence continues at coordinate 189,312 of CAWHUD010000005.1, read as the reverse complement.
TTTCCTCTCCAAGCAACCCGGCGCGCGCATCGTCTACGACCCGCGCCTCACCTGGAACACCATCGACATCGTCAAGCGCATGGGCGGCGAGCCGGTGATGAGCAAGTCCGGTCACGCCTTCATCAAGCAGAAGATGCGCGAGGTCGACGGCGCCTACGGCGGCGAGATGAGCGCGCATCATTACTTCCGCGATTTCTCCTACTGCGACAGCGGCATGATTCCCTGGCTGCTGGTGCTCGAGCGGGTGTGCGCATCGGGCAAGTCGCTCGATGAACTGGTCGCGGCGCGCATCCAGGCCTTCCCGTCGAGCGGCGAGATCAACCGCAAGCTGCCCGACGCGAAAAAAGTGCTGACCGCGGCCGAGGCGAAGTACGGCAAGGGCGCCGAGGTCATCGATCACACCGACGGCCTGTCGGTGGATTTCAAGGACTGGCGCTTCAACGTGCGCGCCTCGAACACGGAACCGCTGGTGCGCCTCAATGTCGAATCGCGCGGCAACGAGTCGCTGATGCACGAGAAGACCGCGGATTTGTTAGCCTTCCTCGATTCGCTGGGCGCCGAAAAGCCGTCCGCACACTGACAAAGAGATACTCATGAACCTGAAGCCTCTTGCCGGCGCGGCCGCGCTGGCCCTCATCATTGCTGCCGCTGTTCTGCCCGCCCAGGCGGCGGCACCTTCCATCGAATATTCCCGCCGCCGTGGACAGCGGTCGGCCAAGGCCCAGATCACGCCCGCAGACCCTGCGCGCGCCGATCCGCTTCCTCGCGTCCGATGAACTCGAAGGCCGCGGTCCGGCCACGCGCGGCGACGCGCTGGCGCGGCTGTATCTGGCCGCCGAGCTGGAATCGCTCGGCTTCCAGCCCGGCGGCGAGAACGGCAGCTGGGAACAGACCGTGGACGTCGTCGGCGTCACGGCGAAGCTACCGGCCACCTGGAATTTCACCGGCAAGGGCGGCGACGTCTCGCTCAAGCTGGTCCGACGACTACATCGCCGGCAGCGGCGTGCAGCAGCCGGCGGCGGAGATCAAGGACGCCGGCCTGGTGTTCGTGGGCTACGGCATCGAAGCGCCCGAATACAAGTGGGACGACTTCAAGGGCGTGGACGTGCGCGGCAAGGTGCTGGTGATGCTCAACAACGATCCGGACTGGGATCCGAAGTTGTTCGCCGGCAATACGCGCCTGTACTACGGGCGCTGGACCTACAAGTACGAAAGCGCCGCGCGTCATGGCGCGGCCGGCGTGATCATCGTGCACACCACGCCGTCGGCGGGTTATCCGTGGCAGGTGGTGCAGTCTTCCTGGGGCGGCGAGCAGTTCGAGCTGCCGGCCGAAGGCGAGCCGCGCATCCAGCTCAAGGGCTGGGCCACCGAAGACGCCGCGCGCCGCCTGGTGAAGGCCGGTGGCGCCGATCTCGACAAGCTGGTCGCGGCGGCGAAGAAGCCGCAGCTTCAAGCCGGTGCCGCTGAACCTGCGCACCTCGATCAAGTTCGAGAACGCCGTCTCGCGCGTGCGCACCGCGAACGTCGCCGGGCGTGCTGCCGGGCAGCGATCCGAAGCTCAAGGACGAAGTGGTGATCTACTCCGCGCATCACGATCACTTCGGCATCGGCGAGCCGGACAAGACCGGCGACAAGATCTACAACGGCGCCGAGGACAATGCCGCGGGTTGCGCGCAGCGTGCTGGCCATCGCGCGCGCCATGGCGGCGCTGCCCGAGCGCCCGCGCCGTTCGGTGATGATGCTGTTCGTCGCCGGCGAAGAGCAGGGGTTGTTAGGCAGCAAGTACTACTCGCTGCATCCGACCTTCGCGCCCGGCAAGATCGCCGCCAACATCAACTACGACGGCGGCAATTATCGCGGCCGCACGCAGCGACCTCACGCAGATCGGCGCGGGCAAGTCCTCGCTGGATGCGCATCGCGAAGGCGCTGGTGGAGAAGCAGGGCCGCGTGCTGGTGCCGGACCAGTTCCCGGACAAGGGCTATTACTACCGCTCCGACCAGTTCTCGTTCGCCAAGATCGGCGTGCCGGCGCTGTACTTCGACAATGGCTACGACTACATCGGCAAGCCCGACGGGCTGGGGCAAGCACGAGCACGAAGAGTGGACCGAGCACGTCTATCACCAGCCCAGCGACGAGCTCGACGATGACGTGGGTGTTCGACGGCATGATCGAGGACGCCATGATCGGCTTCGAGGCGGGCTGGCTGGTCGCGCAGGCCGATGCAGATGCCGACGTGGAATCCCGGCGACGAGTTCGAGGCGGCGCGCAAGAAGGCAACTGCGCCGCGAAGTAATAGGGATGCCCCGTTCAGGCGATCGGCGGGAGTCCTGGCCTCGGACATCGAATGTTCCATCAGGGCTGCCAGCGCTTCTGCGGCGCTCCTGTAGCGCTCGTCCGGCTTCTTCGCCACCAGCCGTTCGAGGAAGCGCTGGTGGCGCGCCACGATCTCCGGCAGCTTCGGAATCGGCGCGTTCTTGTGCATCTCGAACAGCGCCACCAGCGATCCGGCGGCGTACATGCGCTGGCCGACCAGCAGTTCGTAGAGCATCACGCCCACGCTGTAGAGGTCCGAGCGCTCATCCGCCGTGCCACCGAGCGCCTGTTCGGGCGACAGGTAGTAGGGCGTGCCGATGACCACACCGGCCAAGGTCTTGGCCACCGGGTCCGCGTCGCGGCGCGCGCTGCCGAAATCCACCAGCGCAATCGTGCCGTCGTCGCGGAACATGACGTTCGCCGGCTTGAGATCGCGATGGATGATGCCGGCGGCGTGCACCGACGTGAGCGCCGCGAGAATCGAGCCCACGATGATGCAGGGCTTCCTCTTCCGACGGGCGATCACGCGCGATGCGTGCGCGCAGGTCGCCGGCCGGGAAGTATTCCATGACGATGTAGGCGTGGCTGTCGGTGAAGCCATGCTCGAACACCTTGGCGACGTACGGGCTGTCGATGCTCGAGGCGGCGAAGTATTCCTGCACGAAGCGCGACAGCAGGTCGGAATCCGCCGCTGCCTTCGCCCTTGAGGATCTTGAGCACCACCAGTTGTTTGTCCGGCCCGCGTTCGCACAGGCAGACATTGGCGGTGGCGCCGCTGCCGAGGGGCTTGACCGGCGTGAAGCCGGTGATGCCCGCCGAGCGGAGCACCGCGTCCGCATCGGCCAGGCGCCGCGCGTCCGCGCGCGCGATCATGCTCGGGCTGTCGACCGGCGCCTGCGGGTCGGCTCGTTGCCTTCGCATCCTGGCGGATCGGCTTGATGTCGGCCGTCGGCGCGGTTTTCAGCTTCGCGCTTCGGCGGCAGCGGGCGGCGCCTTCACCGGCGATCTCGGCGGGCGGCTTGTGGCGCGGGCCGGCTTCGACCGGGCACGCGCACGATCTTCGGGAAGTTGGGCTTGGTGCGCAGCTCGGACAACCACAGCAGGCCTTCGCGCCGCAGGTATTCGTCGTCGATCAGCATGTGCGCGTAACGATCCCAGCGGAAATCCGCGGGTGGTTTGCCGTAGGCGGCGAGGTCGTGCACTTCGAGCCTGGCCTCGGGCCATTTCTCGATGGCCAGGCGCCGCGCCCGGTTCACGAGCCCGGAAGCGTGTCGCATGATGAGTACGCGTTCGTGTCATGTCGCTTCGTCCCTGTCGCTCACTTCTTGCGCGACGGAATGCCTTTCGATGATCGCGCGCAGTTTCATTTCGTCGACCGGCTTGGTCAGGTAGCCGTCGCAGCCGGCCATCGTGCCGCGGATCTTGTCGAAGGTCTTGTCCTTGCTGGTGAGCATCACGACCTTCATGAGCGCGTTGTCCTTGTTCTTCTTGATCATCTTGCAGACGTCGTAGCCGTCCATGCCGGGCAGCATGACGTCGAGGAAGATCAGGTCGTAGTGCTGCTTGGAAATCTTGAACAGCGCTTCTTCGCCCGAGGCGGCGAATTCCGGATGGATGCCGTACGGGGCGAGCTTGTTCTGCAGGAAGGTGCGCATCAGCGGGCTGTCGTCGACGGCCAGCACGCGGAAGTTGTGTTCCTCGTGACGCGGCGTGGGCGCGGCCGCGGGCATCACGGGTGCCACGGGCGTCGGCGCGGCCGGCGGTGCGACCGGCGGCTGCATCGGCAGGTCGGCGATTCGCGCGGTGATGGTCGGCGTGGGCTGCAGCGGCGCATCGGCCAGCTTCGCCATCATCGGCGCGGCGGCCGGCAGCGAAGCGGCGAGCGGCGGCGTCGTGACCACGCGCAGGTTCACGCGCGAGGTACTGGTGCTGCGATGCTGCTCGACGGCGCCACGGCCGCCGACAGGGCCGAAGGCGACAGCGGCGTCACGCCGCTCGACTGCAGGTTGATCGTCGGCACCGAAGCGGTCGGCGCCTTGTCGGGCTGTTTCTCGCTCAGGATCCTGTCGACCGCTTTCTCGGTGACCGGTTTTTCGTTGAGCGACTTTTCGAAACTGCGTGTTGGGTTGCAGCGTGACGTTGGGCTGCAGCGTCATGTTGGGCAACACGGTCGCGGCCGGCGCCGCGGCCGTCATGGACGCAGGCATCGCGTTGGCATGGGTGGCCGCGGCGCTGCTGTTCGTCATCGCGTGTGTGCTCGACGACAGCGTGTTCGCAGCCGAGGACATCGTGTTGGCAGCCGACGACATGGTTCGCGGCCGATGACATGGTGCTCGCGGCCGCCGACATCGGCGCCATGCCATTCATGCTGGCCGAAAACGCCGGCTGCTGTGAGGTCATGCCCGTGGTGAGGCGTGCGATCGCCTGTTCCTGTTTCGGCGCCGCGCCGCTGCCGTCGTGGCCGGTGGGCAGCGTTCCGCCAGCGGTGGGTGCCGACACGTCGTGCGCGTTCGCTTCACGTTCGACGATTGCCCAGCGCGATCGCCAGGCGGTCCATGGCGCCGACCACCTTGAGTCCCAGCGGGCGCGACGCGGAAGCGACGCCGAGATCGAGTGTTTTTCGCGCCCACCACCAGCGTGCGATCGGAGGTGCTGGCGAACGTGGCCTGCCAGCTCGCGACCGCGCTCTCGCTGTCGCCGTCCAGCAGGTACATGTCCGGCGCCGTGCCGGCCTCGGGATTCCAGAGTTTGTAGCCGATCTGCCGCGCCGGTGCGACCGACAGCAGGAAGATCGAGTTGAGCATCTGCCGCTCGGGGGCGGAGAAGCCTACGACCCGGACATTGAGGACGCGCGTCTTGTTACTCATGACAAATCCCTTGTGTGGCCTAGCCCGCAGCCACGCGCCTCTCGACGCGTGCGGTAACGGCTTCGGACACGTGTTGCAGCAACTCGTGATCGGTATATGGTTTGGTGAGATAGACGTTCACGCCCGCGGACATTGCCTGGCGGCGATGTTTGTCCATCGAGCGGGAAGTGATCATGATGATGGTCAGGCCCTCGAGCTCGTCGCGCGAGCGCACGTGCGCGGAGAGCTCGAGGCCGTTCATGTTGGGCATTTCGAGATCGGTCAGCAGCACGTCGGGACGTGACGACGTCCATGAGCTTGACGGCTTCGAGGCCGTCGCGCGCCAGCACGACTTCGTAACCATGGTCTTCGAGCAGCGAGGCGATGGCGCGACGCACCGACAGCGAGTCGTCGACCACCATCACGCGCGAGCGGCGCTGCATCTGCGCCTGTGAGCGCGCCTCGGCGGCGGCGCGCAGGTGTTGCTCCTGCGGGCTGCGCACCAGTTCGGCCACGTCGAGCAGCGGAATGACGCTGCCGTTGCCGAGCAAGCCGATGCCGGCCACGCCGGGAATGCGCTTGAGATAACGGCCCGCGGGCCGCGTGACCAGTTCGCCGGCATCGAGAATGGCGTCGACCAGCAGGCCCAGCGGGCCGGTCTCGGTATCGACCAGCACCAGGTTGCGGCGCTCGGGCGCGGTCGCCGATGCGAGCCCGGTGAGCGATGCCAGCTCGTGCGCGGGGTAGTCGCCTTCGTCCAGGCGCGCCAGCAGGGCGCCGCCTTCGCGCACCAGGTTGACGGCCACGGCGGGTACCGCGCGACGCACGGCGTGGCTGGCGATGCCGAACACCTGGCCGCCGTCGCGCACGAACAGCGCGTGCGTGGCGACCAGCGAAGCCTGGAAGCGCAGCTCGATGGTCAGGCCCAGGCCCTGCTGACTGCGGATGTCGATGGAACCGGCGAGTGCGCGCAGGCGAGTGGCCACCACGTCGAGGCCGACGCCGCGGCCGGAGATCTCGGTGACCATGTCGCGCGTGGAGAAACCCGGCAACAGTGTGAGGCGCGCGATTTCCGCGTCGGTGGGCATGGCATCGGCGGCCAGCAGTCCGCGCTCGACGGCGCGGCTGCGGATGTCGCGCAGGTCGAGGCCGCGGCCGTCGTCGGCCACCTGCACCGTGACCACCTGGCCGCGGCGCTGGACACGTGAGGGTGATGGTGCCGGCGCGCGGCTTGCCGCGGCTGGCGCGTTCCTCGGGGCTCTCGAGGCCATGGTCGACGGCGTTGCGCAGGATGTGCAGCAGCGGATCGAGCAGCTGGTTCAGCACTTCGGCGTCGACCAGGATCTCCTGGCCCGACGACGACGAGCTGGGCCTGTTTGCCGGTGGCGACGGCCGTCTGGCGCACGTTGCGCTGCAGGCGCGGCACGATGGTCTCGACCGGCGCCATGCGCGTCTGCGAGGTCAGGTGCGCCAGTTCGCGCATCAGGCGCTGCTGCTGGTGCACGATGCCGGCGAGGCCGGCCAGTTCGTCCTTGAGGCCCATGCCGAGGTCGCGCGAGTCGGTGGATTCCTCGATCAAGCGCGCGCGTGATCGACTGCACTTCGTTGTACTGGTCGAGTTCCAGCGAGTCGAAGTCGCGCTGGTGGCGGCGCTGCACGGCGTGCAGCTTGTGGCGCGCGGCCACGCCGCGGATGTCGACCGAATTCTCCAGTTCGAACAGGCGCTTCTGGATGGCGCGGTCGCGTTCGATGAGTTCCCGCGAATGCGTCGACGCGGCTTTCAGTTCCTGTTCGAGCTCGCCGATCTTGATGGTGAGCTCGCCCATCATGCGCACCAGGTCGTCGAGCAGCTGCGTGGGCACGCGCGTCATGGCGCGCGCTTCGGCACGCGCCGCGGGCAGCGGCCGTGGCCGGGACAGGTTCTTCACCCGGCGCCGCGATGGCAGGCAGCTGGCAGCGCACCGTCGGCGGAGAAATTGTTGTCGCGGGCCGCGTCGAGCATCTCGATGACGCGCGAGCGCGTTGTCGGGCGGCGCGTCTTCGCCCGCCACGGCGGCGACCATCTGCGCGAGGCAGTCGGCCGCGGCCATGAGGGCGCGGGCGCGGTGCGCGGACGGCGCGACCGCGTCGGCTTCGCAGATCTCCAGCACGTCTTCGAGACGATGCGCGAGCTTGGCGACGCCGCGGATGCCGAGGATATTCGCCGAGCCCTTGAGCGTGTGCGCGGCGCGCTTGGCATTGCAGCAGCAGGTCGGCCTGGCGCCGCGGTCGAGGCGATCCAGCCCTGAGCGACTGCGTGACTTCGGCGGCCTGCGGCGGCGAATCGTTCATGAAGGCGTCGAGCAGTGCGGCGTCGACGTCGTTGCCAATATCGAGCGTGAGGTCGGCGGCCGTGAGCGCTTCGGGCGCGGCATCGTCGGCCTCGTCCAGCGCCGCGCCGATGGAACTGGCCGCCGAGCAATTCGCCGCGCAGCTCCTCCAGGGCCTCGGCTTCGAGCGGCAGTGGTACCCAGCTGCCGCCGAAGTGTCGCGAGCAGGGCGTCGATCGGCGCCGGCGCATTGGCATCGCGCAGATGCGCCTCGAGCAGCGGCGCCCACTCGGTGAAGAACGAACGCACCAGCACGCGCGCGTCCGCGTCGTTGTCATCGAGGTGATCCAGGTTGGCGAGCACGCAGGCGGCGATGCGCTGCACGCCTTCGAGTCCCATGTATCCCGCGGCTTCAGAAAGGCGCGCGACGGACGTTACATAGGCATCGTCGGCGCGCGCGGCATCTCCAGGCTCCGCAGTGGAGCCCGCGTCATAGGCCTGCACGAGCTCGGGAGCGATGCCCTTGGAGCTCGTCGGCGAGCGCGGTGAGGAGATCCTGTCCTCGCATCTGCCTGACGTCCTCTCTTGCCTTCCGTTATGCCGCGCGGGTGGTGGTCGGCAGCTTGAACACGCGCACCGATTCCACCAGGCGGTCGGCGGACTTGGACAGGTCCGCGGTGGCTTCCGACTGCAGCAGAATTTCCGCCGCGGTCTTTTCCGTGCTGGCGCCGATCTGGTGCACGCGGTTGCGCAGCTCGGTGGTGATCTTCATCTGCACCTGGGCAGACGAGGTGATGCGCTTCACCAGCTCCACGAGCGATGCGGTGGACTGCTGCGTTTCGCGCATCTGCTGACCGGACCTCGCGGCGAGCTCGGAGCCCGCGACCACCTGCGAAATCGTCTTGTTCACCGTGTTGATCGTGTCGGCGGTCTCGATCTGAATGTTGTTCACGAGCTGCGCGATCTGCTGCGTCGCCTGGCGTGAGCTTTCGGCGAGGCGCTGCACTTCTTCGGCCACGACCGCGAAGCCGCGGCCCGCGTCACCGGCGGCGGCCGCCTGCATGGAGGCGTTCAACGCCAGCACGTGCGTGCGTTCGGCGATCGTGTTGATCAGGTTCACGATGCCGGTGATTTCCTGCGAACGTTCGCCCAGTCGCTTGATGCGCTTTTCGGCCTCGGCGATGGATTCGCGGATGCCTTCCATGCCCTTCACGGTTTCGTTCACCGAGCCGAGCGCGGTGACCGTCGAGGTGGTCGCCTGCTCGGCGGCACGGTTGGAAGCGGCGGCCAGTTCGGCCACCTGGGTCATGACCTTGTTGGCGTTCGCGAGGTTCTCGCCGGCGCGTTCGACGTCCGAGCGTTCCGCCGCGGCGGTGGCGGTCACCGATTCACCCTGGCGCTTCACGCGCTCGGTGGAGAGCTTCACCTGCGCGGCGATGCTGGTCACTTCGGACAGCACGCGGCCGGTTTCGTGCGCCAGCAGGTTGATGGAGTCGGACACGGTGCCGATCACGTTCGCGGTGACCGGCGCCTTGGCGGTCAGGTCCTTGTTGGACAACTGCGCCACGGCCTGCAGCAGCTGCACCACCGAGTTGTTGAGATCTTCGTTTTCGCGCTCGGCGTCGGCGAGGCGCGCCACGCGGTCGTCGAGCAGGTCGTCGAAGGCGCGGCGACAGCTGGCCGAACTCGTCGTCGCCACCCAGTTGCGAACGCGCGGCGAAGTCGCCGCCGGCGATCGCGGCCACGGTGTCCTGCATCTTGGTGATCGGGCGCGTGACCGAACGCAGCAGCGAGAAGGCGATGAGCAGGCCGAGACCCAGCAGCGCGACGGCGATGCCGGTCGACCACACCACGACTTTCTCGCGCACCGCGGCCACCGGCGCGAAAGCTTCGGCAGCCCTGATCTCGGCGACGATGGCCCACTTGCAGGCCGAGCACCGACAGCGGGGCATAGGCGCCGAGCACCGGCGTCTTGGCGTAGTTCGGGTACACGCCGAAGCCGGCGATGCCTTTTTCGAATACTTCCTGCGTGGCCTGCGTCTTGATGGGCACGAGGCCGATGCTGGTGCCCTTGGCATGCCACGGCATTGACCAGGCCCTTGGCGAAGCCCGCATCGCTCGACGCTCTTGCGCGTAGGCCTCGATGTCCTCGACCGCGAGGCGCGCCACCGAGCGCGGCGTGCCGTCGGCGGCCGACACCAGGTAGGTTTCACCGCTGTCGCCGAGGCCGCGTTCCTTCCACTTGCCTTCGTGCGTCATCACCGAGTTGATCTTGTCGATGGGCACCTGCACGACGAGCACGCCGATCTTCTTGCCGCCGTCGAAGATGGGCGTGCCGAGGAAGGCGGCCTGGTCGTTGTACGAGGGCAGGTATTCACCGAACTCGGACAGCGCGACCATGCCGGGCTTGTCGAGCGCCCAGGACTGGCGGAAGGCGTCGCCGAGGCGCGATCTTCGCGATACGGCCCGTTCACCAGCGAAGTCGCGAAGTCGAGCTCCTTGAACACCGTGTAGACGATGGTGCCGCTGCGCGGCTCGATCAGGAAGATGTCGTACAGGCCGAACTGGCGCAGCGCCGTGCGCAGGAACGGATGCAGCGCGCCGTGCAGCTCGGAGTAGCGCGAGCCGTCGTTGGCGCGGTCGAGATTGCTCTTGGAACCCAGCGGATGCGGGTTGGCCGCGATGTACTGGTACTGCAGGTTCATCGCAGGTCGGGCAGCGCGGCGACCGTGCTGCGCCATGTCGAGCTTCTTGCCGGTGTTGCGCTTCTCGAACTCCTGCACGAAGTCGCCGGTGTAGTACTTGGCGAGGCGCGCGCGCTCGGCCGGCAGGTCGGCGATGCTGAGCACCGAGTTCTCGTAGGCGCGCCGGCATCTCGCGCATGGCGTTGACCACGTCGGGCGAAGCGGCCAGCACCTGCACCTGGTTCGACAGCGATTCGAAGTAGTCGGTGATCTGGCGCGGCCTTGGAGGCGCGCTGCGCGATCAGCGCTTCGCGTGCCTGCGCTTCCAGTGCGGCGCGGCCGGAGTTCAGCGATTCACGACCCACGATCACCGAGGTGACGGCGACCGGGATGATGGCGAGGAACAGTGTGCCGAGCAGCAGCTTCTGCCGGATGGACTGGGCGCCGAATACGTTGCGGATGGCCATGGTGTCAGCTCACGAGTTGATCGAGTAGTTGCGCGTAGTCGAATTCGAACCAGGCATCGTTGCCCGCGAGGTAGGTAGCGACGATGGCTGCCGCCGGCGCCGGCGGGCAGGGCGGGCGGAAGGATCTGTGCTTCGGGCGCGAACACCATGCGGCGCGGCAGGCCGTCGATGACGATGCCGGCGGCATCGTTGCCGTGACCGATCACCAGCAACATGCGCTTCTCGCGCGGCAGGTGTTCGGTCTCGAACAGCGCCGCGAGATCGAACAGCGGCACGATGCGGCCGTGCAGGTTCACGAGGCCCAGCAGGTTGGCCGGCATGCGCGGCAGTGGATAGACGTTGGGCATCTCGGTCAGCTCGCTCGCCTTGGCGAACGGCGCGAGCAGGCGCATGTGGCCGATGCGAAACGCCTGGCGCACGATCTCGTTCGGGTTCTCCCGGCGCGGCGGGCGCAGCCAGCGCCGCCAGCTCCGGCGGCAGCGGCGGCAGTCCGAGCGGCAGATGGCGAAGGTGGGCGTTCATGCGCGGTTCGGTTGACGCCTCAGGCGCAGGCCGTGATGGCGTTGAGGATCTGGTCGGACGTGTAAGGCTTGGTGACGTATCCCTTCACGCCGAGCATCTGTGCCCAGACGCGATCGGCCTTCTGGTTCTTGCTGGTGACCAGCACCACCGGGATGGCCTTGGTGGCCGCATCGCCGCCGATGGCGCGCGTGGCCGCGAACCCGTCCATCTGGTCCATGTTGACGTCCATGAGGATGACGTCGGGATGCTGTGCCTTGGAGATCTCCACGGCCTGCTGGCCGTTGGTCGCGGTGATCGTGAGTGTAACCCGCGGCGCTCACGATCTTTTCCAGATTCATGAGATCCGGACGCGCGTCATCGACGATCAGCACTTTATGAATTGCCACAATAGCCTCCCTCCGGGCGCGAGGAACGCCCATTGATACGAGGGGGATCTTGGCCGGTATGTGACAAAACCACGGTGACGCGGATCACACCGGGTTTCCCTAGGAAAGGCTCCAGTTCACGAGTTTTCGGGGTTTGGAGCGCCGCGGCGCCGCTGGCTAACGCGGAATCAGGCCGTGCGGCGCCAGTAAAGGTTGTAACGCTCGTGGGTGACGCGGAACCAGGGAATCAGCTCGACGCGCCCGGCGCCCGCGAAACCGCGGCCCACGAACGCCAGCTGCGCCCCCGGCAGGCGCTCGATGGCCTGCGGCAGTTCCGAAAACGGCCGGGGCCAGGTCGGAATCGTCGATCGGCTCGTTGAGCATCTGGCCCGACTCGCGCTCGTTGACGATGAGCTGGCTGCCGGCGGCCAGACCTTTTGTGCCCAGGCGGCCCGCAAGCACGATGGGCCCGAAGCGCAATGCCGCGTATTCCTGGGAGCCTGGCAGCCCTCCAGCTGCAAGAGTCATCGGGATCCGCACTTCGATGACATCGCCGGGCCGGAACTCGCGCTCGAGCACGACAGTAGCCTCCGGGCGCGGCGGCCTGTCTTCCGCTGGCGCCCGTTGATCGTGAGCGTCATCACCGGGCACCACGACGGCTGGCGCAGCCACAGTGCGAAGCGCCGTCGCGCCGGCGCGTCGAACGTGAGCCGCGTGGTGTCCTCGTCGGGGAAGCGCGTCGCCTGCGTGACCGTGATGCCTTGCTCGCGCCAGTTGAGCTGCGAGGCGAGGAACAGATTCACGTACAGCGTGTCGCCCTGGTGGGCATAGATCGATTCGGCGTAACGCGCGTGGTTCTCGATGCCCGATCCCGTGCAACACCAGAATGAATCGAACGGCGTGTGATAGAGGCGCACGTAGCCGGGGCGTGTCGCCTGGAAATAGGTATTCATGCCCGTCTCGGGATCCTGCGAGGCGAGGATGCCGTTGAAGAGCGCGCGCTCGAAATAGTCGAAGTACGCACGCGCGCGCATCGCGCGCGTACAACGAGCGGGTGAGCCGCAGCATGTTGTGCGTGCAGCAGGTCTCCATGGTCTTGGCGGAGCCCAGGTGCTTCGCGAATTCAGTCGTCGGGAAGAAGTGCTCGACATCACCGTGACCGCCGGTGGCGAAGGAGCGCGTCGTCACCACTTCGTTCCAGAAGAAATGCGCCGCCTCGGAGTAGTGGTCCGGGCCGCCCAGCTCGTACAGGCGGCTGAAGCCGATGACCTTGGGGATCTGCGTATTGGCGTGCAGGCCATCGAGGCGGTCGCGTTTGGCCGAGAGCGGCATCAGCAAGGCGTTGTGCGAGAAGCGCTGCGCCAGCTCGCGGAAACGCACCTGCCCGGTGATCGCGGACACGTCTCCCAGCACTTCATTCATGCCGCCGTGCTCGCGATCGAGCATTTTCTGAAAGCTGCTCGAGCGAAACGCCGGCGCAGGCCGTATCGATCCAGCTGGCGAAGTTCACCAGCACTTCGAGCGCCGGCTGGTTGCCGCGGATCAGGTGCGCATCGCGCAGTCCGGCCAGGATCTTGTGCGTGGTGTACCAGGGCACGCCGGCGAAGTCCCTTGCCGGCGAGACTGTCGGTCAGCGGCGCAACGCCATCGGGGAACGCGGTGAGCCAGCCGCCGGTCTTCTGCTGGCAGGTCGGCGAGCTCGCTCACGATGTAGTCGACGCGCTCCGCGAAGCGCGCATCGTCCGTGGACTGCATACATGCAGGCGCAGGCGGTGAGGTAATGGCCGAGCGTGTGGCCGTGGCAGCGGATCTCGATCCACGGCTCCTGCGATTCCCAGCCGCCATACACCGGTGCCTTCGGTGCGAGCCCGGCGTTCACGCGGAAATTGGCCAGCATCCGGTCGGGTTCGAGGCGCAGTAGATAGGCTGCGTCGAGCCTCTGGGCCGCGAGGAACGGGCCTTCGCCGAGGCGCACATCGGCGAGCGGGAAGAACGTGGCGCGTGGGCTCACCAGCTCCGGCACCCATGCTGGCGCGCGCCGCGCGGCGCCGACAGCGCCGTCACGCCGGCACCAATCAGCTTGAGAGCGTCGCGGCGCGTGGGCCCGGTCGTCATGCGGCGTTTACGATGCGGCGAGGTGCATGACGGTATAGGAACGCGCCGGCAGCTTCACCGACATTTTCGCGCCGGCCGTCGCCGGGATCGAGTTTCGTGGCCAGCACCTTGTTCGGATCCTCGAAGGTGTTGAAGGCCTTGAGATCGGGACCGGTGACGGTCTCGCAGGCGAGCACCTTCGAAGGCGTGATGTCATCGAAGCTCGAGCGCCAGCTCGCGCTCCGAATTCAGGTCGCGGTTCAGGGCGAACACCGCGATCTGTTTCGTCCTTGGCATCGTAGGTGGCCACCACGTCGACGAACGGCACATCGGCATTGCGCGCGAAGTCCGGACGCAGCCCGGCGCCGCGGATCGGATAGGTCTCGCTCTCCACCTGGATGTCCAGCATGCGGCCGCGTGCGTACTTGAGCACCATCTGGTACGGGTAGTAGATGGACTGGCGCAGCACGCCCTTGCTGTTGGTGACCAGCGGCGCGATGACGTTGACGATCTGCGCCAGGCAGGCCACGCGCACGCGGTCGGACTGCCGCATGAGCGTGTTCAGGAAGCCGCCGGTGAGCATGCGCGTCCTCGAGGTTGTAGACCTCTTCGAGCAGCTTGGGCGCGAACTGGCCCTTGCCGTCGAGGTGCTCGGCGTGCGCGCGCGGTACCAGACATTCCATTCATCGAATGACAGCCACAGCTGCTTGGGCGAGCGGTACAGGCCCTGCACGTAGTCCGCCACGGCGGTGATTTCCTGGATCTGGCGCTCCATGTCGAGGTTCTGCGCCAGGAAGCGCTCGGACTTGCCGCCGGCGAGCTCGGGCTCGTTGCCGAAGTAGTTGTGCAGCGAGATGCCGTCGACCTGTCGTAGCACTCTTCGAGCACCTCGCGATCCCACGTGAGGTAGGTAGGCAGGATGGTGTTGCTCGAGCCGCAGGCGATGAGCTGCACGTCCGGGTCGATGACGCGCGCCTGCTGCGCGATGTCGCGCGCCTTGCGGCCGTATTCGCGCGCGGTGAGCCGGCCCATCTGCCACGGGCCGTCCATTTCGTTGCCGAGGCACCAGTACTTCACCTTGTGCGGCTGGTCGTAGCCATGCGAGCGCCGCAGCTCGCTCCACTTCGTGCCCTTGGCGTAGTTGCAGTATTCGATATAGGCCACGGCCATTTCGGAGGTGCCGGTGCCGAGGTTGAAGCCCAGCAGCGGCTCGGTGCCCACGGCCTTGGCCCAGTCCATGAAGTCGTTGGTGCCGAACTGGTTGGTCTCGATCGAGTTCCAGGCGCGCTCGAGCACCGTCGGGCGGTCCTTCTTCGGGCCCACGCCATCCCACCAGTTGTAGCCCGAGACCATGTTGCCGCCGGGGTAACGGATGATGGGCACGTGCAGGTCGGCGACTTCCTTGATGACGTCCTTGCGGAAGCCGCGCTTGTCCGAGAGCGGATTGCCGGGATCGTAAACGCCCGTGTAGATGGAGCGTCCCGAGGTGCTCGAGGAAGGCGCCGAACAGGCGCGGATTGAAATCTGCGCGCGGCGCGACCAGGCCGAGCGAGGCGCGCGCGGTACGTGCCGCTGGCCTGCGCGTAACCCGGCAGCGAGAAACTGGACGCCGCGGCGATGCCGACGCCGGCGAGGCCGGCATTGGAGAGGAACTGGCGTCGAGTCGAGAAGCGGTTCATGGTCGTAGACTCCGGAAGGGAGGAAAGTGGCGAGTAATCAACCGAGGGCGAGCGGATCGACCTGCGGCCAGCCGTCGGCGTTCCACTGCAGCTCGAGGATCTTCGAGCTTGGACCAGCCGCGATCGCGCGCGTCGTAGGCATGCGCCACGAAGTAGTCGCGGCCATCGAAGGTGTACACGCTGTTGTGGCCGATGCCGGGCCAGCGCTGGCTTGCCGGCGATCAGCACGGTGCCGCCGCCCTTGTCCATGCGCTCGTCGTCGGCGTCGACGTACGGGCCGGTGATGTCGCGCGCGCGGCCGACCGACCACCTTGTAGTCGCTGTTGACGCCGCGGCAGCAGTGATCCCAGGAGACGAACAGATAGTAGTAGGATCGCCCTTGCGGAAAATGAATGGCGCTTCGATCGAAGCGGGCTCGGGTTCGGCATCGTCGATGAGCACCGAGCGTTCGCGCTTGGCGAGCGCGCGCCATTGCTGTGGCTCGGCGAGCCGCAGCCGGTCGGGCTGCGAGTTTCACCAGCCGGAGGCCGGCCCAGAAAGAACCGAAGGCCAGCCACGGCGTGCCGTCCGCCGCGACGATGAGTTGCGGATCGATGGCGTTCCACAGGTCGCGGTAGGGCACCGACTGCACCACGATGCCGTGGTCCACCCAGCGGAAATCGGCGCGAGCGCCGGTCGAGCGTCCGGTTGGTCGCGACGCCGATGGCCGAGGTGATCTTGCCGCCGGTGGAGACGCAGTAATAAAGATAGTAGACGCCGTCGTGGAACGAGATGTCCGGCGCCCAGAAGCGGCCCTGGAAATTGTCGACGACGCTGGCGGTCCAGGCCGGTGGCGGTCGAACACCGGCGGTTCCTTCTTCCAGCGGCGCAGGTCCCTGGTGCTGAAGGCGGCGATGCCGCGGCCCGTGCCGAATAGATAGAAGGTGTCGCGTTCGCGGATCAGCACCGGATCGTGAATGCGCACGTCGGTGGAGTCGCCGGCTGCCGCGCCGGACGAGGGCGCCAGCGTGCCGGCACCGAGACCGCCGATGACGCCCGAGATGAAGCACGCGCCGCTGCATCAGGAGGCCAGGTGATACTCGATCGCGGCGCGATATTCGTCGCCGGGCCGCAGGATGGAAGACGGGAAAGGCGGGTTCGTTGGGCGCGTTCGGCAGCCCCTGCGGCTCGAGGATCACGCCGCTGCCGATGTCCGGATGCGCGCGCGCGAGGAACTGGCCGTTGTAGAACTGCAGACCGGGACCGTTGCCGCGCATGGTCAGCGTCAGGTCGCCATCGGGCGAGCTGCAGTTCGCAGGCGCAGTCGGCGCCGGGATCGAGCACCCAGCAGTGATCGTAGCCGCCGCCAGCGCGAGTTGCGCATGCGTGCCGGGATCGGGCGGCGCCAGCGGCCGTGCGCGGCGGAAGTCGAAGGTGCGTGTCCTCGACGGACGCGAACTCACCGGTGGGGATCAGGCCGCTGCGCACCGGTAGATAGTGGCTCGCGGGTATGCGCAGCGACTGGCGCGGTCGCGGGCATGCGGGCATCGGCGGCGAGGTTGAAGTAGGGGTGATAGGTGAGATTCACCGGCGTGGCTGCATCGGTGCGCGCCCGCAGCGTGATGCGCAGGGAATCGGGCATGACCGCAGAATGTCGCCGTGACATCGAGGTGACCCGGATAACCTTCTTCGCCCGCCGGGGAGCTCAGTCCCAGCTCGAGTTGCGGCAGCGTCGTTCGCGTCGCGCGCCAGCACCCGCCAGAGGCGCTTGCCGAAACCCAACGCGCCGCCGTGCAGGTGATTCACGCCTTCGTTGGCCGTGACGGCGTATTCGCGCCCATCGAGTGAAAACCTGGCGTTCGCGATGCGGTTGCCGAAGCGCCCCACCAGTGCGCCCACGTAGGCGCGGTCGTTGACGTAGTCCTCGAGCCGTCGGCAACGCGAGGATGAGGTCGCGCCGCTGACCGCGCACGGGAAAGGTGAGGCGACGCAGGATCGCGCCATACGTCAGCACCTCCACCTGCAGGCCCTGCGGATCGCCCAGCGTGATGGCCTCGACGCTGCGGCCATCCTCGAGCTTGCCGAAGGGGCGCATGGCCTGACTCAGTACTTGCGCTTCGGCAGTTCCTGCGCCGCGACTTCCATCGGGAACACCGATTCCTCGGTGACGATGCGCTTGGGAATGGGCTTGCCCGCCGCCACGTCCTTGACCGCCGCCATGAGCTGCGGGCCGAGCAACGGACTGCATTCCACGGTGACGTTGAGCTTGCCGGCGATCATGGCCTCGAAGGCGCCCTTGACGCCGTCGATGGAAATGATGGTGATGTCGGTGCCCGGCTTGAGTCCGGCTTCTTCGATGGCCTGGATGGCGCCGATCGCCATGTCATCGTTGTGCGCGAACAGCACGTTGATGCGGCGGCCTTCGGCCTTGAGGAATGCCTCCATGACTTCCTTGCCCTTGGCGCGCGTGAAATCGCCGGTCTGCGAACGGATGATCTTGTAGCGCGGATCCGCGGCGATGATTTCGGCGAAGCCCTTCTTGCGATCATTGGCGGGCGCGGAACCCACCGTGCCCTGCAGTTCGACGATGTTGACGTCGCCCGGGCATGTCCTTCATGCGCTCCAGCAGCCAGCGGCCGGCCCGCCGGCCTTCCTCGACGAAATCCGAACCGATCAGCGACAGGAACAGCGAGTCGTCGCTGACCTCGACGGCGCGGTCGGTGAGGATCACGGGGATCTTCGCGGCCTTGGCCTCGCGCAGCACGGTTTCCCAGCCGGTTTCCACCACCGGCGAGAAGGCGATGACGTCGACGCGTTGCGCGATGAAGGAACGCAGCGCCTTGATCTGGTTTTCCTGCTTCTGCTGGGCGTCGGAGAAACGCAGCGTGATGCCGGCTTCCTGCGCGGCGGTCTGAATCGACGTGGTGTTTGCGGTACGCCATTCGCTTTCGGCGCCGATCTGGCTGAAACCCAGCACGATGGGCTTGCCGGCGCCGCCGGCGGCGGGCTTGTCCCCGCCCGAGCAGGCGGCGAGCAGCACGATCAGTCCCAGCGCCAGTTTCTGTCTAATGACCCCTGCCATGACCCCTCCAGTGCGCTGCGCGCATGCCCCAGCGGCCGACCCATCATGAGATTGGTATCGATATCCAACAAGCCCGATATTGTTACGGAGCTATACTCAGACAAATATACGTAGCTTCGGACGCGGGGGAAAATACATGTCCGCGCCCACGCCCTGGTTCATCCGCGCGCGCCTGAAAACACGCCAGCTCATGCTGCTCACCGCGATCTGCGACGAGGGGAATATCCATCGCGCCGCCGAGGTGCTGAACATGTCGCAACCGGCGGCCTCCAAGCTGCTCAAGGATCTCGAAGACATGCTCGGCGTGACGCTGTTCGAACGCCAGCCGCGCGGCATGCGTGCGAACTGGTATGGCGAAACCATGATCCGGCACGCGCGTATCGCGCTGTCGAGCCTGCGAGAGGCCGGCCAGGAAGTGGACGCGCTCAAGACCGGCCTTTCCGGGCACGTGAGTCTCGGCGCAATCACCGGGCCGGCGCTCAGCCTGATCCCGCAGGCGATCATGATCGTGGCGCGCGAGAACCCGAAGCTGCGCGTCGAACTCAACGTCGAGTCGAGCAATGTGCTCATCGAGCAGCTCGCGCAGGGCAAACTCGACATCATGATCGGCCGCCTGTTCGAGCGGCAGGACAAGACCGGGCTGCGCTACGAGCGGCTGGCCGAGGAACCGGTGTGCGCCGTGGTGCGGCCGGGTCATCCGTTGCTCAACGTGTCCGGCCTGACACTGGCGGCGGTGGAAAAAAAGCCCTGGATCGTGCCGCCGACCGGCAGCGTGCTGCGCCATCGGTTCGATCTCATGTTCCGCGAAGCGGGGCTCGCGCCGCCGCACGCAGCTCATCGAAACCGCGTCGCTGCTGTTCGTGACCAAGATGCTGCAGCAGACCGATTTCATTTCCGTGGTTCCCACCGAAGTCGCTCGTTACTACGCCACCTACGGCATGGTCGCGATCCTGCCCATGACGTTGTCATGTTCGATGGACGCGTTCGGCATCATCACGCGCACTGACTGGCTGTTGTCTCCGGCGGCAAACGTTTTGTTGCGCGCGATCAAGACTTCGGCGGTGAGTAGTTATGGCGCCCCCGCGGATCTGAGGAACGCGTCGTAGGCTGCACAGGCTCGGCATGCCAAAGCCGGTATCGTTCACGTGGCAGAAAATTATTGTTCGCATATTGCGGCGTTTTGTACGCTGCCTGCGAATGGACGATCGCAAAAAAGCGCCACGCGGCGCAGTCAGGAATGGTTTGGCCGCGCCGGCAAAGACGGATTCCTGCATCGCAGCTGGATCAAGAACCAGGGCTATCCGGACGACATGTTCGACGGCCGCCCGGTCATCGGCATCTGCAATACCTGGAGTGAGCTGACGCCCTGCAACGGACACTTCCGCGAGCTCGCGGAATTCGTGAAGCGCGGCGTCTACGAAGCGGGCGGATTTCCGCTGGAATTTCCCGTCATGTCGCTCGGCGAGACGCAACTGCGGCCCACCGCGATGTTGTTCCGCAATCTCGCCAGCATGGATGTCGAAGAATCCATTCGCGGCAATCCGCTCGACGGTGTCGTGCTGCTCATGGGCTGCGACAAGACCACGCCGGCGCTGATCATGGGCGCGGCGAGCTGCGACCTGCCGACGATCGGCATATCCGGCGGCCCCATGTTGTCGGGCCGTTTCCGCGGCAAGCAGATAGGTTCCGGCACCGGCGTGTGGCAGATGTCCGAGGACGTGCGCGGCGGTCGCATGTCACAGGAAGAATTCACCGCCGCCGAATCGTGCATGCATCGCTCCAAGGGCCACTGCATGACCATGGGCACGGCCTCCACCATGGCGAGCATGGTCGAAGCGCTCGGCGTCTCGTTACCTGGCAACGCGGCGATTCCTGCCGTGGATTCGCGTCGCTACCGGCAGGCGCAGCTCACCGGCCGGCGCATCGTCGAGATGGTCGAAGAAGAAATGGCGCTGTCGAAGATTCTCACGCGTGCCGCGTTCGAGAATGCCATCCGCGTGAACGCCGCAATCGGCGGATCCACCAATGCGGTCATTCACCTGCTGGCCATCGCCGGGCGGGTTGGCGTGCCGCTGTCGCTCGAGGACTGGGACCGGCTCGGCTCCGCGTTGCCCTGTCTCGTCGACCTGCAGCCCTCGGGCAAATACCTGATGGAGGATTTCTACTACGCCGGCGGTCTGCCGGCGGTGATGCGCGAGATCGCGCCGCTGCTCGATCTCAATACGCGCACCGCCAATGGCCACACGCTGGGAGAGAACATCGCCGACGCGCCGTGCTGGAACCGCGAGGTGATTCGTGCATTCGACGCGCCCTTCAAGCCAGCAGCCGGCATCGCGGTATTGCGCGGCAACCTGGCGCCGGACGGCGCCGTCATCAAGCCTTCGGCCGCGTCGCCGCACCTGTTGCGCCATCGCGGGCGCGCGGTGGTCTTCGAGAGCATCGAGGACTTCCACGCGCGCATCGACGACGAGGACCTCGACATCGACGAACACTGCGTCATGGTGCTCAAGGGCTGCGGACCGAAGGGTTATCCCGGCATGGCGGAGGTCGGCAACATGCCGCTGCCACCCAAACTACTGCGCCGGGGCATCACCGACATCCTGCGCATCTCGGACGCGCGCATGAGTGGCACGGCCTATGGCAGCGTGGTGCTGCACGTGTCACCCGAGGCCGCTGCCGGCGGGCCGCTGGCGCTGGTTCGCAATGGCGACATGATCGAGGTCGACGTGCCCGGACGGCGCCTGCACCTGGACGTCGGCGACCGCAGAGCTCGCCGAGCGGCATGCCGCCTGGCGGCCCGCGCCACAACCCACGCGTGGCTGGTACAAGCTCTACGTGGACCACGTGCAACAGGCGCATCTCGGTGCCGATCTGGATGTGCTGGTGGGCAAGAGCGGCGCCAAGGTCACGCGCGACTCGCACTAGCGGAAATTGGGGACATTCCTATTTTCCTGAGATAGGAAAATAGGAATGTCCCCAATTTCCGCTAGCGCGGCGTCTTGAAGCGCTCCGCCAGCGCGGCGCGCAGCTCGGCAATCTTCGGCGGCTTCGACAACACGGCGTCGACGCCGGGCGGCATTTCGCCCTCGGCGACCAGCCTGCGACCCCAGCCCGTGAGCATGAGAACGAACGTGCCGGGAAGCGTGGACTTGATCGAGGCCGCGACCTTGCTGCCATCGACGTGCGGCATCCCGAGATCCGTGATGACCACCGGATACGGCTTGCCGGCAGCATGAGACGCGAGGAAGGCATCGATGCCTGCCTGGCCACCATTTGCCGCCGTGACCTCGTGGCCATCATTCTCGAGCGCGTCGCGCAGTGATTTGAGCAGCATCGGATCGTCGTCGACGATCAGGATCTTCATGGGCCTGACCGGCGGCTTGTGACTGCCGCTGCGTGATCGCGGGTGCGGCCGGCGCGGCGTTGAAAACCAGGCGCACCAGCGTGCCCTGGCCGGGTTCGCTTTCCAGCTCGAGCGTCGCGCCGTGCCGCTGCGCGACGCCGTAAACCATGGCGAGGCCCATGCCGGTGCCGCGTGTGCCCTTGGTGGTGAAGAATGGTTCGAGGCAGCGGCGCCTGGTTTCCTCGTCCATGCCGATGCCGTTGTCGGCGACTTCGAGAATGACCGATGGATCGATGTCCGGCGCCAGGCGTGTTCGCAGCGTGAGGACGCCGCCCTGCGGCATGGCATCCACCGCGTTGAAGACCAGGTTCACCAGTGCGTCGCGGATCTGGCTTTCGGCCGCGGCGATTGGCGCGAGGTCTGGCGCGAGATCGAGTCGCAGCTCGATGGCGATGCCACGTTGCAGCGCCATGTCGCTCCAGCGCGCGCGCGTGAGGTCGACCACCTGGCGCACCAGCTTGTTGAGATCCACCGGCACGAGCGACACCAGCGGTTCGCGCTGCCGATAGAACTCTCCCATGCGCGCCACGGTCTGCGCGACGTCGTCGACGGCGCGCTGGATGATCTCGAGATTGCTGCGCGCGCGTTCGGACAGATTCGGCTCGCGCTCCAGCAGCGCCTCGGTGTACAGGGCCACCGGCGAGATCGCATTGTTGATGTCGTGCGCAATACCGCTGGCCATCTGGCCGAGCGCGCGCAGCCGTTCCTGCTGCATGAACTGTTGCTGGGTCTGGCGCAGGTCGTCGTAGGCCTGCTGGAGCGCTTCGTGGAGCTGCGCCTGGTTCGCGGCGAGCGCGGTGTGTTCGCTCGCCTGGCGCAGGAACTCGCATTCGCCGCTGGAGAAACTGTGCGCCGGCCGGCGCGCACAGAGCAGCACGCCGAACACCTTGCTTTCCACCAGCAGCGGCGCGATGACCATGGCGCCCAGGCCCGCGCCGGCGAGCCGTTGTGGAAACGGGAACGGAGTGGTGGCGATATCCGGCTCGTACACGAGTTGTCCGCGTACGCAGCGCGCCAGCCCGTTCTCGTCGATCGGAACTTTCGCTCCATGGTGTCATGTCCAGCTGGACGGCGGTGGCCTCGCTGCGCGCGCCGATGCAGGTCACCGTGAGGCTGTTGCTCGCCGGCGTCGTGCATGCAGATGCCACAGAAATCCACCGGCAGCTCTTCCTCGAGCCGCGCGACCACCACCTGGAAGATGCTGCGCAGGTCCTGGCGTTCACCGATCGCGTGCGTGATCCGCGACAACAACGCCAGCCGCTGAACCTGTTCCGCGAGCCGTGTTTCATGTGCCAGCCGCTCGGTGATGTCGCGATAGTTCGTGACGATGGCGCGCACCGAAGGGTCATCGAGCAGATTGGTGGCGACACCTTCGAGCCACATCCAGTGCCCGTCCTTGTGGCGCTGGCGCCAGACCATGCGCACCGGTTTGCCGGGTTCGGCCTTGACCTGCGCGAGCGCGCGCGTGAGCACCGGCACATCGTCGGGATGCGCGTTCACGCGGCCGCGCTGGCCGATCAGTTCTTCGGGCGTGTAGCCCTCGATATTCAGCGACCGCGGGGCTGACGTAGAGCACATGGCCGGAGGCGACCGATGAGCACCACGCCGTCGATGCTGTTTTCGATGAGTGCGCGGAAGCGGCGTTCGCTGCTGCGACAGCGCCTCGTGCGATTTCTCCGAGTTCGCGCGTGCGTTCCGCGACGCGCACCTCGAGCTGCTCCTTGGCCTCGCGCAGCTCGAGTTCGGCGCGCACCGAATCCGTGACGTCGCGCGCGGAGGCGTACATCAGTTTGCCGCGCGGCACGGAACGCCACGAGAACGTGCGCCAGCTGCCGTCCTTGTGGCGATAGCGGTTGACGAACTGGTCCACGGGTTCACCGCCGACCATCTGAGTCAGCACGGCCCGGGCGGTGGCGGCCTTGTCGTCGGGATGGATGAACTCCATGAAGGGGATGCGCAGCGCCTCCTCGACGCTGTAGCCCAGCATGCCGGTGATGGCGCGGCTCACACGCTTGAAATAGCCGTCGTTGCCCGCAATCACGAACAGGTCGAGTGACAGGTCGAAGAAGCTGCCGAGCTCGGCCTCGGCGCGCGCGCGTCCCGCGTAGTCGCGGCGTATCGCGAAGATGGCGAGGCCCACGAAAGTCAGCGCCAGCGCGCTGCCGCACACGATGACCACCTGCGTGGCCAGCGCACTCTGGCGCGCGTCGCGCTCCCGGTCATTGAGCAGGCGGATCTCGGCGGACTTCATGTCGCGCGCGAGCTCGCGCACGCGGCCTTGCAGCGCTACGCCGGGCCGCGTGCGGCTCTGCGCGAGATAGCGTTGTACGGCCTCGAGTCCACCGGTGCGCCTGAGGTCGAGGAGCCGGGAGCTGTGCTCCAGCCGTGCGCGCACGCGCCTCGGCCAGCGGTCCGACGCGGGCCAGCTGATCCGGATTCGTGCTGACCGCGTCGCGCAGCTGTTGCACCAGGCCATCGACGCGGCCCACGGCGCGCGTGTAGTCGGCGGCAAACAGTTCCTCACCCGACAACATGAAGCCGCGATTCGCGGATTCGGTTTCCAGCGTGGTCGCGACGATGGCGTCGATACTCGCCATCACCAGCTGGGAGTGCTCCACGAGTTTCGAGTTCTCGTTGAGCCGCACCACCGATAGATAGGAGACGATGCCGATGGTGCCGAGCGAGGCGAGCGCCACGGCAAAACCGAGACCGACCTTGCGCTCGGTGTTGACGCGCCGGTTCTCGACGGCTTCTTCGGCACGTCCACGGCGCAATCGATCGAGTTCGCCGAACAGCACGCTGATCAGCACACCCACGAGCAGCTGGAACAACCAGTGGGCGAAGGCCACCGGTGTTGCGAAACCGAATTCGTGGATTGGCGGAATCAGGAAGTATTTGCCCGCGACCGCGCAGAGTACGGTCGCCAGCAGTCCCGGACCCAGGCCGCCGAGGTAGGCGCTGATGACGATGGGAAAAAGAAACAGGATGAGGAGGGGCTGGCCGCCATCCCAGGGCGTCATGCCCAGTCGCAGGAGCAACGTTACGCCCGTCAGCACCGCGGCAAATGCATAGAGCCGCCAGCGGGGCGCATGAGTCTTTTTCTTGTCGAGGCGTACCCTCGCGCACCGCAGCAGCGTAGTCCCAATGCCGCGAGCGGCTCTAGTGGATTTCCGAAAAGTTTCGTAACCCTTAAGTCGCCTTGACGTGGGCCGACAGTGCGGCGCGCAGCTCCATGAGTTTCGGCGGTTTGCTCAGGATCTCATCCACGCCCGGCGGAATGTCTCCTTCGGCTACCAGCCTGCGACCCCAGCCGGTGAGCATCAGCACCACGGTTTGCGGTACCGAAGCCTTGATGGTGGCTGCGACCTTGCGGCCGTCGACATGCGGCATACCGAGGTCTGTGATGACAACGGGGAACGGCTGCCCCTCGGCGTGAGACTCGACGAAGGCATTGATGCCCGCCTGGCCACCACCCGCGGAGACGATTTCGTGGCCGTCGGACTCGAGCGCATCGCGCAGCGAATTCAGCAGCAGCGGATCGTCGTCGATGATGAGGATCTTCAGCCTGCCCAGCGGCACACCGCTGGCCGCGGGGCGCGCCACTGCTTCGGGTCGTGCCTCCGCAAAGGCCAGTCGTACCGTGGTTCCCTTGCCGGGTTCGCTGTCGATTTCCAGCGAAGCGCCGTGACGTTCGGCAACACCGTAGACCATCGCCAGTCCCAGCCCTGTGCCGCGTGATCCCTTGGTCGTGAAGAATGGCTCCAGGCAGCGGCGGCGCGTGACCTCGTCCATGCCGACACCCGAGTCGAGACCTCGACGATGGCCGTCCTGCCGCGGCCCGCGTTGGCGACGCGCGTGCGGATGATGATCGTGCCGCCGTGAGGCAGGGCATCGACGGCATTGAATACCAGGTTCACCAGTGCGTCGCGGATCTGGCTCTGTACGGCGGCGATGCGCGGCAGTGCGGCGTCCTGTTCGAGCCGCAGGTCGATGGCCGCGCCGCGTTGCTGCGCCATGTCGCTCCAGCGTACCCGCGTGAGATCCACCACGTGTTCGGCCAGCAGGTTGAGATCTACCGGCTCCAGCGAGGCTGACGGTTCGCGCGCGCGGTAGAACTCGCCCATGCGCGCCACGGTCTGCGCGACGTCGTCGACCGCGCGCTGCACGATCTCGAGTTGTTTGCGGCCGCGTCCGCTCAGCGCCGTTTCGTGTTCCAGCAGCGCCTCGGTGTACAGCGACATGGGCGAGATCGCATTGTTGATGTCGTGCGCGATGCCGCTCGCCATCTGCCCGAGCGCGCGCAGCCGCTCCTGCTGCATGACCTGCTGCTGGGTCTGGCGCAGATCGTCGTAGGCCCGCTGCAGGGCGGTGTAGAGCTGCGCCTGGTGCGAGCCGAGGGCGGTATGTTCGCTGGCCTGGCGCAGGAATTCGCACTCACCGCTGCTGAACGCATCGGCCTCGCGGCGCGTGCAGACCAGTACGCCGAAAACCTGGCTCTCGACGACGATGGGCGCGATCACCAGGGAGCGCATGTCGATGCCGGCGATGCGGCGCGGGAACTCAAATTGCGTTCCGCTGATGTCCGGCTCGTAGACCAGGTGCCCGCGCACGCAGCGCCCGAGCCCGTTTTCATCGATGGGAACGACGGAATCTTCGCGCAACCCGATGGAGCGGGCGGCAGGTTCGTTCTTCATGCCGACGCAGCTCACCGTGAGGCGGTTCTCTCCCATGTCATAGAGACAGATGGCGCACAGGTCGACCGGCAGTTCATCTTCGATGGTCCTGACTACCGCCTGGAAGATGCTGCGCAAGTCCTGGCGTTCGCCGATCGCGCGCGTGATGCGCGACAACAGCGCCAGGCGCTGCAGTTGTTCGGCGAGCCGGCGCTCATGTGCCAGGCGATCGGTGATGTCGCGGTAATTGCAGACGATGGCGCCAACCGAAGGATCGTCGAGCAGGTTGGTGGCGACGCCTTCGATCCAGATCCAGTGTCCATCCTTGTGGCGGCGGCGCCAGGTCGCAGGAACCGGCCTGCCGGGGTTCGCCAGCAGCTTTTCCATGGCGTTCGCGAGCGTGGGCAGATCATCCGGGATGGGTGTGCTCGGTACCGGAGCGCCCCAGCAACTCATCGGGCGTGTAGCCCTCGACGTTGGACACGGCCGGGCTCAGGTACAGGATCCTGTTCTGGCCGTCGATGAGCGCAATGCTGTCGGCTCCGTTTTCGATCAGCGCGCGGAAGCGACGTTCGCTCTTGCGCAGCGATTCGTTGGCCTCGGCGAGCGCACGCGTACGTTCGCCGACGCGCATCTCGAGCAGCTCCTTGGCTTCGCGCAGTTCCTGCGACGCGTGTGCTTCTTCGGTGACGTCGCGCGCGGTGGCGAACATCAGGCTGCCGCGTGGCATGGAGCGCCACGACAGCGTGCGCCAGCTGCCGTCCTTGTGCCGCATGCGGCCGACGAAGGCGTCGACGCGTTCGCCCCTGACGGTCTGGCGCCGCACGGCGTCCCTCGCACGTACCCGGTCGTCGGGATGGATCAGCTCCATGAACGGAATTCGCAGTGCTTCTTCGACCGTGTAACCCAGCACGTCCACCACTGCAGGACTCAGTCGCTTGAAGTAGCCGTCGGCGTCGGCGATCGCGAACAGGTCGATCGACAGGTCGAAGAAGCGGTCGAGCTCGGTTTCCGCGCGGTCGCGGCCGGACAAATCGCGGCGAATGGCGAGCAACGCAAGGCCCACGAAAATGACGGCAAACACGCCTCCGCCCACGATGATGCCGCGCATCAGTGCGGTGCTTTGCGCCGTCAACCCCTCGCGTGCGGTGAGCACGGCCTGTTCCGCGTTCTTCATTTCCAGCGCGCGCTCGAGTACTTCCTTCTGCAGCGCGACTCCGACCTGACCCGTGTGCCGCGATGTTGGCCTGGACGGCTTCGACGCCGCCGGCGCGTCGTAACGCGATCACTTCCATGTTGCGGTCGAACCTGGCGGTGACGGCGGCTTCGAAGGCCTGGAGACGCGCCAGCTGCTCCGGGTCCGCGGCTTCCAGTGCGCGCAGCTTGCCAGCCAGTTCGCGTCTGCTCGCCATCAGCTCTGCGTGAGTGCGCACGAAGTGTTCGTCGCCGGTGATCACGAAGCCGCGTTGTGCCGCCTGGGCCGCGGTGCTTTCCTGCACCATCCGGTCGATCATCGACATGGTCTCGTGGGAGTGCGATACCAGTGACGAGCTTTCGGTGAGCCGCGACACGCTGTAATAGCTGGCGAAGCCGATCACGATCAGCAAAGCGAACGCGACGCCAAAGGCGGTACGAATCGTGAGCTCGGTCTTGCGTCCGCGGTTCATTGCAGTGCCGCAGATTAAACGCTACGTGTTGCTGACGATGAATCGCTAGTGGTTTCCCTGAAAAACCGACTCAGGCCGCGGTCAGTTCCCCCACGGCCGGAATTCTTCGGGGATGCCGGGACCTGCGTCGCGCACTGCGACGCTCACGCAACTCGCGGCTGGCACGAGGCATGGACTAACCACTGCGGCGGACGGATGCCGCTGACGCGAGGCAATCACGCGCGGCGGGCCGCGCGCACGCGCGGTTGGCGTTACGCTTGGTGCATGCGCGTACTCCCTGGCAGAGACGTACTGATTCCGCCATCGCCTTGCTCGCTGGCGTTGCCTCCGCAGGGGATGTGGCCCCGCCTGACTACTCCGCGCGCGTCATCAATCCGAAACTGGCCGGCGGCGCCGCCGATTCCGCACGTCGCACCTGCGTCATCTGGGGAACCGATGGGACCATCCTGCGTTCGCGCGATGGCGCACGCTGGGATGACACCGATACGCCCACGGCATACGACCTCAACTACGCGGCAGTTGATAGTGCGCGCAATCACTGGGTGGCGGTGGGCGACGCGGGCACCGTGATCCGCTCGATCGACGGCGCATTGAGCTGGAGATCTGCCCGCTACGCCCGGCGGTATTGCCGACCTTCGGGTGGTGCTCTTCGACGCGGCCAGCAACGCGTGGCTCGCGGCCGGCGACGGCGGCGCGCTGCTGCGGTCGAAGGATGGCGGCGTCACCTGGCAGTCGCTCGAAACCGGTATGCACGTTGAGTTCCAGGCTTTGTCCCGCGAACCGCACACCGGCGCCTTGCTGCTGGGCGGCTCGGAGGGAGTGATCGGCCGCTCGTCCGACGGCGGCGCAACCTGGAAGATGACCAGGCTCGACATGCCCGAGCCGCGCACGCCGGTGACCGGATTCCATTCCTGCGGCGATCGGGTGTTCGCGCGCAGCGCTCTCGGACGCATGCTGGTGTCCACCGATGCCGGCAAGAGCTGGCGGGTGGTCGCGACACAGAGTCGTGCGTTCTTCACCGATGGTCATTGCGACACGAAACGCGGCGCCATCGTGCTGAGTTCGCACCTCGGCGATGTGTTCCGCTCGGTCGATGGCGGCGAGAGCTGGCAGGCGATCAGCTTCCAGGCCGCCGACGACCGGAAATTCCTCTCGGCGCTGCGCGCCGATCCGCAAAGCGGCGCGTTGATTCTCGGCGCGCATCATGGCGCGGCATTCCGCTCGATCGATGGCGGGCTGACCTGGCAACCTGCAGACACCGCGCACACCGGGAGCATGGAGTCGCTGTTGATCGCAGGCAGCCGCGTCGTGAGTTTCGGAGCCGGCGGATTCATCGTGGACTCGAGCGATGCGGGGCGAAGCTGGCAGGTGCGCCGCCAGCCGCTCGACGTGGCGATGCGCGAGGTGATTGCCTTGCCCGATTCGCGCACCCTGGTTGCGAGCGGAGAACTTGGCGGCGTCCTGCGTTCCGAGGATGGTGGCTCGAGCTGGAGCGAAGTCACCATCGGCTATCCGGACCAGAACACGCCGCCCAACCTGCGCGCGCTGGTGTTCGACCCGACGAACGGTGTCCTCGCCGCCGCGGGTCCCCCGGGCACCATCGTTCGCTCGGCCACCGCGGGCCAGAGCTGGCAGATAGTCCACTGGACACCGCTCGCAACGCAGGAGGCGTTTCCGTGGCTGCTGGTCGATCCCGCACGCGCGCGCATGATCGCCATCGAGGCGCGTGGATCGTTCTATCGTTCCGCGGATTCCGGACAAAGCTGGCAACGCGTGCGCGTCGACGATGGGCGCGAGTTCTGGCAAGGCGCACTGCGCCAGCGCGATGGCTGGATGCTGGCGGCAGGCCAAAGGGAGTCGCGGCTACCAGCATTGATGGTGGCGCGAACTGGACGCTGCGCGCCACCGGTACCGAGTCTGATCTCCATGGCAGCTACGTCGAGGAACGCGGCAATCTCGTACTGCTGCTGGGGCGCGATGGAACCATCCTGCGTTCCACCGACGATGGCGCGAGCTGGCAGCGCGTGCAGGTCGACTCGCGCCACGCGTTACGTCGTGCGGTACGCGAGCCGCGGCGTGGCGCGCTGCTGGCTTTCGGCGAACACGGCGCCGTGTTGCGTTCGGGGGATGAGGGTGTGAGCTTCCAGTCTGTGCCTTCCGGCACGGACGCGGAACTGCGCGCGGCGCTGATCGAGCCGCGCACCGGCAACCTCATCATCGTCGGACAGCGTGGTGTCGTGCTGCGCAGTGCCGATGGCGGCAGGAACTTCGCGCAGATCGACAGCCATACCCTGCGTCATTTTCGTGGCGCCGTCTTCGATGCGCGCAGTGGGTCGCTCAATCTCGTCGGTGAACGTCTCGTGCGTCTCGAGCCGGGTACCTTCTCCGCACGACCTTAGTCAGCGCGCATTGATGATCTGTTGCAGCCGCTCGAGTTCCAGGTGGAATTCCGTGGCCTCGAAATTCGCAAGTGCGCGGTACTGGCGTTCGTCGAGCAGCGGAGCGACTTCGGCGAGATATGCGTCCCGATACTCGCCGAGACCGCTCTCGACCAGTGAGAGCGCATGCTCGCGCTCGGCCAGTGACAGCGTTTCCCGCTCGAGACCGGCACCCTGCATGATCTGGGCGTAGAGCCGTTTCTGCCGCAGCTTTGCCTCGAGCACCGCGCGCTCCTGGGCGGGCCCGAGTGGCGCGATCTCACGCAGCCCGCCGGTGTATTCCTCGAGCTGATTCTGCTCGACATCAGACTCACGCAGCATTTCGTACGCAGGCGTAGGCGAGGGGAGTGAGCTCTGCGCGTAGCGCCTCATCGATGTCCCCGAGTTCGGCCTCGAGTGTCGCCTGGTGTTCCTCACGATCTGCGGGGTCGGATGGCGGGCGCGACAATTGCGCTTCGCGTCGTATCAGCATGCCCAGCACGCGCGTGCGAGCGGCGCCGGGTGCGAGGTCTTCGAGCAGGTAGCGATACTTGTGCCTCACGGCGGCACCGGTTGCGGGTTCATGCGGGGCGTCGGGCAGCGCGCGGCAGCGTCTGCCAGCAGCGGTGGCGCACTACGGCTGTCCGCAGCGCGCACGACGACCGGAGCAGGCGGCGCCGGCGGATCCCACGCGGTGAGCGCGAGCCCCGCCGCGGTGAGAATCAGGATGGCGATGACGAACTTGCGCATGGCATCGAAATGGCCGGAGGGCATCCTGCCCTCCGGCCACCCCGCCTCGCTCCGCGGTCAGTAACTGGTGTTACCGGACTGCGTGCAGCTCGCCCAGCCACCGATGCAGACCGAGCCTGCATCGTGCAGCCGGCTGTTGGTGAGACGCGCCGTGCTGCTGGTGCTGTCGGTCCTGAACACACCTTCCTCCATGGTATTGATGTCGCAGCGATCGAAGGTGACATCGACGCGGAACGTCGTGCCACCGTTCTGACGCAGCGCCTTGCCCGCGCGATGGATGATGCAATTGCTCACGTTGAGCGTCGAAGCAGCGTTGACCTGGAAGAACTTGTCTTCGCTGTCGTAGCCCTCGATGTTGCGCACCGTGGTCGTTCCCGAGGACTTGATGGTCATCGCGTCCTCGCCGACGTTCATCCAGTAGATGTTGTCCAGCACCGCGCCGTTGTAGGTGTGGATGCCATCCGCGCCGTTGTTGCCGATGACCACGTTACGCAGTGTCGCGCCGTTCTCGACGCGGAACACCGGGTCCTGGCCTTCCTCCTGCGAGCCATCGCCGAGTGCCGAACCCGCGTTGTAACGCTGGCAGCCGCCATCGAAGGTGCCGCTGGTCACGCGTATGGTCTCGTTCACGGTGATCTGCGTGCCGCCGGTACCGCACGATGAGCCGGTGATGCTGCCGGTTGGCGGCGGGTTCGTCGGTGGCGGCGTGCTGCCACCGCCGCTCGGCGTGGCCTGTGCCGCGTTCGAGTTGGTGACGGTGCCGCCGTTGGTGTTCTTGATCCAGAAGTAGTAAGTCGTGCCGTTGCTGAGCCCGGTCGCCGTGTAGTTGCGCGCCGAGGTGCTCACGCTTGCGATACGTACGCGACCAGACGGGTCGGAGTCCGTGTCGCGATAAACCTCCTGGGTTGCCGCGGTCACGCCCGAGTACGTCCAGTTCAGACTCACCTGGGCATTGCCCGCGCTCGCTGACAAGGCGATCCCGCTGCCCGAGGGCGGGGGCGGGTTGGTCGGCGGAGGCGTGCTGCCACGCCGCCACTCGGCACCGAACACTCCTTGACCGACTTGCTCGGTATCGGATCGGAACCGAATGTGGCCACGCTGCAGACGAAGCTGCCGTTGAGTACCTTGAAGACGAACTGTCCTGCTGCACCGAAGGCCACGTTGGTGGACTGTGAAACGGAACAGCTCTCGCTGATCTTGCAGATGGTCGTGTAGCCGTCTGGACGGTTGGTCGCCGCAAACGCCGCGCTGGCAATTAGCAGCAAGCCTCCCCAGACGGCCTGTCGCACGATATTTCGCGCCATGATGGATCCCCTCAAGCGTTGATGATGTGACTGCGCGGGACGCGGAGCCTGCGAGGCTTCATTCCATGGACCTGTGCACCTCGCGGGTGCCGATTCCCTTCCTTGTCGAACGCGGTGTCCCGCGGCCAGAAGCTGACACCGGTGTCTGACACCGGTGTCAAGCCGGGCGCAGCACGTATCGCACATTTCACGGCCGGTGTGCAATCGGCAGTTTCCGATGTGACGCTGGTGATGGCCAGGTGCAGCGGCGCGCGGTCCGGGCATCCGCAAAAACCGAAAGCGCGTTGCAGCAGCGTTATTACGCCGGCATTTTTCCGGGCGGAAAGTCGGGAGAGATCACGCGAATTGCCGCCGGTGGCGCGTGGCAGCCGGGCGGATTGCTGCGCGACAAGATCGGCGTGTCGTGGCAGGTCAGCGGGAACCGGCGAGCGCCATAGTCCTGGCGATTGCGCCCGGTCCGGGGCGCGTCACTCCCAGTGAGCGACCACCGTGTATTCGAGGCACAGCGAGCAGGCCGCGCCGCCGTGGCGCGTGCCGCTGCAGCGTACCTGGCCCTCGGAGCGCTCTTCGCGTGCGTTCACCACGAGATCCACCTGGCCCGTCA
This sequence comes from uncultured Pseudomonadota bacterium, assembly GCA_963832505.1. Taxonomy (GTDB): domain Bacteria; phylum Pseudomonadota; class Gammaproteobacteria; order Steroidobacterales; family Steroidobacteraceae; genus CADEED01. The sequence continues at coordinate 156,153 of CAWHUD010000005.1, read as the reverse complement.
GATTGAATTCACCGTCGCAATCGCTGTAGGGGCAGGCGAAGCAGAAGTAGGCTCGGGCCGGCGGATGGAACACCGTGACTTGCGGTGACGGCAGGAATTCCGTGCGGTCGCTGAATTCGAAATCGAGTTGCAGGGTGGCGAGCTGCGGATAACGCATGCGTAACAACGGAGCGGCGAGACGGTCGCGCCTGTGCCGTTCGCGAACCGCGCCGCGACCCGCGATCGATGCAGCACCTGCGAATTTCATGTTGATTCCTTGGGTTCGCCATCCGCGAGTGGTGCGGCCGGGTCTGCGGCACCGGGTACGGGCGCAGGTTTGTTCATCTTCCGCTCGAGCTTCTCTTGCTGGCGTTTCTTGCGGGCATCTTCCCGGCTGCGTTTGGCTTGACGGTAATTGCGCATGGCCATATCAAGGATTCCATTCAGGTTTGTGCGACAGGACTCAGGGAAAGAAAGGTCAGCTCGTGGCACGACTCGGCGCCCTCGGCAACCCGACCCGGCATGAGCAGATTCATGGATGTGTCGTCGCCGTGCAGTACGCCGTTCACCGTGCGCAGCTGCCGGAAAGGACCGCGGTGCACCGACGGCTCGCTGGCGCGGGCCGTGATGCGCACGCGCACCGGGCCATCGCACTCGAGCTCGCGATGCGCACGTCCTCCGACGTGCCAGAGACCTTCCACGCAGCGCGCCACGACATAGTTGTCCGGGCCACGCAGAGTGCCGTCGGAACAAAACCGCACGAACGCGGCATGTATCAGCGTCGTCGAGTCGCCTTTGCCCGCGTGGAAAGTCACCCGGAGCACTGTTAGCGACGGCCCCCGAAGCCACCACCGCCGGAACGTGGTGCGCGTTCCTGGGCCTCGTTGACCTTCAGCGGACGCCCGCCGAAGTCCTTGCCGTTGAGGCTTTGCATGGCACGCGCCGCATCGCTGTCGGACATCTCGATGAAACCGAAACCGCGCGGCTGGCCGGTTTCGCGATCGGTGACGAGCGACAGTGACTGCACGGTGCCGAACTCGGCGAACATCGAACGCACGGTGGCTTCGTTGGCCGAGAAGGGCAGATTGCCTACGTAGAGCTTGGTCATATGAATTCCCGAAGAAGATAGATTGGGGCGCCTGGCGCAAGAGCCTGGCGGTTCGCGAGTACTTGGAGGTGACTGGTACTGGCCGGAGAATCGCCAGAAACGGCGCGGGCTCAGCAGCGGACAATTCGAAGAATTACAAGCGGGAACGCAGTGTACGCTCCACGGCGTCGAGGCGCTTGCCGAAGAACCTTCATCCGCAAAAGGTGCTGAGTGGAATGGTGGGCGGTACAGGGCTTGAACCTGTGACCCCTGCCGTGTGAAAGCAGTGCTCTACCGCTGAGCTAACCGCCCGCCGCCGGACTTCCGGAGCAACCCCCGGGTCCTTCAGAGAGGGTGCGCAGTCTAAAGATCGGCCCTCGGCGAATCAAATGGGCGATTCAAATGCTACGATTCGCGCCCCCGAAAACCGGTGCAAGCACCGGTCAGAACTCAGGAAATTCCGTCAATGTCCTCTGTCATCACCCGCTTTGCTCCCAGTCCCACCGGGCTTCTGCACATCGGTGGCGTTCGCACGGCGCTATTCAGCTGGCTGTACGCGCGTCGCACGGGTGGCCAGTTCATCCTGCGCGTCGAGGACACGGATCTCGAGCGCTCTTCACCCGAGGCCGTGCAGGTGATCCTGGATGGAATGAAGTGGCTGGGCCTGGGTCACGACCAGGGCCCCTACTACCAGACAGAGCGTTTTCCTCGCTACAAGGCCGTCATCACCGAGATGCTCGAGGCCGGCACGGCGTATCACTGCTATTGCAGCAAGGAAGAACTGGACGCGATGCGCGCCGATCAACAGGCGCGCAAGGAAAAGCCGCGTTACGACGGCCGTTGCCGGCACGGAAAAGGCCCGGGGCCTGCCAGCGGGCGTTCACCCGTGGTCCGCTTCAAGAATCCGGAAGAGGGCGCGACCGTGGTCGAAGATGTGGTGCACGGGCCGGTCACCTTCCAGAACAAGGAACTCGACGATCTCATCATCGCGCGCTCCGATGGCACCCCTACCTACAACTTTTGCGTGGTGGTGGATGACGCCGACATGGGCGTGACCCACGTGATCCGCGGTGACGATCACCTGAACAACACGCCGCGCCAGTTGAACATGCTGCTCGCCCTCGAGAGGCAGCCGCCGGTGTACGCGCACGTGCCCATGATCCTGGGTCCGGATGGCGCCAAGCTCTCCAAGCGCCACGGCGCGGTGAGCGTGCTGCAGTACCAGGAGGAGGGCTATCTACCCGAGGCGCTGCTGAACTACCTGGTGCGCCTCGGCTGGTCGCATGGCGACCAGGAATTCTTCACCATGGCGGAGATGATCGCAGCCTTCGACGTGCGCGACATCAACAAGTCCGCCTCGGCCATGAACCCGGAGAAGCTGCTGTGGATCAACCAGCAGCACCTGGTGCGCACCGAGCCGTCGAAGATCGTGCCGCACCTGCGCTGGCATCTCGCGCGCCTCGGCATCGACGCGCCGGACGACGCATTGCTCGAAGGCATCATCGTCGCGCAGCGGGAGCGCTCGAAGACCCTGAAGGAAATGGCAGCCGCGAGCCGCTTTTTCTTCGGCGACACCGTCGCGCTGGATCCGAAGGCAGCGGAAAAGCACCTCACGGGCGACGCCCGTGGCCTGTTGGGCGAGATCGGCGCCCGCTTCGCCGCCCTGAACGACTGGAACGCGCCCGCGATTCACGGCGTGCTCGAAGCCTTTGCGGCAGAGAAAGGACTGGGCCTGGGCAAGATTGCGCAGCCGATCCGCGTGGCGGTTTCGGGCGGCACGATTTCGCCACCCATCGATGCGACGCTGCAATTGCTGGGTCGCGAGCGCACGCTGGCGCGCGTCAACGCCGTACGCGGCTGAGACAAAAAAAGGGCGGCGCCTTCCGGCGCCGCCCCGATTCCGTCGTGAATTCCGTCGTGATTACTGGATGGTCTTCGTGGCCACGTTCGACGGGTCGCTCTGCGCCCCCGAATTCGAATAGGCGCGGATCGAGAAGAACCAGGCACCCTGCGCGAGGTTATCGATCATGTAGGTCGTGAGGCCCGGATTGGTGATCTGCACCAATTGGTCGAGGGATGTCGAGCTGCGTCCGTAGCTCACCCGATAGCCCGCAAGATCCAGTGCCGAGCCATCGGTGTTGGTGAGCGGCGGGACCCAGGTCAGCGTCACCGAGCCCGTCACCACCTGCACCACCGCGAGCGCGAAGCCGGGCAACGAAACGGAGTTGGTGCCGTCGCTCACGCTGATGATGATGTTGGAGTACGTCAGGACGTCGCCCAGTGCCGGCGTGCCCGACAACCGGCCGGTGGCCGTATTGAACGTCGCCCAGGCTGGCTTGTTCTGGATGCTGAATGAAAGCGTGGCGCCTTCGGGATCCGAGGCCGTCGGCGTAAAGGCGTAAGCAGTGCCGACCGTGACCGAGAGCGTCGGGCTGCCTGAAATGGTTGGCGGCCGGTTGGTGGTTCCGCCACCCACGGTGATGTTGAAGGTCGGCAGATTGACCAGCGTCGTGCCGTCACTCACACCGATGATGATGCCGTTGTACGCGCCGGCCTGTGCCGCGGTCGGCGTACCAAACAGCCGGCCGGTGGTCGTACTGAAGGTGGCCCACGAGGGCTTGTTCTGAATCGAGAATGTCAGCGTGGCGCCTTCCGGATCCGATGCCGTCGGCAGGAAGTTGTAGCTCGCCCCCGCAGCCACCTGGGTCGCCGGAGTGCCGCTGATGGTCGGCCGCGCGATTCGGGGCCGTGACCTGGATGGTGAACGAGGCCAGTGACGCCGTCTCGACCTGGTCGGTCACGCTGATGGTGATGCGCGCCGAGGTGCCCGCATTGGAAGCGGCCGGCGTGCCCGAGAGGCGGCCAGTCGTGGTGCTGAAGCTTGCCCAGGTCGGCTTGTTCTGAATCGCGAACGAGAGCGTGTCGCCATCGGGATCGCTCGCCGTGGGGCGGAAGCTATAGAAAGTGCCGGCCGTGGCAGAAGCGGGCGGCGTACCGCTGATCGTCGGCGCACGATTTGGCGGCGCCTCGGTCACGATCTGCAGGTTGAACGAGGGCAGGGACGTCGTGAAGTTGCCGTCGCTCACGCGGATCACGATGCCCGAGACATTCGTTGCGCCGACCGGCGGAGTACCCGTGAGGGCTCCAGTGCTCGCAGTGAACGTCGCCCAGCTCGGACGGTTGGTGATCGAGAACGTCAACGCGTCGTCGTCAGGATCGTCCGCGGTCGGTGCAAAGGTGTAAGTCTTGCCAACCGTGGCCGTGGTGCCGGGCGTGCCACCGATGGTCGGCGGCCGGTTTTCCTGCACGGGGGGCAGTTCTTCGCTCATCACGTTGATGCGAAACGCCGGCAATTCCGAGTGCGCCTTCTGATCGAAGGCCTCGATGGTGATTTCGCCGGTCATGCCGACGTTGGCCTGCGTGGGCGTGCCCCAGATGCGGCCGGTCGCCTGATCGATCTGCAACCAGCCGGGCAGATTTTCGGCCGAGAAGGTGAGCGGGTCGCCGTCGGGATCCTGCGCGGTCGGCGTGAACGTATATGCAGTGCCCGCCATGAGCTGCGTCGGCGGAGCGCCCGTGATGATGGGAGGCGCGTTACGGTCTACCTGTTCCTGCGAGCTGGAGCTTTCGCCGCCGCAACCTGCCAGTGCAAGGCAGCCGAGGAAGATGGTAGGAAGCGTCGCAGTACGAATTCGCATGTAGATGGGCCCTCAATAGCCTTGCATATAACAATGGCTCTGGGGCATCGCTGGATTGCGAAGATGTCGGATGACGACAGTTGCGTAGAAGGCTACGCCGTTGTCGGCAACCCCGCTATCTCGAGCCACTCCGCGCCCTAGACCGGAAGCTTTGCGTCCCCGCCTCGCGACGGGTATGCCATAACGTCCACACGCAGTAGACCCCGCTAACAGAACGTTTGCAAAATGTCTCTTTCGCGAGACAGTTTGTTTGTTTCTATCAACCATAATCAGTTTTGAAGGCGTAAGAGCTTGTCTGATGACGGGTTCTTGACTTAGTGAGTCGCGATGCGTACCTTCGCGCGCCTCGCGTGGGGCCATAGCTCAGCTGGGAGAGCGCTTGCATGGCATGCAAGAGGTCGGCGGTTCGATCCCGCCTGGCTCCACCATCGCGTCAACTGCGTCCCCATCGTCTAGAGGCCTAGGACATCGCCCTTTCACGGCGGTAACGGGGGTTCGAATCCCCCTGGGGACGCCACCTTTTTTCCTGTTTGTGACGTACCTCGCACCGCGCATTCCCGTGTGCCGCGCGGTGTTACGACGTGTTTTTCGCGTCACGTATGCTTCCCGCCCCCGATCACGCGACGCCTCCGGACCCTTACGCCAATGTTTGCCAGATGCTTGCGATAGCGTTCTTCCTCGTCTGCCTGATCATCGCTCCGCAGCTTTGGATCCCGCCATTCGTCGGGCTGCCGACGGACTACATCGCCTATCCCATGCTGATGCTGGCCGCTGCGCTGGGTGGCCGTACGACCCAGGCATTGAAGTTCGGCACCCACGAAATGCTGGTCTTTGCGTTCGTGGCCTGGACGGCCATCAGCGCGGTGTTCAACGGCTTATCGGCGAACAGCGTCGGATACCTCGTCTTCTATTTCAAAGTGTTCGTGATGTTCAAGCTGGTGCTCGCGCTCATGGAGGGCGACCTGGCGCGCGTGCGCAGCTTCGTGCGCATGTTCACGGCGCTGGTCCTGATCCTCGCCGTCGAGGTCATCTGGCATCGCTTCAGTGCCGATGGCCGCGGGTGGGCGGGGCAGAGCCTGGCGTGGGTCGACCCTTCCGTGCTCGAGGCGGGCGGCAAGGGACGCGCGCGCTGGATCGGCATCTTCGACGGCCCTGGCGTGTTCTGCGTGTTGTTCACCTTCGTGGTGCCCTTCGTGCTGGTGCGCATGGGCAGCAGTTATGCGCTCACGACGCGCGTGGTCGCCGCATCGATCATGGCGCTCATGCTGGTGGTGACCTACTTCATCGGCTCACGCGGCGGCATGGTGGCAACGCTGGCCATCTTCGGTTTCTATTTCCTGATCAAGTCGAAGTTGTCGCTGCGCGCCATGATCGCCTGCGGCGGGCTCGGCATGCTGGTGCTCCTGTTCGCGCCTTCGCACCTGACCACGGTGCGCGACTCGCAGAATTCGACGCAGTACCGCGTGGAGATGTGGGCCGAAGGCCTGGAGATGATGAAGCACAATCCGCTGTTCGGCATCGGGCGCGGCAACTTCAAGGCGTATACCTCCAAGCTCATCGCGCACAACTCGTTCGTCGAGATCGGCGGCGAGACCGGCATCGTCGGACTCCTTATCTATACCGCGCTGGTGTACTTCTGCCTGAAGTCGGCGCTGCACGCGCGTGCGCATTTTCCCGATGCGCACAACAAGGACTTTGCGCTGGCGGCTGCGCTGGCGCTGGTCGGCTACGCGATCAGCGCGATGTTCGTGACACTGGAATACGAAACGTTCTATCTATTGCTGGCAATGTGCGCGGCACTGGGCAGGTGTGTGCCGCAACCTCTCGAGCTCACGCGGCGCGATCTCAAGATCGTGGGATCCACGGTCGTCGGCTTCCTGGTCTTCATGCAGATCTTCGTGATCGGATACCTGGGCTGACATGCGCATCGTGCAGGTCAGCGAATCGCTCGAGATCGGCGGCGCAGAGCGGGTCGTGGTCACGCTGGCCAATGCGCTCGCGGCCCGTCACGAATCGTCGGTGATCTGCCTGAAAATGCTGGGACCGCTGGCCGCGGACCTGGACGGAGCACCGGTGAGTTGCATGAACCGGCGCGAAGGCAATGACATGGGCGCCATCCTGCGCCTGGCGCGCGCGCTCAAGGCAGCGCGCGCTGACGTGGTTCATGCCCACGACTTTGGCTGCTATCTCGATGCCATGAGCGCCGCCTGGCTGGCGGGCGTACCGCTCGCGGTGCACACCGTGCACGGCAAGTACATGTCCTATGCACCGGGCCGGCTCAACGACTTCAAGAAATCCCTGCGCCATTTCTGCGAGCGACGCGCGGCGCGGCGATTCGGCAATATCGTCTGCGTGTCGGATGCGCTGCGTACCCATGTCGCCGAAGAAATCGGCATCCCGGCATCGGCGACACGCACGATCGCAAACGGCGTCGCTGTTCCGCCTCTCGAGCGGAGACGCGCGGCCGAGCCGGGCGCCCTGCGCCTGATCACCGTCGGGCGTCTTGCCGCGGTCAAGAACTTCGCGCTGCTGATTCGCGCATTCGCGCCGCTCGCGGCGCGCTGGCCGCAACTGAGCCTGACCATAGTCGGCGATGGGCCCGAGCGTGCCGCGCTGGAAAAGTTGGCCACGCACCTGGGGTTGACCGGTGCGGTTCATTTTCTCGGTTTTCGCTCGGACATCGACGAACTGCTGGCCCAGTCGGATGTGTTCGTCCTCACCTCGTTGTCGGAAGGAATTCCGATGTCGATCCTCGAGGCGATGAAATCCGGGCTGCCGGTGGTGGCAACCCGCGTGGGCGGAGTGCCGGCGACGGTCGCGGAGGGGGAGACCGGAGTGCTGGTCGAATCGGGCGACGAGTCCGCGCTGGTCCGGGCGCTCGCAAGTCTGATCGAACATCCACGTGCCGCGGAGGCCATGGGCGCCGCAGGCCACGCGCGCGTCCTGCAGAAATTCAGCGTGGATGCGATGGTCGCCGCATACGAGGGCATCTACCAGCGCGCGGGATCTCCGCCGTGAACGCGGCGCGCGAGCATCTGCCCGTGGACGACAACGCGGGATGGGTATTGCTGCTGCCCGCACCGCGGCCGGATATGCGCCTGCTGTGCCTGGAACTGGGCACAACCCGCTTCGCCGAGGGCGCGGCCTTCTGGTTTGATGATGTCACCGCGCTCAATGTGCATGCCCAGGGCGAAACACGTTTTTCAAACGGTAGTTTGAGCAGCGAGACGCCACGCGCCTGGATTCCCGGAGTGAAGCTGCCCTTTGAGCCGCAGTCGTTTGCGGTTGTCGTTTGCCGCCTGGCCGGCAGCGGGGCGGGACACGAGGCGCTGGACACATTGCTGCCCGAGATCGCACGCGTGCTGAGCGCCGGCGGCGCTGTCTACCTCGACGTGGACAATCCCGGTTCCTATCAATCGCGCGGTCAACGCGCTGGCTGCCGGCGCGGTTCGCTGGACAAGCTGCTGGCCGGGGCGGGCTTCACACACCGACGCCATCACGCGCAGATCTTCGAAAATGGCCGGCTGTGGGAAGTGATTCCGCCAGGCGGCTATCGCGCCAGCCGCAATGCGTGGCGCACTCGCGAACGGCTCAAGGAGTTGCTGCTCGGCCGCCTGACGCAGCGCTGGTTCGCGCCGGTGCATGGCGTGCTCGCCGCACGTTCGCCGCTCGCGTCCAGCGCGCTTGACGAACTACCTGCCATGCGCGCGACTGAAAATCCGCGCCTGGTGCAGTTCCTGGTGAATCCGGGCAAGTGTTTCGTGGCTGGCGAAGCGCCGGCATCCGCCCTGCCACTCATCACGGTGGTGCCGACCCGCGCCGACACCATCACGCGGCGGCGCACCGAACTTGCCGCGCTCGAGCGACTGCAGGGCGCGCGCCTGCCGGTCACCCGGCTGTTGCCGCGCGTGTCGCGCGAAGTGGATCACGGGCGGCACCCGGTGTTCGAGTACGAAGCGTTCGCTGGTACCACCATCGATCTGCCGACGCCGGACTTCGACGCCTTCATGGAGCGGGCGTTTCGTGTCCTGTGTGACTTCAACCGCAGTTCACTCGAATGCCGCGCTCTCACGGCGGCCGAGATCGACATGCTGGTGACGCGGCCGCTGAACATCGCTGCGCAGCGATATCCGGAGACTGCAGCCGAAGCGGCGCGCCTGAGCGCGGCGCTCGAAGCGACGCTGGTCGGTGCGATCGTGCCAGTCTCCTGGCAACACGGCGATTACAAGCTGGAGAACCTGGTGTTCGGTGGGACCGAACGTTCTGTCCGGGCCATCATCGACTGGGAGCTGTCGGCGCCGCAGGGATTTGCATTGGTCGACCTGCTCTACCTGCTCGCGTACGCCGAGATCACGCTGGGCGCCGAGGTCGACATCCTGCCGGTGGTGCGCAACGGCATGCTGGGAGATCGCTGGCGGCCGGCGAGCCAGGCATTACTCGAGCGTTACACCCGCGAGTTTCCGCAAGTGATCCCGTTCAGGAACGCGTGCATCGGCCTGTTCCTGGTGCATCACGTGGCGATTCGATTCGCGTACGATGCGCGCGACTTCAACAGCCACTCCGAGATCGCCGAACTGATGCTGAACATTGCCGCGCGCCTCGAAATGTCTGCGGAGCCTCACAAGTGAGCGCACTCGAGATCACCTGCAGCGTCGCGTTCGCACTCGCCGGCTGGCACTTCGTGGGATATCCGCTCACGCTGCTGCTGCTCGCGGCGCTGCGTCGTGAACCGGCGGCGGTGGCCGCCGGATCCGAACGGGTTGCGCTGATCATCGCCGCGTTCAACGAGGAACGCGTCATCGCCGCGAAGATCGAGAACGCGTTGTCGCTGGATTACGAGCCGGAGCTCTTCAAAGTGGTGGTGGTGGCCGATGGCTCGTCGGATCGCACCGCGGAGATTGCGCGTGGCTTCAGTGATCCGCGCGTGATCTGCCTGCACGAGCCCGAACGGCGCGGCAAGAGCCATGCGCTCAACCGCGCGGTGGCCGCCTCCGACGCGGATGTCCTGGTGCTCTCCGATGCCAACAACTTCTACTCGACGGATGCGATCCGCCTGCTGGTGGCGCGCCTGCGTGAGCCGGGGGTGGGTGGCGCTACCGGCGCCAAGAAGATCACCGAGTCGCGCGAGCGCGCGGCCAGCGGTGGCGATGGTCTCTACTGGCGCTACGAGTCGAAGATCAAACTTGCGGAGAGCCGCCTCGGTGGCACGGTGACGGCGGATGGCGAGATCTTCGCCCTGCGCCGCGTCGACTACCGCCCGATCCCGGCCAGCGTCATCAACGATGACATGTACCTCACGTTCCGGCTGGTCGACGCCGGACAACGCGTGGTCTACGAACCGGCAGCTTTCGCGGTGGAAGAGGCCTCGATGACGATTCGCGAGGACTTCAATACCAAGGTGCGCATGATCGCCGGTGGCATGCAGAGCCTGCGCCCGGAATGGCGCACGATTTTCGGCGCCGGCTGGTTCAGCGTGAAATTTCTCAGTCACAAGCTGTTGCGCTGGCTGATGCCGCTGGTCCTGGCCACGTTGCTGGTGTCGAGCGGACTGCTCGCCGGCCAGCAAGTGTTCCGTGAATTGTTCTTCGCGCAGGTGCTGTTCTATCTGCTGGCGGCGCTCGGCTGGGTGCTGAATGCTCGCAATACGCGCCCGGGCTTCGCCTATGTGCCGTTCTATTTCGTGGCAATGAACTTCGCGGCGGCGGGCGGCCTGTGGCGTTACCTGCGCGGCCGGCAATCGGTACTCTGGTCCAAGGCGGCACGCTGATGAACTATCTACTCGTCCTCGCGCTGCTGGCACTCGCCGGTCTTGCCGTGGTGTTCGCCGGAGTCCGCGCGCGCAACATGCATTACTGGCTCGGGAGCTACCTGCGACGGGTGCGCCCGGGTCCGCGCCGCAATATGGTGGCCAGCACCGTTGTATACGTAGCGGTCGCGGATCATTACGAGCCCTACGGCGGCAAGGCGTCGCGCGAAGTGGCACATCGCCGCCTGCAACGCTGGATGGATACCTATCCGCGAATCGCCGGCGAACATCGCGACAGCGGAGGCCGGCATCCCTGCCACACCTTCTTCTATCCGATCGAGGAATACGATCCGGAAGTCCTCGATGCACTGGCCGATCTCACGCGCCGCGGCTTCGGCGACGTGGACGTCCACTATCACCACGACAACGACACCGCGGAGGAGCTGCGCGCCGCGCTGCTGGGATTCACGCGCACGCTGCGCGAACGCCATGGGCTGCTGCGCGATGGCGACACGCCCGGCGAGATTCCCTACACCTTCGTGCACGGCAACTGGGCGCTGGACAATTCGCGACCCGACGGCCGCTGGTGCGGCGTGGACAACGAGCTCGCGGTGCTCACCGAAACCGGTTGCAAGGCGGACTTCACATTGCCGTCCGCGCCGAGCGACACGCAGACGAGCAAGATCAATTCCATCTACTTCGCGCGCGGCTGCGCCGGCAAGCGCAAGTCGCACGACACGGGACGCGATCTCGAAGTGGGGCAGTGGGGAGCGCCGGATGAATTGCTGCTGGTGCAGGGGCCTCTCGGGCTCAACTGGCGGCGCCGCAAACTCGGCCTCATACCCAAGATCGAGAACGCCGAGATCTCCGCCGATGCGCCGCCGACGGCGGAACGCGTGCCTCTGTGGTTCGAGTACGCGCCGCGCATTCGTGGCGCCGAGCGCCACGTGTTCATCAAGCTGCATACCCATGGCGCGGAGGACGAGACGCTCGAGGCGCTGCTGGGCGGCGGCCTGTCGAACATGTGGACCGAGCTCGAACGCAATTTCCGCGACCGGAGCGGTTTCGAGCTGCGTTACGTGAGCTGCTGGGAGATGTACATCCAGATCCGCGCACTTGCCCAGCACCAGGCGGATTGAGCATGCGCATCCTCTATCACCACCGCACCCAGGGTCGCGGCGCCGAAGGAAATCACATCGTCAGCATCGTGACCGCGCTGCGCGCGCTGGGTCATCACGTGGATGTGTTGTCCCCGCCCGGCGTGGATCCGTTCGATCCGGCCGCGACGATTCCGGTCGACAAGGCCAGCACCAGCACGCGCGGCTGGGGGTCGTTGTGGAAGCTCATCGAGCCGGAAGCTGCCCAACTGGTTGTTCGAAATCGCCGAGTTGTTCTACAACGTGCCGGCGTATTTCCGACTGCGGCGCGCGCTCAAGGCAGGCAGGTACGACCTCGTGTTCGAGCGTTATGCCTTCTTCCTGGTCGCCGGTGCCGTCGCCGCGCGCCGCTCCGGTTGCCGTTTCCTGCTCGAGGTGAATGAGGTCAACGGCATTCCGAATCGCGCCCGCAAGCAATCCTTCGTGCGGCTGTGTGCGGCGGCCGAGCGCTTCATTTTCCGCCGTTGCAGCGTGGTGCATGCCGTGTCGTCATGGCTGGGCGATCGCGCGCTGGAGGCGGGATTGCCAAAGTCACGGCTGGTGGTGGTGCCAAATGGATTCGAGGTGTCGCGTCTCAAGCTCGGCCGCAGCCGCGACGAGATGCGCCGCCAGCTGAATCTGGACGGCGGCCTGGTGCTGGGCTTTGCCGGCTGGTTCGATCACTGGGACCGGCTCGACCTGCTCGTCGACCAGTTCGACGAGTTGCGCGGAAAACACGCGCAGTTACGTCTGTGCCTCGTCGGGGCCGGACCGGCCGCCCTGGAACTCGGCGCACGCGTGGCAAAGTCGCCCTTTGCCTCCGACATCGTGCTCACTGGCGCAGTGCCGCGGCAGCAGGTGTACGACTACATCCAGACCTTCGACATCGGCGTGTTGCCGCACTCGAATGTTTTCGGCTCACCTATCGTGATGTTCGAGATGATGGGCCTGTCGATCCCGCTGGTCTTGCCGCGACTGCCGCCCATCGAGGACGTACACCGCGACGGTGAGACGGCGCTGACGTTTCCGCCGCTGGATTTACCCGCGTGCCGAGCCGCCATAGCGCGTTACCTCGAGGATCGCGCGCTGCGCGAGCAGGTGGCGGCGCGCGCCCGTCACATATTGACCACACGCCACACCTGGCGGGACACGGCTGCGCGAATCCTGGCGGCGCTGCCGCCAGCGTGACGCGCGTCACAGTCTAACTAACATCCGCTCCGGGGTGATGGGATACGGGTTTTCAGTATTGTGTTATGTAGGAACATGTCTCCCCGCTGAGACAGTTGCAGCCGAGGTCGCGCCACCAGAATATGACGGCCGGAACACGCGCCACCGGCGCGGGAGATCGACATGCGTGGAAAAGTTCTGACTGCGGCGCTGCTCGCGGGATTGTTTGTCGCACAGGCGTCGTTCGCCGCCACTTATTACGTCGATGTTGCCGCTGCCAGCGATTCGGGCAATGGCTCGCAGGGTTCTCCGAAGAAATACATTCAGAGCGGTGTCTCGCTGATGTCCTCGAGCGGCGGCGATACGGTGATCATCGCGCCCGGCACTTATTCCAATACGCGCGACGCCATCAGTTCGCCAACCAAGGGCAGGGCGGGGGCGTACAACGTGATCAAGGCCGCGACCGACGGCACGGTGAACATCAAGGCCGGCTTCGATCTCGGCACCGGCGATCACTACCTGCGCTTCGAAGGTCTCAAGTTCGATATGCAGGACGTAAAGGTCATCCTGGGCCGCTACGTGAAGGTCTTGCGCTGCGCGTTCAAGGGTGGCCCCGCGAACGGCAACAACGTCACCGTGCAGATCGGCAGCAACGACAGCACGCCGGGCGCGCAGTACATCCTGCTCGAAGACACATGGGTTTACGGCCCCGGTGGCCGCTACAAGATCCTGGTCTACAACTCGGATCGCATCGTGCTGCGCCGGGTGCTGGTGCGCCACGATGGTGGCTGGACCTATGACGGCAGCAATCCTCAGGCCGGCATCACCATCTACGACTCCACCAACATCGAGCTGCAGAACGGCATCGTGATCGACAGCATGTCGGGTCTCAACGCTTTCGAGTCGAACATCTACCTGGTTGCCAATGGCACGACCTCGCAGCGCGCGGGCAACGTTGCCGTGCGAGGTTCGATCGTGATGGGCGGCGGTGGCAACGGCATCGCCTGGGATGGCTCTGCGGCATACAGCAGCTCGCTGCTCGAAGACGTGGTGGTTTGGGGTCCGAGCGCCGGCGGAATTGCTTCGAACGGTTCGCCCAACACCGGCACCATCACTCGGGCCACCGTGAAGAGCGGCGGCACCGGGTTCGCCGATTGGGACGGCGGCAGCCGACTGACGATTTCCAGCTCCATCGCCTACCAGAATTCCAACTCTGCCTGCGAGAGTGTCAGCGCCTCGGGCTCGGTGGCCTTCGGCAACGGCTCGAACAACTGCGGCACGAGCTTCGATCCGATGAGCAATGGCCTCAAGTACCTGCTGCGTGTCGAACCGGGCTCACGGCTGTCGACGTCGGGCGCGGGCGGCGGCCAGGCCGGCGCCAACATCGTCAAGCGCATTGGCACGAGCGGAACGTTGTACGGCGAAACCGGCTATGACTCGGTCACCAATGAAGACCTGTGGCCTTGGCCGTACGAGACCCGCCTGAAAACCGACCTGTCGGAAAGCAACTCGCGCGGTTTCTCCGCCAGCAGCAAGACGCTCACCGACTACCTGTGGGAAACGCTCGGTAACACCTCGCCCGTTGCGGGCGCCGTGATTCCGAACCCGCCCAGCTCGCTGGTCGCGCTGTAATCGGACCCGCGCCGGCGTCAGCCGGCGCGGCTGTTTCCCGGTTTGCGCCCGCTGAGGCGCAACCCCTGCAGCTTGGCCAGCAACCACAGGGCATTCCAGTTGAACTGGGTGCGCAATGACGCAGTGAGCTGCGTCGCCGCTTCCTCGTAACGCCCGAACCACATGCAGTCCTCGCCGTAGCTGCGCAGGATCCCGGCGCGTGAGCGGCGAATGATCGGGGCGAACTTTGCGGCCATGGCCGGCTGTTCGCGTGCGAATTTCTCGAGCACGCGCAGTCGATTGCCGGTGTTGACCTTCTTGCTCAGCGAGCCGGCAGTTTCGATGAGACGGATCATCGGCGCGGCCACCAGGCCCACGCGAGTGGCCACCGCGAGGCGCAGGCCGAACTCGAAGTCGCCGGAAGTGGGGAAGGTTTCATCCCAGCCGCCGATCTGCTGCACCACCTCGCGCCGCGCGATGATGTTGGAGCCTAACAACCCGGAGGCCTGCGACAGCACGTAGGGCACAGTGGCCTCGCGATACTGGCCGCCAGCCGACAGGTCGAATACACCCTTGTCGCTGCCATCCGCGCCGACCAGCGCGAGGCTGCCGTAAACGGCCCCGACACCCGCGTCCGCTTCCATCATGGCGACCGTGGTCTCCAGCCAGCGCGGGTCCCATTCATCATCCGAATCGAGGAAGGCAACGTACTTTCCGCCGGCGTTGGCAACGCCGAAGTTGCGCGCGCTCGAACAGCCACCGTTGGCCTTGCGCACGAAGCGTACCGCGGGCTCGCCCATTTGGGTCACCGCCTGCTCGGTACCGTCAGTCGAGCCGTCGTCCGCGATGATGAGTTCGAAATCGCGAAAGGTCTGCTTCAGCGCGCTGCGGATCGCCTGCTCGATGCAGTGAGCGCGGTTGTAGGTCGGGATGATGATGCTGACCAGCGGTTTATGCATGACAAAGCTCGGCAACGGTAACGAATGAAAGCTGGCGCGAGCGCAGGGTTGCGATCACCTGCGGCAGCGCTTCGACGGTGTGGGCGTAGTCGTCGTGAAACAGGATGATGCTGCCCGGCGGCGGTGTCGCACGCGCAATGCGGCCCTCGATGTCGGCGGCAGTGTCGCAGAATGAATCGCGACTGTCGTACGACCAGAAGGCGAGGCGGTAGCCACGCTGGCTCAGATCGCGCAGCGCGCCGAAGGTGATGTCACCGTAGGGCGGACGGTAGTAAGGCGCGAGGTTCGAGCCGGAGATTTCGCACAACACGGCGTGACAGGCGATGGCATTGTCGGCGGCGACACGCATGGGCTGCGTGGACGCCGCGATGTGATCGACGCCGTGCGCGGCGATCTGGTGGCCAGCCGAGTGCGCGCGGCGCACGAGTTCCGGCCAGCGCGCGGCGTTCAGGCCCTGGAAGAAGAAGGTGGCCCGCACTTCCAGGCGCGCGAGGGTCTCGAGGATGCGCGGCGTGAATTCCGGATGCGGCCCGTCGTCGAAGGTGAGCGCAACACGGTTACGGTTTTCGGTCGGTTGTTCGAAGCACAGCAGCTCCGGGGCAAAGCGGCTGGCGAGGCTGAGCAGTTTCATCGGAAGGCGCATGTTTATTCTTCTTGTTCAGGCCGCGATGACGCGGCGGGCGGAATCGGGAAGCCGGGAGTTGGCGGCGCGTTCGAGCACGCGGAAGTAGGCGGTGGCGGCGCGAGCCCAGCTTTCGTCGCGCACCGAGGCGGCGATGGCGGCGTAGTCCCAGGAGCGCGTCAGCGCCGTGGCCAGCGCTGTGGCCAATGCCGGCGCGTCGTCGGGCGGGACGGTGATGCCACGCTGCCCGGTGACGAGCTGGCACAGGGCGCCCACGTGGCTGGCCACCAGCGGGCGGCCACAGGCGAGCGCTTCCATTGCCGCATTCGGGTGTCCTTCACGGCGGCTGGCCATGACGACCACGTCCGCGGCCGTCATCCATACCGCAACCGCGGCATGGGGCACGGCACCCACGAGTCTTACACGTTCGCCGAGCCCCGCTGCGGCGATGCGCGCGGTCAGTGCCGGGCGTTCCGGGCCCTCGCCAATCACCGCGATCTGCACTGCCGGCGACGTTGCCACCAGGGTGCGCGCGGCCTCGATGAGGACGTCGACGCCTTTTTCGTGGCTGAGCCGGCTCACGCAGACCACCAGCGGGTTTTGGTCCAGCCCCAGCGTGCGACGCGCCGCGGCGCGATCGCCCAGGCTGAAACGCATCGTGTCCACACCATTGGGGATGACGGTGATCCGGTCATCGGGCACGCCGGCCTCGCGCAGTGCGTCGGCCAGAGGCTGTGAAACGGTGGTCACCGCGGCGGCCGCGTGCGCCGCTTCGAGGATGCGTGAACGCTTGGCGGGGATCTGCAGGTCGTCATTGACGTCGCAGCCAAGCCCGGTCAAAACCACCGGTAGTTTGAGGCGCGCGCCAATCTGCGTGGCCACCACGCCATCCGGGTAGAGCCAGTGCGCGTTGATCACGTCGAAGGGGCGCTCGCGGTGGCGGCGCTTTATCGCGCCGCGCACGCCCAGGTACATGAGTCGGTCGTGTGCACGTTCCGAGAGTTTCGGGATCAGCGGGTAGCGCGGATAAGTTGCCAGCAGGCCGTCGAATTCCAGTCGATCGGCCAACTGACCGAACTCGCGCGCATATCCGGGCGCCAGGCGCGCCGCCAGGCGGCCCGACGGGAACCAAGGCAATGGCACCGCCACTTCCAGCTCGCACAGTCGTGCGAGTTCCACGGCCAGCTGCCGCGTGAACAGTCCGCGATTCGGATCTACCGAAGTCGGAAACAGGTTGGAGAACAGCAGTGCCCTCATGCGCGCAGGGCCTCGGGAACCGGATGGGCGTCGTGCAACGCGCGCAGCGGCAGGCACATGTCGTCGACGAAAGTACGATGCCAGGTCTCGAGGATCACCAGCGACAGCAGGCGACGACTGTAGTCGCCCTGTCCCGCCTTGTGCCTGGCGAGGATGCCGCGCACGTATTCAGGCTGGAAGTAGCCGCGGCTGAGCGTGCGCGAGTCCAGCAGTACTTCGGCCACGCGGTCGTAGAGCTCGTCGCGGAACCACAGCGAAATCGGCACCGGGAAGCCCTGTTTCTTGCGGTAGATGATGCTCTTCGGCAGCCAGCGCTCCGCGGTGCGCTTGAGCAGGTACTTGCCGATGTTTCCATTGAGCCGCAACTCGTCGGGCAGCGACAGGCAGAACTCGATCAGCTTGTGGTCAAGGAATGGCACGCGCAATTCCACCGACGCCGCCATGGTCATCTTGTCGGCCTTGATGAGCAGATCGTCGGGCAGCCAGCTCTTGAGATCCACGTACGACATGCGCTTGAGCGACGAGGCGTCCTGCAGGTGTGCATACAGGCCGCCGAAGTAATCGGAAACCGTCGTGCCCACCGCCGCCTTGAAGCCATCGGTGTACATGCGCGCACGGATGCCGCGCGTGAAGTCGTTGGGAATGCTCCAGTAGCGATCGGCGAGCGGAGTGCCTATCCAGTCCAGGTATTTCGCCGCCTTCTCCGAGCCGGTACTCGAGGCGCAACAGGCGCGCGATGGCGGCGCCGCCGAAAGGCCTGGCGACGCTGCGCAGCGAATCCATCTTGCGCATGATGCTGTAGAGCGGATACCCGGCCAGCGCCTCGTCGCCGCCTTCGCCGGAGAGCACGACCGTCACGTCGCGGCGCGCGCGCCGCGCCAGGTGATACAGCGCGATCCCGGCGCCTCTCGACGATAGGTTCCTCGGAACGATGACGAAAGCCTCGACGTTCTCGAAAAAATCGCCGTGCGTGAGCACGTGTTCGACGTGATCCGTGCCGAGGTGTTCGGCCACCGCGCGGGCGTGTGGCAGCTCGTTGTGTTCGGGGCTGTCGCCGTAACCGATGGAAAAAGTCTTGACGGGCGAGGTCATGAGCTCGCGCATCTGCGCGACGATCACGCTCGAATCCACGCCGCCGGACAGGAACGCGCCGAGGGGCACATCGCTGATGAGCCGCAGCCGCACGCTCTCGCGCAGCAGGGCCTGGAATTCTTCGCTGGCCTCGTCGAAGGTCAGGTTGCGCGCCGGGCCATCGGGCACGTCCCAGTAACGGTCGATGCGTGGCGCTGCCTGGCCCGGCTTCCATTGCAGCAGGTGTCCGGGCAGGAGCTTCTTGACGCCCTGGAACATCGTGTCTTCGCCCGGCACGTAACCCACCGCGGTGAAGAAGTCGATGGCGGCGGGTTCCGGGCGTGCGAGTCCGCCGCGCGCCAGCAGCACCGGTTTCACTTCCGACGCGAACACCAGGCGGTTACCCACCATGCTGTAGTACAGCGGCTTGATGCCGAGGCGGTCGCGCGCCATGAACAGCGAACCCTGCTTCGTGTCGTAGAGCGCGAACGCGAACATGCCGCGGAACCGCTCGACGCAGGCGATGCCGAATTCCTCGTACGAATGCACGATGACTTCGGTGTCGGTGTTGGTGCTGAAGCGGTGGCCGCGCGCGATGAGGTCGCGGCGCAGTTCCTGGTAGTTGAAGATCTCGCCGTTGAATACCACGAGGATGCTGCGATCTTCGTTGTAGACCGGCTGCTCGCCGGCGGCCAGGTCGATTATGGTGAGGCGGCGGTGGCCCAGGCCAATGCGCGAGTCCGACCAGAAGCCTTCCGCATCCGGGCCTCGCTCGGCCATGAGACCGGTCATTTGCCTTAACAGGGTGGGATCAATGCCAGCGGCCCCCGTGGGTTCATAGATTCCACAGAAACCACACATCGTTAGAGCCTCGGCCAGCGGGATAAAGGGGTGCGAAAAACTAACGCAAGGGTGCCAATCCGGGTACCGGCAGCGTTTTAGCCACGCCCGTTTCCGTGACGTAGCTCTCGGGGTTTTTTTTCGTGACCCCGGTCACTTTTATGCGGGATGCCGAAGGCGCGCAGGGACGGGGTGGTCAGCGCTCCGTGTACCTTAGCGCGCCTTGAAACCCCGGATGCTTGCCGAGAGAGGTAGCTTGCGAATGGTGTTGCGCCTGCGCGTTTTCCTGAGTCTTGTCATGGTCTTGGCGACAGCCGCGGCCTCACCGGGCACCGTTTTCGGGCAGGACGTACCGGCAGAACCACCGCCATCGCGCGCGGACTATGTCATCGGGCCCGGCGATACGCTGCAGGTGTTCGTTTGGCGCAACCCCGAACTATCCACCAGCATCCCCGTGAGACCGGACGGCAAGATCTCCACGCCTCTGGTGGAAGACATGGTCGCGGTCGGAAAGAGTCCCGCGCAGCTGGCCCGCGACATCGAAAAGGTGCTGGCCGAATACGTACGCAGCCCGACGGTCAATGTCATCGTCGCCAATGCCGCCAGCGCGCTCAGCCAGGTCAAGGTTTTCGGCGAAGTGAAGGTGCCGCAAAGCGTCCCCTATCGCGATGGCTTGCGCGTCCTCGATGTGGTGCTGATGGCCGGTGGCGTCACCGATTTCGCTGCGCCGAATCGCGCCAAGCTGGTGCGCGCCGCGGTCGGTAACCAGAAACCAAAAGAAGAACGGGTACGGCTCGGGGATCTCATGCAGAGCGGTGACATGACACAAAACCTGCTGCTGAAGCCGGGCGACGTGCTCGTGGTCCCGCAGGCGCGCTTCTGAGGCAGGTATATGGCAGACGTTGAACAATCATTGAACCTGCTGGCGCAACAGCTGCGCGATGAAGTGCGCGGCATGTGGCGTTTTCGCTGGAAGGCGATGGCCGTGGCCTGGGGCGCGCTCTTCGCAGGCGCGCTGGCGGTGGCCTCGCTGCCCGACACTTACATGGCTTCGTCCAAGGTCTACGTCGATTCGGGCTCACGCCTCGGCAAACTGCTGCAGGGCCTCGCGGTGGAAACCAACGTCGAAACCCAGGTGGCGGTGGTGCGCCAGACACTGTTGGCCCGGCCGCATCTCGAGCGGCTGACCCAGTCGCCGGAATACAGTTCGAAGGCGGCACTGGCCGCTCGCACCCCGGCGCAGCAGGACCACATGGTCGAATCGCTGCGCAAGAAGATCGAGATCCTGCCGATTCGCGGTGCCGAAACCGGCGGTGCGTTGATCCTCGGCGTGAGCATCCAGGACGAGGACCGCGAGCGCGCGCTGTTCGTGGTGCGCTCACTGGTGGAAGGCTTCGTGAGCGAAACGCAGGGCGCCTCGCGCACCAAGGCCGAAGAAGCCCAGTCCTTCCTGTTGAAAGAACTCAAGGAACTCGAGGCCAAGCTCGGCACTTCCGAGGACAAGCTGGCGCAATTCAAGAAAGAACATTTCGGTGTGCTGCCGGGGCAGGGTGGTGACTACTTCACCCGCCTGCAGACCGAGCGCCAGGGAATCGACACGGCACGCAGCCAGCTCGACGTGCTCATGAGCCAGCGCAATGCACTCAACGACCAGCTGCGCGGCCAGGCGCCGCTGGTGGCCACCGGCCGGCCCGGCGAGTTTGGTGTCGCCGGCCAGAAGGACATCGATGCGCGCATCAAGGAATCCGAGTCCAAGCACGAGGAACTGCTGCTGCGCTACACGGAAAAACACCCTGAGGTCATCGCGCTCAAGCAGACCATCCTGGAGCTCAAGCAGCGCCGTACCGATGAGCTCGCCGCACTGAAGAACGGAGGCGCCGGCACGGGCAGCCTCGCGGTGGAAGACAATCCGCTCTACCAGAGCATCCGCATGCAGCTCAACAAGGTGGAAGTGGATGCCGCCGCGGTGCGCGCCGACATCGCGCAACGCGAACGGCGTGTCGCCGAACTGCAGCGTTCAATCAATACCGCCCCGGATGTCGAAGCCGAGCTGGGACGCCTGAACCGCGACTACGGCGTGACCAAGGCGCAGTACGAAGCGCTGCTCGACCGCCTGCAGCGCGCGCGCCTGTCCGAGAGCGCCGAAGAAACCGGCGTGGTGCAGTTCCAGATCATCGAGCCTCCGACCGTCAAATTCGATCCGGTGGGCCCGAACCGTCTGCTCATGATGATCGCGGTGTTGTTAGGTGCGATCGGTGCCGCCGGCGCGCTGTGTTACATCATGCACCAGCTGCGCCCGGTGATCGGCAACGCCAGCGTGCTCGCCGACCTCACCCGCCTGCCGGTACTGGGTACGGTTTCGATCGGTCGCCTCGAAGAACACAAGGCCGAAATGCGAACCTCCGCCTTTCGCTTCGCAACAGCGTTCGCCGGATTGCTGGTGGCCTTCGGCTTCGCACTGATGTTCCGCAACGATTTCGCAGCGCTGCTGCAGTAGATTTGATCGCGCCCGGGAAACCAGAGGATTTCATGCAATGAGCCTGATCGAAGAAGCACTGAAGCGCGCCAAACGTGACGGAACGGTTTCCGATGCATCGCGCTCGCGTTCCGGGCAGCCAGCGCTGGCTCCACGCCCTGAACCCGTCCCAGCTCCTTCAGGCCGGCTCACGGCGCGACTCGCCGCACGTCCGCAATTGAAGATCGACCGCGAGATGCTGCGCGTGGCGGGCCTGGCGCCGCTGCCTTCGGCCGAACGCCGCCTGACATCCGAATACCGCGCGCTCAAGCGCGGCGTGCTGGCATTCATGGCGCGACGCGGCGCCAACGTCGAGAACGCCAATTCGCTCATGGTCGCCAGCGCCGTGCCCGGCGAAGGCAAGACTTTCACCTCGCTCAACCTCGCGGTGAGCCTGGCTGCCGAACGCGACTGGACCGTGGTGCTCGTGGACGCCGACATCGCCAAGCACCATCTCTCGACGGTGCTGAGCATCGACGATGAACGCGGACTGCTCGACGTGCTGTCGGACCCGCAGATGTCGCTGGCCGATGTCATGTATCGCACCGTGGTGCCGGGCCTGCACGTGGTGCCGGCCGGGCGCTCCTCGGAAGCTTCCACCGAACTGATCGCCAGCGCGCGCATGTCGCAGGCGCTGAACGAACTGCTGCGCGAGGAACCGCGCGCCATCGTCATCTTCGATTCTTCGCCGATCCTGCTGACCACGGATTCGCGTGCGCTCGCCGACGCGGTTGGACAGGTGCTGCTGGTTGTGAGTGCCGACTCCACGCCGCGTGCCTCGGTCATGGAGGCCATCTCGGCGCTCGGTGACGGGCACCACATCGGCCTGGTACTCAACCAGTACCAGGGCACGGCTCTGCAGCAGAGCTATTACGAAGACAACGAAGCGTCCCGCGCCGCGTCCGCGGGCTGATTGGACCGCGTGCCACGGTCGCGGAACGTGGCGCAAGACCAGAAGAATATGACCCACCAACGTCGTTTGATGATGCTGATGCTGCTCGCGGCCTCAGCAGCTGCGCCCGCCGCGGACCTGGATCTCACGTTCCACGCGGGTGACACGTACACCGACAACTCGCTGCGCATTCCGGATGGTCCCTCGGACAACATCGGCGCCGCGGCCCTGCGCCTCGATCTGACCGCGCAGGGTGAGCACTACGAAACCGAGGTCCGCACCGCGGTGACCTACCTCCACTACTTCGAAGGCACGCAGGAGAACGAAGTGTTGCGCGGCTTTGCCGGCGACGTGAGTTTCTTCATCGTGCCGGAACGGTTCACCTGGATCATCCAGGAAAACTATGGACCGGTGCTCGAAAATCCCCTGTCGCCCGATCGTCCGGACAACTGGACCTACGACAGCTACTTCACCACCGGTCCCGACCTGCAGGTCGGTGATACCGGGCAGTTCCACACGCTGCTCTCGGGACGTTATTCGCGCGCCGACTACGAAAGCGAGCTGGTCCCCGGCAACGAGCAATACACCGGACTCCTGAGCTTCGCCCTGGCGAGTGACGGGCGCAACGAACGCTCGCTGCAGATCAGCGCGAAACGCGTCGAAGAGGAAGCCATCGACCGGCCGCCGATCCCGGCGCCGGCCAACGGCTACGACATCCAGGAAGCCTACCTGCGCTGGGCGAGCGAGATGAAGCGCGGCGGGTTCTACATCGATGCGGGCGCCACCTCGCTGAGTGACGAGGGAGTCACGAGCACATCGCCGTTGCTGCGACTGGGCCTGGACCGCACGATTTCGCGCACCTTGTCGCTGTCGCTCGGCCTGGGAACCCAGTATTCCGACAACATGCGCCGCTTCGCGCGCCTGCAGGACGAGTCACCGGACATCGACGATCCGCGCGGCGACATCACGCCGACCACGGCTCCCCTGCAGGAGGAATACGTCGATGCCACGCTGCAGTACCAGACTGCGCGTACCAGCGCCGCGTTACGCGTGGCGTACAACCAGCTCGAGCAGCAGAACACGCTTTCGCCGCTCAAGGACCAGGAATACAGCAACGTCACGCTCGAATTCGAGCGCCAGATTTCGCCGCGCTTCAAGCTGGAGTTCGGCGCGATGTTCGATCGCCGCGATTACGGTGACTTCGGACGTTCCGACGATGACTTCTTCACCTTTCTTGCCGGAGCCTGGCGGCTGGACAAAGATCTCGAGGCACGCCTCACCGCTCGCATGCAGGAACGCGACTCGAGCGATCCGACCGCGGATTTCACCGAGAAGTCCGTGCAGCTCGAGTTCGTCTACTACGCCTACCAGCGCCAGGAACCTCGGCGCCACAAGAGATTTCTCGACCGCGACTTACGATGACACAAACGACTTCACGTTCCGCCAGCATCGCGCGTAATGCGCTCTCGAACTGGGCCGCATTTCTCTATGTGGCTGGCGTCAGCTTTTTCCTTTCGCCATTCATAGTGAAGCACCTCGGTGCCACCGCCTACGGCGTGTGGTCGCTGCTGGTGGCCCTGGTCGGATATCTCGGCCTGCTCGATTTCGGTGTGCGCGGCGCAGTCACGCGCTTCATCGCGCAGCACCATGCCGTCGGCGATACCAAGGCGGCGTCGGGTATCGCCAGCGGTGCAGTGGTGCTGTTCGGCTGCGCGGGCGCCGTTGCGATCGCCGTGGCTTCAGTGGTCGCGGTGTACTCGTCGACGTTGTTCAACATTCCGCCCGAGCTCGCGGACACGGCGAAGACCGTGCTGGTGATCAGCGGCTTCACGGTGGCCTCGACACTGATCGGAGCGGTGTTTGGCGGTGTGTTGACCGGTCTGGAACGGTTCGACATCAGCGCGGGCATCGAAATCCTGATCACGACTGTGCGCACTATCGGTGTCATCGTCGTGCTCGAGGACGGACATGGCTTGCCCGCACTGGCTTACGTGCACCTGGTCACGTCGCTGGCCTATGGCGTACTCGCCTGGTTCGCCGTGCGGCGGCTGTATTCCAACTTCCGGCTGGACTTCCGCCAGCCTTTGCGCCAGCCGATCAAGACCATCCTGTCGTTCAGCGCCTTCCTCAGCGCCATCCACGTGCTGGCGATGCTGATCTTCTATACCGATGCCGTGGTGATCGCCGTGGTGTTGCCGATCAGCGCAGTCGCCGTGTTCGCCATCGCCGGCAACCTGTGCGATTACGCCAGCAAGGTGGCCGGCGCGCTCTCGAAGCAGATCACGCCGCGCGTGAGCGCGCTGAAGTCACTGGGTTCGGTGGACGTGGGCGAGGCCGTGCTGCTGACCGCGCGCCTGGCCACGCTCGCGTGTACACCCATAGCGATGACGTTCTTCGTGCGCGGCGAGAGTTTCATCAGCCTGTGGATGGGCCCGGAATTCGGTCCGAGTTCCGGGGCGGTACTCGAGGTGCTGGCATTCATCACGTGGCTGGGCGGTGCGCGCGCCGTGGCGAGCTCGGCCATCATCGGTGCGAACCGTCACCGGTTGCTCATTCCGGCGCTGGCCGGCGAGGCCGTCATCAATCTCGGGCTGAGCATCGTGCTCGCCCATGCCATCGGCGTGGTGGGTGTGGCGGTCGGCACGGTGATCCCGGCCACCATCGTGACGCTGGTGTTCGTACCCGTCTACCTCAGGATGGCTGTCGGCGTGTCCGTCATGGATTTCTACCGGCGCGCGTTGTGGCGCCCCTCGGTCGCCTGCCTGCCGTTCTTCCTGGCGACGATGCTGTTCGAGCAGTACCTGCCGGCGAGAAACCTGCTGATGTTCTTCCTGCAGGTGATGTTGATCCTGCCTCTGGTACCTTTGTCGGCGCTGTTCCTGTGCGCCACACCGACCGAACGGCAGAACGTGCTGGCGATTGCGCGCAGGTTTACCGCGGGCACTGGATAGCCGGGAGCGGACTTGGAAGGGAGCAAAAAGAGCGTGGGGGTCAAGCTGCTGTTGCGTGCGTTGGTGGACGAGCGCGCCGACCTGGTGCGTGGCCTCCTGCTGGTGCTGATCTTCCGGCCGGCGGCGTACCTGTTGCCACGCAGCTGGATCTGGCCGGTGGCGCTCTGTTTCGCGACCTTGTTTGTCGTGCTGATGGCGGACGGCCGCAGGCTGGCGCGGGAATTCGGCCTGATCTTTGGCGTCAGCAGGTCAGCAGCACTGAAGCTCGCCATCACCTCGCACGCCAAGCGGATGAACGAATTCAGCCTGCAACAGAAAATGATCGCGCGCACTTATCGTCCGTTCGAGGTGCCGGTGCTCCTCGAGGCAAGCGACGAAGTCCGGCGCATCATCGAAGGTCCGGGGTCTTTCGTCCTGGCACAGGCGCATTTCGAGCGCGGCACCGCGCAAGCCGCGGTGTTCAATGGCGCCAACTTCGACGGGCGCGAGCTGTTCGTCGTGGCGGTCAAGGTGCCACGCTTCGTCCCCATGCCGCACATATGGCGCATCGGATTGCAGCTGAGACAACTCACGCGCGCCAGCCAGGCCATACGGCCCAAGGGAATGGAATTCGTCTACACGGGGGGCGCGGTAACCGGACTGGTCGAGAAACTGCAGCACGAGAGGATCATGGTTTCGATCAATGTCGATGCACATTGGAGCCGGAACCGCTCCTCGACACTCGAACGTCCGTTCTGCGGAGCGTTGAAACGCAGCTTCTCCACCGGGGCCGCGAAACTGGCGCGACTCGCCAACGCGCCATTGATGCTGGCGCTGCCGGTCTTCGATGCGCATCCCGGCCAGGTGCGCCTGCGAATGTACGGTCCGTACACCTCCGACGCGGCCATTCCCGAGCAGCGAGATACCGAAATCTCCCAGAAGATCCTCGACACGATCGAACGCGAGGTGGGAGTGCGTCCGTGCGAATACGTGCTGGAAATTGGCGCGGCCCGCCGTTGGGATAACGAATCGCATCGCTGGGTGCAGCCGCCGCCCGTCGCCCTGGAGGTCCAGGCGCCGGGGGTCACCTCGTGAGTGCGGAACCCGACAAACGCGCCACTCCTGCCACCCCGGACCAACGCCTGACCTTGATCGATGCGCTGCGGGGCGCGGCGCTCTTCGGCGTGTTGCTGGTGAACATGTTGTGGTTCGCGGGATTCGAAAACGCCGTGAGCGAAGAGTCGCTGGCGACGCTGTCGACTTCCGCGCTCGACGCCCATGTTGCGGAACTCATTGACCTGCTGGTGTCCGCCAAGGCCATCGGCATTTTCTCCTTCCTGTTCGGCGTCGGTTTTGCCATGCAGATCGAGTCGATGGGACGCAACGGCCATGCGCCGCACCGGCGCTATTCGCGGCGCCTCACGGGCCTGCTGATCCTCGGCCTGGTTCACTGGCTCGCGATCTGGTCGGGCGAGATCCTGCACGTCTACGCGCTCGCCGGATTCGTGCTGCTCGCGCTGTCCGGACTGCGCACGCGCACGCTGGTGGTCGCCGGGCTTGCGCTCGCGGTGCTGGCGCGCCCGATCGTCGGCAGGCTCTATCTGCTCACCGGCGGCGATGGCTCGATGCTCACTCCGACGGTCGATGATCTCGCGCTGCGATACGACGTATTCATGCACGGCTCGTTCGCCGATGCCGTGGGCCTGCAGCTGCGCACGGACGTGAGCTGGCAGCTCATCTCCGGGTCGACACTGGCGGCCATACTGCACGCGCTCGGCCGCTTCATGATCGGAGTGGCAGTGGCGCGCGGCGGGTACCTGAAGAACCCCACACCGTACCTGCGGCAGGTCCGGTGGATCGCCGCCATCGCGCTGCCGGTGGGCTTCGTGCTCGAACATGACTGGATATTCGCCAGCTGGCTGCAGGCGCACCGGTTGTTGAGCGACCCGGTGGCCGTGCAGGTCTTTCGGCATGCCTGCAACTCGCTGGGCGTGGTGTGCATGACGGCGGGTTACGTGGCGCTGTTCATTCTCCTCTGGCGGCTCGCGGCGGTACGGCGTGCGCTTGCCTGGCTGGTGCCGACTGGCCGCATGGCGCTGACCAACTACCTGTCGCAGACCGCGATCTGCTACCTGCTGTTCTTCGGCTTCGGCCTCGCGCTCATGGGGCGCGTCGGGGCCACGGCCTGCCTGGCGATCAGCGTGGTGATCTTCCTGCTGCAGGCCGCCGTGAGCCACTGGTGGCTGGCGCGCTTCAACTTCGGGCCGATGGAATGGCTCTGGCGCTGGTGGACCTACACGGGACGTCCGCCGTTGCGCAGGGCGGCGGCATGACCGGGAAAGCTGCGAGCACGACAAGACCCCCGCGAGTCACCATCGGAATGCCCGTCTACAACGGCGCGCGCCACGTGGCGAAGTCCATCGAGAGCCTGCTGGTGCAGACCTTCACCGATTTCGAGATCATCATCGCGGACAACTGCTCGAGCGACGCTACCGCGCGATATCTGCCGTGACTTCGCGGCGCGTCGATCTGCGTGTACGCTACGTGCGCCACGTCGACCAATCGCGGCGCGGTGCGCAACTGGAACTTCGTGGTCGAAGAAGCCCGTGGCCAGTACTTCAAGTGGGCCTCGGCCAATGATTTTGCGCTGCCAACGAATCTCGAACACTGCGTGCACACCCTGCGACGCCGAACCGCGAGTCGTGGTCATCGCTTACGGTCGTACGGCTTTTGTCGATGACGAGGACGAAGCCGCTCGGAGAATATCCCGCACGATCTCGAACTGCCGGACGACGCCCCAGCGAACGGTTCGAGCGCCCTGCCGCGAACTGCGCGCCAACAACGCCCAGAGCGGATCTGATCCGACTGGATATCCTGCGCCGTACGGGCATCGAACGTACCTTCCCCGGCGGCGACATGGGACTGATGTCCGAGCTGGCACTCTACGGAGGCTTCCGGCGCCTGCCCGAAGTGCTGCTCTACCGTCGCATGGGGCATCGAGTCGGCCACCAAATTTCTCAATCGCCGACCAGCTGCGCGCCTTCCTGAATCCACAGGCCCGCGAAACACGCCTTCGTGGTCTCGGCAGACCCACTGGGACTACGTGCTCTCCATGCTGCGAGCACCACTGTCATTGCGCGAAGCCTCGCGGTGATGCGTTACATCCTGCGCAGCGCGTGGTGGTTCCGCCTATCGTTGTGGCAGGAGGGATATCACGGCGGTTTCGTGTCGCGGCCTGCTTCGGCGATGATCGGAATGCGACGGGCACCGCGCATCGGGCTGTTCGGGTTTTCGGTGTGCGAAATCTCGGCAATGAGGCCACGCTCGCGGCGGTCTCGGCGGCATTCGCGAACGCATTCGCCGGATGTCGACTGATGCTGGTCTCGTCGCCGCCGCGCGCGAGGCCGGCACTGCCGACGTACCCGACCATCCTGCCGCATGACCTGCGCCGGTGCCGTGCCGCCCCTGGGCCTGGTGCCTTCGCGGCTGCAATCGGCCTCGTGCGCATGGCATTGCACTGGATCACCGAGCCACTGCGACTGCCGGCGCACGCGCCGTGCCGCCGCCACGCGGCTTCGACATGCTGCATGGTGCCGGGTACCGGCATTGCCGACGATTTCGGTATCGGGCCGCTCGATGTGCCGCACCATATTGCCCGCTGGTGCCGGGCGGTGCGCAGGCTGGGCGGTTACGTCTGCTTTCCTGAGTATTGGCGCCGGCCCGGTCAGCTCATCCGCTGTCGCGCCGGCGGTCTTCCGGCGGCGCCCGCAGTGCCGGAATATCGCTCCTATCGCGAGTAGATTCCTCGCAGAAATTCGCAATCGTGACCTGGCGTCGACGCGGCCGAGACCGGTGCTGCCCGACCTGGTGTTCAGCCTGCCTGTCGATCCCGGCGCGCGCCGCGCCCCGTGCATGGCCGCCGCGCAGTCATCGGCCTCGGGTGTCATGGGTTATTCGGGCTGGCACGCCGAAGGCGCAGCCGGGGAGCCAACTATCGCGCTACCTGACCAGTCGAGTGGCTGGCCACCGGGCAACTGCAGGATGCGGGTTATCGGCTTCAGCTGCTCATCGGCAACCGGGGCGGCGACCGCCGGCCCGTGCAGACCTGAGAGCGGCCTTAGCCGAATCACCCGGCCGCCGCCGCCGGCGCGCTGTGGCGTCCCGACATACGCCTTCACGACGACGTCATGGCCGAAACTCGCGGCCACCGACCTGGTCGTTGCGACCCGATTTCACAATGTGCTCAAGTCGCTGCTCCTCGGCCGGCCAGTCATTTCCATTGGTTATGCCAGCAAGAATGACGACCTGATGGCCGGAATGGGCCTGGCGAGTACTGCCACGGCGTGGATGTTTTCGACCCGGCCCGGGTCCTGGACAGGTCCGAGCCATGGCTGCCATGCCCAGCCCCTCCGACCGCCATGGCCCGAGCGCAGCTGCGCAGTACCAACTGGCGCTGGCCGCCCAGTTCGACCAGATTCTTGCCAGGCGGTTCGACTTAATACGGCAGTCGACGCCCGCCCTCGACGTGGTCGCTCTTCGACATCTTGTCAGAAACGCCCGTCGCCATAGGCCCCGTCCGGGCCGGAAAACAAAGGTTGAATCGAGTCACGTTTTCGGGGTTCACCCGGGTGCGCGCGCCCATTGCGCGCAAGGAGGCGCTGATTACAATGCGCGCCGGTATTCCATTGAATGGACGTGAAAATCCCCCGGTCGGGGCCAGCGATCCACTTTCTCGGGCGTTGGTCGCGCGCGGGTGATACCCGGCGAATTTCATCCCGTTTGCTTCAGGCGCCCGGCGCCGTTGGAAAAGGTCTCACAAATAATGAATCAAGCTGCCTCGGTCACTGCCATTCCCTCGCTCGCCGAATCTGCTCAACGAGGACCTCGATTACATCTGCGGCAACCTGCGCGAGGAATTCGCCGCAGCTGGCCGGCAAGTCACTGTTGATCACGGGCGGCGCCGGCTTCCTCGGCTACTACCTGATCGCAGTCCGTGCTGCACTGCAACCGCAAGCACCCGTGCAGACAGCCGGTTCAAGTGACGGTGTAGGACAGCTTCATCCGCGGCCGCCCGCAGTGGCTGACCGAGCTCGAAAGCGATCCGAATCTCAAGGTGCAGGCAGTGGACATGATCGAGCCGCTGCCGAGCCCCATGCCCGACTTCCAGTGGATCATCCACGCGGCCGGCATCGCCTCGCCGCCGTTCTATCGCAAGTATCCGCTGAAGTGCATCGACGCCAACATCAACGGCCTGCGCAACCTGCTCGAGTACTGCGTGGCGCAGAAGGACAAGCGGCAAGCCGGTCGAAGGCTTCCTGTTCTATTCCTCGAGCGAGATCTACGGCGACCCGAGCCCGGATGCGATCCCGACCCGCGAGGACTATCGCGGCCTGGTGTCGTGCACCGGCCCGCGCGCCTGCTACGACGAATCCAAGCGCTTCGGCGAAACGCTGTGCGTGGTCTACGCCGAGCAGTTACGGCATCCCGACCAAGATTGCGCGGCCGTTCAACAACTACGGCCCGGGGCTCAAGATCACCGACAAGCGCGTGCTGCCGGATTTCGCGCGCGACATTCTCGCCGGCCGCGACATCGTCATGTGGTCCGACGGCAAGCCGACGCGCACGTTCTGCTACTCGGCCGATTCGATCAGCGGCTACTACAAGGTGCTGGTGAAGGGCCACAACGGCGAGCCGTACAACGTCGGCACCGAGAAGCCCGAGATCTCCATGACGCGAACTCGCCGAGCGCGTGATCCGCACCGGCCGCGAGTTGTTTGGTTACAGCGGCAAGCTGATCCGCAAGCCGAATCCGGAGGCCGTGTACCTGGTCGACAACCCGAACCGTCGCTGCCCGAACATCGACAAGGGCCGCGAGCACCTCGGATACGACCCGCGGATCGGGATCGAGGAGGGCATCAAGCGCGCGCTCATCTGGTACTACCACAACCAGGTCGCGGACGAAGCCTGATGCGCATTTCAATCATTGGCACGGGTTACGTCGGGCTCGTCTCGGGCGCCTGTTTCGCCGAGATCGGACATGACTGCGTGTGCGTGGACCTGGATCCGTCGAAGGTCGAGCGCATCAACCGCGGCGAGACGCCGATCCACGAGAACGGCCTCGAGCCCATGCTGCAGCGCCTGGTCGGCAAGCGCCTGCGCGCCACCACCGATCTGCGCCAGGCGGTGCTGCGACTCCGACATCACCTTCATTGCGGTGGGCACGCCCTTCGATGGGCAGCGCATCGATCTCACGTTCATTCGCGAGGCGGCGCGCCAGATCGGCGCGGCGCTGCGCGAAGAAGTCCTCGTATCACGTGGTCGTCGTCAAGAGCACCGTGGTGCCCGGGCACCACCGACGACGTGGTGCTGCCGGTGCTCGAAGAGGCCTCGGGCAAGCGCGCCGGCGCCGACTTCGGTGTGGGCATGAACCCGGAATTCCTCACCGAAGGCGTGGCGGTCGACGACTTCATGAAGCCCGACCGCATCGTGATCGGCGGTATCGACGCGCGCGCCGTCGACGCGCAGCGCGAGGTGTACAAGCCGTTCGCCGAGCACGCCGACGCTGGCCACCAACAACAAGACCGCCGAGATGATCAAGTACGTCTCGAACTCGGTGCTCGCGACGCTGATCTCGTTCTCCAACGAGATGGGCAACGTGTGTAGCGCGCTCGGCGGCGTCGACATCGCCGACGTGATGCGCGGTGTTCACCAGGCACGCTATTTCACGACGCACGCTGCCGGACGGCAAGCGCGTTAAGGCCGGCATCACCTCGTTCCTGTGGGCGGGCCTGCGGCTATGGCGGCAGCTGCCTGCCCAAGGACACCAAGGCGCTTTCGGCGCATGCGGCCGCGCACGGCCAGCCCATGCCGCTGCTCGACGCAGTCATCTCGACCAACCTGGCGCAGCCAGCGCGGGTGGTCGGATTGCTCGAAAAACACCTCGATGATCTCAGCGGCAAGAAGGTTGTCCTGTTGGGTCTCGCCTTCAAACCCGACACCGATGACATGCGCGAGTCACCGTCGATCGGCCTCGCCAGGCTGCTCATCGACAAGGGCGCCAAAGTCAGCGCCTACGATCCGGTGGCACGAGAAACCGCTCGCGCCGCACTGCCGGCGGCAGTCACGCATCTCGATTCGCTCCGGACTGCGATGCATGACATCGATGCGGCGGTGATCGTGACCTCCTGGGATGAGTTCCAGGAAGTGCCGCAGCTGCTCGCCGGTCAAGCCGACGCTCCGCTGATCATCGACGGAAGACGCATTCTCGATCCGGCCAGTGTTCCTCGTTACGAGGGAATCGGTCGGCAGTCCTGACGGACGCCGACAGCCGTTGGATACCATGAACTCATCCAGTGAACCGCTCCCCGCGTTCGAAGACCAGGTGCGCTTCTGGGATGAGTGGAACGTGGAACGCCGCGAAAATTCGGAGCTGTCGCACCGGGTGGCCGCGCAGGTGGAAAAAGTACTGAACTGGGTCAAGTCGCTGGGACGATCCGACATGCGACTGCTCGATGTCGGCTGCGGCGCCGGCATGTTTTGCAGCCTGCTGATGCCGTTCGGCAAGGTCACTGGTATCGATATCGCCGGCCAGGTGCTGGAACGCGCGCGCGGGCGCCTGCATGACGTTCGTTTCATCACCGGAGATTTTCGCGCCACGCGCCCACATGGTCTGGATCGCGCTGAGTCGCGAATCCAGACCCGCGGAGAGAACATGAACTCAGACAGCCACAACGTTCCGACCGCCAGTGAGCAGGCGAACTACTGGGATGCCTGGAATGCGCAGCTGCCGCGAAGCCACCGATCTGCCGCCTCGCGTTCAGAAGCAGGTTGCGCTGTTCATGCTCTGGCTCGAGAAGTCCGGCCGCAAGGACATGAAGGTGCTCGACGTCGGCTGCGGGTCGGGCTGGTTGTGTGCGCTGCTGTTGCCGTTCGGCATGCATCACCGGCATCGATTTCACCGAGGAAGTGCTCAATCGCGCGCGGTATCGGACTCCCGAAGTCCGTTACATCACCGGAGACTTCTTGCAGTCGGACTTGAAAGAAGAATTCGACGTCGTGGTCTCGATGGAAGTGATTTCGCACTTCGACGACCAGCCGCCTTCATTCACAAATGCCGGGAAGCGCTCAAGCCCGGCGGCTACCTGATGCTGGCGACGCAGAACAAGTACGTGTACGAGCATCGCGCGGAGACCCAGTCCACCATCGCCTTCGCAGGTGCGAAATGGCTGTCGGCACGAACGCATGCGCCAGGTCATCGAGCCGGATTTCGAAATCCTCGAGGTCACCTCGGTCTGCCCGGATGGACTACCAGGGACTGCTGCGCCTGGTGAATTCGCCACGGCTCAACCAGCTGGTGGCGCACGTCGTGCCGCAGTCGCGGCTCGATGAATGAAGGAACGCAGCCTGCTCGGAATGACACTCCTGGCCTTGGCGCGCAAGCCGCCGGCGCGAGCCCGGTCGACTCAACACAACTCATGAAATATCTCGGCCCACCGATTGCCCGGCGTGTCTGACTCATCGAGCTCGAAAAGCCGCGCCGATGAGCGCGGCTACTTTGCGCGCACCTGGTGCGAGCAGGAATTCCGCAAGCACGGCCTGAATCCGGCGTTCACGCAGATCAACACTTCAGTGAGCACGCGTGCCGGCACGCTTGCGCGGCATGCACTACCAGGAAGCGCCCGATGGCGAAGTCAAGGTGGTGCGTTGTGTCCGCGGCGCGTTATTCGATGTCGCCGTTGACTTGCGCCGGATTCGCCTACCTACCGTCGCTGGTTTGGCACGACTTTGTCGGCAGCCAACGGCCTGGCGCTCTACATCCCCGAAGGATGCGCCCACGGCTGCATCACGCTCGAACCCGACACCGAACTCACCTACATGGCATCGGTGCCATACGCGCCGAAGTCAGCACGAGGTGTGCGCTTCGACGACCCGGCTTTTGGAATCCGCTGGCCGCGCGCCGCGGAAGTCATCTCCGAGCAGGATCGCACCTGGCCGGAATTCAAGGACCAGATTTTAATGGGAGACAACTGATGATCCTCGTAGATACAGCATTGGCAAAACGCCTCGAGACCAGCGGACCGATCCGGGTCGCGCTCGTCGGTGGCGGTTACATGGCGCGTTGCATCGCGCTGCAGATCGTGACTGCGTTCCCCGGCATGCGGCTGGTGGTCGTCGCGAACCGCACGATCACCAAGGCCGAGAAGGTCTACGAAGAGGCCGGCATCACCGAAACGAAACGCGTGAGCTCGGTGCAGGAGCTGGAAAACGCCATCACCGCGAAACGCTTCGCGGTCACCGACGACGCCATGCTGGTCTGCCAGGCCGGGCAGGTGGAAGCTGTCATCGAGTGCACGGGTGACATCGAACACGGCACGCGTGTGAGCTTCGAGTCACTCAAGCACGGCAAACATCTCATCCTGCTCAACGCCGAGGTCGACGGCTCCATCGGCCCCATCCTCAAGACCTACGCCGACCGCGCCGGCGTGGTGTACACCTACACCGACGGTGACGAGCCGGGCGTGGGCATGAACCTGTACCGCTTCGTCGACAGCATGGGATACAAGCCCATGATGCTGGGGCAGCTCAAGGGCTTCCTCAATCACTACCGTAATCCCGAGACGCAGCAGGAATTCGCCGCGAAGCTCGGGCAGAACCCCACGGTGCTGTCCTCGTTCGCCGACGGTTCCAAGCTCGCGCTGGAGGCGGCCATCACCGGCAACGCCACGGGCTTCGTGCCGGGCAAGCGCGGCATGTATGGCCACGCCGTGCCGAACGTGCGCGATCTGCTGACAAAATTCACGATGGATGATTTCGCGAACGGCGGACTGGTCGACTTTGCACTCGGCGCCGAGCCGCATACCGGCGCATTCGTCATCTGTTACAACGACCATCCGCTCAAGCAGAAGCTCATGGGCTATCTCAAGATGGGTGCGGGGCCGTTGCACATGTTCGTCACGCCCTATCACCTGCCGCCCTGGCAGTTGCCGCACAGCGTGGCGCGCGCCGTGTTGTTCCACGACGCCACCATTGCGCCGCGCGGCGCGCCGGCCTGCGACACGATTTCGCACGCCAAGCGCGACCTCAAGGCCGGTGAGCGCCTCGACGGCATGGGCGGATTCACCTGCTACGGTCTGGTGGAGAGATACGACGTCTGCCGCGACGCGGACTATCTACCCATTGCCATTTCGCTGGACTGCAAGCTCAAGCGCGACATCCCCAAGGACCAGCCGCTGACCTACGCCGACGTCGAGCTGCCCAAGGATCGTCTCTGCGACCGGCTGCGCGCCGAACAGATCACGCATTTCGCCCCGAAGAGCGCGACTCCGCTCAAGAAGGTTTCATGAACACCAAGCCGGCTCCGAAAATCGAACCCGAAGAGACTCTGCAGGAGAAGGCCCATCGCCTGATTCCCGGCGGCTGCCACACCTACGCGAAGGGTGACGATCAGTACCCGGCGGACGCGCCTGATTTCATCGTGCGCGGCAAGGGCTGCCACGTGTGGGACACGCAGGACCGCGAGTACATCGAGTACGGGATGGGCCTGCGCGCCGTGACTCTCGGCCACGCGTTCGATCCCGGTCAACGCAGCGGTCACCGAGCAGCTCAAGTACGGCCTCAATTTCAACCGCCCGGCGCTGCTCGAAGTGCAGGTCGCCGAGGAATTCCTCGCGCTGCATCCGCGCGCCGACATGGTGAAGTTCGCCAAGGACGGATCCACGGTGCTCACCGCGGCCATCAAGCTGGCGCGCGCGCATACCGGCCGCGTCAAGGTCGCCATCTGCGCCGACCATCCGTTCTTCTCGTACAACGACTGGTTCATGGTCTCCACCGGCATTCCGGGCGGCATTCCCGAGAGCCGCAAGGCCGAGACGCTGACCTTCCGTTACAACGACATCGCCAGCGTCGAGAAACTGTTCGCCGAGAATCCCAACGAAATCTGCGCCGTGCTGCTCGAGGCCGAGCGCACTTCGCCTCCGAAAGACGGTTTCCTGCAGAAGTTGCGCGACGTCGCCCACAAGAACGGCGCGTTGTTCATCGTCGACGAAATGGTCACCGGGCTGCGTTGGGACAAGGGCGGCGCACAGGCCATGTATGACATCGAGCCGGACCTGTCGACCTTCGGCAAGGCACTGGGCAATGGCATGCCGATCTCGGCACTGGCCGGCAAGCGCGAATTCATGGAGCTCGGTGGCCTGCGGACCGAGCGTGAGCGTGTGTTCCTGCTGTCGACCACCCATGGTGCCGAGTCGGCCTCGCTGGCCGCGGCGCGCCGCATCATCCAGTTCTACAACGAGAACGACGTCACCGGTACGCTGCACCGCCAGGGCAAGCGTCTGCGCGAAGGTGTGCTTGCGAAGGTGGCCGATCTCGGCCTGCAGGACTACTTCACCATCGACGGTCGTGACTGCTCGTTGTTGTACGGCACGCGTGGCCCCGACAAGAAGCCATCGCAGCCCTTCCGCACCCTGTTCCTGCAGCAGTCGCTGCGCAACGGGCTGCTCGCGCCCAACTTCATCATCAGCTATTCGCACACCGACGCGGATGTCGATGCGTCGATCGCGGCGGTGGCGAAGTCGCTGGTGGTCTACAAGAAAGCGCTCGAAGAGGGCGTCGAGAAATACCTGACCGGCCGTTCCATCAAGCCTGTCTACCGGCGATTCAACTAGGGCCCGCGCATGAAAGTAGTCCTGTTCTGTGGAGGTCTCGGCACGCGATTACGCGAGCATTCGGACACTATTCCGAAGCCGCTCGTGAACATCGGCACGCGGCCCATCCTCTGGCACCTGATGCGTTATTACGCGCATTTCGGCCACAAGGATTTCATCCTGGCGCTGGGTTATCGCGGTGACCTGATCCGCGAGTACTTCCTCAACTACAACGAAGCGCTGTCCAACGACTTCGTGATGTCCGGCGGAGGCAAGAACATCGAGCTGCTGGCGCGCGACCTGGATGACTGGCGCATCACCTTCGTCGACACCGGCATGCACTCGAACATCGGTACGCGCCTGTCGCGGGTGCGCAAGTACCTCGAGGGCGAGGAGATGTTCCTCGCCAACTACGCCGATGCGCTGACGGACCTGCCACTGAACGAACACATCGACGAGTTCAGCAAGCGCAAGCTGGTGGCGAGCTTCGTTGCGGTTCCGACCGGTGGCAGCTTCCACGCGCTGCAGGCGGCCGAAGAGGGTGTGGTGACTTCGTTTGGAGCGCTGACCGATTCTGCACAGCTCATGATCAATGCGGGCTACTTCGTGATGCGCCCGCAGATCTTCGACTACATCAAGGAAGGCGATGAACTGGTCGAGGCTCCGTTCCAGCGGCTGATCGAGAAGCGACTGCTCGGCGTGAACCGCTATCGCGGCTTCTGGCAGCAGATGGATACGTTCAAGGACAAGATCACCTACGACCGCATGGAAGCCCAGGGCAAGTGTCCCTGGATGTTGTGGCGCAGGAACGGATGCTGAGCTTCGACCTCCAGCTGCCTCGCAGCCGTCCGCCGGTGCTGCTGTTCATCGGCGCGCACAGCGACGACATCGAGATCGGCTGCGGCGGCACCGTTCAGGAGCTGCTGCGGCGTTACCCGCGCGCGCAGGTGCACTGGGTGGTCCTCAACGGCGAAGAGCTGCGCGATCGTGAGGCCAGCGACAGCGCGCGGCTGCTGCTGGGCAAGGCCTTCCGTGCACAGAACGTGCGCATCGCGAATTTTCGCGGCAGTTATTTCCCGGCCGAATTCGCCGCCATCAAGGACTATTTCGAAACGCTCAAGTCGCATCCAGCCGGACGTGGTCTTCACGCACTGCCGTGAAGAGCTGCACCAGGACCATCGCGTCGTCGGCGAGCTCACCTGGAACACGTTCCGCAATCACGTGGTGCTCGAATACGAGATCCCGAAATTCGACGGCGGCCTCGGTTCGCCGTCGGTATTCGTGCCGCTCACGCGCGCCATGGTTCGCCGCAAGGTGGCGCATCTCATGAAGGTCTTCGCGACCCAGCGCAGCCGGCGCTGGTTCACGCCTTCGACCTTCGAGGGCCTGATGCGGCTGCGCGGCATCGAATGCAATGCGCCCAGCGGTTATGCCGAGGCGTTCTATTCGCGCAAGCTGCTGTTCGGCGGGGAAGCAGCGCCGCAGCCCGGGCGCGCACGCGGCCGCAGGACCTCGCGATGAGAGAGCGGCGCAAACTCCTGATCCTCGAGAACGACGCGAAGCTGCGTTCCGAGCTCGAGAGCTCGTTCCGCGACCTCGACGTCTCGGCTGCGGAATCGAGCGATCACTCGCAGGTGATGGCGCTGCTGCGGCGCCTCGAACCGGATGTCATCCTGTTCGATCTCGGCGAGGGACGCGACGCGGTCACCGCGCGCGCCAGCCTCGAGCTGATGCGGCACGTGCTGGCGCTCGCGCCCGATATCAAGATCATCGCCATGACCGAACACGGAGCGCGCGAGCTGGCCGTGCACGCGGTCGGGCTCGGCGCCACCGACTTCTATTTCAAGCCCATCGATCCCATGGTGCTGTCCATCGTCGTGCGCCGCGCGATGCGCATCCGCGAGCTCGAAGAAGAAAACTGGCGGTTGCGTGAACAGACGGGTGCCATGGCCCTCGACGGCATCATCGGTGTCAGCGACAGCATGCGCAGCGTGTGTCGCTCCATCGAGAAGGTGTCACCCACCAGCGCGACCGTGCTGGTGCTGGGAGAAAGCGGCACCGGCAAGGAACTGCTGGCGCGCGCCGTGCATCGCCTGTCGCGCCGGGCGGACAAGCCCTTTGTCGCCATCAACTGCGCGGCGATCCCGGACACGCTGCTCGAAAGCGAGCTGTTCGGTTATGAGAAGGGCGCCTTCACGGGCGCCGCCAAGCGCACCATCGGCAAGCTGGAATGCGCCAATGGCGGCACGGTGTTCCTCGACGAGATCGGCGAGATGCCGGCCCCGCTGCAGGCCAAACTGTTGCGCGTCCTGCAG
This sequence comes from uncultured Pseudomonadota bacterium, assembly GCA_963832505.1. GTDB lineage: Bacteria > Pseudomonadota > Gammaproteobacteria > Steroidobacterales > Steroidobacteraceae > CADEED01. The sequence goes on along the minus strand of CAWHUD010000005.1, from coordinate 116,683 downwards.
GAACGCACCATCGAACGTGTCGGCGGCCGCGAGCTGGTGCCGCTCGACCTGCGCATCGTCTGCGCCACCAACCGCAATCTCGATGAGCGCATCGCCTCGGGTTCGTTCCGCGAGGATCTCTATTACCGCATCAGCGAAGTGACCGTGCGAGTGCCGCCGCTGCGCGAACGTCCGGGCGACTGCCTGTTGCTGGCGCAATTCCTGCTGCGCGACATGGCGGAGCGCTACTCACGGCCCACGCGCATTCTCGCGCCCGACGCAGCGCGGGCGCTGCAGGCGCATCGCTGGCCCGGCAACGTGCGCGAGCTCGAGAACCGCATCAAGGGCGCGGTGATCATGGGCGAGGGCGCCGTCGTAACAGCGGCCGAACTGGGCCTCGCCGATCCCGGCGAAGATCCGGAACACCTCAACCTGCGATCTGCGCGGCAACGCGCCGAAGTGCAGGCGATACGGCAGTCGCTGGCAGTGGCAGGCGGCAACCTGTCGCGCTGTTCCGAACTTCTCGGCGTCACGCGGCCCACGCTCTATGACCTGCTGGAGAAACACCAGATCGATGCCGCGCCGTTCATGCCGAACGCGGCTCGCAACGCGGGCGAAAGCTGAAGGACCAGTCGAATGTCACCCACCAACGCATTCACCATCGACGTCGAAGACTATTTCCAGGTCGAGGCACTATCCCGCGTGATCCCGCGCGAAAGCTGGCCCGACATGGAGTACCGCTGTGAGCGCAACGTGCATCGTCTGCTGGGATTGCTCGAAGAGAAAAAGGTGCACGGTACTTTCTTCATCCTGGGCTGGATCGCCGAGCGCTCGCCGCAGCTGATCCGCGAGATCGCCGCCGCCGGCCACGAGATCGCCTGCCACGGCATGAGCCACAAGCTGATCTACAAGCAGACGCCAGGAAGAGTTCCGCAACGAAACGCGCCGCTCGAAGCAGTTGCTGGAAGATCTCATCGGCAACGCCGGTGCTCGGTTACCGCGCTGCCAGCTTCTCCATCGTGAAGTCGTCGCTGTGGGCGCTCGATGATCTCATCGACGCGGGCTTCCGCTACGACTCGAGCGTGTTCCCGGTACATCACGACAACTACGGTATTCCCGACGCGTCGCTCGAGCCGTACGAGATCAAGGCGCCGTCGGGCCGCACGCTGGTCGAGTTTCCGATGTCGGTCGCGCGCTGGGGCGCTTTTCGACTGCCGGTATCGGGTGGCGGATATTTCCGCATCTTCCCCTACTGGCTCACGCGTTCGTCGCTCAGGCGCATCAACGAGCGCGATCAGCGGCCTTTCGTGTTCTACCTGCATCCCTGGGAAATCGATGCCGACCAGCCGCGAGTGAACGCGGGCTGGAAGTCCCGGCTGCGCCATTACACCAACCTGTCACGCTGCGAGCAGCGTCTGCGGCAGCTGCTCTCGGAATTCCCGTTCGCGCCGATGCGCGACGTGCTTGCGGGCTTGCGCATCGACGCGCCGGCACGCGCGGCAGCCTGAGGATTCCGCGATGCGAGTATTCGGAGTCGTCTGGCATCCCCCGCTGATCGTGATGGCGCTGTGCTTCGTGGGCGTGCTGTGGGGCGCGCCATACGCCGATCGAGGCGATCATCTGGGGTTCGGGTGAACTGCGCGATTTTCTGGTATTCGAGTTCGCGATTCTGTTCTCGGCCATCGGCCTGGCAGCCACATGGGCGCTGGGGCTGTTCAGCCGCCGGCAACGCGCCAATCTCGCGGGACTCGGCATGCGGGCATTCGCAGGCACCCTGTGCGCCGGGCTGATCACCTACCTGATCTCGCGCATGACCAGTCTCGGCGAGATGGGCGGCCGCACCATACTGCTCGTCACGCTGCTGGCCGCGGTGGTGTCGAGCATCATCGTGGCCATCATCAGTCGCTTCATCAACGACGATATTTTCCGTCGCAAGGTGCTGGTGTTCGGCAGCGGTGTGCGCGCGCAAAGCATTGCCGCATTGCGTCGCCGCTCGGATCGCCGCGGATTCAAGGTGTTCGGCTACATCCAGGCGCTCGACGAAGAGCTCGAGGTTGCACCTGAGCAGGTGGTTACACCGGCCGGCTCATTGCTGGCATACGCGCATGCGAACGAAATCGACGAGATCGTCATCGCGATGGATGACCGGCGGCGCAATTTCCCGGTGGCCGAGCTGCTCGAATGCCGGCTGGATGGCATCGAGATCACCGACATCGTGACCTTCCTCGAGCGCGAGACCGGCAAGGTCCACCTCGAGGTGCTCAATCCCAGCTGGCTGATCTTCGGCAGCGGATTCCGACGCGATGCGATGCGGCGCTACTCGGAACGGATTTTCGACTTCTGCGCGAGCCTGCTGCTGCTGGTGCTGGCGTCACCCGTCATGTTGCTCACCGCGATCGCGATCGTGGCAGAGAGCGGCTTCCCGGTGTTCTACCGGCAGAAGCGCGTCGGATTCCGCGGCAGCGTGTTCGACGTCATCAAGTTCCGCAGCATGCGCGTGGACGCCGAGAAGAACGGCGCGGTGTGGGCCACGGCCGGCGATGCGCGCGTCACGCGCGTCGGGGCGGTGATCCGCAAGCTGCGCATCGACGAATTGCCGCAGATCTTCAATGTGCTCAAGGGCGACATGAGCTTCGTCGGCCCGCGGCCCGAGCGGCCCGAGTTCGTCGCGCAACTCTCCGAGACCATTCCTTACTACAGCGAGCGCCACTGGGTGAAACCCGGCATCACCGGCTGGGCGCAGCTCTGTTATCCCTATGGTGCTTCCGAGCGCGACGCGCTCGAGAAGCTGCAGTACGACCTCTATTACGTGAAGAACCACAGCCTGCTGTTCGACTTCATGGTGCTCGCGCAGACGGCGGAAGTCGTGCTGCTCGGCAAGGGTGCGCGTTGAAAGGAGCTGCGCTCCACAACGGAAAATGCCGCCTTGCGGCGGCGTTCATGCAAACGATGAGTGGCTTCGTTCCAGCGACCTGAACCGGGGACAAGTTATTCCCGCCACGCAGATTGACAGCAAGTTCGAGCGCCTGCGCGGCGTTGTTGCGCGGCCACTGGCGTTCTATACCGGCGTGGTGTGTGTGGCCACCTTGCTCGCATTCGCCGGGCGCTGGTCCTGGTTCTGCGACTTGCTGGTCAATTTCCGCACCCACTACGCGTTGCTGTTGTCAGTCGCGTTCGCCGCCGCCGCAGTGTCGCGCAGCTGGCGGGTCGCCGGCGTTGCGGCCGTGGGCCTGGCGCTCAACCTTTGGCCGATGTATGACGCGTTCGCCGGCTCCCGATCGTCGCCGGTGGCAGGTGCACGCAGCGTGCGACTGGTGTCGTTCAACGTGCATGTGGCCAATGGCGACATGGCACGCGTCGCCGCCTATCTCGAGTCCCTGCAAGCCGACATCGTGGTGTTCCAGGAAATGACGCGGACCAACGCGGACCGGATAGACCGCGTTGCTGCCGCGCCTGGCGCATCGATATCCGCGCGAAGATCCGCTGGCGCCCGACGTGCTGATGCTGAGTCGCTGGCCACTGATCGCGCCGCAGCTCGCGACGCGCGATGGCCTGGTGCTAGCGGTGCGCGCCGACGTCGATCTCGGCGATCGGCGCCTGCGACTGTATGGCGCTCATCTCTATTGGCCGGTAGTGCCGGAGTCGGCACGGGTGCGCAACGCCCAGCTCGCGGCGCTGGGCCGTGAGCTTGCCGAGTGTCGAGGAGCCTGCGTGGTGGTGGGCGATTTCAATGTCACGCCGTGGTCGAGCCACTATCGGGATCTGCTGGAAAATCCCGGCGTTCGGGATTGCGCGCGGGGACAGGGCTGGTTGCCGAGCTGGAATTCCGGATCTGCCCGCAATACTGCGCATCCGCATCGATCACTGCCTCGTCGCGGGCGCGATTGGCATTGAAGGTGTGAGCGTCGGCGAGAGCCAGGGGTCCGATCACTTCGCCACGATCTATGATTTGGTATTGCCAGGCGCTCACGCGCCACAACGGAAAACGCCGCCCTGAAGGGGCGGCGTTCATGAGGCTAAGAGTCAGCTTCGCTCTAGCGACCCTTGAAGTCTTCCGGCGTCAGCTGGTGGCGTGACAGCAGCTTGTAGAAGTCCGTGCGGTTGCGCTTGGCGAGGCGTGCCGCCTGGCTGACGTTGCCGCCGGTGATCTGCAGGATCTGCGACAGGTAGGAACGCGTGAATTCGTCACGCGCCTCGTCGAACGAGGGCAGCTTGCTCTGCGTGCCGCCGAGCGACTGCTGCACCAGCTCCACCGGGATGATGGGAGTCTGTGACAGCGCGACGTTCTGCCGGACCACGTTTGCCAGCTGGCGGATGTTTCCCGGCCAGTCGGCGGTGGCCAGCAACTCGACGGCTTCCGGCGCGTAGATCTTGCGCACGCCGCTCTCGTTGCTGATCTGCGCGAGGAAATGCGACACCAGCAGCGGGATGTCCTCGCGCCGGCGGTTGAGCGGCGGCATGTCGATGTGCACGACGTTGAGCCGGTAGTAGAGGTCTTCGCGGAACTGGCCGCTCATCATGAGCTGCTGCAGGTCGCGATGCGTGGCGGAGATCACGCGCACGTTCACCGGGATCGCATCCGTGGCGCCGATGGGGCGGATGTTGTTCTCCTGCAGGACGCGCAGCAGCTTCACCTGCAGTCGCATCGGCATGTCGCCGATTTCGTCGAGCAGCAGCGTGCCGCCGTCGGCGGCCTGGAACAGGCCCTGGTGATCGCGCACTGCGCCGGTGAACGAGCCCTTGATGTGGCCGAACAACTCCGACTCGAGCAGGTTCTCGGCCATGGCCGAGCAGTTGATGGCGACGAAGGGCTTGGTGCGGCGCGGACTGGCGGTGTGGATGGCGCGCGCCAGCAGTTCCTTGCCGGTGCCGCTACTCGCCGGTGATGAGCACGCGCGCGTCGGTGCCGGCCACCATGTGGGCCTGGGAAAGTTTCTCTTCGACCAGCGAGGAGCGCGTGATGATCTCGGCGCGCCAGTCCTCGTCCGAATCCATGAAGCCCGAGATGCGCAGGGCCTTCTGCACCTGGTCGAGCAGTTCCTGCTTGTCCACCGGCTTGGTGAGGAAGCCGAAGGCGCCGAGCTGCGTGGCGTGCACGGCGTCGGGAATCGTGCCATGCGCCGTGAGGATGATGACCTTGAGGCCCGGATAGCGCGACTGCAGTTCCTTCAGCAGGCCGATGCCATCCATCTGGTCCATGCGCAGGTCGGTGATCACGAGCTCGGGGCGGAAGCGGCTGGTCGCGGCCAGCGCCAGTGCCGCACTTTCGACGGCCTCGACTTCGTAGTTCTCCGCGCGCAGGCGGATGGTCAGCAGGCGCAGCAGGCCCGGATCGTCGTCGACGACGAGAATGCGTGCCTTGCGTTTCGGTTGGTGGGGAGTCGGCGAGTTGCATGGCGGCTAGCATCAGAAACCTCTACGGTTTCCGTCCCTCAGGTTGCGGCGCGCGCCCGTTGTTGGACGAGCGTTCGATGTTCGCGATGGCATCCAGCTTGGCCTGGGCTTCCGCGAGCAACTTCTTGAGACGGGCGTTTTCTTCGCTCTCGGTGGTCAGGCGCCGCGTCAGTTGCGCGATCCGATCGTTCGCGGTCCTTTCGGCGTTCGGTCTGCAGGCGTCGCACGTCCGCCTGGAGGGCTTGCTGGCGTTCGACCTGTTGCAGCTGCAGGAACGCGAGAGCGCGTTCCGCAGGCAGCAGAGTCTCAGGGCTGGCGAGTACTTCGCGCAAAAGTCGCTGCGCAACGACAGGATCGTGGCCGGCGTGGCCTGGCGTCGACAGCACCATGGCATAACGCAGCACCCTGCTGGGCGTGGGTGCCGCGCGGTAGTCGTTGTTGGCGTTGGCGAGGATCTCGGCCTGCTCGGCCGGCGTAGCCCCGCGCCACGCGCAGGCAGACGTCCAGGTAACCGGCAATGACCGTGGCTTCGGTGGAGTTGCGGTCCACCGAGCGGCGGCGGCGTATCGCGCGTAGCGGCTCGCCGGCAGGGTGCCGCAGCCGGCCAGCAGGCGGCCAGCAGGACGGCGCCGACGAAGCCAGCGGGAGCTTATGCCGCATGCGCCTGCTCCGAACGGGATTGGTGGCCGACAACAAGGGCATGCGGATGCGGAAATGGGCTCCGGGGTATTCACCATCGACGATCTCGATGGTGCCACCGTGCGCGTTCACGAACTCGAGCACCACGGAAAGACCGATGCCGGTGCCCTTGACCTGCACGCCGGCCGGCGGCCGGCCGGTATAGAAGGCCTCGAACACGCGCGCGCGTTCCTCCGGCGGGATGCCGGCGCCGGCGTCCGCGACGTCGATCACGAGCTGGGTGTCCTGTTTGGCGGCATGTAGATAGACGGCGCCGCCCTTGGGCGAGTACTTGATGGCATTGGACAGCAGGTTTTCGATGATGAGGCGCAGTTTGCCGCGATCGGCCTGCAGGGTCAGGTCGTCGACCTTCACTTCGAGCCGTACGCGTTGCGAGACTACCGTGAGTTGCTGTGCTTCGAGAACTTGTTTGACCAGCGGGCCGCAGCCGGAACTCGGAAATGTCGAGGCCGACGCTTTCCTTCTGCCAGGCGCTGAACGACAGCAGGTTTTCGATGAGCCGGTGCAGCTTGATGCCGTTGTCGCGCAGGATGGCCACCACTTCGCGCTGGGAGTTGTCCAGGGGTCCGACCGCCCCGTCCATGAGCAGTTCCGCGCCCTCGCGGATGTTGGCCAGCGGCGTCTTGAGCTCGTGCGACATGTGGCGCAGAAACCGGTTTCTTTCCTGCGCCAGGTCGAGCAGGCGCAGCCGCAGCCATTCGAGCTGCGCGCCGAGCCGCTCGAGGTCGCGCGGACCGGACACTTCGATCGAGCGCGAAAACGTGCCGCGGCCGAGCTCGCTGATGGCGCGGTCGATGGCGCGCAGCGGCCGGCCGATGGACAGGGTCAGCGCCAGGATGGCGATCAGGGTCAGCGGCACCAGCAGCGCGGACTGCCAGAACAGCCGCTTCTGCGTGCTGGCGGTCTGCCGCTGCAGCTCCGCCAGCCGCACGTCGATCTGCTGGTTGCCGCTGTCGACGATGTCGTTGGCGAGATCGCTGAGCCGCTCGAAGCGCGTCGAGGATGGCGGCGAAGGCCGGGACTGTTCGGCGGGGTGGAGCTCACCGCGCTGGCGATCTCGTTGTGCATGGCGGCGAAGTCATCGAGGCTGCGGCGCGTGGTGTCGGCGTCGAGCAGCGCAGGCCAGCTGCGCGCGCGTGCCCGCCAGGCTGCTGGTCGGTGCTGGCGATAGCTGTCGAGCACCTTGGTGTCGCCCAGGACCTGGTAGAGGCGCGCCGTGCGCTGCCAGCGAGGCGATGTCGGCGAACATGCTCTGCGACAGGCGCGCGGCCTGCACGCCTTCGAGCACCAGCGCCTGGCTGGCCTTCGTCAGGCTGCGGATCTGGATGGCGGCATCCACCACGGCCACCAGCAGCGGCACGGCGATCAGCGCCAGGCCCAGCAGCATGAGACCGGTCAGGGATTTTGGACGCGCCCAACGCATCGTGTAGCCCGCGGCTAACTACCAGGGTTCCCGCTGCAGGCGCCGTTCCCATTCGAGCGCGCTGCGCACGATGGTGTCGATGTCGTCGAGCCTGGGCGACCAGCCGAGCACCTCGCGCACCTTGTCGGCCTTGGCGACCAGCGCCGGCGGATCGCCGGCGCGGCGCGGCTCCTCGCGCACCGTCGAGCTTGATGCCGGCGATCTTCTCCACGCTCGACGACCACCTCGCGCACGCTGTAGCCATGACCGTAGCCGCAGTTGGCGATCAGCGATTTGCCGCCGTCGCGCAGGTAGGTGAGGGCGTTGACGTGCGCGGTGGCGAGATCCTCGACGTGGATGTAGTCGCGCACGCCGGTGCCGTCCGGCGTGGGGTAATCAGTGCCGAACACCGAAAGGTGCGGCCGCTTGCCCACCGCCACTTCGCAGGCCACCTTCACCAGCAGCGTGGCGGCGCGCGTCGACTGGCCGATCCGGCCCCGGGTGCCGAGCCGGCGACGTTGAAGTAGCGCAGGACCACGTAGCGCATCGGCGTCGCCGCGCACAGGTCGCGCAGCATCCACTCCGACATCAGCTTCGAGGTGCCGTAGGGATTGATCGGCGCGGTCGGCGATATCTTCCGCGGCCAGGCCGTTGGCCGGAATGCCGTAGACCGCGGCGGTCGACGAGAACACGAAATGCTTCACGCCGGCGCGCGCGGCGCAATCGAGCAGCGAGCGCGTGGCGCAGGTGTTGTTGCCGTAGTACTTGAGCGGATCCGAAACCGATTCCGGCACGATGGTGTGCGCGGCGAAATGGATGATGGTGTCGACGCGGTGCTCGGCGAGCACCGAGTCGACCAGCGCGCGATCGCCGACGTTGCCGACCACCAGCGGAACGTCCCGCACCGCCTGGCGAAATCCGGTGGATAGATCGTCGAGCACCACGACCCGCTCGCCGCGCGCCACGAGCTGCAGCACCGTGTGACTGCCGATGTAGCCGGCACCGCCGGTGACCAAGATCGGATGACCTTGGGCTCATTGCATGTTCCGTAAGGGTTTTTAGGCGATTTGTTTTAGACCACGGGATTTTACATTAATGTCCATGGGTGGCTGTGACGCATTCTGCACCCGCTCCTTTCGATTTCCTGACACCGCTGGTGGTCGCCGAGGCCGCTGAAAGCATTGGACTTCAACCCTCCGGGCGCCTGTTTGCGCTCAACAGCTACGAAAACCGCGTCTATCAACTGGGCGACGAGGACGGCGCGCTGTGGGTGCTGAAGTTCTACCGTCCGGCGCGCTGGAGCGACGCGCAGATCGCCGAAGAACACTCCTTCACCTTCGAGCTCGCGGGCGCCGAGCTGCCGGTGGCCGCGCCGCTGGTGCGCGACGGCGAGAGTTTGTTTGTCCATCGCCGCCTGCGCTTCGCCGCGTTCCCGTATCTCGGGGGGCGCGCGCCGGAACTCGACGACCGCGCCACGCTCACCTTGCTAGGCCGCACGCTGGCACGCATGCACGCGATCGGCGGCCGGACGCGGTTCGCGCACCGGCCCGGCACTCACGCTCGAGCGGTTCGGCAACCAGGCAAGAGAACGGGTGATCGAAAGCGGCTTTGTACCCGAGTCGCTGACCGAACAATATGCGCGCGTCAGTGCACAGGTGATCGGACGAGTCCGACAGTCTTTCGAAGGCTTCGGACGCCTGCCGGCGTTGCGGATCCACGGCGACTGCCATGCCGGCAACATCCTGTGGCGCGAACAGGGCCGCTGTTCGTGGATCTGGACGACTGCATGTCGGGGCCGCGCATCCAGGACCTGTGGATGTTTCTCTCCGGCGATGCCGCGAGCCAGCAGGCATCCTGGGCCGCGCTCATGGAAGGCTACGAGTTGTTTGGCGAGTTCGACTACGCGGAGCTCACGCTGGTCGAAAGCCTGCGATCGCTGCGGATCCTGCATCACGCCGCCTGGATCGCGCCTCGCTGGCACGACCCGGCGTTTCCGCGCGCCTTTCCCTGGTTCGCCGACGCGCGTTTCTGGGAGCGGCACATCTCGGATTTGCTCGAACAACTGGCGGCCATGGACGATCCGCCCATACTGGCCAGATAGGTTCGACTGACGTATAGGGACGGGAGGAGGGTGCTTCGAATGATCAGATCCTGGGCTCGCGCCTCTTGGTTCGCGGCGTTGTCGGCTGGCTTGCTGCTCGCCGGCTGCGAGGAATCCGCGCCGGAGCCGGGACCGGCCGCGGACAAGATCGGCAAACCCGCCGGCCCCAAGACTGCTGATCCCGGCGCGAACATGGTTGCCGCCGTACCTGCCGGCAAGTCGTCGAAATACGTCGGCGTGCATTTCTCGCTGGGCAACTCTCCCGTGGTCAACCAGGCGCTGCCGGTGGACATCGCCATCATTCCGCACGAGGACTACACCTCGCTGCGCGGACGCTTCGAGAGCCAGGACGGCCTCACGCTGATGTCGGGCGAAGCGTTGCCATTGAGAAGGACGCAGGTTCGGAGAAGCCGATCAAACATCAGATCGTGTTGATGCCGGCACGCGCCGGTGTGTTCGTGATTACCGCGAGCATCGAGACCGAGGGCGCCGAGGGCATGGTGTCGCGCGTGTTCTCCATTCCCGTAATAGTTTCCGACGTCGCGCCACCGCCCGCGACGGCGCCGCCCGCTGCACCCACGCCACCAGCGGAAAATCCCGGCGCGAACTGATTCCGTTGCCCGATTTCGCGAGCCGTTTCACGGGCCCGGCTGTCCACCGGACATATCATGCAATTTGGTCCTCGTTTGCATCGTTATGTCAAAACAGGCGGAAGGCTCGCCTTCTCAAGACGGCTCTGATTCCGGCGTAAGCAGCGGCGGCGGCAGCGGTTCGCCCGGCGCACGCATGGACGTGAGCGATTTTTCGATGCGGCGTCTGCATCCCCTGCTGCAGACCCAGCTGCGGGAGCTGCGCGCCCGTGTCACGGGCTCGCGTGTCAGCGCCCACGAGCTGCTCGAGATGCTCAGCCGCTACTACGACACCGTCGATGACGAGCGGCGCGCCATGGTGCGCTCCATGCAGCTCATGTCCGACGAGGCACGCTCGCTGGGCGTGGAGATCGCCGAGCAGGGCGCCGCGCAGCTGCAGGTCATTCTCGATCACATCAAGGACGTGGTGATCACCGCCAACGTCGACGGCGTGATCGATCGCGCCAATCCCATGAGCGACCGGGTGTTCGGCTATCCGCCGGCGGAGTTGTTAGGGCTGCGCATCGACGAGCTCATGCCCGAGCTCAGCGCGCCGGCGGCTCGATCGCCGCGGGTCTCGACCGGCTGGCCGGCGCGAGCGATACCTTCCGCGGCATGCGCGTGACGCCCGAAGTCACCGCGCGGCGCAGCGACGGATCAGCTTTCCCCGCCGAGATCGCGGTCAGCCGCGCGCGCCACGGCCGCAACGAAGTCTTCGTCATCTGCCTGCGCGACGTCTCCGAACGGCGCGCCACCGAGGAAGCCCTGCGCGACAGCGAGGCTCGTTACCGCTCGCTGGTGGACAACGCTCCCGAGGCGATCGCGGTCATCGACGCCGAGACCCGCCGCTTCGTCGAGGCCAACGAACCGGCGCTGCGCCTGTTCAAGATGACGCGCAACCAGCTGCTGACCAGCACGCTCGGCGCGTCAGCGCCGAGATCCAGGCCGACGGCCAGCCCACCAATTCGCCGCATCGCCAGCAATTCGCGCTGGCGGTGGCGGGCGAGTCGCAGGTGTTCGAATGGATCCATCGCGACTCGACCGGCCGCGACATTCCCTGCGAAGTGCGCCTGGTGCGGCTCGAGGGCGGCGTCGCGCCGCTGGTGCGCGCCAGCATCACTGACATCTCGGAACGCAAACGCGCCGAGATCATCATCGAAAACGAGCGCGCCTTCTTTGCGCTGCTGGCCTCCAATGCCGGACTGCCGGCGGTGCTCGATGTCATTTCGGCGCTGGTGCAGGCGGTATATCCGCGTTGCCGCTGCACGATCTCGGTGCTGTCGCCCGACGCCAGCTACTTCTCGCTGACCATCGCGCGGCACCTGCCGCCGATGCTGGCGGCGGTGCTCGAGCGCACGCCCATCGAACCGCGGCGCGGCTCCTGCGCCGCCGCTGTCTATTCGGCCTGCGATGTGTTCGTCGCGGACGTGGCCAACGATGCGAACTGGGCGGATCGCCGCCAGGTGGTTCTCGATTCGGGCTTCCGCGCCGTCTGGTCCGTGCCGATCAAGGGCGCCAGCGGCAAGTTGCTAGGATCGGTGGCCATCTTCCGGCCGGAGCCCGGGCTGCCGGACTCGCGCGAGCAGGTGCTGCAGTCGCATGCGGCGCGTCTCGCGGCGCTCGCCATCGAGCGCAATCTCGCCGAGGAGGCGCTGCGCGCCAGCGAGGCGAAATTCCGCGGCCTGTTCGAGGGCGTCATCGAAGGCGTCTACCAGAGTACGCGCGATGGCCGGCTGGTCTCGGTCAACAGCGCCTTCGTGAAGATGCTGGGTTATGACTCCGCCGAGGAGATGTACGCGTTGCCGAGCTCGGTGATGCTGTACTGGAGCGCGCCCGACCGCGCCGATTTCGTGCGGCGCGTGGATACCGACGGCGAAGTGCGCTCGATGGAAGTCATGCTGCGCCGCCGCGACGGCACGCAGGTGGTGGCGCTGGAGAATTCGCGCGGCGTGCGCGACGGCAGCGGGACGCATCGTCGGCTACGAAGGCACGGTATCGGACATCACCGAGCGCAAGCGCGCCGAGCAGGCGATCTACGCCGAAAAGGATCGCGCCGCAGGTCACGCTGCAGTCCATCGGCGACGCGGTGATCACCACCGATGCCGGCGGCCGCATCGACTATCTGAATCCCGTGGCCGAACGGCTCACCGGCTGGACCATCGGCGAAGCCCGCGGCCGCGCCATCGGCGAAGTGCTGCAGCTCATCGACGAGTCGACGCGCAAACCCGTGGCCTATACGCTCGATCGCGTGCTGCTGGCCGGCGAAACCGCCATGCCCTCCGATCGCAACGTGCTGGTGAACCGCCGCGGCGAAGAGCTCGCCATCCAGGAAACCGCTTCGCCGATTCGCAACCGCGAAGGCGTGGCCGTCGGCGCCGTCATCGTGTTCGGTGACGTGACCAAGGAACGCCGCCTGAAGCGCGCCTTGTCGTACCAGGCGAGCCATGACGCGCTCACCGGTCTCATCAACCGGCGCGAGTTCGACGTGCGCCTGGAGAGCGCGGTGACCGCCGCGCAGCGCGGCGAAGGCGAATACGTGCTGCTGTACGTCGACCTCGACCAGTTCAAGGTGGTCAACGACACCTGCGGACACAGCGCCGGCGACCGGCTGCTGCGCGACATCACCAGCCTGCTGCAGACGCGGGTGCGCGCCTCCGACACCATCGCGCGCCTGGGCGGCGACGAATTCGGCTTGCTGCTCGAACGCTGCTCGCTGGAGCAGGCGGAGCGCGTCGCCGACAGCATCCGCCAGGCCATTCACGGATACCGCTTCCTGTGGGGCGCCAACAGCCTTTCGGTGGGCGCCAGTATCGGCGTGGTGCGGATCGCGCGCGAAACCACCAGCGCCGCCGCCGTGCTGTCGGCCGCCGACATCGCCTGTTACGCGGCCAAGGATGGCGGCCGCAATCGCGTCCAGATCTACGAACGCGGCCACGGCACGAACCGCCATCGCGAAATGCAGTGGGTCGGGCGCATCGCGCGCGCCGTCGAAGACGGCCGGCTCGAGCTGTACGCGCAACGCATCGTCGGCATTTCCGCCAGGGCGACCGACAACTCCTTCTACGAGCTCATGGTCCGCCTGCGCGACGAAGACGGCACGCCTGGTGCCGCCCGATGAGTTCATCCCGGCCGCCGAGCGTTACAACGTCATGGTCATGGTGGACCGCTGGGTGGTCGACCGCGCCATCGCGCTGCTGGAGAACTGCGTGCGCCAGGGCAAACGCGCTGCCACTCGCTGGCCGTGAATCTCTCCGGCACGTCGATCAACGACGAGGATTTCCTCGACTTCGTGCTGACGCGGCTCGGCAACGAATCCGGTGGCGCGCGCCCTGTGCTTCGAGATCACCGAGACCGCCGCCGTGGCCTCACTCGCCAAGGCCACCTTCTTCATGCGCGAGCTCAAGGCGCGCGGCTGCCGCTTCTGCGCTCGATGATTTCGGCAGCGGCGTGTCATCGTTCTCGTACCTCAAGACCCTGCCGGTGGATTTCCTCAAGATCGACGGCCAGTTCGCCGCCCACGTGGCCACCGACCCGGTGGATCGCAGCATGGTCGAGGCCATCGCCAAGATCGGCCGCGCCATGCAGGTGGCGACCATCGCCGAGAAGGTCGAGAGCGCCGAAGTGTCATGGCGGTCCTCAAGGAGATCGGCGTCGACTACATCCAGGGATTCCATCTCGCCGAGCCCTGCGCCATCGACGACGTTTTCAACTGACGCAGATCGGGCCGGCAGGCATACTCGGCCCATGCCGAGGCCGGGGAATGCCGAGCCCACCTTCTCGTTAGGGCTGGAAGAAGAATATCTGCTCGTGGACCTGGCCACGCGCGATCTCGTTTCCGATCCGCCGGCCGAACTGCTGCAGCGCTGCATCGCCGAGACCGACGGGCGCGTCAGCCCCGAATTCCTGCGCTCGCAGCTCGAAGTGAAGACCTCGGTGTGCGCTTCGGTGGCTGCCATGCGCCGCGAGCTCGCGCTCCTGCGGCGCAAGGTCTGCGAAGTCGCGGCGAACTACGGCATCGCGCCGGTGGCGGTGTCGACGCATCCGTTCGCGCGGCCCCCGCATCGTCCGCCGCACACCGATCACGAGCGCTACGCCGACATCGCGCGCGAAGTGCAGGGCGGGGCGCGGCGCATGATCATCTGCGGCATGCACGTGCACGTGGGCCTGGAGGACGACGAGCTGCGCATCGACGTCATGAACCAGCTGCCGTACTTCGTGCCGCACCTGCTGGCGCTGTCGTGTTCCTCGCCGTTCTGGGAAGGCGAGGACATGGGCATGCAGTCGTTCCGGCTCATGCTGCTGTCGTCGCTGCCGCGCACCGGGCTGCCCGAGCGCTTCGACAGCTACGGCGAATTCCGCCGCCATCTCGATGCGCTGGTGCGCAACGGACTCATCGAGGACACCACCAAGATCTGGTGGGACATCCGCCCGAGCTCGCGTTATCCGACGCTCGAGACGCGCGTGTTCGACTGCTGCACGCATCTCGACGATGCGGTATGCCTCGCGGCGCTGAACCTCTCGCTGGTGCGCATGCTGTACCGGCTGCGCCGCGAGAACAAATCCTGGCGACGCTATCCGCGCATGCTGATCGCCGAGAATCGCTGGCGCGCGATGCGCTTCGGTTCGGATGCCAGCCTGCTCGACCTGGCGCGCGGCGAGCTCGTGCCCTTCGCCGAGCTGCTCGAGGAGCTGCTGGCCATCGCGCACGACGACGCCGTGGCGCTCGATTGCCTCGCGGAAACCGAACACGCGCGCGTGATCCTCAAGCGCGGCACCAGCGCGCATCAGCAGCTGGACGTCTACCAGACGGCGCGCAAGCAGGGCGCCACCGACAGCGAGGCGTTGTCGGCCGTGGTGGGCTGGCTCGCGAAGCACGACCTGCGCCGTAACCTGACGTGACGGCAGCCCGAAGGCGCGCTGCGGCGCTAGGGTCGGCGGCAAACCGCTCCACGCACCACCTGCGCCAGCGCCGCGCAGGCATTGACCGAGAGAAATGGGCCGCGCGTCGTGTCGTGCCTCTCGGTGGACTGCTCGAGCAGCGCGCGCAGGCGTGTCGACGCCGAGTTTCTGGTTGCGCGCCAGCAGCAGCGCGACCACGCCGGTGATCTGCGCGGTGGCGAGCGAGCTGCCCGAAGCGAAATCGTAGTGTCCGTTGGGCACCAGCGTGACGATGTCGCGCGCCGGGGCGCGCAGGATGTCGTCGCGTTCCTGCGATGACGGTTTCCGCTTCGGCAACCGGCAGCACGCGCGGCAGTCTGGCCGGAAAGCCGAAGCGCGGATCGTCGGACACCGCGCCCACCACGATGACGCCGGCCTCGATGGCCTTGGCGACCAGCGCCTCGAGCAGCGGATCGCTGGGCCCGACCAGGCTCAGGTTGATGACCTGCGCGCGGGCCGCGAGCGCGTCGGCCAGCGCCTGCGCCAGCGTGAAGGAATTGCAGCGGCCGGCGCTGGTCGGCGAGGCCTGCCAGCAGGCCTTGTAGGCCAGCAGCCTGACGTCCGGCGCGACGCCCACGATGCCGATGCCGTTGTTGGCGGCGCGGCGATCAGGCCGGCCACCTGCGTGCCGTGCCGGTCGTTGCGAAACTCGACGGCGTCGTCGTCGATGTAGTTGCGCGTGAGCTGCGTGCGGCCGGCGAGATCGGGATGCTCGGTGTCGACGCCGGTGTCGATGATGGCCACGCGGATGCCCGCTGCCGCGGCTGATGTTGTGCGCCTCGGCGACGTCCAGCGCGTTGACGTTCGACTGCAGGCGCGCATACGGATCGTCGAAGGCGGGCGAGGCGGCGGTCGCCGACTCGAATTCGTTGAGCGGCTGCGCGATCAGCACGCGCTTGTCGGTCAGCAGTTTTTCGATGACCGCTTCACGCGTGGTGCCGGGCGGAATCCGGAACAGCACGCAGTGCATCTGCAGCTGTTCGATCGGCCACTCGGACACCAGCGTGAGCGAATGATTGCGCGCCAGCTCGCGGATCAGCGAAGTCGCGGTGGCGCTGACGCGGTAGTTAGTGGAGCGTGCCGTAGCCGTGCGCGGTGCCGCCGACGGCGGCCGGCCTGCCGGTCACCGGGTTGGCCACCGCGACCACGATGAACTGCCCGGGCGCGGTGCGCACCTCGGCCGGCGTCCGCACCTCGGGTGGCGCGGCCGCGGCCGGGTGCGGAGACAGCGAACGCGACGCGCCGCCAGCACGAGCGCGGCACGCAGGCGCCAGGCGTGGCGCGTCAGGGCCTCTTAGCGGGCCCCTCTTCAACGGGCAACGGGCTGAGCGAAAGCGACATTCGGATCCTTCGCCATCACCGCGGCCACGGATTCCGCCGATGCGCCCGAGGCCACCGCATCGGCCGACAGCTCGGCCGTGAAATTGCCGGCAGTCGCCGGGGCCGGCGACGATGGACAGGCCCTGGTGGGCGAGCAAGGTGTTGATGGTGGCGATCGACGTGCCGGGCGCGAACACGATACGCACCGCGGGCGCGTTCAGGCGCGGCTCCACGTCGGCGACCGTGACGATATCGTCGCCGGACTGCGCATTGCTCAGCGCGCCATGCCGAGCACGCCGAGGCCGATGGCCTGGACCACCACCGCCGCCGCCAGCCAGCGCACCGTGCGCGACGAACGCGGCACGGCAACGGCGGCACCGCTGGTGCCGGTGGCGGGCGTCGCAACGGTTTCCGGGCTTCGATGCGCGCCCACAGCTTGTTGAAGGAGCGCTGCTCATCGGAGGCGGCGGCCGGCGGCGAGTCCGCTACGTCGCGGTTCACCTGCGAGGCCACCAGGCGCTGGGCGGCGAGTTCGGCGCGGCACTCCGCGCAACCCTGCACGTGCGCTTCCACCCACTCGCGGTCCGCCGGCTGGATGCGCCCGTTGGCCAGCCAGGGCAGCAGGGCCCAGGCTTCGGCGTGCGTATCGGGGATGCGGGCACTCATGATTTTTCTCCAGACATTCCTGCAAGTTCGGGCAGTACTTGTTTGAGTGTTTCGCGGGCCCGGAACAGGCGGGTTTTCACCGTGTTGACCGGGCAGTCGAGAATCGCGGCCACTTCCTCGCAGGAATGGCCGAGAGTGTAAGTGAGTTCCAGCGCCATGCGCTGCTCCATCGGCAGGCTCTCCAGTCCGAGCGCCAGCCATTGCTGGTTGGTTTCTCCTTCCTCGGAGGAACCAACGCTCACCGAATCCTCGTCGAAGGGTTCGTCGGCCACCGGGCGGAGCTGGGCGCGCCGCAGCGCGTTCAACGCGCGGCGGTAGGCGATGCCGATGATCCAGGTGGATAGCTGCGACGCGCCGCGAAATTCCGCGGCCTTGGTCCACACCACCCAGAAGGTGTCGTTGATGACTTCCTCGATGTCCTCGCGGCGCACCGACATGCGCGACAGCAGCCGCGACAGTCGCTGGTAGTAGTTGCCATAAAGGCTGCGAAAAGCCGCCTGGTCACGGGACCGGACGATGCGATCCAGCAGCTCGCGTTCCGAGCTGTCGGTGACCGGCGGCGACACGGCGCGGGAATCGGGGTTTTCGACGCTCTTCAGTGCCACGGCAGCAACCTTTGGGGTCCAACTGCTCATGAGTACCGGCCCGCGCCCCTCAGGTTCCCGGGCCGCTAGCGGGTCGAGGAGAAGCGCCAGAGGGCCGTAAACGCCACCCGGTCGCCGACGGCATCGTCGTCGAAATGCTCGGTGGCGCTGTCGTCCACCCCGAGGTAGGCAAGCTGCAGCTCGAAGGGCTTGAGCGTGGCCGTCAGCGTGACGTTCCAGTAGTTGTAGCTGTCGTGGTAGACGTCGTCGCAGGCCGTAGTGGCCGAAGCCGGCCGACAGCGCGAATCGATCGTTGATGGGATAACGGCCTGACAGCTCCAGCGCCCAGGCGCTGCCTTCTTCATACCCGGGCGACGAGGCCAGGCGCCTTGGTGTTCGGGGAGTAGATAGCCGCCGACGAACAGCTGGTTGCGATATCCCAGCGTGCCGGTGATCTCGGTGCGGTTGTAGCTCACGCGGCGCGGATCGTCGGGATAGGTGTACTGCGAGAGCCGCACGTCGGCGGAAAAATTCTCCGACATGCGCCAGTAGCGGCCGGCCCAGACATCCATTTCGACCGCCGGGCTCGGGCCGGGATTGGGATCGCAGGTGGCGACGAACGCGCCGGCGTAGAACTCCCGCGGAAACTCGACGTCGATCGACGCCTGCGCCGCGGGTTTGCCGCGCGTGAGCGACAGCCCGCGGAACACCAAGTCGGAGGTGCCACCGATGCTGCCCGAATACACGTTCACCGAGTCCGCATGAGCCGTCAGGCTGGCACCGAGCGTGATGAGCAGGAGCGGTCGGATGTTGCGCGTCACTGTCAGGGATTCTCTCAGGGCCTTCCTTTAGCCCGGGGCAGTCTGACGAGTCGCTTCCGGGCTGGCAAGCGGCAAGGCGGTGCCAGGCGGCGCGAACCACATCGCGGATCTGTGCACGACGTTGCGATACGCGCGCGTGACCACTTTGGCGATGTGACTGCGATCAGGTCGGCTAGCAGGGGCCTTTGACATCATGCCGGCGGACATCCATGACGTTCTCCCTCGCAAAATTCGCCGATCGCTGGGCGCCGACTCTGGTCATCCTGAGTCTGATCTACAGCGGCGCCTGCGCGGCGGCGCTGTTCTCGGGCTGGGGTGGCGAGGAAGCCGCGGAATTCATCGGCGCCTGGGGCACGTACCCGCTGGTGCTGGCGACCGGTCTCCTGTTGTGGCCGGTCATCACCGACACGTCGCTCACGCGGCGCTGCCGGCTGGCGTTCCAGCTGATCTTCGGGGCGCTGATCCTGGATCTCATCGCAAGCACCGGCTGGGGTTACGCGGCACTGACCGGGCAGGAGACGATCGGCGCCTGGCCCGACGTGCTCTATCTTTTCTACTACCCGATGGCCGCCGTGGCCTGCGGACTGCTGTACTTCGACCGCGGCGGCAATCTCAACACCGCGCGCTCGCTGATCGATTTCGCCACGCTGGCGATCGGCTTCTGCGCCCTGCTGTGGTTCACCGCGCTGCAGCCGCTCGGCGACATGAGCGTCGCGCAGATTGCCGAGAACTGGTCCGTGGCGGGTTACGGCCTCGGCAACGCGATCGCACTCATCGCGGGAGCGATGCTGGCCATGCAGCTCACCAACTGGCGCGCGGAACGGCCGCTGGTGTGGCTGCTGCTCGCCATGGTGGCGACGCTGCTGGCCGACCTGCTGTGGGTCAACGCCGAGTTGAGCGGCACCTATGAAGTCGGCGCGGCCAGCGACCTGGCGTATTTCGGTTTCTACCTCGGCCTGATGATGAGCGCCCGTGCGCAGCGGCAGCAGCGCAATCCCGGTGTCGACACGTTCGGTCTGCAGGGCGACCTGCGTGGCTCGCTGCCCATCGTCGCGCTGTCGACCGGCATCATCGCCCTGCTCGACGATCGCCTCGGGCTGACGAATTTCCAGTCACCGCTGCTCATCGCGGTGATGGTGGTATCGACCGTGCTGGTGATCGCGAGCCAGGCGCTGGCCACGCGCGAAGTCACCAGCCTGCATCGTGAAGTTGCCACGCGGCGTTTCGACGAGCGGCTCACCGAGCTGGTGCGCCGCTCGAGCGACATGATCGCCATCTGCGATATCGAAGGCGTGATCCGCTATGCCAGCCCTTCCTCGGAACAGTTGCTGGATGCCACGCCGGGCGAGCTCAACGGCCAGCGGCTCGACGACGTGCTCGGTCCCGAAGCCCCGCACGTCCGCGAAGCCTTCAACCAGGTGCTGGCGACGCCGAACTCCGAGCAGAACGCGATGTTCTCCATTCCGCAGGCAGAGGGCGAGAAGCGTTCGTTCAAGATGGTCATCGCGAACCTCTGCCACGTGGATTCGATTCGCGGCATCACGCTCAACATTCGCGACGTGTCGGATGCCGCGCGGCTCAACGATCAGCTGCGCACGCTGGCATTCCACGATCCGCTGACGCTGCTCGCCAACCGTTCGCTGTTCTCCGACCGCGTACACCAGGCCATCCGCCACGTGGCCGACGGCCGGACGCCGGCGGTGTTGTTCATCGACCTCGACGATTTCAAGACGGTCAACGACAGCCTGGGACACAGCGCCGGCGACCTGCTGCTGCGCGGCTTCGCGCACCGGCTGGTGCATTGCACGCGCGCCGGCGATACGGTCGCGCGGCTCGGCGGCGATGAATTCGCGGTGCTCGTCGACCATGCGCCCGGCGTCGACGCGGCGCTGGCTGTTGCACGCCAGGTCATCGACGCCTGCCGGCAGCCCTTTGAAATCGACGGCCGGCCGGTGCGCATTGGCGCCAGCGTGGGCGTGGCGATTGCCGACCGCGCCAGCAACGTCGAACGCCTGCTGCGCAACGCCGATGCGGCCATGTACGCGGCCAAGTCGCGCGGCAAGGGTCACGTCGAGGTTTTCGCGCCCGAGATGCTGCGCGCCGCGCGGCGCCGCATGCGCATCGAAAACGAACTGGCGATCGCCATCGAGCAGCACCAGTTCGTGGCGTATTACCAGCCCATCGTGGACCTGGCGTCGCGCCACCTCGTCGGCGTCGAGGCGCTGATGCGCTGGCGCCATCCGACGCGCGAGCTGGTGATGCCCGGCGAATTCATTCCGCTCGCCGAAGAGACCGGGCAGATCGTGCCGATGACGCAGTGGATGCTCGATCGCGCCTGCGCCGATCTCGGTCGCGCTTCAGCGCAACATCGCGCAGGGCGACGGAGTGCGCATGTCGGTCAACATTTCGAGCCGCTACCTCGACCACGGCAGCATCGTCGTCCGACGTGCGCACGGCGCTGCAGCGGCACGCGATCCGGCCCGAGAGCCTGATCCTCGAGGTGACCGAAAGCCTGCTGCTGGAGGATTCCGAGCGCGTCGAGCAGACCTTCAAGGAACTGAAACTCATCGGCGTGCGACTGGCGCTCGATGACTTCGGCACCGGGTATTCCTCGCTGGCCTACCTGCATCGTTTTCCGATCGACATCCTCAAGATCCATCGCACATTCGTCGAACGACTGGTGCGCGAGGACGGCGCCATGGAAGGCGTGGACGCCGTGGCGCTGGCACGCGCCATCATGTCGCTGGCCGAAGCACTGGGACTGGACACCGTGGCCGAGGGCATCGAGGTCGACGCGCAGCGCGACACCCTGTTGGCGCTGGGCTGCCGCACGGGGCAGGGCTACTCCTTCGGCAAGCCCATGCCCATCGAGGAAGTCCTGCAGGCGGCCGTCACGCGGCGCCGCAGCCTGCTGGGTGGCAACCTGAGCGGCACGGTCGACTACTCGGCCACCGGGCGATTTCGGGGCATCTGACATAACCTGCGGTAGCGCTTCTCATAATCCGGCAGGTGGGCGACCGCTTGCGCGGACTGCCGTAAAGATGCGACGTGCGTGGGCTTATGCCCCAGGTCACTCGTCTAATCTCATCCCGCGAACCACCACAAGACAGAAAAAAGAGCAGCGGAGAGAGCAGTGAGGTCAGCTGAGATGACTGCGCGCGACCTGGGCCCGGTGCCCGAGCGCGGTACGGAAAGTGTTTTGCGCGCGGTCTGCCTGCGACTGGGCTGTACCGCCGCGACCGCGGTGTTCTCGCGCGGCGAAACCAGCGCGGTCTGGAGCCGCTCCGAGGAGGACGCCGCGTTCGCACGCGAGCAGCTGGCCATCGTCGGCAACGAGCTGGCGCGCCGTTGCATCGACAGCCGCAAGCCGATTGCCACCAACAAGCTCAAGCACAAGAGCGGCGGCAACATCGCCTGCAAACTGGTCGCGGTCCCGCTGATCGCGCGTGGCGGTGCGGCCGGCGCGCTCATCGTTTTCAATCGCCCGGACGAGCCGAGCTTCGACGAATTCACCGTCCGCCGCCTGGCCCGCTTCGCGCGCCTGCTGGCGCGCAGCGCCACCCAGGACCTGGATCTCGCTCACCGGCCTGTTGTCGTGGGAAGGTTTCAAGAATCGCATCGATTCGTGGGTACGCGCCCACGAGGGCAACGCGATGTTGTCCATGCTGTACGGCGACATCGATCGCCTGCATGTCATCAACGACCTGGCAGGATTCTCCGACGGCGACCGCGTGATCACGCGCTGCGCGCATGCGATCCGCAAGGCGCTGGTGGGCGGCGAGAGTTTCGCCTGTCGGCTGTCGGGTGACCGCTTCACGGTATTCCTGCCGCACATGAACCTGGCGCAGGCGCGCCAGCTTGCCGACAGCGTCTGCCGCGACGTGAGCAGCGCCGACGCGCACAAGGGATTTGAACACCCGGTATCCATTTCCTGGGGCGTGGTCACGACCAATGCTTCGGAACTGCATCTCGATCACCGGATCGCCGAAGCCGAGATCGCGTGCAAGACCGCCAAGGACCGTGGTCGCGGCCGGGTCGAGGTCTTCCAGGACACCGACCAAAGCATGATCCGCCGGCACGACGAAATCGGGCTCATCGGCGCCGTGCGCGAAGCCTTGCGCAACAAGCGCATCGTCGTGTTCGCCCAGCCCATCACGCCGCTGATCAATCACACGCTGCCGGTGACCTACGAACTGCTGGTGCGCATCATCGACGGCAAGGGCAATCTCGTCGAAGCGGCCGACTTCATGTCGGCGGCCACGCGTTACCAGATCCTTCCCGAGATCGATCGCGCGGTGTGCGAGCGCGCCTTCCAGCAGCTCAGCACGAACACTTCTCCGGCCGGTCCGCTGCGCGTGTCGATCAACCTCTCGGGCCCGACGCTGTCGGACCCGGAGTTCCTCGAGTGGCTGTTGTCCGCCATGGCCAAGTACAACATCGACGGCACCAGCCTGGTGTTCGAGATCACCGAGGCCGCGGCCGCCGCCAACCTCTCCCACGTGCAGCAATTCATCCGCCGCATGACCAGCCACGGCGTTCGTTTCGCGCTGGACGACTTCGGCACGGGCGTGAGCTCGCTGGCCTATCTCAAGAATCTCGAGATCAGCACCATCAAGCTCGACGGCTCGTACGTGCGCGACGTGTTGACCAACACGCGCTCGCAGGCGCTGGTGCGCGCCATCGTGCAGCTCGCGGATTCCATGGGCATCACCACCGTGGCGGAGTTCGTCGAATCGAATGGCGTGCGCGACCGGCTCGCGGCGCTCGGCATCCAGTTCGGCCAGGGTTATGCGCTTGGTCGTCCGGGTCCGCTGGACGACGTGCTGGCTGCGGTCGCCGATCGCGCCCCCGAAGGCCGCGAACGCCCGTTCACGGAAGCGAAGTCGCTCAGCACGCCTTCCGGCATTCCCATCATGTTCAAGCACGCGTAAACGCGTGGGGACTGACCTCAGGTCTGTCCCCACTCAACACTTCGTCAAAGGTCCTTCTTGAATGGGGACGGACTAAAGTCCGTCCCCATTCGTTTACACTCGCGCGCCATGATCAAACTGTCGCGCTATCAATGGACCGTGTTCTTCGCCGCCTGGCTCGGCTGGGGATTCGACGTTTTCGACGGGCTGCTGTTCAACTACGTCGCGCCCAACGCGGTGCCGACATTGTTAGGGCTGCCGATCGGCGGGGAGGAGGCGCGCACCGCGCTGCCGTACTGGACGGGCATCCTCAATTCCATTTTCCTGCTGGGCTGGGCCGCGGGAGGCGTGATATTTGGGCCGATCTGCGATCGCTTCGGCCGCAGGCGCGTGTTGCTGATCACCATGCTGATGTACGCGGTGGGTACCGCCTCCTGTGCCTTCGTGACGGACATCTGGCAGCTCATCGCCTGCCGGATCATCGCCAGCCTCGGTATCGGCGGCGAATGGGCGGCGGGTTCGGCCATGGTCGCGGAAGTCGTCCCGGAGGAATCGCGGGTGGAAGCCGGCGCGTTGCTGTACACCTCGGCCCCGTTCGGATTGTTCCTCGCCACCTTCATCAACGCCGAAGTGGCGGGCGACTGGTTCGCGCACGACCCGGCGAAATCCTGGCGCTACGTGCTGTTGTTCGGGCTGCTGCCCGCGGCCGCGGCCTTCCTGGTGCGCATCTTCGTCAAGGAACCCGAACGCTGGAAATCCGTGGCCGCCACGGCCGCGCCGGCCCGGCTGCGCGAGATATTCTCGCCTGAGATATTGCCGCGCACCCGCAGTGCGCTGATCGTGACTTTGGCCGCGCTGATCACCTGGTGGAGCTGCAATGTGTTCATCCAGGCCGTGGCCAATGCGCTCGCGGGTGCGGAAGCCCTGGTGCGCGCGCTGGATCCGGCGGCCACCGCCGCACTCAAGCAGGACTGGATCAGGACTGCGACCAACGCCTTCAACCTGGGTGGCCTGATCGGCACGCTGTTGACGATTCCCTTCGCCAAGATCTTCGGGCGGCGCACGATGTACAAGGTGTACTTCGTGGCGTCCTCGGCCGCATTGTTCGCGACTTTCGGCCTCGATATCCCGGCCGAGACGCGTCTGTACCTGTATTTCTTCATCGGCCTCGCCATCTTCGGAGTGTTCGGCAGCTTCACCTTCTATCTACCCGAGCTGTTCCCGACCCGCCTGCGCTCCACCGGCGCCGGCTTCTGCTACAACATCGGTCGCGTGGTCGCGGCCGGTGGCGTGTTCGCGGTGGGCGCGGTTACCGCGGCCGGCAAGGGCGATCCGGGCATTTTCCTGCGTGCGCACCTGATGATCGCGGCCGTGCCACTCATCGCGCTGTTCTTCATGCACTGGGTGGTCGAGACGCGCGGGCAGAGGATGCCGGATTGAATCAGGGCTGATACGCGCGTACCCCCTTGAACTGCGCCGCCGACTTGAAGGTAAGCAGCCCGGACTTGCCGGTGGCGAGGGTGCTGTCAGTGGCCTGGATTGCGAGCGTTCCATTCACGTAGGCGCGCACCTGGTTGCCCACGGCCTCCAGCCGCAGGTCGTACCAGGTGCCGGCCGTGACGGGGCGCGGCGCACTCCCGAGCACGGTGATGGCGCCGTTTACCACCTTGCGCAACGACACCTGGTTCGAATTGCGCACCGACAGGTAGTAGTAGTTTGAGGTGTCCTGGAACCGGGTTGCCAGGCCGAACCAGCGCTCCGTGCTCGCCCCGCTCGGCGCGGCGAACGCGGTGGCGCGTGCCCGTGCCAGGATCGTCTGGTCGTCAGTGGTGGTGCCGACCATGACGCGTGCATCCCCCGCCAGCGAATCCTGGATGATGTGGCGCGTCGTCGTGCCCAGAGGATCGCAATCCCAGTTTCCATTGCCGCTAACCGAATATTCGGGCAGGTGGATGGAACAGCTATTGGGAAAATCGAGGTCGAAGATGGGGAAGAACATCGACGGTTGGACGATCACGTTGTCGAAGTCCGCGCTGGTACGGTAGCCGACCAGGGCCGCACGCCCGCGCGCCAGGGATGCATCTCTCGCTGACAGCAGCAGCTTGCCATCGAGATAGACATTCTGGGAGTCGCCGAGGGATTGCAGCGACACGCGGTAGTTGCGGCCGGCCGTGACGGCGAGCGGCTGTGAGGCGAGTGTCGAGTACACGCCGTTCAAGTTACGTCGCAGCTCGATGGTCCCCGAATTGCGCATCGTCACGTAGTAGAAATTGAACGCGTCCACGTAACGCGTTGCGAGCCCCACCCAGCGATCGTTGCCCGAAAACTCCCTCGGGCGGATGTCCGCGGTAATGGTCGCATCAGTCCAGTCGCTGTTGGTGAGCACGGCGCGTGCATCACCGGCGAGGCTCGATTGGCGGTAGATGCGGTTGGTGCCCGATTGGGCGACCGCGAACTGGCCGCTTGTCGGCGCCCAGCCATTCGCGGTTCCGGATTGAAAAGTGTGTTGCTGGACTGCGGGAGTCGTGAGGTCTGCCGGCAGCTCGAAGGCCAGCACTGCGGTTCTCGAGTTGTCCTCTACATGACGGGAGAAGAGCAGAACGTTGCGCCCGCTCATGGCCATGGGAAAGAAGTAATAACCCGAGAAATAGTCGTTGGAGCGCAGCACCGCCACGTGCGCGTAGCGCCCGGCCGTGTTCCTGGCGAATACGTCCGTGCGGTCAAAGCTGCTTGCCAGGACGTAGTTCGGCGTCGTCACCACGTTATCGGAGGGTGACTGGATGTAGTAGTTGTAGTCGGGTGCCGCCAGTCGATCGTCGGGATCCGGATGGGCAACACCGGAATCGCTGCGATAGGCCGATACACCGTCTGCACCATCGTGCGGTACGAACACCAGCGGATCGCGTGCGGCGACCACGTCTCCCCGCGAGTTGATGCTGAAGGCAAACTGCCATCCCGCCGGGCCATTGCGCAGGGCACGGACCTGGCTGAGAACCTCGCTTTCCGTGGAGTCCGGATACGCTGCGAAAGCCAGCGTGTTACCGGACTTGGCCACGCGGTTGACGACGAGGTCGCAGTTGCCGGCCGATACGAACTGTAGCGGTGTCCAGACGTCGCCGGCGCCGTGCGTGGCGTACACCGCTCCATAACAGTCCGTGTCCGAGAAACCTGAATTGCCGACGAGTGTGGAGCCATCCCAGCTCACGATGCCGTTGATCCAGTCCCGGGTACGCGGCGGCGCGGTGAACGGATGGCTGATCTCGGTCCAGCTGCTGCCGCTGCGCCGGAATACCCGCATGGGATTGAACGACGCCGCCGCGAGGCTATTCGACATGGCCACCGTCGGAGGCGTGTAGTCGAAGCTGCTGCCACCCACGTGATCCGTCAGCAGCACACGATCGAAAACCCACTGCCCGTTCACGCGGCGATAGAGCAGGGCCTGGTCGTCAAACTCGAAATCGGTAGACGAAGGCGGGCGGTTGTTGGCGGTTACCAGCGCCCAGTCGCCGTCCATTGCCAGCGACTGCACGCCAAAATCGCGATACGCGGGTGCCGGCGATGTCAGCACCTGCGTGGGCTGCAGAACGAGCGGCCGCGCCAGCGTCGGCGTCGAAATCGTCGCAATCAGCGCGGTCACCGCGCCGACATGGCCCAACAAAGTAATGTGTTTCATGGCCACTCCTTCAGGGCTGCCAGGTTCTGAAACCGGTGTACTCGGCCGACGTCTTGAAGGTCACGGCGCCTGACTTGCCTGTCGGCAGGGCGGTGTCACGTGCTTGCAGGACCAGGTTGTCGTTGACGTAGGCGCGCAACTCGGCGCCCACCGCCTCGAGCCTGAGCCGGTACCAGGTGCCCGGCGCGACGTTGAGCGCAGTGCTGCCCAACACCGTGATCGATCCATTGACTACCCTGCGCAGCGATACCTGGTTCGAACTGCGCACCGACAGGTAGTAGAAGTTGGCCGGATCCCGGTAGCGCGTCGCCAGGCCGAACCAGCGCTCCTGGCTGCCGGTCGGCGCCGCAAAGGCCGTGGCGCGCGCTCGCGCCTGCGTCACCTGGTCGTCGGTGGACGTGCCCGATATGGCACGCGCGTCACCCGCCACCGAGCTCTGGATGAGATAGCGGGTGTTGGTGCCCTTGGAATCGCAGGTCCAGCTACCCGGACCGGTCAGCGTCCATTCCGGACCGTCGTAGATGGAACAATTGGCGATGTCAAAGTCATAGATGGTGAACTTCAGCGAGGGTTGCACGATGACGTTGTCGAATTCCACGCTCGCGCGGAAACTGACCAGCGCGGCACGGCCGCGCTGCAGCGTCGCGTCCCTGGCCGACAGCACCTGCCGGCCATCGAGGTAGACCTGCTGTGTCGCGCCCACGGTCTGCAGCGTCACGCGGTATTTCTTGCCGGCGGTCACGGCCAGCGGTTGCGTGGCGAGGATCGTGATCGCGCCATCGAGCACCCGCCGCAGCTGTATGGTTCCCGAGCTGCGCAGCGTCACGTAGTAGAAGTTGGAGGCATTCGCGTAACGGGTCGCGAGGCCCACCCAGCGATCCGATCCATTGAAGCCGGTGGGCCGGATGTCTGCCGTAATGGTTGCATCGTTCCAGTCGCTGTCATCGAGCACGGCGCGCGCATCGCCGGCGAGGCTGGTTTGCCGATAGAAGCGATTGCCATACTGCTGCACGACGCTGAACTGGCTGCCGGCGGTGGGCGTCCAGCCATTGGCGTTGCCGGACTCGAAGGTGTGCTGCTGCAGTGGCGGAGTCGCCAGATCGACCGGCAACTCATACGCGAGCACGGCGGTATTGCTGGAGTTGTCGGTGCTGTGGGCATGCACCAGCACGCGGCGTCCATTCACCGCCAGGGTCCAGCCCGGAGACCATTGGGCGTTGCCGAGCAGCGCGGCCACGTGCTCGTATTTTCCGTCGGTATTCTTTCCGAACACGTCAACGCGGCCCTTGTTGATGGCGAACACGTGCGTGGCGGTTACCGCGATGCGTACGGCCGGATAGATTGATGCCCCGGTGTCGGGAGTGACCAGGCGGTCGATGACTCCCAGCGTCGAGTCGCTGCGATGCACCTCGATGCCTTCGTCGTACCACTGTGCGACGAAGACTTCCGGATCGCGCGCGGCCACGGCTTCGCCGGAAGAAGGCACCTTGAAGACCTGCTGCCATCCCCCGGCGCCATTGCGGAATACGCGCACCTGGTCGGGTTCCTCTTCGAAATCGTTCGTGAAACCGGAGACCGCCAGCGTGTTGCCGGACTTTGCGATCAGCGAAGGCATGAGGTCGCAGGTATCGTTGGCGGATACGTAGACAGGCGTGGTCCAGCTGTCGTCGGCGGGGTTGTGAGTGGCGTAGAGCGCGCCCCAGTAGTCCGGGTTCGACCAGCAGCGCCCGACCAGGGCTGCGAGCGTGGAGCCATCCCACTGCAACGGGCCATCGATGCGCTCCCGGCTGCCATTGCCGGCAGTGAAAGGATGGGCGATCTCGGTCCAGGTCGCGCCGCTGCGTCGGTACATGTGCAGCGGGTGGAACGAGACGGCGGCGAGTCCGTTCGACATCGCGACGAAAGGCCAGGTGTAGTCGTTGTAGCTGCCAATCAGGTCGGACACCAGCAGGCGATCGAAGATCCACTGGCCATTCACGTAGCGGTAAAGCAGCGCTTGGTTGTCGTACTGCCAGTCGACACCGGAAGGGCTGTTGGCGGTCATCAATGCCCAGTCGCCGTCGATTGCCAGCGAGTCGTAGCCCAGGTTCTGATAGGTCGCCGGCACCGGCGAGGTGATGGCCTGCGAGGGCTGGATCGCCAGCGGCCGTGGACGTGCCAGCGCCGCGGTGCACGCGATGGCAGCCAGGGCGGCAAATACGGGGATGCGTCGGGATGTCGTCGCGTAGCTCATGAATGGTTACCTCACGGCTGCCATGACAGGAAGTTTCAGGGTTGATAGGCGTCGTAGTTGTCGAAGTTCGCGGCGGCCTTGAATGTCACCAGCCCACCCGAACCGCGTGCGAGTGATCCGGATCAGCGGGCGGGCCGCCGCGGCGGTGCCGGCAAGTGCACAGCCGAGCAGCGTTGCGACTACAGTGCGAATGGCGAACATGAGATCCCCCGCAGGCCGTGGGTGAATTTCAGGGTTGATAGGCGAGGAAGTCGTCGTAGTCGACGGCGGCCTTGAACATCACCGGGCCCGAATTGCCGGTGGGAAGTGATGCATCGGTCGCTTCGAGCAGCAGATTGCCGTCGACATACACACGCAGGTGATTGCCGATGGCATC
Organism: uncultured Pseudomonadota bacterium; assembly: GCA_963832505.1. GTDB lineage: Bacteria > Pseudomonadota > Gammaproteobacteria > Steroidobacterales > Steroidobacteraceae > CADEED01. Next base: position 86,958 of record CAWHUD010000005.1, on the reverse strand, counting down.
GAGCCTGAGCTGGTACCAGGTGGTCGGGCGCACGGTGAAAGCCGCGTTCTTCAGGACCGTGATGTTGCCATTCACGACTTTTCGCAATGACACGGTGTTGGAGTTGCGCAGCGAAAGGTAATAGTAGTTGCGCGGATCCACGTGACGCGCCATGAGGCCGAACCAGCGTTCCTGCGTACCGGTGGCGGTGGCGAAGGTATCCAGGCGGGCGCGCACGCGCACGATCTGGTCGTTCGTCGGCACGCCGATGCTGGCGCGTGCGTCGCCGGCGATCGAGCTCTGGTAATACATGCTCGACAATCCGCTCCACAGGTGCCACAGGCCGACACCGGTGTGTGTCCAGGGTCCGGCCGAGTCACCCTCGAAGTCGTTGGCATACAGCGTGGTATGCAGTGTCGGACTGACGATCACGTTGTCGAACTCGCCCTGGGAGCGGTCCGTGACCAGTGCGGCGCGGCCATGAGTCGGGCCGGCACTGTCCGCATCGAGGATCAGGCGACCGTCGATGAATACGCGGTGCAGCGTGCCCACGGATTCGAGTCGCACGCGGTAGTAACGATTGGGCGCGAATGGGAACGCCGCCGCGGCCAGCACGCGCAGTGTGCCGCCCGCCATGCGCCGCAACTCGACGCGCCCGTTGTTGCGCAGGATGACGTCGAAGAAGTTTTCCGGTCCCTGGAAACGGGTGGCGAGGCCGACTCCACCACCCGCCGCCGAGTTGATCTGGCGCAGATCCGCTTCGATGGACTGGCTGCGGAAATCGCTGGCGTCGAGCACGGCGCGCGCCACCAGGTTCATGTTGAGCTGGCGATAGGCGCGCGTGATTGCCGCGTGGCGCGGTGAAGAACTGGCTGCCGGCGCTGGTCGTCCAGCCCGTGCCGTTGCCGGTCGCGAAATTGTCCTCGATACGCTGCGGCGAGGCGAGGTTTGCGGGTATCTCGAAGTAATGCACCAGCCCATTGCCGTTGTTGCCCACCAGCACGCGACGGCCGCTGATGGAAATCGCGTGCCCCAGCGACTCGCCGTTCTTCGCGGCCAGCACCGCGACATGTTCGTAGGTCGAGTCAGCGAGCTGGCGGAACACGTTCACGACGAAGACATTGCGGTCGTGGCTCCAGGCGTGCTGCAGCAGGAACTCCGCGGATTTGGCAAACGAGCCGGCCGGTCCCGAGCCCATGAAACTGTCGAGCGCCTGGATGCGCGTGGCGAGATGGAATCCCTGTGCGGGAATTTCCCGGAACACGTAGGTGCCCGACTCATCGCCGCCGGCGACGAAAACGTCCGGCCAGCGGATTGCGACTTCCGGGCCGAAGAGCGTGGCACCGGCGGGTCGCTGCGCGCTGCCATAGGGCTTGCTCGTTCCAGCCCGTGGTCCCGCCGTAATCGTGAAAAATGTAGGTTTCGGGCACCGGATCGTCCTCGCCGTCAGGCTGATGGACCACGGCCCAGTCGCCCGAGAGGTCCGCGGGACCGCCTCGAAACTCATCGTCGATGCCGTCGCGGCGCATCTTGCCCCGCAGGACTGCGGAGGTGCGCCACACGCTGGTTGCGTCTTTCTCGAGAACGCTGGCATTCCACGGCCCGCTGCCGTCCCCGCTGAGGAACCGCCCGCCGTCGATGGACAGACCCGGACCTGGCGCCTCGAGCGCGAGCTCTGCAGGCGACTGCACCCAGCCGCCCGGTGTCAGTTCCCAGATGTCGGTGTTCGAGTCCCTGCACCGCCGCGATGCCATTCTGCATGGCCACCGCGACCGGTATCTCGAAATCGGGCTCTTGCTCGTATTCGTTGAGCCGGCGCACCACGTTCCAGCGTATGCCGCTGCGCAGGAACAGGAAGGCTGTTTGGAAATTCTCAGTCGAGGAATGGATCGCCGCCGGGATCCGGCACGGTGCGTCCCGCGGTGACGATGGCGTAATCGCCGTCGATAGCGACATCGACGGCGAAGCCGTCGTAAACCGGATCAGGCGTGCCAAAGGTCGACAGTTGCTCGACCGTGACGGGACGCGCCCCAGCCGCGCTGGCACACAAAGCGCTGAGCAATGCAACAAGAAACCGCGAACCGCATGAAACCTGCCGGTGTCACCCGCTGTAGTAAATCTGACTGCAAGGAGCGGGCCACGATGCGAACGGGCAACAAATACGTTGGCGCAGGCCGACAGGGCGGATTTCATTTTTCCGGGTTTGCGGTCGAACGGCAAGTATTGCAGCTGCGCAGGAAAAAACTGCGTCGGGTGCTATGCGTCGAGCTGTCCAAGTAGTTAGTTGATGGCGCGCTGTCCTACACTCTCTGCGGCGATGCCGGCGCGCAACACTCACTTCGGTGGCTGCGAGTGTTCCGCTGCCGGTGGGAATCGCCCGTTTCGACGCTGAGTTCGACGGTGATTCGTCCGGCGACGCGAAACTCCAGCGTAAGCGGCACCGGCTTGCCAGTGACCAGCGCTGACTCGAGATCCACCAGCATGAGATGAATGCCGCCGGGCTCGATCTTCACGCGTCTTGCCGGGCGCGACGACGATCTCCTGCAGCGGGCGCATGCGCGCCATGCCGTCGGCAATCGATGGTCTGGTGAAATTCGACGCGGGCCGCGACCGGCGTGCTGGCGGCGACCAGTGCATCGGGCACCTTGCCGTTGTTGGTGATGGTCAGATAGGCGACACCCATCGGCATGCCGGGCGCGGTCGGTGCGCGACCAGGGGTGCGTGATGGTCAACGTGCCGAGTTCGTATCGGTGCTGCGGCGGCGGGCAGGGCGATAACGCCGGCCACCAGCAATCACGAAGGATCGACGCAGCATCGTCCCGCGGCAACGATGAAACTACTTGGAGACGACGCGCATCTTGCGCAGCAGCTGCCGGTCGACGTAGGTGCGGCCGTCGAGCACCAGGCGGTCCTGGTACTGCTGGAGCTGGTGCATCCAGAACATCACGATGATGCAGCAGACCAGCGCGGTGAGCGTGGCATTGAAGGTGATGCCGAGGCCCATGGTCACGCCGGAGATGTCGCCACCCATGGCACCCTGGGCTTCCTGCAGTGCGGCGCCGATGCCGCGCACCGTACCGACGAAGCCCACGGCCGGGATGGCCCAGGCGGTGAACCTCACCATCGAGAGCTTGGTGTCCATGCTCGCCGCTTCGAATTCACACTCGTCGCGCACCGCTTCGGCGGCGTCCTGCACGCTGCGCGTGGCGCCGAAGCGGTTGTACGCCACCATCAGCAGGCGCGGCAGGAAGCCATCCTGTTCCTGGCGCGGCAAGGCTTCGAGCGGCCGCGAATGGACGCGCGCATCTTCTGGCAGCACCACCTGCGCTTCGCCGATGCGCACATAGTCCTTGTCGAGCAGCGTGCGATCCCTCTGCGTGAGCCAGGCCTGGCGCCCGAGCAGCAGCAGCGACCACATGCACAGGATGACGCACAGCTCCTGCTCGTGGTCCTTGAGGATGACGTACACCGAGCGCAGCTGGATGACCTGCGCCTTGACGTTGCTGGAGTTGGTGATCGTGATGCGCTGGGACAACACCGCCTCGGCGCGCGGTCGGATGATCAGGGTCCAGATGCTGTGCATGACGATGACCGCGAGCAGCAGTGCGCTGATGCTGTAGACCGCGTCGTCCAGGACCCAGTGGGGTCGTTCCTGGCGCCCGGTGACGGTCTTTTCGAGGGACAGCGGCGCATTGTTCTCGGTGGCCATGCAGGAATTCTCGCTTCGGTGCCAAGACCGAATGATTGTGGACTAAAAGCGTGCTCGTTAGTCGTCCAGCCGGATCAATAAGTTCCGCGCTGTTGTGACCGGATTGTAACCGCTGCGTTACTCGGGCTACTACCGGCGCGCTGATAGCATGGCGGCCCGGTTTTTTGCCACGCGGCCCTTCATGTCCATTGCCCTCGACCAAGTCACCAAGCGGTACCAGGATCAACCGGTTGTCAACGACGTATCGATAGAGGTCGGCGAAGGCGAGTTCTTCGTGCTCCTGGGGCCTTCGGGCAGCGGCAAGAGCACCCTGTTGCGCGCCATCGCGGGTCTCACCGGCATCGATCATGGCCGCATTTCGATGCACGGGCGCGACGTGACCCACGTCCGGGCCCGCGATCGCGGTGTTGGCCTGGTGTTCCAGAACTACGCGTTGTTCCGCCACATGACCGTGGCCGACAACATCGAGTTCGCGCTGCGCGTGCGGCGCATGAAGCGCGCCGAGCGTGTCGCGCGGCGCAAGGAATTGCTCAAACTGGTCGCGCTCGAGGGCCTCGACGAACGCCTGCCTGGCCAGCTCTCCGGCGGCCAGCAGCAGCGCGTGGCCGTGGCGCGTGCGCTGGCGCACAAGCCGCAGGTGTTGCTGCTCGACGAACCCTTCGGCGCCCTCGACGCCAAGATCCGCGAAGAACTGCGCCGGACCATCCGCGCGGTGCAGCGCGAGCTCGGCATCACCACGGTGCTGGTCACGCACGACCAGGAAGAGGCCTTCGCACTGGCCGACACCATCGGCGTGATGAATCACGGCCGACTGCTGGAGGTCGGACACCCGCACGATCTGTACGCGCAGCCTGCCACGCGCTTCGTCGCCACGTTTCTCGGCGCCGCCAACCTGCTGCTCGCGCGCCAGGGCGCCGACGGCATCCGTTTCGGCGCCACGCCCGTCACCGCCGAGGCCACGGAACCGCATGTACGCGGGGCGCGAACACGAGGTGGTCGCGGTGCTGCGTCCCGAGGAAGTGGAAGTTGCCCAGACACGCGAGCAACTGTCCTCGAATTACATCGCGCGCGGCGCCGTCGAGGAGATCGCCTTCACGGGCGCGCTCGAACGCCTGCGCGTGCGCCTGCTCGATGAACCCTGCGCTGCGCAGTTGCTGGGTTCGGGCAGTGCCGCCGAAGCCCGGGTGGAAATCACGCGCACGCAGCCCGAACGGCGTGGCTTGCCGCTGCGCGCCGGCACCCAGGTGGCGCTCGGTGCGCGTCGACTGCACGTGCTGCCCACGCCGATTTCGAGCTTCCTCGCCTGTGCTCCCACCGAGGCGGAAGCCGAGGAGCTGGCGCGTGAGCCGCTGCTCGAGAGCCTCTCGACGCGCATGAAGACTCGCGTGAGTGTGCGCGCCATCGACGGACTCAAGGACACGCCCGGCGCCGCTCGCCGGTGTGGCAGCCATTGCCGGCGGTGACAATGCCGCGGCCACGGTGGAATGGCTGCTGCAACATGGCGCGGCCGAAGTGCTGGTGCTGCCGAAAAATGCGCCGAGCCCGACGCGGGTCTACATTCACTGGAGCGACGAAGCCGTGCGCCGCGCGACCCTGGCGGTGTCCGCGAGCCTGCTGCGCCATGTCTCGGCTGAGGCCGTATACCTCGGGATCGTCCCGGAAGGTTCGCCGGCCACGGGCCGCGCGGCACCGATGCGCAAGCTGCTCGACGCACGCGTGGAAGCGCAGCAGCGGCACGGCCTCGAGATGCGCACCGAACTCGCCATCGGCGAGGCGGTGAGCGAAATCACGCGCAATCTCTCGGCCGGCTCCGCCCAGATGCTGGTGCTGGGCATCACCGACATCACGCAGGCGGTCACGCGCATACCGCAACCTGCTCGCGGCGCAGCCGGGCTGGCCAGTGCTGATCGTCTTCCGGCAACCTGACGTGGGACTGCGCGCCACCGAGCACGCCGCATGAAGGTCGGCGCAGCGCGAGCCCAACGTCATTCCGGGATTCGGAATCACGCTGGGATTCACCACCTTCTTCCTGTGCGCCATCGTGCTGATTCCGCTGGCCGCGCTGATCCTCAAGGCCGCGGGCATGGATTTCTCGCGTTTCGTCGACGTCATCACCAGTCCGCGCGCGGTCGCGTCCTACCGGTTGTCGTTCGGCGCCTCGCTGATCGCCGCGAGCATGAACATGGTATTCGGTTTCGCGCTCGCCTGGACGCTGGTGCGCTACGACTTTCCTGGCCGCAAATTCGTCGACGCCATCATCGACATGCCGTTCGCACTCCCGACCGCGGTGTCGGGCATCGCACTGACCGCCGTGTTTGCCGGCAACGGCTGGATCGGCCAGTACCTCGAACCGCTCGGCATCAAGGTGGCATACACGTGGATCGGCATCACCGTGGCACTGACGCTGATCGGCATGCCGTTCGTGGTGCGCACCGTGCAGCCGGCGATCGCGGAGGTGCAGCGCGATCTCGAGGACGCCGCCGAGACGCTCGGCGCCGGCCGGTTCTACGTGTTCCGGCGCATCATCGTGCCGACCGTGCTGCCGGCGTTGCTCACGGGCTTCACGCTTGCCTTCGCGCGCGCCGTCGGTGAATACGGCTCGGTGATCTTCATTGCCGGCAACATGCCGATGAAGACCGAAATCACGCCGTACCTCATCGTGATCCGGCTCGAGGAGTTCGACTACGCGGGCGCCGCGGCTTTGGGCTGCGTCATGCTCGCCATCTCGTTCGTGATGCTGCTTGCCATCAACCTGCTGCAGGTGTGGGGCCGCAAACGCATGATGGTGCGCGATGAGGTCCCGCTGATGGCCGGTCCCGTCGAATTCCGCCGAGCATGCCGCCGAGCTCGCCAGCCGTCCCGGGCACACCAACCTGCGCGCAACGCTGGTGCGCTGGCTGCTGATCAGCGTGTCGCTCGCTTTTCCTCGGCGCGCTGCTGGCGGCACCGCTCGCGGCAGTATTCGCCACCGCGCTGGGAATGGCTGGGAGGCCTATTTTTCCAGCTTCGCGCGATCCCGACACGCGTGCGGCGATCCGCCTCACGCTGATCACCGCGGCCATTGTCGTGCCGCATGAACACGGTCTTCGGCATCACCGCGGCCTGGTGTATCGCGAAGTTCGAGTTCCGCGGCAAGAGCTTCCTCATCACGCTGATCGACCTGCCGCTGGCGGTGTCGCCCGTGGTCTCGGGACTCATCTATGTATTGTTGTTCGGCCTCAATGGCTGGTTCGGCGCCTGGCTGCAGGAGCACGAGATCAGCGTCGTTTACGCGCTGCCCGGCATCATGCTCGCCACGATGTTCGTGACTTTCCCGTACGTGGCGCGCGAGCTGATTCCCGCTGATGCAGCAGCTCGGCAACGACGAAGAAGAGGCGGCGATCACGCTGGGCGCCGGCGGCTGGTTCACGTTCTTTCGTGTTACGCTGCCGCGCATCCGCTGGGGGCTCGTGTACGGCGTCATACTCTGCAACGCGCGCGCGATGGGCGAATTCGGCGCCGTCTCGGTCGTTTCCGGCAACATCCGTGGACTGACGACGACGATGCCGCTGCAAATCGAAAACCTCTACAACGAATACAACTTCGTCGGTGCATTCGCCGTGGCCTCCATGTTGTCGCTGCTCGCCGTCGTCACGCTGATCATCAAGACGCTGGTGGAGCGGGGCACCGGGTACCGCCGACGATGAAACGCAACAGTCTCGGGTGGTGGCTGGCAGCCAGCAACGTGGCCATCGTGCTGCTGGTGGCGGCGGGAATTTCCTACTTCGCCATCGACATGCTGCGCGAGCTGGCCGACAGCCAGCAGAAGACCCGCGTGCAGCTCGCCGGCGCCAACTCGCGCGCCGAGATCACGCGCATGGCCGAGGACACACTCACCTATGCGCGCGTGCTGGCCGACCGGCCGCCGCTGCGCCGCCTGATCGGCGAACCCGGGCGTGAGGCAGTCACGCCCTTCCTGCGCCGTTTCTGCGAGACCAGCGAGCTCGATGCCTGCGCCGTCTTCGACGGGGCGCAGCTGGTTGCCACGACTCGCGCCGACCTGCCGTGGACCCAGCTGTTCACCGTGGCATCGGAGCAGGGTGAGCGTTTCATGGCGGCGCCAGGCGGCACGCAATTCTCGTTCATCGGCGCCTCGGCCAAACTACCTGCGCAATACTCCTCGTTCAGCGTCATGGTGGTGCACCTGCTCGACGACGACCTCGCGAAGGTGTTGTCGGTGCATTCGGGCCTGCCGGTGCAGATCCTCAATTACCGCGCCTACGCCGCGAAGGCCGACAACGAGTTCACGTCGCTGCATTCCCAGGCGCTCACCGACGGGCGTTTCGCCGTGCAGCGCATCGACACGCTCGGGCTGTACGCGTCGAGCTTTCCCATCATGTCGTCGAACGGGGAGGGCATCGCCCTCATCGAGACGCGGGCCTCGTCCCAGGAAACCGACCGCAGCGTGAGCGCGCTGGTCTGGCGCCTCATCATCACGGCATTCGTATTCGCGAGTGCTGGCCATCGCCGCCGGCTGGTTGCTGGGCTGGCGCGTCACGCGTCCCACCGAGGCGCTTACCCATGCGGCCATGCGGCTGGGACAGGGCGACTTTGCGACTTCCATTCCCACCGCCGGACCGGCCGAGATCGGCCAGCTGGCGCGCACCATGGACGACATGCGCCGCAATCTCGTGGACGTCAACACGGAGCTGCGCCAGCGCGAGGCCGAGGCGCAGGTGGTGCTTGAGGCGGTCGTCGAAGGTGTGTACGCCGTCGACCAGGAACGCAATATCCGCTACCTGAATCCACAGGCTGCGCGCCTGCTCGGCATCGAAGCCGCGGACGCCATCGGCAAATTCTGCGGCGACGTGCTCAAGCCCTGCGGCCCCAATGGCACACGTCCCTGCACCACCACGGCCTGCCCGATCCTGCGTGCGCGTCAATCCGGCAGCGCGCAATCGGTCGAACAGCTCCAGACGAGTTCCGGCAATCGCCAGACCGTGATCACCAGCTCGCGCATCGTCGACGGCATGCAGGTGCAGGTGATGCGCGATGAGACCGAGCTCGAAGGCGTGCGGCGCGCACGCGATTCCGTGCTGGCCAATGTCAGCCACGAATTCCGCACGCCGCTCGCGGCGCAGCTCGCCTCGATCGAGTTGCTGCGCGAGGGGCTCAAGACCAGTCCGCCCGAGAAGCTGGAGGAACTGGTTCTTTCCCTCGAACGCGGGACGTTGCGGCTCACGAGGCTCATCGACAACCTGCTCGAGAGCGTGCGCATCGAATCCGGCCAGCTCGACGTGCGCCGCCAGAGCATCGAGCTCAAGGACGTGATCGAAGACGCGCGCGTGCTGGTCGAGGCACTGCTGCGACAGCGCCGCCAGGCGCTCGAGGTCGACGTGCCGGAGACGCTCACGCTGCAGGGCGACGCCACGCGGCTCACGCAGGTGTTCGTCAACCTCATCGCCAACGCCAGCAAGTTCGCGCCGGAAGGCACGGCAGTGCGCGTCGGCGCGCGAGTCGCGGGCAACCAGGTGACCGCGTGGGTGGAAGACGCGGGTCCGGGACTGCCGGAAGGCGACGCGGTGAGCATCTTCGAACGCTTCAAGCGTGGCGGCTCGCACGAGCCGGAACCTGGCGGACTGGGACTGGGATTGTGGATCTCACGGTCCATCGTCGAGCGGCACGGAGGCAGCATCACCGCCGCGCGCACCGCGGACGACTACACGCGCTTCACGCTCACATTGCCGGTCGAACCCGCGGAGCCGGGATGAAGATCCTGGTCGCGGACGACGATCTCGATTTGTTGGGACTGGTCGCCTATTCGCTGGGCCAGGCCGGTTATCTCGTGGTCAAGGCCAGTGACGGCCCGAGTGCCCTCGCGACCTTCGATGCCGAATCGCCGGACCTGGTGATCCTCGACATCAACATGCCGGGAGCCTCCGGGTTCGAGGTATGCACGGCCATCCGTGCGCGTGGCGACGTGCCGGTGATGATGCTGACGGCGCGCGGCGAAGAACAGGACCTGGTCAAGGCGCTCGAGCTCGGCGCGGACGACTATCTCACCAAGCCGTTCAGTCCGAAGACGCTGCTGGCCCGCGTCAAGGCGCTGTTGCGGCGGGCCAGCACGGATCGCAGCCACGCGCCGCTGTCCGCGGGTCGCGTGACCCTGGACATCGAGAACTACACGGTGCGCATCGGCGGTGGCCAGCCCATCAGTCTCACCAAGCTCGAATTGCGGCTGTTGCAGATGCTGCTGGCGCAGGCCGGCCGCACCGTGAATTCGGACCGCCTGCTGGTGCAGGTGTGGGGACATCGTGGCTCGGGCGACCGGCAGCTGCTCAAGCAGCTGGTGCATCGGTTGCGTCACAAGATCGAGGCAAATCCGGCCGTACCGCAGCTGCTGCAGACCGCTCCGCCTGCGGGTTACAAGCTGGTGGTCGAGTAGCGCCTCGTCAGCGATTCGTGGCGGCCGTGATCTGGTCGAAGATGCCGCCGGTGGCGAAGTGGGTTTTCTGCGCGAGCTTCCAGCCACCAAAATGATCGATGCCGACCAGTTCGATGGCGTCGAACTGCGCGGAATATTTCGCCGCGACATCCGGATTGCGCGGCCGGTAATAGTTCTTCGCGGCGATTTCCTGGGCTTCGGGCGTATACAGGAACTCGAGATAGGCCTGCGCCACCGCACGTGTACCGCGACGCAGCACCACCTTGTCGACCACGGCCACCGAAGGTTCGGCGAGCACGCTGATCGACGGCACGACGATGGCGATCTTGCCGGCGCCCAGCTCGCGCAGCGCCAGGTGCGCCTCGTTCTCCCAGGAAATGGCGACGTCGCCAATCTCGCGTTGCGCGAAGGTGGTCAACGCGCCGCGTGCGCCGGTGTCGAGTACGGGCACGTTCTGGTACAGCTTCTGGACGAAGGCGCGTGCGCTTTCCTCGTTGCCGCCAGGCTGGCGTTCTGCCCAGGCCCAGGCAGCCAGGTAGTTCCAGCGTGCACCGCCCGAGGTCTTGGGATTCGGCGTCACCACTGCCACGTCGTCGCGCGCCAGGTCGCCCCAGTCGCGGATGTTCTTCGGATTCCCGGCGCGCACCAGGAACACGATGGTCGAGTAGTAAGGCGCGCTGTTGTCCGGCAGCCGTTCTTCCCAGTTGAGCGGCAGCATCTTGCCCTTCTCGGCGATGGCATCGATATCGCCGGCGAGCGCCAGCGTCACCACGTCCGCCGGCAAGCCGTCGATGACGGCGCGCGCCTGGCGACCGGAGCCGCCATGTGACTGGCTTGATACGCACGCTTTGGCCGCTGGTCTTCTGCCAATGCGCGGCAAAGGCGGCATTGATGTCTTCGTACAGCTCGCGTGTCGGGTCGTAAGACACATTGAGCAGTACCACTTCACTTTCCGGCCCTTTGCTGCAGCCGCCAAGTGTCAGCGTGGCAAGCGCAAACATCAGTCCGAAGCGGGTCTTCAGCATTCGCGGGATCCGGGCGCCATGGGTCGCCGAGACTATCAGTTCAGCTCAGCTTTACGAATCCGGTGCCGTGTGAAATGTTGGCCGCCCGGCGCCAATGGGGCAGCCCGTCAAACATGCCGTCAAGGAGTACACATGCGTTTTTCCCGGATCGGTGCGGTTCTGCTGTGCGCGAGTGTGGCGGCCCAGGCGGCGCCGGAGAGAATGAAAGGCGTGCAGGTGGGCGAGGGCGGCACACTCAGCGTCCGGGAAATGCCGGTGCCGAAGCCGGGCGCGGGTGAAGTGCTCATCAAGGTGCGTTCCGCGGGCGTGAATCCGGTGGACTGGAAGATCGCGGCGCGACGGGTCGGTCAGGTCGCGGGCACGGATGTGTCCGGCGTCATCGACACGCTGGGCGACGGTGTCACCGGATGGAAGGTGGGCGACCAGGTGCTCGGGTTCGCACGCCAGAGCGGCAGTTATGCCGAGTACGCGGTCGTGGCGGTCGACAGTCTGGCGCGCAAGCCCAAGTCCATGACCTTCGAAGAAGCGGCCGGCGTGCCCATCGCGGCGGAAACTGCCTACCGCGCCTTGCACGAGGTGGGTGGTGTGAAACCCGGCCAGACCGTGCTGATCCATGGCGCGGCGGGAGGCGTGGGCTCGGCCGCCGTGCAGATAGCCAGGGCCGCCGGCGCACATGTCATCGGCACGGCGTCCGCTAACAACCTCGAGTTCCTGAAGTCCATCGGCGCCGACCAGGCCATCGACTACCGCGCACAGAAATTCGAGGAGGTCGTGAAGAATGTCGACCTGGTGCTCAACACCGCGAACAAGGAAACCAATGACCGTTCGATCGGCGTGGTGCGGGAAGGCGGCATGCTGGTATCAATCGTCGGAATGCCCGACCAGATCATGTGCGGTGTGGCGAAAATCCGCTGCGGCATGCCCATTCGCGACAGCGGCGCGTCGAACGCGGAAATGCTGGCGCGCGTGGTGGAACTGGCCGATGCCGGCAAGTTCAAGGTGATCGTAGACAGCGTGTTCCCGATGGAGCAGGCCGGAAAGGCCTGGGAGAAGAGCCGTGAGGGTCACGCGCGCGGCAAGCTCATCATCCAGGTGTCCCCGGGCCCGACCATGAAGCATCAATGACGCGCGGGCGCCGGATCGCCGCCGCCGCGGCCCTTGCGTTATGCAGTGCAACCCACGCGGCGGATGCGGTGCTGGAACGCGCCGCGCAGGCGCTCGGGATCGAGCATGTCGACAGCCTGCAGTACCAGGCCAATGGCACGTACTACCAGTTCACCCAGGCACCGGCTCCTGACCTGCCATGGCCGCCCTTCGAAGTGGAGGATTACATCGCCACGCTCGACTACGCGCGCAGCGCCGTGCATGCGAAGTATCACCGCGTGCAGGTGCAGGAGCCGGGGCGCGCGCGGCCGCACGCCGAAGCCACCATGGACCAGTACGCCGTCAACGGCGTGAGCTGGAATCTCACGCCGCAGCCGACCGCAATCCCGACCAATCTCGCGGAACGCAATGCCGAGCTCTGGGCATCGCCGCAGGGTTTCATCAAGGCGGCGCTGGCACACGGCGCGAAAGTGAGTCCCGATCAGTTGGGTCACCGCGTCGAATTCCAGGTGGGGCAGTATCACTATGACGGCAGCCTGGACAAACAAGGCGCGCCACGCAGGGTGCGCACCTGGATGGATTCGCCCGTGCTCGGCGACACCGAGATCGAGTTCTACTACGACGAGTATCGCGATTTCGATGGCGTTCGCTTCCCGACCATCATTCGCCGCGCCGTCGGGGGACTGCTCTGGTACAACCTGTGGGTCACTGCCGTGCGCATCAATGTGGCCACCCCTCTTGCGATTCCGGCCGAAGTCGCCGCCAATCCCGCGCCGGACAACAAGCGCGTCGAGGTGACGGAGCTTGCGCCGGGCGTGTGGAATTTTGGCGGTGGCACGCACAACAGCGTGGTCGTCGAGCAGCAGGCCGGCCTGGTGGTCATCGAGGCGCCGCACAACGAGGAACGTTCGATCGCCATCCTCGAAGAAATCCGCAAGCGCTTCGGCGCCCGAAAGATTCGCGCGGTGTTCAACACGCACGCACATTTCGATCATGCCGGAGGGCTGCGCACTTTCGTCGCGGCCGGCGTGCCGGTGATCACGCATGAACGCAATGCGGCGTATTACGGAAAGGTCTGGCAGCGGCCGCACACTCTCAATCCGGATCGGCTCGCCAGGGACTGGAAGTCACCGCACTTCGAGACGTTCACCGACAAACTACTGCTGACGGACGCTGCCCGGCCCATCGAGCTGCATGTCATCCGCGGCAGCGGGCACAACGACGCATTCGCCATGGCCTGGCTTCCAGAACAAAAACTGCTGGTCGAGGCGGATGCGTGGACGCCGACCCCGCCCGGGGCGAAGCCGCCGCCGCGCGTGAATCCACTCTGGAGCAATCTCTACGAGAATATCCTGCGCCTGGATCTCGCCGTGGAGCGCGTCATGCCCTTGCACGGCACGGTGCAGGACATCGCGACGTTGCGCGCCGCCATCGGGGTGAAACTGCAGCCGCTGTAGCGCCGCGTGTCACGGCACGCGCAACCGGCACTGGCATGAGCGCGCGCCGGCGCGGTATATGCCCCACATGAGTTCCGAACAGGCATTGCCGCATTGTCACGCGCCGCGCTTCGACAGCGGCAATCCGCTCGCCGAGGCGAATATCCGCCGGGCCTTCTGGCTGACCACGGCAATGATGATCGTGGAGATCGCGGGTGGCTGGTGGTTCAACTCCATGGCAGTGCTCGCCGATGGCTGGCATATGAGCTCACACGCACTGGCCCTCGGTCTCGCGGCGTTCGCGTATGCCTTCGCAAGGCGCCATGCGGGAAATCGTCGCTATGCTTTCGGCACCTGGAAAATAGAAGTGCTGGGCAGTTACACCAGCGCGATGCTGCTGCTCGGCATCGTGCTCCTCATGTTTTACCAGTCGGTGGAGCGGCTGGTGAGTCCGCAGCAGATCCACTACGACGAAGCCATCTTGATTGCGGCGGTGGGGCTTGCCGTCAACCTCGTCTGTGCCTGGTGGCTGCGTGGTCATCATCACGGACACGATCATGACCAATGAAAATGACTGCCCACGAAGCGCATGCGCATCACCATGACCTCAACGTGCGCTCCGCCTACCTGCACGTGCTGGCCGATGCCGCCACCTCGGTGCTGGCCATCATCGCGCTCACCGGCGGCAAGCTCTGGGGCCTGGCATGGCTCGATCCCGCCATGGGCATCGCCGGCGCGGTCCTGGTTGCCGTCTGGGCGCAGGGGCTGCTGCGAGACTCGGGTCGCGTGCTGCTCGACGCAGAAATGGACGCGCCGGTGGTTCGCGAGGTGCGCGAGGTCATCGAGCAGGGCAAGGTGCCGGCGCGTATCACGGATCTGCACGTGTGGCGCGTCGGGCGCGCCAAGTACGCCTGCGTGGTGAGTCTCACGACACCTTCGCAGGAGGACGGAGATTACTTCCGGCGTGCATTGGCCGTGCACGAGGAGCTGGCCCACATCACGGTCGAAGTCGACCACGTTCCGGCTGAAGCCGCGGCCGCTACCTCAGGAAAGGAATCCTGACGCCCGCGAACTCGCGATCGACATCGTCCTGCGAGTCGGTGTTCTCGGCGGATTGCACCAGCCGGCGTGTAAGGTGCGGCGCCAGCATTTCCAGGAAGTCGTACATGAAGCCGCGCAACAACGCCCGGCGCCGGAATCCTGCCCAGGTGGTGTGAACCGGGAAGAGGTGGGACGCGTCGCGCACCTTGAGATCCCCGTCCTCCTCGCCGTTGATGGCGATGTTGGCGAGGATTCCCACGCCGAGGCCGTCGCGCACGTATTTCTTGATGACGTCGGAATCCCAGGCCGTGAGCGCCACGTTGGGCGTGTGACCTTCCCGGGCAAACAACTCGAGCAGCGATGACGGACCCGAGAAGCTGAACGAATAGGTCACCAGCGGGAATTTGGCGAGGTCGGCGAAGCCGGGGCGCGGCGTCTCGCCGAGCGGATGTCCATGCGGGACGATGATGCAGCGGTGCCAGCGATAGCAGGGCAGGCGCACCAGGCCGGCGAAAGTCGGGCTCGCGCCCGTGGCGATGGCGAGATCGATGCGATCGGTGGCCGCGAGCTCGGCGATCTGCTCGGAATTGCCCTGGTGCAGGTGCAGGCGCACCTTCGGGTACTGGTCGCGAAATTTCTTCAGAACCTGCGGCAGCACGTAACGCGCCTGCGTGTGCGTGGTCGCTATCGAGAACTCACCCGCGTCGTCCTTGCGCAGATCAGCGGCCAGCATTCTTGATGTTGCGCGCCTGACGAACGATCTGGACGGCGCGATCGATGACCTTGTTGCCGGCATCCGTCGGGCGAACCAGCGCGCGTCCCTTGCGTTCGAACAGTGCGAATCCCAGCTCGTCTTCGAGCTGCTTGAGCTGCTTGCTGACTCCGGGCTGCGCGGCGTGCAGCACGCGCGCTGCCTGCGAGATGTTCAGGTCGTTCTCGGCGACAGCCACGAGGTAGCGCAGCTGTGTGAGCTTCATGTGATGCGAGTCCATTGGTGGGCCTGCGGGGGCTGTGAGAGTGAATTCGTCGAGGGGGTCAACTAGTTCATCTCGCTCACAGCCCCCGCGGCCCGGGTGAACATTACGCGGCATCCTGCCGCACCTGGAACTAACTATTCGTGCTCAGCCCATTCCGTATTGACACGGCTCACTGGGCATAGATCTGGTCGAACACGCCGCCATCGCCGAAGTGTTCCTTCTGCGCCTTCGACCAGCCACCGAAGTCCTTGATGGTGACCAGCTCCAGTTTCGGGAACAGCTCCTGGTGTTTCGCGGCGACCTCGGGATTGCGCGGCCGGTAGTAGTTGCGCGCGGCGATTTCCTGGCCTTCGGGCGTGTACAGGTACTTGAGGTATTCCTCGGCGACGGTGCGGGTGCCGCGCCGCAGGACCACCTTGTCGACCACCGCTACCGAGGGTTCGGCGAGGATGCTGATCGACGGGATCACGATTTCGAACTTGTCGGGACCGAGTTCGCGGGTGGCGAGCCAGGCTTCGTTCTCCCAGGAAATGAACACGTCGCCGATGTTGCGTTGGGCAAAGGTGGTCAGTGCGCCGCGTGCTCCCGTGTCCAGCACCGGCACGTTCTTGAACAGCTTGCGGATATATTCCTTCGCCGTTTCATCGCTGCCGCCGGGTTGCTTCTTCGCCCAGGCCCAGCCCGCGAGATAGTTCCAGCGCGCGCCACCCGAGGTCTTCGGGTTCGGCGTCACGACGCTGATGCCCGGGCGCGCGAGATCGCCCCAGTCCTTGATCTTCTTGGGGTTGCCCTTGCGAACCAGAAAAACGATGGTCGATGTGTAAGGCGCCGAATGATCGGGCAGGCGCTGCTCCCAGTTTACCGGCAGCAATTTGCCCTGCGCGGCGATCTGGTCGATGTCGCCGGCCAGCGCCAGCGTGACCACATCGGCCGCCAAGCCCGTCGATGACCGAGCGCGCCTGGCGGCCCGAGCCGCCGTGCGATTGCCTGATGGTCACCGTGTCGCCGGTCTTCTTCTTCCAGTACTCGGCGAATGACTTGTTGAAATCCGACGTACAGCTCGCGCGTCGGGTCGTACGACACGTTGAGCAGCGTGACTTCGGCCGCCTGCGCAACCCCGGCAGTACCGCCGATGAAAACTGCGCTCGCCATGGCGAGCAGCAGTCGGCGTTTCCAGTTCGGTTGTTTCATTTGTATTGCTCCAATTCCTGTCAGTAGTTGATCGCGAAACGCGAGAACAGCGCCTGTTCGTCGGGGCGATCACCAGTAGCAGCTCCGCCTTCGAAGCTGGTCAATTCGTAGTTGAGCGAGAGTTTCACCGTGTTCCACGGGTACCAGTTGACGCCCACGCCATAAGCGGTCTCCTTGGTGACCGCCGTCAGCGGATTCGCAAACGAGTTGGCTCCGCCCGTGAACGCGTCATCGTCCACGTCGAGCTCGTGGTAGCGGGCCACGAATTCGAACGCACCCAGGCCGGGCTTGCCGGGCTGCCAGGTGCTGCCGGGCGTGAAGCCGCGGAAGGCTTCTTCTTCGCCGCTCGCGAACCACGAGAGCTGCACCTGCCAGGCGGAGTTCGTCAGCGTGTCGGACAGCGTGGTGCCGCCCACGGCGCGCGACACGTCCTGTTCGACCTGCGTGTACTCGCCCAGCACGCCGAAGCTGCCGCGGTAGTAGTAGAACTGCGGCGCCAGGCGCAGGCGTTCGCCGTCCGCGAATGTCGCGTTGTTAGGCGTCGTGCCGGTCGCGGTATTGGCGCGATAGGCGAATACGCTCTGCTGTCCCGGTGAGCGGTAGGCGGACAGCGCGGTGTTGGCGGCGGTTCCATCCACGTCCACCCAGGTGCTGCCGAGGCCGAAGCCCAGGCCGCGCAGGTTGAAGTTGTCCGAGTTGATGAAGGGCTGGAAGAACACCCGCGCGGCATAGTCGCCGGCGCTGTCAACTTCCACGTCCGGCGTCGTCAGGTTGTCGCTGCTCTGACCGTCGTTGACGCCGTTGAAATAACCCACCTGGTAGCTGAAGGCGCCGCCCGCGAAGTCGCCGGAGAATTGAACGCCGAGATCGCGGTTGGGCACGAGGTTGGTCGGCAGCCCGCGCTCGATGAAGCGGATGTCCGCGCCGCTCTGCAGGCGCTCGAGGCCGACCGGCGGTTTGAACTTGCCGGCCGTGACCACGAAGCCCGGGTTGAATCGCGCTGCCGCATAGGCGTCGACGACGATGGAACGGCCGCCGCCGAAGTCCGGCGTGAAGCTGAAGTCGTAGATTCCGCCGAAAGTGCCCTCGAAGGTGGGGCGCACGCGGCGCAGGATGAAGGTGTCGGCGGTTTCCGCCACCGAATCGCCGCCGAAGACGCGATTGTCGACGTGCAGCGTGCCGCGGAAGCGGATGAAGTTCGAGTTGTCGGTGTTGCCGATCTGGAAGCGCGAGGCGTTGGCCGTGATGCGGGGCGCACTGGCGGCAGCCGTGGTGGCCGCTTCCTGCTGGATTTCCAGCTTGCGTTCCAGCACCGCGAGGCGCTGTTTCTGGTCCTCGATTTCCTGCTTCAGTTCGGCGTTGGTATCGCCCGAACCGCCTGGCGCCTGTTGCGCGAGCGCCGCTCCCGAAAAGGGCAGCAGCGCGAGGGATGCGATGGCTGCTGCACGTCTGTTATTCACTCTGCGTTCTCCTGGATTCTTGTGTGCCACAAGGCCAGGAGAGCGTAGGGATGGCGGGGTTATGCCGTCAGTCGCGACCCGGTAACGCGCCGGTTACGGAACAAGCTCATTTGGTTATATCCATATGAACGGGCGGCCAGGGCGCGGCGCGGGGCCGCGCCCCGGTTTTTCAATGGTCTCGCAGGCTGGCGGCGTAATTCGAAAGGAGACGCGCCGTGCGGCCGTTGTCACCGAGCGGCACGACGCTCCCACCCGCGCCCAGCGCGGCGAACAGTAGTTTGAGATCGTTGATCAGCGTAAGCCGCAGCTGGCGGTCGCGATGCGGCGACACCGCGCGGGACAGCTCCGACATCCACATCCTCGAGTCCGCGGCGCGGCTCGTTGAGGTGAAAGGGCGCCAGCCGGGCATCGAGGCTGGCCTCGACCGTGCAGGGGATGTTGTTGCGTGTGCTCATGTGGCTATCTCCATCGGCAGAGTTGCTATGGGTGCAATCTGCGCTACAGTGCCGCCACGAACAAACGCGCTTATTAAAGCGCTCATTAGGAAAACTGACGTGTCCACCGCATATGCCCGTCTGCCACTAAATGCGCTGCGAGTCTTCGAAGCGGTGGCTTCGCGGCTGTCGTTTGCGGATGCGGCCGAGGCCCTGCACGTCACCCCGGCGGCTGTGAGCCAGCAGGTCAAGTCCCTCGAGGACTACCTGCAAGTGCAGCTGTTCAAGCGTGCCGGGCGACGAATCGAGCTGACCGCCGAGGGTCAGCAGCTGCTGCCGGGCGTACGCCGCGGTCTCGACGAGCTCGAAGCGTCGATGCAGCACCTCAAGCAGCATCGCGCCGAGGGGCCGCTGCAGGTCACACTGCTGTCATCTTTCCTGCAGAGATGGTTGCTGCCGCGCATCGGCACTTTCAATGAACAGAAGACCGGCGTGGAGCTGCGTTTCCACACCAGTCGTGACCCGGTGGATTTTTCCCGTTCGGAAATGCATGTGGCGATTCGCATGGGCCTCGGCAGATGGCCGGGATTGCACGTCGAGAAGCTGCTGGACGAATGGGTGATTCCAATTGGCTCGCCGGCGTTGCTGGCGAAATACGGCCCGGTGCCCCGCGGACAGGACCTGCAGAATTTTCCGCTGCTGGGCAGCGAAGACGAGCCGTGGCAGGCGTGGATCGAAAAGGGCCAGGAGGGCAGCTGGCTGGCGCGCGCGCCCATCATCGACGACTCCGCCGGCGTCATCGCTGCGGCCGAGGAGGGCGTCGGCTTCGCGCTGGCGCGCTGGTCGCTGGTGCAGCGTTCGCTGGAACAGGGCCGCGTGGTGCTGGCGGGTGATGCGCTGCTGCCATTCCGCTTCTCCTATTTCTTCGTGTGCCCCGAGCCCTATCTCGTCATGCCCAAGGTCAAGCGCTTCCGTGACTGGCTCTTCGACATGGCGAAGGATTTTCCGAAACCGCATCCGCTGTTCGACAAGCGTGCGGCGGGCATTCCCAAGCCGGCCGTCAAACGCTGAGGGACCTTCATGCGGGCGCATCGTTCGGTCGTATTGATGTTGTCCGCCGCATGCCTGGTGAGCTCCGCAGTCATTTCACAGGAAGGCGCCGCCAAAAAGTTGCCGCTGGATGTATTCCTCGGGTTGGTCGCTTCGCAGGGCAAGCAGCAATGTGAGCAATACCGCGAGAAGGCCAAAGCCGCGACCAACGAACGCGAAAGGGTGACGGGCGAGTTCACCGTCAACTTGCAGTGTGAATGCATGCCTGCGCAGCTCGCCACCTTGAGCGGAAAACCCGATCTGCCGAAGGAGGTCACTCAGGAAGAGGCGCTGGCGCTCGTCAAGCCACTGGTCGAGCGCTGTGCCGGGCTGGGAATGCGCCAGTTCCTGGTGTCCAGCTGCCCGATCGTCGAAACGCCGGATCCCGGAATCAAGGATCAGAAGGCTTATTGCGCCTGTGTCGCCAGGCACGTGGAAAAACTCTCCGACGCGGAAGTCGCCACCGCATCCATGGCGGCCCACACCGACTACGAGGCCCGGGTGCAGGCACGAAAAGAAGGCAAGCCGGAGCCCCCGAAGCCCAAGGGTGCGCTGCCCGGCTTCGAAAACATGTGCCGGGCCGAGCAGGGCGCGCCGCCCAATTAAGTTTTCTTGATGCCGGTATCAGGCATCGCGTTTGTTAGTTGTCGGTTGAAACCGCACCATGTCGTGCAGGTGATCAATCCATTCCCTTGAACCGGAGACGACTAACATGTGCCTCGAAAAAATTGCCCGCAGCTTCGGCTTTGCGCTCGGTGCGCTCGCCGCCGTAGGCCTGCTGGTTTACACCATCGAATACGAGCCCCTCTTCAGCGCGCTGGCGCGCTGAACACGTGACCACGAAGGGAGACTGCTTTTATGAGTGCCCAAACCTGTTTGTCCGGCGTCAATCCCAGCTCCTGCGAGGCGCGCGCCGTGATGCGAGCGAGTAACGTGGACGTGCGGCCGATGTCGAGCTCCACGAGCACGGTTCGCCCCACGTCGGGCGACACCGATACCACCCGTGCCGACACCGCGTTGCGGACCGAGAGCCCGGTCGGTCGCGAAGCAGCGACGATGACGTCGCGCGCCAACACCTGGATCTGGATTCGCTGACCCGCGGGCGCCGGCTCGTCGACCAGGAGCTCGGCGTCACCAACCCGTATCACCGTGAGCCCGGCGTCGTCGGTGCGTTCGACCACCCCTGACATCACCGCACCGACGGCGTCGGGCCCGACGATGGCGCGCAATACGGGATGACGGCTCACGGTGGCGATATCGCCGTCGGCGCGCACCCGTCCCGCATCCAGCAGCACCACGCGGGTCGCGAGGCGCAGCACCTCGTCGAACTGGTGACTTACGTACACGATGGGGATCGCGAGCGCGTCGCGCAGTTTCTCGAAGTACGGCAGCAGTTCTTCGCGCCGCGCCAGGTCCAGTGACGCCAGTGGCTCATCCAGCAGCAGCAGCCGCGGCTGCGCGAGCAGCGCGCGACCCAGCGCCACGCGCTGCTTCTCGCCGCCCGAGAGTTCGTGCGGCCGGCGCGCGGTGAGTCCGCCAAGACCCAGCAGCGACAGCACATCGTCGAAACTGATCGGTGCGGGAGTACCGCGCGGAACGCGCCGCGCCCCGTACTGCAGGTTGCCGAGCACCGAGAGATGCGGAAACAGCCGGGCGTCCTGGAACACCACGCCGACCCGGCGGTGGCGCGCGTCGACTTCCAGGCTTCGCTCAGTGTCCAGCAACGTGTCTTCGCCGATCTGCACGCGCCCGGAGTCGGGTGACAACAGTCCCGCGATCAGCGATATCAACGTGGACTTGCCGCAGCCTGAGCGGCCGAACAGCGCAGTAACGCCCGGTATCGGAGCGACGAAGTCCACGTCGAGAGTGAAGTCGCCGCGCCGCTTGCACAGTTGTACGCGCAACATGCTCAGCGCCCCAGCCTGCGTCGCAGGCGTCGCGCCAGGAATTCGGCCACGAGCAGGCCCGCGAGTCCCAGCGAAAAGGAAATCAGCGCGAGGCGCGCCGCCAGCGAGTCGCCGTCGGGTGTCTGCAGCGCCGTGTACAACGCCAGCGGCAAGGTGCGCGTCTCGCCCGGGAATGTTGGACGCGAAGGTGATCACCGCGCCGAATTCGCCGAGGCCCGCCGCAAAGGCGGTCACGGCGCCCGCCAGGATGCCGGGGGCGATCAGCGGCAGCGTGATGGAAAAGAACCGGTCGACGGGACCGGCGCCGAGCGTGCGCGCCGCATCCTCCAGGCCGGGGTCGAGTGTTTCGAGTGACAGCCTGATGGAGCGCACCACCAGCGGAAACGACATCACCGCGGTGGCGAGCGCCGCGCCGGTGCTCGTGAAGGCGAGCTGGATGCCGAAGCTGTCGTACAACCAGCCGCCGACCGGACCGCGAACGCCGAACACCAGCAACAGTAGATAGCCCACCACCACGGGTGGCAGTACCAGCGGCAGGTGCACGAAGGCGTCGAATACCGTGCGCCCGGCGAAACGCGTGCGGGTCAGCAGCCAGGCCACCAGGATGGCAACCGGAAGGTTGAAGATCACGCTGCGCGCGGCAACGGACAGGCTCAGAGCGAGTGCGTCGGTTTCTGCCGGGCTCATCAGGTTCCTTCCGGGTTCACCGGCCGCACCGCGTCCGGCGGCGGCGCGCGCCCGCTCGGCCGGCACACCGAGACTGCGCAAAGCGTATTCGAGCATGCCGTAGGCCAGCTCGCGTTCACCCATGACCACGCGGCCCACCTTGAGCTCTTCGAGTGCCTGCACTTCGCTGGCGCTGTGGGTGCGCACCACCAGGTCGATGCCGGGCTTGAGCTGCTGCGCGACTTCGACGATGCGGCGCGCCTGGAAACTGTCCGGCGTCGCAACCACGACCAGGCGCGCATGTTCGATGCCCGCCAACTCGAGGATTCCCGGCGCCGAGGCGTCGCCGACGATGGTGGGAATGCCGGCGGACTGCGCATTGCCCAGCATGAGGTGGTCGCGTTCGATGACCACGAACGGCAGGCCCTGAGCCCCGAGCACGTCGCCAATGGTGCCGCCGACGCGGCCGTAACCGACGAGGATGGCGTGGTCGCGAAGATCGACCGCGCTCGCCACGGGTATGCGATGCAGTTCGGCGCCGCGACGCTCCAGCAGCGCCAGCAGCCGCGGCCGCGCCTCGAGGAAACGCGAGATCGGCGCGACGCCGGCGAAGGCGAGCGGGTTGAGCGCGATGGACAACAACGCGCCGGCGAGGATGAGGTCGCGTCCGTCGGGCGGCAGCAGTCCGAGCGCACCGCCGAGACTGGCAAGAATGAAGGAGAACTCGCCGATCTGCGCCAGGCTGGCCGAGACCGTGAGGGCGGTGCGCACCGGGTGGCGGAATACGAGCACGATGACGAACGCGGCGAGCGACTTGCCCACCATGATGATGGCGAGCACGGCGATGACCGCCAGCGGTTCGCGCAACAGCACGGACGGATCGAACAACATGCCCACCGACACGAAGAACAGCACCGCGAAGGCGTCCTTGAGCGGCAGGGAATCATTGCCGGCCTGGTGGCTGAGCTCGGATTCGGACAGGATCACGCCGGCGAAGAACGCGCCCAGTGCGAACGACACTCCGAACGCGGCCGACGAGCCGTAGGCAATGCCGAGCGCGATGGCCAGCACGCAGAGCGTGAACAGCTCGCGTGAACCGGTGCGCGTGACGCGCTTCAACAGCCACGGCACCACGCGCGTGCCAACCACGAGAGCCAGGGCCACGAACAAGGCCACCTTGGCCAGCGTGATCGTCAGTGCGAGCCAGGTGTTCGACGATGTCCCGGGCGCGTGGATGGCGCTGTTGTCGCCGCCGAGGGTCGGGGCCAGCGCGGGCAGCAACACCAGCGCGAGCACCATGGCCAGGTCTTCGACGATCAACCAGCCGATGGCGATTTTTCCCTCCGAGGACTGCAGCGCATTGCGCTCTTCGAGTGCGCGCAGCAGCACCACGGTGCTGGCCACCGACAGCGCCAGTCCAAACACCAGGCCGCTTCCCAGGCTCCAGCCGAGCAGGTGCGCCATGCCGTATCCGATGGCGGTAGCCGTCGCAATTTGCGCGATGGCACCGGGCAACGCGATATACCGGACCGCCAGCAGGTCCTTGATGGAGAAATGCAGTCCCACGCCGAACATCAGCAGGATCACGCCGATTTCGGCGAGTTGTGAGGCCAGGCTCGAGTCGCCGACGAATCCCGGCGTGAACGGGCCCACGGCGATGCCCGCCAGCAGGTAGCCGACGATGGGCGAGACGCGCAGCAGGTTGGCCAGCAAACCGAACAGCAATGCAAGCACGAAGCCGATGGCCAACAGTGCGATCAACGAAGTTTCGTGCAAATCCGCGGGCATACGCGCGAGGGTACCGAAAAAGTCGTGTTGCGGTGTGGCCGATCCGTAAAATGCGCGCTTTCGTTTTCGGTGATGCATGAAGTCGCAACAGGCCTTGGGTCCCGCCGTCATCGGCGCCATCGGCGTGGTATTCGGTGACATCGGCACGAGTCCCCTGTATGCACTCGGCAGCTCGCTTTCCGCGGCCGAATTCCTGCCTGGCGAAGACTTCAAGGTGCTGGGACTGCTGTCGCTGATTTTCTGGAGCCTGCTGATCGTCGTGACGGTCAAGTACGTCGGCGTCATCATGCGCGCGGACAACTCGGGCGAGGGCGGCGTCCTGTCACTGGTGGCGCTGGTCCAGAAGCATTTCGGCACGGCGGCGCCCTGGGCGCGCCACGCCGTTGCGCTGGGCGTGCTCGGTGCCGCGCTGTTCTACTGCGATGCGCTGATCACACCCGCGATCTCGGTGCTGAGCGCGGTGGAAGGCCTCGTGATCCTCGACCCCAACTTCTCGAATGCGGTGTTGCCGGTGACGCTGGTGGTCATCGTCATCCTGTTCGCGATCCAGCGCCGTGGCACCGAGCGAGTCGGTCGCATGTTCGGCCCGATCATGGTGTTGTGGTTCGTCGCGCTCGCGGTGCTCGGCATCATATCGATCGTGCAGTCGCCGCGGGTGCTGCTGGCGGTGAACCCTGTGTATGGCCTCGAGTTGCTCGTGCATCACACCGGGCTCGGTCTCGCGGTGTCTGGGCGCGGTGATCCTGGCGGTGACTGGCTGCGAGGCGCTTGTACGCCGACATGGGTCACTTCGGGCGCAAGCCGGTGCAGCTCGGCTGGCTGGTGCTGGTGTGGCCGGCGCTGTTGCTCAACTACTTCGGGCAGGGCGCGCTGATCCTGCGAGACGGCGCGGCCGCGCGCGAATCCCTTCTACTCGATGGCGCCGCAGGCCGTGCTGCCGTTGCTCGTGCTGCTGGCCACCGTGGCCACGCGTGATCGCCTCGCAGGCGGTTATCTCCGGAGCGTTCTCGCTCACGCGCGAGGCGGTGCAACTCGACCTGCTGCCGCGCGTGCGCGTGTTGCAGACGTCGGAAGAGGCCAAGGGCCAGATCTTCGTGCCGGCCGCCAACATGTTCCTGTTCGTCTGCGTGGTCCTGTTCGTGCTGGGCTTCCAGAAATCTGCCGCGCTGGCGTCGGCGTACGGTGTCGCGGTGCTCGGCACCATGATCGTGACCACACTGCTGGGCATCCTGGTGGCGCGCGCCATGTGGAAATGGTCCTGGTGGCGCGTCGTGCCAGTGTTCGGACTATTCGCGATCGTGGAGATGGCGTTCCTCGCCGGCAACATCACCAAGATCCCGACCGGTGGCTGGGTGCCGCTCGGGTTCGCCGTGGTGATGTTCGCGATCTTCATCACCTGGCGCGACGGGCGCCAGGCGTTGCGCGCCGAGCTGGAGCATGCGCGCGGTGCCGGACAAGAAGCTGCCGGAACTGCTGGCCGGCAAGGCACGGGTTCCCGGAACGGCCGTGTTCCTGGTGAGCCAGTCGGGCTTCGTACCCACCGCGTTGTTGCGCAACCTGGAACACAACAAGGTGCACCACGAGCAGATCGTCATCCTGCACATCGAGATCCAGCGCGTGCCCCGGGTCGATCGCGCTGACGCGCGTGTTGTACGAGGAACGTTATCCGGGCGTGTTCGACATGCGCGCCCGTTTCGGCTTCATGGAAACACCCGACGTCGGCGAGGCATTGCGCAGCGCGCGGCGCCAGGGCATGAACATCTTCGCCGAGGACTCCTCTTTCTTCCTCGGCTGGCACCTGGTGCGCGCGCGGCCGCGGCCCGGGACTCGCCGGCATCAAGTCGCGCGCCTTCGCCTTCCTGCAGCGCCGCAGCGCGCAGGCCGCGGAGTTCTTCCGCATGCCGACTCGCGGTGTTGTCGTGCTCGCCACCGATATAGAAGTCTAACAACTGCGCTAACTACGTATTGCATCCGGTACGCATGCGTGACTCACGCGTCGCGGTGCCGCGCACGCTGGCGCGTTTCATGTCCTGATGCGCCACTCATGTCCACGAAAATTTGTCGGCAACCGGCCGTTGCCAATTCCACGCGCTGACGCCGCGCTTCGCCGGATTGATCACTGACAACGTTGTCCATGTCCGCGACACTGCGGTCGGCCCCGGTTGTGCAGTCACAAAGACCGTGTCTAACATCTGCGCCGCTCGCGATTCCCATCGCGCGCGACGAAGGGGGACTTGAATGGACGCAAGTGTTTGCTCGCGGCGCATCGCGCCGCGCACCCTGCATGCGGCTCCGCACACGGAGATCCCGCCGTAGCTCTCACCGGTGATTCGTACGTTGACATTGTCGACAGTCGAAACCTGAGGGAGTAGTCATGAGGATCGAAGCACTTCGAGCGATGGCCCTGTGCGTGCTCGGCGCACTGTCTTCCGGCGCTTTCGCGCACGGTCTCATCCAGGATCCACCGGCCCGCAACTGGTTCTGCGGCGCGATCACCAAGCCCGACCACGTAGCGAACGGCACTGCGCAGTACCCGGTCTGCGGCAACGCGTTCAGCGCGACGGGAATTCCATCCGACAGCTGGCTACAGCTTCATGAGCGTGCTCACGCACACCACCGGACGCAATGGCGTTGGCCCGCGCGCCAATGTCTGCGGATTCAATTCCGAGACATGGAATGGCGCAGGCGACGGTCTGGGACCAACCCATCGACTGGCCGACGGTTCCCATGGCCGCGGGACCGCGCAACTTCGTCTGGAACATTTCCTGGGGTCCGCACTTCTCGGACACCGAGGAATTCCGTTACTGGATCACGAAGCCCGGCTTCGTATGGCAAACGGGCCGCGCGCTGTCGTTTGCCGACTTCGAGGACACGCCGTTCTGCTCGCTGGCGTATAGCGACGCGAACCCGACCGGCAATCCGAACGTAACTCCGAACCCTGGCGCCGCCACCTTCACCACACGCTGCACGGTGCCTGCGCGCTCGGGCCGGCATGTGATCTACGCCGAGTGGGGCCGCAACTTCTTCACCTTCGAGCGCTTCCATGGCTGCATCGACGCACAGTTCTCTGGCACGCCGCAGCCGACCGTCACCGCCAACATCGCGCTCAACCCGAACGTCACCACGGTCACGGGCTCAGGCTCGATCCAGCTCAATGGCAGCAGTTCGGTTGGCAGCAACCTGGCCTACAACTGGAGCGTCGACTCCGAGAATCCCGGGGCTGTACAGCATTACCAACCCGATGGCGGCCATCGCGACGCTGAACTACGGTGTGCCGCAGGCTTCGGGCAACGTGACGGTGAACCTGCTGGTGACCAGTGGCAATGCCTCCGACACCGAAACGCGGACCTTGCTGCATCAGCCGGCAATATCGAATCCCTGGTTCGATCTGGGTCCGCTCACCGCCGATCCGATCACGATGGTCGTCGGCGACCGCGTGAACGTGCGCACTGTCAACAATGTAGGCCAGGATGCGTTCTGGCCGACGACGCCCATCACCATCACCGCGGCGAATACCGGCGCGGCGCAATGGCCGCTGACTCTGGCGAATGCGGTCAATGGGCTGAATGGCGCCGTGCGCATCGGAGTGCTCAACGCACAGAACCAGGTAGTGCCGCAGGCGAATGCGACCAGCAACCGCGTGTTCTCGATGACCAGCGCCAATATCGTGAGCGCCTTCCTGCAGCGTCAGGTGGGTAACGTACCGCCGGCGCCCACGGGCCTCTCGGCAACGGCCGGCAATGCGCAGGTGGCGTTGAGTTGGACCGCGGCGGCAGGCGCGACCTCGTACAACGTGAAGCGTTCCACCACCAACGGCGGCCCGTACAGCAACGTGGCCACCAACGTGACGGCGACGACGTTCACCAACACGGGTCTCACCAACGGCACGACTTACTACTACGTGGTGACCGCGGTGAACGCCAATGGCGAGAGTGGTGTGTCGACGCAGGCCCCGCCGGCCACCCCGACTGCCGGTCCCGGCCCCGGCCCGGGCGGCGGTGGCGTGACGGTCACGCGATCGGTGAACTCCAGCCCGTGGTACAGCGAGCTGCAGGTTCGCCTGGCGAACACGCAGCCCATCACGGCCATGACCGTCACGGTCACCGTGCAGCGCACGACCGGCGTGACGCATTCGGGTCAGTACAACACCGTGGGTGGGCAGGTCGCGCAGAGCGTGACCGGCAGCGCTACGCCCATTGTCTACACCTGGACGCTGAATTCCGGTCAGCAACTCAGTGGCATCGACCATGCGCACGTTTGCGGCGCAGATCGGCGGCAATGGCACCACGCACCCGGTGACGGGAGACACCTGGCGCGTGCTCTACACGGTCGGCGGCACACAGTTCGAGCAGACGGGAGCCTTCCCATGACGCAAGGCGATCGACGACGAGCATAGGGAGATCACCGGCGACGCTTTCCGCGGAGGAGCGGGGAGCGTCGCCGTCATAACAGGAGTATTCGCATGCGACCCTTCCGATCACGGCTTGCATGGATGGCCTCGGCCGTCTGTCTGCTGGCACTTACTTCGACCATGGCAGCCGCGCAGTCGCCGGCCTGCCAGGTCACCTACACCAAGAGCTGGGAGGGCGGTAATGGCTTCGGCGCCAATATCGTCATCCAGAACAACGGACCGGCCATCACCAACGGCTGGACGCTGATCTTCAGCTTCCCGAATGGGCAGCGTCTGCAGAATGGGTGGCCGGTGGCGTTCACCCATCCCGCCGGCAGCGCGCAGATGACCGTTGCCAGCAACGCGCAGTGGAATCAGAGCATTGGCAGCGGGCAGAGCTTCACCGTGGGTTTCAACGGTACGTTCAGCGGGGCTAACAACCCGCCCACCGCGTTCACGTTGAACGGAACGGTCTGCAATGGCGGCACTCCGCAGCCACCGCAGAACACGCCGCCCACCGTGAGTCTGACCAGCCCCACCAGCGGCCAGCAGTTCAACACCGGCACCAGCGTGAGCCTGGCCGCCAACGCCAGCGACAACAGTGGCGTGAGCCGGGTCGAATTCCGCGTCGACGGCGCGCTGGTGTCGACCGACACCACGTCGCCGTACAGCTTCAGCACCACGACACTCGCGGCCGGCAGCCACACCGCCCAGGCCACGGCCTTCGACAATGCGAATCCGCCGCTCTCCACGGCGACGGCGCTGATTCCTTTCAGCGTGGTCGCGCCCATGGGAGCGTCCATCCTGGTGAATCCGGCAACGTTGAATCTCGCCGGCGGGGCGAGTGCCACGTCGAACGTGCGTCTCTCGGCGGCGCCAACGGCGAACGTGGTCGTCACGTTGACCCGCAGCGGCAGCACCGTCATCACTTCGAGCCCGGGGACGGTGACCCTCACCACCGGCAACTGGTCGGCCGGCGTGAACGTGACGTTCACGGCTGCGGCCGGGACGACCGCGGCAACCTCCACCTTCGCCGCCGCCGCGCCTAACTACACCGGCGCGACGATCACGGTGAACCGCACGACCACGACGCCGCCGGGGACGCGTGTGGACAATCCGTATGCCGGGGCGACCGTGTACAACAATCCCCAGTGGCGCGCGAATGCCTCTGCCGGTGGCGGCAGTGCGATCGCCAATCAACCCACCGGCGTCTGGTTCGATCGCATCAGCGCCATTGCCGGCAACAGCAGTCCGACCACGGGCAGCATGGGGCTGGTGGATCACCTGAACACGGCCGTCCAGCAGGACCAGGCGAATGGCGCCTCGCCACTGGTGTTCCAGATGGTGATCTACAACCTGCCGGGACGTGATTGCGCGGCACTGGCCAGCAATGGCGAACTGGGGCCCAACGACCTGCCGCGTTACCAGAACGAGTACATCAACCCGATCCGCGACATCCTGCGCCGGCCGGAATACGCCAGCCTGCGCATCGTGGCCATCATCGAAATCGACTCGCTGCCGAATCTCGTGACCAATCGCACCAACCGGCCCACCGGCACGGCGCAATGCGACACGATGTTCAACAACGGCGGCTACGTGAACGGCGTGGGTTATGCACTGGCACAGCTCGGTTCCATCCCGAACGTCTACAACTACGTGGACGCCGGTCATCACGGCTGGCTGGGCTGGACCGACAACTTCGGCGCTTCGGTGGAAATGATGCGCACGGCCGCGCTGGCCTCGGGCAGCACGCTCGCCAACGTGCACGGCTTTATCACCAACACGGCAAACACCTCGGCGTTGCAGGAGCCGTACATCACCGTGGATGCCACCACGCGCACCTCGCGCTGGATCGACTTCAACCAGTTCAACGATGAGCTCACCTACGCCCAGGCCTTCCGCAACCAGGCGGTGAGTGCGGGCTTCTCTTCGAGCATCGGCATGCTCATCGACACCTCGCGCAATGGCTGGGGTGGACCCGCCAGGCCCACCGGTCCGTCGACGCTCGCGGACCTGAATGCACGCATCGATGCCTCGCGCATCGACCGGCGCATTCACAAGGGCAACTGGTGCAATCCGAGCGGAGCCGGCATCGGCGAGCGGCCGCGCGCCGCACCTGCCGCCGGCGTCGATGCCTACGTGTGGATCAAGCCACCGGGCGAATCGGACGGATCGAGCTCGCTGATCCCGAATGACGAGGGCAAGGGATTCGACGCGATGTGCGCGCCGGGCAATCCCGGCAACCCGCGCAACAACAACAGTGAGACGGGAGCCTTGCCCAATGCGCCGCTGTCGGGCCACTGGTTCCAGGCGCAGTTCGACGAGTTACGGCGAAATGCGTTTCCACCTCTCTGAGGTGAGGCGCTGATTCAGGGCACGCGGTCGGCATTTCCCTCCCGGCCGATCGCGTGCTCGCCCCGGGGCGAGGGCGCCCCGGGGCCACGGCGCGGATTCCCCGGGAAATCATCGCCTGGGGTCGCGGGTTGACATTACGATGATTCTTGAAATATCGTACGACGCCATGAAGACGGCAGCAGTGATCGGTGCGCTCGGTGCGCTGGCCCATGAACATCGACTGGCGATATTCCGACTGCTGGTAGAGCAGGGGCCAGCGGGGCTACCCGCGGGCGCGATCGGTGAACGCGTCGGGCTCCTGCCGTCGTCGCTCACCTTTCATCTCCAGTCGCTGCAACGGGCCGGACTCATCACCCAGGCGCGCGCCAGCCGGCAGCTCATCTACAGCGCGGACTACACGTCCATGAATGAACTCGTCGGGTATCTCACCGACAAGTGTTGCGCGGCCAGCGGGCAAGGTTGCGCGACGGAGTGCGCGCCGCGCATCGACAAACCCGGCAGGCGAAAGACCGCCGCGTGAGCGCAATATCGACATGAACATTTCATCCCGGCCTTCACTCTCCACCACCCTGGCGCTGCTGCAGTCGGCCGGGCTTCCGACCGTGGACCTGACTACCGAACACTGTGAGCACTTCTTCTTCTCGGGGCCGGCCCATGAACCTTCGGGGATTGTCGGACTCGAGCTTTACGGAGATGTCGCACTGTTGCGATCGCTGGTGGTGATGGCGGGCAAGCGCGGTGCCGGAGAAGGATCAGTCCTTCTCAAGCACGCCGAGGGACATGCCCGTACGAATGGCGTGCGAACGCTGTACCTCCTGACAACCACGGCCGAGCGCTTCTTTGCCAGGCATGGCTACAGCCACGCGCCGCGCGATTCGGCACCGGATGTTATTCGCGCGACCCGCGAATTCTCGGGCATCTGCCCGGCGAACTCCGCGTTCATGAAGAGAGAACTCCAATGAGTGCCCGCCCGTTCAACGTCCTGTTCCTCTGTACCGGCAATTCCGCCCGCAGCATCCTGGCCGAAGCGCTGGTGAATCACTGGGGCCGCGGAAAATTCAGAGGCTTCAGCGCGGGCAGCATCCCGAAAGGGACGGTGCACCCGATTGCTCTCGAGCTCCTGAAACACATGAAAATGCCCACCGACGGCATGCGCTCCAAAAGTTGGGACGAGTTCGCGCAGCCCGGCGCGCCGCAGCTCGATTTCGTATTCACCGTGTGCGACAACGCCGCCGCGGAAGCCTGCCCGGTTTGGCCGGGACAACCCATGACTGCTCATTGGGGCGTGGAAGATCCGGCAGCCGTCGAAGGATCGGACACGGATAAATGGCTGGCATTCCGTCAGGCATTTCGCGAACTCGAGAGCCGCATCAAGATTTTCACCAGCCTTCCGATCCAGTCGCTGGATCGCGTGAAGCTGCAGCAGCGACTTCGGGAGATTGGCCATACGCGCTCGGCAGACGAAGTCGCGTGATGAGGCGCAACCTGCCTGCCGAATTTCTCGGTGCGTTGCTCCTGTCTGCCTGTGTCATCGGTTCGGGAATCATGGCGGAGCGGCTCTCGACGGGAAATGCGGCCGTTGCCCTGCTTGCCAACACCTTTGCAACCGTCGCCATCCTCGCCGTGCTGATCGCGCAATTCGGTCCCATCAGCGGCGCGCACTTCAACCCGGTGGTAACCGCCGCCGCCTTGCACCTGCGGCAACTGAATCTTCGACTCGCGATGTTGTACGTAGTGGCCCAGATTCTCGGCTGCTGCGCGGGCGCCATACTGGCGAATGCCATGTTTGAACTGCCACTCGTTTCCGCGTCGACTCACAGTCGCAGCGGAGCGGCGCAGTGGATGTCCGAAATCGTTGCAACCGCGGGTCTGATATTCATCGCGCTCCGGGCGCCGTCTTTCCGTGACGCTGCCTGGCGAGTCCCCTTGTGGATTGGCGCTGCCTACTGGTTTACCGCGTCGACCTCGTTCGCGAATCCGGCCATCACCATCGGTCGCGCCATGAGCGATACGTTTGCCGGAATCCGGCCTGTCGATGTTCCGGGATTCATCGGCGCGCAGCTGGTCGGCGCGGTGGCCGGCGTGTTGCTGCTGAGGATGTTTGCCGAGGAGAAAAGGGTCGCATGAGTACCGTTGTGGAAAATCGCGCGGCCGCCCTCAACCGCAGCTGTGATTGTGGGGTCGTCGACCTGGCGGCGCTGCGCAGCCGGCTGGACAGGAGCCTGGCGGATGACGGCGTCGTGCATCCCCTCGTGGAGAGTCATCCGCATCTCTTTTCCGACACGCCGGTGTTCATCGATCGCGAGCACGTCGCCGGGATGCAGCGGATCATCGATGGAGTCGAACACGTCGTTCGCACACCGGCTTACCAGCAGGAGGTCCTTGCACGGGCGCCCGCCATTTCCCTCATTGATCGTGGTCCCTCCGGCGTCTTCATGGGATTCGACTTCCACATCACGGCGAATGGGCCCAGGCTGATCGAGATCAACACGAATGCCGGCGGAGCATTGCTGAACATTGCAGGTCACGCTGCGCATCGTGCATGTTGCAACGCTGCTGACGAGCAGCTCGCCAGCCAGCCGACCGCGGCGCAGCTCGAACAACAAATCGTTGCGATGTTCGAACGCGAATGGCAACTCGCACGCGGCAGGAGGCCGCTGCGGACCATCGCCATTGTCGATGAAAGTCCGCGCGGGCAGTTCCTGTATCCCGAATTCGTATTGGCGAAGCGACTGTTCGAATCGCGCGGATACAAGGCCTTCATTCTCGACCCCGCGGAACTCGAACTCGCGAGCGACTGCATTCGCTTTGCCGGTGAGCGCATTGACCTCGTTTACAACCGGGTCACCGACTTTTACCTGGCTGCGCCAGACAATCGTGTGCTCCAGGCGGCTCTCGAGCGTGATCTCGCCGTCATCACGCCGCATCCGCATGCGCATGCGCTGTATGCGAACAAGGAGAACCTCACCATCTTCAGTGACGCTGCGAAGCTGGCAGGGCTTGGCGTGGCCCAGTCGGCGATCGACAGCCTGCTAAGACGGTATCCCGACGACCCGGCATGCCGTCGGTTGCGAAGACACGTGGTGGAGGCAACGCAAGGACTGGTTCTTCAAGCCCAGCCGGGGATTTGGAAGTCGCGGCACCTATCGAGGGGACAAGCTCACGAGACGGGTATTCGCGCAGGTCATGAACGGTGAATACGTTGCCCAGCAGTTCGTGCCGGCAGGTGAGCGATTGCGTACCACACCTCGCGGCAGGGAATCCTTCAAGGTCGACGTCCGCTGCTATGTCTACGCGGGACAGATGCAGTGGATGGCAGCCCGGATGTACCAGGGCCAGACGACAAACTTCCGGTCGGCTGGTGGCGGCTTCGCTCCCGTCTACGTCGTGCCGTACGAATTCAGAACGACATTCGCATGAAGACCTGGGCGCCCGAATAGCGCCAGCGGAGCTGACCCTCGAAGTGGTCGCGATCGGCTCCAACCTGCGTCACGAACGCGTTGTAAGCGGCGCCCAGGCCCACGTGGCGCTTCACCTGCCAGATGAGGGCGGCCTCGTAGTCCTGGATGTTGCCATCGTAGCCGTCGAAGGCGAGCTGGAAATATTGCGCATGCGCCTGGGCGTACAGGTTTCCCGCGACATGCCAGCGGCCGCGTAGGCCCAGCACCGGCAACGGCGCGTTGGTGCTCACGTCTTCGGCGAGCGCGGCGCTGCCGCCTCCGCCCGGTGTGTTCACTTCGGCGCTGAGTCCGACCCTGAACCCGGCATTGTGAATTCCGAAGGATGCGCCCAGCTGGTATTGGTCGCGATCCAGCATCACGTATTCGTACGCCAGCTCGGTGATGTCGAAATGGAAATCCGCCTGCACTTCCGCGTCGATGGGAAAGGTCTCGCCGGCGAATTCGATTTCCTCGTCGATGACTTTGCGGCGCGACCGGTCGCTCTCGAAATACATGGCGCGCAGAATGTGACGCCTGCCGATGCGCCAGGATGCATCCACCCGGAACACGTTCTCGTCTTCCAGTTCAAAGGTATCTTCGAGGTCGATGGGTGTGCCGATGTCACCGGAATCGAAGGCGTCGGCGCGAACGTTCGTATTCGAGCTCAGGAAAAATGTGCCGAGCCCGACCGAGAATCGTTCGTCGAGTAGTCCACCTTCACCGGCCTGAGTGGCCATCGCACTGCCAAGCAATACGGCCGTATAGACCGGCCATCGAGTTGCGCGTGTCATCACGTCTGCCCTGGACGTTGTTATTCTTTGCGCGCAGTTTACACGCCGCCGGGCGCCCGGGCGCGCGGATTTGTCTTAGCGCGCCATCCGGTCCAGGTGAGTGAAACAATGCATCCCTTGCCCCGGTCTCATGCGTACACCCGCATGGAGGTTGCATGCTCAAGTGTCTGGCCGCGTTATTGCTGTTGACGATCGGGGGACTTGCCGCCTGTAGCGCTGGCTCAGCGGCCGAACCTGCCGCGGCACTGCCGCCGCCGGCCGTCGCCCCGATGGCCCCCACCTCCGGCACCGAAACGGCCGTACTGGCCGGCGGTTGCTTCTGGGGAGTGCAGGGCGTCTACCAGCACCTCAAGGGCGTAAAGAACGTGATATCCGGCTATGCCGGGGGCGAACGCACCACTGCCAACTACGAAACCGTGAGCCGTGGCAGTACCGGCCACGCCGAGTCCGTGCAGATCGTGTACGACCCGAAGCAGGTGAGCTATGGCCAGATCCTGCAGGTGTTTTTCTCGGTGGTTCACGATCCCACGCAACTCAACCGCCAGGGACCGGACATCGGCACGCAATACCGCTCGGCGATCTTTTACGCCAACGATTCCCAGAGAAAAGATCGCGGCGGCCTACATCGCGCAGCTCGATGCGGCCCAGGCCTTTCCGGATCGCATCGTGACGCGGGTCGAGGCGCTGGATCGCTTCTACCCGGCGGAGGATTACCACCAGGACTATCTGCTCAATCACCCCGACCAGCCGTACATCGTCTTCCACGACCTGCCCAAGGTGCGCAACTTCGCGAAGCTGATGCCGGCGCTCTACCAGGGAAAGCCGGTCACGGTGGCAGCGGCGCGCGCCGCAAGCCGTGCCGCGCCGGCAGCCAACGCGCGCCGCGGCGGGCGGCGCCACGATGATGATGTCAGCGAAGCCCGAGGCCGAAGGCGGCGCTATGCAAAATGACGCGCCTGGCGGCGCGATGATGTCCAGCAAGAATGCGTCGGGTTCGCCGATGACCGAGGGCGCGATCCCCGAACTGACGGGCGCCACCGGCTGGCTGAATTCAAAGCCGCTGACGCGCGCGGGCCTGCGCGGCAAGGTGGTGGTGTTCGATTTCTGGACCTATTCCTGCATCAACTGCCTGCGCGCCATTCCGTATGTGAACGCCTGGTATCGAGCACTACAAGGACTCCGGACTGGTCATCATCGGCGTGCACTCGCCGGAGTTCGCCTTCGAGAAAGACACGGAGAACGTGCGCAAGGCGGTGGAAAAGTTCGGCATCAGCTACCCGGTGGCGCTCGACAGCAACATGGCCCTCTGGAAGGCGTTCAACAATCGCTTCTGGCCAGCACACTACTTCGTCGATGCGCAGGGAAACATCCGCGGCCATCATTTCGGTGAAGGGAAGTACGCCCGCTCCGAGCGCACCATCCGCAAGCTGCTGGAAGAGGCCGGCGCAAAGAATCTTCCCGATCCGCTCGATGACGCGGCGGGCCAGGGCGTCTCGGCGGCCGCGGACACGGCGAATGTCGCTTCACCCGAGACCTACCTCGGGTTCGCGCGTGCGGAGAATTTCCAGTCGCCCGGTTCGTTCACGCGCAATGCCGCCAAGACCTATGAACTTCCCCGCGCAGCTCGCGCTGAATCAATGGGCACTGGGCGGACGCTGGAAGGTCGCGGGCGAAAAAAGCACGCTCGAGGCCGCGCCGGGCCGCGTCGTATTCCGCTTCCGCGCGCGCGACCTGCACCTGGTGCTGGGTCCGGGCGCCCGGACAACGGAAACCGGTGCGCTTCCGTGTCCTGCTCGACGGCAAGCCGCCGGCCGCAGATCACGGCATGGACATCGATGCGCAGGGCGCGGGCACGGTGCGCGAGCAACGTCTCTATCAACTCATCCGCCAGAAGGGTGCGGTCGAGGAGCACGAGTTCACCATCGAGTTCCTCGATCCCCATGTCGAGGCGTATTCATTCACCTTCGGCTAGGAGGCCTGACGATGCGTGATCCGGATCATTCGCGCCGCGGATTCCTGTTAGCGGGCCCTGGCTTCGCCGCTGGCGCTGGGTTTTGCGGCCTGCGCGCGTGCCGCGGACAAGGCTGCCGTGACGGAATTGCCCGCCAACGTCGTCATCGAGAATTTCTCCGCGGCCGGTGTCAGCCTCGGCAAGGTCACCGTGCCCCGCATCGTGAAAACCGAGGCGGAATGGAAGGCGCTGTTGCCCGAGGATTCCTTCTACGTCACTCGGCACGAGGGCACCGAGCGTCCGTATTCGGGCCAGTACAACGACAATCACGCGGATGGGCTGTATCGCTGCATCTGCTG
Organism: uncultured Pseudomonadota bacterium; assembly: GCA_963832505.1. Lineage (GTDB taxonomy): Bacteria > Pseudomonadota > Gammaproteobacteria > Steroidobacterales > Steroidobacteraceae > CADEED01. The sequence goes on along the minus strand of CAWHUD010000005.1, from coordinate 49,442 downwards.
CGACACCGCGCTGTTCGATTCGCGCACCAAGTTCGAGTCCGGCACCGGCTGGCCGAGTTTCTGGAAGCCGATCTCGAGCGCGAACGTGCGCGAGTTCGGCGACAACACCACTGATGATGGAACGCACCGCGGTGTCATGCCGGCGCTGCGATGCGCACCTGGGCCATGTGTTCGACGACGGGCCGGATCCGACCGGCCTGCGTTATTGCATGAACTCGGTGGCGCTCAAATTCGCAGCGCGGGCGTAAAGGGTTCTGCTACTTGCGCAGCGAGACTGCGGGCAGGGCGAACGCGACATACACGCCGCCGCCGGAACCCGTGCGCTCCTTGCCTCCGCTGGCGAAGATGACTACGTATTGGCGGCCATCGACCTGGTAGGTGATGGGAGTTGCGTCGGCCGAGATAGGGCAGGGCCGCCTCCCAGAGTAGTTTGCCGTCGCGTTTGTCGAACGCACGGAACCTGCGGTCATGAATGCTGGCGCCAATGAACAACAGTCCGCCCGCAGTGACCAGCGGCCCACCGTAGTTTTCGCTGCCCGTGCCCCTGGCGCCGCGCGCCTCCAGTTCGGGGAACTCGCCGAATGGAACGCGCCAGCGGTACTTGCCGGTGGCGAGATCGATGGCGTTCAACGTACCCCAGGGCGGGGCGATGGCGGGGTAGCCCTCGGGGTCGAGCCAGCGTCGATATCCGGTGAACCGGAACGGCTGATTGATCGGCGAGGTGTCGGGTTCACCCGCGGCGATGTCCTTGCCTTCGAACAGGTACTGCGCCACCGCGCGCAGAGCCTCGCCCTGGATCCCGGCGAAGGCGGGCATGCGGCCGCCGCCCTTGCGGACGAATTCGGTAAACTTGCGCCTGCGTCATCCGCTCGGCCAGGCCAATGAGCGACGGAAATTGCGGCGGCGATCCCTGCAGGCTGTCGCCGTGGCAGGCCGCGCAGTCGCGCAGGTAAATGGACTTGCCGGTACTGCGACCGATATCGTTCGGCGCGAGTGATCCGAGCCAGGCCATTTCATTCGAGTTGACGTACAACAGGCCGGAGTCCGGATCCCAGGCAGGTCCACCCCATTCTGCGCCGCCGTCGAAACCGGGGTAGATAGTCGTGTCGATTCCCACGGTCAGTGGCTTGAACGGCCCGTCGCTGCGAATCCTGGCGAATTGCTTCGCGCGCCCAGCGGCCGGCCTCGGGAGTACGCGTCGTGAGTGTTGCGGCGCTGAGCTGCTGGCGGGCCAGCGGCGCAGGCGTCTTCGGCCGCAGGTACGTGGGACTCGCGACTTCACCCGGCACGTCGGATGCCGGCACGGGCAGTTCCTCGATGGGAAATACTGGCCGCCCCGTGTCGCGCTCCAGTACGAAGACGTATCCCTGCTTGGTGGTCTGCGCCAGTGCGTCGATGCTGCGTCCGTTCCGGCGCAGCGTGACCAGTGTCGGCGCGCTCGGCAGGTCGCGGTCGAGCAGATCATGTTTGACGAACTGGAAATGCCAGCGCAGTTTGCCGGTGGCCGCATCCAGCGCCAGCAGGCAGTTCGCGTACAGGTTGTCGCCGAGGCGATCGCCGCCGTAGAAGTCCGCGGCTGCCGACCCGGTGGGTACGAACACCAGGCCGCGTTTCTCGTCCAGCGTCATGCCGGACCAGCTGTTGGCGCCGCCGGTGTATTGCCAGGCATCCTTCGGCCAGGTGTCGTGGCCCGGATCGCCGGGCGCCGGAATGGTGCGGAAGGTCCAGCGTAATGCGCCGCTCCTGACGTCGTAGGCCCGTATGTGGCCTGGAGATGCCGGCAGGTTCTCGCCCACGCGGCCGCCGACGATCATGAGATCGCGCCAGACCACTCCGGGGGTAGTTAGCCGCACCGACTGCGAGGCTGGTTCCCGTCCGAGGTTTTCGCGCAGGTCGATGCGCCCCTGTTGGCCGAAGCCGGCGACGGGCTTGCCGGTGGCCGCATCCAGCGCGTACACGAAATTGTCGACGGCCGCGAACACGCGCGCGTCCGCGCCCTCCGACCAGTACATCAGTCCGCGATTCGCGCCGGTGCCGGCGATGCCCGGGTCAAAGGTCCACAGCAGCCTGCCGCTGGCGGAATCCAGCGCGACGGTCTTGTGCGTGGGCGTGTAGCCGAACAGCACGCGGCCGACCACGATGGGCTGCGTCTGCGTGTCGCCTTTCTCGTGCGTGTCGAAACTCCAGGCCTGCTGCAGTTGCCGGATGTTTTCGCGGTTGATCTGCGTGAGCGGCGAATGCCGCGTCTTGCCCGCGTCGCCGCCATACGCGGGCCAGTCCCGGTCCGCCGCCATCACGACCGTACCGAGCAACAACCAGCCGAATCCCGCGCATGCGCGCGTCAACGAAGTGATCATCGGGGTCCTCGTCAAAGCAGGCCGGACCAGGGCGCGAGTTCACCGGCAAAGGCGGATTCGTGCCCGGCGACGGATGCGACGAAGGAGAAATCCTCGAAGTCGAAGCCCGGCCCGACGTCACAGCCCACCAGTGTCCAGTCGCCGAGGCTGCGCGCCGCCTGCCATTCGCCGGCCGCGACCACCGCGATCGGTTCCTGCCCGGCCTGCGGGGTACCGAGCACGCGCCGGCGCAGCGGTCCGGAACCCGGCTGGTAGCTCAGCAACTCGAGCGGCGCACCGCCGGAGTAGTGCCAGGCCTCGTCGGAGGTGACCACGTGCCAGCGGCTGTGTTGATCCGCCTCGAGCAGGAAGTAGATAGACGTGAGCGCGGCTCGCGGGCCGCGCGCCGTCTGAATTACGAACGAAGAGCGATGTACCTCGCGGTACCAGCCGCCCTCCGGATGGGGCTCGAGGCCGAGCCGCGCGATCAGGTCACTGGCGCTCGGGGATATGTCGGACGCTGTCGGGTTCATGCAGGTTGCCGGTCGGAATGGGTTGACGCAATGTAAGGCACATGACCGCTTGGGTCACGCCGGCCGCGCGCGCAAGCTGGCGGACATGACGCGCAAACGCAAGCTCGTCATTTTCGGGGCCGCGTTGCTGTTGCTGCTGGTCGGCGGGCGCATAGCGCTCCCCTACGTGATCGAGCAACAGGCCAACAAGAGACTCGCAGCACTGAATGGCTACGACGGTCACGTGGGCGATATCGACGTCCACCTGTGGCGGGGTGCCTACAGCATCGACGACATCGTGATCGTCAAGACCGGCGCGCGCCGGCCGGTGCCGTTCTTCCGCGCGCCACGCCTGGACCTTTCGGTCGAATGGCGCAGCCTGCTGCGAGGCTCGTTCGTGGCGGAAGCGCAGTTCCTGAGTCCCGAGCTCAACCTCGTGCAGGGCAAGTCCGAGGCCGATTCGCAGCTTGGCGAGGGTGAGAACTGGAATGCTCGCCTCGAGGAAACCTTCCCGTTCCGCTTCAACACCATCGAGATGGTCAACGGTACGGTGCGTTTCGTGGCACCCGGAATCAGTACGCGTGATGCCATCACGGCGCGCCGTGTGCAGGGCCAGATCACCAATCTCACCAATGTGCTCGATGTGGGCAAGGAAACCTTCGCGGATTTCCGCATCAAGGCCGAGGTGCTCGACGGCGCGCCTGCCGTGGTCGCCGGCAGCGTCAATGCATTTGCCCGGCAGCCCACCTTCGACGTCAACATGGAAGTGAAGAAGGTGCAGTTGCCGCAGGTCAATCCATGGCTGCGCGAGTACATCAAGGCTGACGCCGAAGCGGGCAAATTCGAGCTGTACATGGAGTTCGCAGCCGCCGATGGGAAATTCAAGGGCTACGCCAAGCCATTTCTCGAGGACGTGGACATGTATCGCTCGGGAGAGCCCGAACAGAATCCGCTCAGACGTATCTGGGAGGGGTTCCTCGATTTCGCCTCGGAGGTGCTGGAGAACCAGGAGGAGGACCGGGTGGCGGCGCGCATCGAATTCAGCGGCACACTCAAGGACCCGGAGACCAGTGTGCTCGCGACCATCTCGAGCATCCTGCGCAATGCGTTCGTGAGCGCATTTGCCCGCTCACTCGAAGGCTCGATCAACCTGCGCGACGTGAAAAAGAACCTGCAGGACGCGGATCCACACAAGGACGAGAACAAGAGCAACAAGGACAAGGAGGCCGAAGAAAAGCTGGTGCGCAAGCCTCCGCCCGGACCTGCCGGCAAGACATGATGCGGCTCACTGCGAGCCGACGAGCTCCGCCACACGTTGGCCCACGTACGGAAAAAACGGATTACACGAGGCGCGCACCAGCGCGTCCGCGCCCTTGAGCAGCGTGCCGCGTTCACCGCGCAACGCCTGGTTGCCGAGGTGAATGCCGAAGTCCTCGTCGTCAGGGTCCGTGCCGTAAAGCGAATCACTGGGTGGAAACGGCACCGCCACGTGCGACAGCGAGAAATAGGCCGGCGGATAATCGATATCGAGTGGCCGCACCTGCGAGGCAGTGTCGCCCGGCGCGCGCGACCGCTCGCTGACGCGCACCTGGCCCGGTGCGTTGCCGATTACCGTCATGCGATAGTTCTGCGGGCTCGCGGGTTGCATCTGTTCGATGCGTGCCAGCGTTGCCTGCGACAACAGCAGCTCCAGCGGCGCCGCCCGATTCACGTCGAAGAGCACGATCTCACTGCCATTCTTCGGTAGTTTGGCGAACAGCGTGCTGACCAGTGCATCGCCGGCCACGGTGGAATCCACGGCGGACTGGAACGCGAGCACCGGCGGCAGCCGTCCGATCGCGCCGTTCTGCACCAGCGTCGCGAGCCGCTCATCGAGCACCTGGGTCAGTTCGTACGATTGACGGGCAGCGTTGACGGGAAACGAGCTGTACTTGAAGGGGTTGAACTCGGGAACGATCTCGAGCCATGCGGACTTCGAGAAGCGCGGCAGGATGGCCGGCCAGCCGGCCACTCCGGCGTAACGCGCAAAGCTCGTCAGTCCGATCATGGGCGAGAAGAGCACCACGCGATCGGGCATGTCGAGTGCGGAGTCCTCGGCCGCATCCAGTGTGTACAGCACGGCCAGGGCACCGCCGTTGGAATAGCCGACGATGTGCAGGGGCTTGCCGGGACCCGCGAGTCTGCGTGCCTCGCGTACCGCCAGGCGCGTCGCCGCCAGCCAGTCCTGCCAGCGTGCCGATGTGAGACCGGCGGGCACCGTGCCATGTCCCGGCAGGCGCAGGCCGATGGCGGCAAATCCATGATCGGCGTAGATCCGCGCGATATGACGCAGCGAATACGGAGAGTCGGACAGGCCGTGCAGCAGGACCACGGCGCCCACGGGTTGCCCTTGTGGCAACAGGGTGTACGAACGGTTCCAGTTGTGCGCGAAGCGCGTGGGAGATACGGGGCTGCCTTCGAAGTAGCGGTTCGAGGGAATCCGTTCGCCGGGCTCGATCTCTTCGCGCATGCGGGCGTCGACTTCGCGGAATATTTCGTCTTCCCGCGCCAGCCAGGCCTGCCAGTCCGCCTTGCCGAGGTCGCCGGCATCCGGTTCATGCGGCGCCCAGGTGTGCCAGGGCGCGAGGTCCGGCTGCCGCTCGCTCTGCAGGACTCGCAACGCCAGCACGCCCTGCGAGGATGCATGCGGAGACGGCGACGACGCGCCAGATCCAGATGCCGAACCAACCTTTTTTCATGTCGCTAGAATGCCGCACCACAGCCCGGGGAGGAATCGTGTCGGGAATTCCTGATGTCCGTGACGGCCTGACCCGCCAGGAGCGCGTGGTCCTCTGGCTGCTGCACGAGATCCAGCTCGAGCGCGGCGGTCGCAACGTGCCCACCGCCATGCTCTGGGGGCGGGTTTGCGAACACTTCTATATCAGCCCTGAAGAATTGTCCGCCATGCTGGCGAGGCTCGGCGCGCGCAGTCCGGCACCGCATGCACGAGGGCCGATGAGCCGGCCCCATAACGGGGGGTTCGGGGCCGGCTCCCGGGAACGGCGCTAGTTAGCTGCTGGTACCCGTAGCAGGTACAGCGCCGCCGGCGTTACCCGGAAACTGTTTGAAGATTTCGGTCACTACCAGGTTCACGGCACCGCGTGGATCCTTCATGACCTTGTCGGTCAATTTGCCTTCCGCGAGGCCTTCCCAGACAAGCTGTTTCTTGCGGGAATCGACCACGTCGATGTTGGCCGTGCCCACCTTGTAGTGCACGGTTTCCACCTCGGGAGAGCTCCAGGAGGCGCCGTACATTCCGCCGCGATAGCCGTAGTAGCCGCCGTAGCCGACGCCCATCGAGACGTTGGTGCTGCGCACGTCGGTCTCGTTGCGCGCATTCGCACCGAAATTCACCAGCAGATCGGCATCGCCACTTTCGACGAATTGATAGCCGCGGGCGTCCATCTCACGGCGCGTGGCTTCCTTGAAGTAGCCACTGAGTGGCGTCTCGACACCGTTCCGGTCCGTGCCCAGCGGATGCGCGAAGGTATAGGTCTTGTAGCCCTGCAGGTTGGCGCCGGGTGCGGTGTTCGCGCGGATCGTCGGTCCGGAAGAGCAGCCCGCAAGAACGATTCCCGCCGCGGCGAGAGTCAGCAATCTTTTCATGGTTTTACTCCGTACGGTTCACGCGGATTTTCGCATTCGCGCGAGACAGGGAACACGTTGGACGTTGGTCTCACGTCGGCCCTTAAGCTAAACAGGGCCGCGCGTCGTTCCCATCCGCCTTAGGTCTGATGCGCGTCCTGGACCCCGTGGGCCGCGGCGACACCACTGGCCGAGGCTCGTGCGATGGACTCGTTGATGGAACGCACCAGCACGTCACCACGCAGCGGCTTGCGGAGGTAGTTAGCGGCGCCATCCGAGAGGGACTGCTGCTGGGTCACCACATCGTCGTGCGCCGTGATCAGTATCACCGGCAGGTTGATCTGCATGCTGATGAGGCGACGCTGCACGTCCCGGCCCGTAAGGCCGGGCATCTGCAGGTCGAGGACCACGCAGTCGGGGCGAAATTTGTCGAGGGAACTGAGGAACGCTTCGCCGCTCGCGAAGGCCTCGGCATCCAGATTGGCGGCGCGCAGCAACCTCAGCAGGGCGCGGCGCACTGACTCTTCGTCGTCGACCACCGCGACAAATGAACGGCGATTTTCCATGTCGCCCCAGTAGGCGACTGCAGGGCCTCAATGAGTAGTGGACATTCGTCCTATAACGCGCGCGGCGCGTCGCGCGCCTGGCTGGCGAGCGTCACGAGTTCGGCCACCGATCTAACACGCATCTTGAACATCACGCGACCACGATGAACTTTCACGGTTTTTTCCGCGGCGCCGAGTTGTGCGGCGATCTGCTTGTTCATCTTGCCCGCGACCACCAGGTCGAACACCTGGCGTTCGCGCGCCGTCAGGGCCGCGAGCCGCGCCTGGATGGCGGCGCGTGCGGCGTATTTCTGGCGCGTGGCGCGGTCACGTTCCAGTGCTTCGCGCACGGCCGCAGCGAGCTCCGACAGGCGCACCGGCTTGGGCAGGAAAGTGACGGCGCCGGCACGCATGGCCTGCACGCTCATGCGCACGGTTGCGTTACCGGTGATGAATACGATGGGCAGCGCGTGATCGCTGGCCGAGAGCAGGGATTGCAGCTGCAATCCGTCGGTGCCGGGCATGGCGACATCGGCGACCAGGCATCCGGGTTTTTCCGGGTCGTAGTCGGCGAGGAAAGCGTCGGCCGACGCCCAGGAGAGTACCTGGAATCCTTCCGCCGTGAGCGCACGCGTCAGCGCGCTGCGAACCGAGGCATCGTCATCGACCAGGAACACTGTGGGTGTCTGTTTCGTTTTCATTCATGGCAGACCTCCCGCAATGGGAATCTTGATGTGAAAGTTGGCCCCGCCCTCAGGGGCATTTTCGGCCCACAGGACACCATGGTGCGCTTCGGCGACTGACCGGCATATCGCCAGTCCCAGGCCGAGGCCATGTGCCTTCGTGGTGACGAAGGGCTGAAAAATTCTTTCGGTATCGCCGGGAGGAATCCCCGTGCCGTTGTCCTGCACCGTGATCTCCGCGGCTTCCGCGATCGCCAGGAAGCGCGTACTGATGATGATCTCGCGACTGGCAATCGGCGTCCCGACCATGGCTTCGCAGGCATTCATCAGCAGGTTGAGCACCACCTGCTGCATCTGGACCCGGTCAGCCAGCACTGTCGGCAACGCAGGATCCAGCTGCATCTTTGCAACCACGTTACGTGTGACGAATTCGCTGTGGATGAGATCCAGGGATTCACTCACCAGGTCGTTGAGCTCGACCGGCGCATGCTGCGTGTCGCCCTTGCCCAGCAGCGCGCGCAACCGCTGGATGACCTGCGCGGCGCGTTCATCGTCCTGCACGATATCGCGCAGGATTTCGGTGAGTTCTTCGGGGGTCGCGGTGCCTTTCTGCAGCAGCGTCAGCGCCGCTTCGGCGTTACCGAGGATGGACGTCAGCGGTTGTTTGAGCTCGTGGGCAAAGGCGCCTGACAACTGTCCCAGCACGGCGGCGCGCGACAGGTGCGTGAGTTGCAGGCGCTGATTGCGCGCATCCGCCTCGGCGCGCCTGCGCGCAGTGACGTCGGTGCGCGTCATGACGGCGCCGCCTTCGGCGCGGCGCAGTCGTTCGAAGGACACCTCGAACCATGCCGCCTCACCTTCACTGGGTTCGCGGCAATCGAGCTGGCGCCGGTCCTCCGACGCCGTTGAGCACCGAACGCAGCGCCGCCAGGTGGTCGGCGGCGGTACGGTCGCCCTGTTCGGCCGCGCGCGCACAACATTGCAGGTAATTTTCGCCCGCGAGCACGCGATCGAAGCGCGCAGCCGGCGCTGCGTCCACCGCGTGACGCCACGAGTCGTTGATTTCGATGACCACGCCACGGCTGTCGAGTACGGCGATCTGGTCGTGCAGCGAGACCAGTACGGCCGCATGCAGACTCTCGACACGCTGGCGGCGCGACTCGGCGCGGCGGAACGCGGACAGATCGAGCGCGTAGATCACGCCGCCATCGTCGGCGGGAAAGCGGCAGTGTCCGAGGATCACCGGCACGCGCCGACCGTCACGCAGTTCCAGCTCCAGTTCGGTGTTGTCGAAGCGCTCGAGCATGTCATTGGAGTCCGATTCCGGAGTGGCCGCCTTGCCGTTCCAGTTGGCCATGTCGTCGAAGCGCAGCTTGCCATCCTGGATATCGGCGCCGCTGAAACCCGTGAGCCGCAGGAAGGCTTCGTTGGCGTCGCTGATGCGCAGGTCGTCGCGCCAGATCGCGGTGGGGATGATGTTGTTCTCGAAGATGCTGCGGAAGCGGGCGCGGCTGGTGGTGAGTGCACGGCCGGCAAAGCGCCATTCATCGAGCAGCGCCGCCGACGACAGGAAAATGATGCTCATGACCACGTGGAAGGCGACCAGCGAGAGCGCGTTCTCGACCGGATCCGGACCGCTCAGCGGTCCGAATCCATTGACCATGGCCAGCATGGAAATCGCGCCGGCGGTGAGTGACGCCGCGCAGGCACCCGACACGCCGAAACGCACCGTGGCCCAGCCTAACAACGGCAGTGGCGCATACAGCAGCAGCGGGGTGCGCTCCGGGCTATCCGTCGGCAGGAAGAACAGCAGCGCACACACGGCGAGGATGGTCAGCGACAGCGTGATGCCTTCGGCGGCCCGTTTGACAGAAATCGGGCGCTGTCCGCTGCGCAGCCGCACGGCGCAATGGACGATCAGTGGCACGAGCGTCACGACTGCGAAAGTATTGGTGATGGTGCGGGCCACCACGGTGAGTCGCACCTCGTGGGAGATGCCGAACAGCACGAAGGCCGTCGCCATGAGGATGCTGGTGATGGCGGGAGCGATCAGGCCGCCGAACAGCACCAGCGTGAAGGCGCTGCGCACCCGGTCGAAGCGATGCGGAGTAGGGGAGAGGGTCAGGATCGCGAGTGCGCCCAGCGCGGCGAGCCCGACGTTGGCGATGTACTGGGTAACGACCTGCGCGAACGACGTGTCCAGCATCTGCGCGAAAAGGTGGAACGGGACGATGGCCGCCAGATACATCCACCACTGTTCGCGCGGCGCGAGCAGCAGCGCACCCATGAGGATGGCATTCGGCGCCCAGAACACCGACACCGGCGCCGATGGAAACGCGAGTGCCCCACCGACTTCGGCGGCAATGTAGTAAGCGGCCCCTACGGCCAGCGGTACGGTCCAGGATTTAAAAAACGGGAACAACCTTCAGGCCCCCCGCTCGTGCGCTGATTTCGGACGGCGACACTGCCTGTCGACAGCACGCGAGGCGTCCGGCGTTCGCATTGATGCACACTTGTTAGTCCTCCCTGTTCGACCGGCAGCGCAGCACGCCACCGCCTGCGTGGACCCCCTCTAAAAGTCCTACCCGCCGGCCGCATCGTCTTCCCCGACGGCCTTACGGGTTTTTGCGCAGTGCGCTGATTAGGCGCCATTTTCCGTCGAGGCGCCACCCCCGGCCGTAAGGCGCTTTCCGATGAGACCTTGGTCCGATTCGACTAGCTAGGAGCGTTCCCGATACTCGCTCGCGCAAGGGCCGCCCGGATGCTAGGCGTTTCGCCTAGGTGCTGCGGCGCGCCATTACCGTGCAGTGTCTCCGGCGTGATCGCTTGCCGTGGCGCGCACACCAATTGCACCCAGGAGACTTCCGTGAAATCAGCTGTTTGGATGCTTGCCGCATGTTTTTCCCTTGCCACCCTGTCGTGCAGCGCCTCCGATTCCGATAAGGCGGGTTCTGCTGCGGCTCCTGACGCAGCCGCAGCCCTGGCCGCACCGGCGGCCGACACGGCCCCGGCGCCCGCCGCCGAGCCTGCGCCGGCCGGTGGGGCGCAGCCATCGATGCAGCGCGAGAAACTCTCCGAGGTTAGCGCTACCGTCGAATCCATCGACCAGGCCACCCGCATGCTGACCCTGAAGGGTGATGACGGGTCATCCGCCACCTTCGCGGTGGGAGAAGAAGTCAAAAACTTTCCCCAGATCCGCGTCGGCGACAAGGTAGTCGTGAGCTATTACCAGGGCATTGCGGCAGAACTCCAGCCCAAGGGCACACCCGCTGTCGAAAACGGTCGATCAGCTCGACGTGACCACGACGGCGCAGCCGGGCACCAAGCCGGGCGCCAGCGCCGGTACCGCCACGCATGGCACCGTGGTCATCGAGAAGGTCGACACCAAGGCCAACACCGTCACGTTCAAGCGTCCCGATGGCACTTCGCGCACCCTGCCGGTGGAAAGCCAGCAAGGCCGCGACTTCATCGCCAAGCTCAAGAAGGGCGACCAGGTCGAAGTGCTGTACGTCGAGGCCGTGGCCATCGAAGTGCGCAAGCAGTAGCGCGCAGCGCGCCTCACTTCTCGATGCGATAACGCACGCCGGCGTGTTGATCGTCCGGCGTGTCGTTCGCTTCCAGTGACCAGCGTTCGGAGAACTGGTAACGCACGGTGATGGCGTTGCCGGGTTCGAACAGGCCGACGCCGTAGCTCACGTACAGTCGCGGCGAAAGATACTTGCCCACGGTGAAGGCGCTGCCACCGAGGTCGATGTTCTGTTCGACGCCCACGTCGTCGACGAAGCTCATCTTGCCGCCGAGTTTCTTGACGAGCCGATTGCCGAGCACGCTGCCCACCGACTGCGCCGCGGACGAGACCATGGCGCCGTCCTCGCCGTGCAGGTCGCTCGCGGACTTGCCGGTGAGCAGGTAGGACATCGCGTCGGTCTGCGACATCGCCGGATCGGTGAATACGTCGAGCTTGGGCTTCTGTGCCGTGCCGGTGACGCGCAGCTTGGCGGTCACGTCCTGCATGCTTGCGCACCGCGAGGATGTCGAGTTGCGGATCGTCGAGCGCGGTGCCCGCGTACTGCAGGCGTCCGCGCTCGATGGTGAGCTTGCGGCCAAAGGCTTCGTAGGTACCGGCGACCAGCACTTCGCCCACGGCGCGGCTCACCTCGTTGGGTTTCTCGGTCACGCGCAGTTCGCCGCTCACCGTGCTCTCGAGGCCGAAGCCCGCGAGCTTGACGTTCTCGCCGAACAGGATGCGCACGTCGGTGGTCAGCCCGAATGCGCGACTGCGCACTGTCTGCTCGCGGTCGACGACGACGACATCCGATGAAGTCTGCGCGGTGCCGCCGATCTTGAGTTTCTCGAGGTTGACGTCCGCGTCTTCGATGGTCACGGATCCGTTGAGCGTGAGCGCATCGAGTTTTCCCGTGAGTGCGAGGTCGGGGGCGATGGCCACGCGCGCACCTGGAATGTTGGCGGCGAGGAACTTGTTGCCGCCGATCTTGAGCGCCAGGCCGTTGGACTCTTCGCGGCGTGCCGCTCATGCGCACCGTGCCTTCGCCCGAGGTGACGGCGCCGTTGGCTTCGAGCGAACCGTCGGACCGGCGCGTCAAAGCGATGCTGCCTTCCTTCAGATGCAGGCCGAGCAACGGGACTTCCGCGTCCAGGTCGCGCGCCGTCACCGTGAATGCCACGCGTGGTTTCCCAAGCGTGCCGCTCACTTCGGCCGACAGCGCACCGGTGCCGCGCATCTGCGCCAGTTGCGGAATCCACCAGGCGACCGGCGCGAGATCGCGCAGTTCGATTTTCGCCTTGCCGCTCAAAGTCGGATCCTGTTCGCGCACGGCGACGCTCATGGAACCTTCGAGTACACCCTGGTCGACCAGCGTGCCACGCAGCTGCGCCTGTCCGCTGTCGCGCGACAGGTTGGCGTCGACGCTGAAGTCGCGGTACGCGAGGCGCAACGCATCCTTGCCTTCGCCCTGCGCCACTGCGCCGCTGGAGGAGGTGAGCGTGGCCTGACCGCTGATGGTGCCGTCGGCAGCACGCCGCAGTTCACCCTTGCCCTCGAGAATGCCTTCGACAGCGACCGGCGCGTCGGGAGCCGTCAGAGCCATCAACATGGTGAGGGGCAGCGCATCGAGGGAATAGTCGACGGCGAACTCCTGGCGGGTCCGATTGCCGGCCAGGCACAGCGTCGATGTCGCCGCCTTTCAGGCAGGCTGTGTCGAGGGTCAGCGAGTTGCGCGACACGGCAAGGCGCGCCGGTTTTTCGCAGCGCCAGTGGCGGCACTTTCGAAGCTTCGAGGCGCAGCGCTTCAATGAGACCATTCCACGCGCTGGCGCTCGAAGGCGCCACTCGTCTTGAGCGCCACACCCAGTCGCTCGCCGCGCGCATCGAGTTCGAGGCGATGCGCGCGCTCATCGCCTTCGAGAGACGACGCTGGCCTCGTCGAACTCAAAGCCCGCGAGCTTCACGCCGCGCGCCGTGAGTCGCAGTTTTCCTCGCGGTGATTTCGCATCGCGTGCATCGAGCGTGAGCTTCGCCGAATCGAACGCAGCCTCACCGCTGCGCAAGCCGCTGGCCTCGGCAGTTGCCTGGACTGCGACGTTGGGCCAGCGGCCCTGCGACGTGGCAACGATGCTCAGCGCGCCGCGCAGTCCGGTCCGCCATTCTTCCAGCGCGGCGATGCGCAGTTTCGCTTCGATGCGCGAGTCCGGCGCCTGGCTTGCCACGGCCTCGAAGGTGGCGCCGCCCGATTTGAGCTGCACGCGGCCGCGCGGACGCAGGTCACGCGCCAGCGTGACATCGCCGGCACCCGCGATCGCGCGGCCACGCAGTTTTCCGGTGAGATTCTCCAGTTTGAATCTCGCCTGCGGGCCCGCCTCGGGCCACTCACCGGTGCTGTCCAGGTCGAAGTCGAGCGCACCCGGCCACGCATCGAGAAACAGCGACGGATCGAAGGCGCGCGCCTGAGCCGAGAGCCGCCAATGCACCGGCTGCGCGAGAACCACCTCGCCGGCAATCGAGAGCGATCCCGGATTCTGCGTGAGCTCGAGCTCGCTGATGTTGAGTGAATCCCGGCTGCCATCGAGCCGGATCGCGAGCGTCGAGTAGCGGTTCGCGCGCGCCAGCCGCAGCGCGACCATTTGCCGCGAATTTGTCCCTGCCCGCCGTTGCCGCCATTTCGCCGGCGCAACGAAACTGCGCGCCGGCCCAGGCCTCGGGAAGCTGAATCTCATCCCAGGCGAACCGCGCGGAAGCCGGCCGGCTGCCATCGAGTGCCAGCGTGGCCGAGCCCGTGAGCGCGGCGGGTTGTGAATTCAGACGCAACTTGAATGCGGTGACCTGCAGCAGCTCCGCGCGCCGCGCCAGCACCAGCTGTTCGAGCTGGACCTGGTCCTTGCCCAGCGACAACACGCCGCGCAGCGACAGGTCCTGGAGATCACCGTCGGCATCCAGTTCGAGCGCCACGCTGTCGAAGGCCTCGGTGTCGACCAGCGGACGTGGATCGAAACGTCCCACCGACAGGTGTGCTCGCCACGCGTCGCTGGCCGATCCGGTGCGCGCCGGCGCAAGGGTGCTGCTGACGTGGACCTTGACCGGCAGATCGAGCGCAGCGTCGATCTCGAGGGCTCTCGCGCGCGCCGGCGGCTTTCAGCGTCCCTGCCCACTGGTGTTCGCCGGCACGCCAGCGGAAATCGCCCACGAGCTGCTGCAACTTCGGCGCGCGTGAACCGATTCGCGCGGAGAGATTCACGGCGCCGTCGGGACTTTCCAGCGTGAGCTTCGAGGCCTCGATATTCGTGCCGCTCCAGCTTCCCGCCAGCGCGGCGCGAGTGATGATGAAAGGCGCGGCCTCGGGGCGGCGCAATTCACCGCGCTCCAGGGATAACTCGTCGAAGCGCATGAAGAGCGGCGCCTCCCACGGATCGCGCTTCGAGGCAGGCTTTGGCTCGGTCGCCGGGAACAACTCCAGCCACACTCCCTTTATCTCGGCGCGCTCGACATGCAGTCGTCTCGCGAACAGCGCGAAGGGCGCGACATCGAGTGCGGCGGACTCGACCGTGAGATCCATGCCGATGGCCGGATCGCGATAACGAAAGTGAGTGACATGCAGCGTGCCGCCCACCGTGCCGCGCACGTCACCAATGGTGAGGCCGGGCGGCAACCAGCCGCGCGACATCGCCAGCAGCGAGCGCGTGCCGCTCTCGGTGTGGAGCATCCAGCCGCCGAGCGCAGCCAGCAGCACCAGCAGTGCCGCCAGCGAGATTCCCGTGATGCGCAGCTTCTTCAAAAGTCCGGCCCGATGTTGAAGTGGATCTGCCACGAATTCGAATCGATTGACTGAACTGGATAGGCGAGGTCGAGGCGCAGCACGCCCACCGGCGACTTCCAGCGTACGCCGGCGCCCACGCCCATGTGCAGGTAGAAGTCCGAGCCCAGGAATGCATCGCCGCGCATCGACGAACAGCGGCGCCACCCAGCTTGCTCCAGTAGCGCTCGAACTCGACGCTGCCCTCGATGAGATTGTCGCCGCCGATCACGTCGCCCACCTCGTTGCGACTGCCGATTTCTTCGTATCCAAAACCGCGTATGGAACGGTCGCCGCCGGCGAAGAACCGCAATTCCGGCGGAAGCTGGTCGAAATCGTCGACCTTCATCTTGCCCACTTCGCCACGCAGGATCAGCCGGCTGTCGGCACCCAGCGCACGCAACCATTTCAGCTCGATCGTGGCCGAGACAAAGCGCGTATCGGTCAGCGCTTCGACGGGAGTCAACCGCAGGCTCGCGGTATAGCTGTAGCCGCGGCGCGCGAATGTAGGCTGATCGGACTTGGCGCGCGTGAGGGCGCCTTCGAGGAACAGCAGCGAGGAATTGCCGCGTTCGGTGCCGATCTCGAAGTCGCCGGCCAGAAACTGCAGGCCGTAGACAGCAGTGAAGCCGCCCCACTTGCGCGACACGTTGGCGACGAATTTTTCCGTCTGCGAGACGCTCGACTCGGTGGTTTCGTCGACGATACGTGCCGCCAAATCCGAGCACGCGCTGCTTGGTACCGGGCAGCGGAATCCGGTAGCTCAGCTCGACGGACTGCAGCCGTTGCGCGATGTCGAGCTCGACGCGGCCCTTGTGGCCGCGGTCATTGAGCCAGCGACGCTGCACGCCGAGTTCGACGCCCGCGCCGCGATCGGTGCTGGCGTAAAAAGCGCCGCTGTAGATGTCGCGCTTGGCCGTGCTCAGTTCGACCGCGATCGGGACCGCACGCTCCACGGCCTTCTCCGGATGGGGCGTCACGGTGACGGTGCCGAAATAGTCCGCGCCAACCAGGCGGCGCTGCATGTCGAGCACCATGGCGCTCGAGTATTCGTCGCCTTCCTTCCACGGCAGAAATTCGCAGCAGGAAATCGGGTGAAAACTGGCCGCCGGTGAACGTGGTCGGGCCGAAGGTGTAACGCGGCCCGCCTTCCCAGGTGAGCTGGATGCGCGCCGTATGCGTCGCCGTCGTGACTTCGACGCGGTGTGCCGTCAGGCGCGCACCCAGGAAGCCGTGGTCGGCCAGGGCGGTCTCGATGGCATCCTTGCTGGCTTCGTACTGTGCATGATCGAAGCGTTCGCCCACCTTGGGCACGAAGGTTTCGAGGGCCGATGCCACCGCCGGTTCCTGTGCCGCGTCGCCCGACACAGAGACTTCGCTCGCCGAAACCAGTGTGGGATCGCCGGGCTCAATCCTGAACCAGGCGCGGAAGCCGCCCGAAGCCGCCTGCTCCATGCCGCTCGTCGACCTTGCCGTCGTAATAGCCCCAGGCTTCCAGCGTGCCGCGAATCTCGCTTTCACCGACGGCTCAGCAGGCGACGCAGCTGTGCCTCGCTGACGTTGCGGTCGCGGTATTGCTGGAGCGTCAGGCCCGAGCGCACCGCGCTTTCCAGCGCCGGCTTCAGGCCATCGATGGTGAATTCGAGATTGCCCGCCGCGGGTGCAGGCTCGGTCGCTGCCTGCAGGGGAGCAGATAGCGCCAGGAGGAGAATGACGAATGCGCGGCAGCGGCATTTCATCAATGAGAGTCACCGACGCCGGCGGGGATTCCCACCGGCGTCACTGAAACAATTGCGATCGCTCCGCGCGGGGGGACGTGCAGTCACGTCCCTCAGAACGAGGCAGTCACGAAGATGCGCGCGCCGCCGTATTTCCACGTCAGCTCGCCGTCGAAGCGGTCGCCGTCAACTTCCAGGTTGGTGCGGAACTGGTTCCAGCCCGCGCCGATGCCCCAGTGCTCGGAGAACTGCCAGACGCCCGACAAGGTGAGAGTCAGTGATGCTGCCGTCGTAGGGATCGAAGCTGATCTGGAAATACTGGATGCCGGCATCCAGGTAGAACTTGTCGTTGATGCGCCAGACACCGCGCAGGCCGATCACCGGCAGTGGGCCGTCGGCCTCGGCTTTCGTCGAGGTCGCTGCTGTCTGACCCTGGGCTTCGGCGGATATTCCAAACTCGAAACCAATGTTGTGAATACCGAAGGTACCGCCGAGCTCGTAGGTATCGGTTTGCAGGAAGTCGAATTCGTACGACAGCGAGGTGACCTGGGTCTTCGACGCTGTCCAGTGAACTTCGGCGTTGATCGGGTAAACCGTCGTCACCGAATTCGATCTCCTCGTCGATGACGCGCGTGCCGTTCGGCGTTGGTGTCGAAGTACATGAGGCGCAGTTTCTGCCGCGGCGTCATGCGCCAGTAGGCGTCGATCCGAAAGCGGTCGGCGTCCTGCAGGCCCGAGGTCACGGCCGGCATCGATCTCGGTGCCCGTGGCAGTCGTCTGGCCATCGACGCGAATCTCGGTATCGGTATCCAGCAGGAAGCCGCCCAGGCTGACCGAAAACCGGTCGGTCAGCGGATTGCCCGCTTCGGCGTGTAATACCGGTGCCGCCGCGATCATGAGGAACGCGGTGGCCGGTAGCCAGAAACGCTGTCCAGGGGTCATCAGTTTTGTGTTGTTCATAGCCACGCTTGTAGTTCTCGGAAAAAGGGCCGCAGCTGTCGTATCTGTCAGGTTGTTTGTCGTTGGCATCGCAGGGAGAGGGTCGATGCAGCCTTCCAGACACCAGGACGGCTGCGGCTGAATTTCGTTGTACGCCGGGAGGGTGCAGTGCGACATCGGACTTCGGACGTACGACTCCAGAACCCGGTAGGACCTAGGTCCGACGCGCGCCAGGCGGCGCGCGACGCACGCTGGCGCACACGGGCCGCACAATACGCAACGGGTCGGTTGAGGGTCTTTTTCAAGGAGCACTCATGAAACGAAGCTGGTCGCCAGTGTACGTCCTTACCGTGGCCTGTTTCACGCTGTTGAGCGTGGCTGCTTCAGGGGCAAAGAAGCCCCCCGAGGAATGGGACGGCCTGAAGCTAGTCAAGGTCAAGGGCATCGACACCGCCTATGTCCGGCCGGGCGCCGATTTCACGATCTACAACAAGATCATCATCGACCCCATCCACGTGGCTTTTCACAAGGATTGGGACAAGAAGTCGTCTGTTTACAAGGACCGGCTAACCACCGAACAGCTGGAGGACATCAAGACTCGCCTCGGCAAGCTCGCCGAGGAAACCTTCGCTGAGGTCTTCAGCAAGGACGGTGGGCCGCAGATCGTGACCGAGCCGGGTCCGGATGTGCTGAGGTTCTCGTCCGCGATCGTCGACCTGTGGCCACGTGCGGTCGATACCCAGGAGCCCGGCCGGAACTACGTCTTTACGACCAGCGCCGGCAGCGCCGTGCTGTTCGCCGAGCTGCGCGATTCCGAGACCGACCAGCTCATCGGACGGGTGGTGGACGGCCGCGAAGCGCGCAATTCCGGCACCATGCGCTGGACCAACTCCGTCGAGAATACGGCCGAGGCGCGCGCCATGGTGTCGGACTGGGCACGCATCCTGCGCAAGCGTTACGAGGCCATGAAGGAATCGGCAAGTGCGCCGCCTGCGCAATGACAGCTGGGTAGATAGTCGCGCGACCGCTGCGGGGGCGCGCGTACGTCTTTGCCACGTGCGGCACGGGGCCTGCCGGCCGCGCATCTTCATTGTGCGCTGCCGTATTGGACGAAAGGCCCATTGCCGCAAAAACGCGGCAGGGAAGATGCTGAGGCCATGTTGAGCCCCGCGACCGTCCTGGGAGGGAGACCGCGACCCTGACGTCGTGCACTGATATGCGTCCATCTTTCGTCGAAAAAGGCTCGCTCTGGATCGAACGCACCGCCTGGGTGGCGGGCGCCATCCTGCTTTCCATGTACGGCGGCATGCGCCTGTGGGCCGAGGAGTCGCGCGCCCAGGCCGTGGAGGAGTTTCGCGCCGCCAATACGCCGCCGGCCGACCAGACGCTGTGGTCGCAGAAACGTGTCACGGCCTATGTTGAAGCGCAGAAGGCGGGCGATGCCCCCCAGGCGCTGCTGCGGATTCCGCAGCTCACCCTGGACGTGCCGGTGTACGGAGACACCAGTGACCTGAATCTCGACCGCGGTGCCGGACACATTCCCGGAACCAGCGAAATCGCCCAGGCCGGCAACACCGGCATCGCCGCGCATCGCGACGGCTTTTTCCGCAAGCTCAAGGACGTCGAGCTCGGCATGGACATCTATATCGAGCACGGCGGCAAGACGCTGAAGTACCACATCACCGAGATCAGCATCGTCACGCCGCAGGAGAGCGCGGTACTCGCGCCCACCGAGCGACCGAGCATCACGCTGGTCACCTGCTACCCGTTCTACTTTGTCGGTTCCGCGCCGCAGCGATTCATCGTGCGCGGAGAGCTTGACGAAACTCAGACCCTCAACCACGTCGTGATCAATAGAAACATGCAACGGAGAGACACATGAATACTCGCGCCAAGATCATTGCGGCCGCGTTTGCCCTTGCGGCAGCGGCTGGCGTCAACGCACAAGACTCCAAGGTGGATAAAGCATTCACCGCGAACGGGACCAACTGCCTCGAGATCGTCTGGTCGCAGGAGACCCTCGCCAGGGCTCCGAAAATCGGCAGTGCCTGCCAGGAAGTCCTGCAGAAGGATGGCAAGACCTACGTGCGATTCGATGGTGAGGTGAAGAAGGTCTCCAAGGGCGGCACCGAAGTCGTGATGGCCATGAAGGGTGGCAACACCATCACGCTGAACCCGCCCGAGGGTCGCATGGTTTATGTCGGCGGCAAGAAGGTGCCGGTGAAGTCACTGCGTCCGGGCGACACCCTGGTGTTCTACATTCCCGAGGATCGCCTGGTAGCGAACGTCATGGAGACGCCGACTGCGCCCGTGGAAGAAATTCCGATTGCCGAACCGCAGGTTGAATCGGTGGCCATGACCAGCACCGACTATTCGATGCCGAGCACGGCGAGCAACTGGCCGCTGCTGGCGTTGTTCGGTGCCCTGGCTCTCGGACTGGCGGCGACGCTGCGCACGCGGCGATCACTGCGCCGGTAAGTCGCATGACACACGGGCTGCCGACAGTGCGTCGTCCCGACGACACCGAACAGCAGCCCGGGTGTGCCAGCAGGCACACTTCTATATATGCCCGGGGCCGGTCGCGTTACGCAGGTAACGCGCCCGGCTTTCGTGCGTCCCGGCCGCGCCTCGCGGCGGGTATTGCCGCCGCACTCGCGCTCGGCGCCGGCATTTTCGCCAGCACACTGGCAATGGCCCGCGGACCGCTGGGTGCGCGTGACGCCGACTACCAGACCGCCGTTACACAAGCCCACAAGCGGTACGGCGCCGATCAATCCGGCAACGTCACCAGCTCCATTCCGGCGCTGGCCAGCGTTTCTCCCGCGTTGTACGGCGTCGTCGTGGTTCGCGTCGACGGCAAGGTATTCGAGGCGGGCGACACGGGAACGCCACTGGTGTTGACCGGGGTCGCCGCGCCATTCACAGCCGCGCTGGTCGGCGAACAACGCGGCGCCGATTTCATGAACAGCACGGCTGGAGCCGTGGCTGGCACGGCCCCGGTTCCTCCGGGACGCACGCCCGCCGACTGGGGCAATGCGCCGACCACCGCGCTCAGGATGGAAGGCGCCATGGCGACGCTGAGCCTCGTGCAGCCCCAGGGTGACGCGGGCGGCAAGTGGCGTGCACTGCTCGCCAATCTCGGGAGCTTCTCCGGCCGCGAGCTCGCCATGGACGAAAAGGTGTACCAGTCCGCGACCTCGTCAGCCGACAAGGTGAATCACAAGGCGCGCGAGCTGTCGCAGGAAGGCCGGCTGCTCGACACACCAGAGTCGACGGCAGATCTCTATCTGCGACAGGGTTCGGTGTCCCTCACAACGCGTGAACTCGCCATCATGGCGGCGACCCTCGCCAACGACGGCGTGAATCCGGTGAATCAGAAACGGGTGGTCAGCGCGCCGGTCGCAAAGAATATTCAGACGCTGCTCATCAATGCCGGCTTGCCTGGCGGCAAGAAGGCGGACTGGCTCAAGAAAGCCGGCGTGGGCGTTTCCACGGGGGAGTCCGGCGCCATCATCATGGTCGTCCCGGGCCGACTCGGCATCGCCGTGTATTCACCGCCGCTGGATTCAGCAGGCAACAGCGTGCGGGCGCAGCGCGCACTTCGTTACCTCGTACAGACGTTATTCATCGGACCAGATCCGACGGCGCCGTGAACCCGTAACAGCATTCGACGTAGGCGCTCGCCTACGGCGACTGGCGTTGGCGTCGTTCAGCTCCCGTTGGGCTTGCCTCCATACAATCTCTTGCTATTGGGGTATGGGGGTTCGCCGTGTCGGACGCGCACTTTGTGCTGTCGACGCTGAGTCCCGGTGTGGGACAGCGCCGCCGGGTCTTCGCGCTCGCATTGCTGATGATTTGTGGCTGCCTGCTGGCGATGCCACTCGCGGGCACGTATTCCTCCCGTTTCGACGCATTGCTGCTCGTCGCCGATGCCGTCCTCGTGACGACCAGTGGCATCGCCGCGCTGCTGCTTTACATGCAGTTTCGTGTAACCCGTGCGCCGGCATTACTCGCGTTGGCAAGTGGATTCCTGTTCGTCGCGCTGTCCACGTTGCCGCAGATGCTGAGGATTTCGCAGGGCCTCTACTTCAATCCGCGACTGTTGTTCGTTACCGAACTGGCGTTGCCCATCGCCGTCATCGGCTACACGCTGCTGTTACACGCGCGGCGCGATGACGGATCCCCTGACTTCGCGGCTCGTATTGCCCGGGCCATTGTCGCGACGGCCGGAATTGCGGCACTGGTGCTCTGGCTGACCGCGTTCAACGGGACATCGCTTCTCGCCGAAGCAGGCGCAGGGGCTGCGAATACGCGTGTCATGGGCACGGTAGTGCTGCTATCCGTTACTGCGGTGGCCATGGTGATGCTCTGGCGGCGCTGCCACTCGCAACTCGACCTGTGGCTGCTTCTGGCGCTCACCGCGTGGCTTCTCGGCGTCCTGTTGCAGGGTCTGTCTGCGAGCGGTGCCAACCTGGGCTGGCCCATCGCAAGCCTGTTCGCGCTGATGGGCACATCCTGCCTGTTGCTGGCGCTGCTCCAGGCCCGCGACGCGCGGCGGCCGGATACCCGGGCGCTCAAGGCCATCTCGGACGAACTTAACCAGCCGTTGTTCGCGATTACCGCCAATGCCGATGCCGCGATGCGCCTGCTGAATCGCAACCCGCCGGACCTCCTCGAAGCGCGTGCGGCGCTTGCCGATATCGCCAACGACGCGCAACGCGTCAGCCGGCTGATGGACGGAGCGCAACGCCTGCTGGCCGCCTCGCCGGAACCGCCGGCGGTCATCGATATCGGGGAACTGGTCCACGACTGCATGGTTCACCTTCGCCCTGAGTTGTTCGCGCACCAGGTCGCCTGCGACGTCGAAACGGCGCCACACCTGCCCGGGATCCGGGGAGTACGTCGGCAACTCATGCAGATGCTGCTCGACCTGGTCTCCCACTCGCTCGAGGCCATGGCGTCCATGAACAGCCGTGAGCGGCGCCTCACGCTGCGTACCCGCCAGCCCGATGCGCGCACGGTAGAGATATCCGTAGTGGATTCCGGTGTCGGCAAGCCGCAGCCCAACAGCCTGGGCCTGGCCGTCTGCCGCAGCATTGTCGACGCCCACGGCGGGAACATGCTGGTGGTGCCGGGCGAGAGTGGCGGCACTGCCTTCAAGGTCATCCTGCCGGTCAGTAGTTAGAAACCCGGCGTTGCGCCCTGGCGACCGCCGGGAGCACTCCGCTTCCATCAGCTAAAGGTCTTATGGCCCGGCCCCTCGGTCGTGGGGTACATGGTTATCTTTATCAGCGGAAAGGCGCGTAAGTGCCTGACGCGGCGAGCCATTGGAGCGGCACATGAGCCTTCTGACCACGGTCGAAAGACGCGGCGCGGACGCAGGCGTAGCACACGCACTGCAAGTCACCCCTGACAACTTTGCGCGCGCCGAAAGCGATATGCAGTTCATGACAGTCGTGAAGCGCGGCGGCTTCGGACGGTTCACGCATGAACGCGACTTTCCGCCTGCCGGCCGGCAGGCGCCTGCCTGGGCCGACGGTGACGTGCTGCGGTCGCGCGCCGTCTTCGACCTCGAACTGGGACCGATTACCGTCACGGTGCCGTCGTCGACCGCACGTTTCGTGTCGCTCGAAGCGCTCGACGAGGATCACTACACCGTGGCCATGTTCTATGGCCCGGGCACCTACTCGTTCAGCTTCGAGAATGTCAGCACGCGTTACGTGCTGATCGTGGTGCGCATCATGGTGGATCCCGCCGATCGCACCGACCTGGCGCGAGTGCACCAGGTGCAGGACGCCATCGTGATCTCGCGCCTCGGCGGCGGACGATTCGTGATCCCCAATTGGGATCCGGTGAGCCAGGCCAAGGTGCGCGTGGCGTTGCAGCTATTGGCCAACACGGTGAAGGGCGACGATCGCACCTTCGGCGCGCGCGACGAAGTCGACCCGGTGCGGCATCTCATCGGCACCGCGACGCAGTGGGACCGTTGCCCGCCGCGTGACATCGCCTATCTACATGCGGTGCCCCGCCTGAACGATGGCCGCACCATGCACCGGCTCACCGTCGGACATGTACCCGTGGAGGGTTTCTGGTCGCTGTCGGTTTACGACGCCAATGGCCATTTCTTCAACGAAGGATTTGAAGGTCGCACGGTCAACAGCCTCACCGCGCCACGTGCCGCCGACGGTTCCGTGGTGGTGCAGTTCGGCGGTTGCGAACCGGGCCTCGACAATTGCCTGCAGATCGGCAGTGGCTGGTGCTACGTGGTGCGGCTGTATCGGCCGCGCGCCGAAATCCTGGGACGCAAGTGGAAGTTTCCCGATGCGCAGGCAATCCACGCTACAGCGGTGGCCGGCAACTGGTGAACGCCCGGGCAATCAGGGGCGTGGCTTGTCCATCCAGGCGTACTGCAATCCGACCCCGTAGGACGTGAAGCTGCTGCCGATGCGCGTGGTGGCGCCGCGGCTCCAGTTGACCTTGAGCGAATACTTCTGTCCCACCGGCATCGAGATGGTGATGCCGGCGCGCGAATTGGACTGACGGTCCGACTTGGTGTCGCCATTCACGGTAGTTTGGCCGCCTTCGTAATAGGTGGTGTTGAGCGCCACCCACAGCCGCGGCTTGAACGTGTAACTCACGTGCGCCTGGATGCTGGCGAGCGGATCCTGTTCGCGCACTTGTCCGCCGAAGAAGTTGTCGTTGTCGTCGAACCACCAGGCACCGGCATAGGCTTCCAGCAGCCATTTGCCCATGGGGTGTGTCAGCCCGAATTCGGTCTTGAGCGCCCAGCGGTTGGTGCCGAGGTTCACGAGCTTGCTGGGGTCGTATTCGCCGGTGGGCACGTTCAGGCTGGCGCTGAAGCCGAGCGTGGTCTGCGGCTCGCGCTGCGCGAATTCACGCGGCGTCATGTCCGGACCGCCGATGAGGTTCATCGCCAGCCGGATCTTGGTGTCACCGATGCCCTCGCGGGACGCCGACGCGCGGTCTTCACCGATATTGCCGGTGGCATCCAGAGTGAGATACGGCACCGCTACGGCGACGTTCGCTGAATGGCCGAACATGCCAAAGGTTCGGCCGTAGCCGAATCCCATGGCCCCGATCTTCGCTTCGATGTCCGTCACCGGCACCGAGGGATCCGTGAGCACGCCGCCTTCGGAGTGGCCCGCCACCAGCACCAGGAAATTCACGCCGCTCGGGCTGGGCGAATAGGCGCGCGGCTCGATCTCCTGCGCGCGACAGGTTGTCCCGGCCCAGCACATACTGAGCGCCAGCAGTGCGGCGAAGCGGCAGGTGCACGACGGCATCGTGAGGCGCGAGCTTCGGGGAGCGACCTTGGGGCGTACATAGGTCCATGGGCCAATTGTCGCGGTGCAACGCATTTTGGCTACATCACAAACGGAGGCAAGTTCATGGTTATCAAGGGTTTTCGCAAGGCGATTGCGTTCTGTGTCGTGGTCTCGATCGCCGCCATCGGAACGCTCGCGAACGCCGAGCCGTCTAACAAGTGGCGCATCGTGTTCGACCATTCGACCGATGGAGCAGGTGAAGTGGTGTTTCGCATCACGCCGCTCAATGGCACTCCCATCGATGTCACCACGCAGTTCCCCAAGGGGACCGGCGAAAACCAGGCAGCGCAGTTGGTCAAGAAATCGCTCAAGGCCGCTCTCGGCAAGGGGTACAAGATCGAGGTCGATGACTTCGAGGCCGTGCTCATCAAGAAAACCGGCAAGACACCGGATTTCGATCTGACGATGGCGAGTTCCTCGATCAGCGGGCTGTCCATAAACCTGACGCGCGAGTAGCCACGTCTGAATGCTGAAATCCGGTCCGCGGCGAATCGCGGACCGGACGGTTCAGTGGCTCAGTAGGTGTACGAGACGTACACCATGCCGTAAATGAAGTCCTCGTCGCGACCGAAGCTTTCTTCGACGGCGTCACCCGGGGTCGCGTACGCGGCCACGAAGCTCACCGCGAAGTTGTCGTTGAGCGTCCAGTCCATGTACCAGTCGAGTTCGGTGGCGAGGTCGTCGGAGCTCACGCCCGCCGACTCGATGTTGTCGAGGCTGAAGTCCAGGAAGATGAGGCCGGTGCTGATGTTTTCCGAGGGCTTGGTATGCAGGCGAAGCTGGTTGGTGATGAGGTTGGAGTTCGACGCGAAGTACTCGCCGGCGATTTCACCCTGCCACCAGGTACCCCAGTCGTAGAAGCCGGTCCACAGGCCATCGAAGGCCTCGTTCGCGTTGGTGTTCGGATCGTCGCCTTCGAAAATGGCGTAGCGGTAGGACAGCTTGGGCTTCCACGAACCTTCGAACTGCCAGCCAACCTGCGCATTCCACGCGGTGGACTCGATCAGGTTGCCGTTGTCTTCCATCGCGTACTCGAGCTCGAAGGAGAGCTGCTTCAACGAATCGAACGGTGTGAGATAGGCGCGCAGGTCGATGAGGTCCATGCCGTCGCGGGATTCACGCGAATTGTCCGCAGACCAGGTTGAGTAGGTCACACCCAGCACGTTGTCTTCGTTCCACGAGTACTCGAAATTGACGCCATAGGTCTTGCTGTCCGAGTCGTTCTCGGGGAGTTCGTCGCGGTCGAGGTAGAAGCCCTCGATGGTGGTGTTGCCCACCTTCACGCGTGCGATGCCCGCCATTTCATACGACTTGCGCGCGCCGCTCCAGAAGCCGCCGCGCGAGCCGCCCTCCGAGGCGCCGTCGTAGATCAGCATGCCGTGACCGAGCTTGTATTGCGTGCGGCCGACGACCACGTCGAACGCGTTCTCCCCGAGATCGGAGCTGCTGCCCGAGCGCCAGCCGATGTAGAGATCTTCCACGTCGAACGACGATGCCTCGCCGCCGACGATCGGGGGCGGGGCGTTGTAGGTGCGCTCGCCCACGCCGGTGATCGCGCCGTAGATCTCGCTGCCGCCTGACAACTTGTGGGTCAGGCTGAAGCCGCCCTTGACGTAACCCTCCATCCAGTTGTCCGAGAGGTCCTGGGTGACTTCGTCGTGCGAATTGGCGTACAGCGAGTTGTTGAAGCCGAAGAAGCCCCACCCGGCGCTGAACTCGAGGTCCAGCGTCGTGCCTTCCGGCAGGCCGGGTATGGCGCTTTTCTTGGGCTCGTCCTCGGCGTGCGCCATGGCGGCCGATCCAAGCAGCGCCAGGGTGATGGCGGTTTTCAGGTAGTTAGCATTCATGGTGAACCTCGATTGAATTCCATTCAGCTCTTGGAGCGCTGTTCCATCGGCGCAGGGGGCGCCACCACGGGCTGCCGCAGGATCGCCGGTTGCGTGCGGCGCGTGACGAACAGGTAGAGCGGCACGCTCAGCAGCATGGCGACGAAGGCGTTGACCACGGTGCGCTCATCGCCACCGATCACCGCCCACAGGCAATAGAACACCGCAGAGAGCGCGAGCACGCGGAAGATGTTGGTTACCTTCCTGGACACGTGCTGGATCGCGAGCAGGTTGAGCAACGCGATCGCGGAGTAGATGTACGGCACGATGATCAGGATCACCGCCAGGTCCACCGCGCGATTGAATTGATCGGCGATGGTGGGCGACATGGTGCCGAACAGCACCAGTGTCATCAGTGCCGCGACGATGATGAGGCCGTGCTGCGGAACGCCGTGTTTGTTCAGGTTGCCAAAGATCTTCGGGAACATGCCGTCATCTGCCGCGGCCTTGGCGGACTGGCCGACCAGCAGCATCCAGCCGCCGAGCGAACCCACGGATTTCAGCACCGCGCAGATGCTGATGACGATGGCCGCGGGCGCGCCCAGGGCGATGCGCGCCACTTCCGCAAATGGCGCATGCGAGACCTGCAGTTGCGCGGCCGGCATGATGCCCATGATCACCGTCGAGCTCAGCATGTACACCACGGCGGCGATGACCAGTCCGATGATGGTGGCGAGTGGCACGTTGCGCGCCGGATTCTCGATGACGCCTGCCGAGACGGCGGCGCTCTCGATGCCCATGTAGGCCCAGAGCACCATGGAGCCCGCGCGCGTGATGGCGGTCCAGTCGGATTCTCCGCTGACATTCCAGCTCGCGTGGAATGTCGCGGACTCGAACCAGAACCAGCCGAGCAGGGCGATGCCCACGATGGGAATGAGCGCCAGCGCCATGGTCCAGGCTTCCAGCGCGCCCACCACGCGTGGTCCGAGGATGTTGGCGAAAGTGAGGATCCAGATGATCAGCGCCGTGACCACCGT
The DNA here is from genome assembly GCA_963832505.1 of uncultured Pseudomonadota bacterium. Lineage (GTDB taxonomy): Bacteria > Pseudomonadota > Gammaproteobacteria > Steroidobacterales > Steroidobacteraceae > CADEED01. The sequence continues at coordinate 21,569 of CAWHUD010000005.1, read as the reverse complement.
GCTGGCCGGCGGCGCATCGATGCCGGGAATCAGTTCGGAGAGATAACCCACCGCGGCAACCGCAATCGCGATGTTTCCGACCCAGTTGCCGAACCAGTAGATGTAATTGGTCTGGAAACCGGCGTAGGGGCCGAGGAAATCGCGCGCGTAGGCATAGGGTCCGCCCTGCTGGGGGCTCACCTGGCCGAGCCGCGCGAACACCAGCCCGAGACAGGCCGCGCCGGCGGTGGCGATCAGCCAGCCGTAGATGGAGATGCTGCCGACGTGCGCGAGATTGACCGGCAACAGGAAAATTCCCGTGCCGATCATGTTTCCGGCCACGAGCATCGTGGCCTGCGCAAGAGACATCTTGCGCCCGGTTGTACTCACGCCTTTTCCCAGCCTCGCTTCAGGCACTGGATGAAATGCGTTCCATCGCGGTTTTCGACGCCGTGCGTGTCATGGCCGAATCCCGGGAAGCGCTTGTCCCAGTTCTGCAGCGCGCGCAGGTAGCCGAGGTACGGGCCGTCATCCGCTCCGGTGGCTTCGCCGGGCATCAGCATCGGAATGCCGGGCGGGTACGGAACCACGCTGGTGGCGAGCACGCGGTCGGCGAGTTCCTCGAGCGGCACGTGCTCGATCTCGTCGCGCACCAGGTACTGATAAGCGTTGTTGGGCGAGAGCTTGGGCTCAGGAAGGGTGGAGAAGGCCTCTGCCATGCTCTGCGTCTGTTTCGATACCTTGAGTTGTTCGAACATCTGGTCGGCAAGATCGCGCAGGCCCATGCCGCCATAGGTGGCGCCGTGACTGTTCGTCAGGTGCGGCAGCACCTGCTCGAGCGGCGCGTTGTCGTCGTAGTCTTTCTTGAAATCCAGCAGGGCATTCAGCAGCGTGCCCCACTTGCCCTTGGTGATGCCGATGGAGAAGAGCACCAGAACGGTGAAGTCGGTGGTCTTCTCCACCTCGACGCCGCGATGGTGCAGGTAGCCCGTGACCAGCGTCGCGGGGATGCCAGTCTTCTCGAGGCCGCCCTTGTCCGCGATACCCGGGGTGACGATGGACACCTTGATGGGGTCGAGCATGCAGTAGCCGTCTTCGAGATCTCCGAAGCCGTGCCAGTTTTCTTTCGGATGCAGCACCCAGCATTCCGGATCCGTCGCGAGCTGGTCCGGGCTGGCCTCCTCGAAACGCACCTTCTTGCCGCCTTTGCCCTTGATGAATTCCGCGTTCCAGGTCTTGAAAAACCATTGCTTCTTCGAGGCGAACTGGCGATGCACGCGGCCCATGGTCTGGCGGAACGCCACTGCCTCGGCGATGGATTCGCCGGTGAGCGCGGGTCCGCCGGGCCCGTCCATCATGGCCGCGGTGATGTCGTTGGAGACGATGATGGGATACAGCGGTGACGTCGACGCATGCAGCATGTACGACTCGTTGAAGCGCGAGTGCGGAATCGCGCTTCTTCCATCGCGGATATGCAGCAGCGAGGCCTGCGACAGCGCTGCGAGCAGTTTGTGCGTGGAGTGGGTCGCAAATATCGTGGGACCCTTGTGGTCCTTGGGATCGCCGTGCATGGCATGGCGGCCCTTGTAGATGGGATTGAATCGCGCGTAGGCGTACCACGCCTCGTCGAAGTGGATGCGGTCGACGGAAGGATCGAGCAATTCCTGCACGCGTCGCGCGTCGTAGATCAGTCCGTCGTAGGTGGAGTTGGTGACGATGGAGTGCACCGCGCGCGTGTTCACGCCGCGAGTCACCAGCGGGTTTTTCTTGATGCCATTGGCGATCGCGGCCTTGGAGAGTCGGTCGGGCGGAATGGGGCCGATGATTCCGTAGCGGTTGCGCAATGGCACCAGGTACTGCGGAATGCCGCCGGTCATGACGAGGCTGTGCTCGATGGACTTGTGGCAGTTGCGGTCGCAGAGCGCGATCTGGTCGCGCGCCACCGCGGCCATGAAGATCACGCGGTTCGACATCGAGGTGCCGTTGGTCACCGAGTAGCTGCGGTGCGCGCCGAACACGCGTGCGCAATAACGCTCGTGTTCGCCCATCGGGCCGGAATGGTCGAGCAGGGATCCCAAACTACCTACGCTGATCGACAGGTCCGAGCGCAGCACGTTCTCGCCGAAGTAGTCGAAGAAGATGCGGCCCACCGGTGACTTGAGGAAGGCCGTGCCGCCCTGGTGGCCGGGCGTGTGCCAGGAGTATTCGAAATCCAGCGTGAACTTCATGAGGGCCGCGGCCAACGGCGGCATCATGACTTCGAGATAGCGGCGGATCGCAGCCGACACGCGGCCTCCGACAAAAGCGGCCGTGTCCTCGAGCGTCCAGATGAACTCATCCACCTTGCCCATGATGTCGACCGGGATGGCCGCGGCCTCGCCGCGCTCCGCCAGCAGGAAGATCGGAATCTTGTCGTTGCGTGAGCGGACGTATTCGATCAGCTCGCGGGAGCGCGCGTGGTTCTTGTCGTCGCCCAGCGACCAGTCGATCAGCAACGCATGGATCGCCGAGTCCGAAGTGATCACCGCCCGGCCGTCTTCGGCCGACAGCGCCTCGATGACTTCGATGTTGCGGCCCTGCATTTCCGTGACCAGCGCGCGCGCGGCACGTCCCTCCGCCGTCGGAGTACCCAGCTCATCGTCGACGATGAGGGCCCTGAGAGAAATGCGCTTGATGCTGCGTGTGATCATCGGGAGATCTCCGTTCTCGATACGTGGCCTGGCTGCGTCCGTGCGAAGCTTCAGGGTGCCGGTGTCACCCAGCTGTAGAACGTGCCGCTCTGGTCGTCGAGCTTGCCGAAGTACTTGCCATACAGGTCGGCGAAGTCCGGAGCGGAGAAGGTCTTGCTCAGCACGGTGTCGACCAGCAGCCGCAGGTCTTCGTCGCCGCGCGGCAACGCAAGCGCCAACGGCTCATGGGTGAGCTGGCGGTTCAGTACCTCGAGTTCCTGGCTGGCCTTGTCGTCCATCGCGGCCAGCGCCACGTCGCGCTCGGCGAAGAACACGTCGACCTTGTTCTGCTGCAGGAACTTGATGCCGCTGGCGTAATCGGGCACGGATACGGTCGCGGTGTTCAGCTTGAACTTCGCGATCGCGCCGGCGAGCCAGCGCTCGGAGCTGGTACCCGCGACGGTGGCAAAGCGCGTGGCTTCGATCATTCCCTGTGCGGGTGTGCCACGCCACACCGGTCGCTGCTTGGGATTGCGCTCGAGCGCTTCGCGAACCTGCGGTGTGACGTCATTGCGCACCACGGCGCGAATGCCACCCGCAAACGTCGGGATCGAGAACGACAGCGTCTTGCGTCGCGCGAGGGTGGCGTTCGATGGCGTGCAGAGCACGTCCGCCTGGCCAGCCGCCACGGCATTCGCCGCCGTGTCGATGGTGACTGGCACCCATTCGACCGCGAGTTGCGAAAGACCGAGCTGCGTCTTCAGGCCCGCCGCGATCCGTTCGCAGAGCGCTGCGCCGTATCCCTCGACGGAACCCGACGCGCTCGCCGACGTGAACGGCTTGGCCTGCGGAAGATAGGCGAAGCGCACGCGGCCGCTGTCGCGGATCTTGTCCAGTGCGGCTCCGGCGAAGGACGTGGCGGGCGCCATTGCGCCCAGGGCCAGGACGGTGAGCGCTGCGCCCCACTTGTGGGAAAGGGCCGCGAACCGAGGATGTTGTTTGTTTGACATGTGTTTGCTCCTTGGTGCGTTCGGGTTCAGAGGGCGCTCGGCGTGTTCGCCGCGCCCTTGAAGCGATTCGAGATGAAGCCCCAGATGATGTAGGTGACGCCCATGACGAGCATGCCGCCCATCACTGCGTCGCCGCCCGAGGCATACAGCGCGTAGACGCTGTAGAGCATGGCGATCACGCCGATGACCATGTTGCGCGTGTACACGTTACTCGCGACGTTGTTGGCCTTCATCATCACCGGCAGTGCGGACAGCGCCAGGATGTACGGGATCACGTTCGTGACCACGGCGAGATTCACCAGCGCGCCGAATTGTTCGGACAGCGTTGGCGAGATGGTCGAGAGCGCCAGCGCGGTCTGCACGACGCCGAGGATGATCATCCCGGCGATGGGCGCCCCCATGCTGTTCACCTTGGCGAAGGCCTTGGGGAACATGTTGCCTTCGGCGGCGGACTTCGCGGTCGAGGACAGCGTGAACTGCCAGCCGAGCAGCGAGCCGAGACACGCAAGGATCGCCAGCACCATGATGATGGAACCCACGGTGGGGTTGAACATCTTGGCGAACGCGAGACCGAACGGTCCGGTGGAGTTGGCCAGTTCCTCGTTGGGCACGATGCCCTGGATCACGGTGGTGGACAGCACGTAGATGACCGCGGCGCCCAGCGTGCCGAACAGGCAGGCGAGGGGTACGTCACGTTTCGGGTTCTCGACGGCGTCGGAGTTCTGTGCCGCCGATTCCATGCCGAGGAAGGCCCAGAGTGTCAGCGCGATGCTCGAGCCCATGCCTTCACCCAGCGACATGCCCTGCGGATTCCAGGCTGCGGCAAAGGTGTCCGAGCTGAACCAGAACCAGCCGATGAACGACAGCGCGCCCACCGGGATGATGACTCCCCAGACCGTGATGGAGCCTATCTTTGCCCGTGACGCCGGGGCCGCCGAAATTGGCTACCGTTGTTAGCCACAGAAGCGCGATCACGCTCATGCAGGTGGCGATCGGTGTCGCCGACATTCCGGGGAAGAATGTCGCCATGTATCCTACCGCCGAGATGGCGATGGCGACGTTGCCGATGGCCAGCGACAGGAAGTACAGGAAGAAGGCCTGGAAATAGCCGTCCTTGCCGTAACCGTCTTCGGCATAGGCTGCGAGGCCGCCGGGCCGCTGGTTGAAGATGCCGGCCTGCGCAAAGCCGTAGGCGAGGGCCATCGAGCCCAGCGCCGTGACTATCCAGGACAGCAGCGAGATCGCTCCCACCTTGGCCATGTTGGTGGGCAACATGATGATTCCCGAGCCCATCATGTTCACCGCAACGATGAACGTGAGCTGGACGAGATTCATCTTCTTTTTTGGTTGTGACATAGCTGACTCCTACTCCCTGACTACGTAGGTATGGAACTTGATGCGACCGTCGACGATTTCCTGATAGACGCCCTGGACCTCATAACTGAAACCAGGGAAGCGATTGAACGATTCTTCGAATGTGTTGAAGTAATCCAGCATGGGTTTGGCGCGCGCGTCCCAGCGCTCACCCGGAACGATGACCCCTATACCCGGTGGATAGATGAGTGCGAGCGTTGCCGCAATACGACCTTGGACCTGTGTCATCGGAACGTAATCAACCTCGTTGGCCACCAGCTTCTCGTAGGCGTCCTTGGAGGACATGGCGAGTTCGGGGAAGCTCTCCGCGCGGAAGCAGCCTTTCTGCAGCTGCTTGATGTTGGCCTCGCGGTAAAAGGCGTGCATTTCATTGCAGACCTTGCGAATTGAATAGTTCTCATATCGCGCCGCGTTCTGCCGGGCGATCGTGGGCAGGACCGCGCTCAGCGGTGCATCGTTGTCCCACAGGGACTTGAACTTCACGAGTTTGGCGAGGAGAGCATTCAACTTGCTCTCGTCCTCGGCCGGCGTCATGAGGAACAGGATGCTGTTGAGATCGCACTTCTCCGGCACGATGCGCTGCTCGCGCAGGTAGTTGGCCAGCACCGTGGCCGGCACGCCGAAGTCGAGGTACTCGCCGGTTTTGCGGTCGATGCCCGGCGTCAGCAGCATGAGCTTGTTCGGATCGACCATGGCGTAGCCATCGGCGTAACCCGAGTAGCCGTGCCACGGGTTCTTCGGGTCGAACACCCAGCATTGCTGTTCGCGTTTGAGCACGTCGGTGGGCAGGCTCTCCCAGGGAACGTTGGTGGCGTCCTTGGTGAACTTCGAGCCCTTGATGGTGACCACGTCCGGCACGAAGGGATCGAAGAACCATTTCTCCTGCGCGTCGCGCCCGATCTTCTGGTAGCGCTGGCCGAACTCGCGCAGCTTCTTGCGCGCTTCGATGCCGAGTTCGATGCATCTGTCCCACAGCATCTCGCCGGCCTTGCCTTCGTGCACCTTGGCGTTGACGTCGAGCGAGGCGAACAATGGATAGAACGGCGAGGTCGAGGCAGTGATCAGGAACGATTCATTGAAGCGCTTGTGCTCGATAAAACGTTTCTGGCCCTTGATGTGTTCGTCGCGCTTGTGGATCTGGGAAGCCTGGGAGAAACCCGCCAGCTGCTTGTGCACCGACTGAGTGGAGAACAGGCCCGGCATTTCGGGCCCCAGCTTCTCGATGCGCATCGGACTGTGATCCGCGAACAGCGGATGAAAGGCGTTGTAACCGATCCAGGCTTCGTCCCACAGTATGTAGTCACACAGGTGGCCGATCTTCTCCATGACCTTGCGCACGTTGTAGACCGTGCCGTCGTAGGTGGCGAGCTGGATGCAGGCCAGGCGGAACGGGCGCTCGGCATCGGCGCGCTTCTTGTCCTTGACGCGCGGATGATTGCGGATGCGCTCGCGCAGCGACTTTTCATCCCAGGCGTCCCAGTCGACCGCGCCGATCATGCCGAAGGAGTTGCGCGCGGTGGGCAGGAATATCGGGGTGGCGCCGGCCTGCACCAGCGCACCCTGGTGCATCGACTTGTGATTGTTGCGGTCGAACAGCACCAGGTCGTCACGATGCAGCGTGGCGCCGATGACTACCTTGTTGGAAGTCGAGGTGCCGTTGAGCACGAAATAGGTTCGGTCGGCACCGAAGATGCGCGCCGCGTTGCGTTGTGCTTCGACCGCGGCGCCAACGTGGATCAGCAGGTCACCGAGCTCGACGTCGGCATTGCACAGATCGTTGCGGAAGATCTGCTCGCCGAAAAACTTGTAGAACAGCTGCCCGGCGGGAGACTTGCGATAAAACTGGCCACCCTGGTGGCCGGGGCAGGCGAATGCAACGTTTGCTGCAGCGTCGTAGGCCATCATGCCGCCGAAGAATGGCGGCAGCAGGCTCGTGCCATAGTCGACCAGGCCGGCGACGATCTGCTTGGCGTAGTACGCCGGCGACTGCTGTCCGAGATAGATGAACCCGTCGACCTCGCCGATGATGCCCGAGGCGAGCCACGTCCGAGATCTTGCGCGAGTCGGCCAGCGCCCAGATGGGCGTGCGGAAACCGAGCCGCCGCACGGCGAGTCCGAGTTCGCGCGCCTTCTCTCGCTGGGGACCGTCGACGTCGAAGATGTAGGCGCCGACGTCCGCATCCTCGGCGGGATCGCGACCGTAGTTGATGCTGACTTCGACCTCGTAGCGTTCCGCCTCGAGCAGGTCGAGCAGCTTCCGCACCTCGCGATTGCCCTCGTCCACCAGTGCCACGATTTTCAGCAGCCGACAGAAGGGAATCGGAATCTTCGGCGTGCTGGCGACGTAGGGTTGCATGGTCGCGCTCCTCTACTTGAGGCAGTACACGTAGAAGGTGCCGTCTTTTTCTTCGGTGCCTTCGACTTCCTTGGCGAAGCCCGGGAACTTGTGGCCCCACTCCTGCAGGGTCTTCAGATAGGTGATCCACGGCCCATCTGCCGCGCCGATGTTTTCACCGGGCATGACGATGGGAATTCCGGGTGGATAGGGGATGACGCCCACGCCCACGACGCGATTTGCGAGCTTGGCGAGCGGGACCTTTTCCGCGTCGCCGGCCATGAGTTTCTGGAATGCGCGCCGCGGCACCATCTCGGGCTTGGGCAGCGTGGCGTAGGCCTGCGCCTGCCAGTGACCCTGCTGGCTGGTGCGCAGGTGCTGCCACATCTGGTCGCCGAGATCCTTGAGGCCCATGCCGGCATATCGCTCGCCGCCGGCGGCGACGATGCCAGGCAGACACTTCTACCAGCGGAGCGTTGCGGTCGTAGTCGGCCTTGAAGTCGAGCAGGGTGTTCAGCAGCGTGCCCCACTTGCCCTTGGTGATGCCCACCGAGAACAGGAACAGCACCATGTGATCCGTGGTGCGCGAGGGCACGATGCCGTGCCGGCCGATGTATGCCGTGACGATGTCGGCCGGGATGCCGTGTTCGGCGAGCTTGCCGTCATCCTGCATGCCGGGACACACGATGCCGAACTTGATCGGATCGAGCATGCACCAGCCGTCGGGAATGCCGTCGAAGCCATGCCACTTCTCGCCCGGGTGCAGCACCCAGCATTCCGGATCGGTGGCGAGCTGTTCGGCCGAGGCCTCGTGGAAGGGGACCTTCTTGCCGCTCTTCGCATCCTTGATCTCGGGTGCGTTCCATGGCGCGAAGAACCAGTCCTTCTTCGCCGCGAATTCCTGGTGCACGCGCGCCGTCGCGAGGCGACATGCGACAGCCTCGTCGATGGTCTCCTGCGTGAGTGCGTGGCCACCGGGGCCGTCCATCATGGCGGCCGCGACGTCGTTGGAGGCGATCAGCAGGTAGAGAGGCGAGGTCGATGCCTGCGTGCAATAGGCTTCGTTGAAACGGCCGTGGTCGATGGCTCCCTTGCCGTCGCGGATGTGAATCCAGGAGGTCTGCGACAGCGCCGCCAGTAGTTTGTGCGTGGAATGCGTCGCGAATACCGTCGGGCCATCCTTGGGATATTTGCCGGGATCGTCGCGCATCGCGAATCGATTCTGGTACAGCGGGTTGAAGCGCGCGTAGCCGTACCAGGCTTCGTCGAGGTGCACGCGGTCGCTGCTCTTCCCCAGCCGCGCTTCGACCTCGGCCGAGTCGTAACACATGCCGTCGTAGGTGCAATTGGTGAGTACTGCGTACACGGGCTTCTTGCTCGTGGCGTTCTTCGTCAGTGGATTGGCGGCGATCGAGGCGTTGATGGCTGCCGGCTCGAGCGAGGCGGGTGCCGCCGGGCCGATGATGCCGTAGCGATTGCGCGTCGGCGTGATGAACACCGGGATGCCGCCGGTGAGCGCCAGGCCCTGCTCGATGGACTTGTGGCAGTTGCGGTCGCACAGCGCGATTTCGCCGTCACCGACGCAGGCCGTCATGATGGTTCGGTTCGACGCCGAGGTGCCGTTCAAAACCGTATAACGACGATGCGCGCCGAATACGCGCGCCGCGTAACGTTCGCTTTCACCCACCGGCCCGCTGTGGCCTAACAAGGAGCCGAGCGCGCCGCGCTCGATGCCCATGTCGGTGCGGAACAGGTTCTCGCCGTAGAAATCGAAGAACAACCGGCCCACGGGCGACTTGAGGAAGGCGACACCACCCTGGTGGCCGGGTGCGGCCCAGGAATACTCGCGCTCGCGGTTGTAGCTCGCCAGTGCCTTGGCATACGGCGGCAGAAGTTGCTCGAGATAGCGATCTATCGCCGTTTCGACACGGCCCGCGACGAAGCTGGCGGTGTCCTCCAGGATCCAGATGAATTCATCCGAGAGCTGCGCAACTTCCACGCTCACCGTGCCGGCCATCTTGCGACTGGCCATGAGGAAAATCGGCAGCTTCGTGTTGCGCTTGCGCACCGCGCGCATGAGTTCGGTGGCCTCGGCATGCACCTGCTTGTCGTTCGCTCCCTGGGTCCAGTTGATCAGGATGCAGTCGATGCTCGCATCCGACGTGGCCGTCGCCGTGCCGTCTTCGCAGGAATGCGCTTCGATGACCTCGATGCCACGGCTGCGCAGCTCGCTGGCCAATGCACGCACGCTGCGTGTCGCAGCACCCGCGTTCGCGGTGAGCCCGCTGTCGACGATCAGGGCCTGGCGCAGCGGGCGTTTGGCGGCGATTTGCATGGTGCGTTCCTCCGTGAATCAGTACTGGGGTTTGCCGGCGCGTGAGCTTTGCTCAGCGATGTAACGCAGCAACTCGCCTTCGAGTCGCAGTCGCAGTGCACCGTACTCGCTGCGCAGGCTTTCTTCGGCATCGGGCCGCTCTAGGCGTTCCAGCACCTGGCTGCAGGCCCAGTACTCTTCGCATAGCTCGCGAAAGGAATCCTGCTTCTCGCAGCGTTTCAGTGCGAGCGCCTGGACGTGTGGAAATCGTTCCAGCAAAAGTTTCATGCAAGCCTCCGCCCGGACTCTGCCTTCGTCCTGTGTGGCGTCGTTTTCTTTCGAGTGCGGCATCGCTAGGTCCTTGCGATTCCAACGATCATTCCCGTGCCTGCTGACACGCGGAAGTGGCCGAAGGTTACGTACGGTGTCATACCCGCCTCGCTGCGCCTGTCTACCCGCCGAGCGCCATGATTGCCGCCATCAGCAACGCGCCGAGGGTCGCCATGACGATGCCGTTCAGCCATGGATTGCCGCCCGAGTAACGTGCCAGCGTGGCGCCCGCGATGAACAACATGCCAACGGCGACCAGTCGCGACCACAGCAGCGCGCGCGCCGTGTCATCGGTGAGCATGAAGGGCACCACCAGTGGAAAGGTCGAGAGCACCACCAGGAAGAACACCATGATGGCGTCGCCGTAATCGCGCCCGGTGAGCCGTGGCCGCGAGGTGGGCATCGACTGGCCCGCGAGTTTCTGCCGCAGTTGTTCGAGACCATCCTCGCCAATGCTTGCTGCCAGCGGCGCCGGCATTTCGTCGGCGAGCAGCGCACGTCCCTCGGCGGCGTCCTTGCCTGTGCTCAGCTTTTCGAGCATCACGTAGTTGCGACGTTTCTGCGTCTTGGTGGCTACCAGGTGCATGACGGCATCGACCAGGCCCCAGGCAAGGTTGCAGCCCAGCGCGGCGATCAGCAGCGTGCGCACTTCTTCGCGCCCGTCGGTGGCCACGCTGATCGATCCGATGAAGCTCATGGCCATGAGCAGTCCGAAGATGACTTCGGAAGCGCGGTAGACGGGATCGAGCGCAGTGTCGGATCCCTCGTTCACTGTGGCACTCATCAGTTGACTCCCGGCATGAAATAGAACATCAGCGCGAAGATCAGGTAGACGAGGATCAGTTGCACGCCCTTGAACCAGTTGGCATTGCCCTTCGCTGCACACCAATGCGCCGACGATCACCGCGATGAACAGCGAGCCCACTTCGGCCCGGCCGAAGGACAGTTCCAGCGGCACCGGCGCGATGAAGTAACTGGCGAACACCAGCACCGGAGCGATGAACAGGGCGATCTGTATCGAGCTGCCCATCGCGATACCAATGGACAGGTCGGGCTTGTTCTTGGCGCCCATGGCGATGGCGGAGCCGCTCTCGGCAGCACCGCCGACCACCGCGAGGAACACGATGCCGATGAACACCGAGGACATGCCGAGCGCCTTGCCGGTGCCGTCAGCCGCGCCCACCAGGACTTCGCTCATCCACGCAGCGAGCAGCGAAGCCACGACGAGACTCGCGAGCGCGCGCGGCAGGCTCCAGCGCTCGCCCTCGTGATGGTGACCGTGTCCCTCCTGACCACCGGCGCTGGCAAACGAGCCGGGATGAGTCTTGAGGGAATAGAACAGATAGAGGACATAGAGTCCCAGCAGGGCGGCAGCGATCCAGACGTTCAGCAAGGCCTCCGAGCGGATGGTCTCGTCCGGCGCGAAGTAACGGCTGAAGGCGCTGGGCACTGCGAGGCTCATGGCCGCGAGCAGCATCATGGTGCTGTAGGTGCGCGAGGCGTCCTTGTTGTAGACCTGGTTCTTGTGGCGAATGCCGCCGATCAGGAAGGCGATGCCGAGAGCCAACAGGGTGTTGGCGAGCACCGCTCCGATGATGGAGGCGCGCACCATTTCCATCTCGCCGGCCTTGAGCGCCACCATTGCGATGATGAGCTCGGGCGCATTGCCAAACGTGGCATTCAGCAGGCCGCCGACCGCATCACCCGTGTAGGTGGCGAGCTGTCCGGTCGCCCGCACGATGAGCGCGGCGATGGGAATGATGGACAGCGCCGCGCTGAAGAAAATCATCGGCGGCGACACACTGCCGGCGTGTTCCAGCACGAGCGTGATGGGGATGAAAACCAGCAGCCAGTTGATGGAAGGCTTCATGCGCCACCCGCGTTCGCATCGCCAGGCTGCGGTCCTTCAGCAACCCACGACTTGGCCAGCGTGTACGTGGCGGCCAGGATGACCGGCCCGACGAACAGGCCCATGACCCCGAAGCTGATCAATCCGCCGATGACGCCCGCGATGATGAGCAGCATCGGAAGTTGGACGCCGCGACGGATCAGGATCGGGCGCAAGCATGTTGTCGAGCATGCCGATCGGAATCGCGAGAATCAGCAGCACCGTTCCCCAGACCGGCTTCATTCGTCCAGTACAGCCAGGCGATGGCCGGAATCATGATGGGCAACGGCCCGAGCTGTGCGATGCCCAGCATGAATACCAGTGCGGCGAATACCCCGGCACTCGGAATACCGCAGATCCACAGCGCGATGCCGGTGAGCACCGATTGCACCAGCGCGGTGACCACCACGCCCAGCGCCACGCTGCGTACCGCCTGCGCGGCGAGTTGCATGACCTCCATGCCGCGTTCACCGCCCAGCCGGAAACCAAAGGCGAGCACGCCGCGCGCGGCAATTTCACCCTGCGAATACAGGATGGCCACCAGCAGCACGATGAGCAGGATGTTGACCATCGTCATGCCGATGCCGCCGGTTATGGCGACCGCCCATTGCGCCGCCGCTCCCACGTAGGGCGGCGCAGCTTCGACCAGTCCGTCGCGGCCGCCGGCCGCGATCTCATTCCATTTCGCCACCAGCTTGTTGCCCACGGCCGGAATCTCGCTGAGCCAATCGGGCGGCGGACCGAGGCCCTGGGTGAAATATTCTCCGAGAAATTCCGGGCCCCGGTGCAACACATCCAGCAGGGTGCTGACGGCCATGGCGAATGGCAGGATCAGGGCCAGCAGGACCACGCCGGTCATGAACACCACGGCAAGCCAGGACGCTTGCCGGTCTTCGCGCGCACGCTGCAGCAGCAGCGGCCAGGTGGCAATGACCACCGTGGCGGCCCAGATCAGGCCACCGAGAAACGGCAACATCGTCCACAGGCTGCCCGCGAGCAGCACGAAGATGAACAACACCTGCAATACGGTTCGTGTGATGTCGCCGTTGGCTTTCACAAGATCACTCCTTGGGCGCCGGTGTTTCCGGTGCCGTTTCGCGCACCGGCGGTGGATAGACGCCCACCAGCTTGGCGATCAGGATGGCGAGGAACAATGTGCCGAAAATACCTTCGATGATCGCGGCCACTTGCCCGGCACGGGTGGCAGGGACGATGTCGCCGAAGCCGATGGTGGTCAGCGTCGAGAAACTGAAATAGAGCAGGTCGATCAGTTCGAGGCGGCGCGGATCGCCACGCACCAGGAAGGCGGCATCGCCGGCGATCATCGTCAGCCCGTAGATGAAGCACCACAGGATGCCGACCATGAGATAGACGGCGGCGGCGCCCCACAGGCGATCGGCATCCATGACCTCGGGACCGAACACGTAGCGCAGCAGCAATGCGATGACACTCACGTATACGAATATGTGCAGCAGCAGCGCCCAGTTGTACAACGTGGCCTGTCCTTCCTCCTGCGACATGTAGCGCAGCCCCACGGCGGCGGCCACCAGGCACAACACGGCGAGAAATGACAACGCGGTGCGCCCCACCGCGGCGGCCGCCGAGAGCACGATGAAGGCATTGAGGCCCGCCAGGATGTAAGTGCCCCGTACGCCCTCCATGAAGGGCGACACGGTGATGAGGGCTAACAACAACAGGAACAGGTAGCAGCATCGCTGCAGGAACAGCCGTCGCAGCGCGGCACGCGGAATCTCGTAAGATTGTCGCACCGCCATGACGTTACTGCGGCGGCGGCGGAGGCGGCTGCGGCGGAGTCTCGAAACTGCCGCCCAGGGCCAGGTGCAGGTTGACGCGTTGCGCGAGTTCCTCGGCCTGCACCGCCGAGCATCGCGATGCGCGAATTGGCCGCGGCCATGCGTTGTTGTTCGAGCGAGCGGCGGTCGGCGCTTCCCACGCGCACCGAGGTTTCGGTGAGCTCGAGGGCGCGCTGCTGTTCGCCATAGGCTGCGCCGAGGGCACGTGAACGGGCCGCCAGTGAGCGGCTCGCGGCCAGCGCATTCTCGACGTCGCTGAGTGCACGCAGGGCGGTGCCGGCATAGGCGGCCAGCGCTTCCTCCTGCTGCAGGTTGCGGACCCTGACATTGGCGCGCAATGCGCCGCCCTGGTAGATAGGCGCGAGCAGCCGGGCGCCGGCGCCGCCCGACGGATTTTCGAAGTCTTCCTTCAGCTCGAGGATGTCACTCTCGAAGGCGCCGAAGTTCAGGCTGAGCGTGATCTGCGGCAGCATGGCTGCCTTGGCCTGGCCGATTCGATTGAAGGCCGCGGCCACGCGGCGTTCGGCGGCGATGACATCGGGCCGGCGTTCCAGCATGGCGAGCGGCACACCCACCGGAGGGGCAGGCGGCATCGCGACGAAATCGGTGCGCGTGGCGATTTCCGCCCCGGGGTAACGTCCCAGCAGCAGTTCGAGCGCACGCAGTGCCTGGTCGCGCGCGTATTCGGTCTGGGCCAGCGAGTCCTCGAGCATGTACGCATCGGCGCGGGCGTTGGCCGTGTCCACGACGCTGCCCGCACCGACCCGTTCGCGATCCGCGGCGAGGCTCGCGAGCTGCTTCGAAGATGCGACCATCTGAGCGGTGAGCCTGGCCTGCTCCGACATCTGGATCGCGGTGAACCACGCGCGGGCGACACCCGCGGCAATGGACTGGCGCGCGAATTCGTAGTCGGCCTGCGCCGAGACGTTTTCTTCGGCCGCGGCGTTGCGTCCGTAGCGCACGCGGCCCCACAAATCGAGTTCCCAGGAGGCCGCCGCCACGATGCCCTGCAGCGCCGAACTCGGATCGGCGCCGCCGCCGGATTCCTTCACACCGCCGGTGCCGGCAACACCCACCCAGGGAAACAGGGGTGCGCGCGCCTGCACGAGTAGTTCGCCGGCCTGGCGCATGCGTGCGCCCGCCACGCGCAGATCGGGATTCGCGACCAGCGCTTCGCGCACCAGCGCATCGAGCGTGCTGTCGCCGAAGCTCGCGAGCCAGTTGTCCTGCACCGTGCCTTCGGCCGGCACGCCCGCCTTCCACGGATGATCCAGCGGCAGGTTACCGAGCGCCTGCTTGCGAATTTCCTCGGGTGCCGGGGGATCGGCGACGCAGCCGGCCGTGATCACGGCTACGCAGGCGGCGATCGCGAGTCGCGAAATCAATCGACCTCGCTGCGTGACTTGCGGCGCCATGATCAGTGCAACTTCAGGATCAGCCAGTCGAGCTTGGCGCTGACGCGGATGAGGATCTTGCGCAGGATGTGGATGGCTTCACCGCTGTCGGTGTACACCGCGCCGGCGCCCGCGGCGCCCGAAGCCATGAACAGGTCGATGTCCTTCTTGTCCGGCAGCAGCCGCACCGCGAGGCTGTTGGGAGGCACTGGCGCCACACCGCCACCGGTATTCATGGTGCCGATGGGCAGCTGGCCCTGGGCCGTGGCCCAGATGATCGAGTCCACCTTGCACTTGATGATGCGGCCCGGATACATCTTGAGCGCGATCTCGGCTTCCTGGCCGGGCTTGATCTTGCGCACTTCGTTCTGCTTGAAGATGGCCATGATCCATTGCTCGTCTTCGACGAAGGTCATGGCAGGCGTAATCGGCAGTGGAACCGCCATCGCGCCGGGACGCAGTGATAGTGCGACCACGGTGCCATTGGTCGGTGCGCGATAGACCGTCTGCTCGAGGCGCCACTCGGCATCGGCGAGTTGCGATTCGGCAACCTCGATCTGCGCCTTCACGTCGGCGATCACGTCCTGGTCGCCCTTGGCAGTCTTCGCGCCTACCTTGGCCTCGGCTTGCCGCTCGGTGGCGACTGCCGCGTCCAGTTGCGCCTGCAGGTTCGCCCGGTTGCTCTGTGCCGCCTGATAGTCGTACTGGCTTCCCGCACCGGTGGCGGCCAGCTCGCGGGTCTGTGCTTCGCGTTCCTGCGCGAGTCGCAGCTGCGCGGTGATCGCCTGGCGGCTGCCACGCGCGTTGCGCACCTGTTCGCCGTAACCTTCCGAACTTGGCACCGGCGGTCAGCAGCTGCGCCTGCAGGGCCTCGAGCTTCGCCCGGAGACCCTGAATCTCGATCTCCATGGGACGGGGGTCGAGCTTGAACAGTATCTGGCCGCGCTTGAGCGGCCGATTCGGCTCGATCGGGACCTCGATCACCATGCCCTGCACGCGCGCATTGATGGCCACGACGTAATTGATCACGCGCACGTCGGCGGAAGAGGGCGCGACGATGTTGAGTATCAGGATCAGCAGCGTGAGGCCGACGATGGGAATCGTGACCACGATTACCTGGCTGACGAAGTTCCACGGCAGCCATTTGAACTTGAAGAAAATCAGCCAGATGATGTACGAGTAGATACCAAGGAGTATGAGTTCCATGGCTCAGGACTCCTTGCTCGCGTCTTTGATCGGATGCAGGGCGCTACCTTCCTCGCCGTGAGGTTCCGCCTTGTCCGTTCCGTAGGCCACCTTGTGCATGACCGGCTTGGTGTAGGCCCACAACCAGGCCAGCGGCCACAACATGCCGCCGAACACCAGCGACAGCAGACACAGGGTCTTGATCGCATCGAGCTGCGGGATGCTGCTTCTTCTCGGCGATCTTTTCCGGAAGGATGTGGATGATCAGGAATATCCCGATGGCGGCGAGCGGCGCGATGAACAGCACCACCCAGGCCGCTCCGTTGGCTACCGCATCCAGCGTCTCGCCGGAGAACAGCGAGGCGTGTGCGGACGGCGCCATCGCCATAGCGATCAGGGTAGCTGCGGCCGTCCATGGCAGGCGAGGTCGGCGCGCCGCGTTGCGACGCAATGGTTGGTCTTGCATTTACGCTCCCCAGAGTGCGGCTGCCGCACGGATGCGGCAGTCGCGCGTACATCGCCAATCAATACATGAAGGTCAGGCCCAGCTTGATCTGATCGAAGTCCGGCGAGCCGGCATCGCTCGCGTCGATCCAGCGCTTGTGGTACTCGAGGCGCACCGACAGCGTGTCCGAGGTGTCCCAGCGCACGCCGAGTCCCGCGCCGTAAACGAATTCTTCGAGGCTGCGCGTGCTCTGCCAGGTACCGCAGATCTGGCCGTACCAGGGATCCCACCAGCAGCCGGTTTGCGGCGGACCATCCGGGATGTTGGTGTCGATGAACGTGTAGCCGATGGTGGCGTTCACATACGGTGTGATCGGCCCCTCGAGGAAATTGAAGTTCACGCCCACGCGCGGGGTGAAGGATTCCAGTTCGCCATCGACACTGGCGCTGACGTTCGGCAGATCCGCGGAGAGCGAGGCTTGCCGTGTAATCGACGGTGTTCCAGTCGAGGCCGAAATTCACTTCCAGGCGCTCACTGACGCGGTACGCGAATGTGAGGGCAAGACCGACGTCGCTGTCGATTGCCGCGGTTGATCCGTTATCGCCCGAAATGTCCTGGGAATCCTGGTAAATCAGCTCGCCGCCGAATTCCCAGCCGGTGTCGCGGTCCGCATATGCAGCCAGCGACCAGGCACTGCACACTGCGGCCAACGTGACGATGTATCGACTTTTCATGAAAACACTCCTGTTTAGAAAGCAAAAGGCGCCGCTCCTCCTGCTGTTTGCCGACGCCGCTCCTTGCGGAACGCGCGGCAACGCGACGCTGATTCAGGCCGATGATTCTTGAGACCCGCGGGCGCGGGGAAGTGGCGATGGGTAAGTTACGGTGTCATACGCGCGTACCCGGCGGCGTGGGCACCGAAGCGCGGGCATAGCGCTAGACGACTTCGACGCCCGCCTCGCGCAGTCCGTCGACGATCGTGGCGCGCAATTCGTCCGACTTGATGTAGTGCGCGATCAGCCGGCGGCCGCGGTATGCGAACTGCGGCTTGGCGCGCAGCAGCTCGGCGGCGCTGGCGCGCGCTTCATCGAGCCTGCCGAGATGGCCGAGGCAGGAGGTGATCATCAGTTCGCGCCAGAAGAAGCTCGGCTCGCGATATTCCAGCGCGGCCGCATAGGCCGCCGCGAAATCGCCACGGCGCATCGCGTCCGCCCACAGGCCGTGACTCACGCAGGGCTGGCAATACGGATTGCGTTCCATGGCTGCACGCATGAGCGCGATCGCCCTGGTCCCAGTCACCGGTCAGCGCCAGCAGCCAGCCGATGGTTTCCCGGTAGGCGAGCGACTCGCTGTTGTGGCGCAGGGCGAGTTCGAGCTCGCGGCGCGCGGCGACCGAGTTCGCCCTTGATCAGCAGGGCCGTGGCCATCAGGCAGCGCGTGCGCGCGCTGGCCGGTTCGAGCAACACGCTCTGGTTGGCGCAGCCGATGACCATCTCCAGCGGCGTGAACATGTTCGACAACTCGAACGAATGATTCATGAGATAGAGGCGCGCCAGCGAGGTCCAGGCGAGCTCGATCTCCGGTGCGCTGTGCGTCAGGGCCTGCAGCGCTTCGACCGCCGGCACGAAAGCGCCGATCTGGCGCGAAAACATGAAGTGCTGAAAGCGTGCGATGGCGCGAAGCTGTCGCCGGTGAATCCGCGCGCCCCGTGTTCGCCCGCGAGCAGGCGGGTGATGACTCCGTGTTCGGCGCCGATACGCGCCGCGATGACACGCCCGATGTCGGTGGTACTTCCCGACCAGCGCTCGGGCCGGTCCGAGGTGCGGAATTCGTCGGCCCAGATCTGCTGGCCGTTCAGTCGGTCCACCAGGCGTGCCGCGAACTGCGCCTCACCGCCCAGGTCGCGTGCCACACCGTGCAGTTCGAAGCGCGCGCTCATCGCCCGCGGCGGGTCGCAATAGCTGGCATCCCCGGGCCGGGTGACGTGCACGATGCCGTAGCGGCACAGCTCGGCGGTCAATTCCTCGCGCAGCTGGACGCAGGACGCCTCGTCGCGCGCCGCGTCCGGAATGAACGGGTGCACGACCACCGTCGGCCAGGCATCCGGGGTTTCGCCCCTGGCGATGCGGGGTGCAGGCATCTCGGCTGTCTCCAGGAAGAGCGGCGCATAACTCCCCTTGGGAAGCTGGATGCGAATCGAGTTGTTCTCGCCCGAGAGCAGGTAGTAGCGCTCCAGCGAGCGGCGCAGGCGCCCGGCCTGGACGCGCACGATCGGATCGATGACGGCATCGAAGTCGGGCTTGCGACCGAACACCTCGACGGCAATGGCCGCCTGCTTGAGGTATGCCGCGCGGCCGGCGAGCACCTCTTCGACCACGTACGCAGGAACTCGCGCGAACGCGCCGAGCCGTCGAAATGCTGGCTGCGCAACAGGTGATCGAGATGCGCACGCACGCCATGCACCAGGGATTCGGGAAGCGGGCTGGGGCGCTGGCCGAGGCGCGCGAACACGCCGTCACGCGGCGGGGCAAGTTCATCGTCGACTTCCGCGCCCGCGAATTGTTGTTTGCTAGGCAGGCGCGTCAATCCAAGATTTTCGATTGCCATGTACAGCTCCGCCCCTGTTGCTCTGGAGCCCTCGCGCTCCACTGCCCAGGCCCGATGCGGCGGCCATCCGACCGGCCGTCCCGCGGCACGCGGGCTGGACTTCGCCGCGCGTCGGCAGAACCTGCGGGGCGCGGCTTTTTCTCCACATAAACACGGCCTTGCGTGCGGGCAGTAGGCGTCCAATCGAAGTTCCCTTCCATGGGACCTAGGTCCAACGATTTTAGTTAGCTCGCGCGCAGTGCAGCGCAGCGCGCGCCCGTTGCAACCGATTACGACGACGTAACAAAGATCTCGTAGAGCACGTACAGGATCATGCCGAGGTTCAGGTACGCCGTGGCCGACATGCCGGGCGCACGCAGCAGCGGGTGCCTGCGGTACCCGAACCAGAACACCAGCCGCGCGATCATGAACACGATGGCGCAGGCCCACAGCACTTGTAGATAGGGCGTGGCGATCACGCTCGACAGTGCGAGCGAGGCCACCGCGAACACGAAATTCTGTTGCAGGGTGTTGTCCGCGACGCGTCCATCGATCTGCTGGGCCGGGGTCTCGGCCTGGCGCGTCGGGTCGATGGCGTCGCTGAGAAACCGGGAGTTGCCGATGGCGATGAGCATGATGAAGAAGGGCACGATGGCGACCAGGTTGATGCGCAGCGCGTAGGCCAACCGGTCCGCCATCGAGTCGATGCCGGCGGGCGCGGGCAGCCACCGGGTCAGCAGCCACACCAGCACCGCCATGGTCAAAATGCCGCTGGCCGCCCCGATCGCCACGATTTTCTGTTCGGGCTTCATCTCGCCATTCAAGCCAACCGGGGTCCGGCAGCCATTGGACCTTGGGTCCATGCCCGGGGTCGGCTATATAAAGGTCCATGACAGGAGCAAGCATCCAGGCGCTGCGCGGCGCCGCACTGACCTTCGTCGACGATCCCGCGGGTGGGCGTCGATCCGGCCATGCGCTATGAATCCGATGCCATCCTCGCCATGGCCGACGGCCGCATCACGCATTTCGGTCCCGCCAGCCAGGTTGCAACACTTCCGCCGGTAACGCCGTGCAATCGAACGGCCGCGACACGTTGATGCTGCCCGGCTTCATCGACTGCCATGTGCACTATCCACAGACGGCCATCATCGGCGCGCACGGCGAGCAACTGCTCGACTGGCTGAACAAGTACACCTTCGTGGCCGAGCAGAAGTTTGCCGACGCCGCGCATGCGCGTGAAACCGCGCGCGTGTTCCTGAAGGAATGCCTGCGTGCCGGCACGACCACGGCCGCGGTGTTCTGCACCGTGCATCCGCAATCCGTCGATGCCTTCTTCGAGGAATCCCGGCGCTCGAACATGCGCATGATCGCCGGCAAGGTGCTCATGGATCGCAATGCGCCAGCCGCGCTCACCGACACGGCGAAGTCGCGGCTACGACGAGTCGAAGGCGCTGATCGCGAAATGGCATGGCCGCGGACGCCAGCTCTACGCCGTCACGCCGCGTTTCGCGGCCAGCAGCACGCCCGAGCAGATGGACATGGCCGGCCGGCTCTGGGCCGAGCATCCGGGCACCTGGCTGCAGTCGCATGTGTCGGAGAACCGCGCCGAGGTGGCGTGGATTCGCGAGTTGTATCCGGAGCGCCGCGGCTACCTGGACGTCTACGATCACTACAAACAACTCGGGCCGCGCTCCATCTACGGCCACGGCATCTGGCTCAGTGAACCGGAACTGCATCGCTGTCACGACACGGGCACCGCACTGGCGCACTGCCCCACCTCCAACTGTTCCTCGGCAGCGGCCAGTTCAACCTTCACAGCGCATTGAAGGCATCACGACCGGTGCGCGTCGGCCTGGGCACCGACCTGGGAGCCGGCACCTCGTTCTCGCATTTGCAGACGCTCAACCAGGCTTACAAGCCGCGCAGCTGCTCGGCAATAGTTTGTCCGCGCCGCTGGCCTTCTATCTGGCCACGCGCGGCGGCGCCGCGCGCTGCACCTCGAGGACAAGGTCGGCAGTCTCGCGCCCGGCATGGAGGCCGATGTCATCGTCATGGACCTGAAGTCCACGCCGGCCATCGAGTTCCGCCTGCGCAGCTGCAACAGTTTCGAAGAAATGCTGTTCGTGCAGATGACCCTGGGCGACGACCGCGCGATCGAGTCGACATATATAGCCGGGTCATTGGCGCATCAACGGGGCGCCGCCGGCACGATGACCTGATCTGATAGATTCCGGCGAGATATCTAT
>CAWHUD010000004.1:0-413681 GCA_963832505.1 uncultured Pseudomonadota bacterium | reverse complement strand
CGGGGCCTTCGATGCCCTCTGACAGAAGATATAGAGGCGACCGTCCGTCCTGGCTGGTACGCGGCGGCGCCTTCGCCGGCCTTGCATTCATGCACATCCCGGTACTGGTCATCATCCTGTACGCGTTCACCACCGAAGACCGCACTTACCAGTTTCCGCCGCCGGGGCTTACGCTGCGCTGGTTCGAAGCGGCTTTTGCGCGCGCGGATATCTGGCAGTCGCTGACACTGTCACTGGGCGTGGCGGCCTGTGCGACGGTCGTCGCGATGATTCTCGGCACGCTCGCGGCTTTCGCCCTGGCGCGCAGCAGTTTTCGCGGCAAGGACGCGCTCACGGTCATGTTCGTATTGCCGATCGCGCTACCCGGCATCGTCACCGGGATTGCGCTGCTCGCTGCCATGAAACTCGGCCGCATTGATCCGTCTTTCTTCACCATCGTTGCCGGCCACGCCACCTTCTGCCTGGTCATCGTGTACAACAATGTCGTCGCGCGGCTGCGCCGCCTGCCGTCGAACTGGGTGGAGGCGTCCATGGACCTGGGCGCCGACGGATCACAAACGCTGCGTTACGTGCTGCTGCCGCAGGTCGCGACGGCATTTCTCGCCGGCGGCATGCTGGCGTTCGCATTGTCATTCGATGAAATCATCGTCACCATCTTCACAGCGGGCAACCAGCGTACGTTGCCCATCTGGTTCTTCAATGAATTGTTCCGGCCACGCGACCGGCCCATCACCAACGTGGTGGCGGTCATCGTGATCGCCGTGACGCTGCTGCCAATCGTGCTCGCTTACTACCTCACGAGGCCCGACGATGAACACGAAACTGCTCATTAACGGCAAGCTGATCAAGGGCAAGGGTGAAGAGCACAACGTGCTCAACCCATCCACCGGCAAGGTCATCACGCAGGTGGCCGAAGCCTCGGAGGAACAGATCGTCGCGGCGGTGAGCGCCGCATCGAAAGCTTTTCCCGGATGGGCCGACACGGTGCCGAAGGATCGCGCCACGCTGCTGCTGAAACTCGCCGATCGCATCGAGGCGGAAGGCCAGGACTTCGCGGCGCTGGAATCGCAGAATTGCGGCAAGCCGCTGGCCGCCGCGCTGAATGACGAGATCCCGGCCATCGCCGATGTGTTCCGCTTTTTCGCGGGCGCGGCCCGCACGCTGCACGGTTCGGTCGCCGGGGAATATCTGCCGGGCTTCACCAGCATGATCCGCCGCGACCCCATCGGCGTCATCGCCTCGATTGCACCGTGGAACTATCCACTGATGATGGCCGCCTGGAAGCTGGCCCCCGCGCTCGCGGCCGGCAACACGGTGGTGCTCAAGCCTTCCGAGCAGACACCGCTCACCTCGCTCAGGCTCGGCGCCATCTGCGCCGAATTGTTCCCGCCTGGCGTGGTGAACATCGTCTGCGGGCGCGGCAACACCGTCGGCGCCCCGCTGATTTCGCAGCCCGCGGTGGCGATGATCTCGCTCACCGGCTCGATCGCCAGCGGCGAAAAGGTCCTCGCGGCCGCGGTCAATGGCACGAAGCGCACGCACCTCGAGCTCGGTGGCAAGGCGCCGGTCATCGTGTTCGACGACGCAGACCTGGAGTCCGTCGTCAGTGGCGTGCGCACCTTCGGCTTCTATAACGCGGGGCAGGATTGCACCGCGGCCTGTCGTATCTATGCCGCCCCGAAGATCCACGACAAGCTGGTTGCGGACCTGTCGGCCGCGGCGAGCAGCATCAAGGTCGGAGCACAGGAAGAAGAGGGCGTGGAGATGGGACCGCTCATCACGGCCAGGCATCGATCACGAGTGGCCGGCTTCGTGCAGCGAGCCAATGAAAAGCGCCATATCGAGATCGTCACCGGCGGCAAACCCAGGGCGGGCAGCGGGTTTTTTTACGAGCCCACGGTCATCGCCGGCGCGAAACAGAGCGACGAGATCGTGCAGAAGGAAGTCTTCGGTCCGGTGGTCAGCGTCACGCGTTTCAAGGATGCCGACCAGGCCATCGAGTGGGCCAACGAGTCGGACTACGGCCTCGCGTCATCCGTCTGGACCAAGGACGTGGGCAAGGCCATGAAGGTCGCCGCGAAGCTGCAGTACGGCTGCACCTGGATCAATACGCATTTCATGCTGGTGAGCGAAATGCCCCACGGCGGCATGAAACGTTCCGGATATGGCAAGGATCTGTCGGCCTATGCGCTCGAGGACTACACCGCCGTGCGACACGTGATGGTGAAGTTCTAATTTCTTGCGCGGGCGACGCGCACCGGACGCTTCGGCTCGGGCGCTTCGGTAGTGAATACCTTCCAGAACGATAGCTTGTAGAGCGCGCCGGCGATGAACCCGGAGAAGTGCGCTATGTAGTTGACGCCGACATCATTGCTCGAGCGGTACCCGGCGATGTCGAAAGCCAGGAACGCGAGAATGAACACGAACGTGGGAACTTCGACTGTCTTGAGAATCACGACGAACCAGACGAAGACGTTCACCTTGTCCCTGGGATAGCGCAACAGGAACATACCCATGTAGCCCCACACCACGCCGGACAGGCCGAGTGTCGGGATATTCGTGGTCGTCGAAAACGCGAAGGCGAGATTGGTCACCAGTACGAAGACGACGAACGCGAGCAGGTAGCCGGCGATCGAGATCTGGGTCTCGACGGTGCGCGCGAAGCAATAGAAGAAGAACAGGTTGCCGAGCAGGTGCCAGATGTCGGCGTGCGTGAACACCGCCGTGAACATCTTCAGCGGATCGAGCTTGTCAGGATAAAAGGCCAGCGCGAGGCGGTCTGCCGGCGTGTCCGCGAACACGTGCACGAGGATGCACGCCACGCAGATGAAGATGGTGAAGATGGGGAAACCGGTGGATCCCTTCTTGCCGAGCGGGACGATCAGGAGCATGTGTCAGAAAATATAGACGATCAGAATGCCCGCGAGGCAGAAGAAGAACCAGTAAGAGGTCTCTTTCCAGTTCAGGAGCACGAATACCGGCCAGAGGATGCCACCCAGCAGCAGCATCGCGATGCCCCAGCCGGTGCTCTTGGCAAATGCCGCCGCGATGATGCAGAGGGCACCGATGCAGAAGACGACGATACCGACATAGTCGAGCCAGCCGCTGATTTCGCCCATGTTTTCTCCCTATTCAGGTCTTCTGCCGCCGTGGCCCGATTCCTCACACGGCCCTGGTAGGCACCCGGGAGCTGCTTGTCTTGAAACGCGGAAGGTCGTCGTCGATCCGGAACCAGGAAATCTGGTCCTTGGTCCACACGTGGTCGTCGATGTGCACCCGGTTGGGCTCGTCGAGGCTGCCGACCGCGATCAGCATGCGATCCGCGAGTACTTCTTCGTGCATCGACAGGGTGCTGCCACAGGTCGCACAAAAGCCGCGCTGCGCGAACTCGGACGATTGGTAGAGCTTCGGCTGCCCGCGCACCCAGGAGAATTCGCCGGCGGGGAAGTGCACGAATGACAGCGCCGGCGCGCCGGAGTGCCGCCGGCACATCGGGCAGTGGCAGATGACGCCGCGAACCGGCGCCGCGGTGGCGCGGTAACGCACCGCGCCGCACAGGCATCCCCCTTCGAACGGTCGCTTGTCGGGCATGTTCAGGTCCTCGTGATGACTCTAACTACTGTCTCGAGGTAGTCGCGGAAGCCCAGCTTCGCGTATAGCGCACGGGCCGGCGCATTGTGGCCCATGACGTGCAGGAAGGGCGTCTTGCCGCGCTGCAGCTGGCGGCGCACCAGTTTCAGCGTGAGCTTCTTCGCCAGCCCGCGACCCTGGAAGTCCGGATGTGTGCAGATGCCGCTCACTTCGTGCAACGTCGCCCGCGCACATGCGCTCGCCGGCGAGGGCGATCAGCTGGCCCGACTCGAAATAGCCGAAGTATTCGCCCAGCTCCGGTGTACGGATTCCAAAGGGCCCGGGATTCGTGAGCCGGGTGAGTTCCACGGCCTGTGCGGCGTTTTCGGGTTTCAGCAGGGTGGCATCGGGCGCGGCATCTTCGGCGGGCGCCGGCGCGTCCCAGATCATCTTGATCATCCGGGCTTCCTTGTCGATGCGCCATCCGCGGGGCTCCGCGCCCGACCAGATGTCGACATAGAAGCTCTCGCCCGGCTCGCAGTAGTTGGCGAGCGTCGCGAAGTCCGGGTGGTGAGGATCCTCGCATCCCACGATGGGCGAAAACCCCGGAGCGTAGCGTCGTACGGCGCCGGAACCCGCGGCGAAATGCGCGTGCGGCCCGGACAGGCAGTTCCAGATGATGTTGTCGAGCAGGGAGCCCATGGCGGGCATTCTGCACCAGGGGCCCGATATCGCGACATCAACGGTTCTTACCACCCGTAAAGAATTGATGTCGTCAGACTGCTCGCCTGCGCACCCGGCGCCGAATGGGGGGCTGGCGCCGGGTGCGCCTCACTTCAGTGGAGATCCATGCAACTCGCGTAGTAGCTCACCGTGGCCGGCCAGTCGGAGAAAATGCCGATGACTCCGACTTCCTGGCCAGCGTGTCGAGCGCGTAGTACATGTCGCTGTCCTTTTTGATCGCGCGCCCTTGGGGTCGAAGCCGCAGTAGAAGCCGGCGTTCGCGCGCCGCGCCGCGCCGCGGTCCGCGCGTTCGAAGCTCCAGGGATGATCTTGTTCCCCGTTGATTGCGACCTGCGCGCATGATTGAGGTTGCCTGTGTCACGGAAATGAACGGCAGTTGACAGTTTCCGTAATGAAATGGCGCAGCGCGTGCCATGATGCGCCGGCGCGGAAATTCCTCGGCGCAATTTCCGGAGTTCCGCATGAGTCAGATCGAGTACAAGACCGTCCTGTTGCCGTACAAGACCGGCATCTTCCAGTCCGACTCCGTCGAAGTGGCCGAGGTGTTGAACAAGGAAGGCGTCGATCGCTGGCGCCTGTCGCAGATCGTGTTGCCATCCACCATGTGGGGACGCGCGAACACCATGGTGGCCATCCTGGAGCGCACCAGGAACTGAGATTGCGGCGCGAGCGTGACGCGGTCCTTACGGATTCGTAACGCTTCTTAATGCAACTCGCGTTTGAGGCCTGAGGTCTAGCCAACACCTTTTCCACGAGGAGTTGGCCATGAATACCCGATTCACTTCAGTGTTGTTCGTCTTCGGTCTCGCCGGGGCGGCTGGCGCGGCGCGCGCGGACGATTTCGCGCCGCACAGCAGCTTCGTGCTGTTCGGTGGCGGCAATGCCGAGATGCCGGGCTCATTTCGGGGACAGACGGTGCCATTCACCAGCACCGATCCCCCCGGAACTACGGTGTACGACGATCTGAAATTCGAAGATGCCTACGATCATCGCTACACCATGGGCGCCGAATACGACTATGCGCTGAGCCGCCAGCTCTCGGCCTTCGGCCGATACACCTACTCGTTGTTCGATGGCACGACTCACGAGGTGGGTGAATTCTCGTCGAGCACCGTGGATTCCCACCCGGTACGCGCCGAATTCCACGATGCCCGCACGCGCGCATTCGACGTGGGCGCGCGCTACAGCTTCATGCCTGACGCGCGCTTCCAGCCATTCGTCGGGTTATCCGTCGGCGCCGAACATCTGTCGGCAGCCAAGGCCAAATTCCTGAACGTCAATGAGCTGGGCGCCACGGACGTGGTGCTCGGCGAAGCGGAGACGGTGTTCAGCCAGCGTGCCGAGACCGGACTGCAGTACCTGCCGGCCTCGAACCTGGGCCTGCGGCTGAGCGTGGCGGCCAGTCACGTGAACGCTGACACGAAGTCGAATGATCCCAATCTCGCGCTGGTAGGACTCGAAAACACCAGCGGCGAGGTACGCAGCCACTGGGAATACCCGGTGGAGCTCGGCGCGGTCTGGAAGTTCTAGGCGCTCTTGAAACCGACGCGTGCGTGGCTGCCGTCGCAGAATGGCTTGTTGTTGCTCGCGCCGCAGCGGCACAGCCGCGCCGACTCGAGCCGCGCGACCACGCGCCCGGTGCCGCTGATGAGTTCCATGTTGCCGCGAACCTGCAGCGGTCCATCGATGGTGGCATCGATCGCGAGCGGCCCGTCACGTACCGGCAACATGTCAGCCTTGCCGGTGGGTGGCTCGCCGCTCGCGGCGAATTTGATCTCGTTGTGTGAGCCGTCGCAGAACGGCTTGTTCTTCGAGGCACCGCAGCGGCACAAGGTGAGCCGGTAACTCACGGCCGGCGCACCATCGAGACGGATGTCCGCGCGGATGGCGTACGGACCGCCCTCGCGCACCGAGATCAGATTCACCGGCGGCGGCGCCTCATCGGGCTGGCCATCCTTGCGCTTGTAGCGAATCGCGCCCGAGACACACACATGCGCAATCTCGGTGAGCGCGTCGGTCGCCATGGCGTCGGGATTGATCCAGGGACCCTTGACGTTCGCGATGAATACCTTGGGGCCCCAGGTCACGCAGAAGCGCGAATGAATGCATTTTCTTGCCTTCGTAGATCAGCGTCAGGTCGCGGCCCTCGATGTAATCCACGCCGTCGACGGTGCGCGGCGTGGGCGCGACGTTGCCGGGTTCGATCGCAGCACTGCCGGAAGCCGGCGCGACGCTGGGAGCCGCCTGTGCCGGCGAGGTCGCTGCAACCGCCGTGCGCGGTAGTTCGGCGGTGAGGTTCGCGAACCCGCGCTCGGCGCGCTGCGCGAGATCGGCGAGAACCCTCTGCGCCTGCGCGACCCGCGCATCGCCATTCGCGGCGGACACGAGCAATTGCGCGGCCGTCGTTGAGCTCGGCGAGACGTTCGACGAAGAACTTGCCGGCGCTGCTGCCGGGCGGTATCGGCGCCGAGTCGCGCAGCGCGGTGAACGACATGCCGGCATTGCACCCGGGATTCGAAGGCCCTGCCGGCAGGCGCGCGGCGCGTTCGCCGAGCGGCGCCATGGCGCGCATCAGGCCCAGCGACAGATCGATACACAGCGCCTTGAGCGGATGCGGCCGCGGGATGAGGTACGAATGCGAAATCAGGCGCAGCATCAGCATGTAGGCGCTGTTGGCCACGTCCACCGTGGTGGCCGCGGTTTCGTCTTCGAGCCACACGCGCGCGCCCGGCCGTACCGGCCGGCGCAACACGGGATTCACGGCCGCCGGATACGCCGGCGCGAATGCCGGGTTCGCCGCCTTGAGCGCCTTCATTTCTTCGCGAATTGCGATGAAGCGCTGGTAGTGAGAGTCGGCTTTCTCCTGGGTCGCGCCTTCTCCCTGGCTCACGATGGCGTCAAAGGCGGCGAGCGCAGTCTTCGCACAGATCACCGGGTCGCATCCCTGGAAGTCGATCTCGGCGCGCGAGATCTGCAGGTTGCGGTCGCCGCAGAAAGCCTCGCGCTCACCGACACGCGCCACGAAGCTGCCGAGATCCGCGGACAGCGTCTCGTAGAACTTGCCCACGGTTTCGTAATCCACCGGCATGGGCGTGACACGCGGACGCATGACGCCGCGCGTGAACTTGAAGTCGGGCGAGAATCCGGCGCCGTCAGGCTCGTTCGAGCCGATGGGGCGCTCGAGGTAGATGAAGTGCTGCAGCACCGCTTCGCTGAACGGCGCCAGTCTGACTACCACGTTGGCCGGCAGTGCGCCGGGATCCAGCGGAAAGTTCAGTCGACCGAAGCGCGGTGAGCCGCCGAGCGCGGACGTGATGTTCCAGACCGCGGTGAGATGTCCCATTTCCTCGACCGCGACGCGCAGGATGGCGCGGCGCCAGCGCGCGGTGGCGTCCGCTTCCGTTTCGCCAAGGCCTTCCGACGTGCCGCTCCTGAGGCTGAACGCCGCATAGAGATACGTACACATCAGGTTGTGTTCCAGCTCGGCGGCTTCGTAGAGCTGGTGAATCAACGCTTCGCGCGTTATTGAAAACCGTGGCAGCGAGTTCATGGGCGGTCCTCCGCCGAACGACGGGAGCGAGAGGACAAAGTATCCCGTATCAACGCTGGATGCGCTGGCCTATGTTCGTATTGACTCGTCGGTTGTGGCTCTTGCGGCAGGAAACAGTATCGCCACGCCGACCACCGCGGAGACCACCGAGGCAATGAAGACCGCGATCTTTGCGGCTGCAAAATCCTGCGCCACGGGAAAGGCCTGCCCGGCGATGAACAGTGACATGGTGAAGCCGATGCCGGCCAATGCACCCGCGCCGGCGAGCTGACGCCAGGAATAGGCGGCGGGCTTTTCGGCGAGGCCGAGCTTCACCGCGAGCCAAGACACCAGCATGAATCCCGCGGGTTTGCCGATCGCCAGGCCGCAGATGATGGCGGCCATGAGCGCGCCGTGACCGGTGAGGACTTCTGTGGAGATCACCACGCCGGCATTGGCGAGCGCGAACACCGGCAGCACCAGGAAACTCGACCGAGGCGCGACGTGTCGCAACAGGCGATCGGCGGGTGACTCGAGGCGGTCGTGAATTGCATCCAGCTCCTGCAGCGCCGGCTCGGAGGGTCCGTGGCGGAACTGCTCGCCGCCGTGTCGTGATTCAGCCGAGAGAATTGCATCAGCCTGTGCCACGAGCGCCCGGTAGTCGGGCGGCTGGCGCGTGGGAATGACCGCTGCCAGCAACACGCCCGCCAGCGTTGCATGTAATCCGCCGGCGTGCACGCAGGCCCAGAGGATGACGCCGGTGATGACGTAGGGCGTCACGCGATAAACGCCGGAGCGGTTCAGCGCCACGAGGAAGCCAAACGCGACCAGCGCACCCACCAGTGCGCCGACCTGCAACGCGTCCGAATAGAAGATGGCCACCACGACGATGGCAGCGATGTCATCGACAATGGCCGCGGCAGTCAGAAAGATTCTCAGCTCCACGGGTACACGCGCGCCCAACATGGCGATCAACGCGACGGCGAAGGCGGTATCCGTGGCAATCGGTACGCCCCAGCCGATACGCCAGTCGCCGGCTGGCACCAGTGACACATATATAAGAGCGGGAACCACCATGCCGCCCAGCGCGGCCGCGATCGGCAAGGCGGCACTGCGCCGCGATGCCAGGTGCCCGACCGTGAACTCCCGCTTTATCTCCAGCCCAACTACCAGGAAGAACACGGTGAGCAGGGCGTCGTTCACCCAGTGCACCAGCGACATGTGGAATGCCGCGTCGCCCAGCGTGAAGCCGAAGGTGGTGTGCCAGAAGGCGTCGAATGCCGGTCCCAGGCTGGAATTGCTGACGAACAGGGCCAGCAGGGTGGCGAGCAACAGGATCACACCCGTGGCAGGTGCCCAGCTCGCAAACTGCAACGCCGCGACGCGTGTGCGATGGCCGAGCGAACCGAGCATCGCATCGGTGAACGACGCCTCGTCCCACGGGCCGTCGTAACGCAGGCCATTGATGAAGAACGTCGGCGTGTAGCGCACGCCACTGGCATGAGAGCTCGCCACATCCGCGTCGACACGGGAAGTAGCCGCCAGTTCGCTGGCTCGCGCTTCGGCCTCGGTGCGTTCGGCGAGCCTCAGATCCGTGGACACGGCGCGCAGGTCGTCTTCGCCGAGTGCGGGCGAACGCGTCATCAGGGCGACGTGCGCGCCCCAGAATTCATCGCGCGTTGCAGCCTGCTCGACCAGTTCAGCGGCGCGGCGCGCGAGCTCGCTACCGCTGATCGGTCGGTGTCGAAAAACATAACGCACGCGTTCGCCCAGCTGCCCACGCACCTCGGCGATCCGGGCGTTGGCCGCCCGGCAGTGGGGGCAATCGTAGCTGCCATATTCCACCAGCGTGATTTCTGCACGATCCGTGCCGACGATGTGGTCGCGAGCGGCATCGACGGGACGGTCAAGTCGGTTGTTCATGGAGCCCGCTCAAACAAGGTGGGGTCCCTAAGGATTCCCTCTCTCGCGCACACGCGCAATCTCTCGGAGTGCCCAACTGGGAGTATTCTCACCACCGGGAGGAATGAGTGGACGACGGAGGCGATCTCAGGCCCGGACGGGACTTCATCATTGCGCTCGCAATCAGCGTCGCCGCCGGCACGGCGATTTTTTCCGCACCGGGTGCGGAGTTCCTCGTCCTGCACACCATCCTCAACACCGGCATTGCGCTCGGCACTGTCGCGGTCTCGCTGCTGTTCCTGGACCTGGGCATGCGCACCGGCCAGCCACTGCTGCGCTACATGGCCATCATCTTCGCGGTGGCCGGCCTGCTCGAAATCCTGCACGTGCTCGCCGCGCTGGAGCCGGCCTCGGCCTCGGAGTTCTTCAACGAAGTGCACCGCCGCCTGCGCTCGGGGACCTGGGCTCCGCCAGCCTATCTATTGCCGCTCGGGATCGGCATTGCGATGTCCATCCCGACGACCTCGCGGCTGTCCCATCACGTCTTCGCGCTGGGCGCCATCCTGGCGGCCGCCGGCCTGTTTGCGCTGTTCCAGTGGCTGCCGCGTTACGCGCCGCCGGGGTGGTTCGGAATCCAGCGGCCGACGTTGCTGCTGGTGCCGCTGCTGTGGATTCCGGTCGGCGTGATCTTCTGGCGCCGGCGTCGCACCGATCGCATCGCCCACGCGCTCGCCTGGTACGCGCTCGGCCTGGGCCTGTCCCATTCCTTCATGCTCTGGTCCGATGTCGCTACCAGCAAGTTCGCCATGACGGCGCACTTCGGCGTGCTCGCCTCCGGTCTGACGCTGATGCTCGTGCTGATGCGCATGGGTACGACGGATACCGCGCGGCGCATGCGGGTCGAACACGAGCTCACGCTGAGCAAGGAAGCGCTGGAGACCCGCGTGGTGGCGCGCACCGTCGAGCTCGAGGGGCTCAATGCCGACCTGCGCCGCGAAATCGGCGTACGCCACGAGGCCGAAGTCCGCACCCTGATGCAGCTCGAGCGGCTCGAACTGTTGCGCCGGCTCACACACGCGATCGCGGAGCGCCACGACCTCGCCAGCATTTTCCAGGTGGTGGTGCGCAGCATCGAGGAACACCTGCCGGCGGATTTCGCCGCGCTATGCGATCACGAAGCCGACTCGGCGGCGCTGACCGTGAGCCGCATCGGGGCGCGCAGCGAACACCTCGCGCTGGAACTTGCGATGAGCGAGCGGGCGCAAATTCCGGTCGATCAGAATGGCCTGGCGCGTTGCGTGGCCGGGGAGCAGGTATACGAGCCGGATCTGCTGGCCGTCGACTTTCCGTTTCCGCAGCGCCTGGCGCGCGGTGGCCTGCGTTCGCTGGTCATGGTGCCGCTGCGCGACGAACGCGGCGGCGTGTTCGCCGTGCTGGTGGTGGCGCGCCGCGCCCCGCAGGCATTCAGCAGCGGTGAATGCGAATTCCTGCGGCAGCTGTGCGATCACGTGGCGCTGGCGGCAAACCAGGCGCAGCTGCACGCCTCGCTTGCAGCAGGCCTACGAAGAACTGCGCCGCACGCAGAATGCGATTCTCGAGCAGGAACGGCTGCGCGCGCTGGGGCAGATGGCGAGCGGCATCGCCCACGACATCAACAATGCCATTTCGCCTGTGGCCGTTTACGTCGACGCCATTCTCGAACACGAGACCGGCTTCAGCCAGCGCACGCGCAACCAGCTCGAGATCGTGCGGCGCGCGGTCGACGACGTGGCGCACACCGTGGCGCGCATGGGCGAGTTCTACCGGCGGCGGCCGGCGCAACTCGAGCTCGCGCCCGTGAAAGTGGACCGCGTGCTGCGCGAAGTGCTCGAACTGACGCGCGCGCGCTGGAGCGACATGGCGCAGCATCGCGGCGTGTTCATCGAAACGCGCGTGGAAAGCGCGGCGGACCTGCCCATCGTCCTGGGTATCGAGAGCGAATTGCGCGAAGCGCTGGTGAACCTGGTGCTGAACGCCGTCGACTCGATGCCCGAGGGCGGCAGGCTGACATTGCGTGCCGGAGTTTCCATCGAGCCGGATACTGTCGGCCGCGTTTATGTCGAGGTGTCAGACACGGGACGGGCATGGACGAGGAGACTCGCCGCCGCTGCCTCGAACCGTTCTTCACCACCAAGGGCGAGCGCGGTTCCGGCCTTGGCCTCGCCATGGTCTACGGCATCAGCACAGCGCCACGAGATGCAGATCGGCATCGAGAGCGCGCCCGGTGCCGGCACCACGTTCCGCCTGACATTTCCGCTGGCGCTTCCATCCGCGAAATCGCCCGGCGTCGCACCTGCCCAGAAAATTCCCCGGCGAACCCGCATCCTCCTCATCGATGACGATCCACTGCTGCTCACGTCCTTGCGCGATGTGCTGGTGGACGATGGCCACGAAGTCGAAACCGCCGATGGTGGCCGGGCGGGCATCGACGCTTTTCTCGCGGCCCAGCGCGCGGGCAGCCCATTCCCGGTGGTGCTCACTGATCTCGGCATGCCGCACGTCGACGGACGGGCGGTGGCGGCCAGCATCGCCGCCGCGGCGCCGACGACCTCCATCATCATGCTGACCGGATGGGGACAACGCCTGGTCGCATCGGGAGAAGTGCCGGCCCACGTGGTCGCGGTGCTGAGCAAACCGCCAAACCTGACCCACCTCCGTCACCGGCTCGCCGAATGCGTCGGTGAGCGAACAGGAGCAGGGCAGAGCACGATAGTTAGGCCTGGCACCGCGGCGCGACCGCGCCATGGTGCATCATGATTGACAACAACGTGAGGGAGTAAAATGATGAGGTCGATTCGTACGATTCTGGCACTGGTCGTTTTCATGGCCGCCATGCCGCTCGCCGCTTTCGCCGACGGCACGCTGGCCATCAACATGGCGCCTTTCGAATCCGAGGTGAAACTCAAGGACAAGATTCGCAAGCAACTCGAAGGCGGCGGCATGGAATGGGGCATGACTGGCAACCGCCTCGTGGTGGCCACCGTGAACAAGAAGTTCGTCGGGCCCAACATCAACCAGCTCACCCGCTTCGGCACCGCGACCACGATGGCGCTGCCACCCGGCGAGTACCAGATCAGCTGCGTGGGAATCATCTACGAGGGCGGCCTGTCGGTCGACAAGGTGCTCTCCAAGGGCGGCTACTTCAACGAAAACGTCATGACCTTCCGCATCGAGGAGGGCAAGACCACGACGCTGGACATACGCCCGGTGATCCGCGCGTCATCCGGCATGTTGCTCAAGGTGTTCATGCCCGAATTCATCGCCCGGTCCACGCTCGAGCTGGACATTTCCCCTGAGGTTTCGCTTAACGCCCGCACCGAAAAGTCCGTTGCCTGGGACGCTTACAGCGGCGATTTGAAGTTCAAGAAGTAGACGGATCGGCAAGCTTGACGGCGGGGCGGGGAGTACCGTGTACTCCCGCGTCCGGGCCCGCGCCCAGGATGGGCGCGGGCCATTACATATAAGAGGGGCGCTTTCATGCTTAGCAGACGTTCTTTTCTCGTGTCCGCGGGAGCCGGCCTGGCGGCCGGATCGATGACGAGCCAGTTCGCATTCGCCGATCATCACGGCAAGATCCCTCTCGGCATCCAGCTCTGGACGGTCAAGGACGAGGCTGCGAAAGATCTCGAGGGAACCCTGCGCAAGGTGTACGCCGCGGGCTTCCGTGAGATCGAATTCGCGGGCTTCTACGGCAAGCCTGCCGCCGAGATCGGCAAACTCATGAAGGACATCGGCTTCTCGCTGGTGAGCATGCATGCCGGCGCCGGCGATATCGCCAAGAGCGGCGAGCAGATCCTCGCGGACGCGAAGACGCTGGGGCTCAGGTACATCGTCTGCTCCTCGCCCGGTGTGTCACCGGAAAAGGACAAGCTGCCCTGGGAAGAGCGCATGAAGGCGGTCGACCTCACTGACTGGAAGTGGAACGCGGACCTGTTCAACAAGTTCGGCAAGCAGGTCAGCGCCGCCGGCATGACCTTCGGTTATCACAACCACAGCGCCGAGTTCAAAAAGTTCGACGGCAAGACGGCCTTCGATTTCCTGTTCGGCAATACCGATCCGGCGCACGTGAAGATCGAGCTCGACGTGGGCTGGGTGACGGTGGCGGAGCAGGATCCGATCGCCATCCTCAACAAGTACAAGGATCGCGTGATCGCGCTGCACGTCAAGGACGTGGCGAAGCGCGACGCCGACCGACAAGGATCCGCCCTCCGTGGCGCTGGGCGAAGGCGTCATCGACTGGAAGAAGGTCATCGGCACCGCCAAGGCCAACGGCACGAAGGCGTTCTTCTACGAACAGGAAGCGCCGTTCACGCGACCCATCCTCGATTCCGTGAAGATCAGCGGCGCCTACCTGCGCAAGCTCGAAGTCTGATCCGACTGCAGGGAGACCCTACTGATGCGTTCTGCTGCGTTGGGGAATGATCGGTGGCGGTGAAGGAGCCTTCATCGGCGCCGTGCACCGCATGGCGGCACGCGTCGACGGGCGTTACCAGCTGCTCGCGGGCGTGTTCTCCTCGGATGCGGAGAAGACGCAGGCGTTCCGCGGTTGCGCTCGGCGTAGACCCGGCGCGCGCCTATCCCACGGTCGAGGCCATGCTCGCCGCCGAGGCAAAGCGCCCCGATGGCATCGAGGTGGTCTCCGTCGTGACGCCGAACCACGTGCACTACGTGCAGTCGGCGGCGTGCCTCGAAGCCGGCCTCGACGTCATCTGCGACAAGCCGCTCACCACCGTGCTCGGCGATGCCGAGAAACTCGTGAAGCTCGCGGCCGCCAAACAACGTTTGTTAGGCGTCACCTTCAACTACACCGGTTACCCGATGGTGCGACTGGCGCGCCAGATCGTGTCCGAAGGCTCGCTGGGCAAGCTGCGCGTGGCCCAGGTCGAATACCCGCAGGGCTGGCTCGCCACCGCGCTCGAGAAAACCGGGCAGAAGCAGGCGAGCTGGCGCACCGATCCCAAGCAGGCCGGCGCCGGCGCGCTGGGCGACATCGGCTCCCACGCCTTCCAGCTGGTCGAGTTCGTCACGGGAGAGAAAGTGGTGGAGATAGCCGCTGACGTCAGCACGCTCGTGCCGGGCCGCGCCATCGACGACAACGTGCAGGTGCTGCTGCGTTTCGCCAACGGCGCGCGCGGCAGCCTGTGGGCCAGCCAGGTGGCCATCGGTCACCTGAACAGCCACCAGTTGCGCGTGTACTGCGAAGGTGGCTCGATCATCTGGCAGCAGGAGCGGCCCGAGGAACTCATGGTGATGCGCGCCGGAGAAGCGCCGCGCCTCATGCGCCGCGGCGATCCAGGCACGCTGACCAGCTCGGTGGCGCTGCCCGGCGGTCACCCGGAAGGTTTCATCGAGGCGTTCTCGCAGCTCTACACCGACTTCGCCGAACGCGTCACCGCGCGGCTCGAGAAACGCGAGCCCTCGAAGGCATCGCTGGTCGCGCCCGATGCCGTCACCGGCACCCGCGTCATGGCTTTCATCGAAGCGGTGCTGCAATCGAGCAAGGCGGGCTCCGCCTGGACGAGGTTCTAGTTACAAGTATTTCTTGGGGGGTTGAGACATGAGTACAGAAGCCACTATGACCGGCGTGCTGCCGGAATCTGCCGAGGCCAGGAAGACTTTC
Organism: uncultured Pseudomonadota bacterium; assembly: GCA_963832505.1. Classification (GTDB taxonomy): domain Bacteria; phylum Pseudomonadota; class Gammaproteobacteria; order Steroidobacterales; family Steroidobacteraceae; genus CADEED01. The sequence continues at coordinate 398,277 of CAWHUD010000004.1, read as the reverse complement.
GCGGTGTGTTTCGCCGCGCTGGTCGCCACATCGTTCTGCTTCATCCTGCGCGCGTTTTCCATCGACGCGTGGGGTATCGAGTTCGGGCTTTCCGAAACCCAGAAGGGAGAGCTCGCGGGCGTCGGCCTCTGGCCGTTCGCGATCAGCATCGTTCTTCTTTCGCTGGTCATCGACCGCATCGGGTTCAAGGCGACGCTCTGGTTCGCCGCGGCCTGCCATCTCCTTGGCCTCGTGGTGATCCTGCAGGCGAATGGATACTGGTCGCTGTACTGGGGCACGTTCATCCTGAGCCTGGGCAACGGCGCGGTGGAAGCCGGCATCAATCCGCTGGTCGCCGCGCAGTTCCGCCACGACAAGACCACCTGGCTGAACCGGCTGCATGCCGGCTGGCCGGCAGGCTTCGTGCTCGGCGGCATCCTCGCCATGATGTTCCCCGCGGGCATGGGCTGGCGCTACCAGATGGCGCTGATCCTCATCCCGGTGGTCACGTACATCGTGATGCTGCTGCCGCGCCAGTTCCCGCAGAGCGAGCGTGTGGCCGCGGGTGTGTCGTATCGCGAGATGCTGGGCGAAGCCGGCTATCTGAGCGCCTTCGTGGTCGCCGGCCTGATGGTGTTCGCGGTGGCCGAGTGGTTCCACCTGTCCACGCCGGTCAAGTGGGTGCTCATCGCGGCGCTCACCGTGGGTTATGGCCTGTGGTCGCGTTCGGCGGGCAAGCCGCTGTTCATCGTGATGATCCTCGTGATGATTCCTCTCGCGATCACCGAGCTGGGCACCGATAGCTGGATCACGTCCATCCTCACACCGGCCATGACCGATCTCGGTGTCAACGCGGGCTGGGTACTGGTCTACGCCATGTCGCATCGTGCTCGTGCTGCGACTGTTCGCCGGACCGCTGGTGCACAGGTTCTCGCCGCTGGGGCTGCTCGCCATCTCCGCATTGATCGCGACCGTCGGGTTGTGGCTGCTGGCGGAGTCCGCGAGTGCCGCCATGATTGTCCTGGCCGCCACCGTATACAGCTTCGGCAAGGCTTTCTTCTGGCCCACGTCGCTGGGTGTCGTGTCCGAGCAGTCTCCACGCGGCGGCGCCATCACGCTCAACGTGGTGGCCGGCATCGGCATGCTGGGCGCCGGCGTCATCGGCGGCCCACTGATCGGCCAGGTGCTGGATCGCCAGATGGTTCATGGCGTCGCCGAGTACGACAGCAAGAACAATACGCAGCTGGTGGAGACGTTGAAGACGGAGCGCACCGGCATCTTCGGCGATTACACGGCGATCGATCCCACGAAGCGCGCCACGCTCGCGGGTGACGAGAAAGGCGCGGTGGATGCCGCCGATCGCGAGTCGAAGCATGACGCGCTGCGCACGATCGCGATCCTGCCGGTGATCATGCTCGTCGTGTACCTGGGACTGATCCTGTGGTTCCGACGCCGCGGCGGCTACAAGCCCGTGGTCCTGGACCTCAAGCACTGACGGGATGCTGTCAACAGGGGACGGACTCAAGGCCGTCCCCACCCTCTTAAGGAGGCGCCATGGCTGAAGCGAAGCTGCACTCCGTCTGCCCGATCTTCCAGGTTTCCAACCTGGCGCGTGGCATCGAGTTCTACACCAGGGTCATGGGCTTTGAGCTCGGATGGACTGCGGGTGACCCGCCCGATCGCGCCAGCCTGTGCCGCGACGCTGTCGAGATCATGCTGGAAGTCGAGGCAAATCCGATCCTCTCGCACGCGTATATCCAGGTTGAGGGCATCGATGCCTACTTCGCGCGGGTCACGAAGGCTGGCGCCAAGGTCGTCTTTCCACTGGCCGATCGCGCTTACGGCATGCGCGACGGACGCATCGCCGACCCCGACGGCAATCACGTCGCGCTGGGCGAGGCGATCGAGCGTTGAATGACCGCACGGCGTGCAGCCTGCATGACGCTTGCACTGGCCATGAGCGAGTGGCTGGCCGCCGCGGATGCACCGCTGTGTTGCCGGATCTTCAGCCTCGATGCCACGCCGATTCTCGGCGGGGAACCGGTGGTCTGCGGGCGAGTTCCGGATGCCGACACCACCGAAGAAGCCGCCGCGGAAAAGAGGCGCGCGACGCAATGTGCGCTCGAGGCGCAGGCGCAGGGCCGTGCCTTCGTCTATACGTACCGTGAACTGATTTCACCCGACATCGACCTGCTGGTGCAGGCGGTGTTCGGCACGCGGGGTGAGCGGATTCTGCTGAAGGCCGGCAGATTCGCCCGGGAAGACGTCCGCTCACTGGAAACCTGCGCGACGCTGAAAGTTCAGGCCGACGGGCGGCTGAAAACCGCGGGCTGCACCACCGAACACGCGCTCATCGAGCGGTTGCGCACGACACGCTGAAGTCTCAGAAACTGAACCGCACGCCGGCCCGCGGCATGATGCCGCGCGCCACGTTGCCCACGAATTCCTGGTACTGCTGGTCGGTGAGATTGTCGACGGCGAGATAAGTCTCGATTCGTGGCGAGAGTTGCCACACGGCGCTCACGTCCACGCGCGTGTAGGCATCCAGACGGACGTCGCCGGTGGCAATCGAGGAATCCAGCGACGTGCCGACGTAGGTCACGGCCGCCGAGAATTGCAGGTTCACGATCGGGTTCCAGTGAGCCGACGCGCCGGCGCGCCACTCCGGCCGGTTGCGCAACTGGCCGCCCGTGGAAGCGACCCGACTCTCGACGTTCGTGACGCTGGCATCGATCTGCCATTGCTCGGCGATCGCGAACCGGCCCGCGACTTCCACGCCCTGCGTATCGACGCGGTTGCGATTCACGAGCATGGGCGGTGGACCCGGATCGAAGTCGATGGCATTGCGGAATTCACCCTCGAACCAGGTGGCGTTCCAGCGCGCCTTGCCGTCGAGCAGTGTCTGCGCGAACTCGATCTCCCAGGACTCGCCACGTTCGGGGACGAGTTCGGGATTGCCGACCAGCGGATGCCCGAGCGCGTACATCGAAGGCAACTTGAAAGCCTTGCCCCAGGCGCCGGCCATCGTGAAACCGGTGTCCGCGAACTCGTATTCCAGGCGCACGCGGGGACTGGTCACCGAGCTTTCGTCATCGGGCTGGTCGACACGCACGCCGGCCTGCATCGACAGTCCGAACGTGGATGTCACCCGCGCCTCTGCAAACGGCGCCCATGAATCGCGCGTCAGCTCGAACGAGGTGGGCAGTACGAAGCCGCCGCCAAAATCCAGGATGCCGTCGCTGCTGCCTTCCTCGCGCAGCCAGTCGACGCCGTAGGCCACGGAAAAACGCTCCGAGAATTTCTGCGTGCCGGTGAAGGTCGCCGAATAGCGCCGGAGGCTGGTGTCGACCACGCTGGGCGGCACGCCAAACGGGTCGCGGATACCCGGCGCAACGCCGGGCGAATCGATGTGATCGTCGCGATCGAAATAGCCCACCTGCAGGGCAAAGTCCGCGGCGCCGACGCTCGTATTGAGGCCCGCGCCGAAGGCGGATTCATCGGCATCACGATGCTCGGTGTCGCGGATTTCCGCGAATTCGTAGCCGCCGCTGTCGTCGGGGAAACCTTCGCGCACGGTCTCCGAGTACCGCCCGGTGACGAACGCCCTCGTGGCGGCGCCCAGGCCAAAATCGAGACCGCCCGAAACGCGTTGCCCGTCGAACTCGTTGCCGCGGGCGACCTCGCCCTCGTGCGAATCGCTGGCGCCGAAGTTCCACGCGTGGGCGCCCATCGGCCCGCCGGCATCGAACGAAATCTCACGGACGTCGTAGCCGCCACCCATGGCATCGAGCGCTGCGCGGGTTTTTTCCGGCGGAGCATGTCGCGTGACGATGTTGACCACGCCCGCGAGCGCGTCACCACCGTACACCGCCGAATACGGGCCGCGCGCGATTTCCACGCGTTCGATGTCGGCGACGTCGAAGGTGGAGAAGTCGAACGAGCCGCCGCGCGCATTGGTGGGATCGTTGACGCGCACGCCGTCGACCAGCACCAGAGTGTAGTTAGGGTCCGCGCCGCGCAGGTACAGCGAGCCGGTTCCGCCTCGGCCGCCGACCTGGTCGATGTGCACGCCGGCGACGCGCCGCAGGATGTCGGCGAGCTGGCGGGGCTTCTGCACTTCGAAGTCTTCGCGCGACAGCACCGTGACATTGGCGGCCAGGTCATCGGCAGGGGTCGCGACGCGCGAGCCGGTGACTACGATTTCCGGTTGTGCATTCGCCGATGGAATTGGCAGGTTGCGGCGCAGCCGCCGCCGTGCCGCCATTAGCGGCAAGAAGCATCCAGAGCAAGCTCATGATCTCTAGTGGGAAAACCGGTTTCGGGAGAGGGGATTTTCGGTTAGTGTAGCCGCACTTGAAGGGGGTCCCATGCCGAAGTTTCGTTACCGCGGCCTCGCGGTACTGACCAGCGCCGCTGTTGCAAGTTTCCTGGCAAATTTCCCGATCCTTCATGCCCAGGGCGGCGCGGGCCCGGGTCCGGAATTTCGCGGCAACGCGGTATGGACTCTGGCGGATGGCGTGGTCACGCTGACCGGCACACCCTCGCGGGACACACCGCTGTACACGCGCAACGCACTGGCCGACAGCGTTTCGTCGCTGGAATTCCGCGCCCCGAAGGGCGCCCGCGCGGACCTTTATGTCCAGGGCCGCTACGGCGTCGCGCTCAATGGCACGGGTGACTGGCAGAGCGTAGCCATCCGTTTCCGTGCCCCGCGCATGGACGCGGGATTCAACAAGATCGCCAACGCGCTGATGCTGGAAGTTCGCGTGGGTAACGACGTTCGCCGGAATGTGGTATTCGACAAGCCCAGCGAAGGCGCGCGTTGGGACGCCGAGGACTTCCGTGGCCCGATCGTGATCTACGTGAGTGAGGGCGCGTTCGCGCTGCGCAATTTGCGATACGAGCCCGCGGACTTCTCGCCGCTGACCATGCCCGCGGCATCGGGCGGCACGACCAATGAAAAGGATCTCGTCGATTCCGTCGCGCTCGGCAAGGAAGTATTCCATTCCGTGGGCTGTGAGGCCTGCCACCTGGTCGAGCCCTCGAGCACGGCGGTGAGCTCGGGTCCCAATCTCTTCGGCCTGATCCGGCCGGAAGCGCGCATGCGCGAGGTGGCCGAGGGTGCGGACGGTCGCCGCTTCCAGATCAAGGCGGGGCGCGAATACCTGCATCGCTCGATCCGCACGCCCGCCGAGCAGCTGGCGGTGGCCGAGAGCGGCCCGACGCGCGGCCAGGCCTATCTACCCGTGATGCCGGCGTTCCCGAAGGAATTGCTCAGCGACCGGCAGGTCGAGGCACTGGGCGACTACCTGGCGACGCTCAACAAGCCAGGCGAGGGCGGCCCCGCGGTCAGGCTCACCGACCAGGCGCCGGTGCCGCCCTACGACCCCATGGCCGACAGCCTGCAGTGGCTGGTCAACGACGAAGTGCGCCTGCAACGCGGGCCGCTGGTGGGCACGTCGGGACGCAGCATCCACGTCGGCAATCCCAACGGCATCAACTACAGCTTCGACCCGCGGCTGCTGGCCGTGGTGAAGGTCTGGCAGGGCGGTTTCCTCGACATGGCCGGCGAACTGGTCAATCGCGGCAACCGCGGCCTGGCGCTGGGCTATGACAGCCGCGAGATTTCATTCGGCGAGCGCGAGTACCTGCTGGCGCCGTTGAACGCCGCGGGCCAGCCCGTCGACTTTTCCTTCAAGGAAGGCAAGTTCGGCGACTTCGCAACCTTCAACGAGGCGCTCAACAGCCGTGAAGACCAGCTGGCGCGCATCGCCAGGGTGGATGCGCAGTTCCTGGGATATTCACGCGATTCGCGCGACAAGCTCGGCGTGCCGGTTTTCCGTTACCGCGTCGGCAAGAACGTCATCGAAACCTCGACCACCATCGCCGCCAACGGGGATCTCACGGTGCGCGTCAGCGGCAAGCTGGTGACGCCGCAGTCGTTCGTGTTCAATGCCCCGCTGATCGGCGCCATGTCAGTGAGCGCCGGCAAGCTCGACCAGGATCACTGGACATTACCCGCGGGCAAGGTCGATGCCACGCTGCGTGGTTCGATCGCCGTGGCCGCCAACGCCTGGCGTCCCGCGTCGTCAAACTACTCGTACAAGCGTGCACCGCTGAGCACGGCCGCGGCGCAGGCCGCGCTGCCCGCCGGCTACAGCATCGAGAACTACTACCCGCCAAAGGACAACTACGGCCGCGACCAGCTCTTCGAAGCGCTGGGCCTGGCCGTGACGAAGGACGGGACCATCGTCGTTGCGACGAGAACCGCCGGCATCTGGCGCATCGTCAACGGCGAGTGGCGCCTGTTTGCCGAAGGCCTGTTCGACAGTCTCGGCGTGGTGGCCGAAGACGCGCAAGGGTCTCACCGTGGTCGCCGGACAGAAGGCCGAGCTGACGCGCATCTCCGATACCAACGGTGACGGCATCGCCGACCGCTATGACACGCTGTTCGACGCGCATTCGTACCACGCCAACTACCACAGCTACATGCACGGCCCGGTGCGCGGCAAGGATGGGTCTTACTACTTCGCGCTCAATCTCGTGCACGACGGCACCGGCAGCGCCTATACCGCCGGCGGCAATGTCATGGGGACGTGGGGCGGATTCAACGGCTGGGCGGTGCGCGTGATGCCGAAAGGCAAGTTCGAGCTCTTTGCGTACGGCCTGCGCAGTCCCGCGAGCCTGGGCGCGGGTCCCGACGGACGCATCTGGTATGCCGACAACCAGGGCGATTTCGTGGCGACGTCGAAGTTGTTCGAACTGAGGAAGGGTGGCTTCTACGGCCATCCCGCAAGCCTCGTCGATCTGCCCGGCATGACGCCGGCTTCGCCCGAGATCAAATACGAGATGTACGTCGAGCAGCGCGACGCGCCCGCCATCCTGTTCCCGCACAACCGCGTGGCGAACTCGCCCGGCAATCCCGCCTGGGTGCTCCAATGACAGTTCGGTCCCTTTGCCGGGCAGATCCTGATCGGCGACCAGACGCAATCGAACCTGCTGCGCGTGTCAATGCAGAAAGTCGTCGGCGACAAGAAGCTCGGCGACGTGGAGCAGGGCAGCGTCATGCCGTTCTTCGAAGGGCTCGAGTCGGGCGTGATGCGCCCGGTGTTCCTCGCCGATGGCAGCTTGTTGTTAGGCCAGACAGGCCGCGGCTGGCAGGCCAAGGGTGGCAAGGTCGCGAGCCTGCAGCACGTGCGCTGGGACGGGAAAACCGTCGCCGCGCAGATCGTGGCGATGATCGCGACTGCCGACGGCTTCAGGGTGGATTTCACCCAGCCGCTGGGCAATGGCATCAGCGACGAGATCCTGCAATCGGCGGTGGCGCTGGAGTCCTGGACCTATCGTGACGCGCCGGACTATGGATCGCCCGAGCTGGCGCTGCGCGAGGAGCGATTCACTGCCGCGGTGAGCGCCGATCGGAAGTCGCTGCACCTGGTCCTGGCCACGCTCGAGCAACCGCAGGTGCATCCGCACCAGACCGCGCGCGTGTACCACCTGAAGATGACCTCGCAGACGCTGTTCGATACCGCGGCTCCGCCGCAACTCGACGCCTACTACACGCTGCGCCGCTTCCCCGCGGCCAGCAAAACCAGCCCCTAAAACCCGCGCTAAACCCGCCAGTACGCCCGCGCGCCTTTCCAGGCGCGCGGGCTGGCTTGTGCCCGCCGCTGATGCCCCATGTGATCGTTACCATAGGTAACCGGTGACATTTGGGACAATTTCGCGCAAAAATACTCAAAATCCATCATTCAGATTCAAATTCCGGCACGGCCTTGTGCCTTCTCAACGCGAAACGGGGGGTTGATATGGATGAGTCAAGAAACAGAAGGCTGCGCAAGTTCGCAGCGATTCCAGCATGCGCGCTGGCCGCCACGACGATGCCGGCACTCGCCGACGATACGCAGGCGCCGCCGGATGCGGAAAACGTGGAGACCGTCGTCGTCACCGGCATTCGCGCGGGACTGCGTAATTCGCTCGAGGCAAAACGCGACGCGACGCAGATCGTCGACGCGATCTCGGCCGAAGACATCGGTGACTTCCCCGACAAGAATCTGAGCGAGGCGCTGCAACGCGTGACCGGCGTGCAGATCTCGCGCCAGGAAGGCGAGGGCCGCAGCGTCAGCGTGCGCGGTGCCGAGCCCAACCTGATCCGTGTCGAGGTCAACGGCACCGCGGCGCTGTCACTGACGGTGGCGGCGAGCGATCGCGCCATAGACTTCCGCGACCTGCCGGTCGAATTCGTCTCGCGCATCGATGTCGTCAAGACGCCGACCGCGGAGATGACCGAAGGCGGCATCAGCACCGTGCGCATCCATACGCGCCGGCCGTTCGATTCTCCCGAGCCCTATATCGCAGGTTCGGCGCAGGCCGTGTATTCGGAGCTGGCCGAGGCCACGGATCCCAAGCTCGCGGTATTCGGCAGCCGGCAATTCTTCGATGGCCGCCTGGGCGCACTGATCTCGCTGCAGTGGGAAAACCGCCATCTGTACAACGCCACCGCCAACACCACCGGCTGGTTGCGCACCACCACGCCGACGGCGACAACCTGCGCGGCCAATGCGCGCTCGGGGCGCGACGCGCAATGACTTCAATAACGACGGCACCTGCGACTGGTACCCGCAGATTCCGCGCTACATCAACAACCGGCGCGAAACCGAACGCCGCGCCGTGAGCACCGTGGTCGAGTTCCGCCCCACCGACAATTTCAAGACCTACTGGGATCTCACCTACGCCGAGGGTGAGGAACAGGTCGACAACTCATTGCTGCAGCTCAATGCCGACGGCGGTTTGTTCGATTACCCCAACACCACGGTTGGCGCGGACAATACGGTCACGCACATCGAGTTCACCGGCAACGGGGCCAACGGCACGTTTCCGCTCGATCTCTCCTATCGCAACATCCTCGGCAGTCTGAAGCGCGAGCAATACACCACCTCGCTCGGCGCCGAGTGGGATCTCAACGAGCAGTGGAGCATCGACGGGCGGGTCGACTACTCGGAAGGCAATGTCTTCAACGACGAGATCAACTCCACGGCGCAGGTGTTCGGCATGTCGCGCGCCATCGTCGATTACAACGGGAGCAGGGGCGCCCCCGAGATCACCTTTCCGGGCTTCGATCTGAATTCCGGCACCGGCGTGAACCGGCTGGACTCGGTGCACAACCCGCGCGAGAACAACACGGACGAGCTCACGGCTTCGCTCAACCTCCAGTGGGCGCCGGAATCGGTGCCGTGGCTCAAGGTCAAGCTGGGCGCGCAGCAGCACGAGTACAACACCGAGCAGATCCTGTTCCAGAAGACGGTACGCGCTTCCTGCCGCACGCCGGCGGCCGATACCACCAGCGCCAACAATATCGTGGTCGCGCAATTGCCGTGCGCGTCCATCGAAGGCGTGATCAACACGTACTCGAGCACCAATCCGATCGAGTACTACGCCACTGGCGACCTGGGCTTCGACAACACGGTGCAATTCTGGAACGACAACACCTACGCCACCATCGACAACATCCTGGCGCAGGCCGAGCAGGTGAACCCGCTGGCGGGAGACCTCGACGTGCACGTGGCCAATACCAACCCGAACACCAATGGCACGTTCATGTCCTATCTCGACAACTGGATCGTCGAGGAGAAGACCACCGGCATGTATACGCAGTTCGACTTTGCCTGGGATGAACTGGCAATGCCGATTGCCGGCAATGTCGGCGTGCGCTACGTCGACACCGAAACTCTCTCCGCCGGCTACCAGCGCGTGCAGCAGGGCACGTCGATCACGTTCCCGTACGGCGAAATCGAAGGCGGTTACTCCGAGACACTGCCGTCGATGAACCTGAGGGTCAGCTTCATTCCCGGCAAGCTGGTCGGCCGCATCGCGGCCGGCAAGGTGCTGGCGCGCCCGGCGCCGTCACAGCTCGCGATCCGCCTGAGCCGCGATGTCGTTGGACTCACGGGCTCGCGCGGCAATCCGGGACTGTTGCCGTTCCTGGCGACCAACTACGACCTGGGTCTCGAGTGGTACTTCGACGACACCAGCTTTGCCTCGCTCGCGCTTTTCCGAAAGGACATCTCGCGATTCATCCTGCTGCAGACCGCGCCGGAGGTGAATCCCAATGACGGCCAGACGTACCAGATCACTCGTCCGGTCAACGGCGACGACGAAGTGACCATCGATGGTATCGAAGGTGGCATCCAGTACACGTTCAGCAAACTGCCGGGCTTCTGGAGTGGCTTCGGCGTACTGGCCAACTACACCTACCAGAAGGACAAAGGCTTCACGCAGACCAATGTCATCGACGGTTCGCCGCTCACCTTCCCGGGCCTCTCGCGCAACAGCTACAACGCCTCGCTGTATTACGAGAACGAGCGCTTCAGTGCGCGCGCCTCGTACAACTGGCGCGACCAGTGGCTGATCACCGCTTCGGGCCGCGGCAGCCTGCCGGAATTCAACCGGGAATACGGCCAGCTCGACGCCTCGCTGGGATTCAATGTCACCGAAGACGTGACCGTGTTCCTCGAGGGCGTCAATCTGACCAACGAAGAAATCGTGCAGGAGAATGCGCCGCTGCGACCCATCCAGTTCGAGACTTTCGGCCGGCGCCTGTACTTCGGCGTCCGCGGAAAATTCTGAACTGCGTCTAAATGGGCACCGAATCGAGCCGGTGGTCCGAGGGCCACCGGCTCTTTTCTTGCGGCTGGCCGGCGCCGGTTGTCTGCGGCCCGGGCGCGTGATTCAATCGGCGCGCTTCCCTTCGTACCAAGGAGTCGTGCCATGTCAGAGACGAAGTGGACGATTCACGGCAAGGAATTCGCCAACTGCAACTGCGCCTACGGGTGCCCGTGCCAGTTCAACGCGCTGCCCACGAACGGGAATTGCTGGGCGGTCGTGGGAATTCAGATCGACGAAGGACATCACGGGGACGTCAACCTCGATGGCCTGAAGCTGGCGGGCATCTTCAAATATCCGGGTGCCGTCCACATGGGTAACGGTGAAGCCCTGCCCATCGTCGACAAGCGCGCCAACGCCCTGCAGCGTGACTCACTGCTGCGGATCATGAGCGGCCAGGACACCAAGCCCGGCGCCACGATGTTTCAAATCTTCTTCTCGATGCTGAGCAAGGTTTACGACCCGGTGTTCGCCGATATCGATTTCACGGTCGACATCGACAAGCGACTGGCAAAGCTCAAGGTGCCTGGATACATCGAGCAGCGCGGCGAGCCCATCCTGAATCCGGTCACCGGCGCAGAACATCGCATCCGCATCGAGCCGGTGGGCGGCTTCGAATTCAAGGTGGCCGAGATCGGCCGCGGCTGGACCAAGACCTCGGGTCCGATCACCTACGAGCTCGCGGACTCATACGGACAGTTCGCCGAACTGCATCTCTGCCAGGACGGCATCGTCGCCTGATGGAGGACACGGCGCTTGCTGCAGCGCTGCGCCGGGATCGCTGGATCGTCGTTTTCGCCCTGCTGGTGATCGCGGGACTGGCGCTCGGCTACACCTTCTGGCTGGCCACGGGGTTCGACATGTCCGGCATGATGTCGCCGGAATACATGCCATGGTCGCGCGGCTACTTCGCGTTCATGCTCGTCATGTGGGTCGTGATGATGATCGGCATGATGACGCCATCGGTCGCGCCGATGATCCTGCTGTACACCGCCATTGCCCGGCAAAATTCGGCACGGCAAGACGCCCCGCACCGTGTGTTCGCGCCGCCCGGCTGGTTTCTCGCGGGCTACCTGCTGGCCTGGGCTGCCTTCGCCACCGTCGCGACGCTGCTGCAGTGGTTGCTCGAATGGCAGGCCCTGGTGACGCCGATGATGGCCGGCACCAGCCGCGTGCTCGGAGGCATCGTGCTGATCGCCGCGGGTGTCTATCAATGGTTGCCGGCGAAACAGGCGTGCCTGGCTTCCTGCCGCGCACCGTTGTCATTCGTGCAACGTCATGGCGGATTCCAGCCGAGCGCGCGCGGATCGTTGCGGCTGGGCGTCCTGCACGGTCTCTACTGCATCGGTTGTTGCTGGGTACTGATGCTGCTGCTGTTCGCGTTTGGCGTCATGAACCTGACCTGGATTGCCGGGCTCATGTTGTTCGTGCTGCTGGAGAAGGTATTGCCGTGGCCACTCGTCGTGGCGCGCATCGTCGGCGTGACAGTCGCCGCGGCAGGTGTGGCTTTGATCGCGTCCTGACGTCGCACGTGAAAAGGCCGCGAAGGCGTGAGCCTCCGCGGCCATGACGTGTCAGCTTCGAAGCAGGTTCAGGCGGCCTTCTTGATCAGGCCCTCGGTCGTCATGGCTTCCTGCACCTGGGGACGCGCCGCGACGCGCGCCTGGAATTCCTTGAGCGCGGGCCAGCGGGCGAGGTCGATGCCGACGAAGTTGGTCCAGTTCACCACCACGAACAGGTAGGCGTCGGCGATGGTGAAATTGTCACCGGTGAGGAATTTCTTCCCGGCGAGCTGCGTGTTCAGCCAGTCGAACTTCTTCTCCAGGTTCTGCGTCGTGTACTCCTTCACCTTCACGTCCACGGTCGGATTGAACAGCGGCGAGAAACCCTTGTGGATCTCGCTGGTGATGAAGTTCAGCCACTCCAGCAGTCGATAACGTTCGAGCGTGCCGCTCTTCGGCGCGAGGCGCGATTCGGGCTTCTGGTCCGCGATGTACTGCAGGATCGCCGGGCCTTCGGTGAGAACCTGGCCGTCATCGAGCCGCAACGCCGGAACCGCACCCTTGGAATTCACCGCGAAGTAGTCCGAGCCGTCCTCGAGCTTCTTGGTCTTGACGTCGGTGCGCTTGAGGTCGAAGGGCAGGCCGGCTTCGCGCAGCGCGATGTGGGACGCGAGCGAGCAGGCACCAGGGGAGAAATACAATTGCATGGCAGACTCCATTGCGTAAGTTTTCCTGAACGGGCCGCGATTCTGGGATCTGCCATACCCGCATACAAGTACTTACCTGCTGGTTAGTGTGGACACTACCGTAGGAGGGTACTTACCTTTTGGTAAGTATGGACGGCATCGCGCCGCGGCATGATACCTTTGCCGCCATGCCGAAGAGTTCACCCGACTCCCGATGTCTTCAATGCGCGCTGTCCGTCGCGGCGCGTGCTGGCCGTGCTCGCCGAGAAGTGGAGCCTGCTGATACTTACGCAGCTCGCCGGCGGTCCGATGCGCACCGCCGAGATCCGCCGCCGCGTCGACGGCGTGTCCGAGAAGATGCTGATCCAGACCCTGCGCAAGCTCGAGGCATTCGGACTAGTTAGTCGCCGCAGTTATCCCGAGGTGCCGCCGCGCGTCGAGTATCGCCTCACGCCGCTCGGCCGCTCGCTGGCCCGGCTCGCGGGCCTTTTCGGCCGCTGGGTGGAGCGCAACGTGGCCGCACTGCTCAGGGCCGAACAGGACGCCGCGTAGGGCACGCAGCGGCGTTGCACCAAGCTGAATCGCCGGGCGCCACCCTCTGCCAGCAAATGGGGAGTGGGGCGATTTCTTCCCATTTCCGCGCAGCACCCCCTCCCCCTCGGAATCAAACTGGTGCGCATTCGCTCCCGCGAGGCGCTCCCTAACGTCTGAACTGCCCATTCGCACTGGCACACGCCTTGCTTAGGTGTCTGTACGTGTTCGACAAGGGAGCAGAAGCACAATGAACGACAGGGCGAAGGGCACTGTGACGCGCCGTCACGTGATCAAGGCAGCGGCGGCGGGTGCCGCGGCGGGAAGTTTGGCCGCCATGATTCCGAAACCGCTGTACGCGGCAACCGCGACGCCCGAGACGACGAAGGCGATCCTCGGGTTCATCGCGTTGACGGATTCCGCGCCGCTGATCATCGCCAAGGAGAAGGGCTTCTACGCCAAGCACGGCATGCCCGACGTGGAAGTGGTCAAGCAGGCTTCCTGGGGCACCACGCGTGACAACCTGGTGCTGGGCTCGGCCGGCAACGGCATCGATGGCGCGCACATCCTTACGCCGATGCCGTACCTCATCAGCACGGGCAAGATCACGCAGAACAACGTTCCCGCGCCCATGAACATCCTGGCGCGGCTCAACCTCGACAGCCAGTGCATCTCGATCGGCGCCGAATACGCCAGCCTGAAGCTCGGCGTCGACGCCAAGCCGTTCAAGGCCGCCATCGAGAAGAAGAAGGCCGCGGGCAATGCGGTCAAGGCTGCGATGACCTTCCCGGGCGGCACGCATGATTGCTGGATCCGCTACTGGCTCGCGGCCGGCGGCATCGACCCGGACAAGGACATCGAAACCATTGTCGTCCCGCCGCCGCAAATGGTCGCGAACATGAAGGTCGGCACCATGGATTGCTTCTGCGTGGGCGAGCCGTGGAACGACCAGCTGGTGAACCAGAAGATCGGCTACACCGCGCTCACCACCGGCGAGATGTGGGGCAAACATCCGGAGAAATCCTTCGCCATGCGCGCCGACTGGGTGGACAAGCATCCCAAGGCGACAGTGGCGCTGCTCATGGCCGTGCAGGAAGCCGCGATGTGGTGCGACAAGGCCGAGAACCGCGAGGAAGCTCGCGCAGTATCGTCGCGAAGCGCGCCTGGTTCAACGTGCCCGGTCACAGGACATCGTCAGGACCGTCTCAAGGGCAAGTTCGACTACGGCACCGGCCGCGTCGTCGACAAAGTCGCCACACCTCATGAAGTTCTGGCGCGACAACGCGTCGTATCCCTACCAGAGCCACGAGCTGTGGTTCCTCACGGAGAATGTCAGATGGGGCAAGTTCACGGGCAAGGAAGACTTCAAGGCGCTGATCTCGAAGGTCAACCGCGAGGACCTGTGGCGGGCGGCGGCGAAGGAACTCAAGGTCCCGGCGGCACAGATACCCGCGACGACGTCGCGTGGCGTCGAAAAATTCTTCGATGGCAAAGTGTTCGATCCGGCCAACCCGGAGGCGTACCTCAAGAGCCTCGCGATCAAGCGGTCCGCCTGACGCCGATGCAGCAGCGGCTGCATGCACTGCGCGCACGCGCGGTGCACGTCGCGAGCGTCGTCCTGCCGCCGGTGGTCATGCTGGGACTGCTGGGCCTGGTCTGGCAGTTGCTGTGCTCGTCGCCCGACGCAGCACTGCCTCCGCCCAGCAAGGTGATCACGGATACCTGGGAACTCATCACGCATCCGTTCTACGACAACGGCGGCAATGACAAGGGGCTGTTCTGGCACCTGCTTGCGTCGCTCAAGCGCGTCGCGCTCGGCTATTCGTTCGCCGCCATTGGCGGTATCGCACTTGGCGTGCTCATCGGCAGCAGCAAGTGGGCCATGCGCGCGCTCGATCCGCTGTTCCAGGTGCTGCGTACGATTCCGCCGCTGGCCTGGCTGCCGCTGTCTCTGGCCGCGTTCCGCGACGGTCAGCCCTCGGCGATCTTCGTGATCTTCATTACGGCGATCTGGCCGATCATCATCAATACGGCCGTGGGCATCCGCAACATTCCGCAGGACTATCGAAACGTCGCGCGTGTGCTGCGACTCAACGGGGCTGGAGTTCTTCGCCAAGATCATGCTGCCGGCCGCCGCGCCGTACATCTTCACGGGACTGCGCATCGGCATCGGCCTTTCCTGGCTGGCCATCGTCGCCGCGGAAATGCTGATCGGCGGCGTGGGCATCGGCTTCTTCATCTGGGACGCGTGGAACAGCTCGCTGATCAGCGACATCATCCTGGCGCTGGCCTACGTCGGCGTCATCGGTTTCCTCCTGGATCGCATCGTGGCCCTCACGGGCAAACTGGTTGGACGCGGGACGGTGAACGTATGAACGGCAATCCAGTCAACGAGTACCTCAAGATCGAACACGTCTGCAAGACCTTCGGCAAGGGCGACACGCGCAGCGAAGTGCTGCGCGATATCTCGCTGAACGTGGCCAAGGGTGAATACATCGCCATCATCGGGCATTCGGGTTGTGGCAAGTCGACCCTGCTGAACATCGTCGCCGGGCTCACCGACGCGACGACCGGCTACGTATTCCTGGAAGGCCGCGAAGTGCACCAGCCGGGACCGGATCGCGCCGTGGTGTTTCAGAATCACTCGCTGCTGCCCTGGCTCACGGTGTACGACAACGTGCGCCTCGCGGTGGACAAGATCTTCAGCGACCGGAAGTCATCTGCCGAGCGTCATGAATGGACAGTACGCAATCTCGAGCTGGTGCACATGACACACGCCATGAAGAAGCGGCCGGGCGAGATCTCGGGCGGCATGAAGCAGCGCGTCGGCATTGCACGCGCGCTGGCGATGAGCCCCAAGGTGCTGCTGCTCGACGAACCCTTCGGCGCACTGGATGCGCTGACGCGCGCCCACCTGCAGGAAGAGGTGATGAAGATTCACGCCGAACTGGGCAACACCGTGCTCATGATCACGCACGACGTGGACGAAGCCGTGCTGCTTTCGGATCGCATCGTCATGATGACCAACGGGCCGGCGGCACACGTCGGGGAGTTGTGTGAAGTGGCGCTGGCGCGGCCGCGCAACAGGCTCGAGCTCATCGGCGACTCAAACTACATTGCGGCGCGTGCGCGGGTGCTGGAGTTCCTGCATAAGAAATCCCATTACGTGGAAGCCGCATGAGTTGCACCGCGTGCGGGCGCCGGGACAACGCCTCTTCAGCCCCGTCCCCTTTTGCTAGCAAATCAGGAATGTCCCCATTAATGCGGGGGCGGTGAGCCCTTGGGCCACAGCAGCCACATCTCGCCGTCGTACTTCATCATCCCGGCCTGGGTGCCGGCTTCGGCGCCGAAGCCGAAGAACAGGTCGGCGCGCACCGGTCCGCGGATGGCGCCGCCGGTGTCCTGCGCGACGACCAGTCGTTGCAGCGACAGTTCGCTTCCCGGTTGGGTCGTCGAAAGAAACATCGGCGCGCCGAGCGGCAGGAACTTCGGGTCGATGGCAATCGAGCGGCCGGCCGTGAGCGGCAGTCCCTGGGCCCCCTTGGGGCCGATCGACGGATCGTCGAGCGGCGCCTCGCTGAAGAACACCACGCTGGGATTGCTGTCGAGAACCTCGTTCACGCGATTGGGGTTCGCCGCCAGCCAGTTGCGGATCGCCGGCATGTTCACCTGGTCGATGGTCATGACGCCCTGGTCGGCGAGATACCGGCCGATCGAGCGATAGGGTTGTCCGTTCTGGTCCGCGTACTGCAGGCGGATGGTCTCGCCGGTAGTCAGCTGCACACGGCCCGACCCCTGCACCTCGAGCATGAATGCATCGAGCGCATTGTCGATCCACACGATCTCGTGGCCGGCGAGCCCCGGTGCTTCGCGCGTACCGGCACGGCTGTAGTAGGGCACGACCTTGTTTCCTTCGAGACGGCCGCGCACGCGTTTGCCCTTGAGCTCCGGGATCACGGCGGCCAGGTCGACGATGAGCAGATCGTCGGGACGGCTGTAGAGCGGGGTGGAAAATTGTTCGCTGCGTTCGCGCGAACCGCGCAGCAGCGGTTCGTAGTAGCCGGTGACCAAGCCCTTCGTTTCGCCCTTGCGCCCGGTGACGCGCACGATGCGATATGGCGTGAGCTGCTGCTCGAGAAAACCACGCGCGAATTCCGCGTCGGCGGGGCTCGCGGCCACCACCGCGGAGCAGAATGGCTGCCACTCGGCGCGCTCGCCCATGACGCTGCAGGTGCTCACGATGGCTGGCCACGCGGCCAGAACATCGTCGCTGCGCCAGCCGGGCAGGCGGTTCCATTTCGCGGGCTCGAAGCGAATGGTGGGCGAGGCTTGCGTCGAAGGAGGCGGCCTGCTGATACAGGACGCCAATGCCAGGGCAAGGACGAGAACAGAAATTCGTTGCAGGATCATCTCCGACGAATGGAGTTCAGGCGGGAGGCTGAGTTCCCGAAGGCGTCCCGGACGCAGATTCGGCGACGGCGCGGATGATCTGCCGGTGCATCAACAGCATGGTTCCCAACACGAGGAACACCAGCGAGATAACCGGTCCCGCACCCGCGGACCGCAGGTTCGGCCACCATGCATAGGGATGGCTGTCGCCGGCGATCAGCGGCATGGCCATTCCGCCCAACCCATAGAACAGCAGTAACGAGCCCGTGAACATCTTGCCCCACCAGGGTTTCGCCACCAGCAGGATAACGCTCACGGGCGTGAGCACCACCCTGGTGATGACCAGGACGTCGAGGAAGTTTTCGTCAAAATCGTGACTCGCGAACAACCGGTGATCCATCACCTGCCAGATCCAGTGGAAGGAGCAGGTGAACTGGTAGTAGAGCTGCAGGCAGACAGAAGTGACGACAGCCGCGGTGACGAATCCCATGTCAGTTCTGCACACCCGCCTGGTCGAGAATGAAGGCGTATTGCTCGGCGTACTCGCGAAAATGCTCGTAGCGTCCCGACTTGCCGCCATGGCCGGCTTCCATGTTGGTGCGCAACACCACCAGGCTGTTGCCGGTGCGGCGTGCCCGCAGTCGCGCCACGTATTTCGTGGGCTCGAAGTACTGCACCTGGCTGTCCCACAGCCCGGAGTGCACGAACATCGCCGGATAATCGTGCGCGGCCAGCTGGTCGTACGGCGAGTACGAGAGCATGTAGTCGTAGAACTTCTTGTCCAGCGGATTTCCCCACTCGTCGAACTCGTTGGTGGTGAGCGGGATGGAACCGTCGAGCATGGTGGTCACGACGTCGACGAACGGCACGCCGATGACGATGCCGGCGTAATCCGCAGGCGCCATGTTGGCGATGGCGCCCATCAGCAGGCCGCCGGCCGAGCGCCCGATGGCGAAGGCTTTCTTCGGATCGTGGTACCTGTTTGCCGCGAGCCAGCGTGTCACGTCGATGAAATCGGTGAAGCTGTTGACCTTCTTTAACAACTTGCCGCTCTCGTACCAGTTGCGGCCCAACTCCTGGCCGCCGCGGATGTGCGCGATGGCCACGACGAAGCCGCGATCCAGCATCGAGGCGGGTAGATAGGAGAACTCCGGATCGTACGAAGAGCCGTACGCGCCGTAGCCGATCTGCAGCAGCGGGGCGGTGCCGTCGCGCGGCGTGGTCTTGCGGTACACGATGGACACCGGCACGCGCGTGCCATCGCGGGCCGTGGCCCAGGCGAACTCGGTGGCGTAGTTGGCCGGGTCGTAGCCGCCCAGCACCGGCTCGCGCTTGAGCATCTCGCGCTCGCCGGTCCTGAAGACATAGTCATAGGTGGTGCGCGGCGTGACCATGGACGTGTAGCTGTAGCGCAGCCTGTCGCTGTCGAACTCGCGGTTGACGTCCAGCGCCATGGTGTAGCTGGGCTCGTCCGCGGTCACCATCACATCCTTGCCCCCGCTCCACGGATGGATTCGCAGCTTGCGCAGGCCGCCGGAATGTTCTTCGACGGTGAGATAGTTCTTCGCTACGTCGAAGGCGTCGACGAAGGCATCGGCGCGATGTGCGATCACGTCCTTCCATTTGTTGCGATCTGCTTCGTCGCCGGGCTTTACCTCGACGATGCGGAAGTTCTTCGCCTGCCAGTTGGTGCGCACGATCCAGCGGCCGTTGGCGTGTTCGACCTGGTACTCGTGGTCGCGCTCGCGCGGCAGGAACACCTTGAACTGCAGCTTCGGATCGTTGGCGTCGGCGAACCAGGTCTCCGCCGACACGGTGCTTTGCGTGCCGATCCACAGGTACTTGTCGTCCTTGGACTTGCCCACGCCGGTGTAGAAGCTCTCGTCGGTCTGTTCCCAGACCAGCGGATCGGCGGTGACGTCGGTGTGGTTCGGGCTGTCGATGGAATGGCGGCGCACTTTGCGGCCTAACAAGGTTTCCGGATCCTTCTCGACGTAGAGAAGGGTCCGGTTGTCGCCGGCCCAGACGACATTGTTCTCCACGTTGGCCAGTGCCAGCGGAAATACCTTGCGCGTGGCGATCTCCATCACGCGCAAGGTGTACTGGCGCCGCCCGACCGTGTCCTCGGCCCAGGCGATGAGCGCGCTGTCGGGACTGATGGCGATCTCGCCCACGTCGAAGAAGTCATGGCCCTTTGCCATCTCGTTGAGGTTCAGCAGGATTTCCTCGGCGGCGTCCTTCGAGCCCTTGCGGCGCGCGTAGATGGGATATTCCTTGCCGGTTTCGTAGCGCCGGTAATACCAATAGCCGTTCATCAGGTACGGCACGGTGGAGTCGTCCTGCTTCAGCCGGCCGATGATCTCGCTGTAGACGCGGGCTTCGAGCGCCTTGGTATGCGCCAGCATGCGATCGGCGTAGTCGTTCTCCGCCCGCACGTAGGCGAGCATCTCGGGATTCTCGCGCTTGTCGTCGCGCAGCCAGTAGTACTCGTCCTCGCGGGTGCCGTTCGGTGAAGTCACCGGGTAGGGCTTCTTCGCCGCGACTGGAGGGCTCGCAGTCTCCGGGGCGGTCGGGGGAACGGTTACTGCGGCAGGGGTTTGCTTCATGTTGGTACTGCAGGCGGTCAGGAGTGCGGTGAGGGTGAGCAAGCCGAAACGAGCGATAGCCATGACGGGGACCTTGCAAGGTTGATGCGCCATTCTAGGGAAGCTCGTGGGGCTCTGGCATCATCGCGCGATGATCGAGATCGGTAATCCCCTCAAACTCGCCACCTTGCGTGATTTGTCACGCGGTGGCGCAAAGCTGGCGATTTCGAAGGCCGCCATTGCGGATATCGACCGCGGCGCCGCAGCCGTGGCCGAGATCGTCCGGCGCGGCCAGCCGGCCTACGGTGTCAATACCGGCTTTGGACGCCTGGCCCAGACGCATATCCCGACCGGGCAACTGGAGCTCCTGCAGCGCAACCTCGTCCTGTCGCATGCCGTGGGAGTGGGCAACCCGCTGCCGGCGGCGGTCGTGCGGCTGATGCTGGCGCTCAAGATCGCCTCGCTGGCGCGGGGTTTCTCTGGCGTGCGTCGCGAACTGGTCGATGTCCTGGTCAGCCTGTACAACGCCGACGTGCTGCCGCGAGTGCCCGCCAAGGGTTCGGTCGGCGCCAGTGGTGACCTTGCCCCGCTGGCGCATCTCGCCGCGGCATTGCTGGGTGTTGGCGAGGTGGAATGCGAGGGGCAGGTATTGCCGGCAACGGAGGGCCTGAAACTTGCGGGGCTTGCACCAATAACCCTGGCCGCCAAGGAAGGCCTGGCGCTGCTCAACGGCACGCAGACCTCGACGGCGCTGGCGTTGTGGAACCTGTTCGCCATCGACAACCTGTACGCCACCGCGCTGGTGGCCGGCGCACTGTCGGTTGACGCCGCGGAAGGATCGGCCAGTCCCTTCGATGCGCGGATTCACGAGCTGCGCGGTCATCCCGGGCAGATCGCGGCGGCTGCCGCGTACCGCGAGTTGTTAGCCAACAGTCCCATCAACTCCAGCCATCGCGAATGCGGCAAGGTGCAGGATCCCTATTCATTGCGCTGCCAGCCGCAGGTGATGGGCGCGTGCTCCGACCAGATCGAGGCGGCGCGCGTGGTGCTCATGCGCGAGGCCAACGGAGTCACTGACAATCCGCTGGTTTTTCCGGATACCGGCGAAGTGCTCTCCGGCGGCAACTTCCACGCCGAGCCGGTGGCATTCGCAGCCGACAATCTCGGACTCGCAGTCGCGGAGATCGGTGCGTTGTCGGAGCGGCGCATTGCGCTGCTCATCGACGCCACCCTGTCGGGCCTGCCACCATTCCTGGTGCGGGATGGCGGCGTGAACTCGGGCTTCATGATTGCGCACGTCACCGCCGCGGCGCTGGCGTCGGAGAACAAGCTGCTGGCACACCCGGCCAGCGTGGATTCGCTGCCCACCTCGGCCAACCAGGAAGACCACGTGTCCATGGCCACGTTCGCGGCGCGCAAGCTCGGCGACTTGTGTGAAAACACTTCGTGCATCCTCGCCATCGAGTTGCTGGCGGCGGCGCAGGGCGTGGACCTGCGTGCGCCCATCCTCACCTCCGAACGGCTGCAGCGAGTCATGCGCGAAATCCGCGCCCGCGTCCCGCACTACGACATCGATCGATACCTTGCACCGGACATCGCCGCCATGACCGAGGCGGTGCGCAACGGGGTCATCGCCGCCCACGCTCCCAAGTCCGCAGGATGATTCCGATCGAGTTCGTGCTGTTCGGCGCCACCTTGCTGGGTGTCGCCGTATTCCATCGGCACACGCTGTCGGTCGCGCTGCTGGGGCTGGCCGCGATCACGGCGTACAAGGTGCTGTTCGGTGATTTCTACGGCGCGCCCGGCGCCGTTGGACTGCTGTTTCACCTGCATGCCGAATGGGTGATCCTCGCGAACCTGTTCGCGCTGCTGGTGGGATTCGCGCTGCTCTCACGGCACTTCGAGCAGAGCCAGTTGCCACACCTGCTGCCGCGCATCCTGCCAGACGACTGGAAAGGTGGCCTGGTACTGCTCGCGCTGGTGTTCGTGATCTCGGGATTCCTCGACAACATCGCCGCAGCGATGATTGGCGCCACGGTGGCGCGCACGGTATTTCGCGGCAACGTGCACCTTGGATTCCTCGCGGCCATCGTGGCCGCGGCCAATGCGGGGGGCGCCGGCAGCGTGATCGGGGACACGACCACGACCATGATGTGGCTCGACGGCGTGTCGCCGCTTGCCGTATTGCCCGCGTACGTCGCGTCGATCGCGGCGTTTTTTGTGTTTGCCATTCCCGCGGCACGACGCCAGCACCGGCATGCGCCCATTCTCAGGAATCCCGACCTCGTGGTAGCCGTGGATGTGCCGCGGCTCATCGTCGTCGCGCTGGTGCTGCTGGCGGCGATCGGCGCCAATGTCTACGCGAACAACCTGCCGGAGGGTCGTACCGGAGTGTTCCCTTATATCGGCGCGACAGTGGTCGGGGTCCTGCTGCTGCTCACCCCGTGGCGGCGTCCCGACTGGAGCATCGTGCCCGAGGCCGCGAAGGGCAGCGTGTTCCTGCTCGCGCTGGTGTTGTCGGCGTCCATGATGCCGGTGCACGAACTGCCGCCTGCGTCGCCGCAAACAACCTTCGGCCTCGGGTTCGTCTCGGCGGTGTTCGACAACATTCCACTGACCAAGCTCGCGCTGGAGCAGGGCGGCTATGACTGGGCGGCGCTCGCTTTTGCGGTCGGGTTCGGTGGCTCGATGATCTGGTTCGGTTCTTCGGCTGGCGTCGCGGTTTCCAACCTGTTCCCGGAGGCCAAGTCCGTCGGCCAGTGGCTGCGTGAGGGCTGGTATGTCGCGGTGGCATATGTCATCGGATTCATCATCCTGATGCTCTTGATCGGCTGGCACCCGCAGGAATCCCACCGCACCTTCTGAAGGGCGGCGACAGCGGGCAATACCTGGCACACCGGTATCGAAAATCGATACCAGGAGTCCGGCGCGCGCCGGCAGGTTTTGCGGCAGAATCGGCCCGGCATGGGAGAGACAAACAGAATAATACTGGCGCTCAAGCGCGGCCTGCGCGCGCGCGGCATCACCTACGCCATGCTGGCGCGCCGTATCGGACTCAGCGAACCCTCGGTCAAGCGCATCCTGTCGCGCGGCAGCCTGAGCCTGCCGCGGCTCGAGCGGATTTGCGAGGCAGCCGGATTGTCGATGGAAGAGCTGGTACGGCCGGTGGCGGCTTCACCGGCGGAGACGTCCAGCACGTTGTCCGCCGCGCAGGAATCGGCACTGGCCGCCGATCCGCAGTTGCTCGCCTGTTTTTACCTGCTGACCAACGGCCACCCGCCACGCGAGGTGGCCACCGAACTCCACGCCGACGAGAAGCTCCTGCGCCGCTGGCTGGTGAAGCTCGACAACCTGCACCTGGTCGAGTTGCGTGCGCGTCTCGGTGCACGCCTGCGCGTGCATGCGCCCATCTCGTGGCGCGAAGACGGGCCGATCCGCCGAACCTACGAAAACCAGGTGCGCGAGGAGTTCATGCGCTCGAGTTTCCTCGCGCAGGATGAGACCTTGCAGTTCCGCTCCGCGGAATTGTCGGATGCCTCGCGCATCGTCCTGCAGCGCAAGCTCGCGCGGCTGTCCTCCGACTTCAACGAGCTTGCCGAGCTCGACCGGCACCTGCCACGGCGTGAGAAGCGCAGCGTGGCGCTCATGATGGCGTGTCGGCCCTGGGTGTTTTCGATGTTCGACGGTCTGAAACGGCGCTGATCACGCCGCTCGCCACCAGCAACGCGAACGCCGCGAGCCAGGTGTAGTAGCCCACCAGCAGCGCGCCCGCCTCGCCGGCGCGGATCATCTCCACCAGCCAGTACAGGTTCAGCACCAGGCACACCAGCGCTGCCTTGGTGAACAGCCAGGGCCGCGCCATGCGGCCGCGGACCAGGTTCAGGAACAGGGCGATGAACACCACGTTGGTGAGCGCGCTCAGGATCTGGCCGATGGCGTGTTCACCGCGGGTGGGGAAGGGATCGCGGAACGGCCCCTGCATCGCGGCGCGAAAGGCTGCCCATCCGGCGTAGTCGTCGAGCACCGGCAGGAACCACGAGGCGAGCCAGCATGCCATTGCGCACCAGGCGAGGTTTCGCGCTGCGGTGCGCATTCCGATGTCGTTCATGTGACCGGTGTCGGCCTATTCCTGACTCTTGTCGGGTGCTGGAGCGCGATCGCGCGGGGGTAAGGCGTCCCTGAACACCTCGAATGTTTTCCACGCCGGCACCGGCGGCGAGTAATCGGGCCGCGGCGCATACACGGATTCCTCGACCAGCTGCATCTTGTGGATGTAGCGCGGGCAGTTGGGGAAGATGCGCTCGGCCGTCAGCCGGATCACGAACACCGCGCCGGGGATTTCCGCGAGCAGCGGATCATCGTGACTGACTACCGCGGTGCCGTTGACGCGCAGGCGCTTCGGCGACTCGAAGTCGATGAACAACAGTCCCACCTTCGGGTTCGCGAGCACGTTGCCCCAGCTGCGGTACTGGCCGTTGCCGTCGTAGTCGGGGATCGCCAGCGTGCGATCGTCCACCACGCGAACGAACCCGGGCAGGCCGCCCTTGTACGAACAGTCGGGCTGGCCGTGACGGTCCGCCGTGGCGATGAAGAACATGCGGCAGCGCTGGATGAATGCCTTGTCGTCGTCGGTGAACGCCGCGCGCATCGTGACCTTCTCGAGCCGATCGGCGAGCGCGCGTGTTTCGCGCAGGTCCTGGATTTGACGCATGCCCTCGTGGTAGGTGGGCTCGGCCATGGGTCAGTCTCCTGTCGGTGAGAGGCGGAACTCGATTACGGTCTGGTTTTCCTCCAGGTACCGGGCCAGGCGCGAGGCCGCGCTGCGATCCGTGGTCTGCAGCGTCATCTTGTGGCGCAGGCAACGTTCATCGCCCATACCCTCGAGCCGATAGCTGAGGTTGGCGATGCTGAAGCTGAGTTTGCCCAGCAGTTCGCGTATGCCTTCCTCGGACAGGTTCCCATCGCGGGTGTATTTCACGTCGAAGTAGTAGTAGGCCTGTGTGGGCACACGCATTTCGATCCAGCGGAATACCGACAGGACCATCAGCGTCAGCACCACGGAAAACAGCATCGGCACGTACAGCCCGACACCCGCCAGCACGCCGATGGCGGCCGTGATCCAGATGGACGCGGCAGTGGTCAGGCCGCGGACACTGAGACCTTCCTTGACGATGACGCCGGCGCCGAGAAAGCCGATGCCGGTCATGATGCCCTGGGCCATGCGCGTGGGATCGAGCCGTTCTTCGCCCGACATGCGCACCCAGTGGTCTTCGTAGACCGTCACCAGCATGAGTACCGCCGACGCGAGGCACACCAGTACGTGAGTGCGCAGCCCGGCAGGACGGCCGTGAAACGAGCGTTCGTAGCCGATACACGCGCCCGCACCCACGGCTGCCAGCAGCCGCAGCAGCATCTGCAGGTAGTCGGCGTTCAGCTCCATGCGCCTGGTCGGTCCTGGTGCCGGACGTCAGGTCGGTGGCTTGGGAAAGTTCGGATTGCCGATGCGCCGGTAGTAGGTGGAGATGTCGAAGTACACCTGGTGCGAGGTGTTGTCGGGCGAAATGATGGTGATCATGTTGTAGGCATGATCGCGATCCTCGATGAGCTCCTGCGCGTGGATCACGTATCCGGGGTAGTTGGCCCGGATCCAGTTCTTGATCAGGATGCCGCCCTCGGTGTCGCTGTGCGTGCGGATCTCCACGGCCGTGGACATGGTTTCACCATCGCCGGTGCCGTACTTGAAGCTCTTGTTGCCAGGCTGGGTCGGCGTACTGGTCGTCGATGAGGACTGGCAGCCGGCCAGCAGGACCGCGGCGGCGAGCGCGGCAACGAGCATTTTCATTTGAATTCTCCCGAGTCTTTTCCGCCTGGACGGAAAGGTTCTCGCGAGACGCGGCCGGCGTCAATGCGGGCGGTGGCGGCGGCGCCGTTCGAGCATTTTTCGGGCCACGCTCAGCCAGTTGCGCAGGGTCAGGGGACACAGGCAGACCAGCATGTCGCCCTCGGCATGCCCCGGGTTGGCGCGCGCGAAGAAACCGACATCCGGGCCGGGGTCCCCGTCGCTCGGGAGCGGCGCGGCCGCTTCGCGCAGCCGGATGCGCCCGGAGCGGACCGCCACTCCGCGCGAAGGCCGCCATGCCGGGCCGTATGCCCGGCTGGCGAGCTCGTCGATGAGCGCGGCACGCGCCTCCGGCGTCGGCTGATCGTACCGCGGCCAGTATTCGACGAAGTTGCGCGGCAACAGCAGGTAGCTCTTGTAGCTGAAGGCGTCGAAGAACCAGTAGATAGGGCGCAGCGGATAACGAAGGCGGGTCCTGAGAAAGGTGCGCAACCCCAGCCACTGGATCAGGTTGCGGCCGCGCCAGTTCTCGCGCAGCAGCACATGGGTGGTGGAGATCACGGCGATATCGCGGCCGCGGAATTGCGCCGGCATGGATATGGATCGAGGCCATGCCGAGCAGCGCGCCGTTCATGCGAAACAGCGCGATGCGCTCGCCGGCTGCGCAACTCGCCTTCGATGAAGGCCCGCTCGACGTCGTAGAACTCCGCGGTCAACGACCAGATTTCGTCCCACGTCGCGGACGACAGGCCGCGCGTCGGCAGCACCGTGGTCGACACCTTGTCCGACGCAGACATGGGCCTCCTGAATGCATCTTCCATGCGGACTCGCGCACTATCATAACGACAGCACCCTCGACGTGGAGCCGATCATGAGTGGCAGACCTGTCGAAGCGAGCATGCTGATCCGCCGTCCGCCCGCGGAAGTGTTCTCGGCCTTCGTGAATCCCATGATGCTGCGCAAATTCTGGCTCAGCGATGCCAGCGGCCCGTTGGCGCCCGGCGCGCGCGTGAAGTGGAAGTTCATGGTGCCCGGCGCCGAAGTCGACGTGGTGGTGAGGCGCTTCGAGGCGCCGCACGACCTGGTCTTCGACTGGTCCGGTGGCCTGCACGTGGAAATGAACTTCGAGCCCATCGACGGCGAAGCCACGCGCGCGGCCGTGTCCGTCAGCGGGTTCGCCGGGGAGGGGATGCTCGAGCAGGCCGTGGGCACCATCGAAGGTTTCAGCATCGTGCTGTGCGATCTCAAGACACTGCTCGAGACGGGCACCTCGGCGGGACTGGTGCGCGACAAGGCGGCGCTCATCATCCGGGAGCACGGCAGGCGCGTAAATCAGGGACTTAGATATCCAGCAGTCGCCGGTCCGTCGCGGCGCTGGATGGACCGGCGGCGCACCTCTATATAAGGTGCCGGCCATGCCGCTTCCCCAGTTTCACCCCGCCGTGCAGGCGTGGTTCAGCAGGACATTTCCGGATGGCGCGACGCCGGCGCAGCTCGACGCCTGGCCGGCCATCGCCAGCGGACAGCACGCGCTGATCGCGGCGCCCACGGGCTCCGGCAAGACTCTCGCCGCATTCCTCGCGGCCATCGACACGCTGGCGCGCGAGGGCTCCGCGGGCCTGCTGCAGGACGTGACACGCGTGGTGTACGTGTCGCCGTTGAAAGCGCTCTCGAACGACATCCAGCGCAATCTCGAAGCGCCGCTCGCGGGCATTTCGACCGAGTTGATCAAGCATGGCGAACATGCCCCGGAGATCCGCGCGCAGGTGCGCACCGGCGACACGCCGCAGAGCGAGCGCGCGGCCATGCGCAGGACGCCGCCGCATATCCTCGTGACCACGCCGGAGTCGCTCTATCTGCTGCTGACCAGCGCCTCCGGGCGCGAGATGCTCACCACCGTGCGCACGGTGATCGTCGACGAAATCCACGCGGTGGCGCAGACCAAGCGGGGCGCGCACCTGGCGCTCACGCTCGAGAGACTGGCCGCCAACGCCGCACAGCCCATCCAGCGCATCGGGCTGTCGGCGACGCAGAAGCCCATCGAAGAGATCGCACAGTTCCTGGTCGGGAAAGGGGACAGGTTCCTATTTTTCCCCGCGAACTTCTCGCAGGCGCGAGTTGCCGCTTGACGAAGCCACGCGAAAAATAAACCTGTCCCCAATCATCGTCGACAGCGGGCATGTGCGCGAGCGCGACATCAACCTGGTGATGCCGGCGGCGCCGCTCGAGGCGGTGATGTCGGGCGAAGTGTGGGCCACGGTCTACGACCGGCTGGCGCAGCTCATCGAGGAACATCACACCACGCTGGTGTTCGCCAACACCCGCCGCATGGTGGAGCGCGTGTCCCGCCACCTGGCGGAACGCCTCGGCGAGCAGAACGTGGCCGCGCACCATGGCTCGCTCAGCAAGGAAACCCGCTTCGACGCCGAGCAGCGTCTCAAGGCCGGCAAGCTCAAGGTCATGGTGGCCACGGCCTCGCTGGAACTCGGCATCGACATCGGCGACGTCGAACTCGTGTGCCAGCTCGGCACACCGCGCTCGATTTCCGTATTCCTGCAACGGGTCGGCCGCGCCAATCACTCGGTCGGCGGAGTGCCCAAGGGCCGCATTTTCCCGAGCAGTCGCGACGAGCTGGTCGATTGCATCGCATTGCTCGATGCCGTGCGCCGCGGCGAGCTCGATCGGCTGCACATTCCCGCTCATCCGCTCGACGTGCTCTCGCAGCAGATCGTGGCCGAGGTGGCGGCGCGCGAGTACGGCGAGGACGAACTGTTCGCGCTGCTGACGCGCGCGTATCCGTACCGCAACCTCGAACGCAAGGATTTCGACGCCGTGGTGCGCATGCTCGCCGAAGGCATCAGCACCAAGCGCGGCCGGCGGGGCACCTACCTGCACCGTGACGCCGTCAACAAGATGCTGCGGCCGCGCAAGGGTGCGCGACTCACGGCCATCACCTGCGGCGGAGCGATTCCGGACAACGCGGATTACCAGGTGATCCTCGAGCCGGCGGGCATCTTCGTCGGGACACTCAACGAGGACTTCGCCATCGAAAGCCTGGCAGGCGACATCTTCCAGCTGGGCAATACCTCGTATCGCATCCTGCGGGTGGAAGCGGGCCGCGTACGCGTCGAAGACGCCAAGGGCCAACCGCCGACAATTCCGTTCTGGCTGGGCGAGGCGCCGGCCCGCACCGATGAACTCTCCGCTGCGGTCGCGCGTTTGCGCAAGGACATCGAGGCGCTGCTGCCGGAGGTGACCAGTGCGGCCGTGGCGCGCGCCATCGACAGCGTCGAAGAGCGCTATCTACTGCCGCGTCCCGCTGCGCAACAGCTGGTGGAGTACCTGGCCGCCGCCAAAGCCGTGCTGGGCAGATTGCCGACGCTCGACACGCTGGTGTTCGAACGATTCTTCGACGAATCCGGCGGCATGCAGTTCATCATCCATGCGCCCTTCGGCGCGCGCGTGAACCGCGCCTTCGGCCTCAGCCTGCGCAAGAAATTCTGCCGCACGTTCAACTTCGAGTTGCAGGCGGCGGCCACCGAAGACGCCATCGTGTTGTCGCTGGGCGAAACACACAGCTTCGAGCTCGCCAGCGTGGCGCGTTTCCTCAACCAGAAAACCGTCGAAGACACGCTGATCCAGGCCGTGCTCGATTCGCCCATGTTCACCGCGCGCTGGCGCTGGAACTCCAGCATTTCACTGGCAATTCGTCGCGCGTCGGGCGGCAAGCGTACGCCGCCGAACATCCAGCGCATGGCGGCCGAGGACCTCATCGCGGTGGTGTTCCCGGACCAGATCGCCTGCGCCGAGAACCTGAGTGGACCGCGCGAGATTCCCGATCATCCGCTGGTCAAGCAGACCCTCGCGGACTGCCTGCACGAGGCCATGGACATCGACGGGCTCAAGCGACTGCTGGGGCGGCTGGAAAGCGGCGACATCGAGGTGATCGCACGGGATCTGCCCACACCGTCACCCCTGGCCGCGGAGATCCTGGGTGCGCGACCTTATGCCTTTCTTGACGATGCTCCGCTCGAGGAGCGCCGTACCAATGCGGTGGCCCAGCGCCGCTGGCTGGATCCGGAAACCGCGGCCGACATGGGCAAACTCGATCCGCAGGCCATCGCCGAAGTGCGGGCGGAAGCCTGGCCGGATGCCTCGACACCGGACGAACTGCACGATGCGCTGTATTCGCTGGGGCTGGTCACCGATCAGGAAGGGGTGAGCGCCGGCTGGGTGGGGCACCTCGGGCAACTGATCACGGCTAACCGCGCCGCCAAACTACTCGACGGCGGCGCGACCTTCTGGGTCTGCGCCGAATGCCTGCCCATGCTCCAGGCTGTCTACCCGCAGGCGCGGCTCGAGCCCGCGATCAGCGCGCCAGCCGAGATCGCGTCTGCGCGAGTCTGGACGCGCGAAGTCGCGATCACCGAACTCATTCGTGGCCGGCTGCAGGGCCTGGGTCCCGTGACGGCGCGTGATCTCGCCGATGCGCTGCAGCTCGAGGTCCCGGACGTGGCCATCGCGCTCATCGAACTCGAAGGCGAGGGCTTCGTGCTGCGCGGGCGTTTCACCGGGGAAGCGAATTCGCCCGAAATCACCGCGCAGGGAGAGGCCACGCTCGAATGGTGTGAGCGCCGCCTGCTGGCGCGTATTCATCGTTACACCATCAAGACCCTGCGCGCGGAGATCGAACCCGTGTCCTCCGCGGACTTCATGCGTTTCCTGCTCGAATGGCAGGGAGTCACTCGCAATCCGCGGCCCGAGGGCGTCGAGAGCCTGGCGGCCGTGATCGCGCAACTCGAGGGTTATGAAATTCCGGCTGCCGCCTGGGAAGGCGATGTGCTGGCCGCCCGGCTCAATGAATACGATCCGCACTGGCTGGACAGCCTGTGCCTGTCGGGCCGCGCGTTGTGGGCGCGGTTGCAGCCGGCGAAATCGGTCGGCGCCACGCCGGTGCGCGGCACGCCGATCGCGCTGGTGTCGCGCCGCAACTGGTCGTTGTGGCATTCCCTGGCCACAGCGCCACGCGAAGAGCTTCAGTTGTCGCATGGCGCCCGTGCGCTCTCCGAGTACCTGCGCGAACACGGCGCATCATTCTTCGACGACATGGTCGCCGGCACCACGCTGCTGCGTTCGCAGGCCGAGACCGCGCTCGGTGAACTGGTCAGCGCGGGGCTCATCAATTCGGACAGCTTCAGCGGCCTGCGCGCGCTGCTGATTCCCAGCGACAAGAAACGCCAGCTCGCCACGCGTCGCCGGCGTATTGCCTTGTTTGGCCTGGAAGACGCCGGCCGCTGGAGCCTGATACGCAAAGGCCCTCGTTCCAAGGAAGGTGGCGCCAGCGAGACGGAAGCGCTGGAACAGGTGGCCGACATCCTGCTGCGCCGTTACGGCGTGGTGTTCCGCCGGTTGCTCGAGCTCGAAGCCGACTGGCTGCCGCCCTGGCATGTATTGCTGCGCGTGTTCCGGCGTCTCGAGGCGCAGGGAAAGATTCGTGGCGGCCGCTTCGTTGCCGGCATGAGCGGCGAGCAGTACGCGCTACCCGACGCGGTGTCCGCCATGCGGGCCATCCGCCGGCAGGAGCTGCGCGGCGACTTCGTCGCGCTTTCGGCGGCCGATCCGCTCAACCTCACCGGCATCATCACTCCCGGGCCGCGCGTACCGGCGCTGACCGGCAATCGGGTGCTGTTTCGCGACGGCGTGCCAGTGGCCATACACACCGCGGGTCAATCCGATTTCCTGGTTGAGATGGAGCCGGGCCGGGAGTGGGAAGCGCGCCAGGTATTGCTCAGGAAGCGGATGATCCCGGGTTCCGCTCGGGCGGTTTGATCGTCGGCATGTGGCGCATTGCAAGTCCCGCGCGCTCGAACCTGCGGGCCTGCGAGGGGTCGATCTGCAAGGCCTTCTTGATGTCGGCCCCGTTGGCCGCACAGTTGCAGCGTGCCTGCGCCGCAAGCGCGCGACCAAAGAGTGATGCCGAGAGTTCGGGCGCGATGCGCAACGCGGCGTCGTAGGCGCGGATCGATTCTTCCAGTCGATTCATCCGCAGCAACACCAGTCCCTTGCTGTCGAGATATGCCGGTGACTTTGGATTGAGCGCGACGGCGCGGTTGCAATAGGACAGCGCCCGCTCCAGTCCGACGTTCGCCAGGCCCAGTTCCCAGCAGGCATTGTTGAGCGCCGAGGCGGTGGACGAATCGCCCAGCGCAGCGCTGAAATCCTCGGCGGCGAGTGTCTGTTCGCCCAACTGCAAATACGCGACGGCGCGCTGCATCAGCAGGCGCGAGCGTTCTTCCGGCGAACGCTCGGCGCGCAGCGCCGTGGTCAGGGTCTCGGCCGCGTCGTGGTGTTCGCCCTCATGAAATTCGAACTCCGCCCGCATCATGAGTGCGTCGAGGGAATTCGGATCGATCTTCAGCGCCGCTTCGACGTCCGGGCGGCCATCGGTGTTGGCCTGGCGACGCACTTCGGCGCGAGTCAGGTGATTTGCCACGTCGCCATCGTTCAGTCGCACGGCGCGGTCGGCGGCGCGCAAGGCATCGGCGTCTTGCAGAGCGAAGGCGTAGTAACGCGCGGCGGTCGACTGGTAGTGGGGCATCGTGGGCAGTGCCACCTCGAGGCGATCGACGGCCGCGAGCATTCGCGGCCAGTCCGCGCGCAGCCGCAGTATGTCGACACGCAGCCGGTACATGTCGGGGTAGACGGGCGCCAGCCGCAGTGTCGACTCCACATCCTGCAGCGCCTGGTCGAACTGTCGCAATTCAGCATGCGCCCAGGCGCGGCGCCCCAGCGCGAGTACGAAGTCAGGGGCGAGCACCAGCGCATGGTCGTATTTTTCGATGGCGGTCTTTGCGTCCCGTGCATCCAGCAGCAAGGAGCCGAGACCGCCGATCGCGGCAGCATTTTTCGGATCGAGCCGCAGGGCAGCCTCGAAGTCTGAGCGTGCCGATTCAGACCGCTCGGCTACGTAATAAGCCCGGCCGCGCGCGGCCAGCGTCGCGGCACTGCGTTCGAGTTGGACCGCGTGCTCGAGGTCCGCAAGTGCGCGCTCGACATCGAAAAGGTAAGAAAACATCCGTCCGCGTCGCAGATACGCGTTGGCGCTGGCGAGCGCTGCATCCGGATCTCCGAGCGACTTCGCCACGCGAAACCCCAGCACGTTTTCACGATGGCCCGGGTTGAGCACGGCACGCGCCGCGGGACGCAGCCGCTTGCCGGAGGATGCCCAGGAGCCGCCCTTTGCAATTCTCCCGGTGCAGGTTTCCGCAGCCGCAACTGGGCCGGCGCAAGCGTCCACCCATTCGGCGACATTACCGATCATGTCGTAGGCCATGGATAGAGATGGCACGCGGGAACCAACCGGCGCGGTGGTGACGGCGCCGTCATCGCAGCCCACGGCATCCTTGCGCTTCAGCGCTCGTCCGCCCGCCTGATCGAGGACGTTGGCGTAGTGACATGCTTCGGCGGCCTCGTCACTCCACGCGAACAGCAGGTGCGCAGTGGCGCGCACAAAATATTCCCACTCCGCCTCGGTCGGCAGCCGGTATCCGCCCGAGGTCTGCGTGTTGAGCCAGGCGACGTAATCGCGAGCATCCTCGAAGCTCACACAGGCTACTGGATGGTCGTCGGACTGCTCAAACCCAACGTCGAGATAATTTGCGCCGGTATCGCCGGTCCAGACTCCACGCTCGCGCCGGTCGGTGACACACGAGCCGGCGGCAGCGCGGCCGGTGGCGCGGGCGAAGGCCGCAAACTGGCCGCGCGTGACTTCATACATGCCGATGCCGAACGGCTCCGGCAGGGTGGTTTCTGCCAGCGCTGGTTCATTGTCTTCCCGGCCCCATTCCCCCTCGGGCGTACCGGTCCATACCGTTCCCGCGGGTGCCACCGAGATTTTCGGGCACAACGCGCATTCCCAGAGGATCAGCGCCGTCTCGGTGCCGCTTGCGACGGCCTTCTGCCAGCGCGCGAATTCAGCGTTGAGCTGTGCGACGTAATCCGGACCATTGCGTCCGGGCCGGGAGTCTTCGGACGAAGAACACGAGGCGAGCGCGATGACGATCGCGACCACGCATGACGCGCGACAGGTTTGACGCAAAGCCTTCCTCCCCAGGAGAGCCAGCGCAGACTTTACCCGATTGGACGAGCCGTTTCGGCTATCTCCCCGCGAACCGCAGACGCTCGAGTTGTTTGATGTTGCCGGGCGTGTAATAGCCGTCGGCCCAGCTCCCATCGACGGCCAGCGGGCGCGCCTGGTTGAGCTTGAGCAGCCTGGCGAAGTAGCGGAACCGGTAGTGTTCGTAGAAGCGCAGGATCTCGAGGCCATAGCGATCCGCGAGATCGGTGTCGCCACGCATGATGAGATAGTTCTCGTCGTTGCCGCCGCTGGCCGCCGCGGACAGGTTGTGACTGCCGCTGATGATGATGGGATCGTCGCTCGTGAAGTTCACGACAATAGCCTTCAGGTGCACCAGCAGGTTTCCCTTCTGCCCACGCAGTCCTTCCTTGACCCAGCCTTCCAGGCCCTTGTTGAGCAGCGCCGGCGTCACGAACCTGGCGGTGCGGTCGGCATGGAACCCGGTGATCGAGCTCTTGCTGTTCTGCAGGCCGAAGCGCATCACCGGGTCGTTGGCCTGGCCCAGCAACGCCTCGAGGATGATCTTCGGCAGCGCAAAAGCCGTGGCGAACAACACGTCGCGCTGCGCGGCATTGATGCAAGTGACGAACTCGGCCAGGTCCATGGCGCCGGCGCGCGGTGAAAAGCCGACGAACAACTTGTTGGTGGCATCCATGGCATTGTTGATGCCGATCCATTTCTTCGCCGCCGGTACATCGGCCGGACTGTCCCAGATGACCTGGAACAGTTTCGCGTAGCTGCCGGCGATGGACTTGTCGCTGGCCACGTGCACCACGTTGGCCTGCCGGTAGACGCCGTTCTCGGTGAAATTGGTACTGCCGCACAACACGGCACGCGGCTCGGACACGCCGTTCCTGAGTTTGCCGAGCACGATGAACTTGTTGTGGAAGATCTTCGAGGTGACTCGCGCCAGCTTGCGTGCCTTGGGAATTTTTTTGACGCTGGCTTCGTTCTGCCTGGTCTGTTCGTCGTTCAGTCTGCCGTGATAGAGGATTCGAACCTTGACGCCGCGCTTGTGGGCGGCATTGATGGCATCAACAATCGCCTTGAGCTCGTACTCGTAGATCGCGACGTCGAGTGTCCAGCTGTTGTCCCGGGCGCGAGCCACGAAATCCTCGATCTGGTCCAGCAGCCCGTGTTGCAGCCAGTCGCGCGCCTTGGGATCCGGCCAGTCTTCGATCGGCGCCTTCTTGTGAGTCGACAGCCATTTGTCCAGGTCTTCGAACTTGCGCCCGAACGACTGGCTCGCAGCCACCGCGCGGTTGAAGATCACGCGGTGCTTGTCGGGCAGACCGTCGTCGGTGCGCACTTCGAGCTCGAGCTTCTCATCGAGCTGCGGCGCGTCCGGCGTGCCGTACACCAGGTGCACGCGATACCTGCAGGTGGTCCGGGGCGCGATGCTGTAGTCAGCCCAGCGCATTTTCTGGATGGGCGCGAGATTGCTGGGCGTCGCCTGCCACTTTTCCAGGGTGTGCGCCTTGCCGGGGAAGGTCAGGCTGTTCAGCAGCCACTGCCACTCCTTGTTGCCTTCCTTCTGCTTCACCGCGAAGCCGAGCAGCCCATTGCGGCGCGACTCATCGACGTCGAAGGCCAGCAACACGCCGTTGGTGCCGGCGTAGGCCTTCACCCGAAAAGTGTCCTGGGCGTTCCTGACGAGCTTGCGCATGGTGATTCACCGCGCTCTTGTTGTTAGCGTGATTCGAGCGGTTCCCTTGTACCAGTGTCACCGGGGGTGAAGTTCTCTCACCTGCGCCAACCGAGTCCTGCGCGAGGATCAGCCGCCGGGGCTCACGAATCACTTACGCGCAAAGCGTCGCGGGGACGTGGCCGTCCGATATGACATAAGGGGAGGGGTATCGAGGGAGGCTTCGGGAGGCCGGGCTTCCCTGCCGCGGCCATGGAATCCGAAGGCTCATCAAGTTGTGTCACGAGAGGGCCAGTTCTCCCACCTCGGCACCGAATATTTCTGCGTATCAGACCTGCACTTCGAGCTGGCCGATCAGTTCTTCCGCCCGGGCCTTGGCACCGCGCCCTTTGCGTACCGCGTTAGCCGCCTGGCCGGAGGCGAACTCGGCGCCGGCTTCGGTCCACTCGGTCTTGAGCGTTTCGAAGCTGGTCTTTGCCGCTTCGAACGCCGCTTTATCCATGCCTTTCGGATACTTGCGCGTCTTGGCAAGTTGATCGACGCGGGTCTGCAGCTTCTCCACCATGGGAGGAACGCTGGCGGTGAGTTCGTTCCATTCGGCTTGCGCGGCCGCGAGCATGGCCTCGGCATCGGATTTCGCGGTCTCGGTGGCGGTCTTGAGCGACTCGATGTCCCTCGCAACCGAGGGCGCGGTTTGCACCACGGCGCCGTAATCTTTCTTCGCCAGGTCTCCCTTCAGGCGGGTCACCGACGCCTCCACAGTCTGCAATTGCTCGGAGGCATATTGCTGCGCGTCGGTGCGAATCGAATTCAGCGAGGCTTCGAGTTTCGCGACGGCGTTTTCGGCGGGTTCCTGCTGGCTGGTGCAGGCGGCCACCAAGGTGACGACAGCCAGCACGAGGACTTTTCCGATCGTTCGCATGGGGATCTCCGGTTTCACGACGGGAAGGCGCGTGAAGCGGCCGGAGTATGAACCTCACGGCGCGGAGCGACGATCAGATTGTGCTGACAGGGCGGCGCAGGGCTTTCCGACAATCAGAGCTGTGGGAAGCCCGAATCCATGTCGTCGCTCGGCGACTTGGCAATGCGGAAGTACACGCGCCGGCTCGGCTGGTTTGACGTGCTGATGTACACCACCGCGTAACGGTCCATGCCGATCTCCATGAATTCATGCGGGTCGGCATCCCAGCCCGGATAGTGCTGTCGCAGCCAGCGCCTGATGGAACGGTCCACCATGAGATCCGAGGTGGCCATGATGCGCACCGCGCTATCCGGCGACAGGCCCGGGGACTGCGGGTTCGGAAGATTGACCTGGGCCAGAGCGAACGACGCTGCGCCTAACAAGGTAATTGCGAGCGATCTGGCGAACGGCTTCATGGCATCCCCCTTTGCGATGCAATAGATCACAGCCACGGAACGGCCGTCAATCGTGTGTTGTGTCCCTTATTTCATGCCGATGGATTTGGCGCCGCGGACGAACAGCGCGGCGGCGTCGTCCGAATAGCGGAAAGCCGCCAGGAAGTCCGAGACCGCATAGTCGGGAACGCGCTCTTTGATCCGGGCCTTGTAGGCGTTGGCTTCCTCCCCGCGACCGGCGAGACCCAGCGTGAAGGCGGCAATCGCCATGATGTGCTGATGCGCGTTGGGTCGCGCGGCAGCCTTGATGGCCCATTCGGCGGCTTCGCCGTAGTCACCCAGCCGCGCCAGGCTCATGGCGCGCGCGCCTAACATGGCGAACAGCAGGGGATCGAATGGAGAAAGTTGCCGCGAGTGATCCGCGAACGCGATACCGAGCCGCGGATCGCCGGACTGCGCATGCACGAACGAGAGCGTGTAGTGCGCGGTGGCGAAGTTGGGCGACAGGTCCACGGCACTTTCCAGTTCGGTGATCGCCTGGTCCTGGTTTCCGCGCAGCCACAACGCACGGCCCATGGCCCAGTGCGCCGCCGGGTCGCGGTCATCGACCATCAGGCTCTTGCCGGCCGCGTCGTAGGCGCGATCGATTTCCGGTTCAGGCTTCTTCCAGCCGAGAAAGGCATTCTGAAAATGCGCGAACGACAGGCCGGCATAGGCGCGCGCAAACGTCGGGTCGAGCTCCACGGCCTGCGTGAAGAACTGCCGCGCGCGTTCATTGTCGGCCTTGCTGAAGCGATACATGTGCCACAGGCCGCGGTGGTGCGCTTCCCAGGCATCGAGCGAGGCGGGCGCCTTGAGAATGGCGCGATTGCGCTCGACCATTTCGATCTCGTGCGCCACGGCGGCCACGATGCGGTTGCCGATCTCGTCGAGCACGTCGAGTGTATCGTTGACGGTGTCGTCGAATTGTTCCGCCCAGACGATGCGCGCCGTGCGTGTCTCGATGAGATCCGCATTCACGGTGAGCCGGCGGGCATTGCGCCGCACCGCGCCACTGACCACGTAGTTCACGTTGAGCATGCGGCCCGCTTCCTCGGGACCGATGCCGCGGTCGCGCAGGGTGAACGTGGTCCCCTGGGCGATGACAAACATGCTGCGCAGTTTCGCCAGCCGCACGATCACGTCGTGGGCCAGCGCGTCGGCGACGCCACCGCGCTTGTCGGCCTCGCTCGATCGATCGACGAAGGGCATCACCGCCAGCGAGGCGCGACGCACGCCCTTGCCGGCGTCCAGTGCAAAGCGATTGATCTCGGTGAGATTGGCGCTCACCAGTTCGATGGTCGGGCCCGGCTCCGACTGCTGCGCGGCGGTCTCGCGCACGCGCCGCCAGATGTCGCGTAATGGCGCGCTGTCGAGTCCGTCGGACTCGAACAGCTTGCTGGCGCTCGCCAGGTGCGCCTCACCTTCGGCGATGCGGCGCTGGCGTGCGAGCGAGGTGAGCAGCAGTTCGTGCGCGTTGCGGTCGAAGGGCGACAGCTTGAGCCACTCGTCGATGTACGGGGCGGCGGCTTCGGCCGGCAGCTCGCGCGCCAGGTTTTCGAGCAGCACGGTCTGGATGCCGCGGAAGCGCCGCCGCTCGGCCATGATCCAGGCGTCGAACATCGGGCTGCGCGCGATCTCCAGGCCCTCGAGCAACTCGCCCCTGAACAGGCCCGCCAGCTCGCGCTGGCGCTCGGCGCCTAACTTCTGGATACCGTGCTCGGGTGCGCGCGTGACCTCGAGTGTGTCGACCACGCAGTCGGTGAGATCGAGCCGGATCGTGGTGCCGTCGGCGATCACGCGCTTGCGGCCCTGGTCGAGCAGGCCGCGGATCTTCGACAGGCACCAGCGCAGCTCGCCGCGTGGATCGTTGGGGATGTCCCAGAGCAGCTCGCAGATCTGCGAACGCGCCACCGGCCGGCTGGCGAGCACCAGGTAGCCCAGCAGCGCGCGCACCTTGCGCGAGGCCGGGAGCTTCTGCACGTCGCCTCCGCGCGACAATTCGAGCGGTCCCAACAGGCGGAAGGTCAATGATTCCACGGGCTTTTCCACGCTGGTTACCACGCCCCCTGCCTAACCTTTCCGAGTTGTTTGAGGAGGGAGCCCATGAGTCTCAGTTTGTCCCGCAACGTCTCACGCGTTGATCGCAGGGAGGTCCAGGCCCGTCAGCTGACGGCTTGGGCGAGTGGCGATTATGCCGTCGCCGGCAATGCCCTGCAGATTGTCAGCGAAGAGCTGTGTGAAACCGTGAATTTATGCCAGGACGAGCGTGTGCTCGACGTCGCCGCAGGCAGCTTTCATGCGGCCTTTGCGGCCGCCCGGCGCTGGTGCGACGTGACGGCCACGGACTATGCCTCCGACCTCACCAACCGCGGCCGCCAGCGCGCCGAAGCCGTCGCGGCCGGGGTGCAGTTCGTGGACGCCGACGCCGAGGCCCTGCCTTTCCCGGACCAGAGCTTCAGTGCGGTGGTTTCCGCGTTCGGCGCCATGTTCGCCGCCGACCAGGAGCGGGCCGCCTCGGAAATGATCCGCGTCTGCCGGCGCGGCCGGCGGCTCGGGCTCGCCAACTGGACCCCGGCCGGCTTCGTCGGGCAGTTGTTTGTCACGATGGGACGACATGTGCCGCAGGCGACCTGCGGTGCGGCGCCGTTCCAGTGGGGAGTGCCGGAGAGACTCGAGGAGTTGTTTGGCGCTTATGGCAGTGTCGAGACGTCACGCAAGCGCGTGGCACTGAGGGCCCGCACCCCGATGGACTGGGTGGACAAGCTGCGCGCGGGCTACGCGCCGGTGCTCAAGGCCTTCGCGTCGCTCGATCCGGCGCGACAGAAGGCGTTGCGCGGCGACTTGCTGGAACTGGTGACGCGCTTCAACCGGGCCAAGGATTCCACCATGCTGGTGGACGCCGAGTATCTGGAAGTGGTGGTGACCCGGCGTTAGCTCAACAGCCTGCCAGTCACTCCCCGATGTCCTCGTGCCAGATTTCGGGATGCGCGGTGATGAATTCCCCCAGCAGCTGTTCGCATTCCGCGGACTGGAGGTCGATGACCTTCACGCCGCGTTCACGCAGCCAGTCGATGCCGCCCTGGAAGGTGCGCGACTCACCGACGACCACGGTGCCGATCTTGAACTGCACGACGAGGCCGCTGCAGTACCAGCAAGGCGCAAGTGTCGTCACCATGATGGTACGGGCATACCCACGCTGACGTCCGGCCTTGCGGAATGCGTCGGTCTCGCCATGAATGGAAGCATCTGCCTCCTGCACGCGGCGGTTGCGGCCGGCACCTAACAACCGGCCGTCCTCGTCGAACAGCGCCGCGCCGATTGGAATGCCGCCTTCAGAGTAGCCGCGGCGCGCGCTTCGGCGAGGGCAACCTCGAGCATGGCGCGGTAGTCGGGAGTGCGTGTGGTCATGCGTCGTCCGTTTCATCGAGCATCTGTTCGAGCCGCTCGGGGTGCTTATTGAGCTCGGGAATCTGCGACTGTCGTCGCCAGCGAGCACGCAAGACGGCGAACGTGACGAATCCCGCGACCACGACGCAAGCGCCCACGGCGATGAGAATTCGGGCCATGATTCCTCCAGGTCAAGGCACGCCTTGCATCAGGCGTGCTTCAGGGTGACATTGCTGCCAGGCGATCCGCACCAGATGATAGCGCCATGAAAGTACCTCCGTTCAAACTCGACGCATGGCTGGCGGCCCACGAGTTCGCGACGCCACCGATCCGTTACAACCTGGCGTCGAGCACCGGGCCGTCCTGGACCCTGGCCGAGCTCATGGCGCTCGGCGGCGGAAGCGAGCGCGACCTCCGCGAGGTGAAACTCTCCTACGCACCTCCGCAGGGCAGCAAACTACTTCGCGAACGTATTGCATCGCTCCACGGTGTCGATCCCGATCACGTGCTGGCCATGACGGGGGCTTCCGAGGCACTGATCGCATTGACGGCGTACTTCGCGGCGCCCGGCGCCTCCATCGTGCTGCCGAAGCCCGCGTACCCGGCGGTCCCGGTGCTGGCGCGTGCCTGGGGCCTGCAGGTGCGCGAATACGCGCTGCGGCCGGATTACGGTTTTGCGCAGACCGCGGAGGGCGTGTTGAGCGCCGTCGATGCCTCGACACGCGCGGTGTTCGTCAACACGCCGCACAACCCGACCGGTTCGGTGATGCCGGTCAACGAGCAGCGCAAACTCGCCGAGCTGCTCGCGGCGCGCGCTATTCCACTCATTGTCGATGAGGTCTATCACCCGCTGTACCACGGCGGCGAATGCGCCAGCGCCAGCAGCATTCCCAACACCATCGTGCTTGGTGACTTCGCCAAGGCCATGTCGATTCCGGGATTGCGCATTGGCTGGCTGGTGGACGCCGATGCCGCACGGCGCGAAGCACTGCTCGACCTGCGCAGCTATTTCACCATCTCGGGCTCGCCGCTCACCGAGGCGGTCGGCGCCCATGCGCTGGCCCATGCGGACCAGATCCTGGCGCGGCTGCGCTCCGTGTCACAGGCGAACCTGGCATTACTCAACAGGTTCATGCACGAGCAACGCGGCGCGCTGGGCTGGACACCGCCCGCCGGCGGCACCACGTGTTTTCCCTGGATGCGCGACGGCCGCGACGCGCGCCCGCTATGCGAGGCGCTGGCCAAAGCCGGGGTGCTGGCAGCACCCGGCGACTGCTTCGAGATGCCGGCGCATATGCGCATTGGCGTCGGCGCCGTGGGGAATGGTTACCAGGACGCGCTCGATATTTTCCGCGCGGTGCTCGCCGGGTTCTAACTACAGGAGCGCGCGATACCTGCGAAGGCGCAATAAGCCTCAGGGTTTGCGAATCGTCACGCTCTTGAATTCGAAATCGCCGGTCGAGCAGCTGAGCGCCAGCCCCCGCAGCTGAAACGCACCGACGTCGGTACTGGCTTCTTCGCCCGCAATCCTGACGACCAGCTTCCCGCCAGCATCGAGCGAGACGCTGAAGGGGATCGGATCCTGAGTGCGCGGAATCATTCCGCCCAACCCCATTGCCTCGCGGCCGTCGGGCTTGCGCATCTCGATGAAGTACATGTCCGTCACCTTGAGAATCGCCAGGAGCCGCAGGCCTACGCTGGTCTGGCCATCGGCGCCTCCTTCCAGCATGACGCCCGCGACCGGCGACCATTTCTTGTCGGTTCGCAGCTCATTGACCGTCAGCGTGCCCGTAATCTCGACCGGGCCCGGGGACAGCGATTGCGTCCAGTTCGAGAAATGACCCGGAGGTGTGTCGCATGCGAACGAGTGGACGGGTTCCTCGGCGAAGCTCGCGCCCGATGTCGCAAGCGAACCGATCACCAGGCTCGCGAGCACGCGAACGCGCATTGCATCGATCATGATTTTCTCCCTTCCAAATGAAAAGGCCACCCACTCTTTGAAAGAATGGCGTGGCCTTTCCTTAATTCATTCTTGTTAGTCTTCGATCAGGAAGCTTCGCAGTTGCTCACTGCGACTCGGATGCCTCAGCTTGCGCAGCGCCTTGGCCTCGATCTGGCGGATGCGCTCGCGCGTCACG
This sequence comes from uncultured Pseudomonadota bacterium, assembly GCA_963832505.1. Classification (GTDB taxonomy): domain Bacteria; phylum Pseudomonadota; class Gammaproteobacteria; order Steroidobacterales; family Steroidobacteraceae; genus CADEED01. The sequence continues at coordinate 355,399 of CAWHUD010000004.1, read as the reverse complement.
TCGAACTGCTTGCCCACTTCTTCCAGGGTGTGGTCGGTGTTCATGTCGATACCGAACCGCATGCGAAGCACCTTGGCTTCACGCGGGGTCAGTTGCGCAAGTACCGAGTGAGTGGTTTCGCGCAGCGATTCCATTGTGGCCTGGTCGATCGGGGACGCCACCGAGGTGTCCTCGATGAAGTCGCCGAGGTGTGAGTCCTCGTCGTCGCCGATCGGAGTCTCCATCGAGATGGGCTCCTTGGCGATCTTGAGAACTTTCCGCACCTTGTCTTCGGGCATTTCCATGCGCACGGCCAGTTCTTCCGGCGTCGGCTCGCGGCCCATCTCCTGCAGCATCTGCCGCGAAATGCGGTTCAGCTTGTTGATGGTCTCGATCATGTGCACCGGGATACGGATGGTGCGCGCCTGGTCGGCGATCGAACGCGTGATGGCCTGGCGAATCCACCACGTGGCGTACGTGGAGAATTTGTAGCCGCGGCGGTATTCGAACTTGTCCACCGCCTTCATGAGACCGATGTTGCCTTCCTGGATGAGGTCGAGGAACTGCAGTCCGCGGTTGGTGTACTTCTTGGCGATCGAGATCACGAGGCGCAGGTTGGCCTCGACCATTTCCTTCTTGGCGCGGCGGGCCTTGGCTTCGCCGATCGACACTTCACGGTTGATCTCCTTGATGTCCGTGATGGTCAGGTGATACGTCTTCTCGAGTACGCCGAGCTTGTCCTGGCGGCGCGAGATTTCTTCCTGCAGGCGGCCCATCGCGGCCGACCACTTTTTGCCGGCCTTGATCTGCTTCTGCGCCCAGCGATGCGAGGTCTCGTTCTTGGGGAACGAGAGGATGAACTCCTTGCGCGGCATGCCGGCGTCGCGCACGGCAATGATCATGATCTCCTTCTCGAGCTGGCGGATCTCATTGACCCCGTGGCGCAGGTTTCCGATCAGCGCCTCGAACATGCGCGGCGCGAGCTTGAGCTCCATGAACTCGTCGGAGAGCTTCTTGCGGATCTTGAGCGTCTTCGGGTCCTTGGCGCCCAGCTTCTCGATGTGGGTCAGCGAGTTCGCGAGGTACTTGCCCACGGAAGCGAAGCGGCGCGCGGCCTCCTCCGGATCCGGACCGGTGTCGACTGCCTCTTCTTCGCTGTCGCCGCCTTCGGCTTCTTCCTCTTCGCCCTCGGTCTTTTCTTCGACCGGAGGTGGGGCCAGGTCCATCTTGGTGGGATTCTGCGGCTGCGCGATCACGTCGGGCGCGTTCGGATCGATGAATCCAACGATGATATCGACCAGGCGCGCGCCACCGGTCTTCACCGGTTCGTACGCCTTGAGTAGATAGTCCGCGGTCGACGGATACATCGACAGCGCCAGGCGCACGGCGTCGAGGCCTTCCTCGATGCGCTTGGCAATGCGGATTTCGCCTTCACGCGTCAGCAGTTCCACGGTGCCCATTTCGCGCATGTACATGCGCACCGGGTCGGTGGTGCGGCCGAGTTCGGCATCGAGAGCGGCGAGCGCTGCCGCGGCTTCTTCGATGGCTTCTTCGTCGGTGGGCGCGGAAGGTTCGGGCGCGAGAATGCTCTCGTTGTCCGGTGCCTTCTCGTACACCGGGATGCCCATGTCGTTAATCGTGTTGACGATCTCTTCGATCTGTTCGGGATCGACGATTTCCGACGGCAGGTGATCGTTCACCTGCGAATACGTGAGGTAACCCTGTTCCTTGCCACGCGCGATCAGCAGCTTGAGCTGCGACTGGCGCTCTTCGGGCAGCACATTGCGGCGCGCCGGCATGTTGATGAGTTCGGCGTTGCCCTTCTTGCCCTTCTTGCCCTCGACAGGAGCGGGCGTGGCGGCAGCGGCCGCAGCAGCACGAGCGGCGGCGAGTTTCTGCGCCGGCTTGAGTTCGACAACCTTGCCCTTGGGATCCACCGCCGGTGCGGCGGCTTTCTCCGCAGCCTTGGTCTTCGGCAGCGGCTTCTTCACTTCCACATGTTTCGCGGCAACCTTCGCCGGATGCGCGGCTTTCGCTTTTTCCTTCGAAGAATGGGCGGCAGCAGTCGGGCTTGCCCGTCGTCTTGGCGAGCTTCTTGGAGGCAGGAGCAACAGGGCGCTTGTGCTTTTGTGTCATTGAGAATCCGACGCCTGAGGCGTATTGCGGTACGGCACCGTGGGGTCGCCGACGGCGTGAACAAGGTGGCTTGCGGGAAAGGGGGCGCATTCTACGCAAACGACGGTGGCTTGACAAAGCGAAAATCGCCAGCCGGTCAACGACTTCCGCACGAGTTTGACCTTGAAAACAACGCAAAATTCGGGCCAAAAGGGTCACAGCCCGCAAGAATTTTTACGCGCTCCTATCGCCCTGCCTGGCCGGTGCCTGAGGACTGGGGCGTGCCCTTGCTCCGGGCCATGGCCACGTTGAGCTCCCGGAGCTCGGCGCGCTCGTCGTCGGTGAGTTCGCCCTTGTCGATGAGTTCCTGGTGCCGGCGCAGGGTCGGCTCCATGGCGAGGGCGGAAATGGCTGCCGCCAGTTCAAGCGCCGCGCCGGGCTCGTCGATGCCCGGCATTTCTTCCTGCGCCAGGGCTGTCATGCGCACACCTTCCGGGCGATCCCGCCAGCGCGTCAGCAGCACGGCGGTGTTGGCGGCGGGTTCCTGCTGCAGCCCATCGAGGAGTTCGAACAGGAAGCGCGAACCGGGGTCGTCGTTCATCTCGAGCTGCGTGAGCTGCGCGCCGGAAATGCGCGCGGCAATGCCCGGGAAATGCACCACCAGTTTCACCGCCTTGGTGACCAGTCCCTTGCCGCCGCCCCCATCGCGCGGGCGCGCGGTCGCGGGCTCCCGCGCTGGTCCTTTCTGGCTCGGACGAGGCACTTCCGGTGAGATGAGTGCCACCGGCGTTAGTGACTTCGTTGAACCATAATTGGTTCAATCGTGCAGGCGGGAGCTTGATAGACCCGGAAAGGTGCTCAATCAAGCAGGTCTCGATACACGCCGGGCGGCACCTTCGAGACCAGCGGCCGGGCAAGTTCGGCGAACTGCGCGCGCCCGTCGGCATGGGAAAGATCGGCCTGCTCGGCCAGCGCCGTGACCAGGTATTCGGACAGCGGCAGGGCGCCATCGAGGCGCTTCTCGAAGGCCTCGCGGCCTTCCTCACCCACCAGCGAATCGGGATCGTGTCCCTCGGGCAGGAACAGGAATCGGATCTGCCGGCCGTCGCGCGCCTCGGGAAGCGCATTGCCCAGCGCGCGCCAGGCGGCCGCGCGGCCGGCCTTGTCGCCGTCGAAGCAGAACACCACCTCGTTCACCAGCTTGAAGACGCGGCGCAGATGCTCGGGGGTGGTGGCGGTGCCGAGCGTGGCCACGGCGTAGTTACACGCCGGCCTGGTGAAGGCGGGCCACGTCCATGTATCCCTCGACCACCAGCAGGCGTTTCAGGGTGGTGCGGCTCTGGCGCACCTCGTACAGGCCGTAGAGCTCGCGGCCCTTGTGGAACAGCAGGGTCTCGGGCGAGTTGAGGTACTTGGGTTCGCCCTGGTCGATGATGCGTCCGCCGAAGGCCAGCACGCGCCCGCGGGAATCCCGGATGGGGAACATCAGGCGGTCGCGAAAACGGTCGTAGTAACGATCCAGCGTGCGTGAGTCGGTGCGTTCGCGCTCGATGACCAGCCCGCAATCGAACAGCACCTTGCGGTCCGCGTCGGCGGAGCCGAAGCGCTTCAGCAGTTCGTTCCAGGAGTTGGGCGCGAAACCGATCATGAATTGATCGACGGTCTCGCGCGTGAGGCCGCGCTTCTTCGCGTACTCCCTGGCGCGTGCGTCGCCGGGCAGCAGGCTCGCGAAATGTTTCGCAACCTTGAGATTCAGGTCGTACAGCGGCTGCGTACTGCCGGAGGTGTCAGGCTGGCTCGATGCCTCGCGTGGCACGTCGAGGCCCAGCCGCCCGGCGAGTTCCTCGATGGCTTCCGGAAACGACAGCTTGTCGTATTCCATGAGAAAGCCCAGCGCCGTGCCATGCGCGCCGCAGCCGAAGCAGTGATAGAACTGCTTCTGCGGACTCACCCAGAACGACGGGGTCTTCTCGTTGTGGAACGGACAGCAGGCGCGGTACTCGCGGCCGGCCTTCTTGAGCTCGACGCGCGAGCCAATCAGCTCGACGATGTCCGCACGTGCGGTCAGTTCGTCGATGAAGCTCTGGGGAATGCGGCCGGCCATGGCCGGAGTTTAGCTCCGCGACTCAGCGCAGGATTGCCAACGCGACAATGATGCAGAGGGCGATGGCTGCCAGCGATCCGACGATGACCAGCGGCAGGCGGTGGCGCGGAAAATGCCCGAGCTGCTGGCGTTCGGCCTCGACTTTGCGGGAGATGGAAATGCAGACCAGCGCGATCAGGATCAGCGCGCCGGCGGTGGCAATGCCTCGGCCGGCGAGCACGCGCGACTGGCTCAGCTACCGAGCTTGGCTTTGATGCGGGCGCCGACGGCGCCCATGTCGGCCTTGCCGGCGGCCTTGGCCTTCACCACGCCCATGACCTTGCCCATGTCCTTGATGGACGCGGCACCGGTGCTGCTGATGGCTTCGGCAATGAGGGCATCGATTTCAGAGTCGGAAAGTGGCGCGGGCAGATAGGGCTGCAGCACGGCGATCTCGGCAGTTTCCTTCGCCACGAGATCGGCGCGGGCGCCCTTCTCGAACGCGACGATGGATTCCTTGCGCTGCTTGATCATCTTCTCGAGCACGGAAGTGACCTGGACGTCGTCGAGCATGATGCGCTCGTCGACTTCACGCTGCTTGATGGCGGCCTGCAAAAGGCGAATGACCGCGAGGCGATCCTTTTCACCGGATCGCATCGCGGTCTTCATGTCTTCAGTGATGCGCTCTTTGAGCGTCATCGCGAGCTTTGATTCAGCTCGGACGCGGACGCGCCGAGTACTCGCGCGGGCTGTTGCGCTTCAGGTGACGCTTTACGGCGGCAGCCTTCTTGCGCTTACGCTCCTGGGTCGGCTTCTCATAGAATTCGCGACGCCGGAGCTCCGTTAACACACCCGCTTTTTCGCACGCGCGCTTAAAACGGCGCAGGGCGGCATCGAAATACTCGTTTTCACGCACTCGAACGCTCGGCATCGAAACCTCAACCCATTGATCTATCTGGAGTTTTGCCACAACCTGCCTGGGGCAGGGGTGGCGATTCTATAGAACGGGCCCAAAAAGGCAAAGCCCCGCCCCAAAAAGTGGGGAATGCCACGGACTCACTCTTATACATGCGCATCCTGGCCCTCGAATCCTCCTGCGATGAATCCGCGGTCGCCGTTTACGACGACGGCGACGGGCTGCTCACGCACCAGATCCACAGCCAGGTCGACTTGCATCGCGTCTATGGCGGGGTGGTGCCGGAGCTGGCCTCGCGTGATCACGTGCGGCGGTTGTTGCCGCTGGTGCGCACCGCGCTGGCCGATGCGAAAACCACGCCGCAGCAGTTGCATGGCGTCGCCTACACCGCCGGCCCCGGTCTGATCGGCGCGCTGCTGACGGGCGCGGCGCTCGGGCGTTCGCTGGCGTACGCATGGAAGGTGCCGGCGGTGGCCGTGCATCACCTGGAGGGCCATCTGCTGGCGCCACTGCTGGAAGACCGGCCGCCGCCGTTCCCGCACCTGGCGCTGCTGGTATCCGGTGGCCACACCATGTTGATCGATGTCGCGGCGCCCGGGCTCTATGTCGTGCTCGGTGAAACACGCGATGACGCCGCCGGTGAAGCCTTCGACAAGTCGGCCAAGTTGTTAGGCCTGCCGTATCCCGGCGGACCGGAGCTCGCCAGGCTGGCGGCCAGCGGGGAACGCGCGGCGTTTCGATTTTCCGCGCCCCATGCTGGATCGCGCCGGGCTCGAGTTCAGCTTCTCCGGCCTCAAGACGGCCGTGTCGCTCGCAGTGCGTGATCGTGCCGCCGCTGCACCGGGCGGGCTCGACGCCCAGACGCGCGCCGACATCGCCGCGGGCGTACAGGAGGCCATCGTCGACACGCTGGTCACCAAGACGCTGCGCGCACTCGACGAAACCGGTTACGACGCCGTGGTGGTTGCCGGCGGCGTCGGCGCCAATCTCGCGCTGCGCTCGCGCCTGGACGCCGCGGCGGCTCGCCAGGGAGCGAAAGTCTTTTACCCGCGCATCGAGTTTTGCACCGACAATGCCGCCATGATCGCCGTCGCCGGCATGGCAAGACTCAAGGCGGGCAATCACGAATCCGCGGCGATCCGCGCGCGGGCGAATTGGCCACTTGGGGAACTGGGGCCAATGGCAGAGCGAACAACTGGTTAGTCGAGGGAAGCTTGGTCAATGGCGCGTGACAAGGTGAGCAGCGGACCGAAGACGGTGACGATTCCGAGTTCGGGCACGCCGTCCGACAGGAGTGACCGGATTTTCCTGCACGGCCTCGCGGTCGAATGCATCATCGGTTTCATCGAGTGGGAGCGGCGCATCAAGCAGACCATCGTGCTCGACGTGGAAATGCCGGTGGATTGCGCGCGCGCCGCAGCCTCGGATGACGTCGCCGATACGCTCGACTACAAGAGGGTCGCCAAGCGCCTCATCGCCTTCGTGAGCACTTCGGATTTCAAGCTCGTGGAGACGCTGGCGCATCGCGCCGCGATGCTCATCCTCGAGGAATTCAACGTCGACTGGGTGCGCCTGTCGGTCAACAAGCCCGGCGCGATCCGCCACAGCAAGGATGTGGGAGTGGCAGTGCTGCGCACTCGCGCGGATCTTGGCGCCGCCGCCGGCCAATGACCGTACCCAAGCCCGGCCACTTGCGTGTGTTCGTCGCGGTCGGCAGCAACGTGGAGCCGGAAAAGAATCTCGCGCGCGCCTGCGCGGAGATTGCGCACAGCTGGCCCGATGCGCATTTCTCGCGCGCCTACCGGAACGTGGCCGTGGGCTTCGAGGGGCCGGATTTCATCAATCTCGTCACCGGATTTTCCACCGCACAACCGCTGGATGCGGTGATTGCGCGGCTGCACGCCATCGAAACGCAGTGCGGTCGTCCGCGTTATGCGCCCAAGTGGGCGTCGCGCACCATGGACCTCGACGTGCTGCTGTTCGGCGATCGCGTCGAGAAGACTCCGGAGTACACCCTGCCGCGCCCGGATCTGCTCCGGCGTCCGTTCATGCTGGGACCGCTGGCCGAGATCGCGCCCGACGTTGTGCATCCCACCGAGAAGCGAACCATCGCCGCGTTGTGGGAGGCGTTCGATCGCGACGGGCACGCAGATGACGCCGGTAGAGATCGACCTGCCAATATAGTCAGGCGCACTACCAGGCGACGCTGCGGCCGCCGTCCACCGCCAGAACCTGCCCGGTGATGAAAGGCGCGTGCGCGGCAAAGAACAACGCGGTGCGCGCGATGTCGGCGGGCGTGCCCATGCGCTTGAGGATGGTGCGCTCGATGATCTTGGCACGCGTGCTGGTGTCATCCTGGCCTTCGGGCCACAACACGGGTCCGGGCGCGATGCCATTGACGCGAATCTCGGGTCCCAGCTCCTTGGCCAGCGAACGCGTGAGCATGTGCAGTCCGGCCTTGGCGGCGCAGTACACCGTGTAGTGCCGCAGCGGACGCAACGCGTGGATGTCGACGATATTCAGGATCAGCCCGCCGGACTTGCGCAGCGCGGGCACGGCGGCCTGCGAAAGGAACAATGGTGCCTTGAGATTGGTGCCGAGCAGATCGTCCCAGGCCGCGGGGGTGATCTCTCCCACCTTGGTGGCGTGGAAGGTCGAGGCGTTGTTCACCAGCACGTCCAGCGCACCGAAACTGCGTACCGCGAACCCCACGATGCCGGGCAGTTGCGCGAGGTCGAGCAGGTCCGCCTGCACCGTGGCCGCCGATCTGGGACGCGAGGTGTTGAGCTCCACCGCCAGGGCGTCGGCGTCGCCCGCGGATTTGCGGTAGTGAATCGCGACGTTGGCGCCCGCGGCGTGCAGCTCGCGCGCAATGGCCGCGCCGACCCGGCGCGCGCCGCCGGTGATCAGCACCGTCTTGCCGGCTAGACTCTGGTTGCTCATTTACGATGCACTCTATGACTTCTCCCGCGTCCGTCACAACCCTGCCGCTCCTGAGCGCCGTGGAACGCGCACACGCCGAGCGCGTTGCAGCGCACATTCGCGAGTTTATGGCGGCGCAGGGCGGGGTGATCGGCTTCGATGCCTTCATGCGGCTGGCGCTGTATTCACCGGGACTGGGCTACTACAGCGCGGGTGCCGCCAAGCTCGGCAGCAGCGGCGATTTCATCACTGCACCGGAAGTGTCCAGCCTGTTTTCGCGTTGCCTGGCGCGCCAGACCGCCGACATCCTGCGGACGACCGAAGGCGACATCCTCGAACTGGGCGCGGGCCTCGGCACCATGGCGGCCGACATGCTCCTCGAGCTGGCGGCGCTCGATTGCCTGCCCGGACGCTATCGGATTCTCGAAGTCAGTGCGGATCTCGCCGAGCGTCAGCGCGCGCGCATCGCGCAACTGCCCGCGGAGCTGGCGCAGCGGGTCGAGTGGTTAGACCGCTGGCCGGAGCGCGTCATGCGCGGCGTGGTACTGGCCAACGAGGTGCTGGACGCGATGCCGGTAGAGCGCTTCGTGCTGCGTGGTCCCTCCGGCGCGCAACAGGTGCGCGCACTGGGCGTGTCGGCCACGGGTGACGGATTTCAGTGGCGTGAGGCTGCCGCCGCGCCGGAGCTCGAACATGCGGTCGCAACCCTGCTCGACACCTTGCCGGCGCCATTGCCCGACGGCTACGTCTCCGAAGTCTGCCTCGCCTTTCAGCCGTGGATCGCGAGCCTGGCGGCGCAGCTCGAACAGGGCGTGGCGCTGCTCATCGACTATGGCCTGCCGCGCGCGCACCTGTATCACCCGCAGCGTTCGGCAGGCACGTTGCGTTGTCACTTCCGCCACCGCGCACACGACGATCCGTTCGTGAACGTGGGGCTGCAGGACATCACCGCATGGGTGGACTTCACGCGTGTTGCCGAAGCGGCCGACAGCGCCGGCCTCGAGGTGCTCGGCTTCGCCACGCAGGCGGCATTCCTGATCGGTGCGGGGATGGAGTCGCTGCTGACCACCGAAATGGAACTTGCCGGTGAAGACTTGCAGCGCCAGGCGCGCCTGGGCGGCGAGGCGCGCCGGCTCATGATGCCGGGCGAGATGGGCGAGGTGTTCAAGGTCATCGCCCTGGGGCGCGGATACGACGCGCCGCTCGCCGGTTTCAGCACGCAGAGTCTGCCGCTGTAAGATGGAATGGGGGCAGCCCCCGTTTCCTAGCAAAAGGGGTCAGTCCTGGGCTGCCGCTTTTTCCGCGGTCGGCCGATGGGCGCCAGAGACTGCGTAGCGCCGTGTAGATTGACCGCTTCGTTGACCCAACCTGGTGAACCGAACGGACGTTGCCGCCGAACGCATTCACGCACGGCTTCCAGTTCCGCCGACGTCATTGGTTGATTGACGTAGTCCACCCAGTAGGAAGGCAAAGCTATCGGAGCAGAAGTTATCTCGAGTGGCGCATCGTGGCGTTGACGCCAGCTCAAGCTTCCCCACCGCCAATCTTCGGCTCGTTTCACAAGTGCCGCGGTAAGCGCATTGCGTTCCACGTACCTGAGCACTGTCAGCAGATGCACATCCTGCTGAATCAACGATGCCTTGTACCGCCCCTGCCAAAGGCGTCCGGTCGAATCGTATTTTCGATGGTGACGCCGCACATGAGTGGTGAACAGCCAGCTGGTCCATTTGGCGAGGTCACCGTCCCGAAGTGGCCGCACGACGAGATGCACATGGTTCGGCATCAGGCACATCGCAAGTAACGGCAGATTGAGACGCTCTTGCGCCTCGAGCATGCACCCGATGAAAGTGTCGTAGTCGGCCGGGTCATGAAATACCCGCGCCTTCTGATTGGCGCGATTGATTACGTGGTAACACTCATTGGCGCATATGGTCCGGAGTGCGCGCGGCATTGGGCCAAGGTAGCGAAGACTGCGGCAGGCTGAGCGCCTTCAATCGTGGGGCAAATTCACCAATTCTCAATATAAGTGTGGGACTGACCCCTTTTGCTAGGAAAGGGGGGCTGCCCCCATTTCTATAAGTTCCTCCGGCTCGTCAACGGTTTTGGCCGCCTCGTCAAACAACCTTTCCGCGGACGCCACCAATGGGCTATCTCCTGTCCATGAGACTTCAGTTGTCCGGCCGAGCCATCGCCGTGGTGGCATTGCTCGCCGCCACCAGCGTGCCGGCCGCGGTAGGCGACCTGCCGTATTACCCGCAGGGATACCGCGAGTGGACCGTGACGCGTTTCCGGCTCCAGGGTCCCGAGCACCCTAACTACGAAAAGCAGGGTGGGTTCCGGCACTACTACGCCAATGACATCGCGCTCGCGAGCTGGGGAAAATTCCGCGACGGCGCTGTCATCGTCGACGAGCGGGCGCATGCGCGCCTCAACGAGCAGAAGGCCTGGGAAGAAGCGGACATCGCGCACGTGGCGGTGATGCAGAAGGACCGCAAGCACCACCCGGACACCGGCGGCTGGTATTTCAATCTCTTCGTCGATGGCGACACCACGGCCGGCCTCAGCCCCGAACAGGCCAAGACCCGCTGTTTCGACGCCTGTCACGGCACGCAGGAAGCGCGCGACTTCGTTTTCAGCGATCCGCGCCGCTGAGGCGTTAAGCTCTCGCCCGCTGTCATGAACCTGCGCAAGCTCAGGCCCTGGGCCTACTACTTTCTCGCCTGGACGCTGGTCGGGCTGATCTATTTCGCGCAGAACGTCACGCGGCGTTTCTACTGGGAGGACCCCAATCCCTGGCAGGACCTGCGTTACTGGAGCGCCAACATCTACATTTCGGCGCTGCTGACGCCGCTCATCATCTGGGCGGGACGTCGCTGGCCGCTGGATCGACAACGCATCGGCCGCCTGCTGGCGCTGCATTTCGGGCTGAGTATTGCCTGGGCCCTGTCGCGCCTGTCTCTCGAGGCCACGTTTCATCTCACGTGGAACGAGTTCTGGCCCATCCAGCCGCCGGTGACCTTCCAGAGCGAGATCTCGCTGCTGTTCATCTTCGGCTTTCACACCGCGGTCGTGGCCTACTGGGTGGTGCTCTCCATCCAGACGGCGATCAGCAATTACCAGCGCTTCCAGGAGCGAGCGCAGGCGGCGCTGCGCTCGGACCTGCGCGCCTCACAACTGGAGACGCAGGTGGCGCAGGCGCGCCTGAGCGCGCTCAAGGCGCAATTGCAGCCGCATTTCCTGTTCAACACCCTGAACGCAATCGTCGTGCTGGTGCGCCAGCAGAAGGGGCAGCAGGCCGAGGAAACGCTGGCACGATTCTCCGACCTGCTGCGTGCCGTGCTCGCCGACATGGACGCGCAGGAAGTGACGCTGGCGCGCGAGCTCGAATACCTGCGGCTCTACCTGTCGATCGAGCAGCTGCGTTTCTCCGACAGGTTGCGCGTGGAAATCGACGTTGATCCCGACCTTCTCGAGGCGGCCGTGCCTCACATGGCGTTGCAACCCATCGTCGAGAATGCGATACGCCATGGAATTGGAGCGCGTGCCTCGTCGGGCATCATCGAAATCCGCGCGCAGCGTGTCGTCGATCATTCGGGCGATCAGCTGCACGTGAGCGTGCGCGACGACGGCCCCGGCTTCCGCGAGAAGTGCACCAGCGGCGGGCTCGGGCTCGGACTCGCCAACACGCGCGCGCGTCTCAAGCAGCTCTATGGGGCGGAGGCCGAACTGACGACCGAATCTCCGCCGGACGGCGGCGCCATCGTGACCCTGGTGCTGCCCTTTCGGGAAACGAAATGAACGTACTCATCGTCGATGACGAACCGCTGGCACGCGAAGGCATGCAGCTGCTGCTGAAGGAGGAGTCGTCGATTACCTCCGTCAACGAGGCGCGCAATGGCGCCGAGGCCGTGCGCATGATCCGCGAGCGGCGGCCCGACCTGGTGTTTCTCGATGTGCAGATGCCCGAGCTGGATGGCTTCGGCGTGTTGCGCGCCATCGGCGCCGAACACATGCCACCGGTGATCTTCGTGACGGCGCACGATCGATATGCCATCCAGGCCTTCGAGGTGAACGCGATCGACTACCTGCTCAAGCCGGCCACCCGCGAGCGCTGCTCACAGGCGCTGGCGCGGGTCCGCGAACGGATGACCGAGGGAGGCGACAACCAGCACGTGCTCTCGCTGTTGCAGCAGCTCGCGGCGCCGCCGAAATACCTGGCGCGCGTGGCGCTGCGCTCGGCCGGCAGGATTTCCTTCGTCAACGTCGAGGACATCCTCTACGTGCAGGCCGCGGAGAACTACGTGCAGCTGCACCTGAAGTCGACGCGCCACCTGCTGCACGTGCCCATCGCCACGTTCGAGGGTTCACTGGATCCGCAGATGTTCCTGCGCATCCATCGCTCCTGCATCGTCAACGTGAAACACATCCACGAGCTCGAGACCGGAGCACATGGGGAATTCATCGTGGTGCTGCGCGGCGGCGGACGGCTGCAGGCGAGCCGCAGCTACCACGACAAGATCAAGGCCTGGGCGTCCAATCCGTTCTGACCCGGATTCCGTTTCGCTTCAGGCCGGGACGCGCGCCATTCGCGTACGGAGCGCAGTCGTCGGCGGAGTTCCGGCTGGCGACAGGGGCAGGCGGGTCGAGTCGGACAAAATCCGCGGGATTGAGTCCGGCCCAGAATGCGAGCGCCGCAAGTCCGTCAGCGTCGGGCCGTTTGTTCTGCGCCATGCGCGCCAGCGTCGATTTGCCGACACCGATCTCGCGTGCGACCTGCCGCCAGGAAGCGGAACGGGCAGTGCGCTTGGCGTTGACTGCCTGGTAGAACTTTTCGAATTCGAACTTCATGAGGTTCGAGTTTCGGGACATCGCGCCCCGAGGTGAAGGGATTTTTGACGAAGTGGCGGAAATCGCTGACGAGTGACGCCATTTACCAGCTCACGAGGCCGGTCCATGCGGTGACCAGGATCACGGCGCCGAACACGATGCGATACCAGGCGAACGAGGCGAACGAATGCGGCTCACGAAACGCAGCAGCAGCTTGGTGACCAGCAGGGCGCTGATGAACGAAGCGACGCAGCTGATGATCAGCGGTGTGGCATCCGCGGTGTGCAGTTCTGGCGTGCTTCCCAGAGTTCCAGCGCCGTGGCCGCCAGCAGTACGGGGATGGCGACGAAGAACGAGAACTCCGCGGCGACGCTGCGCGAGAAGCCGGATAACAGGCCGCCGATGATCGTGGCGCCGGAACGGCTGGTTCCCGGAATGAGCGCCAGCGCCTGGAACATGCCCAGCGTCAGCGAGTCCTTCCAGGTGAGTTGATCGACGTCCTGGATGCGTTCTTCGTGCTTACGGCGTTCGGCCCAGAGAATGATGATGCCGCCGACCACCAGCGCGATGGCCACGGGCACGGGTTTGAACAGTGCGGCCTTGATGTACTTCGCCGAACAGCAGCCCGAGAATGGCCAGCGGCAGGAAGGCAACCAGCAGGTTGAATACGAAGCGGCGCGAGATCGGCGTCGCTGTGCAGGGTGAACGCCGTGTGCAGCAGCTTTGCGCGGAATTCCCAGCACACCGCGAGAATCGCGGCGCCCTGGATGATGATGATGCTGGCCAGTCGACGGCTTCGCCTTCGAGGCCCGAGCAGATCGCGCGTGAGGATGAGGTGACCGGTGCTGGAGATCGGGCAGGAATTCGGTGATGCCTTCAACCAGTCCCAGGATGATCGCTTCGAGCCAGGTCATGTGCGCCTATGGGTTGTTTTGGCGCGCAAGTGTACAGAACCTTGCGGCTCGGACCACCGTCGCGTGGCGGCCATTGCCCGATCCATGGCTCAAGCGCTGCCGGACTAATTCGCCGGTAGTTTGCTGGCCACGATCTCCTGGCCGTTGTAGTGGTAGATCACGCCCGTGACGTCGCCGGCGCCGTCGCGCAGGAAACTCACGGGCGTGCCCAGGCCCACGATGGCGAAGTCGTTCGCGGTCTCGGGCTCCAGCGGCCAGGCGCGCCCGCCTTCGGGCGCACTGGCAGTGATGCCGTTGTCGCTGCGTTCGACTTCGATGAGTCCGCCGCCGCCGATCTGGCCGGGATTGATGCGATAACGACCGGCCAGGGCATCGTAACTTTCAGCGGATGGTCTGAAGTCCTGTGGCGGCGCGCGCCGCAATGGCGCGCTGGCGCGCGCGCTGTCGTCGCCCGGCACGATGAACTGGTCGTCACGTCGCCAATGCGTGTCGAACACGCCAGCCGCGACCCAGCCGCGGTCGGGGAGCATTCCCGCGGCCTGCGTGACGTGACGTCCATCGACGATGGTCCAGTCCCACAGGTTCATCGGAAAGCCATTGAGCGCGTGCCAGTACTGCTGCGGATTCCAGAATCGCAGGCCATCCGCGGAGGTCGGTTCGACCAGCAGCAGGTACCGCGCGGCGTTCTGCGGATGGGGATACAGGACCTGCGCGACCGCATCGCGCGCCTCGAAACGGCGGCCGTCGATGGTCACGGAATCACGCGTCACCCTGACGGGTAGTTTGCCCGCGAAGCGTGCGGTGACGGCGTTGGCGTCACGGCCGCCGAGCAGCAGCAGCGAATATTGCTGCGCGATCTCGAGGGTGACCTCGGTGTCCCGGTAGACACGCGGCTTCATGTATTGCCAGCGCTCCCACAGGTCCGCCATCGCCTCGGCTTTCTGCGCCAGCCGGCGAGTCATGGCGGTGTCCTTGGATCGCGTGCCGATGACAATGGCGAAGGGTGTATTGAAGAAATAGGTGAGGCGGCCTTCACGCGCCGGTCCCTTGTCGCCGCGCCGGACCTGGTGTCCGCTGGCCGACCAGCAGATAGGTTCCGTCGCTGCCGGCCTGCACCTCGCGATCCTCGCCGTTCCACACCACGCGCAGCGGACTGCCGGCCTGGCCGAGGAATCCGGGCGGCGGCGTCAGCGTGAGCACGCGCGACGTTCTTCGTGTCGATTCGCACCAGCCCGCGATCCACGAGTCTTGCCCGGGCTTCGATCATTTCCAGCGGGCTCTGCCACGCCAGTACTTTCACCCAGTGCGCCGACGCTCCCGCGAGATCGTACGAACGCAGCCGAACCTCCTGCGGCGCCGGATCGCGCCGATGCTCCAGCAACCATGCGGCGATTTCGTCGCGCGCCTTGAGATCCTCGTGGCCGCGACCGGGGATCTCGCGATAGCGCACGTCGTAGCCCCAGCGCTGCAGCAGTCTTACGCCGTGACGCGACTGCTCGACCGGCACGGCTGCGTCCTGGTCACCATGCAGCACGTACAGCGGCACGTTGCGCAGGCCTTCGGCAGAGGCGAACGAGGCATGCGCCTCCTGCACGAAGCGCTCCATCGGACGCGTCGCCTGCGGATTGGTGTAGGCGTAGCCGTTGACGTTGATGCGGTAGTCCCACCCGCCGTACACCGGCGCGGCCGCCGCGAACAACTGTGGATGGCGCGACGCGATCAGCCAGGTGCCGTTGCCACCCATGGATTCGCCGCTGAGGTAGACGCGGTCGCGGTCGACCTGGAAGCGACGCGTGGCTTCGTCCAGGCAGCGCAGCACGTCGCGTTCGCCCATCCAGCGGTAGTCGACGTTGCCGCGTCCCATGGGCTCGAGCACGATGAGTCCATTGCGATCGGCCACGCCGTTGTGCCGGTCGGCGATCGACCACCAGCGCACGTAGGGCGGATTCGGCGGGTTGTAGCCATGCAGGAAGATCAGCGCGGGCGAGGGCGCCTTGGCGGGGTATGCCGGACGGGTAGATAGGCGCGGCAGAACTGCGTCGAGCCGTCGATGTCGTCGGTCCAGGACAGGCGCACGAAACCGCTGGCGCGCAGTCCGCCGGTGTTGCCGGCGCGTTCCAGCAGCAGTTCTTCGTATTCCATGAGCGGCGAATGCAGCGCACGCCAGTCACCACCCTCGCGGTCGCGCAGCATGTCGGCGAGCATCCGCAGGTGAGCGTCGGCGCTTGTTTCCCCGGAACTGGTGAGCCGGCCGCGTGCCGCGGCTGCCGCGAGCAGCCGCTGCGCGGCGGCGGTGGCGTCGCCCTTGTACCAGGGCAGATGCACGATGGAGCTTTCGCCGAGTTCGTTCTGCGTCGTCACGCGCACTTCATAAGGGCCGTCTGCCCAGCCGCGCGCGTCGAAGGTCACGCCAAGATTGCGCAGCTGCTGCGCCTCGGAGACAAGGCGCCCGCCGGGCGCGATCACCTCGTAGTGCACCTGCGGCAACTTCAGGCTGCCGCGCGCGCCCGGCAGTACGCGCAGGGTGTCCCGTTCATCGGTGGCAATGTAGGGAGAGATGTCGCCGGGAGCCTTGTCGAGGAAACCGGGCGCGACCACGCGCAGCGTGAGCAGCACCGGGCGGTCGATGCGTTCCACGCGCAGCAGGATGCGATTGGTGCCGGCGGTCAGCCTGGCGCGTACCGCGGTGCCATCGATGACGAAGGCGGTTGAACTCTCGCCACCGCCGACCCACGCGTCGTTCACCCACACGCCGCGGACATTGCCGCCGAGCAACAGCTGCGCGTCGCCGGCCTCGGGCCAATCCACCGTGGCGTACGCCAGGCCCGCCGCGCCGTTCTGCATGCCCGCGGCGCTGAAGCCGTCGAGCACATCGCCGTAGGGAAAAGCGGCGTGCCAGCGCAGCGGTTCACCGCTGGTGAAATCCTGCTCGATGTCGTTGGCCGGTACGGCGAGCGTCGCTGCTGCGCCGAGCCTGGCCACCTCGTCGGCCTGCGAGTGTTTCATCGGGCCAAGAACCAGCCAGCGCCGGACGTAGCGGCCCTCGTCACCCAGCCACAGGTCACGCCGCGCGGCTTCGGCGGTGTTGGCCGCCGGCGGCTGCTGCGCGTTGATGACACCCAGGCACATGCACAGCAACAAGGCCGCAATCCGGCTCTTTCTCATGAGACCCCCTCAGGCTTCTAGGTCGCCTTCAGTTCTTCGATGGCCGCGATGCGGCGGCTTGCGCAGTTCCTGCCCGATCTGCTCGCCCGACAGGCCCTGGCGTTCTTCTTCCGACAGCGTCACGGCCGCCGCGCGCTCGCGCGCCGCGGCGAAGAAGGCGCGTTGTGGATATTCGCGGGACTCGAATCCCTTGCGGCCGCGCGCATCCGCCTCGCATGCCAGCAGGAAATCGGCGAAGCGCTCCGGGCGGCGCAGGGCGTCGCAGTGCTCGAGAGTCTTCACCACCGTGTCGGCGCGCAACTCCAGCGCGCGATGCACGTGGGTGTGAAATCGCGCGGTGATCACGGCGAGCTCGCGCAGGTGATTCGGGACGCGCAGCCGCGTGGCCAGTTGTTCGACCAGCTGCACGCCCGCATCCTCATGACCATGGTGTGAGGGCAGGGTCTCCGCGGGCGTGGCGCCCTTGCCGAGATCGTGCATCAGCACCGCGAAGCGAACCGCAATACCGCCGCCGAGTTTCACAGCCTCGCGAAGCGCCATGCAGCTGGTGCACGCCGGTGTCGATTTCCGGATGCCATTTTTCCGGCTGCGGCACGCCGAACAGCGCATCGAGTTCCGGGTAGATCACCTTGAGCGCGCCACAGTCTCGCAGCACGCTGATGAACACGTCAGGCCGCGGCTCGCCCAGCGCCTTCTCGGTTTCCGCCCACACCCGCTCGGACACCAGCGCGCTGGCCTCGCCGTCCTCGACCATGCGGCGCATGAGTGCCAGCGTCTCATCGGCCACCGTGAAACCGAGGTCGGCGTAACGTGCGGCGAAACGCGCCACGCGCAGGATGCGCACCGGATCTTCGACGAAGGCTTCCGACACGTGGCGCAACAGGCGCGCCTCGATATCGCGCCGGCCGCCATGCGGATCGATGATGTTGCCGGCCGGGTCCTCGGCCATGGCATTGATGGTGAGGTCGCGGCGCCGGAGATCGTCCTCCAGCGTCACGTCGGGGGAAAACTCGGTGCTGAAGCCGCGATAACCCGGCGCCACCTTGCGCTCGAGGCGCGCCAGGGCGTGTTCTTCCTTGGTCTGGGGATGCAGGAAAACCGGGAAATCGCGGCCCACGGGCACGAAGCCGGCCCGCTCGAGCTCGGCCGGTGTCGCGCCGACCACCACCCAGTCGCGCTCCTTCACCTCGCGCCCGAGAAGCCGGTCCCGGACCGCGCCGCCCACCAAGTACACTTGCATGGCCGCATGTTACCTGAGCGTCGCACCTGGGCCCTGATCGCCGCCTGTCTCTTCCTGCAGGGATGCGGCACGGCTTACGTGGCGCAGGCGGCTCGCGGCCAGATCCAGATCCTCAATGCGCGCGAACCCATCACGCGGGTGCTCGAAGACCCGGCGGCGCCGGCCGACCTCAAGCAGCGCCTGGAAACCGTGCGTGCCGCGCGCGAGTTCGCCAGCCGCGAGCTCGGCCTGCCTAACAACAAGAGTTACACCAGCTACGCTGACCTCAAGCGCGCCTTCGTGGTCTGGAGCGTGGTGGCGACCCCGGAATTCTCGGTGGATCCGCGCGAATGGTGCTTCCCCTTCGTGGGCTGCGTGGCCTATCGTGGCTACTTCAGCGAGGAGAAGGCCAGGGAGTTCGCGGCCGGACTCCGCGAAGAGGGACTCGAGACCATCGTCGATGGCGTGCCCGCCTATTCCACGCTCGGCAAGTTCAATGACCCGATACTCAACACCATGATGTCCTACGGGGACGATGAGCTGGCTTCCATCATGTTCCACGAGTTGTCGCACCAGGTTGTTTACATACCCGACGACACGTCTTTCAACGAGGCGTTCGCCGTGGCGGTCGAACAGGAAGGCCTGTCGCGCTGGCTCACGTCGCGCGGCCGTGCCGAGGAGTTGCAACGACACCTGGCGCGGCGCGAGCGGCAGGCAGAAGGCATGCGCGTCGTGTCCCGGTACCGCGAGCAACTCGCAGCGTTGTATGGCAGCGATGTCGCGCCCGAGGAGATGCGGCGCCGCAAGGCGGAGGTTTTTGCCGCGCTGGTGGCCGAACTCCAGGCGCTGGACAAGCGATATGGGGTCAAGTCGGCGCTGGCCGATGAACTGGCCGTCGAGCCCAACAACGCGCGGCTCGCGTCGCTCGCCACCTACTACGAATGCGTGCCCGGATTCCGCCGCGTGCTCGCCGAGCAGCAGCACGACCTGCCGCGGTTCTACGCCGCGGTGAAGGAGCTCGCCAAACTACCGCGCGAGCAGCGCCGCGCGCAGTTGTGCGGCGGCGCGCAGGTGGCCCGGTGAGGCGGCTCGCGGCATGCCTGCTCGGCCTGGCGCTGGCGCTTGGAGCCGGCACGGCACGGCCGGTGCCGCTCAGCGACAACATGGTGAAGCTGCTGCCTTCGAAGTTCCGCCTGCTGCAGAACATCGGACCGATGCGCTACACCGGCACGAACAAGCTACACCGACCAGCGTCTCGGCCGCTCGTTCGGTTTCGGCGCCAGCGGCATATCCCTCACCATCTATGTCTACGACTTCGGCCTGCGCGACCTGCCCGACGGGCCGGATTCGGTGGCCGCCTGTGAGCAGTTCGAACGCGCCAAACACGAGATCGAGCTCGGGGGCAACTACCAGAACGTGGTGCTGCGCCGGGAAGTCACGCGGCGCATGCGCGACACCGCGGACGCGCCGCTGGCGCGCGAAGCGATGTACGAGTTCGATCGCAACGGCATTCACGCCACCTCGATACTGTGGCTCACCGTCGCGGATGGCTACTTCGTGAAGCTGCGGCTGTCGCTGCGCAGCGAGGTCGCGGACGAACTCGACGACGCGCGTGCGCAGATTCTCGACACCATGGCCGCAACCCTCACGGCGCGGCCGCGGCGGCCGGCGCCGCCACCCGATGCCGGCCCCGAGACCAGCATCGACTTCGATTCGACCGCCGACCCCGCGGATGCGGCGCTCTGGTTCACCTATGCCGGTGAACTGCTGCGCGTGTCGCGCGAGAACCCTGACACGCTGCCGCCCTGCGGCGGTCCGCTGGTGCCCGGATTCCTGGCCGAACTCGCGGCGCGTCGCGGCGCGTTGCGCGAGTACCTGGCGCGCGAGCCCGCGCAGCGGACGTCGGCATATTTCTCGCAGCTCGAGCGTATCGACGCCGCCGGGATTCCTCGATGAATACGTCTGGCACTACCTGCGCAACCAGTCCCGGGACACCTTGCCGCCCGCGGATCTCGACATGCCCGCCTTCGAAACATTCCGGCAGCGCGAGTTGCCGGCGCACGCGGTGATGACCGGCGCGCGCGTAAGGGTGAATACGGTTCGTGCGCTGCCTCTCGATCCGCAACCTTGATCACATCGCGGACGCGGTTTATGTCGCATCCTCCACATCAGTTCCGCCGCGCATGGTCATCATCGCGACGAGAGGATCGCGCCGCGCATGCGTTTTCGACTGAAGCCCAAATCATTTCTCGATGAATCGCGGCGCGACTGGCAGTTCGAGGCGTTCGCCTGGATGTTGCGCAATTGCGGGGGCTATCCGAAATTCCTCGAAACCACGCTGGTGCTGCCCACCGAGGAACATTTTCCCGATCGCGGCATGAAAGGACACGCGGCGATCGCGGCGTTGTTTCGCCGCGCCCGCGATCACGCCGGCATGGCGGACTGGCCCTGCACGGTCGAGCCCGAACCAGAACAGCCGCCCGCCGATCCCGGTGAATCCGGCATTCGCGTGTTCACGTACAAGCGCGGGTCTCTCGAACCCATTTCGCTGGTGGCCGGTTTCGCCTGCAACCTCGCGCGCTTCCTGGTCGAGACCTTCGATGAGTCCGCTCCCGGTGGCGAGCCGGCGCGTGAACCCGCATTGGAACTGGCTGCGGTGTTCATGGGCTTTGGCATATTTCTCGCCAACTCGTCGGTGCGCCAGACGCGTTTTCAACTGAGCGAGGGCGAACTGGCGCATGCACTCGCCCTGTTCTGCCAGTTACGCGACCTGCCCGAAGCGGAAATCGAACCGCACCTGAATCCCCACGTGCGCAAGCACGTGCGCCTCGCGGCGCGCGACCTGGCGCAACATGAGCTGCGATTCCAGAAGCTGCGCGCCACGCAGGCCGCACCGGACGACTCAAAGAATTCGAAGGCGCCTTCGCGGGCGCGTTGAAGTTTCCGCGGGCGGTTACACTCGCGCGGCCATGCGTCGCGTTTTCGTCGCTCTCGTGTTCGGAATCGTCTGCCTGCAGTCCGCGTCGGGCGCCGACCTGATCGCGTTCTGGGACAAGCCGCGGCGCGGCGCCAACTGTTTCAATGAATCTCCACCGGATGCCGCGTATTTCCAGGCATTACGTGGCTACGGTGCGACCTGGGTGCGCCTGACATTCAGCAAGTGGCCATCTTCCGGCCGAGGGGCCCGCGAGGGCGACTTCCTGTTCGGCAGCCTCGATGAATATCGCGCGCTGGTGCGCGAGGACCTGGAAACCCTGCGCGGCGTGCTCGACCTTGCGCATGCCGCGGGTCTCAAGGTGGTGCTGGTGCCGCTAGAGTTGCCCGGTGCGCGCTGGGTACAACTGAACGACGGCGAGTTCGACGGTCGCCTGTGGAACGACCGGCAATACTGGCGCCAGGCGGCGGCCTTCTGGCGCGATCTGGCGACCGCGCTGCGAGATCATCCCGCCATCGCGGCTTACAACGTCATCAACGAGCCCGTGCCGGAACGGCGCGGCGGTCTCGACGAGCATGCCGCGCCCGAGACCATGCGCGCCTGGTACCAGACGGTGCGCGGCACGGCTCGCGATCTGCCGGCGTTCTACGAGTTGCTGGTGGGCGAGATCCGCGCCGTCGATGCGCGCACACCCATCATGCTCGACGCCGGCTTCTACGCCGCCGCGGATGCCTGGACTTACTGGCCGGCGGCACTTGCGGATCCGCGCCTGCTGTACGCGTATCACATGTATGAACCCTGGTCCGCGACCAGCGCGCCCAACATGAAACGCGACAAGCCGTATCGGTATCCGGGAGAAGCACCCTTCGGACCCGGCACGGCACGCTGGAACGCCACCAGCGTCGAGGGATACCTGCAGCAACCCGTCGACTGGGCGCGTCGCCACGGAGTCGCGCCGAACCGCATGGTGGCGGCGGAATTCGGCTGCATGCGCCGCTGGCCGGACTGCCCGCAATATCTCGAAGACGTGCTGCGCGCGCTCGACGCCGACGGCGTGCACTGGGCGTTCTACTCGTTCCGCGAATCCTGGGATGGCATGGACTACGAGCTCGGCGCCGACAAGTTGCCGTGGCAGTACTGGGAGGCCGTGGAGAAGGGTGAGCACTACGAGCTCAAGCGTGGCCCGAACCCGGTCTTCGATCCTATCTACCGGCGGCTGCGCCGTTGAGTGTGACAACCTCCGATCGATTCCGAGGCCAGGTGGCACGCGGGCCTCGCGCACTGGCAAGCAGAATGCTCTCGAACCCGTTCGAGGCCTGATCGGGGACCGCGGCAACTTCGATGACGTGGCTGCAACGGTCGAATCCCGCACGATCGAATGCGAACTGCATGTGCCGCTCATCGATACATGGCGAAGGGTGCTGTTTGCCGCCGACCCGCCAACGCTTGCAACGGCACAAGGCCCCAACAACCAGCGTTCCGCCCGGAGCGACGAGACTCACGATATTGCGCATGCAGTCGAGCCACTCCTGCAAGCTCAGTGTCGAGCTGTCTGCGCAGAAGAAGCTGGTCACCAGGTCATAACCGGCACAGTTCGCACCCAGCGGATGTACACGACGCGCGTCGGCTGGCAGGACGCACGTGAGACGCCGTCGCAGCAGCGCCTCGCGCCGCGCCACCGCGGCGTCATTCGCGACGCCTGCATCTTCCAGGCGCAGGATCTCGCGCGTGAATTGCGACCAGTCGTGTGAGGTGGATTTGTTCGCGCACCACAGGTCGATGGCTCGCAGGTTCGCCGACAGGAGATCTGCGACATGAATCTCGCGCGCGCGGCCGCACAAGGCGAGCGCGTGGTGCAGGGTCGGGCCGGCGCCGAATTCGAGCGCACGACGCGGTGCTGGCAGCTGCTCCAGTGTCCGCAGCAGGAATTTCAATGTCAGTTTTTCTGTTGGCTCGACGCGCGAATAATACTCGTGCAGATAGGCGGACACGTCCCAGTCGGCATTCGAGTCACGGCGCCGGCACGGTAGTTCGAGGGTGCCGGCATGTGCGTGGACACTCATATCGATTTCTGCTCACGGAGAGGCGCCGGACTGTTCGCCCAGGCGAATGCCGACGATGCCGATGACGATGAGGGCAATCGAACCCAGTCGCATTGCGCTGCGCCCCTCGTCGAACAACAACATTCCGGCAATGGCCCCGCCCGCCGCGCCACAGCCCGTCCACACCGCGTAGGCGGTGCCCGCCGGAATGAACCTGAGTGCATAGGCGAGCAGGAAAAAGCTCACCCAGGAAATTCCAATGCTCATCACTCCCTGCCAGGTATCGTCGAATCCGTTGGATTTCTTCAGCGCCACCAGCCAGAGAACTTCGGTGAGGCCAGCCAGGAAAAGAATTATCCACGCCATGAGTTTTCTCCTGGTATCCGGCGCGAGCCGCCCCAGATATTTCTTGAAGGTGAGGATGCCGAGCGTGTCGAGCGCGATGGCGAAGGTGATCATTTGAAGTTCGGCGCTCATGGCAGTCTCACTGTGCGGTGCGGAACATGAGCCAGCCGATGCCCAACAACACCGCGACGGCCGCGAGTTGATCTGCCGCCGCCCAGCGCAGGAAATGACCGCCGAGCAGGGCTACGCCGATGATCGTGGCGCCGAACCAGAACAGCGTTTGCACCTCCACCGCGACAATGCCGCTGCGCGTCAGGTAGCGCAGCGCGAACCAGTACATGACGACGCCAAATTGAAAGCCCGCGGCCGATCGCAGCGCGGCAAACCATTGAAACTCGCCGTCTTTCCAGACCTTTGACGCGAACAGGAATCCCTGCGCGTCACCGAGCCCGGACAGCAGTGTGAACAACCCGATCAGCGCAATCGTTTCCATGGCACGAGGGATAACGCCAATTCATGGTCGATCCGGACATCTCTCGCGCGGCATGCATGCTTCAGGGGCAAAATGGCCAGCATGAGCGCAGCAGTTCCACTGACTGACCTGATCCAGCGCGCACAAGCCGGAGACCCGGCCGCGTTCCGGGAGGTTTTCGATGCCACCTACCAGGAGCTGCGCGGTCTGGCGCGCGCCCGGTTGGCGCGCGGCGGGCGCGGCACCTTGTTAGACACCACGGCGCTGGTACACGAGTCATTCCTGCGATTCGCCAATGCGGGCAATCTTCGCCTGGAAGACCGCCAGCATTTCATGCGGTATGCCACCCACGTGATGCGCTCAGTGGTCGTCGACATTGCGCGCGCCAACCAGCGCGAGCGGCGTGGCGGTAATGCGCCGCACCTCACTCTGGACACCGCCCTGGGTGACGGCCTCGCCGATAGCGCCCAGCAGGGCGAGGAACAGATCATTCGTGTGCACGAGGCACTGGATGAGCTCAATACCATCGACCCGCGCATCGTGCAGGTGGTGGAGATGCGTTACTTCGCCGGCATGACGGAGGCGGAAATCGCCGCGGTGCTCGGTGTCACCGATCGCACCGTGCGACGCGACTGGGAAAAGGCGCGACTGTTGTTGGCGAAGGCATTGCAGTAACGCGCTGATCGAATTGTCCGGTTCGCCTCCATGGCGACGTTCTTCTGGGAGACACGCACGAAACCCAGGAGCTCACATGTTCTGCCGCCACGCACTTTCCTGGCGCGCCCTTCATTCGTTCTCACCTTGCGCTGGCCGGTTCGATGCTCGCGGCCTGCGGTGGCGACGACGCGCCGGACGAGGAAAGCCCTCCGCCGCCGGCGGCACCCAGCCAGGAATGGATCAAGCGCTACTGGCGTTATCACGTCATGGAGTGGAAGGGCTCGCTCACTCCCTTGGGCGACAGCGGCAGCAAATTCGGCACCGGCATCGTCGATGACGAGCGCATCGTCGGCGGCTTGCTGGTGAAGCCGGACAATGTTCCCGACGGCGCGCGCATGCAGGTGTACAGCAGCGAGGATGGTGTGACGTACTGGGTGGGCACGCAGGTCCCTGCGGCCCGTCCGACGATCCGTCTCGCATCGACTTTCTACGGACTGAATTCGATCAATATCAGTATTTCATCAAGACGGAAGACAACGCGGTGTCTGAGTTTCACGGTGAGCCAGGCACTGGTCGAACTCATGGACAGGAACCCGGACTTCAAACCGCGGCCGATCACGGACCTGGAATGTCCGGAGCGCAGCGACACCGAGAGGGACTGCGCCAGTGTAGTTTGGGGCGCGGCGTCACCTGGCGGTCGGGCCTATAACTACGATACCAGCCAAGATTTCTTCCAGCGCAGCAGCCGTCGCGCTGTTGGGCGGAGTGCAGCAGGACTGGGGGCGGACGCGGTCAGCCTGAGCGCCGAAGATCTTTGGAACTCGAGGAATTTGCTTTGAAGAAGACGTCGGGGTCAAGGAACGGGCGATCACGCCAGGCTGCGCCTCAAGCGACCGTTGGTCGTGAACATACCGCTCGACCGAGGTGCGGCGGGGCGACATGTTCGTGGTTCATAGTCATGCGCTCGCCCACGCAGGAGACGTTCGCCATCGCGAAACTTACGCGGCCGCATTCCTGCGCGATCCGCAATCGAGCCAGGGACTGGACCTGCGTTACAACGGGCTCACGCCAGTCGATGATCCACAGCTGCCGCTGCCCGCATATTCAGTGCCACCGGCTCCGGCATGCACAAACCCCACGGCATCGGCCGGCACACTGCAGTTCGAGGCCGCGGATATTCGTGGTCACCGAACAATCCGCAATGCCGGCGGTTCGTTCATGTGACACGCAGCGGCGGAACACGAGGTGCCGTCAGCGCGTATCTGACCACGCAGTGACGAAACCGCCCGCGCGCGGGCACTACTACACGGCAGTCACGACCCACGTCGCCTTTGCCGATGGCCAGGGCGGGCGGCGGCTGGTCGCAGATTCCGGTCGTGAACGACGCCGTCGCCGAGCACGGTCGGAAGTGCGCCTGCTGCTCGACGACGCGCGCGGCTGCGCGACCTGGGCGCATCGCACCGAGGCGTGCTTCTCATTCGGTGACAACGATCAGCCCCCAGTGACGATCCCTATCTACACGCTATACGTCACCGTCACCGGTCTCGCCGGGACCGGCCTGGTAGTCGAAGACTCGATCACCGGCGCCAACATCGCAACCACCATCGATGGCACGCAGGCCCTGGGATACCCGTACCAGCTCGGGCTCCGAATTACAACGTGCGTGTGCAAACGCAGCCCGGCAACCCGGACCAGTCCTGCACCGTCAACAATGCCAGTGGCGTGATTGGCGATGCCGACGTGACCAACGTGAACGTCATCTGCCGCACGCTGGCGCCGTCGGGTGATCTCGATCTGTTGTTCGGCGTCCAGGGCAAGGTTTATGCCGAAGACCTGGCGTGGCCGCGGTGTGGTCGTGCAGAGCAACGGACGGATCGTGGCGCTCACCGACATGCGCCTCGCGGCATTTCATGCCGATGGCAGCGTCGATGAAAGTTTTGGCACCGCGGGTCGGGAGTCCTTCGCGTTCAACGGGGGTTCCGGCGAGGAATCGTATGCCCTCGCCATCCAGGACGACGACAAACTCGTCGTCGTGGGGCGGGCGCGCAACGGCAGCCGTTATGACATGGCCGTGGCCCGCTTCAATGCCGACGGTTCGCGCGATACCGGTTTCGGTACCGCCGGGCTAACTACCTTGAATCGCTACCAGATCATCCGGCCACAGGACGGAGTGATCGGCAGCAGTTACGCCAATCGCGCGCTCATCACGGGCGACGGCAAGATCTACGTCGCGGGGGTGGCGAGCTGGACCAGCGTCTCCGCGGAGAACAACGTGAATTTCGCCGTGGCGCGACTCAACGCGGACGGCACGCCCGACACGACGTATGCGGCCGGCATAGGCGAGTCGGCGGTCATCACCGGCGAACCTGACATCGCCTACGGACTGGGGCTGCAGTCAGACGGCAAACTGGTGGCGACCGGCCACGCTGATAACAGCCAGGGCGTCGGAATGGCGCGATTCAAGGCGAACGGCTCGCTCGACACCGACGATCCGCGCATCCCGGAGAACTACGGACGCGACGGTTCTGGCGTCGCGCTGTTCGAACCGCTCCGCACGGTGCCCTGAGCGGCGCCCGGACCTGGTGGTGCTCGAAGACGACAGCGTCATCGTGGCAGCGTCGGTGCGCGTGGCGCACCCGACGCTGGGAGGAGTGGCCAAGATCGAGATGCTCCATGTGACGCCGCAGGGCACGATCATTGCCGGCGAGGACTACGTCATGACCTCGCTGGGCCCTGACAATGACGTGGTGCAGCAGCTCATCCGGCTACCGGATGGCAAGTTGCTGCTGGTGGCGCAGGCTTCGAGCCCGACAACGGTGGCCGATTTCGGTGTCGTACGCTACAACGTCGATCTGACGCTCGATACAGCTTTCGGCGCAGACGGGGTGGTGCTGGTGGATTTCTACGCGGCAAGTGACGGCGCCGTCGCCGCGGCACTGGCGCCGGACGGTGGCATCATCGTGGTGGGCTCGGTGCGCAATGGATCGCGCAACCAATTTGGCATGGTGCGGATAGCTCAGTAGCTGTCTGGGAGGTCAGTTGTCACGGCTGGACATCGATGCGGCGGAGTGGATGCGGCTGAGCAAGCTGCTCGACGAAGCGCTGGATCGCGAGCCTGATGGATCGCGCGGCCTGGATCGACTCGCTCGGGCCGGAGCTCGAATTCCTCAAGCCGCAGCTGCGCGACCTGCTGTCGCGCACTGGCGCGATCGAGACCGGCGATTTTCTCGCCACGCTGCCGGGCATTCTCGCGGACTCTGCGGCGGCGGACGAACGCGTGGGCCTCGCGGGCGAGGTCGTCGGCCCGTACCGGCTGGTGCGCGAACTCGGTAGCGGCGGCATGGGTTCGGTGTGGCTGGCGGAACGCGCGGATGGCCTCATCCAACGCCATGTGGCGCTCAAACTACCGCACCGGGTGATCGCCCGCCGCGCCGAGCTCGCGGAGCGCATGGCGCGTGAGCGCGAAATCCTCGCCACGCTCGATCACCGCAATATCGCCCGGCTCTTCGATGCCGGCATCACGCCCGAAGGCCAACCATACCTTGCGCTCGAATTCGTCGAGGGCCTTCCCATCGATGAGTATTGCCGCGGCAATGCGCAGCGACCGCCGCTGAATTTGCGTGCGCGGCTCGCGCTGTTCCGCCAGGTGGCGGATGCGGTGGCGTACGCGCACGGCAAACTGGTGGTGCATCGCGACCTCAAGCCGGCCAATATCCTGGTGACCGCCAATGGTGGCGCGCGCCTGCTCGATTTTGGCATCGCCAAACTACTCGACGAGGGGCAGACACGCGAGACGCGCCTCACGCAGGCCGCCGGCCGTGCGCTCACCCCCGACTACGCCTCTCCCGAGCAGATCCTCGGCGAGCCGCTGACCGTGGCCAGCGACGTGTATTCGCTCGGCGTGATTCTCTACGAATTGCTCTCGGGCGAACGCCCCTACCGGCTGAAACGCGATTCACGCGGCGCACTCGAAGATGCCATCGTGCAGGGCGAACCCAGGCGCCCGAGCGAGGCAGCGCCACTGCCGATGCGGCGCGCGTTGCGCGGCGATCTCGACACCATCACGCTCAAGGCGCTCAAGAAGCGGCCGCAGGATCGCTACGCCACGGTCAATGCCCTGGCCGACGACATCACCCGGCATCTGGAACATCGCCCCGTGCTGGCGCAGCCGGACAGCACCTGGTATCGCCTGCGCAAGTTCGTCGCGCGCAACAAGCTCGGCGTGGGCGCGGCCGGCGTGGTGCTGCTCGCGGTGCTGGCGGGCGCGGGCGCTGCAATGTGGCAGGCGCGCGTGGCGGTGGCAGAACGCGATCGCGCCGAGGCCATCCGTGGTTTCATCTCCTCGGTGTTCGAAGAGGCCGATCCCTATCGGCAATACGGGCGTCCGTTGACGGCAGCGGAGCTGCTGAATCGTGCGCGTGACAGAGTCGGTGACCAATTCACTGCCGATCCATCGTTGCGCACAGAGCTGACGGCCATGATCGGCGCGAGCCTGCTCGGTCTCGGCGAACTCGAAGCTGCCGAATCCGCCGCGCGCGCAGCCGAGGCGCATGCATCGCTCACCTATGGGCCCGAGCAGGTGGAAACACTGCGCGCGCGCGTCCTGCTCGCCGAGGTACACGCCGCGCGGCGCGACAATGCCGCGCTCGGCAAGGATGTCGAAGAACTGTGCCACGCGCGCGTGCGCTTGCCGCGGCGCATCCGGACCTGCTGGTGCGCATGCTCAAGGCGAGCGCCGACCTGGCGATCGAGGAGACGCGATATCCGGATGCATTGGCGCCGGCCGAGGAAGCCTTCCGTCTCGCATCCGCGCGATTCGGTACACATCATTCGATCACCGTGGCAGCGTCCACCCTGTACGTCGAGGCGCTGCTGTTCGCGAATGGGCCGGTGGAACCGTTGGTGGCCGAGGCGCGGCGAGGCATGGACCTCGCACTCGAGGCCGGCGGCGGCCATGCCGACAACCCTCGCGTGATCCAGATGCGCGACGTCTACGTGCGCGTGTTGTCGCGCACCGGCGATCTTCGCGCCACGGTGCGCGAGGCCGACGCCCTGATCGAGGCGACTCAGCGCACCTTCGGTGCCGACAGCCTCGCCGCGGCTCGCGCGATGCTCAACACCGTGCGCGACTACTCCAAGGTCGGGCAAATCGACAACGCGCTGCGAAATTCGGAACACGCGCTGCGGATACTCGGTGCCGGCATTGCGAAGGAGTCAAACGAGTACCTGTACGCGGAGGCTTCGCACGCGGTGGTGCTGATTGCCGCGCGGCGTTTCGATGAAGCGCTGCCGCGCGTGGCCGCGATCGAAGAGGCTTCGCGGCGGCAGTCGGGAGCGACGCATTGGAATACCGTGTCGATGATGCTGCAGCACGCGCACGTGCTGGCGCGCCTCGGCCGATCGCGCGAGGCCGCCGCGCTGCTGGCCGAGTCCTGGGCGGCCGGCATTCCCCAGGAGCATCGTTCGTGGGCGCTGCGCATGGACGCCATCGTGCAGCGCCTGGCCGGCAACCCTGGAGCCGCGCTGGAAAAGTTGGCCGAGTCACGCCGACTCAGTGGCGCCTCCGCGCACGACGACGAGAAGTACCGGCTGGCGCTCGAAACCGGACTGACCCTGGTCGAGCTCGGCGACACCGGTGCGGCGGCGGAATTCGGTACCGTGCAAACCATCTTCGAGCGCCTGGGCATGGCCATGCATCCGGCGTACGCCGAAATGCTCGTTGGGCAGGGGCGCACGCGGATGCTGCGCAACGACGCTGCCGGCGCCGTCGGGCTGTTCGAGCGCGCGCTCGCGTTCTGGCGCGAGTTCGACGCCGGCAACGCTGCCACTGCCGACGCTGCCGCCTGGCTCGAGCGTGCGCGGCGCGCTAGTTAGTGCGGCACATCTCCGCCAGCGCGCGCAGGCGCCGGCCGGCCTGGGGCCCGGTGTACGGATTTTCGCGATCCCAGACGTAACCCGCGAGCACCGAGCAGATCATGCGACGGATCTTCTCCTGCTGGCGCGGGAAGAAAATGACCTGCTGCAGGCTGCCGTCGTACCAGCCGGCGACGAAGGCGCGGAAGGTTTCGACGCCGTAGTTGAGCGGCTCGGCAAACTCGCGTTGCCAGTCGACGCTTTCGCCTCGCAACTGGCGCGCGAGCGCCGCGGCCGCGAGGCTCGCGGATTTCATGGCGATGGTGACGCCCGAAGAGAACACCGGGTCGAGGAATTCCGCCGCGTTGCCGAGCAGCGCGAAATGCCTGCCGTGCAGCTGCGCGACCGTGGCGGCGTAGCCGATGATCTCGCCCACCGGGCGCACGGTCGCGGCGCGCGCCAGCAAGGCGCGCAGGCGTGGCTCTGCGTCCAGCGCCTGCCAGAAGCGCTCCTCGGCGGAACCGGTGCGCGAGTTGTGATGCTCGACCGGAGGCCACGACGCCCACCGAAGCGTGGCCGTTCGAGAACGGAATCACCCACGACCAGACGGCGGGGTCGGTGGGATGGATGCCGATGCGGATCTTCTGGCGGTCGAAAGCGCCGGCAAGCGTGTTGTCGCGCACGTGGGTGAAGATCGCGCCGCGCGGCGGAAATGCCGAAGGCCGATCGAGCCCGAGGAGTTTGGGCAGGGTGCGGCCGAAGCCCGAGGCGTCGAGCACGAAACGCGGCTCGTGAACTTCGATGCCGCGCGCCGAGCGGCTGGTGACCGTGGGTTGGGCGCCGCTGAAATCCACCGCGGTGATCTCGGTTTCGAAGCGGATTTCGGCGCCCTGGCGCTGCGCCTCGGCGGCGAGCGTGCTGTCGAACTCGGCGCGCGGCACCTGGAAAGTGAACGAATATCCCGGCGCGGATTTGTCGGCGAAGTTGAATTCCGAGAATTCACCGTCGCGATCGAACACCGCGCCGTTCTTGAACTGGAAATTGCGCGCCGATCACCGCATCGACCATGCCGGCTTCTTCGAGCAGCTCCATGCTGCAGGCGAGCAGGCTTTCGCCGATGGAAAAGCGCGGGAATTTCTCGCGCTCCAGCACCAGCACGGAGAATCCGCGGCGCGCCAGCAGCGCGGCGGCGATCGAACCGGCCGGGCCGGCGCCAATGACAAGGACGTCGCTTCGGGTTTCGCTCAAGGCGAGGGGAGCGGCACGATGACCATTGCTTTTCCACGCCGCACGGTCAGGACCAGGGCGGTGCCGCCCTTGGCGACATCGCGCAGTTCCTTGAGATTGGCGACGCCCCGGTTGTTCGCGCCTTCGATGCGATCGCCGATGCGCAGTCTCTGCGCAGCGCGGCTGCGCGGCTCGACGGCACGCACTTCTACGCCACCATCGGAAGCGTCGGCCAGCGTGACGCCGTCGAGCGCAGGGTGCATGGCGCCGCCGGCGTCGCCGCCGCCCGCCGGCGGCGAAGCGGTCTTGGCCGTCTTGACGGCCGTGGTTTGCGGCAGCTCGTTGATCACCGCCGTCACGTGCAGGGGCTTGCCCTCGCGGATGATGGCCACGTCCAGTTTGTCGCCCACGCGCGCCAGGCCCACGGCATTGCGCAGCTCGGTGTTGGACTTGATGGTCTGGCCATTGATGCTGGTGATGACATCGCCGGGCTTGATTCCGGCTTTATCGGCCGCGGAGCCCTCGTTGACCTGCGAGACCAGCACGCCCTGGATGGTGGCGATGTTGAGCGCCTTGGCCGTGTCGGGCGTCAGCGAGTAGATGCTCACTCCTAACAAGCCGCGCTTCACCGAGCCGTAGCTTGAGCAACTGGTCCATGATGCTGCGGGCCATGTTGACCGGGATGGCGAATCCGATGCCGATGTTGCCGCCCGAGCGCGACAGGATGGCGCTGTTGATGCCGATGAGCTCGCCCCTGAGGTTCACCAGCGCGCCGCCGGAATTGCCCGGGTTGATGGAGGCGTCGGTCTGGATGAAGTCCTCGTAGCCGTCGGGGTTGATTCCCGAGCGGCCGAGCCCGCTGACGATGCCCGAGGTCACCGTGTGCTGCAGGCCGAAGGGATTGCCGATGGCCACCACGAAATCTCCGACCTCCAGCCGCGTGGAGTCGCCCAGCGCGACCTGGATGAGGTTCCCGGGCGGCACCTTGAGCACGGCGACATCCGAAGGCGCGTCCGTGCCGACGATGGTCGCGGTCAGGTCGCGGCCGTCCTGGAGGGTGACGGTGATTTCGGTGGCGTTATCGACCACATGGGCGTTTGTAACGATGTACCCGTTCTTTGCATCAAAGATGACACCGGAGCCTGCGCTCTGGAACTGGCGCTCGCGGGGACCCATGTCGGGGATGTCGAAGAACCGGCGGAAGAAGGGATCCTCGAGCAGCGGGTTCTGAGGCTGGCGCTCGCGGATGGTGCCGCGGGTGGCGATGTTCACCACGGCCGGCGAGACGCGCTTGATCATGGGCGCGAGCGTCGGCATCGGGGTTTCGCCTACCGCCGGGGGCAGGGCGGCATGGACGCCCGGAGCGAAGAGCAGTGTGACGAAGAGCGAGGCGGCGAGCGCAAAACGCTGGTTTTTTGAACGCGGAAACATGTGTCGGAGGATACTCAATCAATGGTCAAGTTTCTCTTGTGGCTCCTGCTGCTCGTGGTGTGCTGGCCACTGGCAATCCTGGCGCTTCTCCTGTGGCCTCTCGTCTGGCTGATTTGCCTGCCGCTGCGGCTCGTGGGCATCGCGGTCGATGGCGTTTTCTCGCTGCTGCGCGCCATCGTCATGTTGCCTGCACGCGTGCTGGGCGGCGGCGCGGCGCGTTAGCGCCCGCCGTAATGCAGGGCACTGGTCATCGGGCGACCGCGACGGCCAGGCGCTTTGCGGGGTACTGCATGGCGCCGAGCATGTCGGCCCGCTCGCCTTGGCGCGCCACCACGTAGAGCACGTGATTGCGCACTTCGTGAGTGATGGTGTCGTCCACCAGCACGAACTCGCTCGACGTGGCGCCCGCAGGCGGTATCAGGCGGATTTCCGCCACCACGAACGCGTGCTCGAGGTAATCGGCTTCGCGAACGCGCTCGACGCTCACGCGCCAGGCTTTGCCGTCGGGAGTTTCGACCGCGAAATGGCGCAGCAGATAGGCGGGAAAGCCTTCTCCCGCCGGATCCGCGGCGCGTGCGAAGGCGAGCTCCGAAACCGGCACCCAGTATTCCGCATGCACGGCGTCGGCGCGGAATTCGAGTCGCAACGTCGAATTCGGCGCGGGATGCGCGTACGCGGCACCCGCGAGCAGTCCGAGGAATAACGACAACGCTGCGCGCATCAGCGCCTCACTTCGCCGCCATAGTCGGACTGCTTGTCACGCCACAGCGAGTGATAGTGCAGCTGGTCGGGCAGGGCGATCGCGCGCTGCACGACCAGCTCGATCCAGACCCGCGGCCCATCGATGCGTACGTAGGATCCCATCGTGCTGAGATCCGGAGAGCCCGCAAAGCCGACGAAGGTCTGGTCGAGCGCCTCGGGCGCCAGATACGTGGCCTGCAGTGCAGCGGAAACGGCAGTGTCGGGAAGTTGTGTGTAGGTGGCGATCGCGGCCTGCACCAGCGCACGTTGTTCAGGGGTAAGCGCGCTGACCCTGATCCCGCGATCGGTATCGCCAGTCGGGTAGCTGTGAGGAAAGCCGGTATCCGTGCCGCCGGTCGGGAGATTGTTGGGGACGTTCGTCACGACCACGCCCTTCACCACGTCGGTGAACGTCCCGGAGAGACGCGCCTTCGCCTGCGGTGCGATGGCGGTCGCTACGCGCGACATGGCCTCGCTTTGCGCCTGCAGCGGTTCGACCATCCCGCCCTGGACTTCGAAACGGATGGGTTCGCTGCCGAGGAACATCGGTGTGGCGCCGGCTTCCTGGCCATTGAACGTGAAGTTGTAGGCCAGGTGGTGGCCGCCCATCTGCAGTATCCACGGCCCTTTTGAGGACGAGTCCCCGAGCACGCTCAGGTAGTAATTGCCGCCGTGCCAGCCGATGGGGCGCTTGTCGAAGGGCACCAGGTAGTCATCGGCGGCGCGAACCTGGGCGAGCATGAGGGAGCCGCAGGCAGACAGGGCCGCCTTGAAAACGTCGTGCGCTGCCAAGGTCTGCTTCGCATCCAGATCGCCGAGTCTGAGGCCGTCACGCGGCACCACGCCGATGGGCAGGTTGGACCACTGGACGGCCGCGGCGTCGGTCAATGGCCGGTCCAGGGTGGCGCGTTGCTTTTCGTTGAGAAGTGGCCGCAGCTTGTCGAGCGCGACTGCAATATCACGCGCGCCGCTCGGGGACTTGGGTGCCCGGCAGTTGGTGGTGGAGATCGACTTCGACTGCGCGGGGATCGCGGCGCAGGCTGCGACGAATATCAACAGGGCAACGAGGGTTCGCATGGGCGCGATGATCGCCCGGATCCACCGGAAACGAAACGCAAAGGGGGACAGACCCAAGTCTGTCCCCGTGAGTATGTGTGGGGACAGACTTGAGTCTGTCCCCACCTTTACGTCTACGCCGCCTGGACTTCGATCCGGCGCGGCTCCGGCTTGGCGATCTTGGGGATCGACAGCTCGAGAACGCCTTCCTTGAACGAGGCCTTGATGGCGTCGGTCTGCACGTTGTCGGGCAACGTGAAGGTGCGGACAAACTTGCCGGTGACACGCTCCACGCGCGAATAGTGGCCGTCATCCTTGCGCTGCTCGAAGTTGCGCGCACCGCGCAGGCTGAGGACGCCCTTGTCCGCGGTGATTTCGATGTCGGCGGGCTTCACGCCCGGGAGGTCCGCGTGCACGACGAAACGGCCTTCTTCCTCGTGGATATCGACCGCCGGCGACCAGGTGGCGTCGCGGGCCGTGTTCTCAAAAGTCTGGTCGAGCTCGCGATGCAACCGGTTCAACAGCGCCCACGGCTCGTAACGCACAACAGTCATGTCTAACTCCTTTCAGTCTTGTATTTGCTAACTACCCCGGGGGAACTCCCCGGCCTGCGTGCCACCCTAGTTGCGGGCCGCAAATCCCGATTCAAGACACTTGAAAAACCGCTTCGCGGAACGATTTTCGGGCGCCTTTTTGACTTGCCGGCCGGGAAGGACCGTATTCCGGTCCGGGTTCGGCTCAACAAGCTGTGGACCACTTGTGGGTAAGGGGTGGGAAGGCCGTGGACACAAAATCTTGTGTCCGGCCCAATTCCTGCATCAGTCAAAAATCGGCGTATTGACAGCCGATTCCTGCAGCACAAAATCTCGTAAGTGCATTAATTTTCAGGGTTTTTTGCATCGCAATTATGTCAGTAATGTTTCTTGACGCGCTGTTTTCACGTATTTAGGCTTCCGACCCCAACACAAGATGTTGTGTCGCGACATCTTGGGGGTTGGGGAGAGCCGGGGAGCGGATTGGCGGTTGTCTGACAGCAGCCGTACACACGAAGACGTGCCGACCTGCAGAAAATGCAGGCGTGGGGTCGTTCCTTTCTCCGGTTCGGGCTTTGGTCATTAAAACAGTCCGAGAACTTCGGGGGACAGGTACCCATCCATGAATAGCGTGGTCAAACTCGAGCATAAAGACGTCGACGCGATTCCTTTCCAGGAAGCGTCGCTCGACATCTGGGACAAGAAATATCGCTTGTCCGCCAAAGACGGCACGCCCGTCGACAAGACCATGGACGACACC
Organism: uncultured Pseudomonadota bacterium; assembly: GCA_963832505.1. GTDB lineage: Bacteria > Pseudomonadota > Gammaproteobacteria > Steroidobacterales > Steroidobacteraceae > CADEED01. The sequence goes on along the minus strand of CAWHUD010000004.1, from coordinate 319,207 downwards.
TACAAGCGTGTGGCCCGTGCCCTGGCCGACGTCGAGCAGGAGGCGGTGCGCGAGCAGTGGAACGAGCGATTCCTGTGGGCGCTGCGCCGAGGCGCCATTCCCGCCGGCCGCGTGACCTCCAATGCCGGGGCGCTCGAGCACAAGCCGGCCACCTCCACGATCAACTGCACGGTGTCCGGAATCATCGGCGATTCGATGGACGACATCCTCAACAAGGTCCACGAGGCCGGGCTCACCCTCAAGGCCGGCTGCGGCATCGGCTATGAATTCTCGACGCTGCGGCCGCGCGGCGCCTATGTCTCCGGCGCCGGCGCCTACACCTCTGGCCCGCTGTCGTTCATGGATATCTACGACAAGATGTGTTTCACCGTGTCGTCGGCCGGTGGCCGCCGCGGCGCCCAGATGGGCACCTTCGACATCGGGCACCCGGACGCGCTGGAATTCATCCGCGCCAAGCGCGAGAACGGCCGCCTGCGCCAGTTCAACCTGTCGCTGCTGATCACCGACGAATTCATGCATGCGGTGCGCGAAGACAAGGACTGGAACCTGGCCTTCCCGCTGCTGCAGAAGGAATACGACGCCGAGCAGCACAAGCTCGACGACAAGTCGAAGTTCGTATGGCGCGAGTGGCCGGCCACCAAGAACTACGTGACGCGCGAGGACGGCCTCGTGTGCTGCAAGATCTACAAGACCCTGCCGGCACGCCGCATGTGGGACGTCATCATGTCGTCCACCTACGATTTCGCCGAGCCGGGTTTCATCCTCATCGACAAGGTCAATGAGATGAACAACAACTGGTGGTGCGAGAACATCCGCGCCACCAACCCTTGCGTGCCCGCGGATACCTGGGTGCAGACCAGCGAAGGACCGCGCCAGGTGGGCGAACTCATCGGCAAGCAGTTCCACGCGCGCGTGGACGGCGTCGATCACCAGAGCAGCCCGGAGGGATTCTTCCGCACCGCCGTCAAGCCGCTCATCAGCCTGATCACCACCGAGGGCTTCTCGCTGCGCCTCACCGCCGATCACCGCGTGCGCCGCATCTCGACGCTGACGCGCTGGCGCCTGGCCACCGAGTGGTGCCCGGCGGGCGACATCAAGCCGGGCGACAAGGTGCTGCTGCAGGATCATCGCCGCGCTGCGGCCTGGATGGGATCCTACGGCGTCAACGAGGGTTACCTCATGGGCCTGCTGGTCGGTGACGGTTCGATCACCGAGGCCGGCGCCGAGTTGTCCGTGTGGGCCCGAACGGCCGTCGGCAACAGCGACATCGGCATGGGCGGACCCAACTCCGTCATGGCCGCCGCCCTCGATGCCGCGCGCCGTTGCAACCATCACTCGGAATTCGCCGGTTGGCACGAAGTCGGCCGCCGCGGCGAGTTCCGTCTCGGCGCGGGCGCCATCACCGAGCTGGCCAACGATCTCGGTCTGCGCCCGGGTCGCCAGACCATCACGCCGGCCATCGAGCGCGGTTCGAGCGAGTTCTACCGCGGGTTCCTGCGCGGACTGTTCGATTCGGAGGGCAGCGTGCAGGGCACGCAGGCCAAGGGCGTGTCCATCCGCCTCGGCCGCTCGGACACCACCATGCTCGAAGGCGTGCAGCGCATGCTGCTCAGGGTCGGCATCGCGGCGACTATCTACCGCAACCGTGCACAACCGGGCCTGGTCATCACGGGTGAAAACGTGGCGCGCTTCGCCGAGGTCATCGGCTTCTCGGACACGGTCAAGCGCTCGCGGCTCCAGGGGCTGCTGGGCAACTACAAGCGCACGTTGAACCGCGAACGTTTCGTCGCCAGCGTCGAGAGCGTGCGCACCGATGGTTTCGAAGACGTCTACGACGTGCAGATCCCGGGCATCAACGAGTTCGACGCCAACGGCCTGCATGCGCACAACTGCGGTGAGCAGCCGCTGCCGCCGTACGGCTCGTGCCTGCTGGGTTCGGTCAATCTCACGCGCTTCGTGAAGAACGCATTCACGGATTTCGCCGAGTTCGACTGGAACGAGTACCGCGAGGTCGTGAAGGTCTTCACGCGCATGCTGGACAATGTCTGCGAGATCAATGGACTGCCGCTGCAGCAGCAGCGCGAAGAAATCCTGCGCAAGCGCCGCCATGGCATGGGATTCCTCGGCCTGGGCAGCACCATCACCTGCCTCGGCATGAAGTACGGCGCCGAGGATTCCATCAAGTTCACCGAGGACGTCTCGCGCGAGATGGCGGTGGCGGGCTGGGAAGCCGCGCTCGAGCTGGCCAAGGAAAAGGGCCCCGCGCCCATCATGAAGGAGGAATTCAGCGTTACCGCCGAGATGCTGCGCAAGCGTCCGGAAATGGTGAAGGACGGCTGGAAGGTCGGCGACCTGATTCCGGGCCGCATCCTGCATGCGCGCTACAGCCGCTACATGCAGCGCGTGGCCGAGACCGCGCCGTGGCTGGTGGACCAGCTCGCGAATGTCGGCGCGCGTTTCACGCACCACAGCTCGATCGCGCCCACCGGCACGATCTCGCTGTCGCTGGCCAACAATGCGTCGAACGGCATCGAGCCCTCGTTCGCGCACCACTACTTCCGCAACGTCATCCGCCCGGGCAAAAAGACGAAGGAGAAAGTCGATGTCTTCTCATTCGAGCTGCTGGCCTATCGCGAGCTCATCAATCCGCGTGCGATGCCGAACTCAACGAACGCGGCCGAACAGCTGCCGGGCTATTTCACCACGGCGGATGACATCACGCCTCGAGAGCATGTGGACATCCAGGCAGCGGCGCAGAGATGGGTCGACAGCTCCATCTCCAAGACTGCGAACGTGCCTACGGATTACAAATACGAGAGCTTCAAAGACATCTATCTGTACGCCCATGAGAAGGATCTGAAGGGTTGCACCACCTTCCGCTTCAATCCCGAGGCATTCCAGGGCGTGCTCGTGAAGGAAGACGACCTCAAGAACACCACCTATGTGTTCACGCTCGAGGACGGCTCGGAAATTTCGGTGAAGGGCGACGAGGAGATCGAGTACGACGGTGAGAAACACACCGCGGCGAATCTCTACGATGCACTCAAAGAAGGCTACTACGGGAAGTTCTGCGCACCATGGCCGCAATCAAGATCGAAAAGAAGATCGCCAAGTACCGCGTGCAAAAGGCCGAGGACAAGACCGCTGCCGAGGTCACCGCCCGGCGGTTGCCGCCGCGGTCGCCAGGTTCGAGCCCGCGGTCGAGATGACGCACGACCGGCAGGGCCGTTCGTCCAAGGTCGTGCGCATGACCGAAGAGGTGCAGCGCCCCGAGATGCTCGTTGGCAGCACCTACAAGATCAAGACGCCGGTGTCGGATCACGCCATGTACGTGACCATCAACGACATCATCCTCAACGAGGACACGCCGTACGAGCAGCGCCGGCCGTTCGAGATCTTCATCAACTCCAAGAACCTCGATCACTTCCAGTGGATCGTGGCGCTGACGCGCATCATCTCGGCGGTGTTCCGCAAGGGTGGCGACGTCACGTTCCTGGTCGATGAGTTGAAGGCCGTGTTTGATCCGCGAGGGGGATACTGGCAGGCGGGCGGCAAGTTCATGCCGTCGATCATTGCCGAGCTGGGGTATGTCATCGAGAAGCACCTGCAGACGATCGGTCTGCTCAAGAAGCAGGAGCTCGATGAACATGCGCAGAAGCTGATCGCCGAGAAGAAGGCAGGAATTCGTAGAGCGCACCAAGCAGACCGACGCATTCGCCAAGTCGCATTTTCCGGAAGGGGCGCAGCTGTGCGCCAAGTGCAGCACCGCCGCCGTCGTCATGATGGACGGCTGCATGACCTGCCTGAACTGCGGCGACTCGAAGTGCGGTTGAGCAGATAGGGATGGCACACTGATCGCGTGACATCGGCGGGCTCCCCGCCCGCCACCCGGGCCCTGCCGGGGCGCATGGCGCGCGTTTCCACAAGGCAGTCGCGAGACTGCCTTGTTTTTCCCGGCTTGTTTTTACAGAAGGGGTGGCGGAGGATCCGGGCTTCCTGATCGAGGCATACGGACCGTGACCTCACCCGGGAAACTTCCCTGGCGCATCGTCCTGGCACTGTTCATCGGCTGCTGGGCCACAGTCGCAAGCCCGTGTTCCGTCTCCCGGGTCCTCGACGCACCATTCAGCCCCGATACCTATGGCTTCTATGGCGAGGTCGTCGGCCACGTCGCCATGCGGATTCCGGGCTGTGAAACCGTTCCCGAGCCGCCCGACAGGTGCGCACCGTCCTGGGGCCTGCGCATCCGGATTCTCGAACCGCTGAACCTGCCGGCACGAAACCTCACCGAGGTCGAGTATTTCAATTTCGGCACGGCTCGGATTGCCGCGCCTTGCCGGTCCCGCAGGGCCAGGTTCAGAGCAAGTACCCCGTGGGCACACGCATCGCATTGGCGGCGCGCCTGTTCACCTGGGATCAACCGCAGCCGCCGCGAATCCGCCTGACGACGCTGCGTCCGATCATGGGCGAAGCTATCTACACGCTGCCGAAGGATGCCGACCTGCGAACACTTGCGGCGACGCCACTGGACTATGCCGACTTCATCGGCGGTGAACAGCGGTTGGCTGCTTCCGGCCGAGGGTCAGATCGCGCCTCAATTTCGAGTTGTGGCGCGACACGCTGCGCCTCGACAAGTCGACCAGCGAAAGCGAGGCGCTCGCCATCCTGCTGCGGATGGCGGTCGTGAACGACATCATGGGGATCATTGCCGAAGACAAGTACTACACGGCCATCGAACAACTGGTCGATCGCTACCTGCCGACACCGGCCATGCGGGCGGAGCTGCTGCGCCAGGTGCCCTACGTCCGGGAGAAATCGCCATGACCCGCAAATTTCATGTCGCGCCTGCTCATCGCTGCGTTCTGCCTGCTCATCCTGGGCATGGCGGTGGGCGCGGGATTCCGCCTGCACGAATCCGCCGCGCACGAGACTGCGGAGCGGCGGGCCCTGACGGAGTATTTCCTCGTCGAACGGCTGCCCGAGTCGGCGCGCGACATCGAGTGCCAGGACTTTGCCGATTCGTGCGATCCCGGCAATCCCACCACGATCTGCTTCGTGCGAATCGAGCCGCGCGACTTCGAGTCGCTGGCCCGGCAGGCGCATTTCCGCAAGAACGAAGACACCTGCCCGGAAAATTTCAGCCACACGTACCAGATGGGCTTGGCCGTAGGGCCGAACTTCAAGATCAATGAAGAGCACTGGGGCGGCACCGATGAGGCACAGGCAGCCGTGTATCCGGACGCCGCACATTCGCAGTTCATTGCGGTCCTGAGCCGCCCCCCGCGACTCACCTGCCTGATGCCTGCAACGACGGCCACCATCGTCCGGCACGACGTTCGGTAACGTCTGACTTCAGGAACGGACCCCCACCGCTGACTGCCCCGCGCCCCGGCGCGGAGAATCCACTCCAGACTTTCCCACGACTGGAGTTGCCATGCGAACCGGTGCCATTGTCACGGCTCTCGTTTCTTCCTTCCTGCTTGCTGCGCTGGCGTTCGCCGATGGCGATCACACTTCCAACAAGTGGCGCATCGAGCTCGACGGTTCCGCGCTCAAGACTGGCGACATGCAGTTTCGCGTGACTCCGAGCCAGGGTGAGTCCATCGATATCGTTGCGACCATCAAGAGCGGTCGCGATGAAAACGGCGTGGCGAAGGATGTGCGCGATGCCTTCGCGGCCAAGCTGAACCCGGAGCGTTACAGCGTCGAAGTCGACGACGGCGAGGACATCCTGATCAAGAAGAAGGAGGGCCAGCCCGACTTTGCGCTCGAACTCATCGAGTCCGACGTGCGCAACGTGAACATCAAGGTCGAGGGCGAATAACGCCGCCCCGGCTCTTCCAGACAGTGCGCCCCGGGATATGCCGGGGCGCGCCGGCCAGGAGGCACAAATGAACCTGCGTGCTTCGAGCCTCGTCGCCGCCCTGTGCGCGGCGACGTTTGCATTTGCAGCCAAGGGACCGCCGCTGGCGGGCGTGTGGAATATCGCGCCCAGCGGCCGCGCGGAATCCAGCGGCGACCTTCACTTCCGCATCACCCAGAACGACGGCAGCGATCCGGTCGACATCACCGTGCCGGTGATCATGGGCGCGAAAGAGGACGCCGTCGCGCGCAGCATCCGCAATTCGCTGGGTTCGCAATTGCGTCGCGATCTGTACCGGGTGGAGCTCGGCGAGGGCGCCAATGTCCTGGTCAGCGATCCGCGTGGCAAGCCTAACTTCTCGCTCGAGCTCATCGATTCGGATATCGAGAACCTGCGCGTCGCGGTGCAGAGCGTGACACCGGCGGCGACACCAACCGTACCGCCGCAGTCCGCGCCGGCCGTGCCACCTCCGGCGGCCGTGCCGCCCGCCTCCGGCGATGCGCCGGGCGCCGCCACGCCGCCACCGGGTAGTTCGACGCCGCTCCCTGGTACTGACATGGGCGTCCCGGACAATTCGACGCCCCGGGTTCCGAATGCTTCACCGCCGGCGCCGGACGCACCCGCGCCTGCGCCCGCACCCCCACCCGCGCCGCAAGCCGAGCCCACGCCAAAATCCTGATCCGCCAGCAGCCGCGGTCTCAGACAATCAACAGGCATTCAGGGCATTCAACGGCATTCGCAGGTAGCTGCGGCCATCACTGTCAGGCGTGGGCAGGCGGCCGGCAGCGATATTGACCTGTACTGCCGGAATCAGCAGCGCGGGTACGGGCAGGGAGACGTCGCGGGTACGGCGCAACGCCACGAATTCTTCGCGCGTGGTATCGGCGCACAGCTGCACGTTGCGGGTGCGCAGCTCGGCGACGGTTTGCGATTCGACCGGTTCGGAACCCACGGGTGGATAGTCGTGGCAGAAATGCACGCGGGTGTGTGCCGGCAGCGCATAGAGCTTGCGCACCGAGTGGTACAGCGCTTCGGCGTCGGCACCCGGAAAGTCGCAGCGCGCCGTGCCATACGAGGCGCGAAACAGCGTGTCACCGGCAAACACGTGATCGCCGCTACAGTAACTGACGCCGTCGCAGGTATGTCCGGGCGTGGCCATCACGATGATATCGAGCGCGCCCAGCGTGATGCGCTCACCGTCGCGCCACAGGCGGTCGAATTGCGAGCCGTCGGTGGCCACACGCCCGCGCAGTCCGAACAGATCCACGAATACGCGCTGCACGGCGCGCACCTCGCAGCCAATGCCAATGCGACCGCCGCGCACACTGCGCAGGTAGTGCGCGGCGGACAGGTGATCGGCGTGCACATGGGTCTCGAGAATCCACTCCAGCGCGAGCCGCCGCTCGGCAAGGAACGCCAGCACGCGCTCCGCGGATTCGGTCGAGGTGCGCGCCGCGCGTGCGTCGAAGTCCAGCACCGGATCGATGACCGCGGCGCGACCGGTGAGCGGACAGGCGATCACGTGCGTGAACGTCGAGCTTGCGGCGTCGAAGAAGTGCGCCAGCAGCGGCTCGGGTGTACTCCGGGCTACCACTTCCAGACGCGATCGTATTGCGCGCACAGGCCGCCCAGCGATTTGCGGCTGAGGATTTCGATCCCCGGCAGCATCGATTCCGTGAGGATGCCGCGTTCGGCGAGATCCTCCGCCAGGGCCGCGACGCGGGCGCCGCTTTCGATCAGTTTCGAGATTTCGTGTTCGATCGCGGGTGGATGACGCTGCGACCAGCCGCCGACGCGGAATCCGTCGGCGTCCTGGCCGCGCACCGTGTAGTTCACCGCGGTGCCACACAACAGGACATCCGCGGGTGCGCCCGCGGCGCGGATGGCGCGCGTGAACCACAGGACGGTGTCGTCCTGCTCTTCGAGGGTCGCACGGTAGGCCGGTTCGATGATCTGCAATACGCGCATGACGGTCTCCTAACGGGTGGCAATGACGAGCGTGTTCGCGCTCTCGAGGTTCATCTTCCAGAAATCGGCCGGGCTGCCGCGCCGTACGCCGGCGACCACATCGCTCGCCCCGCGCTCATCCACGCACAGTCCGCAGTTGACCCATTCAAAGGGTGCGCCACGTTCCCTCGCGAGCTCCGTGAGGGCGTTCACCCACAGATGTGGCGTCGGATGCGCTTCCTCTTCGAGCGTGCGGCCGTGGACCGCGTTGGCGTGCGGCTTCTGCGTCGTCATGGAGAGGCTGACCGCGCCTTCGTAGGCGAACACGCGCGCGCCGAGACCGCGTCGCAGCGTGGCGTCGATCAGGCGAAATGCAGTCGCGGTGCGCGTCTGTTCGAAGGGTGCGTCCATGAGCAGGAAAGTCAGAGTAGACATGGGCTGGCTCCTCAGCGTGGCGGGTTAGTTCCAAAGGGCTTTCGTACCGCGGGCCAGCTCGCCAACCAGCGTGTCGATGTTGACGGAAACGATGTTCGGGGCGACCTCGGCGATGCCACGCTCGCGCAGCGCGAAATCGTCGGCAAGAATCCGCACGCCCGCCTTGGCGATCTTTTCGAGGTCACGGACCTTGGCGCCGGCGCGTGCTCCGAGCACGGCGTTTTCCACCAGGAACAGGGTGACGGCGGCGTTCTCGCCGAGCAGTGTCATCGCCAGCTCGCAGCGCTGGGTGAAGCCCTTCGATTCGAAGGGATCGCGCGATTCGATCAACATGTAACCAGGCATGGGCAGCTCCTTTCGGATTGACTTGAAGATTCAGTGGGGCATGGGCGCATTGCGCGCCACACGGGAACGGAAATCCTTCCCGTCGCCGGATCTCTTTCTTACGGATTTCTGATCGCCCAGCGAACTAGGTAGTCAGGCGTTCCAGCCGATTCGACGCATCAGGTGCGCGAGGTGCCGGTCGGTGCGCAGGCAGTCGAATATCGGTTCGGAATTCAGCTCGATGAGATCCGGATTGCCGCCTTCGTAGGCGGTCTCCAGCCAGTCGAAGGCGCGCGTGCGATCGTTGCCGGCGGCATAGATCTTGGCGATGTTGTAAGGCAGCACGTAACGGCGCCCGCGCAGGTTTTCCAGCTTGCGGGTGATGCGCGCGGCATTGCTGCGGTCGCCGCTGGCCGCGTAGGCCATGGCGAGCGCGGCCTGCGTTTCGGTGCTTTCTTCGGCCAGGCGTGTCGCGATCCTGAGTTGTTGAATGGCTTCGGGGAACTGTTTCTGCTGGATGCGCACCAGCCCCAGGCGCAGGCGTGGCAGAAAATGTCCCGGCGAAGTCTCGATGGCATTGACCAGCATTTCGCTGGCGCGGTCGAAGTGCCGCGCCAGGTACAGGATCATGCTGTACGACGAACGAACCACCGGCGACAGCGGATCGCGCTTCAGGCCACTGGCAGCGCTGGCGATGGCTTCTTCCGGCCGGCCCATGCTCATGAGGTACTCGCCATACCAGTAGTAGACCAGCGCCAGCGAAGGCGCGAGCGCCGTGGCGCGCCGGAACTGCTCGTCGAGTCCCACCCAGTCCCAGTCATGCAGGCGCACATGCGCGAGGGATCCGTGCGCGTCGCCCTGTTCGACATCGAGCTCGATGGCCTTGCGCGCGGCGGCTGCGGATTGCCGGAAGGTCTCCTTCGCGGGAACCATGCCGCGGCAGGCCAGCATGACGTTGGCCTCGGCGATGCCGGCCCAGGCACCGGCGCAGTCAGGGCAGTGGTGCAGCACGGTCTCGAACTGCGAGATGCTGGAACGCATCGCACGCTCCGTGCGCTGGCTGAGGAGATGCCTGCCTTTCAGCAACGCTTCGACTCCAACCGCCGGCATTTCGCGCATCGCCTCCACGCGCTGCGCACCGGGCGCCAGCTTGATCTTGATCTGGTTGGCGATGGTCGTGGCCACCTCGCTCTGCAATCGCAACAGGTCACCGGGCTTGCGTTCGTAACTTTCGGCCCAGACCTGGGTTTCGTCCGAGACCTTGATGAGCCGCGCCGCGATGCGTACCTGTTCGCGGCCGCGCCGCACGGTTCCTTCCAGGACGTACTGCACCCCGAGCTCGCGGCCGATCTCGCTGACGCGGCGCTTCGTGTCCTTGAACATCATGCTGGTGGTGCGCGCAATCACTCCCAACTGCTCGGGATTGAGGCTTGCGAGGCGGCCGATCATCTCCTCGGTGAGACCATCGTTGAAGTAGTCGTAGGGACGCGCCGCGCTGGAGTTTTCGAAGGGCAGCACCAGCAGCATCACGCGGGTATCGGGTGGCGCATCTTCTGCACGCCGATCCAGCGGCGCGACAAAGCGGTAGCCACGCTTGGAGACCGTCGCGATGTAGGCGCGGCTGGCCGCTTCACCGCCGAGCGCCTTGCGCAAGATGGAAATCGTGCGGGTCAGCGACCCTTCGCCGACCACCACCCTGGGCCACACGGTATCGAGTAGTTGGGTCTTGTCGACCACTTCGCCGGCGTGTTCCAGCAGCAGGCTCAAGGTATCAGCGGCCTTCGGCGGGATCCGCAGGTCCCTGGATCCTCGAAACAACATGCGACCCTTCGCATCGAAGCGATACGGACCGAAGCTGTATTCGGGGCCGGCGGACATCGCCGGCGGAGCCTAGCACGCGGCCACTCGGCCGCGTGCCACCGTCATTCAGAAGCAGCCGGATTGCAGCGAGAAGGAGAACGGTCCCGGCACGTCGTAGTCGAACGTCCCCGCGCCGGTTGTCGTCACGTGCGCGAGCATGCCGTTTTGTGGCACCGGCAGCGTGGGCGGCACGGTCGTCGCAGAGAAGAACTGCGCCCGCGTCGAGCCGTTGATGAGCAGGTCGCCTGACTCCAGTGAGCCGGACCCGCTGAACATCGAGCCACCCAGCGGAGTCACCGTCCGGAATACATACTCGCCGCTGAGGCAGCCGGCGCCCCACACCGCGCCCCAGGTGTAGTCGATCCGGCCATCGAGGCGCCGCTGGCGCGTCCAGTTCACGAACTCGCTGTCGCTACGCATCCGCAGTCCATCGACCGAGAAGCGCACCGTGCTTTCCGGATAGCCGGGTGAAGTTACCTGGTGCGCAAACGTTCCCACGGGGAGGAACAGATTCTCGGTGAGGTGGGTTTGCGAGTCCGAATAAGTAGTCGCGCCGGTCGCCAATACGAATTCGTAAGTGTGCAGCGACGTTTGTTCATAGAGCGGCACCTGCGGGTCGGGCAACTCGGCGCGGGAATGATCGCGCACGAAGCCGGTGAGCTCGAAGGCGAACGGACCGACGAACAACCCATACTTCGGGAACTCGCGCACCATCGGGAGAAGGCCCGTGATGCGCAACGATGCGGTGCGGGTTTCGTAGCTGTTCTGCTCGGGGTCAAGAATCACCCGGGTCTCGCTGAAATCCACGCCCGGGGCCCCGAGCCGGATACCGCCCACGCGCTCCGGCGTGAATGAATCGGAGAGCAGCACGATGTCGGCGGCGCCGTTGCGTTCATGGGCATTGCCATCGATGTCGATGTACGCGCATGCACTCCATCGCAGCTTGAGCACTCGCGGAAAGCTGCGCGCCAACTGCGCGTTGACGCTGCCGGAAACGGAGCACGGCAGCGTGATGCCCTGGTCCTTCTTCATGAGTGAAGCCGGTGTCGCCGCGGCTGCCACCTGGGCGAGGCCGTCCTCGGCGATGCGGCGTGCGGAATCCACCGTGAACCATAGCGTCTGCGCGGGCTCCTGCAGCACGCGAAAGCCGGTTGCCAGCGCCGCGTTGACCTTTTGTTCGGAATCGATGACGACCGGTGCGGCATTGGCAGCCGCTGCCGCCAGACAGCCCGTGCCGATGACCAGAGCGCGCGCGAGTAGACGATGCATGGATTTCCCCTGTTTCCGCGTGGAAGAGCGTAGGCCCGGCGGACTCTAACCACTCGTTTTTGCAAACTCAACGCGGTCCAGCCGCGTGTTACGAGGCCGGATTCTGTGACAGGGAACGGCAAAAATTCCTGCGCTGGGTGGGCTGCCGGTAGCGGTGCGCGCGACTCATCGTCGCGCGCACGGATACCGGCGAATTTCCGGTGGTTAGAACGACCCCTGTACGGTGAATGACTGGCCGCCCGCGGTGCCGGTGGCAACGTAGGTGTCGCCCGCCGTCGGGTGCACGGTGCCGTTTCCGCTCATCTGTGCGGCAAAGGTGCGACCGGATCCGGGCGTCAGCGTCTGGCCCGAGTTCAGCGTGAACACGTACGTGCACACCGTGGGCGTGCAGGAGTTGCTCTGCGAGATCTGGCCGCCCACGGTGTTGTATTGCCCTGATGCATTGACCCCCGCCGTGCGTTGCACGGTGATCGTCACAGTAAGGGCATTGATGGTGGCCGTGTTCGACAGACGCACCTGTTCCTCGCTGAACCAGCCACTGCTGCTGGTCACCACGCCAGTCGCCGTCACGGACCCACCCGTGCTCTGACCGGCCTGCGTCACGGCAATGGTGCGCGTGATGCCGCCACCGCTGACCGTCACGGTGCCGCTGCGATTCGTGGTGCCGGTATTCGCCGTGGCACTCACGGTGAAGCTGCCATTGCCCGAGCCACTGGTGGGCGAGGCGCTGAGCCAACTCTGATCGTCGGTGACCGTCCAGCTCACGTTCGACGTGACGTTGATCTGGCTGGACGAGGCCGCAGCGGCGGGTCCCCACGCGGAGACCGACAGGGCCAGGTTGCTTCCCGTGGCGGCTGCCTGCGTGACAGCAATCGTGCGGGTAAAGCCGCCACCCGTAACAGTCACCGTGCCCGAGCGGGACGTCGCGCCGGTGTTTGCGCTGGCGCTCACCGTGAAGCTGCCATTATCCGGAACCGCTGGCCGCCGAGGTGCTGATCCAGGTCTGATCGTCGCTTACCGTCCAGCTCACATTCGCAGTCACGGTGGCATTGCCCGTGGATGCGGCGGACGATGGTACAACGAAGTGGGCGCGACGTTAAGGCTGTTGGCTGTCGCGGCTGCCTGCGTTACCGGGATCGTGCGTGTGATGACGCCACCACTCACCGGCCACGGCGCCGCTGCGCGCCGAGGTCCCCGTGTTCGCCGTGGCGCTCACGGTAAAGCTGCCGTTGCTGGTTCCGCTCGCGGGCGAAACGCTCGAGCCAGCTCTGGTTGTCGGTGACCGACCAGCTGACAGTTCGCGGTCACGGTAATCGGCGCCGAGGACGCGCCGGATGCGAATGTCAGCGAGGTCGGCGACACCGTGAGGCTGTTGCCGGCAGGTCCGAACACGCTCGCGATCACCGAAGTCGCCCGGATGCCGTTTGTGCCGTTGATGATGCGGTTGCCCCAGGTCGTGAGCGATGCCGGGTCAAAATTGTTCGTCATGTCGAGGCCGGTGCCACTGCCGCCGTTACCCGACCAGGACCAGCCGAGGTAGCCGTTGCCGCGTTGCTGCAGCCTGGGCAGATCACCGATTCGGCGTCGACGAACTGGCCGTTGTTCACCGGGCCGAATTCGCCGATGACCAGCGGCAGGTTCATGTCATCGAAGGCCTGCATGTACGCCTGGATAGGCGAGAGCGACTGGTACACCTCGTACATGTGCACGCTGAAAGTGAGATTGCGCAGCGTGTCCGAGTTCCATAGCTCCATGGCGCGGTTGCGCATCTCGTTGGACCAGTCCTGTCCCCAGTTGGCCGCGTCGATCATGATGTTGTGCGTGAGGCCGGCGTTACGCAGCGCGATGATGGCGTCCCGGGTCTGCGGGAAAATAGTTGGCCGTCGTGTTGTTGCCGAACGGCTCGTTCGCGATGTTGATGATCACGAAATTTTCCTGGCCGTTGATCGCCGCGCGGATGTCGGAGCTGGTCCAGTACTGCACCGCGTTGCTGATGTTCACGGCCGGTCGACTGTCGCTCCAGCCGGTGGAGTCGTGCACCTCGAGCACCGCGATCATGCGCAGGTCCTTGCACCACTGGATCACCTGCGCGACCTGTGGCCCGTTCACGCGTGCCCACTGGCCGCCGGTAGAAAGTACCACGCGCACCGAGTTGGCGCCAGTGGCGGCGATCGCGGCGAGATCCTGCTGGTGTGTTCCGCGACTGGAACCATGTGTACGGGTAGTTGACGCCGCGCATGACGAACGGCGTGCCGTTGTTGTCGAGGAGTTGCCCGTTGGAGATGAAGAAACCCGCCAAAACTGACGGCGGGCAATAACGCGAGAGTGCAAAGGATGGAGACGCGCTTCAGCGCGCGAAGAATTCGTGCTCATGACTTCCCCCTGAAGTTTCCGTGTCCGTACGGGAGCCGCGCCGCATGATATGCGGGCTCAGCGACGATTAATGCAAGCAAAAATACTTATGTCTCGTGTGCAGTCCCGATGTCCACGATCGTGTCCGATCTGGTCGCGCTAACAACATGCGATAAGCTCGATCAATGGAAAACCTCACGGAAAAAGTCTACGAGTGCACGCTGGCGGTCGAGGCGCACATGATGTGCGACCTGCTGGGCCAGGCCGGCATCTCCGCGCGCGTCGACGGCGCATTCCTCAGCGGTGTCGGCGGCGAGCTGCCGCTCGGCAACACGTGAAGGTGCGCGTAGCGTCCGAACGAGCCGCCGAAGCACGCGAGGTGATCGCCGAGTGGGAAAGCAGCAGACCGGGGACACGGTGCCTCCGGTGACCGAGCAGCTGAGAGTCAAGGCGTTGTTGTGGTTTGGGTTGGGTGCGGTGTTCGGCGGCATCGGGGCGATCATCATGATGAACGTGGTCAAGCCGCAGAGCATCAGCGGCGTCGACTACGATGGTGACGGGCGCGATGACCGCGTGCATATTCAGGTCGGTTCTTTCCCCGGCATGACGACCATGGATCGCAACCTGGACGGGGCCTACGACGCGCGTTGGACCTTCGACTCGCAAGGCCGGGAAACCCATTACGAGGCCGACGACAACTTCGACGGCCGGTTCGAATGGCAATCGGACGTGGAGTACGGCGAGGTCTCACGCAGTGTGCTCGACACCGATGGCGATGGGCGCCCGGAACAGGTCCGGCACTTGGAGCAGGGCGTCTTGTCACGCATCGAGTACCACGTCGAAAGTGGTGGGCGCATCGTGAAGCGCGAGTTTTTCAAGGCCGGCTTGCTGGATTCCGCGGAATTCGACGACGACGGAGATGGTGTTTTCGAGCGCCGCGTCCGATTCGATGCGCACGCGGAGCCGATTTTGTAGGAGTGTTCCTAATTTCAAACCCGCCGCACGGCGATGGTTGCGCCTGCACCGGCGGGGCAAGCTTCATCACAGGCGCGGCCAACTGCGCCACTTGTTAGGGGCGAAGGAAAACTGAATGAGCTCGACAAAGATAATTGCAATCGTTCTGATCCTCGCGGGCGTGCTGGCACTGGCTTACCGCCAGTTCACCTACACCCAGGAAACTCACGACGCGAAGGTCGGGCCCGTCGAATTTTCGGTGAAGGACAAGGAGACGGTGCGAATCCCCATGTGGGCCGGCATTGGCGCCATCGTGATCGGTGGCGGGTTGCTGCTCGCGGGCGGACGTCGCGCCTGATTGTTACCGGTACGGATCCGGGAATAGCTTCGCTATCCGGCATCCCGAGTTGAGAGCAGGGGGCGGTCCCGCCTTGTGGTGCGGGTCGCCCCCAAATCTATTGGACTGGCGTAAACCCGAGAGAACACTGCGCGATGGGCTGCAGGCCGGACGACACCGACCAGTCGAGCAGATAATCGAACTGACCAAGCCCGGCGATGTCGATCGACACCGGCACCTGGGTGAACCAGGTCTGTGCGGGATCGGGCTGGATGGGAGTCGAATAGCTCGAAGTCGTCGATCCGTTGATCAGGAGTTCACCGGACTTGATGTGGCCCGGATTGAGTTCCCACTCGAGCAGCGGTGTCCTGGTCTTGAAGGTGTACTCGCCGCTCAGGCAGCCGGCGCCGCGACTCGCGTCCCAGCCCAGAGTCGCTCGGCCATCGACCGAAATCCGCCGCCCGATGCCATACAGTTCCTGGATGCGGATGCGCAGACCCTTGAGATCGGTGGTCTCGGTGGTGTTCCGCCAGCCGTTGATATTGTCGAAGTAGGTGGTGAAGCGGCCGGAATGGAACCAGGTCTCGTCTTCCAGCCAGACCGTCGGGGAATCCTCGGGAAGTTTGAGGTAGCCGGATGTGACCACACGCTCCGCGGTGATTCGGTGGCGATGTTCAGACGGCAGGCCGTACATCGGATCCGGCGGCACGATGCGTGTAAATGCCTCCCAGAACCCGGTCAGCTCGTAGGCCCAGGGCCCGTTGACATAGAAGCCCACGAATTCCTGCGACATCGGCACCAAGCCGATCATGCGCAGGTTGAACGAGCGCGTATCGGTGACGTCGCTATATGGCGGAAAGCTCTGGAACGTGGTGATTGTCAGGTCCTGAGTGGCATTGCCGAGGCGCAGTGAGGGCACCATGCTCACTTTGAACTTGTCGCCGACCAGCACCATTTCGCCCACGCCGTTGTAAGTCGCGGGCAGCCCGAACTGTTCCAGCCCGCAGGCGTTCCAGCTGAACTTCAGCGTGCGTACCAGGCCGCGCGACAGTGTCGCGCTCAACGTGCCACCCTGCAGACAGGGCAGGGTGATGCCGCCCGAACGCGCGAGCGCCGCCGGCGTCGTGGCACTGGCCAGCATGTCGAGTGCGCCATTGATGACTTCGCGTGCGGGTATCGTGATGTTGATGAGCAACTGGCGCGTGTTGTTCAGGCCATTGCGGTCGAGCATGAAGTGGTGGGCACTGAGCACTGCCGCGGCGCCCTTCTGCTCGGAGTCGATCGTGACGGGGGCAGCCTGCGCAGCGCCCGCACACACGATGGCTGCAAACGCGCTCGAGAGCGCGCGATGAATGTTCCGTGCCATGAAATCCTCCGTGACGCAGCGGGTAGTGTTGTTATTGGACCCGCGCGGACTTCATCTAACCAGCCGCCTCGGTGCGCGTCAACGCGCGCACCTCGGTGTCACGAGACACGGATTTGTGACAGCGGGGCTTGAAGCTGGTGTGAGGGTGCCGGCCCGGCACCGCCTGGTACTCAGTTGAGAGCCAAGGGAGTTTCCGCAATGTGGCGCGGGAACTCCCTTTTTCGGTTCAATCCGGAAAACACTGCGCGATCGGCGCGAGCCCGGTGTGCACTCCCAAGTCGAACACGTAGTTGTACGTGCCGACATTTTTTACATTGACGGACACGGGCCCCTGCATGCGCGTCGGCTGTGACGGATCCGGGATGGCAGGTGGCGAATAGCTCGTCGTGGTCGAGCCATTGATGACGATTTCACCCTGCTGAAACTGACTCAAGCCGAACACCGACTCGAGGGTCGGCGTCACGGTGTGGAAGCTGTACGCGCCATTGAGGCAGCCCGCACCGCGCGATGGATCCCAGCCGAGACGCGCGCGTCCCTCCACTGCCACCTGGTGTGTGAAACCGAGGCCAAAGAAATGTTTGGTGCGAATCCGCAGCCCATCGAAGTCGATCGTGTCTGTCGTGCCCGCCCCGATGCCCGCGTTTGGCGGCGTTGTGGTGAAGCGCCCGGAATAGAACGTGGTGTCATCGACGAAATAATCGGTTGGCGAGTTTTCCGGCAATTGGGTGTATCCCGAGGCCACCACGTGTTCGGCGGAATACTGGTACCCGCCCTCGCTTGGGGGGATGCCCGATCCGGGAAACACAGAACTCCAGTGCACGTCCCAAAAGCCGGTGGTTTCGTACGCGAAGGGGCCAGTGATGAAGCCGCCCGCGATGCGCTGCTTCATGGGTACCAGCCCGATCATGCGCAGGTTCAAACTGACGGTATTCGTATCGATCACGACTTCGTAGTCCGTGATCGTGGTTGCCGTGAAATCCTGGTCGATGGTGCCCATGCGCAGCGACGCGACTGCGGCGGGCGTGAAGCTGTCCGAAAGCAACACCAGCGCGCCGTCACCGTTGTAGATCACCTGTTCGTAGTACACCTCCTCGACACACTGCATCCATGTGGCCTTCAGCGTGCGAATCAGGCCTGGATTGAGTTGTACGTGCACAATGCCGCCGTGTGCACAGGGAAGGTCCATGCCGCCGGAATTGCGCAGCGCAGCCGGCGTGGTCGCGCTGGCCAACTTCGCCAGCAATCCGATCATCACTTGACGCGGCGGATAGGTGATATTTAGAAGCACCACCCGCGAATTGCGATGGTCATTGTGATCGATGAGGAAGTGATGCGCCGCGAGCACCGCCGCAGCCGCTTTCTGTTCCGAGTCGATGACCACGGGCGCTTGCGCGGCGCCGAAGGCGGAACCTGCGAGCAGAGCCGTCGAGACGCACGTGGCGGACCACCGAGAGATACGAATCATGATCGCTCCCCTGAGAGGATTCGGCGCTTGTTGGAGGACTTATAAGCGCGCCGTGCGCCCGACTCTAACCACCCGTGTGGTCGATGGTCAATTAACGGCGGGCGAGCATGACATTGTTACCCCGCGGGCCCGGCACTATCTCAGTTCTTGAGCTTGTAACCGGTCCGAAACATCCAGGCGATGACTGCGAGACAAATGAGCATGAACGCGCAGGTCATGCTGACGCTCAGCACCACGTTCACGTCGGATTTTCCATAAAAACTCCAGCGGAAGCCGTTGACCAGGTACACCACCGGGTTGAACAGGGTGATCTTCTGCCAGATCTCGCGGAAGCATCGACAGTGAATAGAAGCTGCCGCCGAGGAAAGTGAGGGGGGTGACGATCATGGTCGGCACGATGCTGGTTTTCTCCCAGCTGTCCGCCCAGATGCCGATCGCGAACCCCAGCAGGCTGAAGGTCACTGACGTCAGGATCAGGAACAGGATCATCGCGATGGGATGCTCGATCTCGAATGGCACGAACAGGCGCGCCGTGACGAGAATGATGGCGCCCAGCATCACCGACTTGGTCGCCGCGGCACCCACGTAGCCCGCCAGCACTTCCACGAACGACACCGGCGCCGAGAGCATTTCGTAGATGGTCCCGGCGAACTTCGGCATGTAGATGCCGAAAGAGGCGTTGTTCAGGCTTTCGGTCAGCACCGTGAGCATGATGAGGCCCGGCACGATGAAGGCGCCGTAGGAAACGCCGTCGATACTCACCATGCGCGAACCGATGGCCGAACCGAACACCACGAAGTACAGCGAGGTGGTGATCACCGGCGTGGCGATGCTCTGGAAGATGGTGCGGAAAGTGCGCGACATCTCGAAGGTGTAGATGGCGCGGATGGCGTGCACGTTCATGGACGCGACCTCACCAGACTCACGAAGATGTCCTCGAGAGAGCTCTCCGTGGTGTGCAGATCCTTGAAGTCGATGCCACGTTCGTTGAGCCGGCGCAGCAGCGTCGCGATGCCGGTCTCCGCCGCCTGCGTGTCGAAGGTGTACACCAGCTCGGTGCCGTCCTTCACCAGCTCGAGCGGCAGGTCGGCCAGCTCGGCCGGGATCGCGGTGAGCGGATTCTGCAGGTGCAGCGTGAGCTGCTTCTTGCCGAGCTTGCGCATCAGCGCGGTCTTCTCTTCGACCACGATGAGCTCGCCCTTGCTGATGACGCCGATGCGATCGGCCATCTCCTCGGCTTCTTCGATGTAGTGAGTGGTCAGGATGATGGTGACGCCTCGCTCGCGCAGGCCTCGCACCATTTCCCACATGTCACGGCGCAGCTCGACGTCGACGCCGGCCGACGGCTCGTCGAGGAACAGGATGGTGGGTTCGTGCGACAGCGCCTTGGCGATCATGACGCGGCGTTTCATGCCACCCGACAGCGTCATGATCTTCGAGTCCTTCTTGTCCCACAGCGACAGGTCCCGCAGCACCTTCTCGACGAACTCCGCCGATGCGCGGCTTGCCGAACAGGCCGCGGCTGTACTGCGTGGTGTTCCACACCGTCTCGAACATGTCGGTGGCGAGTTCCTGCGGCACCAGCCCGATCCTGGCGCGCGCCTGGCGGAAGTCGCGGATGATGTCGTGGCCATCGGCGGTGATGCTGCCGGCGGTTGGATTGACGATGCCGCAGATGATGTTGATCAGCGTGGTCTTGCCGGCGCCATTCGGGCCGAGCAGGGCGAAGATCTCGCCGCGGCGGATCTCCAGGTTGACGTTCTTCAGGGCGTTGAAGCCGGTGGCGTAGGTCTTGGAAAGACCCGAAACGGTGAGCACAGACATGGGCGGTTACGTTAGCGAGGCTTGGCCGATCACTCAATGGTCCATAGGGGGTAGGCCGTTGAGTGTTTCTGCAGACGCAGTTAGCTTTGCTTGTGGAAAGAGTGCGATGAACCGCTGGCAGAAGCTGGCTCCCGCTGCTGCACTTGCCTGGCTGGCTGGTGTGGCGCCTGCGCTTGCAAACAACCTCGAGCTAGTCATCGCCGCCCGCCGGCAGGTGGGAATCACGGTCATCTACGACGGCAGCTATCGCACGCTCGACTATCCGGGAGGCGACGTCCCAATCGAGCGCGGCGTATGCACTGACGTCATCGTGCGCGCGCTGCGCACGGCGCGCGGCGCCGACTTGCAGAAGCTGGTGCACGAGGACATGGGCACGCACTTTCGCGACTATCCTCGCCGCTGGGGACTGACACGCCCGGATGCCAATATTGATCATCGCCGGGTTCCCAACCTGATGACGTACTTCGAGCGCGCAGGCCATGCGCAGCCCCTGTCGAGCGCGGCCGCGGACTATCTACCGGGTGACCTGGTCGCCTGGGACCTGGGCGGCGGCGTGTTGCATATCGGGCTGGTCAGTGACCGCAAGGCGGTGACCGGCGTGCCGCTGGTGATCCACAACATCGGCGCGGGTGCGCGCGAAGAAAACATCCTGTTCCGGTATGCCATCATTGGCCACTACCGGCTGGAGGCACCACGATGAAAAACCGGAAGACCTGGCTGCTGCTCCTGGCGAGCTTCGCGGCCGGGTTCATAGCCGATGTCGGCGCGGCCACTTCACCGGCGACTTTGGTATCGGAAGCCGAGCTGCTTGCCTGCGGGCACGGCAAGGAGCGCGAGATTGCGGGTCCGTCCGCGAGCAATCCGTCGATCAAATTGATCTCCATGTCCCCGGCCGACACCAGCTATGTCAGCCAGGACAGCACCATCGTGGCAGAGCTCGAATACTCGATTGACCGCTTCGAACCCGGCATGTACCAGTTGACCGCGCAATTCGAGACTACCGACCCGCAGGCGACCACCGGTGGAGTGCTAATGGAAGCCCCCGAGTTGCAATACGCGCATGGCGCGCTCCGCTTCTGCTACCCGCTGCACGGCATCTGGTCGCAGCCGCAGGTCAGGTTCCCACTGGCCATGAAGTTCTACCTCACGAAGCGCAAAGAAGACGGCTCGACCCAGGTGATTGCGCAGTCGCTGGTCGCGCATTTCAACGCCGAAAATCTTCCGGCGACGGCCTTGGGACGCGCGGCACCCACCGCGGATCAGCTGGCCATGCGGGGAGCGGTCCAGACGATGCACAGCTTGCTGGAAGCCTTCGAACTGCACGTGCACATGTGCGTCGAAGCGTTTCCCGACTTGAAGTCCAGCCTCATGCCGCCGCTCGAAGCCTGGCAGAAACAACATTCGAAACTGAAGGAAAAGTCCGACGCGCTGTACCTGGACGTGATTCGTCTGCGAATCCCGGGAATATCCAAGGACAGCGTGCTCATGCTGCTGGAGGGCGAGCAAGCGGCATTCAGGCAGCAGATTGCATCCGTGCCCGAAGCCGTCAGCGCGAGCAACTGCGCGATGATGCCGGGACACCTCACCGACGGCACCTATGACCCCGCGCAGCGGGCCCCGGAGGCATATCGACGGGTGAGCACGTACTTGTCGCCATAGCCCGTCAGGACGAGGTCGGGTGCCGCGGTTTCGACTACGCTTCGAACCCACATGGCCTCAAAACCCGGAATCTCCAAGTCGACCGACGTCCCCGCGGACGCGCCGAATTCTGCGCGCCGCTTCTTTGGCGTATTCCGCTACAGCAAACGCGCCCTGGAGCTGGTGTGGGCCACGAGCCCGAAGCTGGCCCTGTTCCTCGGTTTCGTAACCCTGCTGGCCGGCGTGCTGCCGTCCGCCGTGGCATGGGTGGGCGCGCGCATCGTCGACAGCGTGGTCGCCGCGGGCAAGGCGCTACGCCGCCGGTGGCCACGCCGACCTCGAGACCGTGATCTTCTGGGTGCTGGTCGAGGCGCTGATGCTGGTGATCATCACCGGGGCGCATCGCGGCATCACGCTGTGCCAGTCGTTGTTCAAGGCGCAGCTGTCGCATCGCGTGAACGTGATGATCCTCGAGAAGGCGCTGACGCTCGAGCTCACGCATTTCGAGGATTCGGAGTTCTACGACAAGCTGACGCGTGCGCGGCGTGAAGCGTCGAGCCGGCCGCTGTCGCTGGTCATGCGTACCTCGGGCCTGTTGCAGAGCGCGATCTCCATCGTGAGTTTCTCGGTGTTGCTGGCCGGATTTTCTCCCTGGGCCGTGGCCATCCTGATTGCCTGCGGCCTGCCGGCGTTCTTCGCCGAGACCAAGTTCTCCGGTGATGCCTTCCGCCTGTTTCGCTGGCGCGCGCCCGAGACGCGCATGCAGACCTATCTCGAGACCGCGCTGGCGCGCGAGGACCACGCCAAGGAGGTCAAGCTATTCGACCTCGGCAGGCTGTTCCTCGGCCGCTACGTCGGCATCTTCGAAGGCCTGTACGAGAAGGACCGCAATCTCACCATTCGCCGCGAGACCTGGGGCTTCACGTTCACGCTGCTCAGTATCACCGCGCTGTACGGCGCCTACGCCTGGTGCGCCATCGAGGCGGTGCGCGGCGTGATCACGCTGGGCGAAATGACCATGTACCTGATGCTGTTCCGCCAGGGCCAGACCGCGGTCACCACCAGCCTCGGCGCCATCGGCGGCATGTACGAGGACAACCTGTACCTGTCGACGCTGTACGAATACCTCGAGGAGCCGGTCGAGCCCAGCACCGGCACTGCGGTCAGCGGTCCGGATCCCGAAGCCGGCGTGCAGTTCGAGAACGTCGAGTTCCGCTACCCCGGCTCCGATCGGGTCGCCATCACCGGCATCAATCTGCAGATCAAGCGCGGCGAGTCGCTGGCGCTGGTGGGCGAGAACGGCTCGGGCAAGACCACGCTGATCAAACTGCTGACCCGCCTGTACAAGCCCACCTATGGGCGCGTGCTGCTCGAAGGCCGCGACCTGCAGGAATGGGACGCCACGGTCCTGCGGCGGCGCATCGGCGTCATTTTCCAGGACTTCGTGCGCTACCAGCTCATGGTGGGCGAGAACGTCGGCGCCGGCGACGTGCGCGATTTCGAGAACCGCGAGCGCTGGGCCGAGGCGCGCCTCGCAGGGCAAGGCGGCGCCGTTCATCGAAGACATGCCCAAACGATACGAAACCCAGCTCGGCAAATGGTTCAAGGACGGGCGCGAGCTCTCGGGCGGGCAATGGCAGAAGATCGCGCTGTCGCGCGCCTTCATGCGCGCGACGCCGACATCCTGGTGCTCGACGAGCCCACCGCGGCCATGGACGCCGCGGCCGAGGCCGAGGTGTTCGAACATTTCCGCTCGCTCATGGGCAATCGCATCGCCATCGTGATTTCGCACCGCTTCTCGACGGTGCGCATGGCCGATCACATCGTGGTGCTCGAACAGGGCCACATCATCGAGCGCGGCAACCACGAGAGCCTGATGCAACAGGACGGCATCTACGCCAAGCTGTTCACGCTGCAGGCTCGCGGTTATAGATAGAGCCCGGAAAATGGGGACATTCCTATTTTCCGGATCCGGAAAATAGGAATGTCCCCATTTCCATTTCATCGGCGCCTCCTAATACAATCACGTCTCATCTAAAAAGAGGGAGCAAGGGAATGTCATCCAATATCCGCCGGTCCGCCGCGGCTGCATCGTTGATTTCCCTGGTAATGCTGGTTTCCGCCGTCCAGGCAGCCAGCAAGAAGAAACCAGTTCCCGTGGCTCCTCCCGCCAGGGTGGCGCTCGCGGCCCCGGAACGGGTCGCCTCGGTGGAGGGCATCACCGAGTACCGCCTCGCCAATGGCATGCGCGTGTTGCTGTTCCCGGACCTCAGCAAGCAGACCATCACCGTGAACATCACCTATCTCGTCGGCTCGCGGCATGAGAACTATGGCGAGACCGGCATGGCGCATCTGCTCGAACACATGTTGTTCAAGGGCACGGCGCGCCGCACCGACGTTCCAGGCGAGCTGGCGGCGCATGGCGCGCGGCCCAATGGAACGACCTCCTGGGACCGCACGAACTACTACGAGACCTTCAACGCCACCGAGGAAAACCTGAACTGGGCGCTCGATTTCGAAGCCGACCGCATGATGAATTCGCGCGTCGAGAAGAAGGACCTCGACAGTGAAATGACCGTGGTGCGCAACGAGTTCGAAATGGGCGAAAACCAGCCGCTCGGCGTGCTGTTCAAGCGACTCATGTCGGCGTCCTACGACTGGCACAACTACGGCAACCTGCCCATCGGCGCGCGTTCCGATCTCGAAGGCGTGCCGATCGATCGGCTGCAGGCCTTCTACAAGCTCTACTACCAGCCGGACAACGCGCTGCTGCTGGTGGCCGGAAAGTTCGACGAAGCGAAGACGCTCACGCTGGTGCAGCAGTACTTCGGTTCGATTCCGAAACCCACGCGCATCCTGCCGGTGCTCTACACCGCAGAGCCGGTGCAGGATGGTGAGAGGCTGGTGACCCTGCGACGCACGGGCGACGTGCAGCTCGCCGTGGCCGGCTATCACATCCCCGCTGGCGCCCATGAGGACATCGCGCCCTTGCAAATCCTCGGTGAAGTGATGGCGGATTCACCCGGCGGGCGGCTGCACAAGGCGCTCGTGGAACCCGGCAAGGCCGCGTCCGTCATGCAGACGGGCTTGCAGAATCGCGATCCGGGCATGGCGTTCTTCGGCGCGAATGTGCGCACCGACAAGCCACTCGAGCCGGTGCTCACGCAGACTCATCGACGTGCTGGAAAAACCCGCGGCGCTGCCGGTGACCGATGCGGAAGTGGAACGTGCCCGTACCTACCTGCTGTCGCAGATCGAGCTGACCCTCAACAACTCCGAACGTGTCGGCCTGCTGCTCAGCGACTGGGCCGCCATGGGCGACTGGCGTCTCATGTTCGTGCATCGCGATCGCCTGCGTACCGCCAAGACCGCGGACGTGCAGCGCGTGTGGGCTAACTATTTCAGGAGCTCGAATCGTACCGCCGGCTTGTTCTATCCGACGGCGACGCCCGAGCGCGCGGATATTCCGGCGACGCCCGACGTCGCCACGCTGGTCAAGGATTACAAGGGTGACGCGGTGCGCGAGGTGGGCGAGGAATTCGACCCCTCGGTCGCCAACATCGAGACGCGCACCGTGCGCAAGAAGCTTGCGGGCGGCCTGGAGCTGGCGCTGTTGCCCAAGAAGACACGTGGCGGCGCGGTGTTCGCCGGCATGGCGCTGCGCTTCGGCGATCTCAAGAGCCTGGCGAACGTCGGCGACATCCCCTCCATGACGACGTCCATGCTGTTGCGCGGCACCACCAAACACACGCGCCAGCAGATCCAGGACGAGTTCGATCGCCTCAAGGCGCGCGTCAACCTCAATACCTGGGGCTCGGGGCTGTCGGCCAGTGTCGAGACCACGCGCGAGAACCTGCCCGCGGTCCTGAGCCTGCTGGCCGAGGTCCTGCGTGAGCCGAAATTCGACGCGAAAGAACTCGAGGAGCTGCGCGCCGAACGGCTCGCCGGGCTCGAGCAGCAACGCAGCGAACCCAGCGCGATCGCGTTCACCGCATTCCAGAAGCTGCTCAAGCCCTATCCGAAAGGCGACATCCGCTACGTCGATTCGATCGATGAAGGCGTGGTCGACATCAAGGCCGTGACGCGCGAGCAGATGCTGAAATTCCACCGCGACTTCTTCGGCGCACAGCCGGCGCAGTTCGCGGCCGTGGGAGACTTCGACGCCGCGGAACTCGAGGCGCAGGTGACGAAACTGTTCGGCGGCTGGAAGGCGGCGAAGCCGTTCACCGCCGTGCCCAACGAATACTTCGATGCCAAGGTCGAGAAACGCAGCTTCGAGACGCCCGACAAGGCGCAGGCCTTCTACGTGACGGGCCTCAACCTGAACATCCGCGATGACGATGCGGACTACCCGGCGCTGCTGTTCGGCAACTACATGATGGGTGGCGGATTCCTCAACTCGCGCCTGATGGCGCGCATCCGCATCAAGGAAGGGCTGAGCTACGGCGTGGGCTCGCAACTGTCGGTTGACTCGCTCGACAAGTCCGGCAGCTTCCTGGCGTACGCCATCTACGCGCCGCAGAACCTCGCGAAACTCGAGCAGGCATTCAGGGAAGAGTTCGAACGCGTGCTGAAGGACGGCTTCACCGCCGAAGAGATCGCGCAGGCGAAATCCGGCTGGGAACAGTCGCGCAGCGTGGGGCGTGCGCAGGACAACGCACTGGTCGGAACTCTCGGTCACTACCTGTTCCTCGGACGAACCCTCGCGTGGGACGCCGAGCTCGAGAAGAAAGTGATGGCGCTCGACTCCGCGCAGATTCGCGCGGCGATGAACCGCCACCTCGATCTCACGAAGTTCGTGGTGATGAAAGCGGGCGATTTCGCGGGAGCGGCAAAGACAGGCGCTGCAGCAGCGGCACCAGCAGCCGCGCCTGCGCCCGCAGCGAAGCCGTAAGCGGTTCATGGCAGCCGGCAGCCGGCGCGCGGTTGTCCCGATTGTGGATCGGACAACCGCGAGGCCGCGCGGCTGCGGCTTTTGCCTATGAAAGTGACGCGGAATATGTGACATCTTTCGCGTCTTCCGGCGCAGACACGTTGTGATCCCCGCCGTCGCGCAGGAAACTGCGCGGCAGGAGCGAGGGAGTTCGAATGCGCAAGGTGATCAGCGGCGGCTTGTTAGTCGCGTTACTTGTGAGCGGCTGTGGCGGCGGCGGCGGCTCCTCGCCAGCGCCAGCACCAGCACCGCCACCGACCCCGCCGCCCCAGAAGACCCTGGCGCTCGCCACCCAGCCACTGGGTGGAGTGCCGCCGAGCGCCTTCACCACGCAGCCGGTGATTTACGTCCAGAGCAATGGCGTCACCGATGCCGGCGACGACACGCACAGTCGTGACTGCGTCGATAGAGCAGGGCACGGGACCGGTGGGCGCCACGCTCACCGGTGGAACCACCGCCACCGCGGTCGACGGCGTCGCCACCTTCAGCAACCTGGGCGTGAGCCACATCGGTCCCGGTTACCGCGTGCTCTTCAGGGCTACGGGATTCACGGAAGCGAGGAGCAATACCTTCTCCATCTTCCAGCTCAACCAGGTGATCCCGCCATCGACGCCGCCGGCGAGCCAGGTCAACTTCGACGTCACGAGCACGCAGGACGTGAAGCCGATCTCGCGCTTCATCTACGGCATGAACGGCTGGGATCCGTCGGTACGTCCCGCCAACCTCACACTGTCGCGCTCCGGCGGCAATCGCATGACGGCTTACAACTGGGAGACCAACGCCAGCAACGCAGGCGCGGACTACTTCAACCAGAACGACAACTTCCTGGGCGGTGGCACGACACCGAACGGCGCCGTGGGTCCGGGGCTCGAAGCCGCGCGTAATGCCGGCGCCGGCATGATCGTCACCGTACCGCTGATCGGTTACGTGTCGGCGGACAAGAACGGCGGCGACAACATGGGCAGTGGTGACGTGGCGCGCAGTGGCGCCAATTACCTGCAGACGCGCTTTCACCAGAGCCCGGCGCGCAAGGGCAGCGCGTTCAGCCTCACACCGGACACCACCGACGCCTTCGTCTACCAGGACGAGTACGTCAACTTCCTCGACAAGACCTATCCCGACGCTTTTGCCTCGAGTTCGGCACCGCTCATGTTGAGCCTCGATAACGAGCCCGACCTCTGGCAGAGCACGCACGCGCGCCTGCGCGGCGACGGCAATCCGGACACGCAGGATGGCGAGACTGCGACTTATGCCGAGATGGTCCAGCGCACGGTCGACTACGCCGACGCCGCCAAGGACGTGAATCCGGACGCACTGATTTTCGGGCCGGTGAACTACGGCTGGCAGGGCATGACCCGATTCCAGGACGCCGCGGATGCCAACAACCGCGACTTCCTCGAGTTCTACCTGGCGCAGATGGCTGCCGCCGAGAGCCCGAACGGGCATCGCCTGGTCGACGTGCTCGACGTGCACTGGTACCCGGAGGCGCAGGGCGGCGGCGTGCGCATCACCGAAGAGAACAATACGGCCGCGGTAGTCGCTGCGAGAAAACAGGCGCCGCGCAGCCTGTGGGACCCGACATATACCGAGACCAGCTGGATCACCCAGTGCTGCTCCGGCGGGCCCATCCGGCTCCTGCCGCGCCTCCAGGAAAAGATCACCGCTAACTACCCGGGCACGCGCCTGGCGATCACCGAATACAACTACGGCGGCGCGAATCACATCTCGGGCGCCATTGCGCAGGCCGACGTCCTCGGCATCTTCGGCCGCGAGGCACTGTTCGCCGCCACGTTGTGGCGGCTGACCGGGAACAACGACTTCATCTACGGCGGATTCGAGATGTTCCGCAACTACGATGGGGCGAATGGCAGCTTCGGCGACACCAGCATTCGCGCCACCAACAGCGACATAACCAACGCCTCGGTGTACGCCAGCTTCAATACGGGTGATCCGGGCCGCCTGGTCATCGTGTGCATCAACAAGGCGGACACCGCGCAGACCGCCGGTATTGCGGTGACCCACACCGTGCAGTTCAACACCGTCCAGGTGTACGAGCTCAGCGGCACCAACCCGGTGCCGCAGCGCAAGACCGACCTCCCCATCACCCTGACCAACGCATTTCAGTACTCCATGCCGGCGAACAGCATAAGTACCCTCGTGTTGTTGCCATAAGTCAGGCGGAAATACAGGAGAGAGGCGGTTTGCCGCGATTCCCGGCACCGACGTCGCCTCCGGTTGCGCCGCAACTGACATGGGAACTGGTTCGCACTTCTGTCCGTTCGGTCGGGGGCGCGCAACTCGGACCCCTGACTGGCTCTGCTAGCCTGCCCCGAACAATGAGCCCCAGGTACGGGGCCTCCGCCTAATAAAGAAAGAATCGGGGTCTCCCATGTCGATTCGCAATCGCCTGGCACTCACGCTCGGTGTGCTCGTCATTTCTTCCGCGGCACTCGCCGACAATGTGCGGGGCGCCTGGACGGCACCGTTCTCCTGGCCGCTGATCTCGGCGCATGCGGTGCTGACACCGGACGGGCGCGTGCTGACCTACGGCACCGACGGCAACGGCAAGCAGACCGGGTTCTTCATCTACGACGTGTGGGATCCAGCGGCTGGCGCCACCGGCGCGGGTCACCTGACGCTGCCGAACGGCACCAACACCGACATCTTCTGCAGCTCGCAGATCATCCTGCCGCAGAGCGGCAACATCTTCCTCGCCGGCGGTGACAACTGGACGGGCAGCGGCCACCACCAATACCGGCAACAACAACACCAACATCTACAACCCGCTGAACAACAGCCTCGCGCGCGGCAACAACATGAACCGCTCGCGCTGGTACTCGACGTCGACCACGCTGCTGAACGGCGAGATCTACATCCAGGGCGGCACCAGTGGCGGCGACCGGCCCGAAATCCGCGCCAACGACGGCACGTTGCGCCTGCTGTCGAACGTGAACACCAGCGGCTACTCGGAAACCTACCCGCGCAATTTCCTCGCGCCCGATGGTCGCGTGTTCGGTTTCGACAACAGCGGCAAGATGTACTACATCAATCCCGCTGGCACCGGCCTGCTCACCACGGCCGGCCAGTTGCCTGGCGCCACGAACTGGACGGCCAGCGCCGCGATGTTCCAGCCGGGACGCATCATCCAGATGGGAGGCGCCTCGAGCGCCGCGCTGGTCATCGACATCAACGGCGTGCAGCCGGTCGGTGACCGCCACGCAGTCCATGTCCACGCAGCGCCAGTGGGTGTCCGCGACCGTGTTGCCCGATGGCCGCGTGCTCGGCACCGGCGGCAGCGCCGTCGAGAATCAGCTCAACGGCGTCAACAACGTCGCCGAGCTCTGGAATCCGGCCACGGGCACCTGGACGCAGGGCGCCACGGGCACCAATGCGCGCCTGTATCACTCCTTCGCGCTGCTGCTGCCCGATGCCACGCGTGCTGGTGGGCGGCGGCGGTGCTCCCGGCCCGCTGGTGAACCTCAACTCCGAGATCTACTACCCGCCGTACCTCTTCGATGCCACCGGCGCGCGCGCCGCGCGTCCGGCCATCATCTCGGCGCCGGACACCGTGATGCCGGGCCAGCTCTTCCAGGTTGGTTTCTCGGGCGCCAGCAGCGTCAGCCGTGTGTCCTTCATCAAGACCGGCTCGACTACGCACAGCAACAACATGGACCAGCGCTACCTGCAGCTGCCGTTCACCGCCAACGGCAACCTGCTCGACGTGCAGCTGCCGTCGCGCGCCGGCGACCTGCCTCCCGGCTACTACATGCTGTTCGTGCTGAACCCGCAGGGTGTGCCCTCGGTGGCGCGCATGGTGCGCGTCGGCATCACCACCACGGATCCCGGCACCTCCGATTTCATCGCGTCGGCCGGCGGCAACGGCGGCGCGGCATTCACGCTCGCCTGCGAAGCCAATGAGGTCCTCGTAGGCGTGCGCGGCAGCACGGCCACCTACGTGAACCAGGTCGCCCCGCAGTGCGTGCGTGTCAACGCCTCCGGCCAGTGGGTCGGTTCTCCGGTCGAACGCGGCATCACCGGCACCGCTGGCACGACTAACTACACGAAGTCGTGCCCGGCGAACCAGGCGATCAGCGGTTTCCGCGGCCGCTTCAGCGCGTACGTCGACCAGCTCGATTTCGAATGCCGGCCGCTGACGGCGAACGGCAAACTCACGGGCACCGGCTCGTTCCTGGGCGCCGTCGGCCCGGCCACCGGAACGGCGCAGGGACCCTGGCGCTGTGACTCGGGAAATCCGGTGTTCGCCCTTTACGGCCGCTCGGGAAGCTGGATGGACAGCTTCGGCATGCAGTGCCGCCAGGCGACCGCGACCGTCGTCAATACGCCGCCGACCCTTGCCAACCCCGGCAATCAGTCGACCCCGGTGGGCTCCGCCGTGGATCTGCCGGCCAGCGCATCCGACGTGGATCTCAATACGCTCAGCTTCAGCGCCATCGGCTTGCCGCCGGGCCTCACCGTCAATGGCACCACCGGCAGGATCAGCGGCGCTCCCACCACCGCCGGCAGTTATTCGGTGGCACTCAGTGTCTTCGACGGAACGGTCACGACCAGTGTCACGTTCACCTGGACGGTGACCAACACGCTGCCGTTCACACTCGATCCGCTGCCGCTCACCACGCCGAAACTCGCGGCGACGCCGGTGAGCTACACGGCGACGACTCGCAACGGCAGCAACGTGACCTACAGCTGGTTCTTCGATGACGGCACGGCGGCGAGCACGCCTTCGAGCTCGCCGACGATCTCGCACACGTTTGCGAATCCCGGCATCTACTACGTGACGGTAACGGCTTCGTCGCCGGGCTTCACGTCCCTGTCCGAAACGGTCGCGCAGTCCATCTACCTGCAGCCCACCGCCAACAAGCCCACGATGTCGAGCAACATCGCGTACGACGCCAGCAATGGCGGACGCATCTGGGTGGTGAACCAGGACAACAATTCGGTCTCGGTGTTCAACGCCTCGACCCATGCGAAGGTGGCGGAGGTCACGGTCGGTGCCGGCCCGCGCACTCTCGCCATGGCGCCCAACGGCTACATGGTGGTGGTCAGCAAGCAGTCGGGCACGCTCAGCGTGATCCACCCGACCACGTTCGCAATCGCACTCACGGTCACGCTGCCGGCAGGTTCACAGCCCTACGGCATCGCCTTCGCGCCCACCGGAGGCTTCGCCTTCGTGACGCTCGAGGCCACGGGACAGTTGCTGAAACTCAACGCCGCCAACGGCGCGACGGTGAGCACGCTGAGCGTCGGCCCCAACCCGCGGCATGTCTCGGTGAACGCCGACGGCACCAGCGTGTACGTGTCGCGCTTCATCACGCCGCCGCTGCCGGGTGAGAGTACCGCTGTCGTGCAGCCGGGTACCGCGGGCGGCGAAGTGGTGCAGGTGTCCGCGGCCAACATGACGGTGACGCGCACCATCACGCTGCGTCACAGCGACGTGCCGGATTTCGAAATCCAGGGCAGCGGCATCCCGAACTACCTGGGCGCGATGGCGCTGTCACCGGACGGTGCCAGCGCCTGGGTGCCTTCGAAGCAGGACAACGTCAAGCGCGGCACGCTGCGCAATGGCGCCAACCTCAACTTCCAGAACACGGTGCGCGCCATCACCTCGCGCATCAACCTGGCGACGGGCGTCGAGGATCTTGCCTCGCGCGTCGACGTCGACAATGCCAGCCTCGCCAGCGCCGCGCTGTTCGATGCCTACGGCAACTATCTCTTCGTGGCGCTGGAAACCAGCCGCGAAGTGGCCGTGCTCGATGTGCAGGGCCGCTACGAGATCTTCCGCTTCAACGTCGGTCGCGCTCCGCAGGGCCTGGCGCTCTCGAATGACGGGCGCCGTCTCTACGTCAACAACTTCATGGATCGCACCGTCGGCGTGTTCGACCTGTCGCGCCTCGTCGATCGCGGCGAATCGAACGTGTCGTCACTCGCGACCCTGTCGGCCGTGGCCACCGAGGCACTGAGCGCCCAGGTGCTCAAGGGCAAGCAATTCTTCTACGACGCCCGCGACACGCGCCTGGCGCGCGACGCGTACATGAGCTGCGCCTCGTGCCACAACGATGGCGGCCAGGACGGCCGCACCTGGGATCTCACCGGCATGGGGGAGGGCCTGCGCAACACCGTGAACCTGCGAGGCCGCGCCTCGACGGGGCAGGGCTTCCTGCACTGGTCCGCCAACTTCGACGAACTGCAGGACTTCGAGGGACAGATCCGCGCGCTGGCCGGCGGCACTGGCCTCATGAGTGATGCGGACTTCAACAACGGCACCCGCAACCAGCCGCTCGGCACGCCGAAAGCCGGTGTGAGCGCGGACCTGGATGCGCTCGCCGCCTATGTCGCCTCGCTCAATACCTTCAGCAACAGTCCGCTGCGCAACAACGGCGCGCTGACCGCTGCGGCCACCGCGGGCCGCACGGTGTTCATCGCGCAGAACTGCGCCCAGTGCCATGGCGGCACCTCGTTCACCGACAGCGCGGCCGCGAATCTGCGCAACGTCGGCACGCTCAAGCCGTCGAGCGGCAACTCGCCTCGGCGCGCCGCTCACCGGCATCGACGTTCCGACGCTGCGCGACGTCTGGGCCACGGCGCCGTACCTGCACGATGGCTCGGCGCCGACCCTTGCCGCGGCCATCAGCGCGCACAACGGTGTGTCGCTGAGCGCCACGGACCTGGGCAATCTCGTCGCCTATGTCGAGCAGATCGGCGCGCAAGAGACCAGCGCGCCGGCGCCCGCTCCCAACAACCCGCCGGTGCTCGGCAATCCGGGCAACCAGAACGGCACCGTGGGCGTGGCGGTCAATCTCGCGCTCACGGCCAGCGATCCGGAAGGCACCGCGGTGACCCTGAGCGCCAGCGGTCTGCCGAACGGCCTGACCGTCAACAGCGGCCCGCGCACCATCACCGGGACGCCGACCACCGCAGGCACGTTCAATGTCACGCTGACCGCAAGCGATGGCGTCAACAGCGTGCCGCAGAGCTTCACCTGGACCATTGCGCCGCCGCCTAACAACCCGCCGGTGCTCGGCAACCCGGGCAACCAGGCTGGCACCATCGGCGTGGCAGTGAGTCTCTCGCTCACGACCAGCGATCCGAATGGCGACGCCGTGACGCTGACGGCGGCAGGTCTGCCGAACGGTCTCGACATCAACAGCGCCGCGCGCACCATCTCCGGCACACCGACCACCGCGGGCACGTACAGCGTGACGTTGACGGCCAGCGACGGCACGCTCAGCGCCTCGCAGAGCTTCACATGGAGCATCGCGGCGGTGCCCACCCAGCCGCCGGTGCTGAACAACCCGGGCAACCAGAACGGCACGGTAGGCGTGGCGGTGAACCTGGCCCTGTCGGCCAGCGATCCGGACGGCTACCCGTTGACGCTCACCGCCGGCGGACTGCCGAACGGCCTTGTGATCAACAGCGCCGCGCGCACCATCACGGGCACGCCGACCACCGTGGGTTCCTTCAATGTCACGGTGACGGCCAGCAACGGCCCGTTCAGCGCGCCGCAGAGCTTCACCTGGAACATCGCGCCTGCGCCCAACAGCCCGCCGTTACTCACCAATCCGGGTAACCGGACCGGCACCGTGGGAGTCGCGGTGAATCTGGCGCTCACCGCCAGCGATCCGAATGGCGACGCGCTGACGTTGACGGCCACCGGCCTGCCCACCGGCCTCAGCATCAACAGCGGCCCGCGCACCATCACGGGATCGCCGACCACCGCCGGGACGTTCAATGTC
Organism: uncultured Pseudomonadota bacterium; assembly: GCA_963832505.1. GTDB lineage: Bacteria > Pseudomonadota > Gammaproteobacteria > Steroidobacterales > Steroidobacteraceae > CADEED01. The sequence continues at coordinate 284,889 of CAWHUD010000004.1, read as the reverse complement.
ACGGTGACGGCCAGCGACGCGGAGGCCAGTGTCGCGCAGAGTTTCACGTGGACGATTTCGACTGCGCCCGACACCACCGCGCCGTCGCAACCCGCGCTCACCGCTGCCGTGACCAACGGCCGGCCGGTGCTCAGCTGGACCGCGTCGACCGACAGTGTCGGCGTCACCGGCTACATCGTCTACCGCTCGACCAATGGCACGCAGGGCAGCGAAGTGGCGCGCACCGCCGCGAACGTCCTCACCTGGACCGATCCGTCGTTCCAGGAGAACGTGGCCTACACGTATTCGATCAAGGCCTACGACGCGGCGAACAACCTGAGCGCTTTGAGCGCGCTGCGTGCGCTCACCGTGTCGGTAATTCCGTCGACGCCGACGCTCACCCTGTCGCTGGCCGCGAACGGTGACCCGGTGCTCAACTGGACCGCATCGACAGACAACATTGGCGTGGTCGAATACATCGTGTATCGCTCGGTCGATGGCAGTGTCGGCGTGGAAGGTGGCCGCACCACCGGGCTGACCGGCACCGATACCTGGTCGACGCCGGGCGTCCGCTACTACTACAACGTGCGTGCACGTGATGCCGCTGGAAACCTGAGCGACCGGTCGGCGATCGTGTCCATCGTTGCGCAATGAAGAAGCGAGCGCGCCTGATCAGCACCGTCGCGGTGGCCACATGGGTGGCCGCCGCGGCAGCGACCGCGCAGACCACTGCTCCAGCCGCGGTGAAGCCGTTGCCACAGCTGCCGGGCGTCATGACCATGAGCCCGCCTCGAGTAGTCGGTGACCTCGAGATGACCGATCAGAACGGCGCGCGCAAACGGCTTGCCGATCTCGCCGGCGCGCCCGCGCTGGTGTTCTTCGGCTTCACGCATTGCCCGGACGTGTGCCCGACGACGCTGCAGAAGCTGGCGCAGATCAAACGCGCGCAGGCGAAGGAATTGCAGGGACTGCGCATCGTGCTCATCAGTGTGGATGGCGAACGCGATACGCCCGCAGTGATGAAAGAATTCCTGAAACGCTTTTCCGCCGACTTCGTCGGCCTCACGGCGCCGGCCGCCGAGGTGCGCAACCTGGCGCTGAAATTCTCCGCGCCGTTCTTCAAGGATCCGCCCAGGAACGGCGAGTACCAGGTGCAGCACTCGAGCCGCATCTACGCGCTCGACAAGCAGGGCAGGCTGCGTGCCGAGTTGTACGAGCCTTCCAGCGAAGCGACCAGCGGCATCGCGCTCGCGTTGCTGGCCGAATAACACGCGCAAAAAAAAGCGGCGCCCGAAGGCGCCGCCTAATTTTCGACTACTTGATGTGTCGCGGACCGGTTAGAACCGGCGACCGCCACCGCCACCAAAGTTGCCACGCGGGGCGCCACGATCACGCTCCTGCGCTTCATTGACCTTGAGCGGACGACCGCCGAAATCCTTGCCATCGAGCGCCTGCATGGCGCGCGTGGCATCGGCATTCGCCATTTCGACGAAACCAAAGCCGCGTGGGCGGCCGGTCTCGCGATCGTTCACCAGAGACACCTTGTCGACGGTGCCATGGGCAGCAAAAAGGGCGCGCACCTGATCTTCGGTGGCGGAGAAAGGAAGATTTCCAACGTAAAGTTTCGTCACAAAACAACTCACAAAAAAAGAAACACGGTGACAGGCACGCAGCCCTGCCGGCTGGGGTTCGCAGAATACTTTGGTGTGCCGACGCCCGTGAATGCGGGGTCGTATCAACGAAGAATCAGCGGCCGCGGCGCAAGGTACAGGAAACAACAGTCCGGCGCGACATTTTCCGCCGAAAATCGGCGTCGGCCGGGGCCCGCACCCCATTCGGGGCGCGGGCTCGGGCCTTTTTCGCTCCTTTAATTAATGCAACTGGCCGCGAATCTCGCCGCCCGGCCACTTGGACGAGTGGACGTTGGCGTAGGCCGTGCCGTCCCTCATGGCCGCCACGATCTCGGCGAAGGCGGCCGCCTCGATGCCCTGGCCCGCCGGACCAATGATGTGATCCGGGCGTGATGACGCCCGTGACCTCTGCCGGTCCCACCGGGCAGGGCGCCGGGAGCGGTCCCGGAGGAGCAGCCAGGTTGGAGCACAGGAAGAAGCTGACGCCGCCGTTGACCGACTTCTGGCCAAAGTGCACGTGGGCCTGCTGGACATCCCCTTCGAGCGGGTCGTAGGTGAGCTTGAAGGTGATGGTGTTCGCCTTGGTGTCCACCAGCGCCCAGAAGCGTCCCTTGGCCGTGGTGGAGACGGCCGGAACCTCCTGGAAGCCGATCAGCTCGGCGCTGACGAAGAACCTGGAACGCTCGCGGCCGCGGTCATTATCATCGCCGGCCAGTGCCATCAAACTACTCGCGCCGAGCAGCGCGGCGGTTACCCCGACGAGCCCGGCCTTGGACAATCGATTGCGCATGGTTTTTCCCCTGGAGTTTGAGTTTCGGAGTACTCGAGCCAATGTCCCAATACGCCCTTTTGTTCCCCATGCTGGCACTGGTCGTCCTGACCTTCGGCGTCAGCGTGATGCTTTTTCGGGCGCGAATCCGCTCGGTGCGCGAAGGCCACACCCCGGTGAGTTACTTCAGGGTGTTCCATGGTTCCCCGGAACCCGAATTTCTCGCCCAGGTCACCCGCCACTACGCCAATCTCTTTGAAACCCCGCTGCTTTTTTATGCGGGCTGCCTCGTGGCCATGGTCGCGGGGGTCACCGGGCCAGTCGTGGTAGCGCTGGCGTGGGGGTACGTCGCCGCCCGCTTGCTGCATGCCTGGGTGCACCTCGGCGCCAACCGTGTCCGCCATCGGTTGCGGGTTTTCGCGCTGGGTTGGCTGTTTCTGCTCGCGCTGTGGGGTTATGTCGGCACGACTGTGGCCCTGCGCGGCTGAGGGAACTAAGCTCTCGTCAAACTAGAACATCGCCACGGAAGGCGGGAAGGGAGACGAGAGATCTTCCTGGAGATTCCGATTCCGGACTTCGCGTCAGTCGCGAGCGTGACCGCTGGCAGTGGAATCTGTACCGGGACCACCGTGATCACCTGTCACTTCTCCACACGTGAGCCAGATTCCACCGACTCCGTCGCCGTCACGTTGCAACTGAACGGTACCGGTACATTCACGAGCAGCATTCGCGCTGGCGCAATCAATGACGTCAACGGCGCCAATGACGGCGCATCGCTGGTCATCACCTCGAACGCCCCAACGCCACCCTCTGGCGGTGGCGGCGGCAGTGGTGGCGGTGGGAATGGTGGTGGTGGCGGCGGCAGCCTGGAATGGCTGACTCTCGCGGTCCTGGCATTGCTCGTGGCCGGGCGCCTGCGTCCCGGGTTGCGCCGCTGCGGTATTCAGTAACGGGCCTGCCGCCCCTGAACCGCGCCGATTCGGGCGCGGCTCGCAAGCGAACGTTATGTCGCTGGCAAAAACCGTGTGTCCTACGTCACTATTTTCCTGTCAGTCAACTCTGGCCTACAGATCGGATCTACTCCTACAAGCTAAGGTGCCGCCTGGTGGAGGCTCCGGCTGCGCTTGGCCGCATGCCGGATCGTGGTTCGCCGATGGGTCTAGGGGAGCAGGGTGCGGGCGACGGTCAGTCGATTATCGCTATTCATTTGGTTCATGGCCGCTGCGTCAGCAGCGAGCGCCCAACAGATCCAGTTCGCCGAACCGGTGGAACTCAGTGTCGCCGGTTCATCGGCCGGCTTTGACGCCTACGGCCGCCGTTTCTCCCTGACGCTGACCGACAACGAACGCGTCCTCACGAAGCTGAGTGCGCAGCGCAAGCTGGACTTCAAGCAGTACCGCCTGCTGCGCGGCACCGCTCGAAGGCCAGCCGGGATCCTGGGTACGTCTCACCGAGACTCCGGGCGGGCATCGAAGGCGCCATCTGGGATGGTCGTGACCTCTATGCGGTGACGAACTACGGCAGCATCGCGCGGCATCTGACCACGCCGCTCGCCGCCACGCCGGACCAGACCGTGGTGTACCGGCTCTCCGATGCGCGCGACCTGCTGCCGCAGGACTTCTGTGCGCTGGGCTCCGATTCCGTGGCCACGCACAAGCAGACCGCGCTCGACCAGTACCAGGCGCTGGTCGCCGATCTGCAGGACACGGCTGAAGCGCAGATCACCCGCCAGATCGAAATCGCGATGATCGGCGACAGCGATTTCGCGGCGAGTCATTCCGATGACCCGACCGCCGCCATGCTGGCGCGGCTCAATATCGTCGAAGGCATTTTCAGCGAGCAGCTGGGGCTGCTGGTGCTGGCCACCGACCTGCGCGTGATGCCGGTGGACGACGACCCCTTCACCAGCACCGATGCCACCTCGCTGCTCGAGCAGCTCGGCAGGTACCGCGTGGCCACGGCAGCCGTGCGCGCGCGCGGCCTGGCGCATCTCATGACGGGCAAGAATCTCGATGGCACCACCGCCGGCATCGCCTACCTGGATGCGGCCTGCGGTGGCAGTCGCGGCGTGTCCCTGAGCTCGCAGAGTTACGGCACGACCATCTCCGCGCTGATCATGGCGCACGAGCTGGGACACAACTTCGGTGCGCCGCACGACGGCGAGGCCGGCGGCGCCTGCGCGGCCACGGCAGGCGGTCACATCATGTCGCCGGTGGTGAGCGGCTTTGCGACCTTCTCGCAGTGCAGCCGCAACGTCATGCAGTCGGTGCTCGAGACGGCGAGCTGCGTGACCCGCGCCGACTTTGCGGACGCGGCGCTCGCCACGGACACCACCAGCCGTACTGTCGATGGTGGTTTGAGCTTCGAATTGCCGTGGACGATTCGCTCCGGCGGTACCACGCCGGTCCAGGACGTGGTGTTCACGTTCAGCCTGCCCGAAGAAGCCGGCCTCTCGATCGATGCGATCAGCGCCGAGGACGGCAGCTGCTCGGTCACCGGGACCACGGCGAGCTGTTCTTTTGGCGGCGCTCGCGCCGGGCGCGCAACGCGCTGTGCGCCTGACGGCGCGCGGCCTGGTGGCCGGCAATGTGAACGCGCGGGGCCGGGTCTCCGCCAGCAACGATCAGCTCATGTCGAACAACTCGCGCGATGTGGCCATCACCATCCGCTCGGGTGTCGACGCCGCCGTGACGTTGACCGCGGAGACGCCGGAAGTCGCGCTCGGGCGAGTCGCTGCAGATCTTTGCCGACGTCAGCAGCCTGCGCGCGCTGCCGCTGCGCGACGCGGTGATCTCCCTGAATCTCAACCAGTTGGTCACTTCGGCCAGCATGCCGGGCGCGAATTGCGTGGCGCGGTCCTACTCGGTGACCTGCACGCTGGCCGAACTGCCGGGCGGAGATACGCGGTCGGCTCTCGGTGATGGCGCACACCGTCGCGGCGGGACCGCTGTATCGCCGCCGCCAATGTCACCGCCGCCGGTGACGGCGATCTCACCAACAATTCGAGCAGCGCGCGCGCCTGGGTGCAGACCGAGCGCGACATCGAGCTCACCGCCGGACCCGCCGCCGTGGAGCTGGCGGTTGGAGATGTGTATGAGCTGCCCCTGGTGGTGCGCTCACGCGGTCCGCAGGCGACCGCCGCGGTGACCCTGCTGGTGGTGTGCCCATGGCGGGCGTCACGGTCGAAGTCATCGATTCGGAAGGCGCGCCCTGCAGCCGTGACGGAGTCAGCCTGCGCTGCGAGCTCGGTGTCCTGGCATCGGGCGCCACTCACCTCGTGCGGCTGCGCGTCCGGGGCGACGATGCGTCCACGCCGCTCATCATGGCCACTGCGGATGCGCACGATGATGGCTACGCCGGCAACGATTCGGCCGCGGTGCAGTTTCGCATCGACCATCCGATCGACCTCGGCGTGTTGTTCGCCTCGGGTGGCGTCGGTATCGAGGATCGTGCCTTCGAAGGCTCGGTGACGCTGCGTTCGGATGGCCGCGAAGTGGCGGTCGGTGCGGCGCTCGAGATCCAGATCAGCGATGCGGGTGAGCTGCGCAGCGCCGCGATTCACGACGGTGCGCCCTGCGAACTCCTGACCCGCCAGCGCGCGCGCTGCGCGGTGCCATCCCTGTCGCACGGCGTCCAGCTCCACGTGGACTACAGCGCGCAGTTCGCCGAGCCCGGCAATTACGAGGTGAAGTTCATCCTGCAGACGCCCGGCGACAGCGCGCCGGACAACGACACGCTCACGCGCGTCATTCTCGTCAGGCCGTACAACGACATCGCGGTGTCGGGCGACCTCGACCTGACGCGCCTGATGGTCGGCGACCGCCGCGAGCACACCTTCACCGTGAAAACCGGGCCACGTGCGCTCGACAATGCACGCTTCATCGCGAAGCACTTCCTGCCTGGCGTGCGCGTGGATGCGATTCGCGCCAGCAACGGCGCTTGCCAGGTGGACTCCGTGGCTGGTGGCAGCTGCGACTTCTCCGCGCTGCCGGCCGCCAGTGAGTTCGAAGTCGTCGTGAGCTGGCACGCGGAGGATACCGCCGAGACCGAGGTCGCCGTGGGTGTCGTGACCTTTGGCGACGTCGCCATGACGAACAATATCGTGCGCGGCCGCGCCGAGGTGATGGGTCCCACGGACCTGGAGCTGCGCGTGGACCCGGCGGCGAACGGTGCCACCGGTTCAACAGTCGATTTCCCGAAGATCACGGTGGCGAACGGCGCCGAAAAGGCCTTCGGTACGAAACTCGAAGTCACGCTGCCGGGTGGAATGACGCTGGTCTCGATATCGGCGGCCAATGCCATCTGCAGCGGCACGTCGCTGTTGCAGTGTGAGTTCGGCGAGCTCGATGCCAACAGCACAACGACAGTGCACGTCAGCGTGCGCGCCAATCAGCGCGGCAATCACGTGAGCTCGCTCAAGCTCACCGCCGTGAACGACACCAATCCCGCGAACGACCAGCGCGATGTGGCATTCGAAATCACCGGCCAGGATGTGGCAGCCGCCAGCAGTGGCGGTGGTGGCGGTGGTGGCGGTTCTTTCGAGTGGCTGACGCTGCTGTTGCTGGGCGTGGGGCTGTCTGTCTGCGTGCGGGAACGTACGCGTCGTCGACCGCAACCGGTGCCGGCGACACACGGCTGAGTGCGGGCGGCCGCCCGCCCGATTCCCCGCGATTTCGCTACCGGCACCGCAGTAGTGCGCGGCATTCTTGTTAGGCCGCGCCAAATTCGTGCAGCGGAAATCGCGCGCGATTGCCGTGCCATCGCGCGGCGCGCGCACCATAACGGCGATTTCACGGCCCGATTCCAGCCACCTGTGTAGATTTTCCAACGCCCGCGCCGCGGCCCTGCGTGGCACTGCCGCAAGTATTGCGTGCGCTCCAACCTCGCAGGCCGCTGCGGATTTTCCAAGGTAGTTAGACAGCGGGCCGCGGTCGGCGACCGCGGCGAGCGCCGCGTTGGCCGGAAAATTGCAACATCAGGGCCACTCTTGCCGGGCGCATCCCTTGGGCGCTCCCAAGCAAGAAGCACCGCGGACTGCTGCGCCATTTGTGGGCGACTTCGATGACGGGGCAGTTGGCGAGGGGGTACGGCGCTTTTGCGTCCGGCGAGAAAACATACAACAGATTCAAGGGAGGTCTTTTATGGTTATCAATCGCGTGACGCGGCGCCATGCCGCGCGCCATCGGCTCACCGCCCTGTCGTTGCTGGTGAGCCTCGCCTGCACGCCCGCGGCTGCTGCAGGCGCAGGAGGCGGATGCCGCCGCCAGCACCAGCGAACCGGAACCGGAAACCGTCATCGTCACCGGCACGCGCGCCAGCGGGCTCGATGAATTCTCCAGCTCCTCGCCGGTGCAGGTGCTGAGCACCGAGGAACTCGAGATGGCGGGCCGGCCCGACCTCATGAACTCACTGGCAAACGTGGTGCCGTCGTTCACCGCGCAGGCTTTCGGCGGCGACATGGCGAACCAGACGCTGCAGGCGAAGCTGCGCGGCCTGAGTCCCAACCACACACTGGTGCTGGTGAATGGCAAGCGCCGGCACACCACCTCGAGCCTCGCCATCCTTGGCGGTCCCTACCAGGGTGGAGCGGGGGTCGACCTCAACTTCATTCCGGTCGACTCCATCGATCACGTCGAGGTGCTCACCGAAGGCGCCGCCGCCCAATACGGCACCGACGCCATCGCCGGCGTCATCAACATCATCCATGAAGACGCAATCCCGCGGGCGGCGGCCTCGAGCTATTCGCACGGCGGGAACTACGCCGGCGATGGCGATACCACCGCCTACAGCGGCAACATCGGCTTCGAGGCCTCCGGCGGGTTCGTATTTCAACCTCACCGCCGAGTACCGCGAGCATGAACACACCAATCGCGGCGACGTCGATCCCGCGCGTCGTCGATCCGGCCAGCATCGATCCGGAGGAGGGCGGCACGTTTCCCAACACCAACATGCCGTTCGCCGCGGGCTATCCGTACCTCAACAAGATCTTTGGCGATGCCGCCTACGAGATGAAACTGGTCTCGCTGAATGCGCGGCATTCCCGTCAGCGACGACGCCGAGTTCTACACGCGCGCTCACCTGGGGCGACAAACACGCGGCCTCGTTCGAGAACTACCGTCTCCCGAGCCGCGTGGCTTTCACCGATCCCGACACCGGAGAAGTGACGTTTCTTCCGTCCGTTCGGCTTCGACCCGCGCGAAGAAACCGAGGAGACCGACTACCAGGCCATTCTCGGTGCGCGAGGGCGAAGTCGGCACCTGGAGCTGGGACTTCTCTTCCAGCTTACGGCGAGGACGAGATCGACATGTTCACGCGCGATTCGGCCAACGCGTCGTTGTTTGCCGATACCGGCCAGACGCCGGTGAACTTCTACGACGGCACCTACACGCAGACGCAATGGACCACGAACGTCGGAACTCACCAAGGAATTCGAGGTCGGCCTGGCGGGCCCGATGACCCTGGCGTTCGGCGCGGAATACCGCGAGGAGACCTGGGAAGCCGGGCCCGGCGACGAAGCATCGCGCTACCTGGAAGGCGGACAGTCGTTTCCGGGCATCAGCCTGTCGGACGCCGGCAAACATGACCGCGACGTGATGGGTGTCTATGTCGATGTCACCCTCGAACCCATCGGAGAAGCTGCGCCTGCAGATCGCCGGACGCTACGAGGACTACAGCGACTTCGGCGACACCACGGTGGGCAAGATCTCGGCGCGCTACGAGCTCACGCGATTCGCTTCGCGTTGCGCGGCACCGCCAGCACCGGGTTCCGCGCGCCGACCCTGGCCGAGGCTTACTACTCGGCCACCAACGTGGGCCCGACCACGGCCTTCGTGCAGATGCCGCCGAACGCGCCGCCACGGCCATGCTGGGCCTGGGCGCCGGGCTGCAGCCCGAGGAGGCCACCAACTACTCGGTGGGCCTGGTGTTCCGTCCCGGGGAGCGCGTGTCGCTGACCTTCGACCTGTACCAGGTGGAAGTGCGCAACCGCATCGCGGCGACCAGCACCTTCTACGGCACCATCGACGGCGAGCTGTACTCGCAGGCCATCGTCGACGCCATCATCGCCAACGGCAACGTGCTCGATCCGGAAGTCACGGCAAGCGGCGACACCGGCATCAACCTGTTCACCAATGGCGTGACCACGCGCACCCGCGGCGCGGACCTGATGTTCGACTACGCCACGGACTTCGATCGTGGGCCGACATCGAACTGGAGCATCGCGGCCACCTACAACGAGACCGAGGTGACCAAGGTGCGCGCGACGCCGCCCGAGTTCGGCACCAGCAGCCGCTGTTCGACCTCGAGGCGCTGTCCGACCTCGAGGACACGATGCCAAACTACCTGGTGAACCTCGGCGCGGCGTTCAAGTGGGAACGCGTGACGTTGAGCGTTCACGAGATGGTTTATGGCGATCGTGCTCGGATCTACGACAACGATGGCGGCCAGACCAACGGCGAGATCATGTTCTACAAGAACGAGATCGATGTCACGCCCATCACCAACCTGGAGGTTTCGTTCGAGGCCATGGAAGGCCTCAGCTTCGATGCTCGGGCGCCACCAACGTGTTCGACGAGTATCCGGACAAGCGCAACGACACCTATCGCGAGATCCAGTTCGATTCGGGTGACAACGGCGTGGTGGCGGGTTATCCGGCGTTCTCGCCGTTCGGAATCAACGGCGCGTATTACTACGGCAAGCTGACCTACAGGTTCTGAAAACGATGAACAAGAGACTCTCGCGTCGCGAGTTCCTGCACGCGGCGGGTGCGCTCGGCGGATCGACCGCGATCTACCGCGCGGCGATGGGCATCGGACTGATGCCCGTCGTCGCGCGAGCCGCGCGCCCCCAGCTGACGGCGTCGGGCGAAGTCGAAGAAGGTACTGATCCTCGGCGCCGGCATCTCCGGGCTGACCGCGGCCTACGAGCTTGTCACGCAAGGGATACGAGGTCCAGGTGCTCGAGGCCTCGTTCCGCGCCGGCGGCCGCAATATGACGCTGCGCGCCGGCGATCGCATCGATGAAACCGGCTATCCGCAGGTCTGCCAGTTCGACAAGGATCCGGACCTGTACTTCAACGCCGGGCCCGCGCGGATTCCCGGGCATCACACGCACCTGCTCGACTACTGCAAGGAGCTGGGCGTCGAGCTCGTCGCCGTTCATCAATGACAATCGCAATGCCTGGGTGCAGGACGACGCGATGTTCGGCGGCAAGCCTATCCGCGCGCGCGAATACCTCAACGACACGCGCGGCTTCGTCGCCGAGCTGATGGCGAAGTCGATGAAGCCGGAGCAGCTGGCGGCGCCGATGACCGCGGATGACTGGCAGCGGCTGCGCGAATACCTGAAGCAATTCGGCGAGCTGGATCCGCAGTTCAGGTACATCGGCACCAGCCGCGCGGGCTCGCGAAGCACGACTACACCGCAGCCCGAAGTGCTCAAGCACGCCCCTGTCGTCCGAGCGAACTGCTGAAGTCGAAGTTCATGCTGATCATGAGTTTCGGCGAGACCGACGACCAGGCCGCGATGATGATGGAGCCGGTGGGCGGCATGGATCGCATCGTCGCGGGTTTCATGCGCAAGGTAGGGCACCTGGTGCAGCTCGAGTCGCAGGTGCAGCGGATCCGCGTACTGCGACCGCGGCGTCGAGGTCACGTATCGGCAGCGACGGCGCATACGTCACCACGCGGGCCGACTACTGCCTCAACTGCATCCCGATGCACCTGCTGGCCGGCATCGAGCACAACTTTCCGGCGGATATTCCGGCGGCTTCACCGCGATCCCGCGCGGCAAGCTGTTCAAGATCGGCCTGCAGATGAAGGAGCGCTTCTGGGAGCGCGAAGGCATCTATGGCGGCATTTCCTGGACCCTGCAGGACATCCAGCAGATCTGGTATCCGGCGCATGGCATCCATCGCCAGAAGGGCGTGGTGCTCGGCGCGTACACGTTCGACCCTGCGGCCGGCGAGAAATTCGCGCGGCTTCCGCCGGCCGATCGACTCAAGCTCGCGATCCAGCAGGGCGCAAAGATTCATCCCGACTATGGCGAGCACGTGGAGAGCGGCGTCAGCATCGCCTGGCACCAGATGAATCACATGCTCGGCTGCGCGGCGCAATGGGACGAGGCGCTGTTCAAGAATGGTTCAAGACAGCTGCAGGCGCCGGTCGGGAAGTCACTACCTGATCGGCGACCAGGTGAGTTATCACCCGGGCTGGCAGGAAGGCGCCATGGCCTCGGCGCATCACGCCATCGCGGATATCGATGCGCGCGTGGGCGCTGGCGCGCAGCCAGGTGGTGCATTCATGAGGCGCCTGTTGCATGGCGTTGGCATGCATCATTGCCCTGCTCATTGCTCGCGGGCCGTGCCGCGACCGCCGGCAATTCGTTCGACTACTGCCTGCTGTGCCACGGCGCCAATGCCAACGGCAACTACGGCATCCGCGCGCCCAAGCTCTCAGGCATGGAGCCCTGGTACCTCGCGCGGCAGCTCGAGAATTTCGCCGCTGGGCGCACGCGGCACGACGGCCGGTGACGACGCAGGCCACGAGATGCGGCCGGTGGCGCTGCGGCTCAGGAACGAGGGCCTGCTCGCGGACGCGGTGAAGTTCATCAGCAGCCTCGAATCGCGCCGGCCGGCGCCCACGGTCGACGGGGATGTCGCACAAGGCCGCAGGCTCTACGCCGCCTGCGCGGCCTGCCATGGCGCCGAAGGCGAGGGCAACGTCGCGCTGCAGTCGCCCGCGCTGGCGGCGCGCTCGGACTGGTACCTGGTCATCCAGCTGTCAAACTACAAGTCGCGGATTGCGCGGCACCGACCCGCGCGATACCTACGGCGCGCAGATGCGCGCCATCGCGGCGACGCTGCCCGACGACAAGGCCATCAACGACGTGGTCGCCTACATCAACACCCTGAAATAACGAGGGCAAACCAATGTCCAGACAAGGTGCGTACCTACATCATCACCATTCGGATGTCGCCAGTCGCTCGGCACTCGGTCGCGCTGGCATCATCGGCGCGGCGACGGCGCATGCCGCCGAGGTGCGTGCGCCACTCACTCGGTCCCAACAACAATTTCCCGATCGCGCGCGCGGTGGAGGTGCCGGCCGGCAAGACCATCTATCTTCCACAGCGGCATGACGCCGGCGCCGCTCGATCCCAAGGCCGCGCCGGCACGCCCGAATACTGGGGCGACACCAAGACCCAGACCCTGAGCGTCTTCGACCGCCTCAAGGAATCGCTGAAGTCGCTGGGCCTGGGCTTCGGCGACGTGGTCGCGATGACCGTCTACCTGGTGCGGCGATCCGGCCAAGGGCGGGCGCATGGATTTCGACGGCATGATGGCTGCGTACACGCAGTTCTTCGGCACCAAGGAGCAGCCCAACCTGCCGGCGCGTTCGACCGTGCAGGTGGCCGGGCCTGGTGGCTCCCGGCATGCTGGTCGAGATCGAGGTGCAGCTCGCGAAGTAGCCGCACTTCTCCTTGACTTCGTTTACAAGGCGTCGCTGTTGCTCACGAACGCCACGTGCGTGCCATCCGGCGACCACGACGGCACGTTGATCGTGCCCTGGCCGCCGTAGACATACGCGATCACCTTCGGCGGCGCGCTGCCGTCGGCAGGCATGATGCGCAGGTAGCAGTGCTTGTAGTACGGATGATCCGACGGCTGGATGTCGAGGCCGTACGAGATGATGACTATCCACTTGCCGTCCGGCGAGAAGTGCGGGAACCAGTCGTTGTACTTGTCATCGTTGGTGACGCGTTCGGCGGCGCCGCAGTTCTTTCTCGTTCTTGGCGCAATCGGCGCGCATGCGCCAGATCTGCATCTGGCCCGAGCGCACGGAATTGAAGTAGATCCACTTGCCGTCGGGGCTGACTTCCGGACCGTCATCGAGGCCCGGGTTGTTGGTCAGGTTGATTTCCTTGCCGCTGCCGTCGGAACGCGATCTTGTAGATGTCGTACTCGTGCGGTCCGTGGCCTTGGCGCGCCGGCCGCCGGTGTACACCAGCCATTTCGCATCCGGCGTCCAGCCATGCATGTAGCTGGGCGAGAGCGGCGTGATGCGCTTGGGCACGCCGCCGCGCGTGGGCATGCGTGAAGATGGTCGACTGGCCGTCGCCGGTGCTCTGGTCGCTGATGGCGAGCTGCGTGCCGTCGAACGACAACACATGATCGTTGTTGTTGCGGATGGCGAAGCCGGTGTCGATGAGCGCTCGGCGTGCGCGTCGCGAGATCGAACTTCCACAAGCGGCCACGCGTCGCCGGCATCGTTGCCGCTGGCGTTGTAGATGAGCGCGGAGCCATCGGGCAGCCAGTTCGGCGCTTCGAAGGGCACGCGTGAGGAATACATCTGCGCGCGATGACCGTTGCTGACATTCAGCAGCTCGAGGCGCGAACCGATGTAGTCGCGGTACGGCTGGAAGCCCACTTTCACGGGCTTGATCACGCGCACGTTGCGGAAGATCGCGGTCTCTTTCACGTCCGGATTGTGCGAGGAGAGGAACAGCCCGACGTAGGCTTCTTCGGGCACGAAGCTGGCGTCCTTGATTTCCGCGACTTCGAAGGGCTCGCCGAAACGCGCGGCCGAGAGAATGAACAGATTGCCGCGGCGCTCGAGCTGGATGACGTTCGCGCCCTTGGCGGCGGGCATCTCGGTCTGCGCGGTGTCTTCGCCCTTGCCCTTGCGGAACTGCAGCGAAGTCAGGCCGTCGCCGTGCAAGGCGCCGTCGACGTAAGGCGAGTCGAAATCGGCGATCGAGGCGCGCGCCATGATGCCGGCCTTGCGATGCGGATCGACGCCCTTGCCCTGGAACTCCACCATGGCCTGCACGATGAAGTCGCCCTTCATGCGGCGATACGCGAACTGAAATTCGTCGCGCTTGGCCCAGATGTTCACGCCGCCCGCGTTGAGCGTGTAGAGCTGCGTGGCGCCGTTGTATGCGGCGTAGCCCGCGATCTTGGGCGAGCCCACGTCGACATGTGCTTCGAAATCGCCCAGCGGTCCGCCATTGGGCGAGGCGGTGGCAAGCGCTGCAAACGCCAGCGCGGCTAACAGGAATGTCCCCTTCTTCACATTTCCCCTCTTCAGTGCGGAAGGTTACGCCACGTTCGTGCAAATGTCCGCCGAAGCGCGGCTCCGTCAATTCTCAAGACAATCAGCCGGATGTCCCCGTCATCTCAGCAACGCCGTTGCCGACCACAACATCGGCGCCTGGCCATGGGCGTCGCCCACCACGCGCGGACGATCGAGGTAATACTGCACGGAGTCGCGCTTGCCGGTGCCGACGCACACTTCGCGCAGGTCGCCCTCCGGGCGTGAGATATCCCACCAGCGCAATCCACGCCTTGCGCGCCGCGGGGCCATAGGTGTCCTCGGGCAGCCAGCCGTTCTTCACGCCGCTGACGAAGGCGTAGGTGAACATGGCCGTGCTGGAGGACTCGGGCCAGCTCTGCGCGTTGTCGATGATCTGGCGCCACATGCCGGTGTCGGCCTGGTAGGTGAGCAGCGTCGCCATCATCTTCCGGTACGCGGTGAGGATGGGCTTGCGCAATTTGTGCTTCGCCGGCAGCTCACGCAGCATCTCCGCCATGCCCACGGCCACCCAGCCGTCGCCACGGCCCCAGAAATGTTTGACGTCGGGCGCGTGGAAGAACAGGCCGTTGGGTTCCTGCAGCTTCTCGAGATACGCGACCATCTCGCGCGCCGCGCGCTCCAGGTATTTCGCATCCCCGGTGGCGCGATACGCCTGCAGCTGCAGCGCCGTGATCATGTACATGTCGTCGATCCACCAGCGCGTCTGCACCGTGAGACCGTCGGGCGTCGGGGTGTCCCATTGCGCATCGGCGAAGGCCAGGCCCATGACGCGATAACGGAACTGCCGCTCCTGCATGTACAGCTCGAGCGGCAACTGGCCGAACACCGCCGCGTCGACGTGATTGGTGCGCGGCACGTGCAGGGAATTCGCCGGCAGGAACGGATCGAAGCGCGACACCAGCCGCTGGCGCAGGTCGTCGTCCTTGGTCACCAGCGCGAACTGCAGCGCGCCCACCCAGGTGGCGACGTGCGCGTAGTGCAACGCGCGGTTGCCGTGCGAGGGCATCTCCATGTGCGGCGTGGGAATGAAACGCTCGGCCACGCGTTTGCCGACTTCGCTTCGGATCCGTGCCCGCCGGCCAGTCGCCGAAGTGCTGGTTCTGCGCGAACGCAGCCGCGGCGCCTAACAAGCCGCAGAGGGCGAAGACGAGCGCGCACGTTCATGGCCTGGCGCTCACGGTGACAGTCAGCGGATTGCGCAACCGCCGCGGCGAAGGCTTTCACGTAGCTCTCCCAGGCCGCGCGATCCGCGAACTGGCCGCTCCTGTTCCATCCGGCGCCGGTGAAATAGCGCAGCGGCACGCCATCACGCGCCTTGACCAGCAGCAGGTGATTGCCATTGCCCGGCACTTTCGCGGGCGGCTCGTGCGCGAATCCCGCCGGGGTCGCGTCGCCGGCCAGGATCACCGCGATGCCCAGTCCGCCGTCCTTGTTTTCTTCCCAGTAGCTCATCCAGCGGCCCTGCTCGTCGCGCGTGAGAACCGCGGCGGGAAAACCCGCGGCCGCCGGGTGTTCGGTGATGCCGATGCCGACGGTGGCTTCATCGCGTACGAAATCGAAGGTGCTCTGCACCGCGTCGAAATTGATGCCCGCAGTCGACGGTGAACTGCTTGGTCTCCTGCGCCTTGCCGATGTCGCCGGCATCCCAGGGCGTATAGGTGAGGTTGAACGCCGCGCGCCGCGGACCGTTCGACAGCACCCTGGCGTCGACGAAGTTGTCCGAGGTCCAGAGTTTCGTGCCGTCCCACACGCCCGTGCCGCCGGCGCCGCGCGAGCCGCCGATGCTGTAGAGGTCGACGCCTTCGCCTTCCTCGTCCTTGTGGAACTGGTCGTGACCCTTGGCGTACCAGCGATCGACGATGGGGTACGAGACGCGTTTGGCCCAGATGTCGATGCCGCTGCCGCGCAGGCGCTCGCCGGCGGCCGCCGCCACCGGGCTGTCCAGCGTCGAAGCCGTACATGCGATGCGCGATGCGGTCGTTCTCCCAGGCCATGTCGTCGAAGCGCTCGGGGACGATGCGGGCGTAGGCGCAGGGCGTCTCGGGCGGCGTGGCGGTGGCGGTTGCCTCGAGCGTGAACACCGCGCGCTTCTCGCCGGCCGCGAAGTCGTACGCGAACACCAGGTCGTCGTAGGAGGCGCCGCGATGATCGTGCTGGTAGTTAGTGATCTGCGACGGCAGCACGCGGCCCTTCGGATCGCGCACCATGACGTGGTACATGCGCAGGTCCGGCGCCAGCGTCTGGCGATTTCGCGGAACGGAACGGCGATGACGGCCGCGGGCCGCGCGGCATCGAGCGGATTCGTCACGGTGATGGACACACCGGCCGCCAGCGCGCCGCCCGCACCGAACACCAGCGCGGCGGCGGCCGCGCCTCCTGGCATGCGTCTCATCTTTTCCCCCTTACGGAATCACGAATGACGGATCCGACACGGCCCAGAACGCCGCCTTCGGATCGCCGACGGTATCGAACAGCAGTGGGCGATTGGTGCGGGTCACCGGAAAGGTGTTGAGCCAGGTGTGATTGTCCGCCACGCCCCAGGTGGTGACCGATGTGACGCTGGGCCGATTGAAGGCCGTGAACAGCGGCGGTACAGCGTGGCCTGCTGCGTCGACACGGTCGCCGGCGGGTTGGCGCCGTAGTCGGCCATGCAGGGCGGAATGGTGCGCGGCCGAGAAGCAGTCGGCCGGATCCAGGTAGATAGACACGTCGAGCTCGGTCACGTGGTTGACCAGGGTCGTCGACAGCGCTTCGACCGCCTGGAACGCCGCCGTCACCTGGGTGACATCGGCGTTGAGCTGCAGGTGGAACTGGTGGCCCGACACCGTCGATGTCGGCGATGCCGGCGTCGATGACGTCCTGCACGATGCGCAGGACGTTGGCGCGCTTGCCGGCCAGCTCGGTGTTGTAGTCGTTCAGCATCAGCTTCATGTTGGAGCTGTTGCGGCCAGCCATGGTTGCGCGCCTGGCGTGGCGAACAGGAAGGCGTCACGCACGTATTCGGGCGGATCGCCGCCGCCCACGCCGTAGGCGAGGTACCAGGGGCTGTTGGTGCGATACGGGATTGGCGGCGTTCGGCGTGTCGCTGGCCACTTCGTTGACCACGTCCCAGGCGTACACATTCGGGAAAGTGCTGGACCACGGCATAGATGTAATCGCGCAGCCGCTGCTGCACGTTGATGCGGTAGTTGACGGGATCGCCGACCGGATCGCCGGCGAAGAACCAGTGGGCACCGTCTGGTGCCACAGCAGCGTGTGGCCGCGCAGCTGCATGCCGTTGTTGAAGGCGAATGCCGCCAGCGTGTCGCCGGGCACGAAGTTGGGTGTGTCCGCGGGTTCCGAAGTTGCGCCGCCGGTACCGGCCTTGTTGGGCCACACCGTGTCCGGCTTCATGGCGTTTTCGGCCGTGATGCTGCTGAAGTGTTTCAGCAGGATGTCGCGTTCGAGCGCGGTCGTCGTGGCTGCCGGCTCGATGGCGGCGCCGACGGGGAAATCCACCACGCCGTAACGCGCGGCGAGGGTGGTCTTGAGCGCGGGCGCACTCGAGGGTGGCGGAAGTCCGCCACCGCCACCGCCGACCGCCGCCACCAGACGGCGGTGGAAACGAGCCGCTGCCATCACCGCCGCCGCCACAGGCGACGAGGAATGCCATCAATGTGGCGGTGGATACGGCACGAAGCTGCCCCATGGTCCGGTCCCTCGTAAATCTCTGGGCGATCTTGCCCACCCGCGCGCCGACCGACAAGTTAAATGGGGACATTCCTATTTTCCCGACCGCCAGGTGACTCGCTAGCCGCGCTTCGCTGAACGGAAAATAGGAATGTCCCCATTTAACGCGAGAAGGCGCGCGCGAGGATGGCGCGGATGGCCTGTGCGCGCTCGGGCGAGGGTGGGCCCAGCATGCCGCGCTGCTCGCGTGGCAGGTGCCCCATGGATTCTTCGCCCGAGCTGAACACATAGTGCTCGAACAACGTGTGCCACACCGCGCGCTGCTCGGGCGGCAGATCGCGCAGTGTCAGGATGGCGTGCAGCATGCAATCGAAGGGTGAGCCCACCTGGCGCGCATCGTTCCACCAGTAGTTTGCGAGCACGTTGAATGGCTCCAGCGCCTCGACGTGATGCCACCAGCCATAAGGAATGAAGATCGCGTCGCCCGGCGTGAGCTCAGCGACCTGCGATGCGGCCAGCGCCTCGGCGAAGCGCGGAAAACGCGCCAGGTCCGGATTCCTGAGCGGCACCATGCTGATCGGCGGCCCCGAGATGGTGAACTCGATCGGACCGACATAGAGATTCGGCAGCTGCTCGGGCGGAAACAGCGTGAAGCGCCGCCGGCCGCCGACCACGCAGGCAATGTTGCTCGACAGATCGAAATGCGTCTGCACCACCAGCGTGTTGCCCAGCCAGATGCGCGGTGTGACGGCGGGTGGCAGCAGCGGGTTGGCGTTCTCGCCCGCGAAAGGCGGCAGGTACTCGGGCGTGGGCGTCGACTCGATGTAGAGCGCGGGCGGATTCGGATCACCGGCCTGCGCCAGCAGCCGTTCGATGGTGGCGCTGATGGTGGCCGGCCGTCGTTCGAAGTTCATGCCGCGCATGTCGTCGCGATAGAAGAAATGGCCGCGAATCGACGGCGGTCCTTCGAGCACCGCGACTTGTTTGCCGCGGTCGAAGCCACGCAGGTAGTCGGCGAGTGCGCGCGGCGAGTCGCGGCCGGCGCGCACCGCGGGCCAGTCCTTCACCAGGTCCTTGAGCACCACCGGCCGTCCCGCGGGCAGGATCTCTTCGCGAAACGTCTTGAGATCGACGCCGTGCCGTACGAGTATTTGTGCGTTCATATGAGGAGAGGGAATGTTACAGCGAACGGCGCCGCGGCGGACAGCCCGCCGTGCAACCTGTACGATTCGGCCGGGTTACCGGTCGGGCCCTTCGGGATCGCGGTCAATTAGTTAGACGGAGTCACGCAATGATGCAGCCTTTCCTGGCCAGGCGACTGGTGCAGTCCGCAATCGTGCTTGCCGGCCTGTGCGCGTGCACCGCGCTTGCGGCTGACGAGCCGCTGCTGGCGGGCATCTTCGCCGAACACATGGTGCGTGCAGCGTGACCGTCCCATCGAGGTCTGGGGACGGGCGAATGCCGGACGAACAGGTGCTGGTGACGATGGGCGGCGCCTCGCGCAAGACACAGGCGGATGCCGCGGGCCGCTGGGCCGCGTCACTGCCGTCGTTCCGTGCCGGCGGACCCTATCAAATCGTCGCGCGCACGCCGACACGCCAGCAGCAGGTGGACGATGTGCTGGTCGGCGATGTGTGGTTGTGCTCCGGGCAGTCCAACATGGAATGGGCGGTGCGCAACACCATCAACGCGGATTCCGAAGTACAGCACTCTGCCAATGACAAGATCCGCCACGTGACCATTGCACGCGACGTCGCGCCGGTACCCGATGCGGACCTGCGGCAACCGCCGGAATGGAAAGTCGCCGGTCCGTCGACCACGCAGGATTTTTCGGCGGTCTGTTATTACTTCGCGCGCGAATTGCAGAAGACCACGCTGGTGCCGCAAGGCCTCATCAGTTCATCCTGGGGTGGCACGCGCATCGAGACCTGGCTGTCCGAGCAGGCGCTGCGTCAGCTCGGCGGCAACGATGCCAAGCTGGACCTGCTGGCCACGTACGACCGTCAGCCGAACATCGCGTCGGCTCACTGGGGTGAGCAGTGGCAGAAGTGGTGGACCGCACAAGCCGGCGACTGGCGGCACGCAGCCCTGGGCGGTGGGTCGTGCATCGACCGGAGAATGGAAGCCCGCGCCGGCCGAGCTCACGCAGTGGGAGAACTGGGGCGTCCCGGAGCTGGCCGGGTACGACGGCATGATGTGGTATCGCGCGCGCGTGAAGCTCAGCGCCGCGCAGGCGAAGCAGGCGGCGTCCGTGTCGCTCGAAGTCATCGACGATGTCGATCTCGTGTGGATCAACGGCAAGCCCATCGGCAGTGGCGAGGGCGAAGACGAACGCGTGTACCGGATTCCGGCGAAGCTGCTCAAGGCCGGCGAAAACGTCGTCGTGGTGAACGTCTTCGACATGTGGGGCAGCGGCGGCATGCACGGCCAGAGCAAGCGG
Organism: uncultured Pseudomonadota bacterium; assembly: GCA_963832505.1. Classification (GTDB taxonomy): domain Bacteria; phylum Pseudomonadota; class Gammaproteobacteria; order Steroidobacterales; family Steroidobacteraceae; genus CADEED01. The sequence goes on along the minus strand of CAWHUD010000004.1, from coordinate 264,311 downwards.
CGCGGCATTCGTTTCGACGACGGCAGCCTGGCGCCGCTCAGCGGCTGGGAATACCAGCTGCCGCCGCCAGGGCTTTCATCCATGCCGCGCGCGCCGTGGGAACCGTACGCGGGCATCAACATTCTCTACAACGCCATGATTGCGCCATTGGGCAAGTTCGGGCTGCGCGGCGTGGCGTGGTACCAGGGCGAGGCCAATGCCGGACTCGACGACGCGAAGCGTTACCAGGCGCAGCTGCAGATGTTGTTCACGGACTGGCGCCGGCAGTTCGACTTTCCGCTGCCGTTCTTCGTGGTGCAGCTCGCCAACTGGAATGCGCTCGCGACCACGCCGGTGGATAGTGGCTGGGCGCGGCTGCGCGACGCGCAGCGGCGCGCGGTGCTCGAGGATGGCAATGCGGGACTCGCGGTGACCATCGACATCGGCAATCGCGACGACATTCATCCCACCAACAAGCAGGACGTGGGCAAGCGCCTGGCGCGCGCCGCGCGGCACGTGGTGTTCGGCGAGAAGCTGTCCGCCTCGGGGCGCGCAGCCGAAGTCAGTGCGGCGCACGACTTCCGGCGTGGAGGTGACGCTCGGCGACTTCGACGGCCGGCTGGTCGTGATCGGCTGCGAAGGATCCCGCCGGCTTCGAGCTGTGCGGCGAAGCGCAGGCCAGCTGCCACTTCGTGCGCGCGCAGCTCGGTGAAGGCGGCGTCGTCAGCCTCGAGGATCCCGCGCCGGAAAAGGCGACGCGCGTGCGCTTCTGCTGGGCCGACGCGCCGCTGTGCAATCTCTTCGATACCGAAGGATTGCCGGTCGGACCGTTCGAAGTCCCCGTGCAGTAATGGGGACATTCCTATTTTCGGAAAATGGGGACATTCCTGATTTGCTTGCAAAAGGGGACGCGCCTCGAAGGAGGCACGTCCCCTTTTGCAGGCGCGGGAATTCTTAAGGCGCGACTGGATACTCGCAAATCAGGAATGTCCCCATTTTCCGAAAATAGGAATGTCCCCATTTACGCCAGGCTGACGGGGCGGCCCTTCTTGATCGACTCGTAGATGGCCATCAGGTACTTCACGTCCTGCACGCCCATCTCGCCGGGCACCCGCGTCGGCTTCTTGTTGATGATGCAGTCGGCGAAGTCTTCGAGCTCGAGCGCGAACTGGTCGGCCGCTCGGAATGTTGATCTCGGTGTTGTCGCTGCGCCGGCCGCGAATGCCGCCGTAGTAATACGCCGGGTCGAGACCGAACCAGCCGCGGGTGGTCGCGGCGCGAAATCCCTGCAGGCCGTTGGCCGAGTAGGTGCTCACGCAATTGGCGACCACGCCCGAGGGGAACTTGGTCTGCCACAGGATGGTTTCGTCGACTTCACGGAACTTGACGGCGTCGGTCTTGACCTCGGCGGCGTTGATCCAGATCGGATCTTCGCCGGTGAGCATGCGCGTGGTCTGCAGGCAGTAGATGCCGACGTCCATGAGCGCGCCGCCACCCGCCAGGTCGCGCTTGAGCCGCCACTGGTTGGGATCACCCATGGCGAAGCCGAAGTTGGCGTCGATGATCTTCACGTCGCCGAGCACCTTCTCCCTTGCCAGGCGCACGCATTCGAGGTTGTTGGGTTCGAACTGGCAGCGATATGCCACGCCTAGCATCTTGCCGGCCTTCTTGACCGCGTCGACCATCTGCTGGCAGCGTTCGACCGTGATCTCCAGCGGCTTCTCGCAGAACACGTGTTTGCCGGCGGCCGCGGCCGCGAGCGCGTGTTCCAGGTGCAGCGCGTTCGGCGTGACCACGTAGACGATATCGATGTCCTTGTTGTCGGCCATGCGATGCATGGTCTGGTAGTCGTAGACGCTCTTGTCCGGGAGGCCGTACTTCTTCTTCCATTCTTCGGCCTTGGAGGGCGTGCCGGTCACGATGCCCGCCAGCCGGCAATTGCGCGTCTTGAGGAGCGCCGGAGCGATCTGGTTGGTCGACAGGCTCCCGAGTCCGCACAACGCAACGCCAAGCTTGCGCCCCGGCGCCTGCGCGATCGCATTGCCCGCGACACCCGTCAACGATATGGCGGCGAGCGCGGCGGAATTGGTGAGGAACTGGCGACGCGACTTGTGATGCATGAGAAGTCCTTGCGAGGGCGTTTGCTGACAATCCGGCGCGAGAGTCTAGCCGAGAGTGCGCGGGAGTATTTCGCAGCCAGCGGAACCTCGTCGCCACCTGGGCGTTACCAATGCCTGTCACGCAATGGAAGCGGGGAGTGCCGGCATGTCTATGGATAAGACTAACTTTCTGGCAGCAAAAGGATTTTTGCTGTCTCCATTGATGCCGCTGTTATTGATATCTAGCCGGATGCACCGCCGGAAACGGCGAAGGGCTGGACCAGAACGGTCAGCCAATTCCGATCAATCCGCCAGTCGATTCCGACTTCCAGGAAATCCAGGACACGGTTTTCTCGCCGATCTGCGCGCAATGCCATATCGGCACCAATGCGCCGCAGGGACTGCGGCTCGATGCCGCCAACAGTTACGCCATGCTCGTGAATGTCGCGAGCGCGGAAGTGCCGAACTCTGCTGCGCGTGAATCCGGGCAATCCGGACCAGAGCTACATCGTGCAGAAGATCCAGGGAACTGCGGCGGTCGGCGGGCGCATGCCACTCGGCCAGGCAGCGTTGCCGCAGGATCGCATCGACCTGATCCGCAGCTGGATCGCCGCAGGCGCGCCGCCGGCCAGCGTGGCTTCCGACAACCTCACCGTGGGCAGCAGCATCCCGGCGGCCGGCGAAGTCGCGCCCGCAGGCGTGGGCAAACTCATCGTGATCTTCAGCGGCCAGGTGGACGCCGCGCTCGCGGGCAGCGGCACCTTCGAACTGCGCGATGGATTCGATCAGCCCGTGGCGATTACGGCCGCGCAGCGTGCCGCGGGTCGCCCCAATGTCGTGGAACTCTCGCTGGCGCAGGGCCTCGCCGCAGGCACCTACCAGCTCACGGTGCGCGGCGAAGGCGCGGTGGCACTGGCCGACAACGCGGGCCATGTGCTCGACGGCGACGCCGACGGTGTCGCGGGTGGTGATTACCTCATGTCCTTCGACGTCAGCGCAGGAGCGTCACGATGATTTCCAGGAAGTCACTGGTCCGCATGGATGGCGGTCGCGGTACTGCTGCTCAGCAGCCAGGTAAATGCCGAGCCCTACCTCGCGGCGCAGATGGGCATCAAGTGCGGGCAGTGCCATGTCAACCCGACGGGCGGCGGCATGCGCAATGTCTACGGCAATACTTTCGCGCAGACGGTGCTGGCGCAGAAACGCATTGGCGCAGAAGAAGACCTGTGGACCGGCCAGGTCATGAAATTCCTCTCGGTGGGCGGCAATGCGCGCGCCAACTACAACTGGGAAGAAGTGCCGCACCAGGATGCCACCAACGATTTCGACGTGGAGGAGGCGCGCGCCTATTTCGACTTCGGCGTGATCCCGAACCGGCTCTCGGTGTATCTCGACCAGCGGTTCGCGCCCGGCAATTCCACCAACCTGGAAGCCAACGTGCGCTACTGGATCAAGGAAAATTCCATGTACGTGAAGGCGGGGCGCATGTACCTGCCTTTCGGCTACCGCCTCGAGGATGACGGCGCGTTCGTGCGCTCGCTCTCGGGCATCAACATGCAGGCCCCCGACGAGGGCGCTGAATTCGGCTTCGAGTCCGCCAGCTGGACCGCGCAGATTGCCATCAGTAACGGCGCGGGCGGCGGCACCGAGGTCGACTCGGGCAAGCAGGTGACGACGCGCGCGGAATTCGTGCGGTCGCGCTGGCGTGCCGGCGCGAGCCTGCTCTACAACGACACCGATCTCGGCACCCGCACCGGCGCCGGCGTGTTCGGCGCCTTCAACCTCGGCCCCGTCACCTTGTTAGGCGAGGTGGACTACTTCGACGACGAGAGCATCGGCGACGGCAAGCTCATGGCCACGCTGACCGAGGCGGACTGGAAGATCAGTGCAGGGACACAACCTCAAGCTCACCTACGAGTGGCTCGAGCCCAACGATGACCTCGACGAGGACGAGCAGACGCGCACCAGCCTGCTCTACGAGTGGTCGCCGATCCAGTTCGTGCAGTTGCGCGCCGGCGTGCGCGTGTACGACGGCATCCCGCAGAACGACAACCAGAATCGCAAGCAGGCGTTCCTGCAGTTGCATGGCTTCTTCTAGATGGCTTCGTCGCGACCATTGGCAGACGCTCCGTACCGCTCGTATGCCGGCAAGCTCGAGCAGTTCGCAAGGTTCATAGCGCCGGAGCTGCGCAGTGTCTTCGCGGAGCTCGGGCTGGCGCCGCACGCGCGGGTGCTGGACGTCGGCTGCGGCGTGGGCATCGCGACGCGCATGGTGGCGAACCTGCTCGGCAGCGAAGCGCAAGTCGTGGGCGTGGACCTGTCGCTGCCACACCTGCACGCGGCGAGCGGCGCGGGCGGCATCGGGCTGGTGCAGGCCGACGCGGCCAAACTCTGCTTTCGTGACGCGACCTTCGATCTTGTCTGGAGCTGCAACACCATCAATCACCTGTCGGATCCCGTGGCGGCGCTCGAGGCCATGCGCGCGGCGCTGCGGCCGGCGGGACGCGTGGTGCTGGCGCAGAGCGGCTTCCTGCCGGAGATGTTCTTCGCGTGGGACGCGCCGCTGGACGACGCCGTGCGCCGCGCCTGCCACGAGTACTACCGCGAGCGTTATGGCCTCAGGGTCGAGGACACCGCGCGAATTCGCGGGCTGATCGGATTGTTGCAGCGCGCTGGGTTACGCGTCGGGCGCGTGAACACCATTACCGTCGAGCGCACCCAGCCGCTGACCGAAGCGGACCGCGCCTATTTCGAGGAAGCCATATTCCGCGGCACCTGGGGCGATCGCCTGCGGCCGTTCCTGACAGACGGCGAATGGCGGGCACTGTGTCATAACACCGATCCCGCCTCGGCCGACTACTGCCTGGATCGTGAGGATTTCCATCACATCCAGACGTTGACCGTGTGCGAGGCCCACGCTTAACGGCCGTGCTGGCGCAGGGGAGTAGATGAGCGATTTCATCGACGCGGCGGCTTTCGACGGACTGGCCCAGCGCTACGACGCGCAGTTCACGGCGACGGCTCTCGGCTCGGTGCTGCGGCAGATGAGCTGGCAGCGCTTCGAACCCGCCTTCGCAGGACGCGAGTCCCTGCTCGACATCGGCTGCGGTACCGGCGAGGACGCCATTCACCTGGCGAGGCTCGGGCATCGCGTGGTGGCCACCGACGCGTCGCTGCAGATGGTGCGCATGGCCAGTCGCAAGGCCGACCGCGCCGGCTGCGCGCAGCACATCCGATTTCTCTGGGCGCCCATGGAACGGCTGGGCGTGGAACTGGCCGGCGAGAAATTCGACGGCGTCTATTCGAACTTCGGCGCCATCAATTGCGCGCCGGACCTGGTGACGCTGGCGCGTGAGCTCGCACCGCTGCTGCGTCCGGGCGCGCCCCTCGCGTGGGTGTTGATGGGCCGCTACGTCCCGTGGGAATGGGCCTGGTACCTGGCGCATGGCGATGCAAGTACCGCCTTCCGCCGGCTGCGCCGTGGTGGCGTGGCATGGCGCGGCCTGCGGGTGAGTTATCCGACGCCGGCAATCCTGGCGCGCGCCTTGCAGCCGCATTTCACGCCGCGCGTCGCGACACCGCTGGGACTGATTTTGCCGGGCAGTTACGCCGCGCCGCTGTTCGAGCGTACGCCACGCCTGTTGGCGACACTCACACGCGCCGAGCAGGCACTGCAACGCCTGCGCGCCGGCGCCGCATTCGCCGATCACTACTGCTTCGAGGCGACGAGGCAGGTCGCATGAAGCACGGGCTGCCACTGGTGACGCTGTATCTCACCGAGCGCTGCAATTCGCGCTGCGTGACCTGCGACTACTGGAAGCATGGCCGCCGCGACGTCACGCTCGAGTCGGTGCAGCGGCTGCTGCCCGAGCTCGAGTCGCTCGGCACCCGCACCGCGCTCATTTCCGGCGGCGAGCCGCTGTTGCACCCCGAGTGGCCCATGATCGCCGGGCTGCTGCGTGACGCCGGCCTGGAATTGTGGCTGCTGACCTCCGGGCTCTCGCTGGCCAAACATGCGCGCCGCGCAGCGCCGCTGTTCCAGTCGATCACCGTGTCGCTGGATGGCACCTGCGCCGAGACTTACGCCGCGATCCGCGGACTGGACGCCTTCGACAAGGTCTGCGAAGGCGTTCGCGCCGCGGTGGCGGAGGGCGCCACGGTGGGCCTGCGTGTCACGCTGCAGCGGGCCAACTATCGCGAACTGCCGCGGTTCGTGACGCTGGCGCACGAGCTCGGCGTGAGCCAGGTGTCGTTCCTGGCCGTGGACGTTTCCAATCCGCATGCCTTCGCGCGCCTCGATGACTTCTCGCAGGGGCTGGCGCTCGCGCCCGCCGACATCGCGGAGTTCGAGCGTCTGCTCACGCTGCTGGAAACCAGGCACGCCGCGGACTTCCACTCCCGGTTCATCGCCGAATCGCCAGCCCGGCTCGCCGGCCTGCGCGACTATTTCGCCGCGCTTTGCGGCCAGGGATCGTTCCCGCCGGTGCGTTGCAACGCGCCCGAGTTCTCGGCCGTGGTCGGTGTCGACGGCCGCGTGTCTCCCTGCTTCTTCATTCCCGGACCGGATACCTCGCGCGGCCAGCCGCTTTCCGCGGCGTTGTCCGCTGCATCCATGGTCGAACTGCGGCGCGCGATTCGCGCCGGCGAACGCGCCGAGTGTCAACGCTGCGTGTGTTCAATGTATCGGCGACTGCGAGCCGGCGGAGCTGGCGTCGTTGCGCCTGCCGCGGAGGGCGCATGCCAGCGTCTGAGTCACGACTGCTGGCCACGCGCCTGCTGGGCACGCGCGAACAGGGCCTGGTCAGATCCGGGCTCGGCGGCGTCATCGGGTTTGGTTACCGCATGGCCGGCGCACATCGTCAGCGCGTGCGCCTCGAGCACGTGCACGGCACTCCGCTGCTGGTGCTGCCGACGGTGTTCAATCCGCGCCTGTTGAGAACCGGTGCATTCTTCGCCTCCGTCATCGCCGGCAGGCAGCTCGGCGCCGGCGCCGATGTGCTGGATCTCGGTACCGGCTCCGGCGTGTGCGCGGTGTTCGCGGCGCGGCACGCGCGTCGCGTGGTCGCGGTCGACATCAACCGCGCGGCGGTGCGTTGCGCGGAACTCAACGCGCAATTGAACGGGTTGCGCATCGATTGCAGGCACGGCGACCTGTTTGACCCGGTATCCGGCCAGCGCTTCGACACGATCTTTTTCAATCCGCCATTCATTGCCGGCGCGCCGGACAGCGCGCAGGACCATGCCTGGCGATCCGTCGATGTCGCGGCGCGTTTCGCCGCGGGCCTGGAAGGACACCTGGCGCCGGCGGGGCGCGCCTATCTATTGCTGTCGACCTGGGGCGATGCCTGCGCGTCGTTCGTCGAGGAGCTGGCGCGCTGCGGCTACTCGCTGGCGCCTTTTGCCACGCGCCGCTTCATCAACGAGCGCGTCACCGTGCTCGAAGTGCAGGCGCCGGCCGCGGGAGCTGGCGCATGAGTCACGCCGGCCAGGTGCTGTTGATCAACCCGGACGATCACGCAACGCTCGCGGGCGCGATTCCCATTGTCCATCATGACCATGGCGGCAGCGCTCGAGCCGCAGTTCGAATCGACGCTCATCGACGGCAACCTGGATCGCAACGCCGTCGCCACGGCTGCCGCGGCGGCTGCCAGCGGAAAATTCGCCGCGGCCGGCATCACGGTGATGGGCGGACCGCAGGTCGCCACCGCCATCGAGATGTCGCGCGCCTTGCGGGCCGCGCGCCCCGATCTGCCCATCGTCTGGGGCGGTTATTTTCCGACCCTGTATCCCGACGTGGCGCTCAACAGTGACTACGTGGACTACGTGGTGCGCGGACAGGGCGAGGAGACCCTGCGTGAATTGCTCGCAGCGCTGCGCACGCGCAGTCCCGCGCTCGACGCCATCGGGGGCCTCGCATTCCGCCGCGACGGGCGCGTGGTACGCACTGCCGAGCGTCTGTTCAGCGCGCGTCACGTCGCACCGCGGCTGCGTTACGACCTGTTGCCCGAGCCGCGCGACTACCTGGTGAAAACCTTTCTCGGCGCACGCACCGCCGCGCACCAGGCCGCGCTGGGCTGCCGCTTCCGCTGCACATTCTGCGGAGTCGCCGCCATGTTTCGCGGTGGCACGGCGCTGCCGCCGGCGCAGCGCCTCGATGACGAGCTCGGCTATCTCAGGCGCGTCATCGGCGCCGACTCGATCCAGTTCTACGATCACAATTTCTTCGATCGTGAAGTCGACATGGTGCCGCTGCTCGAAGTGCTGGCGCGCCACGAACTGCCGTGGTGGTGTTATGCGCGCGCCGACGCGCTGGTGAACCTGTCCGAGGAATCCTGGCGCCTGGTGCGCAAGAGCCGCCTGCGCATGGCCTACATCGGCGCCGAGACGCCCAACGACAAACTACTGCGCTCCATTCGCAAGGGCACGCGCTCCGACCAGACGCTGGAAGTGGCCGAGCTGTGCCGCCGCCATGGCGTGATTCCCGAGTTGTCGTTCATGGTGGCGCCGCCCGAGGACCCCGAAGGAGAAACCGAGCGCACCTTCGACTTCATCCGCCAGGTGAAGCGGGTGAATCCGCAGGCCGAGATCATCGTGTACATCTACACGCCGCTGCCGCCGGGCAGCGTCCCCGACGCCGCGCGCCTGGCGCTGACGCCGCTGCGCGACGTGCACGGCAGGGCGCTGGAATTTCCGCGCACACCGGAGGAGTGGACCGAGCGGCGCTGGGTCGACTATGCCTGTCATGCCGATGCGCCGTGGATGAGCGACCGGCTGCGCAAACGCGTGCTCGACTTCGTCACCGTGTTGCGCTGCCGATTCCCGACGGTGCAGGACACGCGCTCGCCCGCCTGGGCCAAGACGGCGCTGCGCACACTCGCGGGCTGGCGTTATTCGCTGCGCCGCTACGACCGGCCCTGGGAGCTGCACGCCTCGCAGAACCTCATCGGCCTGCTCGATCCCCGCGTCACCAGCATCTGATCACCGTGCACGCGCTGCAACTCAACTTTTTCCTCGACTGGCGCCGCTCGCCGCGCGACATCCTGCGCCACTGGCAGGGGCTCAGCGACGTCGCCGTCGCGGCGGCTGCGGGCGGCGCGAACATCAGCGTCGTGCAGGCCTGCGCGACCCAGGCGACGCTCACCGATCGCGGCATCGATTTTCATTTCATCCCGCCGGCGTCGCCCCGCACGCCGCTCACCCGCACGCGCGCCTTCACGCGGCTGCTGGCCCAGCTGGCGCCCGACGTGGTGCACGTACACGGGCTTGGCTTTCCGCGCGAAGTGCTCGACCTGCGCACCTTGTCGCCGGAGCTTCCCATCCTGTTGCAGGACCACGCCGATCGGGTGCCGCGCTTCTGGCGACGTGGCGCGATGCGCCGGTCGCTGGACAAATGCACCGGCGTGTCGTTCTGCGCGCGGGCACAGGCCGAGCCGTTTCGCGGCGCAGGACTCCTCGGGCCGCACGTCGAAGTCTTCGAAATTCCCGAGTCCACCAGTTCGTTCCAGCCGGGCGACCAGGCCGCGGCGCGGGCCATCTGCGGAATCCACGGCGATCCGGCGGTGCTGTGGGTGGGTCATCTCAATGCCAACAAGGATCCGCTGACGATCCTCGAGGCCGTGAGCATCGCGCGCCGCAGGCTGCCAGGACTGCAGATCTGGTTCTGCTTCGGGTCGGCGCCCCTGCACCAGGCAGTCGAAGCACGCATCGCGCGCGAAGTGGAACTGCGCGCGTGCGTGCACCTGCTCGGCCGCGTGCCCCATGAGCAGGTCGAGACGCTGATGCGCGCCGCCGACCTGTTCGTGCTGGGCAGTCATCGTGAAGGCAGCAGCTTCTCGCTCATCGAAGCCCTGGCGACGGGGCTCACTCCCGTGGTGTCCGCAATTCCCTCGCTGCGCGTGCTCACCGGCAACGGCGCGGTGGGCACGCTGTTTCCCTGCGGCGACGCGCACGCCTGTGCCGATGCATTGCAACGCGCGGCGTATTCGCTGCAGCCCGGAGTGCGTGATCGGGTGCGTGCGTTCTTCGACGCGCATCTGTCGCACACCGCCATCGGCCGACGTTTTGCCGATGCCTACGAACGCATTCGCGGTGGCGCCCACGTGGTCGACGGCGGCCTGACATGCGCGCCGTTCGTCAACCGCTGGTGTCCGTGGTCATGGCCACCTGTGATCGTGCGCATTTCCTCGGCCCGTCCATCGATTCGGTGCTCAAGCAGAGCACTGAAGATCTCGAACTGATCATCGCCGACGATGGTTCGGGCGAGGCTGCGCGCCGGGTTCTGCGCACCTGGGAAAGTGATCCGCGGGTGCGCGTGATGTGGCTGCCGCATCTCGGGATTCCGGGCGCGGTGCGCAACGCCGCCTTGCGCGCGGCACGCGGCCGCTACGTGGCCTTCCAGGACTCGGACGATGTGTGGTTGCCGGACAAGTTGTCCAGCCAGCTCGCGGCGCTCGCTGCCACTCCGGGCGCGCGCTGGTGTTACACCGCTTGCCAGCACATCGATTCGCGCGGCGCGCCCATCGCGCCGGGACACATCAGCGCCTGGCGCAGCCACGACGGCGATATCCGCGATGCCGTGGCCTGCCTGCGCGCGCACACGGCGCTGCCCACCGTGCTGGTGGAGCGGGAGCTCCTCGAGAAAGCAGGCTTCTTCGACGAACGGCTGAGGCTGTTCGAAGACCACGATCTGTGGCTGCGGCTCGCCTGTCTTTCCGAAGTGGCGGTGGTCCCGCGGCCGCTGGTGAAGGTACGGCGCCACGACGAACACTATTCCGGACGCGACGAGCTCGCCGCGGCGGAGTGCCGTGCGACCTTTCTCGAGCGCGCCTGGCGCGCGCCGGTTTCCGCGGCGGCGCGCGCCGAACTGCGGCGCATTCGTGCCCTGCACGACGGGCGCATGGCGCGCCTGCGCGCCCGCGCCGGCGATCAGCGTGCCGCGCTCGCTTCGCTGCGCCGATCGCTGCGCGACGGATGGCGGTACACACGCTGGTGGATCGACGCGGCGCATGTATTGCTGAGCGCGCCGCCGGTGCGCGAACGCGCGGCGGGCCGCTCATGAACGTGCTGGCGCAGGCCTGGCGACTGCTGACGCCGCGCGAACGCCGGCATTGTGCGGGCCTGCAGCTGCTCGGCCTGCTGATGGCGCTGAGTACGGTTGCCGGCATCGCCGCCGTCATGCCGTTCTTCGCGGTGCTCGGCGATCCCGGCCTCATCGAGCGCAACGCCGCACTGCGCTGGCTGCAGGCGCGTTTCGAAATCGGCGGCCACCAGCAGTTCACGCTGTTGCTGGGTTGCGGATTCATTGCGCTGCTGCTGGTGAGCTCGGTGGTGAATCTCGCCGGCACCGTGGCGATGAGCCGCTTCGCCTGGCGGGTCGGCGACCGGCTGCGACTCAGGCTCTTCACGCACTACCTCGGGCGCGACTACCTGTTCCATGCGCGCCAGGCCGGCGCGACGCTCACCAGCCGCGTGTTGTACCAGTCCGATCGGGTCACCGGACTGCTGCAGAGCGGGTTCGTGTTCGTGAGCAACCTGCTCATGATCGTGTTGATCGTCGTGTCGATCGCGCTGATCAACGTGCGCGTGGCCCTGGGCGGCCTGCTGCTGTTCGGTGTGAGTTATGCGCTGGTGTACGCCGCGGCGCGTCGCCGGCTGCTGGCCAACGGCCGGGCGCAGACCCAGGCCGGCGCGGAACGTGTCGCCGTGGTGGAGCAGGCGCTGGCCGGCATCAAGGATCTGCTCGTGTCGCAGGGACAGGCGCCGTTCACGCGCCGCTTCGCGTCCGCGAGCGCCTCGATCTCGCAGGCCGCGTCCAACACGCAGCTCATTGGACTCGCGCCTCGCTACCTGCTCGAGTGCCTCGCCGCGGTGGCCCTGATCGCTGCTGCGCTGATTCTCGGCGGACGCTCATCGACGGCCGCATGGCTGGGCGAGCTCACCTTCATCGCCGTGGCCGGATACCGGCTGTTGCCGGCGATCCAGCAGAGCTACTTCAGCTTCGTGACGGTGCGCGCCAACCAGCATGCCTTCGACGAAGTGGCCGCCGACCTGGCGCTGGATACGCCCGCGTTGCCGCCGGTGCCGCGGCGTACTCCGGCCGGGTGGCCGCGCGAATCCGTCGAGCTCATCGACGTGAGCTTCGCGTATGACGACGAAAGCCCGCCGGCCGTGAATTCGGTATCGCTGCGCATCGCGGCGGGCAGTGCCGTCGCCTTCGTCGGTCCCAATGGCTCGGGCAAGACCACGACTGCCGACCTGCTGGTGGGCCTGCTCACGCCGCAATCCGGGCGACATCGAGATCGACGGTGAGCCACTCGGCGCGTCGAACCGCGCCATCGTGGCAGTCCTGCGTGGCCTACGTGCCGCAACAGATCTTCATCCTCGATGCCACGGTGCGCGAGAACATCGCGCTCGGCGTGGAGCCGGCGTCGATCGACGAGCCGCGCCTGCTCGAAGCCGTGCGCCGCGCCGGCGCGCAGGAGTTCATCGACAAACTTCCGCGGCGCTACGACGAACGGCTCGGCACTCGTGGCGCGCGCCTGAGTGGCGGACAGCGACAGCAGATCGGCCTGGCGCGCGCGCTGTATCGCGCGCCTTCATTCCTGGTGCTCGACGAGGCCACCAGTTCGCTGGACGACGCAGCGGCGCAGACGGTGGCCGTCATGCTGCGCCGGCTGCGTGGCGTCTGTACCGCCGTCGTGATCACGCATCACGAGGCCATCGCATCCGCCTGCGACATGCGCTGCGAATTTCGCGAGGGCCGTATCGTCTCTGCGGCCAGCAACCCGGGCCGCGTCGCCGCCAACACGCGCCTCAGAGGAGCCTCCTGAGTCATGGCCAGCCTGGATCAGGATCCCTTCGGCGAACACGCAGCCATGCAGCATCGCGGGCGCTTCGACGTGCTCGGCGTGCGCATATTCGCGCGCAGCAACAGCCGCAGGCTGCTCGCTCTCTTCGAGGAGGCCTTCGGTTCCTTGCCTCCGCATGGGCTCGGCGCCGAGGCGCCGCGTATCGATCTCACGCTGTCACTGGCGCCGACGACAGTGCCGCCGCGCCACGACGTGCCGCGCCTGCGGCTGCGTTCGGGCGCGGGATTCCTGTCCGGCGTCATCGACGCCAACAACTTCGTGATGGTCTCGGCCGAGCAGCGGCGCGCACTGATTTGCGTGGACCGCGGCATGCTGGCCTTTCCCTACCACCTGCGCTACGAACTCATGGAGTTCGCGATCTACACCCTGGTGCCGCGGGTGCTGGGACTGGTTCCGTTGCACGGCGCCGCGGTGGCCAGTCATGGACGCGCGGTGCTGCTCACCGGGCCCACTGGCAGCGGCAAGTCGACGGCCTTCCTGAGTTGCGCGCTCTCGGGGTTCGACCTGCTGTCCGAGGACGCGGTGTTCCTCGAGCCACGGACGTTGCGCACCACCGGCTGCGCAAATTTCCTGCACCTGCGAACTGACGGCATGGAAGCGGTGCGCGATCCGGGGCTGCGGGCCGCCATCCGGCGCTCACCGGTGATCCGCCGCAGGAGCGGCGTGCGAAAGTTTGAATACGACCTGCGCCATTCGAGCATGCGCATGGCGCCGCGTGCGCCGCGCCTGGCCGCGGTGATCGCGTTGTCGTCGCGCCGGGCGCGCGGCTCGCAGCTGCTGGAGCCGCTGAGCCCGGCGCAGGCATTGGACCTGGCTGCGGCGCGAGCAGCCGTATGCGTGCACCCAGCCTTGCTGGGACCGATTTCTGCCGCAGCCTCGAGGGTCGTGCCGGCGTATCGGCTGCTGCGCGGCAAACATCCCGAGGACGCGGCCGATGCCTGCGCGCGAGCTGCTGTCCGCGCGCCACTCATGAAAATCGCCGTGGTCCTGCCAGGAGGTGTGGATCGCTCCGGCGAGACGCGCGTCATTCCGGCTTTCCTGGCGCTGATCGAACGTCTGGCGCGCCGCCACGAGCTGCATGTGTTCGCGTTGCGCCAGGAGTCGCGGCCCGGCACGTGGCAGCTCGCGGGCGCCACCATTCACAACGCGGGCCACTCTTCTCGTAATGCGGGCGCCGTCGTGGTGCGCGCATTGAACCAGTTGGTCGCAGAACACCGGCGTCGGCCTTTCGACCTGGTGCAGTCGCTGTTTTCCGGCTCCGCCGGCTTTGTGGCCTGCATCGGTGGCGCATGGCTGCGCCGGCCATACGCCGTGCACGTCGCGGGCGGTGAGCTCGCGCGATTGCCTGACATCCACTACGGCGGGCGCCGCAGCTGGCCTGGCCGTTGCCGCGAAGCGCTGGTGTTGCGCCGGGCGGCGGTCGTGAGTGCAGCGAGCGAGCCGATGATCGAAGCACTGCGGGACCTCGGCGTCGAGGCGCGGCGCATACCACTGGGCGTGGACATGGCGCGCTGGCCGGCGCGTGAGCCCGAACCGCGCGCGCCCCGGTCGGCAGCGCGGCTCATTCACGTGGCCAGCCTCAACCGCGTGAAGGATCAGCCCACCCTGCTGCGGGCCCTCGAGCTCCTGGTGCGCTGGGGCCACGACTTTCATCTCGACATCGTGGGAGAGGACACGCTGAACGGCGAAACCCAGCGCCTGTGCACCGAATTGCAGCTCGCGCAGCGCGTGACGTTTCATGGTTTTCTGCCGCAGTCCGGGTTGCGCGAGCTCATGGCGCGCGCGCATGTCTGCGTCATGTCATCGCGCCACGAAGCCGGTCCGCTGGCCATGCTGGAAGCGGCGACGCTGGGCATACCGACGGTGGGCACCTGCGTGGGTCACATCGCCGAGTGGTCACCCGGCGCGGCGCTGGCAGTGCCCGTGGGTGAGCCGGAATCCCTGGCGAGCGCACTGGTCTCGCTGCTGTCCGACGAAGAGCGACGCCGCACGCTGGGGCGCGCCTCGCTGGCACGCGCCATGATCGAAGACGCCGATTACACGGCGCGTTCCTTCGAATCCATCTACCTGCAGATCACGGGGCAAATCACCGGACGACTCACCGGAGCGCCAGAAACCGCGTGAGCGATCTTGCAGGGCAGGGGCGCACGCCGTATCGCCCGGACATCGACGGTCTGCGTGGCGGGGTCCTGGCTGCATCCAGTGGCGAACTTCTATTCTGGCTTCACGCGTGCCTGGGAGCTGCTGCTCGGCGCGGTGCTGGCTTACGGCGCATGGGACGCACTGGCGCAGCGGCGCGCAACGTTGCTCGCGGCAGGCGGCCTCATGGCCATCCTCGCCGCCATGCTGTTCTTTCGCCGTGACCTGCATCATCCGGGAGTCGCTACATTGCTGCCGACGCTCGGCACGGCGGCTTTCATCGCCGCCGGCCGCGCAGGTCAGACGCGCGTCGGGCGAATGTTCTCGCTGCAATGGCGCAATGCGCGAGGCCGTGGCAAAGATCCATCCCGACGTCGTGATCCTCGCTGCCTTCTGGGCGTATCCGGACTTCGAGTTCGAAGGCGCGGCCAGTGGAGTGCGGTTGACGTTCCCGGATGTACTGCGCGCCACCACGCGCGAGCTTGGCAGCCTCGCGCCGCGTGTCTGCCTGGTGCGTGATGTACCAGCGCTGCGGCACCGGGTGCCGCACGGCCTGATCATGTTGCGTCGGCGCGGCTCCAGCACGGAGTTCCTCACGCAGTTCGATCCCGTTTGGCGGGACCCACAACGTGCGGCCGATGACGCACTGGTCGCATTCGCACGCGAATCCGATGTGACCCTGGTCGATCCCAAGTCAGCGCTGTGCTCGCCGCGGTCCTGTCGCATCGAGTCCGATGGCCAGGCGCTGTTCCGCGACAGCAATCACCTGTCGGTGATCGGCGCCGCCTACGTCGCCGATTCGCTGGCGGGGTGCTTCGAAAATCTGCGCTGAGCCTGCTTTTGCAACACACGCCGGTGCAGTTCCCCGAGTCGCCGCCGGCATTGAGGACACACGCGACCCAGCGCGTCGATGAGTCCGCGACGCAGTGCAGCCCAGCGCAGTCGCAGCGCGACTCGCCGCTGCAAAGCGGCTTCGAGGTCGCCGCGCAGGAACAGCGCATTGAATTGCGGATGCGAGTGCGCCTGGTCCGCGGCGATTTCGCCCAGTTTCCACGACTCGAGCAGGGCATGCGCTTCGGGATACAGACGCTGCTCCGGCGCAATGCAGGGTTGGCTCTCGAGCTCGACGTGCAGCAGGACCACGTGTTGCGCCACATCGCGCAGGCCCTCGAGCACTTCACAGGCATGGCCTTCCGCGTCGATCCACAAGGCGACGCGCGCGCCACCGGCCATGGCTGCGATGGCCGGCGCCAGCAGCGTGTCGAGCCGCAGGGTCTGCACCTCGACGGCCGTGCTTGGATAGGCGCGGGCGTCGCGCTGGTGCAGCGAACTCATGCCGCGGCGTGCATTGGCCGAAGCGTAGTCCGCGTCGACCACGAAGAAGGTCGCGTGCGCATCCTCACGGCTCGCGGCCGCACCCACTATGTCGATGCGTGCCGCCGCCAGGCGCTGATCCGCGCGCATGTGGCGCAGGTTCGCCGGGTTCGGCTCGAGCGCGATGATGCGCGCGTGTGGCAGGCGCGCGCGAAAGGCCAGCGCGTCCGTGCCATCCATTGACCCAACTTCGCACACCAGGTCGATGTCGAGATCGCGCAGTAGCGCGAGAAACAGCTGGCGTGTGTTGACCGTGCTCATGATGGCTCGCGCCAGGGTGCTGCGCCGTGGCCACGCCGCCAGGCGCGATGAATCCCGCTGGTATGGAACAGGCGTGGCACGCTGGCGCGGATTTCTTCGGAGGTGACACGGCACAGGAAGGTGGTGTGGGAGCCCTGTTCCTGCGCGGCAATGATGGTGAGCTCGCGCACTCGCGGCGCCTGTGCAGGTACGCGAAAGCCAAATCGCGATGAGTGGATCGTGGCGCAGGGCAGTGTCGACCAGTCGATCTTCTTCAGCCGGTGGTGTGCGCCCAGTGAATAGGCGAGTGCGCGATCCGCCAACGGCACATCCGCGAGCACGGCGCGGCCCGCGTTGCGCAGGGTCGCCACCGACGGGCTGGTATTGCGCAGTGCCAGCGTGAAATGTTCGCCACCGATGGTGCCCACGAGATCCATGGGAAACAGGTTCTGGCATTCGCCGTCGTCCACCGACACCAGCACCACGGGCCGCGGACAGATGTAGAACACCAGCAGGTGCTGCACGTCCGCCGCGTTCATCGAAAAGCCGCCGCGTTCGTCGCGTGGCCGCTGGGTTTGCAGCCAGCGTTGCCAGGCGCGTAATGGCGCCGGCAGGCAGCGGTGCCGCGACGCATCCACCGAGTAACAATCCAGGGCCGTATCACCAGCTTCGATGCGGCCGGCGGCGCTGAGCTGCAGCGATCCCAGTTCGATGCCGCGCGCGCGATCGCGAAAGTGCAGGCGAGCCTGCGCCGCGCCGCGCCCCGACGAATGTGTGCGCCCTGGTGCATGCGCGACGGCGATCATCAGCGGTGCGAGGGACAGGACCACCTGCCGGTCCGTGACATCGCGTTCGCTGCCTTCGGCTTCGAGGCTCACGTCGATCAGCGACTGGGACGAGTCGAGCCCGATGGGTGACCAGAGCGCGATCGGACGCAGTGGAGCCGCGAGCGCGCTGAGCTTCATGCCGACTCCGTGCGGCGCAAGGTGAGGAACAGGTAGCGCGCTGCTGCAATGGCCGACCAGTCCGACGGTGATGCGAAATCGACGCGGCGCGCCGCGACCGGTCCATGCGCCGCCGGCGCATGAATCGCATCGAGTGCGAATGCCGGGCCGGCTTCGCGCACCAGGCGGCCCGGCAACCAGCGCGTGATCGGCGCCTGCGCGCCGCGGACGGTGTATCGGCCCTGCGTCAGCAGTTGCGGCAGGCCGCGCCACCACCAGGGATAGCGCAAATCGCCTTGATGAAAGGGATTCAGGACGCTGGCCAGCACCAGTCCCGAGGGCCGCAGCATCGCGGCGAACCGGCGGAACAACACGGCGGGTTCCGGAACCAGGTTGAGCGGCGCAAAGTTCGCGGTGATGAGATCCATGGGCGGAAACTGCCCCGCGGACGAATCGAGGAACTCCGGGTAGCTGCATTCCACCACGCGGATTCGCTGCGCTTCGATGTCGCGCGCGCAGCTGTCGCGCACGTAGGCACACATGGAAGCATCGACGTCGAAGGCGTACACGCGCCATCCGTGTTCGGCGTAGACGCGCGCATCGAGACCGGGTCCGCAACCGAAGTCGAGCACCACTCCGCGTGGCGCCTCGAGTCGCAGCGCGAGATCCAGGAACGCGGCGCGACACACGCGGTCGTCATCGGCCGCGGTGAGGGCCTTGACATAGGCGCTCCCCGTGACCAGCGAGTTCACTGGCGGCTCCCGGCCTCGTCGATGGCGCCACGCAGTGACACGATGGTCTGCACGCGCGGCGGCCGCGAGACCAGCCAGCGCAGAATGCGTTGCCCGTGTCCCAACCCGTACCACGGAACCTGGTTCAGCGAGGGCTGGGCGGCGACCTTGACGTCGAGCTCGGTAATGGCGGTGCGGTCGGGCATGAATCTCTGGCGCGCATATCGCAAGGCGTCCAGCGGTGAGCGTGACCAGCAGATGCCCGGGAACGCATGGATGTGCAGGTTCGACCAGGACACGCTGGTCAGTGTTTCATGGTGCGTAGACATCCTCAGCACGCGCGGGCAGGCGCGTGCGAAGTCCTCGAGTGGTGCCGGCGCCCCGTAATAACGCAGCGCGAGCTCCAGCGGCGGATACATCCACCAGCTGCCGCCCTGCGAAGCCGGCGTGGAAAGTAGTTTGTCCCAGGCGGCGGCGTCGAGCCGCGGTGTGAGCAAGGCGATGTCATGGAGCTGCACCTGGCGCAGCGCGTGTGCCCGCATGTTGCTTGCCGCGTGCAACAGCAGGTGACGCAGCAACTCCGCGTCGTCGCGATAAGGATTGAGTCCCGCGCGGGGTTCCCGGGGAAACAAGCCGTCGCTGATGTCCACGCGCTGCACGGGAAGGTATTCACCGATGGTCTCGTGCAGCTCGATTTTCAGGGGATTGTCGGGATGTTCGCCGGGGCTGGCGGCAGCACGCATGTCCCGCGGCGCAAGCACGCGGTGACGCCGGGTGACGAAAGCCTCCACGTAGTCCAGGCTGAGCAGTGCACGCGTGGCGCGTGCGCTGTCCTCGGCAAGCACCAGCAGATCGATGTCGCCCATGGGTCGTTCGCCGGCGCGATACAACCCGAAGCGACGCAGCGCGGTCCCCTTGAGACCCACGGCGCAGATACCGGCTGCGCGCAAGGCCACGTCGATGCGTTCGATCATGGAGGCGATGCGGGTGTCGCGTTGCTGCGCCTGGCGGCGCTGCACCTCGAGGAAATCCTGCCAGGACTTCGGGCCCTGCCAGCACAGGCGATGGCTGAGCAGCACCGTGATGCCCTGCATCGACGACACCGCGCGCGCCACGTCCCATTCGAACGGATTCCAGTCGGGCGTCGAAGCGCCCGGGACTCGCGAGTTCGTGCGCCAGGTGTTCGGTGGTGCGGCGCAGGGCCGCGGCGATCACGCCGAAGGGCGGCAGGTCCGGCAGCGTGGCGCTCACGCTGCGTTCCACTCGCGCAGCGCGTCACTGGCGCGGCGCGCGGCGCCCGACAGTTCCGCGGAACGTGCCGGATCCGAGGACTGCAGCCGCGATGCTTCGACCGCGTTGCGCAGCCACTGGTCGGCGAGCTTGTAATAGTCCTTGCCGTGGCGGCCGGCGATCACGTAGTCGCGATCCGAGCCTTCCGCCCAGGCGATTGGCGCCTGCACGCGGTCGCGCACCTTGTCGAAATATCCCGTGCCCTTGATCGGATACGACACCGTCGTGAAGAAGATGTCCGGGTTGGTGACCTTGACGTGTTCCACCGTGGCTTCGATGTCTTCAAGTTCCTCGCCTTCGTAACCCCACATGAGGAACATTCCCACCTGGATGCCGTGCTGGTGAGCGAGCTCGCAGGCGCGGTGCACCTGCTCGACCTTCACGCCACGTTGCATGGCATCGAGGATGCGCTGGCTGCCGCTCTCCGAGCCGATCCAGATGCGATAACACCCGAGTGCGCGCAGTTCGGCCGCCGCGGCTTCGCTCTGCAGGCGGTCGGCGCGCGTGATGGTCTCGAACGGACGATGAATGCCGCGCCGGCGCAGCTCGGCGCTGTATGCCATCAGCCACGGGTGACTGATGGTGAACACATCGTCGGCGTACCACACCTGGTCGGGTGCGTAACGCTCGACTATCCACTGCAGCTCGTCCGCCACCTGCACCGGGCTGCGGCGCCGGTGCGTGAAGCCGTACACCGCGTGCGAGCACCAGTTGCATTTATAGGGGCAGCCGCGCGCCGTGATGAGGTTGATGCTGCTGGCGCCGTGATGAGTCTTCCAGGCGTCCAGGTAGAGCTGGTGGTCGATGGCTTCGCGATCCGGCCACGGCAGGCTGTCGAGGTCGGGAATTTTGCGCGCGCTCGGCAGTGCGCACGATGGCGCCGGTCTCGTCGCGAAACGCCACGCCGTTCACTGCGTGCAGGCGGTGCGCGCCACGGCGCGCCAGCGCCGGGACGAGGTCGGCGAGGGTGAGTTCACCTTCGCCGATGACGATGACGTCGGCGCCGGCATCGAGGTATTCCCCGATGTAGTTGGCACTCTCGGGACCGCCGAGCACCACGGTCCAGCCATGTCGGCGCGCCGAACGCACGATCTCGAGCACCGAGCGGCGCGTCATGAGATTGGTGTAGATGCCCACCACGCCGCCGGGCGTGGCCGCGAAGCGCGCGGTGAGCTCGTTGCGCTCGCGGAACGTGCTGTCGAAGACCTCCACCGAGAATCCGGCGCGTTTCAGGTATGCCGATAGATAGAGCAGGCCGAGCGGCGGATACGGCTTCATGATCTGCCGTTCCTTCTCATCATCGGCCAGGAAGTAGCCGTGGGTGAGCAGCAGGTCGGTCATGGGTGAATCAGCGAAACGCCGTCGCCGACTGCAGGCCCCCGAGCGGCCGATCGAGCGTCGGTCGTCTTCCGGGTGCTGGCGAAAGTCGCCTTCGTTCGCGCACAGACTCATCCCAGCGACGCGTCACCTCGGGGGAGTCGGGGTGGGTGACCTGGTCGTGCAGCAGGTTGCGCACCGCGCGGTAGAACTCCGAGCGGTACGTGCCGGCAAACATCATTTCGAGGTCACTGCTTTCCTGCCAGTGGCGTTTGTCGCCGAGTTGCTGCTTTACGGCCTCGTAGAACTTCGTGCCGGGCAATGGATAGGACACGCTCACGCCGACATCGTCGGGACGCGCCTCCTCGATGAGCCGGCGGGTCGCGAGAATGTCCTCGAGTTCCTCGCCGAGGTAGCCGAGCTGCAGGAAGTAACCCACGCGGATCCCGGCGTCGCCCAGCAGGCGCCGCGCGTGAATGTTCTCGCGTACGCGTGTGCCCTTGTTCATGGCGTCGAGGATCTTCTGGCTGCCGCTTTCGGCGCCGATCCAGGCTTCCCGGCAGCCCGCATTGCGCAGCGCCTCGGCCATGCGCGTGGTCGACGAGATCGGCGCGCAGCTGGATGGTGAAGGGCACGCCGCCGCCGCCTTCGGCGAGCGCCGCGGTGAATTCGTTCACCCAGCTGACCTTGAATCCGAAGATGTCATCGGCGAACCAGAGATGGTCGGGTCGATAGTGCCTGCGAAGGTGGATCAGTTCGGCCGCCACTTCGCGCGCCGGGCGTTGCAGGTATTGATTGCCCCAGATGGGCTTGGCGCACCAGTTGCAGCGGAAGGAGCAACCGCGCGAGGCGGCCATGTTCAGGCTGAAGTAACCATGCGCACGCTGCCACACGCGCCGATATTTCTCGATGTCGACCAGGTCCCAGGCGGGCAGCGCCACGTGGGTGGGTTCGGGCAACTTCGCGACGCCTCGCGAGCGCAGCGGTCCGAGTGGCCCGGCGACACTCACATCGGGCAGGCCCGCGACCCATTGTCCGTCCACCAGTGTGATGTCGTGGTCCAGCCTGTCCACCAGCGCCGTGAGCGTGGCGAGTGCTTCGCCGTGCAGCACTGCGTGGGCGCCCGCGGCCAGGTATTTCTCCGGGGCATCCGAGGCGTCAGAGCCGGCGGCCAGCAACCGCGCGCCGCGTGCTCGCGCCAGCGTGAGCATTTCGCAGGCGGCGCGTCGCATGCGCCCGAGACACATCTTGCTGAGGAAGTTGTAGTTGTCCTCGTAGAGCAGCACCACTTGCGGCTTGAGTACGTCGAGCTGGCGCTCGAAGCGTGTCAGATCCTCCGCCAGCATGGCATCGAACAACGACACCTCGTGCCCGGCCTTGCGCAGCATGGAGGCCACCTGCAGCGTGGCCAGCGGTGGATAGGGTTTGGCGCGTTCCTGTTGCTTCTGGTCGAAACGCAGGAAATAGGAATGGCAAACCAGGATGGAGAGCATGCTGAGTCCATTCAGTTGTGAGCCCGTCTGGGCGGGCAAGTTGCGGCCGCATGCCGACCCATCCGACGAGCCGGCTCTGAAGGGTGAGTTCCATTCCCCCTCCAGACGGTTCCTTTCTTACTGCAAATCTCCGCGCACCTGTGCCCCGACTACGCGTCGGAGCAGGCTGACGCGCTCACCAGTTGTTGCAGCGCGGTCAGGGCACGGTGCCGCTTGGTTTCCCAAGGAAATGTGCAGCGGTTCCTACGTGCCCTCGGCTTGTCCCAACGCCTTGTCCCGCGGGAACTTGACCGAGTAGTAGTGGCGAATGGTTTCGGTCTTGCGCGGTTCGCCGGCGAGTCGCCAAAGATAGACACCTGCGTGTCCGTTGAAATCCCTGCTGATTGGCGGCGTTGCGCCCTTGAGGACTTCCACCCTGATGTCCTCGTCGCGCGCCACGGGAACGCGATCGATGATTTCGATGGGCAGCGCGGTGGCGTGGAAACTGGTGATCTCGAAGCGTCGCTTGCGTTCGTTGACCTGGTCGCGATTCACGAGGCCGACGTTGCCGGATTCTTCGCCCTCGTCACGCACCACGATGCGGATGCGCTGGTCCTGGCCGAAGGGCATGCGCACATCGGCGCCCGGCAACACCATCGGCAGTTCGCCAAGGCCAACAAAGGCATCGTCGCGGAACAGCTGCACCTCGCCTGAGTCGATCGGGACTTCACCCTGGTAAGTGAATCGGGTTTCAAGATAGGCGGCGCGATCCGCAGCGAGATTGGCGCGCGCCACCAGGTCGACGTTGAATGCGTCGTCGCTGATGGGATAGAGGCGCGGCTGGCGGTCGGCCGCCACGCTGACGCGAGCCGGAATGTGATAGTCGGCGACAAAATCCGTGGTGAAGACTTCGGCGGTGGATTTCGCGGCCACTGGCGGCGGCGCGGGTGCAGCCAAGTCCTGCGCGGCGAGTTGGCGCCGCATGCGGCTGGCGCGCGCGCCGGTGACCACGACTTCCTCCAGTTCCTCGCTTGCGCCGAGGTACTGCAGCGACTGCAGGCTCAGGAACAGCGAGGCGAGCGGCGGCGTCGTGGCATTGAGACTGGGCTGCGAAGTGCTGATGGTGAGCTCGATGTTGTTCCAGTCCTCGCCCGTGCCCTGCTGCAATTCCGCCTGGCGCACCAGCGCGACTGTCTTCTTCTGTGTGTCGAGGCGGGCCTCGTATTGCCAGTTCCAGCTCACGTTGGTCACCTGGTATTCGACGCTGAACATGGCGCCGGCCGTGGCGGAGGCATGCAGCGTGGCGCGCAGCTCGGTGGTGGCCTTGCGCGCGGTGGCGACCCTGGCGAGGTCGGCGCGGATTTTCTCGCGCTGCTCGTCCAGTTCGCGCAACTGGATCTTGGCGCTGCGAATGCGCTGGCGTGCGGCGGCATCGCTGCTGCCGACCGTGGTCAGCAAGCCGCTGATGGCGGTGTTCTCGAGCCGCGGTCGAATTGTCGCCGCTGCCGGTGGGCGCGGCGATGACGGCTTCCAGCAGCTTGAGCTGCGCCTGTGCGGAGGCGATGTCGTCTTCGATGGCCGAGCGCGCGTCGCCGAGATCGCGCAGCTTCTGGTTGAGTGCGCGCTCATTCGCATTGACGAGCTCGGCTTCGACGATGCGTTGCACCTCGATGCCGCCGAGGCGCAGCGATCCCGAGCGCGCGGTCAGGCGCAGTGTCGCGGGGTCGAGTCCGTCGGGCAGGCCGCGCACGATCAGGCGATGCTCGCCCGCCGGGATTTCCGCTCTTCCGGCGCGCGTGACGATGGCGCTGTCGCGATACACGGTAACGCTGTCGATGGGCAGCGTGACCGCAATGTCAGCAGCCTGCGAGGTGGGGAGAGCAGCAATGTCAGTGCCGTGGCAGCAATGGCCATGGCGGTATGGCCATGGCGGTTTGAAAGTTGTCAGGCGCACGTGGATCTCCCTCGTCTGCATGGCAACAGTCTCCCGGCGCGACGCTGGCGGGGAACAATCTGGCGACTCCCGGCATTTGTCAGGTACACACCCGATCGCTGGAGATAACCATGTCCTTCCTCATCGATACGCGCTCTACTGGGTTCGACGTAGCCAGGAGGAGATTCCTTGGCGTCAGTGGCCTGGCTTTGTCAGGCACCGCCGTGGCGTTGCTGGCGGGACGGGATAGCCTGGCGGCCGGCGAAAAGGCCGGCAATCCGGCCAATGACGTCGGCATCCTCAACAGCGCGATCGCCGCCGAACACGAAGCGGTCGCCGCGTATGCCGTCGGCGCCGGCAGTGGTCTGCTGAAGGGCCCGGTGCTCGCGCTTGCCACGACCTTCCAGGGTCATCACAAGCAACACGTGGACGTGCTCGCCGGCGCGATTCGCAAACTCGGTGGAGCTCCGGCGGACGCCAAGGCCAGCTACACCTTCCCGGTAGAGACGCTGAAGGTACAGAACGACGTGCTGCGTTTTGCGGCGGGACTCGAAAAAGGCGCGGTCAGCGCCTATCTCGCGGCGGTGCCGCTCTTCAAGGATCGCGAGCTCGCCAAGGCGGCCGCGAGCATCCTCGGAGACGAAGCCATGCACTGGGCGGTGTTGCGCAATGCGTTGGGCGAGGAACCGGTGCCCGCAGCTTTCGTTTCGTGACGGACGCCGCCCCTCTTAGTCCAAGGGGCGGCATTGTCCGACGTCGGCCGGCAGGCCTGATACAGTGCCGCGCCATGCTTGGTATTCATCATTACTGGCTGTTCATGGCAACGGCCGTGGTCCTGGTTCTCACCCCCGGACAGGACACGTTTTTCATTCTCGGCCGCAGCCTGGCCAGCGGCCGTCCCGCGGGCATTGCCGCGGCGCTGGGCATCACCGTCGGCAGCATCGGGCACACGCTGCTGGCGGCGCTCGGGCTGTCCGCGCTGCTCGCGACATCGCCCTATGCGTTCACCGCGGTGAAGTTCGCGGGCGCGGCCTATCTCTTCTACATCGGCGTTCGTGCGCTGCTGACGCGTGCCAGTGGATTGCCGGGCGAGGACACGAAGGTCACGGATGATGGCCGCTGGCCGGCGTTTCGCCAGGGCATCATCACCAACCTGCTCAATCCCAAGGTGGCGCTGTTCTTCCTCGCGCTCATGCCGCAATTCATCTCGGCCGACAGTACCGACAAGGTCGGCGCATTCGTGGTGCTCGGCCTGTCGTTCATGGCGCTGGGCCTGGCATGGTGCCTGGTACTGGCGATCGCGGCGGCGAGCCTGCGCGGACTGTTCCTGCGCCGGCCATCGATGTCTTCAATTCTGAACAAGCTCGCCGGCAGCATGTTCATCGCGCTGGGCTTCAGACTCGCAACCGCACGCCAGTGAGTACGCACGACGACGATGATTTTCCGCAGGCTGGCCGCAAGCGGCTGATCGCGCCGCAGCCCATCGGCCGCATCGGCACCGACCAGCCGGACATCGAAATGCAGCTGCTCGACGAGAATCGCCGCGGCGCGGTTTTCATGATGGGCGACAACCCGGCGTTGCCGCGCATGCCGGAGAAACCGGCGCTGCTCGATTTCTACCGCCTGCGTTTCGGGCGCATCGCGCGCCAGCATCACTGTCTCTCGGCGAAGCTGGCCATGGAAGCCGGAAACGATGAAAAGGTCATCGTCGCGTGTTTCCTGCACGACATCTCCAACGGCGCGCTGGTGCGCAGCGATCATGGCTACTGGAGCGCGCAGCTGGTCGCGCCGTATGTCAGCGAGGAAATCGCCTGGGCCGTGCGTTATCACCAGCCGTTGCGCTACTTCGCCGACCCATCCGTGGGATACGAGTACCCGGCGGCGTACCGGCGCTACTTCGGTGACGATTACCAGCCCCCGGAATACATCCAGCGCGATCACGAATACGCGCGTAATCATCGCTGGTACATGACTTCGCGCATCGTCACCATGTTCGATACCTATGCCTTCGAGCCGGGGCCGGAGATCGACCCGGGCATGTTCGAAGACATCCTCGGGCGGCATTTCCGCCAGCCGAAGGAAGGCCTCGGGTTCGACGGCTCACCGGTGGCGCACATGTGGCGCTCGATGATCTGGCCTAACAACTTCCTCTAAGTTCTGCGGGGGCGCATTGGCGGACCAGCTCAAGGACCAGTTCGGCGAAAGTGCGCCGCGCGCCATCGCGATGATGATCCGGGCGGTGCACCCGCAGTTCGCGCACGACGATTTCCTGCGCGACGTGCTCGCAGGTTACGGGCCGCTGTCGCTCACCGGCCGCGGCCTGCACATCGCCGCCACGCTGCGCCGCCACCTGCCGCAGGAATATCCGCAGGCGGTCGGGATCCTGCTGGCCTCGGCGTCGCAGGCGCACGAACACCGTGCCGTCGGGCGGCATGGCGGCGTTCCTCTACATGCCGCACATGTACTTCGTGGCGCAGCATGGGCTGGAGCATTTCGAGGAATCGATGCGTGCGCAGCATGTGCTGACCCAGCGCTTCACCGCGGAATTCAGCATCCGCGCCTTTCTCGAGAAACATCCCGAGGCCACGCTGGCGCGGCTGCGCGAATGGACGAAGGATCCTAGCGAACACGTGCGCCGGCTGGTGTCCGAAGGCACACGGCCGCGCCTGCCGTGGGCGCCACGGCTGCGCGCCTTCCAGAAGGATCCGCGCCCGGTCATCGAGCTGCTCGAGCTGCTGAAGGACGACCCCTCGCTGTACGTGCGCCGCTCGGTGGCCAACAACCTCAACGACATCGGCAAGGATCACCCGGAGCTGCTCACGTCCGTCGCGAAGCGCTGGCTGCGCGGCGCCAGCTGCGGAACGTCGCTGGATCGTGGCGCACGCATTGCGTTCGGCCGTGAAACGCGCCGACGCCGGCGCGCTCGGCGCGCTGGGCTTCGGCAAGAAGGCGGAGCTCGCGATTCGCCAGGTTTCGATCACGCCGGCGCGCCCCAGGATTGGCGGTCACGTCACGATCGAATTCACGCTCGTGAACCGGGGAAAGCAGGCGGCGCGCGTGATGGCCGATCTGGTCGTGCACTTCGTCAAGGCGCGCGGTACGGGCGCCAAGACTTTCAAGCTTCGGGCCGTCGATCTGCCCGTGCGCGGCAGCGTTACGCTCACCAAGAAGATCGCGCTGAAGCAGCTCACCACGCGCCGCCACTATCCCGGCACGCACCGCGTGGAGGCACTGCTCAACGGCGCACGCCGGCCGCTCGGCGAGTTCAGCCTGCGGCGCTGATCAGAGCTTCTTGACCACGGGATAGCGGATCACGATTTCGCCCGTGGTTTCCTCGAGGCCCTTGGGGAACAGCGGCACGAAAATGCGCACTTCCTTCGACTTGGGCACTTCGGCCATCGTGGCACTCAGTACCACCGTGCCGCCCGCATCGGTTGCCGGGGATTGAGCCCGGGTCCCGTGTGGCTTCGACCTTGCGGTTCTTTTCGTCCTGGAGCACCAGGAATACCTGGCCTTCTTTGGCCACACTCATGGAGTATTTCGCGGTCACCTTGATGGTGACGCTGGAGCCGCGCAGCAGCGGCGTGCCCGGTGCCGGATCGACACTGACCAGGTCGATGGCGTAGCCCTGGCCACGTTCGGTGTTGAAGGCCCAGGGCATTTCATCGCCGGCCAGCGCGCCGGCGGCCACCACGAGAAAAGTTGCAGCTAACCACTTCTTCATTGTTGTTTTCCTCCGCGGCAGATACTACCAGCGGCGTCGCGACAAGGTGTGAATCAGCTGTGCGCGGATGACCTCTGCAAGCTGCTGCGAAGACGGGCCCTGGATGCCGCGCTGGCGCTGCGTGAGATGCGCCACCGGATCGCCGCCGTCCTGGAACACGTAGTGCTCGAAGACTTTGCGCCAGATTTCGCGCTTGGCCGGCGGCAGGGATTTCACCGCCATGATGGCGTGCAGCAGGGCTTCGAAGGGTGAGCCCTGCCACACCGGCGTTTCGTCCCACCAGTAGTTCACCAGGACGTTGAAGCGCTCGCGTGACTCGACGTGATGCCACCACATGTAGGGCACGAACAGCGCGTCGCCGGGTTCCAGGTCGGCGAACTGCGCGGTGGCGAGTGCGTCGCGGAAGCGCGGGAATCGTTCGAAGTCCGGCTGGTCGAGCCGCGCCATGCTGATGGGCTGGCCGGCCAGCGTGAACTCGAGCGGCCCGACATACAGGTTGACCAGTTGTTCGGGCGGAAACAGCGTGAAGCGCCGTCGCCCCGCGACCACGCAGGCGATGTTGTTGGAGATATCGTAGTGCGTCTGCACCGTGACGCGGTTGCAGATCCACACGCGCGGCACCGCCGAGGCGTCGACCAGCGGCATCGTGTTGTCGCGCGTGAAGCCCGGCATGCTGGCCGGCGTGGGCACGGCGCCGACGTAGATCGCCTCCGGGTTCGGCTCGTCGAGCAGCGCCAGCAGGCGGTCTAGCGATGCGACGATGCGCTGCGGCCGGCGCTGGAAATTGTGGCCGGTCAGTTCCTCGTTGTAGAAGAAACGGCCGCCGATCGCCGGGTCGCCGAACATGGTGTCGGCCGATGCGCCGGTGTCGAAGCCGCGCAGGTAGTTAGCCATGGCCCGGGGCGATTCGCGGCCGGCGCGTACCGCGGGCCAGTCGGCCACCAGTCCGCGCAGTACCACGGGTTGCAGGGAGGGCAGTATCTCGGCGCGGAACTGCTCGGCGCCGACGCCGCGCAGCTCGCGGATGGGGGTGGGTTCGGGGTTCGACATGCGGGTCGCAGCTTAATGCAGCAACCCCGCGCTCAGAAGGGGTCTTACCGGAGTTTCAACGCGCCACGACGCGCGACGAGGCGCGCTGGCCGAACATGCTCACTTCGTTGCGGCGGTAGTCGATGACCAGCCGGTCGAGCACGCCGAGCATGTCCATGCCGATCAGCATCGCGGGTTGCTGGTCCAGGCCCCAGAGCTTGAAGACGTGGAAGTCGGCGAATATGACTTCGAGATTCGTGAGCGTCAGGTCGCCGATGCGGGCTTCCTTGATTTCCTGCACGTCGCCGTCGGCAATGTCGGGCGTGGCGCCATGAACCACGGCGTTGACCGGCTGGCGCTTGCGCTTGCCCTTGTTCATTTCGTTCTGCAGCGCCAGGTTGCCCAGGGTGCGCTCGGCGCCGGTATCGATGACGGCCCTGGCCTTGATGCGCCGGCCGACACGCACGTCGAGGATCATCAGTCCGTTGACGTCGCGCTCGGCGCGCGCCGTCACCATGCTGTAGTGGGGGCGGCGACCATTCGACTCGAGCACGCTCACGCGGTCGCGCTTGAAGTCGACGTCGATGCGTTGATCTTCGAAACCCGCAACACCCAGGATGCCGTCGGCGTTACCCATGATGGATGTGAAGATCACCGGCAGGTTCTGGTTCTCGAACTTGAGTGCGCCGATCTCGATGCTGTCGATGGCGACGGTGGGCACCTCGGCCGCGCCCGTGACGCCGTTGAGCATCACGTTGCGCCCCACGGAATGCGTGAGGCCCAGTGGCTTGGCCAGGTGCGGCGACAGCGTCGAGCGGCTCGCGCCAGTGTCGATGACGAAACGGAACGGACCTTTGCCGTTGACCATGACCTGCGTCATGACGCGGCCGATGCGATCGAGACGGGTGGGCGCGGCAAACAAGGGTTCCGGATCGGCCAGGGCGCCCGACAGATCTTCGGGTGTGCCAGGGGCACGGGCGGATATGTTCGGTTCGGCTAACAGGGAACGGCAGACAAAACCGCCTCCCAGCGCCATGAGCGCCTGCAAGGCAAAACGACGGCCTTTCAGCGTCTCCCTCATGTCAATGACGCTACGCCTGATTTCGGGGGAAAGAAACCGAGTCGCGCCAAAACGTGCTGGCCGCACGGTGACATGTCCCAGTTCAGGGTTGCCCAGGGTTGCTTATGGAATAGGAGGGTCTGGAAGGGCGTAAAAGGCGTTGCGCAGGGACTCGCCCCAGCCGTCCCGGATGACTTTGAAATATGCGATCTTCGGGGCCGATGCTCCGATGCAACGAAATCTGCAACGCATCCCGACGGATGATGGCCAGGTCGAGCGGCATTCCCACGGAAAGGTTCGACCTGATGGTCGAATCCATGGAAATCAGGGCGCACTTGGCCGCCGCCGCCAGCGCCGTTTCCGCTTTGACCACGCGATCGATGATGGGTTTGCCGTATTTGGACTCGCCAATCTGGAAATAGCGCGTGTCCGCGGTGGTCTCGATGAAGTTGCCGGCCGAATACACATGGAACAGCCGCGGCGGCTCGCCGCTGATCTGGCCGCCGATGATGAAGGTGGGATTGAACTCGATGCCGTGTTGCTTGAGAGCATCGGCATCGCGCGAGTAGACGTCGCGCACCGCATCTCCGACCAGGCGCGCCGCATCGGCCATGGTCCTCGTGGTCACCATGCTGGCCTTGGCGGTTTTTACGCGTTCGCGCA
The DNA here is from genome assembly GCA_963832505.1 of uncultured Pseudomonadota bacterium. GTDB lineage: Bacteria > Pseudomonadota > Gammaproteobacteria > Steroidobacterales > Steroidobacteraceae > CADEED01. The sequence continues at coordinate 233,449 of CAWHUD010000004.1, read as the reverse complement.
ACAGGCCGGTCACCGACTGGCTGATGGCGAGATTGCCGGCCGACAGCAGCACGATGGCGCGCTCGCCGGGGATCTCGAAAAACATCATCTTTCGGAAAGTACTGATGTGATCGACGCCCGCGTTGGTGCGCGAATCCGAGAGAAATACCAGGCCTTCATCGACCTGTACCCCGATGCAATACGTCATCGAATCTCCGTGTTTGCCGCAGGCCGCATCCTACCAGCCGCCTGGTGAGGGTAACGTTGCTGACAGGAAGGCGCGGGCCGCGACCGGGCCCGCGTGATCAATGGTGCAGCTGGTACTCGTTGCCGCCGAGGTCGTTCATGGTCGCCGTGTCGAAGCGGCGGCCGACGCCCGCGAACGTGGAGCGTGCGACGTAGATCTCGGCGCCCTGGGACGCTTCGTACGAGCCCAGCGTTCCGCCGATGGTGCTGTTGACGATGTGCACGCGTGCCTGGCGCGCGATGATGCCGACGCCGCCGGCACGGATGCGCGCATTGCTGATGTAGAGATCGCAACCGTTCTCGGCGATGACGGCATCACCAGTGAACTCGATGGTCTCGCCATCGATGCGCATGAGCCGATCGCCCTGGCACACGATGGGGTCGGTGCGTTTTTCGACACCGGACGCGACGGCCTCGGCATCAGGCTGACTCTGGCGCGTTGCCGATCCTTCACGCGTGATGCTGTAGCCCGGACCTTCCATGCTGGTAGTCGAAGCTGCCGAGTCCTGCGCGGCACCGCGCGTGATGCTGTAACCCGGACCCTCGACCAGTGACTCACCCGAGCCGCGAACCGCGGCGACGGCGTCAGTAGTTTGACTCCGGCCTCGACCGGCTCGGCGGCGAGTTCCGCGGGGGTGGCGTGGCGCGACTGGTGCGGGCGCCGGCGTCGCGGGAACGTTGTTCTGCGCGACTTTCGCCGGCAGGGGAGCCGCCATCAGCTCGCTTGTCTGCAGCTTGTACGTGGCGCCTGTGGTGGTATCGCGTACCGAGAACGTGCCGGACGCTTCGTCGGTCGAGAGGATCTCGAGTGCGGGATTACGCGCCAGCGCCGCCTTGGCCCAGTCGACTTCACGCACCTGCTCTTGTTTGCCGCAGGCGGCGAGCAGGACCAGGGGCAGGGAAGCGAGCGCAATACGGGACGCGATTCGGATGTTCATGGCCAGAATCGTAGGCGCTTGCGCGGCATCTGCAATACCTATTTCTAGTACAGTCTCGCGCTCGTGACCCGCGACCTCGATACACACCGTGAGCGACAGCTGACACGCCTCCGCGAGGCGGGTGTCCTGAGGGTCTTCGAGGCGGGACCGGCCGAACTACGCGACTCCCTGCCGCGCGTGCTGGCCGCCAGCGACTTCGTTTGCGAGGCCCTGTGCCGCAGCCCGACGCTCGCCAAGTGGCTGATTGACGAGGGGCATCTCGCCCGCACCCTGACCGCCGAGGAAATGGCGCAGCGGCTCGAAGCGGCGCTTGCCGGCGCCGCAGACCTGGCAGCCGTCATGGCGGCACTGCGCCGGCAGCGCGAGCGGGAGATGGTGCGCATCGCCTGGCGCGACCTGGCGGGCCTGGTCGCCGGTGGCCGACGTGCTGGCCGAAACCAGCGCCTTTGCGGATGCGGCCATCGCCGCGGCCGTGACCCGTGCGACGCAGGAGCTCGAGCCTGTCTATGGCAGTCCGCGCAGCGCTGCCGGCGAGCCGCAGCCGCTCATCGTGCTGGGCATGGGAAAACTCGGCGGCGGCGAGCTCAACTTCTCCTCCGACATCGATCTCATCTTCGTCTTCCCGGAAAAGGGCGAGACCTCGGGCGCCCGCAAGATCGACAACGAAGATTTCTTCACGCGTCTCGGCCGGCTGGTCATTCGCATCCTCGGCGAGCGCACCAGCGAAGGCTTCGTGCATCGCGTGGACATGCGCCTGCGGCCGTTCGGCGACAGCGGGCCACTGACGGTAAGCGGCGCCTTCCTCGACAACTACCTGCAGACCCATGGGCGCGACTGGGAGCGTTACGCCTGGATCAAGGCGCGCGCCATCACCGGCGCGGACGGCTACAAGCTCCTGCACGCGGAAAGCGTGCGGCCGTTCGTCTATCGGCGTTACCTCGACTTCGGCGTGTTCGAATCGCTGCGCGAGATGAAGGCGCTCATCGAAAAGGAAGTCGCGCGGCGCGATCTCGCCGATCACGTGAAGCTGGGCCCGGGTGGCATCCGCGAGATCGAATTCATCGTGCAGGCCTTTCAGCTGATCCGCGGCGGGCAGGACCGGCGCATGCAGACGCCGTCGTTGCTGGCGGTGCTGCCGCAGCTCGCCGGCGGCAAGCTGCTGCCGGCGCGGGTCGCGCAGGAACTCGAGGCGGCCTATCTTTTCCTGCGCCGGCTCGAAAACCGGCTGCAGATGCTTGCCGATGCGCAGACGCACCGGCTCCCCGAGGACGCGCTGACCCGCGAACGCATCGCCGTGGCCATGGGCTTCGCCAGCTGGGAGCTCTGTGCCCCGGAGCTCGAATTGCATCGCGCGCGGGTGACGCGCGCATTCCAGGAAGTCATGTTCGCGCGCCACGAGGCGACCAGTGCGGAAGTGCCGGGCGTCAACGGCATCGCCGAAGCGTGGTTGCGCGGCGCACCGCCGGAACAATTCACCGCGGCGCTCGACGGCGCGCGGCTTCATGGAGGCAGAACCGGCGGCGAAGCTGCTGCTCGAGTTTCGTGGCGCAGCGGCACTGCGCCGACTCGACGCACCCGGGCGCGCGCGGCTCGACACGCTGCTGCCGCGCCTGCTGGTGGCCATCGCGGAGGTAAAGACCTGGAGCGGTGGCTCGCAGCTCGATGTCCTGCGCCGCGTGCTCAAGGTGCTGGAGGCGATCGGTTCGCGCTCGGCCTATTTCGCGCTGCTCAACGAAAACGCGCACGTGCGCCGCAAGCTCGTGGAGCTCGCGGGCCTGGGAGAGTTCCTCGCCGCGCAGATTGCCTCGCATCCGCTGCTGCTCGACGAGCTGCTCGATGAATCCGCGGGTGGCCTGCCGACACCGCGCGCCGAGCTGGAGCGCGAGGTCCACGCACGCCTCACGCACCTGGTGGATGACGAACCGGAGCGCCAGGTGGAAATGCTGCGGCAGTTCCAGCGCGCGGCGATCTTTCGCGTGGCCATGGCCGATCTCACGGGAAAGATTCCGCTGATGCGGGTCAGCGACTACCTGACCGAGATCGCGGAAATCATCATCGAACAGGCCATGCAGCTCGCCTGGATCCAGATGACCGGGCAATTCGGCCGGCCGCAGTTCACGGACAATGGCGGCGAGGGCAAGGGCAGGCGCACGGTGAAGATCTGCGCCGTCGGCTATGGGAAGTTAGGCGGCTTCGAGCTGGGGTACGCCTCGGACCTGGACCTGGTATTCCTGCACGACTCGGGCAGCGAACAGGCGGAAACCGACGCGGCCGAAGCCGGTCGACAACCAGGTGTTCTTCATCCGCTTTGCGCAACGCGTGCTGCACATCCTGACCATGCATTCGGCGGCCGGGCGGCTCTACGAAGTCGACGTGCGACTGCGTCCCTCGGGCAAGGGCGGAATGCTGATCACGCGCATCGGCGCCTTCGTCGAATACCAGGAAAAGGAAGCCTGGACCTGGGAACACCAGGCGCTGCTGCACGCGCGTGCGGTGGCGGGAGACCTGGACCTGCGCGCCGAGTTCGAGCGTGTGCGTGTCGACCTGCTCATGCGCTGCGTGCGGCGCGACTCGCTGCGCGTCGAAGTACGGGATATGCGCGTGCGCATGCGACGCGAGCTGTCGCGCGCCAAACCCGGCTCCGGTCAGTTCGACATCAAGCAGGACGCGGGCGGCACGGCCGACATCGAGTTCCTGGCGCAGTACTGGGCGCTGCTGCACGCCGGCACACATCCCCCGGTGGTGATGTTCGCGGACACCATCCGCCAGCTCGAATCGGTGGCATCGGCCGACCTGGTGCCCCAGGCGACCGTGGACGTGCTCACCGACGCCTATCGAAGGTATCGCGAGCGTTCCCACCACCTGTCACTGGAGAACCGGGAAACGGTGGTGCCGGGAGAGGATTTCCGGGAAACCCGCGCGTCCGTGACGCGCGATCTGGGATGCCACCATGGCGGATCCGCTTATATAATCCGCGCCATGTCAGCCACCCAGAAACCGCTCATCCAGCCCAACGCGCAGAACGAATACAAGGTGGACCAGGGCGACCTGCCACTCGCATGCCCGATGCCGGAGATGTATCTCTGGAACTCGCACCCGCGTGTCTATCTACCCATCGAGCAGACTGGCTGGGCGAAGTGTCCGTATTGCGGCGCCGAGTACAGCCTTGGCCAGGGGCTGACGCCCCACGACGGAAAACGTCGGCCTTCGGCCGCCGTCCGTGAGCGTCATCGTTCAGCCGAACGGGCTTGTCGAGCGAATCCGGCGGCTTCGAGAACCACACCGGTTCCTTCTCGCCCATGTAGAAGCAATCCTCGAGGCGGATGCCGAACTTCCCGGGTAGATAGATTCCGGGCTCGTTGCTGAAACACATGCCGGGCGCGAGCGGCGTGGCCTCGCCGTGCACCAGGTTCACGGGCTCGTGGCCGTCGAGACCGATGCCGTGGCCGGTGCGATGCGAGGTGCCGGGCAGCTTGTAACCGGGGCCATAGCCCCATTTCTCGTATTGCGCACGCACGGCATCGTCGACCATGCCGGCGGGCACACCCACGCGCGCGGTTTCGATGGCGATGCGCTGTCCCTCGCGCATCTGTTTCCACACCTTGCGCTGTTCGGCATTCGCTTCGCCGAACACGAAAGTGCGCGAGATGTCGGACTGGTAACCCTCGACGGTGCAGCCGCAGTCCATGAGCACCACTTCACCCGGGCGCACGGCTTGCGGCTGGCCCGAGCCATGTGGATAGGCGCTGGCTTCGCCCAGCAGGATGAGTGCGAACTCGTGCGCGGCGCCGAGTGATTCGTGGGCAGTTTTCATGAGGGCGCCGATGTCGGCGGGTTTCATGCCGCGCTCGATGCGCGGCGCGACGTTGCGGTACGCGGCGATGGTGATGTCCGCGGCCTTCTGCATGAGCGCGATTTCGGCGGGCGTCTTGATCATGCGGCAGGCGCGCACCACCGCGGCGCCGCTCATGATCTGCACGTCGGGCATGACGCGCATGAGGCCATCGATGGCGAAGTAACGCACCGTCTCCTCGATGCCGACCGGCGCGGTGACCTTGCGGTCGTTCAGGATTCCCGCCACCGTCTCGAGCGGATTCTCATCCTCGTTCCAGACGCGGATTTCCGAGGGCACCATCAGGCTTTCGCGCACCGAGGGTTCTTCGAAGTGCGGCGTGACGATGGCGATGTCGCCATCGCGCGGCAGCACGGCGGCCGTGAGGCGCTCGCTGCGCCACCACTGCACGCCGGTGAAATACACCATCGAGGCACCCGGCTCGATGAGCAGGGCGCCGATGCCGTGCTGGCCCATGAGCTTGCGCGCCTTGTCGATGCGCGCGAGGTACTCGTCGTGGCCGATGGGTTTGACGTCGCCGGTCATCGGCTTGAGCGCGGGCGCCGCGCGGCGCATGCCGAACACCGAACCCGGCAATGCGCCGCACAGCGCCGCGCCGGCGCCCAGTCGCAGGATTTCGCGTCGCCTCATTTCAGTACTGCTGGTAGGACTTCTCTTCGACGATGGTCGAGCCCAACAAGGTGTTGACGCGCTTCTTGATCGCCGCGCGCTCGTCGTTGGTGAAGTACACGGCACGAGCCAGCTCGATGAATTTTTCGGTGAAGCGCTTGGCGCGTTCCTCGTCGCGGATCTCGTCTTCGATGACCCACAGTTTCTCGTTGACCTGGGTGAGTTCGGCTTCCGCCGTGCCGAGATTCACCGCGGCGGCGCCCGACTCCTTCCAGGTCTTCTCCAGCAGCGAGAGCTCGTGCTTGACGTTCGCCACCTTGGTGGGATCGCTCATGCGCGCCGCCTTGATGCGCAGGATGGTGATCTTGTCGAGCATCTCGCCGGGCGAAATCGGTACCAGGATGTCTTTCATCGCATCACCGGCGCAGGCCGGCCTCGAGGATGAACCAGGCGGGATTCATTTGCGCGAGTGGTCCCCGCAATTGATCGAGCTCGGCGGCGGGTCCGTGAACTCTCCAGTCGGGTGAGTGTCGCGATCTTGAAGGCCTCGGCGAGTTGCTCGCCGACATTGGCGAGGTGCTTCAGCACGCCCGCAGCCCCGACATATGCCTCGCGGCAGAACACTTCGTCGCCGTTGATGGTGAATTCGTAGAAGAGATTGTCCGCTTCGGTGCGGGTCTTCTCGATGAATGCGGGCATGGAGGCCTTGAAGGCTGCCAGCTGGCCCGGGTTCACCTTGAAGTACGGATGGATGCTCACGACGTTGGCGGGGTAGTTCATGGTTTGCGCTCCGGCACCAAGGCTAGCAGTTCATCGAGCTTGTTGGTGACCGCCGGCACTTCGATCAGGTCCATGACGCCGGGCCGCTCGATTTTCGTGGTCCATGGCAGCGCGGCCGCCGGCTTGCCCAGGAATTTCCGCGCCGCCGCATCGTAGGCGTCCACGCACCAGCGACGCGACAGATAGGGCCCGCTGCGCCCGGGGTTGGTGGCCGCATACAGGCCGATCACCGGCGTGTTCACCATGGTCGCCATGTGTGCGGGCCCCGAATCAGGCGTCAGCAGCACCGTGGCGCGGGCCAGCAGCGCCAGGAGCTGCGGAAGTGTGTCCTTGGCCACCTGGTTCAGAATTGGTGTGCGCGCATGCTTGAGGATGGCCTCCGCCATCTCGCGCTCGACGGTGCTGGGCCCGCCGCACAGGATGACCTGCAGGCCGTGTTTGTTTGCCGCGTAGTCGGCCACCGCCGCGTACCGCTCGGGCGACCAGTTGCGCAGCTTGTGGCTGGAGCAGGCGCTGATCACCAGCGTGCGTTGGCGGCGCGGGATGAGATGTTCTGCGTAGGCCAGGGCGGTGGAGGGCAGCGGGATGTCCCAGCGCGGGCGTTTGTGCGGGATACCGAGCGCATCCGCGAATCCCGTGAAGCTGTCGAGTACGTGTTCGTTCTGGCGAGCCTCGACGCGCCGGTTGGTGAACAACCATTGCAGCTCACGCGCGCGCGCCTTGTCGAAGCCGAGTTTCAACGGAGCCGGGATCAACGCCGCAGCCATGCTGGCGCGTATCGACAACTGCAGGTGCAGCAGCAGATCGAAGCCGCCGCGCCGCTGCATCTCGGTTCGCAGCCGGCTGTAAGCCGCCAGGCCGGCACCCTTGTCGAGGGTGATAAGCTCCACATCCGGAATGAGGCTCATCAACTTTGCTTCAAGTTTGCCGATTACCCACGTGAAGCGTGTGCGCGGCCAGGCATCCTGCAAGCGTGCGCAGCAGCGGCACCACGTGGCAGGTATCCCCGATGGCGGACAGGCGCAGCAGGCAGACTTTCTCGGGCGGTGTTGCCAGCAAGTTAGCGGTCGCCTGCACGCGGCTCCAGGGATGTAAGTGAATGAAGCGTCACTGGCCCGTCGGCGCGGAAGTCAGCGAAGCCGCCATCGATGGCGGCCGGATGCTATACGACACCCTGCGCACGAGCAATTTCTCGGCGGATTTCTTCGAGCCCGAATACTGGCGCCGGCACGACGCCATCGAAGGCACGGCGCGCGGTCGTGGCACCACCTGGTTCATCAAGGCCGGAGATTCCAGCTTCGTGCTGCGGCACTACCGTCGCGGCGGCCTGATTGCAAAGATTTCAAGGGACGCCTATCTGTGGACAGGTGAGTCGGAGACCCGCTCCTTCTCTGAGTGGTATCTCACCTACCACCTGCATCGCGCCGGCTTGCCGGTGCCCGTGCCCATTGCGGCACGTTACCGGCGCAAGGGAATGTTCTACAGCGCCGATCTCATCACCCAGCGCGTCGACAACAGCGAACCTCTGGCCGCGCGGCTCGCGAAGGGACCGCTGCCGCTGACGCAGTGGATCGCCATCGGGCGCACTATCCGGCGCTTCCACGACGCGGGCGTTCATCACGCCGATCTCAATGCTCACAACATCCTGCTGACTCCCGAGCAGGTCTATCTCATCGACTTCGATCGCGGCACCTTGCGCCGGCGCGGCTGGTGGGGAGACACCACGCTGGTGCGCCTGTACCGTTCACTCGAGAAGGTGACCCTGCTGGCGGCGCCCGAGAGCTTCACCGACCAGGACTGGCACTCATTGCTCGCGGGTTACCGTGAATCCGCGGGCCTGCCGCAAGCCTCGCTGACCTGACGCGGCGATGCGCTTCGTCTACATCGCCATAGCCTATCTACTGGCGCCGGTCGTGCTCGGCGCCATGGCGCTGCGCGGCTTCCGCGATCGCAGCCAATGGGAGGGTTTCTCGCAGCGGTTCGGGCTCGGCGCGCCGATCGTGGGGGGGCGCAGCATCTGGGTGCACGCGGTGTCGGTGGGCGAGGTACAGGCGTCCGCGCCGCTGGTGAATGCGCTGCTGGCGCGATTTCCGGACGTACCGCTGGTCGTGACCACGGGCACCGCGACCGGCCGTGCCCGGGCGCGAGCCGTGTTCGGTTCACGTGTCGACGTGCGTTATGTGCCCATCGACCTGCCGGGATCGGTGCGGCGGTTCTTTCAGCGCGTGAACCCGTTGCTCGCGGTGATCCTGGAAACCGAGATCTGGCCGAACCTCTACCATCGCTGCGGCCGTCTCGGCATTCCGCTGGTGATGGCCAGCGCGCGCATTTCGCCGCGCTCGGTGAAGAGTTACCGGCGTCTCGTGGGCCTGTTCCGCCAGGCGCTGTCGCACGGCATCTTCATCGCGGCGCAGAGCGAGCAGGACGCCGAGCGTTTCCGTTCCATCGGCGCCAGCAGCGAACGCACCCACGTGGTGGGCAACATCAAGTTCGATTTCAGCCTGCCACCGAGTATCGAATCGCAGGGCGCCGAGCTGCGCCGGCTGCTGGGTATGGACCGGCCGGTGTGGGTGGCCGGCAGTACCCACGCGCGTGAGGAAGAAATCCTCGTCGCCGCGCACCGCCAGCTGCGCGCGCGTTACGCGCAGGCCCTGCTGGTACTGGTGCCGCGTCATCCACCGCGCTTCGGCGAGGTGGCCGATTCACTGCGCGCGCAGGGCGTGAACTTCGTGACGCGCACCAGTGGCGCGCCGACCGCCGGCAGCACCGAAGTCTTCCTGGTCGACAAGCTGGGCGAGTTGCTGGCCTTCTATGCCGCCGCGGACGTGGCGTTCGTCGGCGGCAGCCTGGTTCCCATCGGCGGCCACAACCTGCTCGAACCCGCTTCGCTCGGCCTGCCGGTGCTGGCGGGCCCGAACAATTTCAATTCGGCAGACATCGCGCGGATGCTGGTCGAATGCGGCGCGGTACGCATCGTCGATGACGCGCCGTCACTTGCCGCAGCCATCGGCGAGTTGCTGGCGGATCCGGCGGCGCGCACCGGTATGGGTGCCAACGGTCGCAAGGCGATCGAGGCCAATCGTGGCGCGGTCCGGCGGCTGATGGAGTTTCTCGAACCTTTGCTTCCCTGAGTACGGGGGTCAGGCGATGAGCAAAAAAGAAGACGTCGTGAAGCTTGCGGGCGGAGACATCAGTCTCTGGATCGCGCAGCCGAGGTCGATCTGCCTCAAGGCGGTCACCGCGGGTGGCGATCCGGTCGAGCTCTCGGTGCACGAGCTCAACGAGCTGATTCGCGAACTGCAGATCCTGAAGTCGCGCCTCGACTGAGGGTTGTTCCGGAGCGCCCGGCCGCGCCGGTCTGGCGCGGCCGGGCCGGAGTCTCTAACTACTGTGTCGGCGGCGTGGTCGCCGGCTGCTGACCCGGGGCCGCCGGCGGATTTGCCGGCGGCGGCGGCGTCTCGAGCCAGCCGTTCATGTCCTCGAGCGCCGTTCGGTCGAGGATGCCGGCCGCCTGCTTGAGGCGCAGCACGTTGAGCATGTAGTCGTAGCGGCTGCGCGAGTAAGCGGTCTGCGCGGCTACCAGGTTCTGGCGTGAGGCGAGCACGTCCACCGCCGTGCGCGTGCCGACGTCGTATCCCGCCTCGGTGGCGCGCAGCGCCGTCGCCGAGGATTCCAGCGCCTGCTTGAGCGCCTGGACGCGCGAAATTTCCGAGTTCACGCCCAGGTAGGCATCGCGCGCGGTGCGCTCGGTCTCGCGCGAGACACGTTCGAGACGCTGCTTGGCGGCCTGCCAGCGGAACTCGGACTGCTTCACGCGCGAGTGTGTGCCGCCGCTCGACCAGATGGGCACGGTCACCTGCAGGCTGATCGACTGGTCGGTGTCCTGGTTTTGAGTGGAGGCCGCGCTGCCGCCCGGGAAGCCGCGCTCCGGGATCGGTTCGAAGGTCTGCACGTCGGCGCGCTCGAAATGATCCTTGCCGACAATGAGATCCACCTGCGGCAGGTGACCGCCAAAGGCCACGCGCACGTCATCGCGCGCGATGTCGGCGCCGAGCCGGCTCGAGGTCAGCGACAGGTTCTGGTTCATCGAGGCCTCGACCCATTTCTGCGGATCGGCGGGCTCGGGCATCTGCAGCGGCATGGTGGCGCGCGGAGTTGCCAGCACCATGTACTGCATGTCGGTGATCTCGCGCAGGAATTCCTGCGCGGTGGCCAGCTGGCGCTTGGAGGCGATGAGGTCCGCGGCAGCGGTGTCGCGTGCGGCGCGCGCTTCCTGCACGTCGGTGATGGCGATCAGCCCGACTTCAAAGCGCTTTTCCGCCTGCTCGAGCTGGCGCGAAATGGCATCGACCGAAGCCTGCTGAGCCTGGACGTTGTCCTGCGCAGCGAGCACGTCGAAGTATCGCGTGGCGACGCGCACGGCGAGGTCCTGCTGCGCCACGCCATAGTCGGCGTCCGCCTGGGCAACGACGCGGCCAGCCTGCTTGAGCCCCACGAGCTGACCCCAGTTGAAGATGCTCTGGGTGAGCTGCAGGTTCCAGCGCTCGTCTTCGGGCTCGGAGGTACCGACCTGGCCCTGCTGCTGGATGACGATGGGCGAAAGCGGATCATCCGGATCGGTGGGAACCAGGCGCGGGAACAGACTGTTGGTGGTTTCTTCCGACTGGCTCTTGGTCCATTGACCGCCGATCTGCGGCAGGTACAGCGACCAGGCCTGTGGTTTGGCTTCGCGCGTAGCCTTGCGCGTGAATTCGGCTTCGCGCACCAGCGGATCGTTGACCACGGCTTGATCAAAGATGGTCAACAAGTCTTCGCTCGACGCGGTGACGGATACCAGGCATCCCAGCCCAAGGGCGAATAAGCGACGCATTAATAAGAGTCCTCTTTAGTGTTGTATATCACTATATCACCTGCCCTGGGGGCAAAGGCAATCGCGAAAAGCAAAAAGCTTAGACGAGTCAGTAGTGGGGAACGGTTGCATCCACGGAGTCACTCCAGGCGGCAATGCCGCCCGCGAGGTTGGCCACGTTGGTAAATCCTTGGTTGGAAAGATATTGCGCCACCCGCATGGATCTCCCGCCCGCATGACACATGACGATGGTCTCGGCTTCGCGGGCAAACTCCGCGAGCCGCACCGGGACCTGGTTCATGGGCACATGTACGACGCCCGGAATAGACGCAAGTTGCACTTCCCAGTCTTCGCGCACGTCCAGGACCAGCGGGTTCTCCCCGCGATCGCGCCGCGCCTTGAGCTCAATGACTGAAATTTCCCGCACTATCCCCGGCCCCATTCAGAACTGAAAACGCTCCGGCCACGGCGCGTGATCGAGCGGGTCGACGGCCGTTTCAAACAACGACTTGCTGTCCCAGGTCTGATCGCCGGTGCGGGTCACCAACAGAGCCTCCTGCGGCAGGCTCGCGCCTACCACCACGAATAACTTCCCACCCACCGCCAACGCACGAGCGAAACGTTCGTCGTACAAGGGCAGGGCGCCACATACCGCAATGAGCGCATAGCCCTGACCGATATCCAAGTTGAAAGTGTCACCCGCGACAACCTCGACCTGTCCAAATCCGGACCGTTTGAGGTTGCGTTGAGCGGCCTGGGCGAGCTCCGGGCGGATTTCGATGGCGCGGACGCTCGCGCCCAGGGCCGAAAGACAGGCGGGTACGAAGCCGGTGCCGCAACCGACCACCAGGCCACGCATGCCGGGTGCAGGTTCGAGCGCCTGGAGGAGGCGTCCGACAATTTTCGGCGCCAGCATGTGCTGGCCCGGCACGAGCGGGATGTCGGTGTCCGCGAAAGCGACTCCGGCGTAATGCTCGGGAACGAAAAACTCGCGCGGCGTACGGCGCATGGCATCGAGCACGCGCGCATCGAGCACGTCCCATGCACGCACCTGTTGCGTGATCATCTGGCCGCGCGCGAATTCGGTCTGCATGCAAATCTCCGGCGTTGGGATGCTACTTATTCTGCCCGAAACAGGCGCATGAAGCGCCTCGTTTCGGCGTGGATCCAGTCCGCACATCGCATATCTTTATGGTTAATGTTCAGTGGGCGCTTGCCTTGCTCGGCTAAGCTGCTCGCGGGCATGGATGCCCTGCACAAATCGCTGCACTAATAACAACAGGGCCAGGCTGGGGATGTCGATTCTTGGGTTGATCTGCGTGCTGCTCGCACTCGTGGCCACGCTGCTGCTCGTGCTGTTCGTATTTCAACGGCGCGATCTGCGGGCGGTGACACAGTTGTCTCTGACGGTTCAGCGTGCGCTGTCCGGCGAACGCCTTCCGCAGCGCATCGAGATCGACCAGGAACAGCTCGACCTGCAGGCGCTCGGCGTCGCGGTCAACCAGCTGCTGATGCGCGCCGCGCGTACCTCGGGCCGCGAAAAATCCGGCCCGCGCCTGTTCACCGAACTCGGCGAACGCATCCATGAAGCGGTGCTGGTGCACCGCGACGTGATTCTCTACGCCAACAGCCAGTTCGCGAGTTTCGTCGGCGTCGATCGCGTCGATCTCATCGATCGCAGGCTGTCGGACCTGGTCGCGCCCGAGTACGCAGACCTGGTGGCCGAGAGCCTGCGCCGGCGGCTGGTCGGTGCCAACGGCGCCGAACGCTTCGAGGTCGAGATGGTCGGCCTGCAGGGACAGCTGAGCCTGCTCGAGCTAACTACATCGCCCATCGAATTCGAAGGTTCACCGGCACTGCTGATCACCGGCGTCGAAGTCATTCCGACCCGGAAACTGCGCGCCATCGCCAGCGGCAAGATCGACGAGAAGGAAGCCGCGGCGCGCGCCGCCCTGGTGGCCCCGCCGCTGCCACCACCACCACCGGCGCCGCCGCCGGTGCAGGTGTCCGCGCTGCAATCGCTCGCCGAAGCCATCGTGACCACGGACGTCGACGGGCGGCTCGTGTACCTGAATCCCGCGGCCGAAAAATTGCTCGGCACCAGCCGTGCGCAGGCTGCCGGTCGCCAGCTCGACGAGATCGTCGGGCTCATCGACCAGAACGATCGCAAGCTGCTCACCGATCCGGTCAAGGAGGCCGTGGGCGGCGGCAATGGCAATCCGCACGCGCTGACACGTCGCGCGGTGCTGCTCGGCAAGTCCTCGGGGGAGGAGCGCGCCATCGAACTCGCCGCATCGCCACTGCGCGATCACAACGGCGACCTGTCGGGCGCGGTGGTACTGCTGCACGACGTCACCGAACTGCGTGGACTGCATCGGCAGATGTCGTACCAGGCGACACACGATGCGCTGACCGGTCTCGTGAACCGGCGCGAATTCGAGCGCCGCCTCGAGGAAGGCGCCGAGGCCGCGCGGCGCGGCGAGGCGACGCACATGTTGTGTTACCTCGACCTCGATCGTTTCAAGATCGTCAACGATTCGAGCGGACACCTGTCCGGCGACAGCATGCTGCGCGACGTCGCCAAGCTGCTGCGCGACGCGGTGCGCGATTCCGACACGGTGGCGCGCCTGGGCGGCGACGAGTTCGGCCTGCTGCTGGTCGGTTGCCCGCTCGACAAGGCGCGCCAGATCGCCGATGACGTGTGCCGCGCAGTGGCCGCATACCAGTTCGTGTGGCACGACCGCGTATTCAACATCGGCGTGTCCATCGGGCTCATCGAGATCGGTCGCGAAGCCGGCTCGGTCGAACAGCTGCTGGCGGCGGCCGATTCGGCCTGCTATGTCGCCAAGAAGGAAGGCGCCGGCCGCGTCTCGGTGTACTCGTCACGCGACGAGGCGCTGGCACGCAACAACGGCGAAATCGAGTGGCTGCAGAAACTGCAGGGTGCGATCAAGGAAGAGCGCTTCGCGCTCTACTACCAGCCGATCGTGGCGACCTACAGCGGCGACGCCGAAGGCCCGTCGATGGAAGTGCTGCTGCGGATGCTCGACGAGACGGGGCAGGAGATACAACCCGCCGAATTCGTGCAGGCAGCGGAGCGATTCCGGCTCATGGCCTCGGTGGACCGCTGGGTGGTGCAGACCACTCTCACAGCGCTGTCGCGCAATGCCTTCCAGCTGGCGCGCGATCGCAGCGTGGCCATCAACATCTCCGGGCAGACCCTCGGCGATCCGCAGTTCCTCGAGTTCGTGGTCGAGTGCTTCGACGGCACCGGCGTGGCGCCCGCCCAGGTGTGCTTCGAAATCGCGGAGAGCGCGGTCATCGGCAACCTCGAGCACGCGCGTCGCTTCATCGGCGTGCTGCATGGCATGGGCTGCAAGTTCACCATCGACGATTTCGGATCGGGCGTGGGTTCGTTCTCGAGCCTCAAGACGCTCGAGCTCGACTATCTCAAGCTGGATGGCTCGTTCATCCGCAACCTGGCCGCCGATTCCGTCAGCCAGACCATGGTGACCGCCATGATCAAGCTGGCGCGTACGCTCAATTTCAAGATCATCGCCGAGCAGGTGGAAGATAACGCCGCGCTCGAGGCCGCCCGCAGGATGGGCGTGGATTACATACAGGGGTACGTGATCGCGCGGCCGGCAAAGCTCGCGCTCGCGGCCTGATTACGATGAACCGGGGATTCAATGTCAGTCGCACAATTTGAAAACAGCGCGCCGTGCCGATTCCGCGGCGAGCATCCCACCGTCGTGCGTCCTGCCTCCCGTACGCCTCTGGTACGCGGTGTGCGTGAACGCATCGGCGCCCTGTGTGCCGCCACACCGCGCGGCCTGCGCGCCAACCACCGGCCCCGCTTGCGGGACACGCGCAGTCGCCGGCCCGCCGCCAGGAACTCGCCTCCGCGCCGCACTTCGTAGCAGACTAGCCGTGCCGGTCAGCCTGGCCGGCCAGCCGAGGCCGTGGATGCGCGTTGCGTATAGCGTCGCTTCAATCGTCACGTGGTTCCTGATCGCGACACCTGCTGCCGCGCAGAACCTCGATGCAGACAATCTCGGTGAAGCGGCATCGATGGTGTCGGTCCGGACGGCACAACTTGACGAGATCCGAAAGTATTGCGGAACGCAGCTGCCGCAATTCAGGAACTGGATCGACCGTGCCGCAATTCTTTGGGCGGACAACAACAAGCCTGAACTCGATGCGGTAGCGGTCTGGTACAGCGACCCGCACAAGGCGGAAACTCACGAGAAGGTATTGGCCTCGCTCGAGCCCATGTTTGCGAATCTCCGGTTAGTGCTGAAGCTGCGCGATGCCGAACAGGTTTGCGGCGCTGCTGCGCAGTCGTGGACCAGCGGAAATTCGAATGTTGCCAATGAGACACCGCGTGCTTCCGGTTTTCTCAGGGAATACCTGGCGGCACATCCGCTCCCTGCACAGCTTGCGGAACGACGCGACTTCCTGGGCGGATGTGTGAAAAAGATAGTGATGAAGGACGGAAGTTACGATGCCGCGCTTCCGGTCTGCGATTGCATGCACAAGGTGTCGCTGTCGGAATTTACTCCCGCGGAGAATGCGGAGATCGATCGGTTGGCGCGCGCTGGACTCCCGCTGAGCGATTACCCACCCATGCAACGCGCGGCGCCAAAGTTGGCTGCGTGCACTGAATGACTACTGCGACGAGGATGCCAAAATGCACAAGACCTACAAGGGCAGTTGCCACTGCGGTGCCGTCCGCTTCGAAGCGGACATCGATCTCGCGCAAGGCACTGGCAAGTGCAATTGCTCGATATGCACGAAGACGCGCAACTGGAGCGCGATGGTCAAGCCCGATGCGTTCCGGCTGCTGTCCGGCAAGGAGGCGCTCAGCGACTACCGCTTTGGCAGCGGACAGGGTTCGCACGTCTTCTGCAAACACTGCGGCGTGCGTTCCTTCGAGACCGGCGACATTCCCCAGATTGGCGGCGCTTACGTGTCGGTGAAGGTGGCCTGCCTCGATGATCTCGATCCCGCAGAAATTGTCGCGGCGCCGGTGCACTATGCCAACGGCCGTGACAACAAGTGGTGGGAGCCGCCGGCCGAGACGCGCCACCTCTAGGGCTTTGACTTGAGGCCGCAACGCGCCTAGGTTCCCGCCCAGCGTTCAACGCGGGCGTCACGAGGGAACCGTCATGCGAGAACTGATGTTCGCGCTGCTTGCCATCGGCGCGGTTTCGCTGGGTCACGCGGCCGGCAAATCCGGCGCGCTCACCGTGCCATCCGCGGACGGCGTTCCGATCGCTTACGAAGTGCATGGCCAGGGTGAGCCGGCGCTGGTGCTGGTGCACGGCTGGTCCTGCGATCGCAGCTACTGGAAGGAGCAGATCGAGTACCTCTCGGCCCAGTACCGGCTGGTGCTGGTCGATCTCGCGGGCCATGGTGAGTCCGGCACGGGTCGCAAGGATTACACCATGAGCGCGTTCGGTGCGGACGTCGCGGCGGTGGTAGATAGTCTCGGACTCCAGAAGGTGGTGCTGGTGGGTCATTCCATGGGAGGCGACGTGATCGTCGAGGCTGCCAAGAAGCTACCGGGGCGCGTCGTGGGCCTGGTATGGGTGGATGACTACAGGAGTCTCGGTCCGGCGCGCAGCGCAGCGGAGGTGGATGCCTTCGTCGCGAAATTCCGCAAGGATTTTCGCGGCACGACCAACAGCTTCGTGCGCGGCATGTTCGCGCCGAATGCCGATCCCAAGCTCGTGGATCGGGTGGCGAAGGACATGGCCTCGGCGCCGCCCGCGATCGCCCTGAGCGCCATGCACAACTCGTTCCAGAATGCGGGGCACATTCCCGCGGATCTCACCGGGCTCAAACTACCGGTGGTGGCCATCAACTCCGATCGCGAGCCCACCGATCACGAATCGCTGGGCAAGTACGGGGTGAAAGCCTTCGTGCTTCCCGATTCGGGGCACTTCCCCATGCTCGAAGATCCGCCGCGTTTCAATCGTTCACTCGATTCGGTAGTAAAGAGGTTCCAGCAATGAAAAGGGTCACAGGGATTGGCGGCATCTTCATCAAGTCGGCCGACCCCCAGAAAATGCGCGACTGGTACAAGAAGCATCTCGGCATCGACATCGAGCCCTGGGGCGGCACCGCATTTCGCTGGGCCGGGCCTCACAACCCGGATGGCCACGGTACGACGGTGTGGAACATCTTCGAGGCATCCTCCGGCTACTTCGCGCCGAGCCAGGCGCAGTTCATGGTGAACTACCGCGTCGACAAGCTGGAACCCCTGCTCGCGGCATTGCGCGAGGAGGGCTGCCAGGTCGAAGGAAAGATGGACGAGTCCGAATACGGCAAGTTCGGCTGGGTAGTCGATCCCGACGGCAACAAGATCGAATTGTGGGAGCCGCCGGAAGGCCAGTAGCCATGACCGGCAGCCGCGCAGGAGGAGTGCAGTATTCCGGGCCGATCCCGGATATTTACGACAAGTACCTCGTGCCGCTGATCTTCGAGCCTTACGCCATCGACCTGGCGCAACGCGCGGCAGCGTTGCCCATCACCAATGTGCTCGAGCTCGCGGCCGGCACGGGCGTGGTGACACGCCGGCTCGCGATGGCGCTGCCCGGCAGCGTGTTCATCATCGCCACCGATCTCAGCCAGCCCATGCTGGATCTTGCCGCGTCGGTGGGTACCAGCCGGCCGGTCGAATGGCGCCAGGCCGATGCCCTCGAGCTGCCCTTCGACAAGGCCAGCTTCGATGCGGTGGTGTGCCAGTTCGGCGTCATGTTCTTTGCCGACAAGGCGCGCGCCTTCGCCGAGGTTCGCCGCGTGCTGCGGCGCGGGGGCACATTCATCTTCAATGTGTGGGATCGCCTCGAAGAAAATGAATTTGCGATGACAGTCACCGAGGCGCTGGCCGGCATCTTTCCCGACGATCCGCCAGGATTCATGGCACGCGTGCCACACGGGTATCACGACATTGCAATGATCCGGCGCGATGTTTCGTCGGGTGGCTTTTCCTCGGTCCCGGAAGTCGTAACGCTGGCGGAGCGCAGCCTTGCTGCGACGGCGCGCATTCCAGCCATGGCCTACTGCCAGGGCACACCGCTACGCGACGAAATCGAGGCGCGCGATCCCGCGAAACTCTCCATGGCGACGGATGCCGCCGAAGCGGCGCTGCTGGAACGCTTCGGCACTGCCGCGGTCGACGGTAAGATCCAGGCACACGTCGTGTCCGTGGAGTGCTGAGACTAATCATGACGATGCTGCGAACTCGTCGCCGTCTGCTCGCGCTGTCGGGCGCCGCCGGAATTCTCGCGGCCACCGGGGCATTCACCCGCGCGGCGGCCGCCCAGCGCCGTACGGCGGGCCAGGCACTCGGCCCGTTCTATCCACTGACGAAGCCGGCGGACTCGGATACGGATCTCACCCTGATCCAGGGTCATCGCGAGCGGGCGCGGGGCCAGGTGATCTACGTGACTGGCCGCGTGCTGAATGCGGCCGGCGATCCGCTGCCGGGCATCGGCATCGAGCTCTGGCAGGCGAATACGCACGGCCGCTACGACCATCCGAGCGACAACAATCCCGCGCCGCTCGATCCCAACTTCCAGGGATTCGCGCGCCTGGTCACCGATGCCGACGGCCGCTATCGCATCAAGACCATCAAGCCTTCCGGGTATCCCGCGGGCGAGGGATTCGTCCGGCCGCCACACATTCATTTCGACATCGCCGGAAAATCGAATCGCCTGGTGACGCAGATGTATTTCGCCGGTGAACCGCTGAACGACACCGACCCGTTGCTGGCGAGCTCGGGTCCCAACAGGAACAGTCTCATCGTGACCCTTGGGCCGCCCACGCCCGACCTCGAGCGCGACGCGCTGCTGGCCCGATGGGACATCGTCCTCGAAAAAGGTTGATCAGTGCAGCTCGGCGACGATGCGCACCATGCCGCGCATCCCTGCTTCCTTGTGGGCCTCGAAGCCGAATGACCCGAGGCTCGCGATGACCTGATCGGGTGACAGCCTGAGCTTGCGATAGCTGCTTACCTTCGTGTCCCAGGCGTCGCCGGCGCGCTCGTGCAGGATGTCGTGCACCACCACGCTGTCGTCTTCGTATTCCAGGAAACACATCAGGATGCGGCGCTCGTCGCTGCGTACCGGCATGAAGCGCCGCTCGTCGAGCAGCGGCTCGCTGTAATCGCGGAACGAGAGCACGAAACGGCCGCCGCGCTCCAGCGACTCGGCAACTTCCTGGATCAGGAAATCCACGTTGGTATGTTCGGGCAGGTGCGTGAGTGTGTCCCCCATGCAGAGGATCACGGTCGCCTTTTCGGTGACATGCGCGCGAAAAGACAGCAGGTCGTCGCGCACCGTGGTGATCGCCAGATCGCCGGCGAGCCGCTCGAGCTCATCGAGCAGCTGCGGCGAATTGTCGATCGCGACGACGCGCGCTCCGGCGCGCGCCAACGGAATCGCGTGCATGCCGAAGCCCGCGCCGAGATCGATGGCGAGAGCGCCGGCGGGGAGAGCGAGGTTCAGAGCGTCGATCTCGGCTTTGCCGGCGGCGAGTGCATTCTCCGCGCCGCCTGCCATCCAGGCGTACACCGGCGAGAGGATGCGTTCGTAGTGTTCGGCGACGCTGGGCATGGAGCCGGATCAGCTCGTCTGCGGGTTCTGGGCGCGAGTGATGCCGAGCTTCTTCATGCGATGGCGCAGCGTGGCCGGCTTGAGACCCAGTCGCAGTGCCGCGCCGGAATTGCCCTCGATGACCCAGCGCGTGGCATTGAGAACGCGCAGGATGTGTTCGCGCTGCACGTCGTGCAGCCCGGTGCTGAGCGTGTCGTCGAAGTCGACCGCGCCCACCAGCGCCGTGCGAATGGTGGTGGATCCGGGATCGGCCGCGGCGGCTGCGATGAGCGCGGCCCTCTCGGCCGGCGAGCCCACGATGAGTTCCGCGGCAATCTTGAGCACCGGTCCCTGCTGCGTGACCATTGCGTGCTCGACCAGTGCTTCGAGTTCGCGCACGTTTCCCGGCCAGGGGTAACGCATCAGCGCCACCATGGAATCCGGATCCACGGTGTCGATTCGGCGGTCGAGGCGCCGCGCCTGTTTCTCGATGAACAGGTGCACCAGCGGCGGAATGTCTTCGATACGCGCGCGCAGCGGCGGCAGTTCCAGGCTGAATGCACTGAGCTCGCGCAGCAGGTCGGCGCGCAGCACGCCATCGCGCACGGCCGCGTGCAGGTCACGATTTGTCGAGGTGATGATGCGTGCATCGGGCGCACCGCCGGACTGTTGTGCACTCCGGAGCGCGCGCAAGGCTTCGAGCAGCCGCTCCTGCATCGGCGGTGTGAGCCCGCCAATCTCGTCGAAGTACACCGTGCCGCCGGCCGACAATCCGAACGTCTGAGGCAACGCGGTGATCTCGGCCTCGATCTGCACCTGCGTGCAGTCGATGCGTGTGAAGGGCCTGGCTGCACGCGGGCCGGCGGCGTGAATGGCGCGCGCGACCAGTTCCTTGCCGGTGCCGGGTTCGCCGTTCACGAGCACGCTGCCTTCGGCGGCGGCGATTCGCCGCACTTCATCCAGCAGGTGATGATGCGCTTCACCGGCGCCGACGATGTCCTGCACGTCGTGGGCCGCGGCGATTTCTGCGCGCAACTGGCGGCGTTGCGCGCGCAGCAGCGCACGTTCGCGCTTGACGTGCACCAGTCGCAGTTCCGCCGCCGCGCGATTCGCCAGCACGTCGCAGACCGCACGTTGTTCCGCGTTCATGTCGATGGGTTGCTCGAACCACGCGCAGAGATGACCCAGCACCGCGCCATCCTTGGCCGCGAGCGGCAGGCCGAGGTAGGCCACGCAGCCCTGCGGCGCGTTGGGAAAGCTCGTCGCGTCGACCTCGACCAGCAGTCGTTCTCCGCCGTACACGCGCGCGCAGGGTGTGCCCGCCAGGTCGTATTCGTAGTTCTGCACGGCGCCGCCGGCACGCCACACGCCCAGGGTGCGGGCGCGGCGCGCCGCGGCCGCTTCGCAGACTGATGCCTCGCGCGCGCGCAGCGTTGCGCCGAGATGTTCGGCGATCACGGGAAAGAAATCTTCACCGCGGGCACGAGCGAGACTCGCGGCCAGCAGCTGCATTTGATCGTCCGGTGGCATCGCTGCTGTTCACCGACGCTGTGGGTGGCGCCGACGAGTATAGGCGAGCCGGCTATTCGTAGCGTAGTGCGCCCGCGCGTCGCGACCTTTTCACGGGTGTTGCCGGCCGCGCAGTACCCGGTCGAGCGCTATCGCACCGCTGCCAAAGATTGCAATCACCGCGATCATGAATCCCCACAGGATGTGCTGCCCGAGCGCGGCCTCGTAGCCGTCGTTGCCGAGCACATGCCAGTAGGACACGACTGCGAGCGCATTCACGGCAAACAACCCGAGTGCGCCGACGCGTGTGAACAGGCCGCAGACCAGCAATGCCGGGAAGATCAGTTCGCCGAAGGTACCGAGCAGGGCGGCGATCGTCGGGGACAGCAGCGGCACCTGGTACTCGTTGCGGAACAACTCGAGCGTCACATCCCAGTTCGTGAGCTTGAGCCAGCCGGACTTCAGGAACTGCCAGCTCACCCACAGCCGCGTGAACAGCAGCAGCAGGGAACGAAGGTGATCGAGGGTGCGCGCCAGCTGAGTGTGCCAGTCGGCAATGACGGCCAGTCCTTGCATGGAATCCTCCCG
The DNA here is from genome assembly GCA_963832505.1 of uncultured Pseudomonadota bacterium. Taxonomy (GTDB): domain Bacteria; phylum Pseudomonadota; class Gammaproteobacteria; order Steroidobacterales; family Steroidobacteraceae; genus CADEED01. The sequence continues at coordinate 211,498 of CAWHUD010000004.1, read as the reverse complement.
GTTTTGTTAGAGCGGCTGACCGGCGAGGAGCCCGGTTTATTTCGCGCCGGATGGTGCATTCGGCGTGTTTGTCAGGTTCGACGAGTGCCGCGGCCGCCGACCGGTGCGCGACTCGCGATGGCATCTGCGCAACGCCGGCAAGTGCGCGGTGAGGTGCCGCGAATCAATTACTTATGCTCGCCGGCTAAGACGGTTTGAAACACCTGTGGGGCTGTTGCGACGCTCACGCATGAAAATGCATTAAGCCGGGGTTGATGCGGCAGTCCGTGCCGCACGAAAATTGCGCGGGACGATTGCACCAAAGTGCGCTACTTTCGTTTGCCTTGACGTCTGGGGAGGCGGGAGCGATGCAACTGTCGCAAATGTGGCGTGAGCATCTGCAGGCGGGATACCCGCCGGAAATGCGCGGGCTCAGTATCGCCGGCACCGCGGCACACGACCTCGACGCGGAGATCACCGCCTGCGTCAGTGCGTCGCTGACTCACTCCCTCAAGATGGATTCACGAATCGAGCGACGCCTGCACGACATCGCTCATGCACTCGAATCCGTCGAACCCGCATCGCCCGAATTGGCCGCCTATTGTTCGCGGCTCAACAAGCTCGTGAGTGCCGTGCTGATCAGTTCCGGCCCGCTGCCCGAAGTGAGCAAAGAGTCGGAACCCGCCAGCAGCGATTCGGCGCGCGTCAATGTGCGGCCCGGCGTCCGGCGCCGCTGAGGAAGAATGGGGGCTGCCCCCATACTCCTAAGAGGGTTCGAACTTCAGCGACAAGCCGTTCATGCAGTAACGCTGCCCGGTGGGCTGCGGACCGTCGCTGAAAACGTGACCCAGGTGGCCGCCGCAATTCTTGCAGTGCACTTCCACGCGCGTCATTCCATGTGAGCTATCGGTCGTGGTTGCGACCGCGTTCGCCAACGGACGGAAAAAGCTGGGCCATCCGGAGCCACTTTCGTACTTGGTGCTGGATTCGAACAGCGCCTGACCGCAGGCGGCGCAGTTGTACTGGCCCGTGCGTTTCTCGTAGTTCAGGGGACTGGCGCGAGCGGGTTCCGTACCGTGCTCACGCAGTACGCGGAACTGGTCCGGCGTCAGCAGTTCGCGCCATTCGGTATCGGATTTCTCGACCGAAAATTTCTCGTCCGCCATTGCTGGACTCCTCGGGTTTCGTGAATCAGGGACCGGGGATGTGGGGATGATATTTCGCGGCGCCAGATGCAAAAAGGGGACGCACTGGTGAGGCGCGTCCCCTTTTGCTAGCTAAACGGGTGGGGACAGACTTAAGTCTGTCCCCACACATCCATGTCCCCATTACAAGAGAGGCACCAGCAACAGCGCGACGATGTTGATGATCTTGATCAGCGGGTTGATGGCCGGGCCCGCGGTGTCCTTGTAGGGATCGCCGACGGTGTCGCCAGTCACCGAGGCCTTGTGCGCTTCGGAGCCCTTGCCGCCGAAGTGACCTTCCTCGATGTACTTCTTGGCGTTGTCCCAGGCACCGCCACCGGTGCACATGGAAATCGCGACGAACAGGCCGGTCACGATGGTGCCGATGAGCAGGCCGCCGAGCGCCTTGATGCCGGCACCGTCACCCATCATTGCTTCGAGGCCGAAGGCCACGACCACCGGGATCAGGATGGGCAGCAGCGAAGGAATGATCATTTCCTTGATCGCGGCCTTGGTGAGCAGGTCCACGGCGGTGCCGTATTCGGGCTTGGCCGTACCTTCCATGATTCCCTTGATCTCGCGGAACTGGCGGCGCACTTCCGTCACCACCGAGCCCGCTGCGCGTCCCACGGCTTCCATGGCCATGGCGCCGAACAGATAGGGCACGAGGCCGCCGATGAACAGGCCGATGATCACGGCGGGATCGGACAGCGAGAACGCCACCATCTCGCGCCCCGTGGCTACCAGGTGCGTCTCGAGGTTGTGCGTGTAGTCGGCGAACAGCACCAGTGCGGCGAGGCCCGCCGAGCCGATGGCGTAGCCCTTGGTCACGGCCTTGGTGGTGTTGCCGACCGCGTCGAGCGGATCGGTGATGTCGCGGATCTTCTTGTCGAGCTTCGCCATCTCGGCGATGCCGCCGGCGTTGTCGGTGATCGGTCCATACGCATCGAGCGCCACCACCATGCCGGTGAGTGACAACATCGCCGTCGCTGCCGTGGCGATGCCATAAAGACCGCCGAGTTCGAACGCACCCCAGATCGCGAAGCAGATCGCGATCACCGGCAGCGCGGTCGACTTCATCGACACGCCCAGTCCCGCGATGATGTTGGTGGCATGACCGGTCTGCGACGCACCGGCGACCTTTTGCACCGGCGAATATTCCGTCGCCGTGTAGTACTCGGTAATCACGATCATCGCCGCGGTGAGGGCGAGGCCAATGAGAGTGCAACCGAACATGTGCAGCTGCAGGGAAGGATCTTCAGCCGTATTCGGCATGAGCTGTTCGGTGATGAACCAGAACGCGATGGCGGAAATGACACCCGACACGATCACGCCCTTGTAGAGCGCGTTCATGATCTTGCCGCCTTCGGAGGTCTTCACGAAGAACGTGCCGACGATCGAGGAGACGATGGACGCGGCGCCGAGCGCCAGCGGATAGAGCACGGCATTTTCGCCCATGCCCGACATCACCAGTCCACCCAGCAACATGGTCGCGACCAGCGTGACCGCGTAGGTCTCGAACAGGTCCGCTGCCATGCCGGCGCAGTCGCCGACATTGTCACCGACGTTGTCGGCGATGACCGCGGGGTTGCGCGGGTCGTCTTCGGGGATGCCGGCTTCCACCTTGCCCACGAGGTCGGCGCCGACGTCGGCGCCCTTGGTGAAGATGCCGCCGCCGAGTCGCGCGAAGATCGAGATGAGCGAGCCGCCGAAGGCCAGGCCCACCAGCGCGTGCAGCGCGTTTTCACTGCCGATGCGCGGCGCGAGCACCATGTAGTACCCGGCGACACCTAACAACCCGAGTCCGACCACCAGCATGCCGGTGATGGCGCCGCCCTTGAAGGCCACCTGCAGCGCCGCGTTGAGCCCGTTGTTGGCCGCCTCGGCCGTGCGCACGTTGGCGCGCACCGAGATGTTCATGCCGATGTAACCAGCGAGGCCGGAGAGCACCGAGCCGATGGCAAAACCACCCGCAGTGGCCCAGTTGAGCGCCAGGCCGATGACCGCGAACAACACCACGCCCACGATGGCGATGGTGGTGTACTGGCGATTGAGGTAGGCCTTGGCACCCGCCTGGATGGCCGCTGCAATGTCCTGCATGCGCGCATTGCCTGCAGGCAGCTTGAGAATCGCCATCATCGAGAACACGCCGTACAAAACGGCGATCACGCCGGCGCCGATCGCCAGCCACAGCCACGTCGTGGCAGTCATGCAGAACTCCTGTCGGAAATCAGCTACTTATTTATTGGAATCGAAAAGGGGGCCAAGGGCCTCCCTCCGATAAAGGGCGCGCACTATAACAACGTGTCGGGGTCCGGCCAACCCGATTCGGGACATGACAACGTGAGACAGCGCTTCTGGTTGAGCCGCTGTTCGCCACCGGCCGACGGCGGGGGGATTCAGCCCTTCAGGCCTGCCCTTTTCGGGGCTTTGGGCCTTCAGTCGGCCAGGCTCCAGACCCCGACCGCGGTCTGGCACGCCGTGCCCTGGCGCTTTTCCGTCGTCTTGCCGCGCGTCGCGGTGAGCGAGTACTGCCGACAGGGCTTGCCCTTCACGTCTTTGCCGGCACCGGGCACCAGCACATAGGCCACGCCGGTCGACGGATTGGACCATTTCACCGGTCGTCCGGCGGCGCCGATTTCCAGTACGTGTCCGAAGCACCCACGGTCTGAATCGTCGAGTGCGCGCCCAATGCGCGAACCAATGAGTGCGCCGACGGCAGTGCCGACGATCACGGCGACAGTGCGGTTCTCGGCGGAGGATTTCTGTGCGCCGATGACGCCACCGATGACAGCTCCGACCACGGCGCCGATCTCTTCGCGATTACAGCTGCCCGAAGCGATCTGGTAGTCGCGCTCCCATTTCGTGCCGGTGTAACCGACGTACGTCGGGTCATTCTTCTTGCGCCAGCCATGGGCCGGGGCGTGTGAAGGGGGTTCTGCACGCGCGACTTCCATCACCGCCATCGCGAGCATTCCGAACAGCAGTACCAGGAATAATTTGTGCATCGACCGCTCCGCAGAAGTGAATTCCCGGAGCCATTTATAGACGCGTGCCGATGGCCGTGATGTTCGCGAATCGCGACCTGGGTCGCAGTTCCGGATGGAACAGGCGCGAGACTCGCGCCTGGTGGGAGTGTGGGGACAGACTTAAGTCTGTCCCCACTCTTTTATGGCTTGAACTCGGTGTTGAGTTTCTTCCTGACCGCCACGCCCTTGATCTTCACGTAGTCGGGCAGGCCGTTCTTGTAGGGCGGGTAGTCCTCGCCACCGATAAGTGGTTCGAGATAGGTGCGGCACTTCTCGGTGATGCCGAAGCCGTCTTCGGTGATGTAGTCGCGCGGCAGTTTCTTTTCGACGTTGGCCACTTCCGAGAGCCGCACGTGTCCCACCACCCACTTATAGGGTTTCGATTTCTTGCGCACGATGGTGGGCATGACGGCATCCATGCCCTTTACGGCGAGTTCGACCGCCGCCTTGCCCATGGCGTACGCCTGTTGCGCGTCGACTTTCGAAGCGACGTGGCGCGAGGCGCGCTGTAGATAGTCGGGCACGGCCCAGTGGTATTTGTAGCCATGGGCTTCGCGAACCATGTTCGCCACGACTGGCGCCACACCACCCAGCTGCGTATGTCCGAAAGCATCCTTGGTGCCGGCATCGGCGAGGAACTTGCCGTCGGCGTCGTGCACGCCTTCGGAGACCACCACCACGCAGTAACCTACGTCGCCGACCACCTGCTTTACCCTGGCGAGGAATTTCTCCTTGTCGAACGCGATCTCGGGAAACAGGATGATGTGCGGCGCTTCTTTCGGGCCTTTGCCCGCAAGCCCCGCGGCCGAGACGATCCAGCCCGCATGCCGGCCCATGACTTCCATGACGAACACCTTGGTCGAGGTCTTGGCCATGGAAGCCACATCGAGCGCGGCTTCGCGCGTGGAAATCGCGACGTATTTTGCTACCGTGCCGAATCCCGGTGTGCAGTCCGTGTGCGGCAGGTCGTTGTCCACGGTCTTGGGAACGCCCACGCAGATGACGCGATGGCCGAGCTGGTCGCCGATCTGGGACACCTTGTTAGCCGTGTCCATCGAATCGTTGCCGCCGTTGTAGAAAAAGTAGCCGATGTCGTGCGCCTTGAAGACCTCGATGAGGCGCTCGTACTTGGCGCGGTCCTGCTCCAGGCTCTTGAGCTTGTAACGCGCCGACCCGAAAGCACCTGCCGGCGTGTATCGGAGTCCTTTGATGGTGGCGCGCGATTCCTTGCTGACGTCGATGAGGTCCTCGGTGAGCGCGCCGACGATGCCGTGGCGGCCTGCATACACCTTGCCGATCTGTTTCGATTTCATCGCCGCTTCGATCACGCCCGCGGCAGAGGCGTTGATCACCGCCGAAACACCGCCCGATTGAGCATAAAACGCGTTCATGGGCTTGGATTTCTTTGCGGCAGGCCGTTTGCTCATGTAAGACCCTCGTTGTCTCGTAAATTGTCGCGCTGGCGTTTGCCTGTGCGGAGTGCTTTGGGTACTGTGACGCCCCTTCGAGGGGGCAGGTCACAGGTCAAGAATCTAACATGCGCATCGTTCTCATGGGCGCGCCCGGATCGGGCAAGGGCACGCAGGCCCAGCGTCTCGTCAAGCAATTCGGAATCCCGCAGATCTCGACCGGAGACATCCTCCGACAGCATCGCAAGGATGGCTCGGAACTTGGCAGGCGGGCCGACGCCATCATGGCCGCCGGCAAACTGGTCGACGACGTAACCATGCTCGAAATCATCCGGGAACGTGTCGCCCGGCCCGACGCGCAGGGCGGATTCATCCTCGACGGTTTTCCGCGCACGCAGGCGCAGGCCGAAGGCCTCACGAAGCTGATGCGCGAGCTGGCGACGCCCATCGACGCGGTCGTGCTGTTCGAAGTTGGCGCAGACGAACTGGTGCGCCGCATTTCCGGCCGCCGCACCTGCTCGCTGTGCAACAAGGTTTTCAACATCTACACTGCGCCGCCCGCGTCGCCCGCCGTCGACTGCGTTGCGGGCAGCAACGAGCACCAGCTGTTCCAGCGCAAGGATGACGAGGAGGCGACCGTCAAGGAACGCCTGCTCGTGTACGAAGCGAACACGCGTCCGGTGCTTTCTTACTACTCGTCGGCAGGATTGTTGCGCACCGTGAGCGCCGAAGGCGCGCTGCAGGAAATCACGCAGCGCCTGCTCGACGCGCTCGCCCAGGGCGCGCCCGCCGCGGCAAAACCTTCGAAGCGAGTTGCCGCGACGCGCAAACGTGCCGCCAAGCGTCGCCCCGCGGCCAAGAAAGCCGCTGCGCGCAAGGCTGTGCGCCGCAAGCCTGCCGCCCGCAAGAAGACCGCTGCGCGTCGCGGCGCCGGTCGCAAGGTGCGCGCCGCAGTGCGCAAGACCGTGCGCAAGCCGGTTCGCAAGGTCACGCGCAAGGCGCGACGCGTCCGGCGCAAGTCAAAGCGCTGACAGCAGCTTTTTTCCGATCACTTCCGCGCGCCAGCCGCGCAGCAGGCTCGCGTCGCGGCGGCCGGCGGCGAGCCTTTCCAGCTCGCGACGGGTTGCGAGCACTTCCGCGCCGATCTCGAGCTCGGCGGCAACCGCGGCGGCGATTTCCGCGAGCCGTTTGACGGTGGCGAGTTGCGCGGGATCCGGACGTTCGCGCCGCGGCAATGGGGGTGGGGGTTCGGAAACGCCGGAATCACGCACCAGGGCGAGCAGGTCTTCGCCGCATTTTCGGACCACGGACTCCGGCATCTCCGGCAGCGAGCTCAGCGCCTCGTGGGAACGCGGCAGGCGCAGCACGATTTCGCGCAGGCTCACGTCGTCGAGGATCCAGCCGCGCGGCCGGTTCCGTTCGACCGCACGGCGTTCACGCCAGGCGGCAACGGCCTGCGCGAGGCGCTGTCGCGCCTCGTCGAGCGCCGGCAATCCCTTGACCTTCTTCCATGCCTCCTCGGGCTCGACACGTAATGCGTCCGCGTTCGCGAGCGCCGCGAGATCTTCCTCGAGCCAGGCGAGGCGGCCTTTCGCCGCCAGCGTGTCCAGCAGGCTGGCGCGCAGCGGCAGCAGGTGACGCACGTCGTCGAGCGCGTATTCCTGCTGCTCGGCCGAAAGTGGACGGCGTGCCCAGTCGGTGCGCGTGTGCGCCTTGTCGAGTTCCACCCCGAGCAGGCGCCGCGCCAGTTCCGCGTAACCCACCTGCGCGGGAAAGCCCGCCAGCGCCGCCGCAATCTGGGTATCGAACACCGGCTGCACGAGCCCCACCGCGGGCAGCAGCACTTCGAGATCCTGGCGAGCGGCGTGCATTACCTTGAGGATCGACGCACTGGTGAGCGCCGGTACGAGTGCTGCGAGATCCGGCAGCGCCAGCGGATCGATGCACACCGCTTCCCGGGCGCCGGCAAGCTGCAACAGGCACAACTCGGCGCGATACGTCTTCTCGCGCATGAATTCCGTGTCGAGCGCGAGCGTGGGCTCGTGCGCCGCGCTGGCAGCGAAGGCTGTCAGCGCATCGGCGGTGTCGATCATCAAGGCAGTCCTGCTCCTTTATTCGATGCTGGGGGTGACGTGTACAATCCGGCCGTCATTATGCTTGCGAATCTCCGCGCATTGTTCGGCTGCCTGTTCGACATCATCCTGTTGCGGCGCGGGCCGGAGAGTCTGCCGGCGTCGCCAGTGCTCCTCGTCATCGCTGTTGCCCTCTACGTCGTCCTCTATGCGATCGGTTATCACCTGTTTCTGCGGCCGATCATGCCCGAAGCGACCGAGACCTCGTTCGTGCAAATCGCGGCCGGTTCCCTGCTGACCTTGCTGTGGTTTCGCATCGCGTTCCAGCTCGCACGCAAGCCCGAGCGTTTCCTGCAGACCATGATCGCGACATTCGCGGCCGACACGATGGCGATTCCCGCCTTGCCGCTGCTGGCGGCAATCATGCAATACACCAAGCCGGGTGACACCGCGGCGCCGATCCTGTTGCTGCTGTCGGCAGCCGTGGTCGGCATCTGGATCCTCGCGGTGCTCATCCACATTGTGAAATCGGCCTTTGAATGGTCATGGGTGCAGGCGGCGCTGATGGTGATCGGCAGCAACATCGGCGTCGCCATCCTGCTCGCGCTAATCTTCGGCGAATCACCCAAACCTTCCTGACAAGAACCCTGCATGCACGTCCATATTCTCGGCATCTGCGGCACCTTCATGGGCGGCATTGCCGCCATTGCCAAGGCAGCGGGCCATCGGGTCACCGGGTCCGACAAGAACGTCTATCCACCCATGAGCACGCAGCTCGAGGCGCTCGGCATCGAGCTCATCGCCGGCTTCGAGGCGACGCAGCTTCGGCCGCGTCCGGACGTCGTGGTGGTGGGAAACGTCATGACACGTGGCGTTCCGGTCATCGAAGCCCTGCTCGACAGCAACATTCCCTACACCTCGGGGCCCGACTGGCTGGCGCGCGAAGTGCTGAGCGACGTGCACGTGCTGGGAGTCGCAGGCACCCATGGCAAGACCACGACCTCGAGCATGCTGGCGTGGATCCTCGAACACGCCGGCCTCGCGCCGGGATTCCTGATTGGCGGTGTGCCGGGAAACTTTTCCACCAGCGCCCGCTTTGCGCCGGGCACCAGGCATTTCGTCATCGAGGCCGATGAGTACGACACGGCGTTCTTCGACAAACGCGCCAAGTTCGTTCACTACCATGCACGCACGCTGATCCTCAACAATCTCGAATTCGATCACGCCGACATCTACGACGACCTCGGCGCCATCCAGAAGCAGTTCCATCACCTGGTGCGCACCGTGCCGGCCACCGGCCGCATCCTGTGGAACGCCAGCGACGCCAATCTCGTGGCGACGCTCGGCATGGGCGCATGGACCCCGCGCGAGGCCTTTGCGCGTGACGCCGGCAACGACATCACCTGGTCGCTCGATCAGCCCGAGGGTGCGGATTTCTCCAAGTTCGTGGTGCTCGAAGCGGGGCGGCCAGTCGGCACCGTGCGCTGGAACCTGTTAGGCGCCCACAACGCCGAGAACGCGCTCGCGGCCATCGGTGCGGCGCGCCACGCCGGCATTCCCGTGACGCAGGCCATCGCCGCGCTGGCCGAGTTCAAGGGCGTGAAGCGGCGCATGGAGCTGCGCGGCGAAGTACGCGGCATCGCGGTGTACGACGACTTCGCGCATCACCCGACCGCGATCGCCTCGACCATCGACGGACTGCGCCGCAAGGTCGGCAACAAGCGCATCGTGGCCGTGCTCGAGCCGCGTTCCGCCACCATGCGCATGGGTGTGCACCGTGAGACGCTCGGGCCGTCGCTGGCGGGAGCCGATGCCGTGTGGATGTTCGCGCCGCCCGATCTCGGCTGGGATGCGGATGCCGTGGTGGCAACACTCGGCGGCAAGGGACGCCTGGCGCGTTCGCTCGACGAACTCGTCGACGCACTCGCGGGCAGCACCGGCACGGGCGACCAGGTGCTCATCATGAGCAACGGCGGCTTCGGCGGCCTGCACGGCAAACTTCTCGAGGCGCTGGCGCGCGGGTAAATGAGTCACGCGGAAAACAGACGTCTGGCCCTGTTTCCGCTGCACACGGTGTTGTTCCCGGGCGGTCCGCTGCCGCTGCGCATCTTCGAGACGCGTTACACCGACATGGTGCGCAAATGCACGCGCGAGCAGCAGCCGTTTGGCGTGGTGCTCATCCAGGAAGGCGAGGAGGCGGGCCCGGTGGCCACCACCGCCACCGTCGGCTGCAGTGCCCGCATCGCGGACTTCTACACCATGCAGGATGGCTTGTTAGGCATCTCGTGCGTGGGCGAACGCAAGTTCCGCGTGCAGCGCGTGTGGCGCGCGCCCGACGGACTCAATCTCGCAGAGGTGTCGTGGCTGGCGCCCGAGCCGAGCATTGCGCTGCCGGAGGAATACGCGCAATTCGGCGCAACCGTGCGGCGCGCGCTCGACGAGCTCGCGGAGCATTACCAGCACGTCGAGAAGCTGTTCGACGACGCCGCCTGGATCGGGGCACGCATCACCGAGCTCCTGCCGATCGGCCTCAACGACAAGCAGGCGCTGCTCGAGCTCGAAGATCCCATCGCGCGACTGGATGCGCTGCTCAGCCTGGTGCCCGCGAAAGGCGCGAAGACTAGAAAATGGGGACAGAAAAATGGGGACATTCCTAATTTCCTAGCCGACGAGGGACGCGCCATCGGGATTTTCCGGGATCGGAAAATAAACCTGTCCCCTTTTTCTGGTCCCCATTTTCCTGCGGCGGTCGTAGCAGCGATAAAGGATCCAGCCGATGATCGGGATCCACGCCAGCACCATCCAGCCGATGAATCCGTCGTATTCGCCCATGAGCCAGGCCGCGGGAGATTCGGGGTTTGGCAGCGTGGTCTCGCGCACCACGTAGATCACCATCACCCACCCGGCATGCAGCCCGATGCAGGCGGCGATGTTTCCGGTGACCCGGCGCACGCAGCCCAGCAGCACCCCGACGGCCGTGAGACAGAGAAACGAGTCGAGGATACGCAGCGGGTCGGCGAAACCTTGCAGCACCTCTCCGAGCATGTCGAGCCCGCTGCCGAAGCCGACATCGGCCGGCGCCACGCGGTATTTGCCGGCGACGAAGTGAAACGCCGCGTAGACCACCGAGGTCAGCCCGATCGCAAGCGCCGCGCCGGATTCGCGCGTAATGGCAGTCTGCATCGCGCCGCGCAGAAAGGTTTCCTCGATCAGCGCCACGACCAGGCCTGATGCCAGCGCCGACCAGCACGAGCTTGAGCAGGCCGGGAATTCCGGTCGCAATGCCCGGCTCGAAATCGCGCATGCCGGTCAGCAGCATCGTGCCAACCGGCAGCAGCATGAGCAGCGCGCCCAGCAGGAAGGCGATCGCGACTTCACGCGCGAATTTCCCCGCCGGCAGGCCAAAGCCCAGACTCTGACGATCGGCCACTTTCAGGTGGCGCGCCACGAATACGAAGCCCACCAGCAGGATCAACATGCCCACGCGGCTGGCGATGCGCGAGAACTTCGGATTCTCGAGCAGCGGTGAGACGAGTAACCAGGCGGGATAACCGAGCAGGATGATGCCGGCGAACCCAAGCGCGATCAGTCCAAGGAAGATCGCGAAGCTGCGCATCCGTTCAGTTCGGCAGGACGACGGGCTTGTGCCCCGCGCGCTTCAGGAGCTCCAGCAGGCCATCGCGGCCCACGAAATGCAGTGTGCCCACCACCACGAGGTAGTTGCGATCCTCGTCGAGCAGCGCTTCGATCTGCGGCAGCCATTTGCGATTGCGCGCGCCTAACAATTCATCGTAGAGCGCCGGCGCCCGGGCCCGTTCCTTGCGGAATTCCTCCTCGAGTCCGCTCAGGTCGCCGGTACGCCAGGCGGTGACGAGCCGGTCGAGATCCTCCTGCAGGTCCGGGCACGTCGTTGGCGGCGTCGACCAGGAACTTGGTCTGCTCCTGGAGACTGCGCGAGTCGAAGATGCTGAGCTGATCGCTGATGGTCTCGAGGCCATCGATGGGTTTGCCATCGGCGCGCGCGCGTTCCACCAGCTGCATGTCGATGCCGAGCTGCGGATCGAATCCGGTCTTCATCAGCGCGAATTGCGTGAGCACCATCGCGGCGGCCCAGGGCTCGAGTCGTGCGATTGCCATCTCGGGCAGGTCGATCGAGCTGGCGAGCTGCACCACCGTCGCGTATTTGTCCCGGCCGATGACTTCCTCGAGGGACTGCGGCTCGGGCAGCGTGCCGCGGCTCGTGAGGAACTGGATCGCTTCGAGGGGATTCAGATCGTCGAGATCCACTTCCATGACGATGGCGTCGGCCGCGTCGTAGGCCAGCTCGAGTTGCGGAGAAAGCTGCGACGTGGTTCTTCGGCAGGGCATGCACGGAACCGGCGAGGTACACGGTATTGCGCTCACCCTTGAGGGTCCACACCGCGGAGCCGCCATCGGCGCGCGCCAGCGCACCGCAGGACGCGAGCAACAGCGTTGCCGCGAGGCCGCGAGCCAGGCCCCGCCGCATCACTCGATGAAAAGTCATGCCGCGGATTCTGCGGCAGTCAGGAAGTGCACGCCAGTATCGATGGCGCCGTTGGAATGCAGCGTGAGCAACCGGTACGCCGGCGGCTGGCTGTCGATGACGAACTGGTCGGAGCGCGGCTGGAACTGCGCGCAGGTCGACGGCGTGGCGATCAGCCGCACGCCGCGGCGCGTTCCCTCGAATGCCTGGTGCACGTGGCCCCAGACCACCGCCCGCACCTGCGGATGGCTGTCGATGACCGACCAGAATTCATTTGCGTTCGCGAGGCCGACGTTGTCCAGCCAGCGGCTGTGCATCGCGACCGGATGATGGTGCAGGCACACCAGCGCATGGCGCTGGCGCGCCATGCCGAGTTCTTCGTCGAGCTTGGTCAGCATCTCCACCGACATGCTGCCGCCCGCCTGGTTGGGCACCACGCTGTCGAGCAGCACCACGCGCCACGCGCCGATGTCGGCCGGCCCGTCGAGTTCGAACGGACGTGCGCCGAGCGCGGCGCGCATCTCCGGAACGAAGTCGTGGTTGCCGGGAATGCACAATACGGGTTTTCCGAAGCGCGCAAACAGGCGCCGGAAATGTTCGTAGCCACCCGCGTCGTCCTGCACCAGGTCGCCCGTGACCAGGATGGCGTCGCAGATGGCCAGATGACCGGAAGCATCTGAAAGCGTGCGTTCAAGAGTCTCGAGCGTATTCACGCCGCGAAGTGTCCCTGCCGCATCGCCAAACAAATGTGGGTCGGTGAACTGGATGACTCGGATGGCACTCATTCAATCGCACTCTACAAACATGCGCCAAAGTGGCGGGTGATCCGCGTCACGGCCCGGTTTTGTCGCGCCGTAACGTGGTGAACCACGTCGCAAACTACCGGTGGAAAAATGTGAAGCCGCGTCTGCATATAGCGACCGCCGGAAAAATGGTAAATCGAAGTTGCACACACTAAAGTGTCGGCCGACATGAAGAAACCCGGAAAGAGTGATCCGAGCCGGCCGCGGGAAGACGGCTATGACTACAAGCGCGAGTTCTACCGCAGCTCACAGGTTGCGGAGGACTACGATTTCCACAGATTCAGTTCGCCCGAGCGCCAGAAACGCAACACCCGTAAGTGGGCCGCGATCCGGAAAGCGCTTTCTTCGGCCACCGGCGTGCGCACCATCCTCGATCTGCCCTGCGGCACCGGCCGCTTCACCGGCGCGCTGGCGCGGGACGGGTACGAAATCATCGGCAGTGACATCTCGCTCGAGATGCTGCAGAAGGCCGCCTCGCTCGATCTCGGCAAGACGGGCGACGGCAAGCAACCCGCGATCCGCGGCTACGTCCAGGCCAACGCCGAACACCTGCCGCTGCGCGGTGACTCGCTCGACTGCGTGGTGTGCATCCGCTTCATGATGCACGTGGATCCCGCCACGCGCGTACGCATGCTGCGGGAGTTTCACCGCGTGTCGCGCCGCTGGGTGGTGGTCGATTATCGCCACAAGTACACGTTCCGTTACCTGCTCTCGCACACCTTCGGGAAGTTAGGCCTCGGCCGCACGCCGATGTCGCGCGTGTCGCGCAAGGATCTCGAGCAGGAATTCCGCGACGCCGGGTTTCGCGATCCGCGAGGTGGTGCGGGTGTCGGCGCCGCTGTTGTCCGACAAGTGGGTGGTGCTCGCCGAGCGAGCCTGAGCCCGGCACCGCGCGACGCGGTTGTCACGGCGGTCGACATCTGAGCTGCCGTGGCGTCTGCCGGCTGTCGCGGATTCGAGGTTCTGCGCCGTAGTTCGCTTTCCACGGGCGGAAATGTCTCTCCCGGGACATGCCGCGGCGGGTCAGAAAGGGTCTATTTCCCCGGTTTTCGGTTGCCCCCGGGCTCCCCCCTGTCGGACAATGCGCGCCCTTTATGGATACCCCAGCCAACACCCCCACCCGCCGCGCCCTGGCGAATGCCATTCGCGCGCTCTCCATGGATGCCGTACAGGCCGCGAATTCGGGACATCCCGGCGCGCCCATGGGCATGGCCGATATTGCCGAAGTGCTGTGGCGCGACTTCCTCAAGCACAACCCGGGCAACCCGAAGTGGTGGAATCGCGACCGATTCGTGTTGTCGAACGGCCACGGCTCGATGCTGCTGTATTCGCTGCTGCACCTGACGGGTTACCCGGTGGCGATCGACGAGCTCAGGAATTTCCGCCAGCTCGGCGCGCGCACCGCGGGACATCCGGAGCGTGACCTCGACATGGGCATCGAAACCACCACGGGCCCGCTCGGCCAGGGTTTCGCCAACGCGGTGGGCATGGCCCTCGCCGAGAAGTTGTTAGCCGGCGAATTCAATCGCGAAGGACAGCTGACCCTCGTCGATCACCACACCTATTGCTTCGTCGGTGACGGCTGCCTCATGGAAGGCATCTCGCACGAAGCCGCCTCGCTCGCCGGCACGCTCAAGCTCGGCAAGCTCATCGTGTTCTACGACGACAACGGCATCTCGATCGACGGCAAAGTGCATCGGCTGGTTCACCGACGACACGCCGAAGCGCTTCGAGGCCTACGGCTGGCACGTGGTGAAGAACGTCGACGGCCACGATGCGGACGCCGTGACGGCCGCGATCAAGAAGGCGCGCGCGAAGAAGGACCAGCCCTCGCTGATCTGCTGCAAGACCATCATCGGCTGGGGTGCGCCCAACAAGCAGGGCACCAAGTCCGCGCACGGCGAGGCGCTTGGCGCCGAGGAAGTCGCCATCGCGCGCAAGACGCTGGGCTGGGATTCCCCGCCGTTCGTCGTGCCCGAAGACATCCGCGCAGCCTGGGATCACCGCGAGGCTGGCGCCGCGGCCGAGAAGAAGTGGAACCGCATCTGGAAGCGTTACAAGCGCGAACATGCCGCCGAGGCCGGCGCGGAATTCGAGCGCCGCATGAAGGGCGATCTGCCGCAGAACTGGAGCGAGATCGCGCAGGAAGTGATGGCGGCCGGTGCCGCGGTCGACGCGGCTCGCAGGCCACGCGCGCCTCCTCGCAGGTGGCGCTCAACGTGCTCGGGCCGAAGCTGGCCGAGATGCTCGGCGGCTCGGCGGATCTCACCGGCTCGGTGAATACGCTGCCGCAAGGACTCGATAGACCTCACCTGCGAACGTGATCCGCGCCAACTACGTCTACTACGGCGTGCGCGAGTTCGGCATGACGGCCATCATGAACGGCCTCACGCTGCACGGCGGATTCCGTCCCGTACGGCGGCACTTTCCTGGTGTTCTCCGACTACGCGCGCAACGCGGTGCGCGTCGCGGCCATCATGCATTGCGCCGACCACGCTGGTGTACACGCACGACTCCATCGGCCTCGGCGAAGACGGCCCGACGCACCAGCCGATCGAACACCTGGCTTCGTCTGCGCGCCATGCCCAACCTGCACGTCTGGCGTCCGCTGCGACGCGGTCGAGTCGGCGGCGTCGCTGGGTCGCCGGCGCTGGAACGCAAGAACGGCCCCACGGCGCTGGTATTCACGCGCCAGGGATTGCCGCAGCAGGCGCGCACGCCGGAGCAGCTCGTCGCCCTGCGCAAGGGCGGCTACGTACTCATCGACAGCAACGGCCCGCCGGAAGCCATCGTCATCGCCACCGGCTCGGAAGTCAGCGTCGCGGCGCCGGCCGTCAAGGAACTGCAGGCCGCCGGCAAACGCGTGCGCCTCGTGTCCATGCCGTGCTGCGAAGTCTTCGACGCGCAGCCCGCGCCGTATCGCGAGAGCGTGCTGCCGTCGTCGGTGACGCGGCGCCTGGCGGTGGAGGCGGGTGCCACGCAATCGTGGTGGCGCTATGTCGGCGCCAGCGGCCGCGTGATCGGCATCGACAGCTTCGGCGCTTCGGGCAAGGGCCCGGACCTGTACAAGCATTACGGAATCACCAGCGACGCCGTCAAGGCGCAGCTCGAACATCTCCTTTCTCAGTAATCAGACGATCAAGAGGAAAACGACAGATGGCCATCAAAGTGGGTATCAACGGTTACGGACGCATCGGCCGCAACATCCTGCGCGCGTTGTACGAAGCCAAACGCAACAATGAAATCCAGATCGTCGCGGTCAATGACCTCGGCGATGCGCAGACCAACGCCCACCTCACGCAGTACGACACGGCGCACGGCAAGTTCCCCGGCACCGTGGGCGTCGAAGGCGATTCGATCGTCGTCAACGGCGACAAGATCAAAGTGTTCGCGCAGCGTGACCCGTCGAAGATCGACTGGACGTCGGTGGGCGCCGAGTACGTGTTCGAGTCGACCGGCTTCTTCACCACCAAGGCGGATGCGGGCAAGCACCTGGCCGGCGGCGCGAAGAAAGTCATCATCTCGGCTCCGGGCGGCAAGGACGTGGACGCGACGGTTGTCTACGGCGTGAACCACAATGTGCTCAAGGCGTCGCACACGGTCATTTCCAATGCTTCGTGCACCACCAACTGCCTGGCGCCGCTCGCGAAGGTGCTCAACGACAAGATCGGCATCGTCAGCGGTCTGATGACGACCATCCATGCGTACACCAACGACCAGCGTCTGACCGACGTCTATCACGAGGACATCCGTCGCGCGCGTTCGGCCACGATGTCGATGATCCCGGCCAAGACCGGCGCCGCCGCCGCGGTCGGCCTGGTGCTGCCGGAGCTCAAGGGCAAGCTCGACGGCTTCGCGATTCGCATTCCGACCATCAACGTGTCGCTGGTCGACCTCACCTTCGTTGCCAAGCGTGCGACGACCGTCGAGGAGATCAACAAGGTCGTCAAGGAAGCTGCCGACGGCGCCATGAAGGGCGTGCTCGCGTACACCGACAAGCAACTGGTGTCGATCGACTACAACCACGATCCGGCTTCGTCGACCTATGACTCCACTCTCACGCGCGTTACCGAAGGCACGCTGGTCAAGGTGTGCTCGTGGTACGACAACGAGTGGGGCTTCAGCAACCGCATGCTCGATACCACGATCGCGTGGTCCAAGGCATCGTAAGGAGCGCGTCATGAACGTGCTGCGCATGTCGGACCAGGATCTCGCTGGCAAGCGGGTCCTGATTCGCCAGGATCTGAACGTGCCGGTCGAGGGCGGCAAGGTCACCAGCGACGCGCGCATCCGCGCGTCGCTGCCCACCATCAAGCTGGCGCTGGACAAGGGCGCGAAGGTGTTCGTCACCTCGCATCTCGGCCGGCCGGAAGAGGGCGTGTACGCGGAGGAGTTCTCGCTCGCGCCCGTTGCCTCGCGGCTCTCGGAGCTGCTGGGCAAGCACGTGCCGCTCAAGAAGGACTGGCTCGGCGGCGTCGATACCGCGCCGGGTTCGGCGGTGCTGCTCGAGAACGTGCGCTTCAACAAGGGCGAGAAGAAGGACAAGGAAGATCTGTCCAGGCAGATGGCCGGGCTGTTCGACGTGTTCGTGATGGATGCGTTCGGCACGGCGCATCGCGCCGAGGCGTCGACGCATGGCGTCGGCAAGTTCGCCAAGGTGGCCTGCGCGGGTCCGCTGCTCGTGGGTGAGCTCGAGGCGCTGGAACGCGCGCTGGCGAAACCGGCGCGGCCGATGATCGCCATCGTCGCGGGCTCCAAGGTATCCACCAAGCTCACGGTGCTCGAGTCGCTGCTGACCAAGGTGGACAAGCTCATCGTCGGCGGCGGCATCGCCAACACCTTCCTGGCCGCCACCGGCATCAACGTGGGCAAGTCGCTGCAGGAAGCCGAGATGCACGACATGGCGCGCCGGCTGCTGGAGCAGGCCAAGGCGCGCGGCGCGGAGATTCCGCTGCCGACCGACGTGGTCGTCGCCAAGGAATTCGCGGCCACGGCGCATGCCGACGTGCGCAGCATCCACGACGTGCGTCCCGACGAGATGATCCTCGACATCGGACCGGACACCGCGGAGCGCTTCGCCGCCATGCTGCAGAAGGCCGGCACCATCGTGTGGAACGGACCGGTGGGCGTGTTCGAGTTCGATCAGTTCGGCGAAGGCACCAAGGCCATCGCCCAGGCCATCGCGCAGAGCCCGGCGTTCTCGCTGGCCGGCGGCGGTGACACGCTGGCGGCCATCGAGAAGTACGGCGTCGAAGAGGGCATTTCGTACATCTCCACCGGCGGCGGCGCCTTCCTCGAGTTCGTCGAGGGCAAGACACTGCCCGCGGTGGCGATGCTCGAGTCGCGCGCGAAGCAGTAAGAAAGGGGACATTCCTCATTTGCCAGCAAAAGGGGACGTGCCTGACGAGGCGCTTCCCCTTTTGCTGCAAATCAGGGACGTCCCGCTACTCTACCGTCAGCGGTGAGTAGTCGGTCGCGTCCACGAACACCGACTCGACCTTCTCGACGATCTTGCCGTCCTTCTGCGAGTCCGCGGAAATCTTCTGCCACTCCGGGTCGGCGCTGAACGCGGCCCAATTGGCCTTGGCCTGCTCGCGGCTGGCGTGCGAGATCACGTAGATCAGCGTGTTGTCCTTCGCAGGACTGTCCTGCGGTGTCCAGTACGCGACATTTGTCATGCCGTGTTTCTCGAACATCTTCATGGTGTGTTCGCGGAAGCGTTTGTGCAGGGCATCCAGCCTTCCGGGAAAGGTGTAATACGTTCGGATCTCGAACACCCGGGCCGCCGGCGGCGTATCCGCGGCGCGCACCGCGTGCAGCCCTGCACCCAAAATGAGCCCCGCGGCCAGCACCAGCCAGGTTTGCCTCGATCATCGATCTCCCCCTTCGAATTGAAATTACGACTTTGATTATGCGCCGGGGTGCCGGGACACGTGGCAGAATGCGCGCCCATGCAAGATAGACAGATGCACTCGCGCACGAAGATCGTCGCGACACTCGGCCCCGCCACTGATTCCATCGAAGTCCTGACCGAAATGGTCCGCGTCGGCCTCGACGTGGCGCGCGTCAATTTCTCCCACGGCAAACAGGAAGAGCACGGCCGGCGCATCGATCTGGTGCACGAAGCCGCGCGCCGGGCCGGCCGCTACGTCGGCATCCTGGCCGACCTGGGTGGTCCCAAGATCCGTATCGAAGGCTTCACTAACAAGAAGGTCGACCTCAAGGACGGCCAGGCTTTCGCGCTCGACACTTCACACGACATCAACGCCGGCAACGAAAAGGTGGTCGGCTGCGCCTACACCGGACCTGCCCAGGGACGTGAAAGTCGGCAACATCCTGTTGCTCAACGACGGCCAGATCCAGCTGGAGATCACCAAGGTCTCCGGCACGCGCATCGACACCAAGGTGATCGCGGGCGGCGAGTTGTCCAACCGCAAGGGCGTCAATCTCAAGGGCGGCGGCATTTCTGCGCCGGCGCTCACCGACAAGGATCGCGAGGACATCAAGTTCGCCGCGTCCAAGGGCGCCGACTACATCGCCGTGTCTTTCGCGCGCGACGCGGCCGACATGGAACTGGCGCGCAAGCTGCTGCGCGAAGCCGGCGGCCATGGCCACGTCTGCGCCAAGATCGAGCGCCACGAAGCCATCCACAACCTGATCGAGATCATCGAGGCCTCCGACGTGCTCATGGTGGCGCGCGGCGATCTCGCGGTGGAAATGGGTTACGCCGAGATCACGGGCCTGCAGAAGACCATCATTCACGAATCGCGCACGCGCAATAAGGTGGTCATCACCGCCACGCAGATGATGGAGTCGATGATCACCAGCCCGGTGCCGACGCGCGCCGAAGTCTCGGACGTGGCGAATGCGGTGATGGACGGCACCGACGCGGTGATGCTTTCGGCCGAAAGCGCCGTGGGCAAGCACCCGGTCAAGGCCGTGCAGGCCATGGAAGAAGTCATCAACGGCGCGGAGAAGTACCAGCTCAAGCACAACCGCATGCGCCATCGCGTCGAAGGCATCGTCGATCGCACCGAAGAGGCGATCGCGATGGCCGTGATGTACACCGCCAATCACATGAAGGTGCGCGCCATCGTCGCGCTCACCGAGTCCGGCACCACGCCGCTGTGGATGTCGCGTTCGCGCGCCGACATTCCGATCTACGCCTTCACGCGCCACGAATCGACACGTCGCCGCGTCACGCTGTATCGCGGCGTCTACCCGGTGCCTTTCGACATTCCCGAAGTGCGCACCACCGAGCTGTTCCGCGCCATCCTCACCATGATGCTGCAGCTCGAGCTGGTGGAGCGCGGTGAGCTGGTCATCGTCACCAAGGGTGAGCTCGCCGGCATTACCGGCGGCACCAACGCGATGACCATCCTGCGCGTTCCCAAAGAGTAGACCGGGCGGCACGCAGCTCATGCGATGGCTGCGCTGGCTGCGGTGGATCCTGGTCAGCGCCCTGGTCCTCGCACTTGCGGCCTTCGGGGCTGCCTGGTGGATGCTTGCATCGCAGCCTGCCGCCCATCGACGGCACTTTC
This sequence comes from uncultured Pseudomonadota bacterium, assembly GCA_963832505.1. GTDB lineage: Bacteria > Pseudomonadota > Gammaproteobacteria > Steroidobacterales > Steroidobacteraceae > CADEED01. Next base: position 190,977 of record CAWHUD010000004.1, on the reverse strand, counting down.
GCCAGACAGGCAGCTGGCCGCCGAGGCCACCATCGAGCGCGATGCGCGCGGCATCCCGGTCATCACCGCGCGCTCACGCGCCGACCTCGCATTCGCCACCGGTTTCGCGCACGCGCAGGACCGGTTCTTCCAGATGGATCTGTCGCGGCGCTTCGCGGCCGGCGAGCTCTCGGAGCTGTTCGGCGAGGCCGCGCTCGAGCAGGACATCCGCGTGCGCCGCTTCGGCTTTCCGCGCCGTGGCGCGCCGCGTGATCGAGGCGGCGCCCGCCGAAGAACGTGCCGTCGCCGAGGCCTACACGCGCGGCGTGAATGCCGGGCTCGCGAGCCTCGCGACGCGTCCCTGGGAATACCTGCTGTTGCGCGCCAGCCCGCGCGCATGGACGCCGGAAGATTCGGTGCTGGTGGTGCACTCGATGTGGTGGCAACTGCAGTACAGCACGCTGACCGGTGACATCGACCGCCTGCGCCTGGAGCGCGCCGCCGCGGCCGCCGCCGGCGCGGACGCCGCCCGCGAGCTCATCACCTTCGTCTATGCCGGTCATTCCGAGTGGGATACGCCTAACTATGCAGCCGATGCGGGGTGCCTGCAGGCGGCCTGTGCGCAGAGCGCGCGCGTACTGGCGCGGCCTTTCCCGGCGCTGCTGCGCTTCGCGGCGCCCGGCCGCGGGTCCGCCCGCCGACCGAATCCAAGCCCGGCAGCAACAACTGGGCGGTGGCCGGCGTGCACACCCGCTCGGGTGTGGCGCTGGTCGCCAACGACATGCATCTCGGCCTCGGTGTGCCGGCCGTCTGGTATCCGGCACGCCTGCGGTAACCGGGGAGTTCCCCATGGACGTCACCGGTGTGACCCTTCCCGGCACGCCGGCGGTGGTCGCCGGATCCAACGGCCAGATCGCCTGGGGATTTACCAACAGCTACGGCGATTTCGCCGATGTGCGATTCGCAAAGTGCGTGAGCCCCGACTACGGCGTGCGCCGCGAGCACATCGCGGTGCGCGGCGCCGACGCTGCAGAGGTTGAATACCGCGACGCCGGGCCGGCGGTGGTGCTCGATGGCGAGGCATACGCGGACGATGTGGCGCGCGGCGAATGCCTGCAGGCCGCGTGGCTCGCCACGCGTCCGGAGGCCACGAATTTCGGATTGCTCGGCCTGGAGCGCGCCCGCACTGTCGACGACGCGCTGGCGCTGGCGCCCGGCGTCGGCATTCCCGGCCAGAACCTCGTGGTCGGGCGACACCGGCGGGCGCATCGCCTGGACCTTGTTAGGCCGTGTGCCGCGCGGCACGGGGCCGGATCGCCTGTTCGGCGCGCTCGAATTCCGCGACGCGATGGATCATCCGCGCATTGCCGATCCGCCGGTCGGCCGGCTCTGGACCGCAAATCAGCGCGTGGTGGATGGACCGCTCGAGGCGGTACTCGGCGACGATGAGGTCGACGTGGGAGCCGGGGGTTACGACATCGGCGCACGGGCGCGCCAGATCCGCGATGACCTGCTGGGACTCACGCATCCGGCGACCGAGGCGGACATGCTGGCCATTCAGCTCGATGCCCGCGCGCTGTTCCTGGCGCGCTGGCGCGACCTGCTGCTGGCACTGATCGACGAGCAGGCCATGCAGTCGGCGCCCCAGCGTCGCGAATTCCGCGAGCTGGTGAGCCAGTGGAAACCCGAGGCGGCGCCGGACTCGGTGGGTTATCGCCTGGTACGCGCCTTCCGCAGCAATACCCACGATGCCCTGTGGCGCGGCCTCGCAACCTCCTCGCTCGGTGACAAGCTCGAAATCAGGCGTCCGGCGCAGTTCGAGGCCGCCGGGTGGAGGCTGGTCTCGGAACAGCCGGACTCCATCAAGCCGCCGCGCGGCGATGGCTGGCGCGATTTCCTGCTGCTGCAGCTCGACGACACCATCGCGCAGCTCATCGGCGAGTGCGAAACGCTGGCGAAGTGCACCTACGGCAGCCGCGATCCGGTAGCCATACGCCATCCGCTGTCGCGCGCCGTGCCGCGTGCTCGTCCGACTCTGCTCGACATGCCGATCGCGCGAGCTGCCCGGCGACGATCACATGCCGCGCGTGCAGGAGGGTACCGCCGGAGCCTCGGAGCGCTTCGCGGTGTCGCCGGGTCGCGAAAAAGACGGGTATCTCGAACTGCCCGGCGGCCCCTCCGGCCACCCGCTGTCACCCTTCTATCGCAGTGGATTCGAAGACTGGGCGGCCGGACGGCCGACGCCTTTCCTGCCGGGCCCGGCCATGCATCGAGTCGTGCTGCTGCCATAGACGACAGTTGGCCTTGTCCGCCCGGCGCGGCATAAGCTCGCGTCCATGACGCAAACACGATTCGCCGGCACCGAACGCTACGTCGCAACTCCCGATCTCATGATGGCGGTGAATGCCGCCGTCACGCTGGCGCGCCCGCTGCTCATCAAGGGAGAACCGGGCACCGGCAAGACACAGCTCGCCGAGGAGATCGCCAGATCGCTGGAGCGGCCGCTCTACGAGTGGCACATCAAGTCGACCAGCAAGGCGCAACACGGACTGTACGAATACGACGCCGTCTCGCGGCTGCGCGATTCGCAGCTCGGCGAAGTCACGCGTGCACGACATCCGCAATTACATCGTCAAGGGACGCCTGTGGGAGGCGTTCGAATCGGACGTGCAGCCGGTGCTGCTCATCGACGAGATCGACAAGGCGGATATCGAGTTCCCCAATGACCTGCTGCGCGAGCTCGATCGCATGGAGTTCTACGTGCACGAGACGCGCGAGCTGATCCGTGCGCGGCACCGGCCCATCATCCTGATCACCAGCAACAATGAAAAGGAGCTGCCCGACGCCTTCCTGCGGCGCTGCTTCTTTCACTACATCCGCTTCCCGGACACGGAGACCATGGAGAAGATCGTGCGCGTGCACTTCCCCGGTCTCAAGAAGGAGTTGCTCGCCGAGGCGCTCTCCACGTTCTTCAACGTGCGCGAGACGCCGGGCCTGAAGAAGAAACCCTCGACCTCGGAACTGCTCGACTGGATCAAACTGCTGCTGGCGGAGGACATACCGCCCGAGGCATTACGCAGCGACGATCCGAAGAAAACCATTCCGGTCCTGCACGGCGCGCTGCTCAAGAACGAGCAGGACGTGCACCTGTTCGAGCAGCTGGTATTCCTGAATCGCCGCGCGGGGCGCTGAGGCGACGAGCCGATGCTGGTGCGTTTCTTCACCGACCTGCGCGCCGGCGGCGTGCCGGTCACGCTGCCCGAGTTCCTGAGCCTGCTGGAAGGGCTGCAGGCGCGGCTCGCGGCGTTGTCGCCGGAGGATTTCTACTACCTGGCGCGCATGGCGCTGGTGAAGGACGAGCGCCACTTCGATCGCTTCGACCGCGTGTTCGCCGAACATTTCGCGGGCGCCGAGAAGTGGTTCGACAGGCTGGCGGCCGAGTTGCCGGCGGACTGGCTGAAGCAACTCACCGAGCGCCTGTTCAGCGAAGAAGAGAAACAGCGCGTGGCCGCTCTCGGTGGCTGGGACAAGCTGCTCGAGACACTCAGGCAACGGCTGCGCGAGCAACAGGGCCGGCACGAAGGCGGCAATCGCTGGATCGGCACCGCGGGCACCTCGCCGTTCGGCAACCAGGGATTCAACCCCGAAGGGGTGCGCATCGGGCAGGCGGGATCGCGGGAGCGGCGCGCGGTAAAAGTCTGGGAAGCGCGCGACTACCGCAATCTCGACGCCGGCGTCGAACTCGGCACGCGCAACATCAAGATGGCGTTACGCCGGCTGCGGCGTTTTGCGCGCGAGGGCGCTGCCCGAGGAACTCGATCTCGACGGCACCATCGACTCCACCGCGCGCAATGGGGGCCTGCTCGACATCCGCATGCAGCCGGAACGGCGCAATGCCGTCAAGCTGCTGCTGCTGCTCGATGTCGGCGGCTCGATGGATCCGCACGTGAAGATCTGCGAAGAGACTGTTCTCGGCGGCCCGCGCCGAGTTCAAGCACCTCGAATACTTCTACTTCCACAACTTCCCGTATGAACGCCTGTGGAAGGACAACCGGCGGCGATTCAGCGAGATCACCGACACCTGGACCCTGCTGCGGACTTTCAATTCCGACTACCGCGTGGTGTTCGTCGGCGATGCCACCATGAGTCCGTACGAAATCGAGCAGCCGGGTGGCAGCGTCGAACACTGGAACGAAGAAGCGGGCGGTGTCTGGATGCAGCGGATTGCCGCGCACTTTCCGCGCCTGGTGTGGCTCAATCCCGAGCCCGAGGAACACTGGAAATGGACTCCGTCCATCTCCCTGACGCGCGAGCTCATCGCGGATCGCATGTTTCCGCTCACGCTCGATGGACTCGATCGCGCCATGCGTGAGCTGAAGCACAAGACCCCCTATACTCGAGCTAATGTTAGCTAGGGCAACTGCCGCATTGATCGCCATGACTCTGGCTGCCGCGAGTCTCGCGCAGGCCCCGTCCGCAGTCGCAACAGAACCAGCCAACGGGCTGGTAACGGTGCCGGCGCTCACACCCGTCATCGTGCGCATCGAGGACGAAATTTCGTCCAGGGCCAACAAGTCCGGGGACCGATTCAGGATCACGGTGACCGAAGATGTCCGTGTGGGTGACGCCGTCGTGATTCCGGCCGGCAGCGTCGGCGAGGGCGAAGTCATCCATGCCGCCAAACGAGGCGCCGGGGGCAAGGCCGGCGAGCTCATCGTGATGGCGCGCTTCGTGCGCGTGGGCGACAACGAAATCCGCCTGCGCTCGTTCGCACTCGGGGCGGCGGGAACGGACAAGAGCGTGGACTCCCTGGCCGCGAGCCTCGTTTTCGGGCCGTTCGGCCTGATTCAAAAGGGTGGTGACGCGTACATCGTCCGGGAGACCCTCGGCACGGCCAAGACCGCGCTCGAGTTCAAATTGCCTGTGGTGGTGGCTCCAGCGCCGGTGCCGGCGCCGCCGCCGCAAATTGTCGAAACCAAAGAGGGAGAACTGAGTGAATAAGAAAATGATTAGCGCAGGCCTGGCAGCGATGCTGCTCGCACCGCTGGCCGTGGTCTCACAGGACAACGCACCCGCCGCGGCGCCCGCGACTGATGCTGCGGCCGCAGCCACGGGCACCGTGGTCTTCTTCCGTGAGAAGAAGATGATGGGTGCCATGATCAGCTACAAGGTGCGCGAGAACGGTGTCGAGCTGTGCAAGCTCAGCAATGGCACGTTCTGCACGGTGCAGGCACCCGTCGGCAAACACGAATATGTGACGCAGACCGAGGCCAAGGATGTGCTGACGCTGGAAGTGGAGCCGGGTGAAACCTACTACCTGGCGGCCAGCATCTCGATGGGCATGATGGCAGGTCACGCAAACCTTGCGCCCTCGAAGAAGGAAGACTTCGAAGGCATGAAGGGAAAACTCAAGGACAACACCGGCAAGGATCTCGATCCGCCGGATGCCAAGGACAAGAAGTAAGCCCAATGAAAAACGCCCGGCGTGCTTGCGCGCGCCGGGCGTTTTCTTTTGTCCGGATGATCGCCGGGGTCGACTCGCCTAGACGGGCGTGTGCGCCTTGATCTCGGCGAGCACCATTTCCGAATGACCCTTCGGATCCACCTTGTCCCAATGCTTGACGATCTTGCCGTCGGGTCCGATCAGGAAAGTCTGGCGGCTGGCGAGCTCGACACCTTCCTTCGGGCTCCACAACACGCTGTACTTCTTGATCGCTTCCTTGTTGGGATCAGCGAGGATGTCGAAGGGCAGGCTGTGGTTCTCGGCGAACAACTTGTGTGACTCGACGGTGTCGGCGCTGACACCGAGGATCACGGCATCGGCCTTGCGGAACGCGAAGATGTTGTCACGCAGCTCGCAGGCCTGGGTCGTGCAGCCGGGAGTCTCGTCCTTCGGATAGAAGTAGAGCACCACCCACTTGCCCTTGTACTGGGAAAGCGTGTGCCATTGGCCTTTCTGGTCCTGTAGTTTGAAGTCCGGCGCGGTGGCGCCAGCGGCAGGCGCCGTGTCCCCCGCCCAGGGCGCATACACTTGCGGTCGCCGCGATCAGGGCGGTGACCAAAGTCCGTCGAAGTGCGAGCATGTTGATCTCCGTGAAATGGAAAGGTCGTGGGGGAGGCGGATATTAGCAGCGTGGCGCGTGCCGGTCTCATCCTGACGGGAGGTGGTGCGCGCGCCGCCTACCAGGTGGGCGTGCTGAAGGCGATTGCGCAGATACACCCCCGTCCCGATTGGCCTTTTCCCATCATTGTGGGCACCTCGGCGGGTGCCGTGTCGGCCAGCATCCTCGCCGGGAACGTGGCGCGCTGGCATCACTCCGTTTCGGAAATCGAAAAAGTCTGGGCGAATTTCCGCGTCCACCAGGTGTTCCGGTCCGACACCTGGGCCATGCTTCGGGCCGGCGGCCGCTGGATGGGATCGCTGATGACCGGCGGAGCGCTCGGTCCGCCGAAGTCGCTGCTCGACAATTCGCCATTGCGCGAGTTGCTGTCGCGCGTCACCGATTTCGACGCCATCCGCGCCAACGTCGCCAAGGGGAACCTGCGCGCGCTGGCGTTGTGCGCCACCAGCTACTTCACCGCGCGCTCGGTGTCGTTTTTCGAAGCCGAAACCACCGTGAGCGAATGGTCCCGCGCGCAGCGGCACGGCGAGCGGGTACCCCTGTCGCTCGACTACCTCATGGCCAGCCTGAGTATTCCGTTCCTGTTCCCGCCGACCTGCCTGCAGGGTGAATTCTTCGGTGACGGGGCCATGCGCCAGACCGCGCCGCTGTCGCCCGCGATTCACCTCGGCGCCGATCGCCTGCTGATCATCGGCGTACGGCCCACGCACCTGGACGCGATTCCGCGCTTCATCGCATCCGACGCGCCGCCGACGCCCGGCCAGATCTTCGGCTACATGCTGGATACGCTGTTCAGCGACCAGATTTCCGCGGACCTGGAGAACCTGAACCGTATCAATCGCTTGACCTCGATGGCGGGCGGCGCGACCGGCGCGCGCCAGATCAGCACGATGATGATCGCGCCCAGTCTCGACCCTTCAGAACTCGCGGTGCGCTTCACCGGCACGCTGCCGCGCAGCCTGCGCGCGCTGATGCGCATCATCGGCGCCCGCGGCGCGGCGGGCGGATTACTCGCCAGCTACCTCATGTTCGAATCGGGATACACGCGCGAGCTCATCGAGCTCGGCTTCCGGGACACGCTGGCGAGGCGCGATGAGCTCGTGGGCTTCCTGGCCGGGTGACACCAGCAACGTGACACTCGGCCGGAGGAAATCTCGCGGAGGGCGGCGTCGCGTTGTGGTTCGCGCGCGCAGCGCAGCTCGGCGACCCGGCAATCGCCGACCACTACGCAGCTCTCATGTCGGACGAGGAGCGCGAGCGCGGACGCGCGGATGGTCGCGGACGGCGCGCGGCAACTGCACGTGCTCGCGCGCGCATTGCAACGAACGGTGCTGGCTGCATACCTTCCCGGAGTCGCGCCACGCGAGCTGCGTTTCTCGCGCAGCGACTCCGGACGCCCGTCACTCGCGGCGCCCTTTGACGTCGGCGGACTGGACTTCAACCTGGCGCACACCCGCGGATTGGTCGTTCTCGCCGTGGCGCGCGGTCTGCAATTCGGTGTCGACGTGGAGTGCCTCGACAAGAACGTGCCACTGGCGGCGGCGCGCCGCTATTTTTCGCGCGATGAAGTCGCCGCGCTCGAGAGGCTGCCCGCCGCGCTACAACCCGAGCGCTTCCTGCGCTTGTGGACATTGAAGGAGGCGTACCTGAAGGCCATCGGCACCGGGATTTCCGGTGGCCTTGGCAGCATGACGTTTCACCTCGACGCTCGCGGCATCACTTTCGAGCGCAGCGCCGATCCCGGCGCGTCGAGCTGGTGGTTCGGACAATTCTCGGTCGGGGCCGAACACCTGCTGGCCATTGCCATCGTCGCGGCCAGCCGGTCGGCGATGGCGCCGGCGTTCGAATTCCATGAGTTGCTGGCGGGACGTGCGCAGGCGCCGTCCTTTTCCATCGAATCCTCAGGTCAGGAACAGGGCTCCCAGGCCTAACAACGTCGCGAAGCCGATGCAGTCGGTAAAGGTGGTGAGAATCACGCCGGCCGACAGCGCAGGATCGATGCGCATGCGACGCAGGGCGAGCGGGACGATCACGCCCACGGCGGCCGCCGCGAGCAGGTTGACCAGCATTGCGGCGGCGATGATGGCGGCAATCTTCCAGGTGTCGAACCATACGATGGTCACCGCTCCGACCACCGCCGCCCATAACATGCCGTTCAGGCCGCCGACGGCGATTTCCTTCCACAACAACCAGCGTGCATTCACCCACTCCACCTGGCCGAGTGCGATGCCGCGAATGATCAGCGTGACCGTCTGCGTGCCCGCGATGCCGCCCATCGAGGCCACGATGGGCATCAGGGCCGCGAGCGCGGCGACTTTCTCGATGGTGCCCTGGAAACGGCTGACCACGGCGGCCGCGAGAAAAGCGGTCGCCAGGTTGATACCGAGCCATACCAGCCGGCGTCGTGTCGAGGGGATGATGCCCGCGAACACGTCTTCTTCGTCGCGCAGGCCGGCCGCGGACATGACTTCGTGCGCGGCTTCCTCGCGGATGACGTCGACCACGTCGTCGACGGTGATACGGCCGAGCAGCCTGCCGCCGGTATCGATGACGGCGGCCGACACCAGGTCGCGGTCCTGGAACAGGCGCGACACTTCGTTGGCGGCGGTGTCCGGTGTGATCCGCGGTGCTTCCGGATCGAGGATGTCGCCGACCGGCTTTTCCGGATCCTCGGTGAGCAATCGTGTCAGTGCCACGGTGCCGAGGTACCGGTCGTCGCGATCGACGACGAACAGGCGGTCGGTCTTGTCGGGCAATTCGCCGCGCATGCGCAGGTAACGCAGCACCACCTCCACCGTCACGTCGGCGCGCACGCTCACGGTGTCCGTGTTCATGAGGCCGCCGGCGGTGTCCGGCTCGTACGACAGCACCGAGCTCAGCCGTTCGCGGTCCTGGGTGTCCATGGACTTCACGAGCTGCGCGCCCACGGCCTCGGGCAGGTCGCCGACCAGGTCGGCCAGGTCGTCCAGCTCCATGCCCTCGGCGGCGGCCAGCAGTTCGTCCGCGTCCATGCCTTCGATGACGGCCTGGCGCACGTCTTCGCTGAGCTCGACCAGTACGTCGCCCTCGACTTCCGGCTCGACGAAATTCCAGACCACTTCGCGCTGCGCGGGCGGCAGCGACTCAATCAGGTTCGCGACCTCCGCCGGATGCATGGCGGCGACCATGCGCGCCGCACCCGCGCCACGAACCTTCACGCAGCGCGCCGCGCAGCGCGGCGAGTCTGCGTTCTTTCGTCGGTGTGCGGGTCGCTTCCATGACGCGCGCGGAGTGTATTCGAATTTTTTTCATGGACGCCGTCGCTTCGACGGCGGTTTCCGAAGTGGCGCGAAGCGCCTGGACTTAACCGACGGAGGTGGACTGAGTGCCGGCGAGGGCAGGAGCGTGCGTGACGGAGCGCATTTCGCCGAGCGAATTGTGGCGGATGGCGATGACGGGATAGGTCTGCGCGAGCCGTTCGGCGACGCGCTCGGCGAGATACACCGAGCGGTGGCGTCCACCGGTACAGCCGATGGCGATGGTCAGGTAGCGGCGGTTCGCGGCCTGGTGCTCCGGGATCCGCGCCGCGACGAATTGCAGGATGTCTTCCAGCAGTCGCGGCACGCTGCGTTGCGCCTCGAGGAAGCGGATGACATCCGCGTCGCGGCCGGTGAGGGCGCGCAACGAAGGATCCCAGTACGGATTCGGCAATGCGCGCGCGTCGAACACGAAATCCGCATCGCCCGGGATGCCGTTCTTGAAACCGAAGGACTCCACCAGCAGTGACAGGCGCGCGGCGCTGCGTTTCTCCACTCTCTGGCTGATGAGGTCGCGCAGGTCGTGCACGCCCATGCGCGAGGTGTCGATCACCAGGTCCGCGGCATTGAGAATGGGCTCGAGCAGGCGCCGCTCGATCGCGATGGCTTCCTTGAGCGAGACGTGGTCGGTGCTGATGGGATGCTTGCGGCGGGTCTCGGCGAAGCGCCGCAGCAGTTCGTCGTCATTCGCGAGCAGGAAGACGATCTCGCACTGGATGCCGCTCTTCTTGAGCTCTTCGATGAGATGCGGAACGGTCTCGATTTCCGCCGCCGCGTTGCGCGCGTCGACGCCGACGGCGGCGCGGCTGTACTGCGCCTCGTTGTTGCGCAGCGTGTGCGAAATGAAGGGCTTCAGCAGGGCCGCCGGGATGTTGTCGACGCAGTAGAAGCCGGCATCTTCGAGCATGTGCAGCGCCACGCTCTTGCCGGACCCCGACAGCCCGCTGACGAGAATCAGCCGCATTGAGTTCAGTCGGGCCTCCCGCTCATCTGCCGTGCACCTTGCGCGCTTCGGCGGCGTGTTTGTCGGCCTTCATTTCCTTGTGCTTGATGACGCGCCGGTCGAGCTTGTCGGCCAGCAGATCGATGGCAGCGTACATGTCTTCCTGGGTGGCGTCGGCATGAATGGCATTACCGCGCACATGCAATGTGGCTTCGGCCTTCTGTCGGAGCTTCTCAACGGTGAGGATGCAATGCACGTCGATTACGTGATCGAAATGGCGCGAAATTCGTTCGAGCTTCTTCTCCACGTACGAGCGCATCGACGGGGTGACTTCGACATGATGACCGGAAAGCGACAATTGCATGATTCGTCTCCTTTTTTGGCCTATCTACTTCTCGTGTATTCGTTACCTGGCCGCGGCCCGTGCCTTGCGTTCATTGGATGGCGCAAGCCCGAGGGCCTCGCGGTACTTGGCTACGGTGCGGCGCGCGACGGCGATGCCTTCGCCCGACAGCAGCTCCGCGATGCGGCTGTCCGACAGCGGGTTGCCGGGATCCTCTTCCTTGATGAGCTTGCGGATCTTGGCGCGCACAGCCGTGGAGGACGCGCCGCCACCATCGGCGGCTTCGACCTGGCTGGAAAAGAAATACTTGAGCTCGAACACGCCGCGCGGCGTGTGCATGTACTTGCTCGAGGTCACGCGTGAAATCGTCGATTCGTGCATGTCGATGGCCTGGGCGATGTCCTTGAGGATCATCGGCCGCATGCTTTCTTCGCCATGCTCGAGGAAGGCGGACTGCCGCTCGACGATGCTCCTTGCCACCTTCATGAGGGTCTCGTTGCGGATTTCGAGGCTCTTGAGCAGCCAGCGTGCCTCCTGCAACTGGGCGCGCATCGACGAGTGGCCGGCGCCGCGTCCGAGCATGTCGGCGTAACTCTGGTTGAGGCGCACGCGCGGCAGCGTGGAACTGTTCACTTCGACCTGCCAGCCGCGGTCGGTGCGGCGCACGAACACGTCCGGCACCACGTATTCGGCCTTGGCGCTCGACACCGTGGCGCCGGGGCGCGGATGGCAGCCCCGCACCAGCGCGACCGCCAGCGCCAGCTCTTCGTCCGAAGCGGCGAGTTCGCGGCGCAGCAGGGTGAGTTCGCGGTCGGCGAGCAGGTCGAGATGTTTCTCGGCGATCGCCAGCGCGAGCTTCAGTCCCGGCGTGTCCGCATGCAGCATGCGCAGCTGCAGCGCCAGCGATTCGCCGAGATTGCGCGCAGCGATGCCCGGGGGATCGAGCGTCTGCACGAGCTTGAGGACCCGCTCCACCTCGGCGGCATCGGCGGTGACCTCGGGCAGCAGCGTGGCCGCGATGTCTTCGAAGGTGTCGGTTACATAGCCGTCGTCATTGATGGCATCGACGATCGCGCGCGCGATCGCGAGTTCGCGCGGCGCAAGGTTGCCGTATTCGAGCTGGGTGAGCAGGTGGTCCTGCAGCGACAGTTGCACATCGTCGGCAACTTCGGCGGCGCGGTCGTCGTCGTCGCGCCAGGAATCGGAGCCGGCGCTGCGCTCATTCCACGCGTCCTCGATGACTTCGGTTTCGACGACCACCTCGGGAGCCGGCTGCGCATCGACGCGCTTCTCCTCCGGCATCGGATGCGGTTCGAGTGTATCGAAGGTGCCGGTGGCCTCGTATTCGTCGACCGGCTCGAGCATGACGTTGCTTTCGAGCTGCTCGCGGATGTGCGCCTGCAGCTCCAGTGCAGGCATTTGCAGGAGGCGTATCGCCTGCTGCAGCTGCGGGGTCATGGTGAGTTGCTGACCCAGCTTCAGCTGCAATGAGGGCTTCATCATCGACACGGGCGCAGGTGTCCCCAACGCTATGAAAGGAAAGATTTTTTCCGAGTCGACCAGAGACGCTACATGCGGAAAGACTGACCCAAGTACACCTCACGGACTTGGGGGTTGGCAAGGATTTCTTCGGAAGATCCGGATGCCATCACGGTGCCCCCGGAAACGATGTAGGCACGGCCACATACACCTAGGGTTTCTCTGACGTTATGGTCGGTAATCAGCACGCCGATGCCCTTGGCGGTGAGCTCGGTCATGATGCGCTGGATATCGATGACCGACAGCGGATCCACGCCCGCAAATGGTTCGTCGAGGAGCACAAAACGGGGCTCCGCCGCGAGCGCGCGCGCTATTTCGACGCGGCGGCGCTCGCCGCCCGACAGCGCCATCCCCATGCTCTTGCGCACGTGCGCAATTCGCAGCTCGCCAAGAATCTGTTCAAGACGCTCCTGGCGGGCCGTTTCGTCGAGTTCACGAGTTTCGAGGATCGCCATGACGTTGTCTTCGACCGAGAGCTTGCGGAAAACCGAGGCCTCCTGGGGCAGGTAGCCGATACCGGCGTGCGCGCGCTGGTGCATTGCAAGGTGAGTGATGTCGCGGTCGTCGATGGTGACCTGGCCCGCGTCCGGGGGCACCAGCCCGACGATCATGTAGAAGGCCGTGGTCTTGCCGGCGCCGTTGGGTCCTAACAACCCCACGATCTGGCCGCTCTCCACTTCGATGGAGAGATCGGAGATCACTTGGCGGCGGCGGTAACTCTTGGCGAGATGCGTGGCCCGCAGCACGCTCATGGTTTCGATCCCGCCGCGTTGCAGGGTTTGCCCTGCTTGGACTGCGGCTGGATCACGAAGCGCGCGCGCCCGTTGGCGCCGGGCGTGCTGGTGTTGGCGGGCTGGCCCTGCACGCTTTGCGCCTTGATGTTGTAGACGAGCTGGTTGGCGGTGATTTCGTTGCAGCCATCCGACAGCCAGGCGTCGTCGCGGAAACTCACGGTGCCGTTGGCGGTTTCATAGTCGATGGTGGGCGCGCGTCCGCGCGAGGTGGTGCCGTCGTTGCGCAACTGCTCGAACTCCGCCGGCGAGCCGGTGACGGTGGCGCGCGCGATCACGATTGTTGCGAAACCAGACCACGGCCTTGTCGGCCTTGAGATTGCCGCCCTCGGCGCGAATGCGCACATTGCCCGAGATGGTCCATTCGCCATTCTCGAAATCGAGTCCGCCCTTGACGTTGGCTTCGCTGGCCTCGATGCGTATGTCGCCCTGCGTGATGACGACCTCACGGAACACCGCGGTATTGTTGCGGTAGTTGACCTCGACCGGCACGGCATCCATGACGATCTTCTCGGTCTCGCGCGGTGACTGTGCCGCGGCCGCCACGCCTAACAAGCCGGCGCAGCAGGCGGCGGCGAGCCGCGCAATGAGATTAGCGGGGAGAGAATTCGCCATGTACGTCGGATTCTAGTCGCAGTTCCCGGCCTTCAAATCGGCTTGCATGCCGACACCGGCGAGTTCGTGGCCCGACCAGCTGCCATGTCACCGGGTCCTTGGTCTCGATGTACTCGGTGGGCGTGTTGATGCTCAGGCTGCTGGTACTGAGCGTCATCGGCTCGCCGCCGCCGGGTGTCGTGCCGGTGACGACCACATTGCCGGTGAGCTGCACATCGTCGCCGTTGGCGCGCACCCGTCCGTGGTCGGACGTGAGGTGCCAGATCTCGCTTGCGGCCGCCGCGCTGACCGGCGCTTCTCCCGGGACTTGCGACTGCGCGCCCGGGTGGTAGTGCATCTCCAGGTGTTCGAGTTCGATGATGCTGCCGTCGAGCTGCTGGCGGATCATGCGCGCCTTGAGTCGGTAACGCTCCCGGCCGTCGTAACCGGTTTCGATGATTTCGGCATCGCGAGCCGCGTAGCCGGGATCGGGCGCCGTCACCGCCGCCGCGTCGGCATCCTCGTCGCCGCGCCCGAGGCGACCGATGTAGTAGGCCCCGGCGACAACGACTATCGCGGCCACGAAGCCCAGCGGACGCGACCAGTGTTTCATGCGCGCCTGCTGCGCCGTGCGTCGAGCAGCCAGTCGCAGACCTCGCGCACCGCGCCCTGGCCGCCGGCGCGGCTGGTCACCAGGTCGGCGACCGCGAGGGCGTCGGCATGTGCATCCGCTACCGCGATGGCGACTCCCGCCACCTGCAGCATCGGCGCGTCCGGGGTGTCATCACCCACGCAGGCGCAGTGTTCGAGCGCCACCGAACGGGCCCGCGCCAGTTTTTCCAGTGCCGCGAGCTTGTCGTTCGCGCCCTGGGTGACGTGGCGGATTCCCAGTTCGCGCGCGCGGCGCGCGACGGCCGCGGACTTGCGTCCGGAGATGATGGCCACGGTGATGCCGGCGGCGGCCACCTGCTTGATGCCATGCCCGTCCTTCACGTTGAATGCCTTCAGCACTTCGCCGCGCGCGCCGTAGTAGAGGCGCCCGTCGGTCAGCACACCGTCCACATCCAGCACCAGCATCTGCACGCGGCGCAGCGCGGGCAGGAAATTCCCAGATCGCTCACGTCCGCTCACAGCACCCCGGCGCGCAGCAGGTCGTGGACATTGAGCGCGCCGACCAGCGCGCCCGCGGCATCCACCACCGGCAGGGCGGTGATGCTGTGTTTTTCCATGAGATGCGCGGCCTCGGCCGCGAGCTCCTGTGGCCGCACGGATTTCCCGGGCGAGATCATCACCTCGCGCATGGTCGTCTGGTGCACGTCGATGCGACGGTCGAGCGTCCGGCGCAGGTCGCCGTCGGTGAACACGCCCAGCATCCTGCCGCCCTCGGCGACCACGCACATGCCCAGGCCTTTCTTCGACATCATGACGAGGCCCTCGGCGAGCCGCGCGTCCTGACTAACTACCGGCAGGTCATCGCCGGTGCGCATGACGTCGGCGACGTGCAGCAGCAGCTTGCGGCCCAGCGTGCCGCCGGGATGGGAACGCGCGAAATCCTGGGGAGTGAAGCCGCGGGCCTCGAGCAGTGCCACGGCCAGCGCATCACCGAGCGCCAGGGTTACCGTGGTGCTGGCGGTGGGCGCGAGATTGAGCGGGCAGGCTTCCTCGGCCACGCTCACGTCGAGGTGCACGGTGGCGGCGCGCGCCAGTGACGACTTGTCGTTGCCGGTGACGGCGATCAATGGCACACCCAGCCGCGAGGCGTGCGGGAGCAGCAGCAGCACTTCGGAGGTTTCGCCGGAATTCGAGATGGCGAGCAACGCGTCTTCGCGCGTGATCATGCCGATGTCGCCATGGCTGGCTTCGGCCGCGTGCATGAAAAACGACGGAGTGCCGGTGGAGGCCAGCGTGGCCGCGATCTTGCCGGCGATGTGCCCCGACTTGCCCATGCCGGTGACGATGACGCGGCCGGTGCATGCCAGGCAGACGGCGCAGGCGCGCGCGAAGGATGCGTCGAGCCTTGGAAGCAAAGCGGCAAGCGCGCGTCCTTCGATTTCGATGGCGCGCCGCCCGGCCGCGATCAGGGCGGCGGGATCGGCTTTCGGCTCGATATTCGCGCGGGGGGCATTCATGCGGGAATGATACCCCCTGGCCCGCTAAACTCGCGCCATGGATAACGGACCCATCACCCCCGAACGCGTCGCCGACATGATCCGTACCGGACTTCCCGGCGCCACGGTGCACGTCGAATCCGACGACAACACCCATTTCGCCTCGCAGGTGGTCGCCGCGCAGTTCGCCGGACTGCGGCCCATCGCCCGGCACCAGCTCGTCTACAAGACACTCGGGGCGCTGGTGGGACGCGAGATCCACGCGCTTTCGATCGAGGCCCTGACCCCGGAAGAGTTTCAAAAGCGCGCCTGACGCCGCAAACTAGCGCGCCCTCCGAACGCGAGACCTTTCCGTGGACAAACTGCAGATCAACGGCGGCATTCCCCTCGAAGGCGAGGTGCGCATTTCCGGCGCCAAGAACGCCACCCTGCCGATCATCGCGGGAGCGCTGCTGGCCGACGGCCCGGTGACCATCCGCAACGTGCCGCACCTGCAGGACGTCACGACCATGATCGAGTTGTTAGGTCGCATGGGCGTGTCGGTGACCATCGACGAGAAGATGCGCATCGAGATCGACCCGACGACCACCCGGGAATGTTTCGCGCCCTACGAGCTGGTGAAGACCATGCGCGCGTCGATCCTGGTGCTCGGTCCGCTGCTGGCGCGTTTCGGCAAGGCGGACGTGTCGCTGCCCGGTGGCTGCGCCATCGGCGCGCGCCCGGTCAACATTCACGTCGCTGGCCTGCAGGCCATGGGCGCGGACATCAACATCGATGGCGGCTACATCCGCGCGCGCGCCGGACGCCTCAAGGGCGCGCGGCTGAATCTCGAGACCGTGACGGTCACGGGCACGGAAAATCTGCTGATGGCGGCCACGCTGGCGGACGGCGAAACCATCATCGAAAACGCGGCGCGCGAGCCGGAGGTCGTGGACCTCGCGAAATTCCTCATCGCCATGGGGGCGAAGATCCAGGGCGCGGGCACCGACAAGATCGTCATCCAGGGCGTCGAGAAACTTCGCGCCACCAGCTACGAGGTGCAGCCGGACCGCATCGAGGGTGGTACCTACCTGGTCGCGGGCGCGATCACCTCGGGCATGGTGCGCATCAAGAACACCGATCCCGAACATCTCGACGCCGTGACCGCGAAGTTGCGCGAAGCCGGTGCCAAGGTGGGCATCGGGCCCAACTGGATCGAAGTGGACATGAAGGGCAGGCGGCCCAAGTCCGTCGACGTGCGCACCGCGCCATACCCCGCCTTCCCGACCGACATGCAGGCGCAGTTCGCGGCGCTCAACACGATCGCCGACGGTGTGGGCACGATTGTCGAAACCATTTTCGAGAACCGGTTCATGCACATGCTGGAGATGCGCCGGCTCGGAGCCGAGATCCGCCTGGAAGGCAACACGGCCATCATTCGCGGCGTTCCCAAGCTGACCGCGGCGCCGGTGATGGCCACCGACCTGCGCGCATCGGCCAGCCTGGTGCTGGCCGGTCTCGTGGCCGAGGGCCGCACCGAGATCGAACGGATCTATCACATCGACCGCGGCTACGAGGCGCTGGAAGAAAAGCTCGCGCAGCTCGGCGCCCAGATCCGCCGGGTCCCGAACTGACCGGGACATTTGCCGTTCCCCGGGAAACGGGAGACGCGTCTCCAAACAGCGGTTTTTCATGCTTCCAGAGGCCCTTCCGTCGGGCCCGTCCCCGTTTGCGGCAAATCACGAATGTCCGCGCCTGCACCATTTGTGATCCAGGTCGCGGTCCAGTGTTTCCCGGGGAAATTCCGTGTGCCGGATGTGACGCACTGCCGTTCAACGGCTATGGCCCGGACTTAATACTGTCCCTCATTGTCGTTCCCCGGAGACGAGCCAAGGAGGGCGTGTCCTGTGAGGAACATCGATCGACGACAAAACCAGTTCGATGAGAGGTCGAGGGTCCCATGCAAGCACGCTCGGAATTTGGCGCGGTCGCGCAGTCTGATACCGCGGTCAGGGGTAATCCCGGACCGAGCTCATTCAAGTCGAAGAAGCCGATGGCGGTCATCGCCACGCCTGAC
This sequence comes from uncultured Pseudomonadota bacterium, assembly GCA_963832505.1. GTDB lineage: Bacteria > Pseudomonadota > Gammaproteobacteria > Steroidobacterales > Steroidobacteraceae > CADEED01. Next base: position 173,206 of record CAWHUD010000004.1, on the reverse strand, counting down.
CTCGACCTGTGGGGTCAACTCGGCCCGATGCTCGAAGCGAACTGTTCGCTGCGGCACGCCGACAGCCTGGCGAGCGCCGCAGCCATGCTCAAGCCCGGCGCGCGCACGATCCTCGTGGCCGACCTGCGCGGACTGAGCCCCGATGACTTCGCGCCGGTTTCCGGCAGCCCTCACAACCCCGTCGTCATCGCGATTCGCGACAGCAGCTCGGCCGGCATGGTCGATGCGCTCATGCTCGAGGGCGCCATTCACGCGCTCGTGGACTCGCCGGTGGAACCTGCCGCGATCCTGCGCGCCGTCAGCGATGCCGCACGCATTTCCGCGACCGCGGAAGCGCTGAGCGCCGTCACTGCCCCGTCGAGCGGCGGCAGCGGTGAAGAAAAATCCGGCAAGTCGCCGGCGATGCTGATCGGCGTCGCGGTGGCCGTGGTCGCACTGGCCGCTGGCGGCTGGTATTTCATGTCGAAGGGTTCCTCCGAGCCCGCCGCTGCCGCGACCGATGCGGCTCCGGTGAGTGCCGCGCCGGCCAAGGGTGCCGCGACGTCCGCGAGCCGGCCGCGCCCGCCGCGTCGCTCGACGAAGTGCTCGAGAAGGCGCGCCTCGCCATGGACGAGCGCCGCTACATCGAACCTGCCAAGAACAACGCCCTGGAACATTTCCGCCAGGTGCTGGTGCTCGATCCGAAGAACGCCGAGGCCACCGAAGGTCTCAAGCGCCTCGGCGGCCTGCTGATCGCCCGTGCGCGCACCGCGCTGGATGAGCGCCGCTTCGACAACGCGCTGACCGAGCTCGAAGCCGCGCGCAGCATCGACCCGAACGACCCGCGCCTGGTCGAAGTCGACGCCCGTCTCGACTCGATGCGTGCGCAGACCGCGCTCGCGCAGATCCAGGCGACCCTCGCCGCGCAGAACTTCGATCGCGCCGCGGCGCTGCTCGAAGCCGCGCAGAAGGATGCCCTGCTGCCGCCCGCGCAGATCGCCCAGCTCTCGAAGGAACTGGAAGGCAAGCGCCGCTCCGTGACGATCAATCGCCTGGTCGCCAATGCCGAAGCGCGTCTCGCCAACGGACGCCTGGTGACGCCTGCCGACGAATCCGCCAAGGATTCGATCAAGGCGCTGCGTGAAGCCGGTGCTTCCAACGAACTGCTGGCCCGTCTCAATGCCGATCTGAACCAGCGCCTGCTGGCCGCGGCACGCGATGCCGCCACGCGTGGTGACCAGGTAGCCGTGACGGCCAACCTGACCGCTGCACGCGAGAACGGCGCCTCGGCTGCCGCCATCAACGGCGCGCAGCGTGACATCACCGCTGCCGCCCAGAAGCAGCAGCGCACCAACGATGACATCGCGCGCTACGCGAAGTCCGCCCAGGAACGCCTGGCGAGCGGCAACCTGCTGACCCCGGCGAACGATTCGGCGGTGTCGCATGCCGAGCGCCTGCGCCTGCTCGACGTTCGCAACCCGACCACCGTGCAGGTGGTGAAGGAAGTGCGCACGCGCCTGATCTCCGAGGCGCGCGCGCGCCTCAGCGCCAACAAGCCGAATGAAGCGGCCCAGTTGATCGATGCCGCGGAAAGCCTCGGCGGCGATGCGGACCTCGGCGAGCTGCGCAGCGCGCTGACGAACGCGCAGGCCGCGGCCGCGAGCGCCGCTGCCGCTCCGAAACTGCCGCCGCTCAAGATGACGCGCCCGCCGCGTCCGAAGTATCCGTCCTCCGCCAAGGGCGTCGAGGGCTGGGTACGCGTCGAGTTCTATGTAACGCCGGAAGGCCGCACGGAGCGTGTGCGCGTACTGGCGAGTGAGCCCGCGGGACTGTTCGACGCGGCGGCAATTTCGGCCATGGAGAATGCGCGCTTCGAGGAATTCGCAGCCACCGAATCGCGTCTCGCGGTTCAGCGCATCGTCTTCAAGCCGGAGTGATGGAGGGCCATCGAAGTGAGTAAAGCTGCTGTGAGCAAGTCCGGTAAAAAGATCTCATCGAAGATGCAGGGCGCACGCGCCGTCTGGGTCGCGGTGGGTATTCTCGCCCTCGCGTTCCTGGTCGGCGTGCTGGCGCCAGCCTGGTATTTCGCAGGCCGACTGGTGGAGAACAACACCGCGGTCCGCGCCATCGGCGAACTGCAGCAGCAGCCGTCGCGCATGCAGGCGGCACTCAACTCGATCCAGGACCGCCTGCGCGCCCGTGGCTTCGTGCGTGACTCGATCGAGCAGCTGAAGCGCGCCACCGTCCAGTTCGAGAGCGAGACGAAGAAGCTCCAGTCGGGCGACGAAAGCGTGACGATCGGCGGCTTCGGCTCCGATGACGACGTGCAGAAGACCATCAAGGAAATGACCGCGGCATGGAAGAAGTACAAGCCGGCGCTCGATCCGGTGGCCAACTTCACCGCGATTCCCTATTCGGACAGCGAACGCGAAGGCACGCAGCTCAACATGGATGGCCGCGAGCTGCAGCGCTCGGTCACCACCGCCGTGACCCAGGCGCGTGCTTACACGCCGACCCTGGAAAAGAGCCTCGCGCAGATCATCACCGGCCTGCAAAGCTCCTCCGACTCGCTGGCGACCGCGCTGCGTTCGGTGGTGCTCATCGGCGTAGGCCTCGCGGCCGCGCTGGCCGCACTCGTAGGTTACCTGTCACTGGCTCGCGGCAAGCAGGCGGCCGCCGCCGCCGCCGCACGCCAGCAGACTGAAGACATCCTCTCGACGGTGCGCGAAGGTCTGTTCCTGCTCGACGGCGACCTCAAGATCGGCACGATTCATTCGCATGCGACCGCGCAGCTGTTCCAGCGCGAATCCGTCGCCGGCATCACCTTCGAAGACCTGCTGCGCGATCTCGTGACGCCGAAGACGCTCGCCATCGCCACCAAGTTCGTCAAGGTGCTGTGGAGCGAGCGCACCAAGGAAAACCTGATCCGCTCGATCAATCCGCTGAACGAAGTGGAGCTCGCAGGTCGGCGAGAAAGGCACGCAAGGACGCGGAAACCCGTTACCTGGAGTTCAACTTCCACCGCGTGCGCCGCGACGGCGCGATCACGCACGTGCTGGTGGCCGTGGCCGACGTCACCGCGCGCGTCGCCCTGGCCGCGCAGCTCAAGGGTGCGCAGGACTCGGCGCAGACCCAGATGGACGCGTTCCTCTCGATCCTGCACGTGGATCCGAACCAGCTGTCGTCGTTCCTCGACGACTCGGACGTCGCGTTCAAGATGATCAACGCCACGCTGCGTGACCCGGCGCGCGACAGCGCCACGTTCCGCCGCAAGATCGACGGCCTGTTCCGCCAGATTCACAGCATCAAGGGTGAAGCGTCGGCCATCGGCCTCGGCAGCATGGAAGCGCGCGCACACGGCCTCGAGAACGATCTCGCCGCGCTGCGCGAGCGCACCGATCTCACCGGCGACGACTTCCTGCCGCTGCTCACCAAGTTCGATGACCTCGTGTCGCACTCGCAGTCGGTACGCGACATGGTCACCAAGCTCGCCAGCTTCCGCGAGAGCTTCGGCAACAGCAAGGCATGCCGCCCGCTGCGCCGCGCTCTTCCGCGAGCACGGGCGACAGCACCACGCGTACGCCGAAGCTCACCGAAGAAGCGGTGGCCGCCGAAGCGACCCTGCAGCGTTCGGCGCGCGAAGGTTTCGTCGCGTCGGCCCAGCAGCTCGCTGACCGCATCGCCAACGATCACGGCAAGAAGGTGCTGGTGACCTGCCGCGGCCACGACCAGGTGCCCGAGGCTTATCGCCGGCCGGTCAAGGACGTGCTGATCCAGCTCATTCGCAATGCCGTGGTGCACGGCATCGAGTCGCCGTCCGAGCGCCAGGCGTCGGGCAAATCGCCCGAAGGCCATATCCGCATCAATTTCGAGATGACCGACGGTGGCCGCGCCTTCCGCATGATGTGCGAGGACGACGGTCGCGGACTGACCCCCGAGAAACTGCGCAAGACGGCGGTGGCCAAGGGAATCATTTCGCAGGCCGATGCGACCGCGTTGTCCGACCAGGAGGCGATGATGCTGGTGTTCCGCTCCGGCTTCTCGACCGCCTCGGGCGTGACGCGCGACGCGGGTCGCGGTGTGGGCATGGACGTCATCGCGGAAATTGCCGCCCGTCTCGGCGGCCGCATTTCGTTGAATTCCGAAATCGGCAAGAACATGCGCCTGTCCTTGTCGTTCCCGCCCGCCCAGCAAAGCTCGGCCGGTGTGGTCGCTGCCTAGGGAGGAGAGTCTTAGACCATGAGTGCCGTGCCCAAACCGCGCGAACAACTGCGCATGATGATCGTCGACGATTCGAACGTCATGCGGCGTCGCATCGAGCGTTCCCAGCAGAACGACCGCCTCGAGGTGGTCGGTACGGCGGTGAATGGTCTCGACGCGGTGACCAAGTTCAAGCAGCTGATGCCCGACGTGATGACCCTCGACCTGACGATGCCGGAAATGGACGGCATCGAATGCGTCGAGCACGTCCTTAAAATTAAGTCAGATGTGCTTATACTCGTTGTATCCGCCCTTGCCGATAAAGCCACCGCGGTGGAAGCGATCGAAAAGGGTGCAAATGGATTCCTGTGTAAGCCGTTCACGGACGACCAGCTCAATGAAGCTCTCGCCGAGTTGATTGGGGAGTAAGAGAAATGTTGGACGCTGAAGAAGTTCGAACCTTTGTGCAGGGCACTGTGCACTTCTTCGAAACCGCGACAGGACATCCCGCCACGGTTGGTTCGCCTTACCTCTGCATCGACAAGGCTGCGGTGGTGCAGGACTACGCCGGCGTCATCGGCATTTCCGGCAATCGCGAAGGCAAGGTGTATTTCACCGCGCCGCGCGGCATGTTGTCGGTGATGCTCATGTGCATGAACGAAACCGACACCGGCGAACAGAACGTTCGCGACCTGGTGGGCGAAGTGGCCAACACCATCTCCGGCAATGCGCGCCGCGATTTCGGCCGCAACTTCATCATCAGCACGCCGACCATCTGCGATCGCAGCAACGCCGCCACGGCCGCCGCCACTTCGGGACGCTCGTTCATCATCCCGATCAACTGGCGCAGCTACTCCGCCAACGTAGTAGTCTGCCTCCAGTAGTTTGATGTACGCCGCCGCCTCGGCGGCGATTTCCGTCGTGGCGCGCTCAGCGCCTGAAGTACGTCGGAGTGCGTGGCCGCTCGGTCACCAGCATCTCGGCGGAAAACTTCTCCGCGCCACGCAATCCCGTGATCTTCACCTTGGCGCCGGGCTTGGCGTTGGCGATGCGCGTCAGCGTGTCCTGCGTGCTTTTCACCTCGACGCCGTTGACGGTGAGGATGATGTCGCGCGGCGCCATACCCGCCTGTGCCGCGGGACTGTCGCGGTAGAGCTGGTACACGACGACGCCCGGCCTCGGCAGGTTGTTGCGCCGCGCCTCGACGGCATCGATGTCCAGCGGCACGATGCCGATCCAGCCGCGCACCACGCGGCCCTTGGTGAGGATCTCGTTCAGGACGCCGCGCACCAGGTTCACCGGGATGGCGAAGCCGATGCCTTCGACACCGAGATTCTTGGCGAGCACCGCCGTGTTGATCCCCACCAGCTCGCCATTGGCATTGATCAGTGCGCCGCCGGAGTTGCCGACGTTGATGGGCGCGTCGGTCTGGATGAAGTTTTCAAAGGTGGCGACACCAAGCTGGCCGCGGCCCGTCGCGCTCACGATGCCCTGGGTGACGGTCTGCGACAGGCCGACGGGGTTGCCGATCGCCAGCACCACGTCGCCGACGCGCAGCCGGTCGGAGTGCCCCATGGGCATGATCGGCATATCTTCGTCGAGGTCGAGCTGCAGCACCGCCAGGTCGGTATCGGGGTCCCTGCCGACGACGCGGGCATCGGCGATACGGCCATCGGCGAGCTGCGCGCGGATCAGTTCAGCCTTCTCGATCACGTGGTGGTTGGTGATGACATGCCCCGCCGCGTCGACGATGACGCCGGATCCCAGGCTCTGTTCGACGCGTTTGCGATACCTGGGCCCCGCGTCGCCAAACAACTCTTCGATGGGACTGGGCCGGATCACGTCGATGACGCGGCGAGCCGTATAAATGTTGACCACCGCCGGCGCGGCACGCTCCACGGCTTCGGCGTAAGAGTTCACCGCTCGAGGCGGGTGTTGCGATCGCCGGCTGCACCGCAACGGATGTGTTGCGCACCGCTGTGTTGGCCGGTTTGACCGGGGCAGGAGCGGGCGCGGGGGCCGGCGCCGGGGGCGCGCTGACGCGCGATGAGCTCCGGTCTCACCACCACGGCAATGAACGCCGCCGCAAGTCCAACAGTCGCCGAGGCGGCAAGGAAACCCAGGAATTTAAGGATTGGTCGGGTCGACATGGATCGGATATTCCTCGTCCGGCGAAGGCTTTAGCGTTGATCCGCCTGTGTATAATGCGCCGCCTCCCGCGGTCTCGCAGCGGCGCATATTGCGCCGGCCTCGCGCGGTGGGCGAAAGAACGATCCAGAGGTCCCTGAATGAGCGATCACGCGGCCGAAGCTGCCGTCCCCGAAGTCGACGAGAGTCGGCGCAAGTTTCTGATTGCCGCCACCGCCGGTACCGGCGCGGTCGGCGCGGTCCTGACAGCGGTGCCCTTCCTGGCATCGTGGAATCCATCCGAGAGCGCCCGCGCCGCGGGTCTGCCCACCGAGGTGGACTTGTCCAAGATGGAACCGGGCCAGATGACCACGCATTTCTGGCGCAAGAAACAGATCTACGTGGTCAAGCGCACGCCGGAAATGCTCGCGTCGCTGACCTCGCATGACGGGGAGCTCAAGGATCCGAAGTCCGAGTATTCGGACCAGCCCGCGTACGCCAAGAACGATGCGCGCGCGCTCAAGCCCGAGATCCTGGTGATGATCGGCACCTGCACGCACCTGGGCTGCCTGCCCAAGACCCGCTTCACGCCGGGCGATGCCACGGTGATGGCGAACTGGCCGGGTGGCTTCTTCTGCCCCTGCCACGGTTCGAAGTTCGACCTCGCGGGCCGCGTATTCGAAGGTTCGCCGGCGTCGGTCAACCTCGCGATCCCGCCGTACGCCTTCGATGGAGACAACAAGCTCATCATCGGCGTGGACGTCGCGCCTGAGAAAGGAGCGGCCTGATGTCCGCGGTCATCGAAGGCAAGGGCGGCTTCCGCAGCTGGCTGAACAAGCGCCTGCCGGTCGACCAGTTCGTCGCCGACCAGCTCACCGGTTACTACGCGCCGAAGAACTTCAACATCTGGTACTTCTTCGGCTCGCTGGCGCTGCTGATGTTCGTCATGCAGATCGTGACGGGCATCTTCATCACCATGCACTTCAAGCCGGGCGATACCACGGCCTGGAACTCGGTGCAGTACATGGTGCGCGAAGTGCCCTACATGTGGCTGATCCAGCCCATGCACGCGGTGGGCGCGTCGTTCTTCTTCATCGTCGTGTACCTGCACATGGCACGCGCCTTCCTGTACGGCAGCTACAAGGCGCCGCGCGAGCTGCTGTGGGTCATCGGCATGCTCATCTACCTGGCGCTCATGGCCGAAGCCTTCATGGGCTACGTGCTGCCGTACGGCAACATGTCGTACTGGGGCGCGCAGGTCATCATCAACATCTTCGGGACCATCCCGGGCATTGGTCCGGACCTGGTGGAGTGGATCCGCGGCGATTACGGCATCGGCGACGCCACGTTGAACCGCTTCTTCTCGCTGCACGTCATCGCGCTGCCATTCATCATCGCGCTGCTGGTGATGCTGCACCTGGTGGCGCTGCGCCAGGTCGGCTCCAACAATCCCGACGGCATCGAGATCAAGGAAAAGCTCGGCGCCGACGGCAAACCGGTCGACGGCATCCCGTTCCATCCGTACTACACGCTCAAGGACATCGTCGGCGTCGGCATCTTCCTCACGCTGTTCGCCATCGTCGTGTTCTTCGTGCCGACGTTTGGTGGCCTGTTCATGGAGCCGCCGAACTTCGAACCTGCCAATCCGACGTCCACGCCCGAGCACATTGCGCCGGTGTGGTATTTCACGCCTTACTACGCGATCCTGCGTGCGGTGCCGGACCAGCGCCTCGGCGCGCTGCTGATGGCGCTGGCGGTTGCTGGCCTTCCTGTTCCTGCCATGGCTCGATCGCGCTAAGAACAAGTCCATGCGATATCGCGGTCTCGCCTCGAAGCTCCTGCTGGCCACTTTCTTCGTCTCATTCCTGGTGCTGATGTGGCTGGGGCTGAAGCCTGCCGATCCCCTGTACGTGACGCTGGCCCGCATCTGCACGGCGCTGTACTTCGCGTTCTTCCTCCTGCTGCCGTTCGTATCCAAGGCCGACGGAAACGGCCCGGTTCCGGAAAGAGTGACTTACCATGCCCACTAAGTTCGCAAGCGTCGCTGCGGCATTCGCGCTGTTGTTGGGCGCGGGCGCCGTTTCAGCCAACGAAGGCGGCCATGCCGGCTGGCAGCGCAAGGCCGACAACGAAGCCGGCAACCTGCCGTCCCTGCAGCGTGGCGCCCGCAACTTCATGGCGTACTGCTCGGGCTGCCACTCGTTGCGCTTCATGCGTTACTCGCGTCTCGCCGAGGATCTGAAGATCCCCGAGGACCAGCGTGACCAGTTCCTGGTGCCTGCCGGCAAGAAGTTCATTGACTACATCGAGTCCTCGATGCCGGCGGCGGATGCCGCCGAGTGGTTCGGCAAGGCGCCGCCGGATCTGTCGCTGGTGGCGCGTTCGCGTGGCAGCGACTGGGTGTTCAATTTCCTGACGACTTTCTACGCCGATCCGGAGAGTCGCCAGACGGGCGTGAACAACCTGCAGCTGCCGGGCACGGCGATGCCGCATGTGCTGGCCAGCGTGCAGGGCGTGCAGAACGCCGTGTGGCGCAACGAAGAGCACGCGGGCCCCGAAGGCAAACCCGTCGCGACGCGCGTGTTCGACAAGTTCGAAAGCGGCGTGGTCGGCAGCCTCTCGCCTGCCGAATACGACGAGTTCGTCCGCGACACCGTGAATTTCCTGCAGTACGTCGGCGATCCCACGCAGCTCGAACGCGAAGGCCTGGGTATCTGGGTGGTACTGTTCCTTCTCATGTTCACGGGAATCGCGTACATGCTGAAGAAGGAATACTGGAAGGACGTCCGCTGAGCGTTCTGCGTCTCATCGATGGCGGATGGCGAGGAGGGCACTGAGTGTCGAGCCGTCGCGCCACGATGACGTTGTTCTCGGCCCCCGATGACCCGTGGAGTCATCGCACGCGCATCGTCATCGCCGAGAAGGCGATCGACATCGAGATCGTGAACGTCGATTCGGCCAAGTACCCGGAAGATCTCCTCGACCTGAACCCGTACCACACCACGCCGACGCTCATCGACCGCGATCTCGTGCTCTACGATTCGCGCGTGATCATGGAATATCTCGACGAGCGTTTTCCGCATCCGCCGCTGATGCCCGTCGACCCGGTATCGCGTGCGCGTGCGCGGCTGGCGCTCTACCAGATCGAACACGACTGGTACGACCTGGCGCGCAAGCTCGACGCACAGCCGGCGGGGAAAGATGCGCCGCAGCTGCGCAAGGTGTTGCGCGATAACGTGCTCGGCAGCGCCGACCTGTTCAAGCTCAAGCCGTACTTCCTGTCCGACGAGTTCTCGATGGTGGACGCGACCATTGCGCCCATCCTGTGGAGATTGCCGCGCTACGAGATCGACCTGCCACCGCAGGCGCAGCCCATCCTCAAGTACGCCGGCACGATCTTTTCGCGCCCGGCTTTCCGCACCAGTCTCTCGGAGAACGAGCGGGAGATGCGGCTGGCATGAATGATCGTGCGCGCAATTCGAAACGTCCCTACCTGATTCGCGCCATGCACAGCTGGATGATGGACAACGGCGAAACGCCGCATGTCATCGTCGATGCCGAAAAACCGGGGGTCGAAGTGCCCCGCGCCTACGTCAAGGACGGCAAGGTGGTGCTCAACCTTTCCTCGACCGCGACCCAGCGGCTGGTCATGGGAAACGACTGGATCGAATTCGAAGCGCGTTTCGCCGGTGTCGTGCACCACGTGCGCATCCCGGTGAGCACGGTGCTGGGAATCTACGCACGCGAAACCGGCGAAGGCATGGTGTTCTCCGAGCAGGATCTCGGGCCGGAACCGCCGACCAAGCCACCGCAGCCGGAAGATGGCGGGCGTCGGCCGCAACTCAAGGTCGTCAAGTAGCCTTCTGCTGATCCTCGGGAACCAGCTGCACCACGTTGATCACGCGATGCTGCGATTTCCACACGTCGTCGAGCGTCTCGTCGATCTTCGTTCCGGCGAGCTGCACCACGCAGACCGGCGGCTCGTGTCGCGGCAATGCCATGAAGCTCGAGACCAGCATGCCGCGGCGCTTCGCGATCTCGGCCACCAGCGGCAACACGTCCTCGCCCGGCTTCAGTGAAAACGTGATGCGCACCGCGCGGTCGGGCGCCTCGAACACCTCGACCATGGCGCGGAAGATATCCGACTCGGTGATGAGACCCACGAGACTGTGATGCTGGTTCACCACCGGCAGCGCCCCGATCTTGCGGTCGCGCATGACACGCGCCGCGGATTCGATCGGCGCGTCAGGTGTGGTCACCAGCGGGTCGCGCGCCATGAGGTCCGCCGCGTAAACGCGCGCGCGGCCGTGGGAGCGCTCGAGCATCGCGACGCTGTCGGCCGCATTCGCCGAAAAAGGATTGATGTCGGCTGGAAACGCGTGCAGCACATCCGAGTGCGTGACGATGCCGACCAGCCTGGGACCTTCGATCGACGGACTCACCACCGGCAGTCGCCGGATGCGGTGCCGCGCCATGGTGGCCGCGATATGCGCCAGCGATGCCGCGGGGTCGATCGTGAGCAACTCGCGCGTCATCCACATGCTCACGAACATGGCATGCAGACCTGGTGCAGCCGCGGCGATGGCAACCCGCGGGCCCGCCTGAAGCCGGCCCGTGGGTGAATCATGCTTCCTTGACGCGACGTGGATTCGCGAGTTTCGCGAGTGCCGCCTGGTATACCGGGGCCGCCTCGCGGAAATCCGTGATCGTGGTGTTCAGATCGCGCACCAGGCCGTCGGCGATGCCATAGATCCAGCCGTGGACGTTGAGCTCCTGGCCGCGATCCCACGCATCGCGCGCGATGGTGGTCTGGCAGACGTTCTGCACCTGCTCGACGACATTGAGCTCGCACAGCCGTTCCGATGCGGCGTTCTCGTTGGCGCAGCCGCGCAGCGTGTGTTCGTGTTTCTCGTGCACGTCCTGCACGTGGCGCAGCCAGTTGTCGGCGAGGCCGACGCGCGTGCGTCGCATCGCGGCCTGCACGCCGCTGCATCCATAGTGGCCCACGACGATGATGTGCCGGATCTTGAGGATGTCGACCGCGAACTGCATGACCGACAGGCAGTTGAGATCGGTGTGCACCACCATGTTCGCAATATTGCGATGTACGAAAACCTCTCCCGGCAACAGGCCGACGATCTGGTTCGCCGGCACGCGGCTGTCCGCGCAGCCGATCCAGAGATAGGTGGGCGACTGCTGTCGTGACAACTTCGCGAAGAACTCAGGATCCTGCCGGTGAATCCGCTCCGACCATTCGCGGTTGTTCCTGAAGAGATCGTCGAGGGTTCGCATGTGGCCGCGACCATAAACCGATGTCGCAAATTTGGCAAAGAAATGGGGGCAGCCCCGTTTCCTAGCAAAAGGGGACGGGGCTGAAGAGGGGTTGTCCCGGCGCCCGTCACCCGCGCATGAATGAGTTCGCTTTTCGCCGGGCCCTTCGACAATTTGTTTCGCAAGAGTTTGGAACGCCGCTCTTTGGGCCATGATTCGGGCGCGGTTGGGTTGAGCCGTTGGCACTTGCCATCACCCGTGCGGGGGCCGGCTTCGTGCCTAGCGTGATTAGGTAGTCCCGGCCCGCTCACTCATTCATGCACGTGTGCCGGGCGCCGGCACATCACCACCTCGGCTCCATCCCCGTTCGGAAGGAAACGTGGTCTGTCCCTGCTTGGCTAAGAACAAGAGTCTCTTGGCTCGCCGCTTGCGCAAACTTCTCGACCCGCGGCTCCTTCTTCTTAGCCACCCCATGGGCGGCATGCCGCATTTGCTCTCAAGGGGGTCGGGGCTTGCGGGGTGGGTGGTCGGCGGCCGATACATGCGCATGGCGTGAGTGAGCGGGCCGGGACTACCTAATCACGCTAGGCACGAAGCCGGCCCCTGCACGGATCATGGCGAGTGCTAAACGGTACATCCAACCGCGCCCGAGTCATGGCCCAAAGAGCGGCGGCCCCACTCTTGCGAATCCATCGACCGAAGGGCCCGGCGAAAAGCGAGCTCATGCCATGCGCGTGTGTCGGCCGCCGCTCGCGCACACCCTCAGCCCCGTCCCCTTTTGCTAGCAAATCAGGAATGTCCCTATTACGCATTGAATGCATGCTTGATCCATTCGACTTCCCCATCGCGCAAGATGATGACGTCGAAGCGCACACGGCATTGCCGCAACTCGCGGTGTCGTTGCAGTAGCAGCGCGGCGGTGGCGGCGATGCGTCGCTGCTTGGGGCGGCCGATGCTGGCTGCGGCGCCGCCGAATTGCTCGCTCGCGCGAGTACGGACTTCGGCGATGACCAGCAGGTCCCCGGCGCGGGCGACCACGTCGATTTCACCCACGCGGCGCAGGAAGTTGCGCGCCACTATCGTGAATCCCTGCGCTTCGAGAAATGCGCAGGCGCTGTTCTCCGCCAGCGAACCGGTCTGCCGGCGGTCCATGCCGGTCCGCTGATCTACTGGCCGGCGGTGGTCGCCGCGGTTTCCAGCGGCACGGGCATTCCGCCCTTGATGCGTACCCAATCCAGGCTGCGACGAACCCGCCCCTGCGCGTCCATGCTGAGCGTATCCCGTCAGGCCATCGGGATTGATCGGCGCACCTCGTTGCAGCGAGCCCGCCAGCCGCATCGCATCGTATCCAAACGCGAACAGGCGCCCGCGGCGCGCGGCCGAATCGCCGAATGCCTGCACCGCGGCGGAACGCACCTCTGTCGAGAGTCCCGAGTCGCCCAGCATCCAAGGCATGTCGGGGAACATCACGCCGTCGATTTCTTCGTTGGCGGTGGGATGCGGCTCGTAGGCGTCGCCGAGCGTGTAGGTAGGAATGTCGCCGGCGAGATGGAAGCGCAACTGCGGGCGCAGCAGGCGCGCGGGAGTGGGCAGATTGCTCGGCGCGAAGATGAACTGGATGTCTGCGCGGCGGCGTGGCTCGAACTCGAGTTTCTGACCGATGGTGGCCTGCACGCGCTGCTGGCGTGCGCGGCTGTTGTCGGTACGCAGCACCTGCATGATGCTCGCGCCGTAGTCCGCGGTCCGCGGTGTTGAAGGTTGACTGGCCGAGCACGAAGCCGCCGGCGGCGCGCAGTTCCTCGTCGAATGCGGCCGCCACGCGGTTGCCCCAGTCGCCTTCGGGCACGATGACAACGCCGTTGCGGCGGCCGCTGGCGCCGATGTAACGCGCTACCGCGCGCGCATCGTCTTCGGGAGACAGTGCGAACTGGTAGAAACGCTCGGGTGCCGGCCGATCGGTCGGCAGGAAATTGAGCGCCAGCAATGGCGGCCGGGTAGTCAGGAGGTCCGCCGCGGAAATCACTTCCTCGCGCGTCAGTGGGCCGACGATGAATTCCGCGCCGGCTGCCGCGGCCTGCGCAATGGTGTCGGAAATGCTCGTCGTGGCGCTGTCGTAGACCCGCAGCCGCGGCCGCGCATTCGCGGGCAGCTGGTAGTAAGCCGTCATGAAGCCGTCGCGGATCTGCGCGGCCGGCGCCGCGGTGCGGCCCGTCAGCGGCAGGATCAGCGCCAGGTGCGGCGCCGCTTCCAGCGCCGCCGCCGGTTCCTCGCCACCGACCATGGGTTCGCTGGTCGAGCGCGGCGAGCGCCGGGTGCGTGGGATAACGCGTGCGAAAAGCCGCGAGCCGCGTCGCTCCCAGGGTCGGATTGCGCGCATTGTCCATGGCAACCGAGGCAGCCTCGAGCCAGCCGCGTATCGTCGCATCGCTGCCGGGCGGCGGCGTCAGCGAGACACCTCGCTCCGCCGCGGCGCGCAACTGGCCTAACAATTCCGTGCGGGCGATATGCGCATCGCCCGGCGCCACCAGCCGCTCACGCGCGAGTTCCGCGCGAATACCGTCGACCAGGTGGCCGGTGGCGATCGCCACCTGCTGGCGAGTCTCGAAGTAACGCGCGGCGGCTGCGGGCGCGGCAGGCGCCTGCATGCCGCTGATTTCACGCCACGCCTGGTCGCCCTGGCCCTGCACCACCGAAGACTGGATGCGCAGCAGGTTCTGCTCGAGCGCCTGCTGTTGCGTGGCACCGGGACCGATGCTCGCCAGCACTCGATCGGCGTCGGCCGCGCGTCCCGCGGCCAGCCAGGCACGGGCCGCGCGCAGGCGGAATTCCACGCTGTCGTTGCCGGTGGTTTCGCCCGCCAGGCGCTCGTAGAGGGCGGCGGCGCCGGCATGATCGCCGGCACGAGAAGCCGCATCGGCCCGATCCACCGTCGAGGTGGCCGACGCGCGGGGTGGACGGACATCCGGCGAGCAGCAGCGCCGTCGCAATTACCGCAATGAGCGCCAGGGAACGATGCAGAGCTTTTCCGGCAGTCATGTGTCGAATAGCCTTGTGGGATAGCCGCGAGTCCAAACGCGGTGGAGAAGTATAGTGGCTGCGAACTCAGGCCGCCTCGCGGTGATCTCGACACCGATCGGCAATCTCGGCGACCTGTCGCCGCGCGCGCGGGAGGAACTCGCCGCCGCGGAGCTGGTCGCGGCGGAGGACACGCGCAGGACGGGGCAATTGCTGACAACACTCGGCTTGTCGCGGCCCTTGCTGTCGCTGCATGAACACAACGAAGGCGAACGCATCGGCGAAATGCTGGAGCGCTTGCGCGCCGGTGCGCGCATCGCGCTGGTGAGCGACGCCGGCACGCCATTGCTTTCGGATCCCGGCTTCGAGCTGGTGCGGCGTGTCGCGCAGGAAGGCGTGGCCATCGTGGCGGTTCCCGGTCCCTCGGCAATAACCGCTGCGCTGAGCATCGCCGGTCTGCCCACCGAACGATTCACGTTCGAAGGATTCCTGCCGGCGCGACTGGCCGAGCGCCGCTCGCGACTCGCGGAACTCGCGACCGAAACGCGCACGCTGGTGTTTTTCGAGGCGCCGCATCGCATCGCCGAATGCCTCGAAGACATGAGCGCCGCATTCGGCGGACCGCGGCGCGCGGCCGTGGCGCGCGAGCTCACCAAGGTGTTCGAAACCGTGTATCGCGGCACGCTGGCGACGCTCGTGGAGCAGGCACGCGGCGATGCCAATTTCACGCGCGGCGAAATCACCCTGGTAGTTGCGGGCGCGGAACCCGTGGCGGCGAATGACCTGCGCGCACAGCTCGATGCCACGCTCAACGTGCTGCTCGGCGAGCTGGCGCCGAGCAAGGCGGCCGCGCTCGCCGCGAGGCTCACCGGCGCGAAACGCAACGACGCGTACGCGCGTGCGCTGGAGCTGGCCGGTGAGGCTGCGCGCAAGTAGCGGCATCGCGCGTTTTCACCTTGTATGGCGTGCTTCATGCGGATATGGTCCGCCCCGGAGTCGGCCGGACGGTCGCTGCATTTCTCGCGAAATGTGGAGGAAAGTCCGGGCTCCTTGCGGACGAGGTGCCAGGTAACGCCTGGGCGGCGTGAGCCGACGGAAAGTGCAACAGAAAGCAAACCGCCAAGCGCCAGCAATGGCGCCGGTAAGGGTGAAAGGGTGCGGTAAGAGCGCACCGCGCCGGTGGCAACATTCGGCGGCACGGCAAACCCCACCTGGAGCAAGGCCAAATAGGGAAGTCGCCACGCAAGTGGCAGCGCGTGTCCCCGCGTGCTTCCGGGTAGGCCGCTTGAAGTCGCCGGCGACGGCGATTCCAGATGAATGATCGTTCTCGACAGAACCCGGCTTACAGGCCGACTCCATTTTCATTACCCTGCAGCGTGTTGGCCCTGCCATCACACAAGAAAAAATAACGGGGGATTCAAATGAATATGTCAAATGCCGCGCATGTCGCGGCGGCGGCGCTGTGCGTCTTTTTCAGCGGCTGCGCGACCATCGTTGCCAGGAGCAACCAGACCATCACCGTGACCAGCGTGCCGGAAAGCGCTGCGGTGAGCATTACCAATGCCGCTGGGGCTGCCGTGCATTCCGGCAATACGCCGATGACGGTCACGCTCAAGAAGGGTCGTGGCTACTTCAAGCCGGAGAGCTACACGGTGCGCATCACCAAGGAAGGGTTCCAGTCGCGGGAAATCAACGTGCGGGGGGAGGTCAACGGCTGGTACATCGGCAACATCCTTTTCGGTGGCTTGATCGGCCTGCTCGCAGTCGATCCGGCGACGGGCGCGATGTACACACTCAAGCCCAAGGAAGTGGGTGCGACGCTGGAGGCGGTGAAGGTCTCCCGCAATGACGGCGTGCACACGCTCACGGTCATGCTCGTGGCAGATGTGCCCAGGGAACTTGTGGGCCAATTGGTTCCTATAGCTATCAATTAGTCCATTAGAGTAACAAAGTTTGTCTTGGCGCCCGGCTCCGATGCCGGGCGCTTCGTTTCCGGACACATACAGTCATACCGCTCGTAACGCACTGTATGAACTTACGACGACAACCCACTGATCGATAAGCCAGGGTCGTTTCGCCGAGCCCTCCGCGCGAGCACAAACCCGCCGTAAGTCGCTGTCGCCGCAAAGAAAACTTGTGACTTATTGCTTGACCGCGCCGGTTCGCATTCCTATAGTGGCGCCGAGTGGGAAAAAGTGGGGAGAAATGGGCGTAAAAAGCCTGGAAATCCATGTTTCGCGGTGCAGCAAAAGTGACCCTGGACGCCAAGGGCCGGATGGTTCTACCCACCCGGTACCGCGAGCACGCGCTCGAAAAGAGCGAGGGGCGGCTGGTGGTCACCGTGGACCGGGATCTCTGCCTGCTGCTCTACCCATTTCCCGAGTGGGAACAGATCGAACGCAAGCTGATGAGCCTGCCGTCCCTGCACGCGCAGGCGCGTCGGCTGCAACGCCTGATGGTGGGCCATGCCACCGAGGTCGAGCTCGACGGACATGGACGTCTGCTGCTGCCGCCCGAGTTGCGCGAGTTCGCGCAGCTCGACCGGCACGGAATGCTGATTGGACAGGGCAACCGCTGCGAGTTGTGGGACGAGGCGCGCTGGAACGAGCGGCGCACGTTGTGGCTTGCGAACGAGGCGGCCGAAACCGGTCTGCCGGCGGAGCTCGATTCACTCACGTTGTAAACGGTTTTTTGACGGGTAGTTAGGTGACTCTTTCCACTGGGAAGATCACGGGGTGGGGCGAACGCCGCGCGGCGGCCTTCGTCCCGGGCAACGGCGCTTGGGAACACGGGGGCGGACTGACAGCCGCTTGAAGGAGTGGGTGAGTTGAACGCGCACATACCGGTACTTGTCCGGGAAGCGTTCGAAGCACTCGCTGTGCAGGCGGACGGCCTATATATCGATGCGACGTTCGGGCGCGGCGGGCACACGGCACAAATCCTCGGGGCACTCGGTCCCGAAGGTCGCGTGCTCGCGTTCGACCGCGATCCGGCGGCCATCGAGGCTGGCCACCGCCGTTTTCCCGACGAAGTGCGGCTTACGCTCGTCGGGGCGCCGTTTGCCGATATCGCCGCGCGCGTGCAGGAGCTCGTTCCGGGCCGGCCCGTGCGCGGCATCTTGTTCGACCTCGGCGTCTCTTCGCCGCAGCTCGATGACCCGTCACGTGGTTTCAGCTTCCGGGCGGACGGCCCGCTCGACATGCGCATGGACCCGGCGAGCGGCGAACCGGTTTCCGCATGGCTCGCGCGAGCGAGCGAGCCTGAGATTCGCGAGGTGATCGCGACACTCGGGGAAGAGCGCTTCGCGCGACGCATCGCTGCGAACATCGTCGCAAACCGCTCCAGCAAGCCCCTCACGCGAACCCTGGAACTCGCCGATCTCGTGGCGCGCACGGTGCGTACGCGCGAGCCCGGCAAACACCCGGCGACGCGTACCTTCCAGGCGCTGCGCATGCACGTCAACGACGAACTCGGCCAGCTGCGCCGCGCGCTCGCCAGCGCGCTCGAGCTGCTCGCGGTCGGCGGCCGGCTCGCGGTCATCAGCTTCCACTCGCTCGAGGACCGGATCGCCAAGCACTTCATCCAGGCGCATTCCACCGTCGACCCGGTATTTGCAGGCCTGCCGGTGATCCCTGCCAATGCGCAGCCGCGAATGAAGCGCATCGGCTCCAAGATCCGTGCCGGCGAGGCCGAGCTCGAGAGCAATCCACGCGCGCGTTCCAGCGTGCTGCGCGTCGCCGAAAAGGTGCGCCCATGAGTTCCCTGCCCGGCGGCGCACCCAGGGCGTTGTTGATGGTGGCGATTCCGGTGCTGTGGCTCGCGGCGCTGGCCTCGGCCGCGGGGGCTATCTACTCCAAGCACCGCGCGCGCGAGCTGTTCGTCGAGCTCGAACGGCTCAACGTCCGGCGCGACAACCTCGAGATCGAATGGGGCCAGCTGCAGCTCGAGCAGAGTGCCTGGTCGACGCACGCCTTCGTCGAGAACGTCGCCGGCGCCAAGCTCAAGATGGGCATGCCGCCGCCCAAGGACATCGAGCTGGTGTCGCCGTGAAGATATTTCCCCGCAAGCGCCGCGAGGCGCGCGGCCGCGGCGAGAGCGGCCCGAAACGCGACGACCCGAAGAGTTTTCGCTGGCGCGCGAATTTCATGCTGGCGCTGCTGGTGTGCGGCGCGCTCGGCCTGACGTGGCGCGCCGTCGAGCTGCAGCTCAAGGATCACAAGTTCCTGGCCGGGCAGGGCGATGCGCGCTTCTCGCGCGTCGCGGAAATCACCGCGACCCGCGGCACGATCACGGATCGTTACGGCGAGCCGCTCGCGGTTTCCACGCCGGTGGATTCCGTGTGGGTCAACCCGAAGGAGCTGGCGCTGGCCAGCGACCAGCTGCCGCGTCTCGCCAAGGCATTGAAGCGCGACAAGAACGAGCTCGCGCGGCGCGTGACCTCGAATCTCGAGCGCGAATTCATCTACCTGGCGCGGCACATGCAGCCCGCCGACGCGCAGAAGATCCGCGCGCTGGAAATTCCCGGCGTGTACCTGATGCGCGAATACCGCCGCTACTACCCGGCGGGCGAGGTGGCCGGTCACATCATCGGCTTCACCAGCGTCGATGACGAGGGACAGGAGGGGCTCGAGCTCGCGTTCGATCACTGGCTGGCCGGCGAAGACGGTGCCAAGCGCGTGATCCAGGATCGTTACGGCAAGATCGTGCAGAACGTGGAAGAGATCCGCGCCATGCGCCCGGGCCGCAACCTGGTGCTGTCCATCGACCTGCGCATCCAGTATCTCGCCTACCGCGAGTTGAAAGCTGCAATACGCGATCAGCGCGCCAAGTCCGGCTCGGCCATCGTCATCGACGTGGCCACGGGTGAAGTGCTGGCGATGGTCAACCAGCCGGCCTACAACCCGAACGACCGCGACCAGATCAAGGCCAAGTCCTATCGCAATCGCGCCGTCACCGACATCGTCGAGCCGGGTTCGTCCATCAAGCCGTTCGTGGTGGCGGCGGGACTCGCCTCGGGCAAGTTCAGCGACCGCAGCATCATCGACACCAGCCCCGGCTACATCAAGGTCGGCGCCAAACTACTCGAGGACCCGCACAACCTCGGCGCGGTGAATCTCGCGACCATCCTCGCCAAGAGCTCCAACGTCGGCATGACCAAGGTGGCTCTGTCGCTCGAGCCGGCGCAGATGTACGGCACGCTCACTGCGCTGGGCTTCGGCCAGGTGACGACCTCGGGTTATCCCGGCGAGTCGGCCGGCCTGCTGCCTCACTACTCGCACTGGCGACCGGTCGGCATCTCATCGATGTCGCGCGGCTACGGACTCTCGATCACGCCGCTGCAGCTCGCGCATGCCTATGCCACGGTGGCCTCGTACGGCGTGGCGCGCCCGGTGTCGTTCCTGCGGGTCGACGCGGCGCCCGCGGGCGAGCGCGCGCTCGATGCGGGCGTGGCGCGCATGCTGGTACACCTGCTCGAGGCCGTGGTGGCGCCCGACGGCGGTGGCAAACACGCGGCGATCCCCGGGTACACCGTGGCCGGCAAGACGGGCACGGCGTGGAAGGCCACGGCCGGTGGTTACGCGACGGATCGTTATCTCGCGGTATTCGGCGGCATCGCGCCGGCGAGTGCGCCGCGCCTGGCCGCGGTGGTCATCATCGACGAGCCCGGTGCCGGCAAGTACTACGGCGGCGACGTCGCTGCGCCGGTGTTCTCCGGAATTGTCGGCGGCGCTCTGCGCCTGCTCGCCGTGCCACCCGATGCGCCGATCAACGACGAAAGTCTGCCGCAGCAGGCGACGCGTCAGGTGGCGATTCGATGAGCGCTGCCGCGCAGAGTCTCGCCGGACTGCTCGAGGGCCTGGCCGCGCTGCCGCGCGACGTGGAGATCACCGAGCTCACGCAGGATGGCCGCGCCGCGCGGCCCGGCAGCGCTTTCCTCGCGATTCACGGCACGCGGGAGCACGGCCTCAAGTACGCGCCGCAGGCCGTGGCCAATGGTGCGCGCGCGGTGTTGTGGGAGCCCGCGGCTGAGGCAGTGGTGCCCGACCTGCCGTCGCAGATCGTGGTGGCGCCGGTCGAACGACTGCGCGAACACGCCAGCACCATTGCCGACCGCTTCTTCGGTTCGCCATCGCGTTCGCTGTCAGTGGCCGGCGTCACGGGCACCAATGGCAAGACCACCTGCGCCTGGCTGGTCGCACAGGCTCTCGAAGCCGCCGGCAGACCCGCTGCCTTCATGGGCACGATCGGCACCGGCCGCCCGCGCGCCCTGGTGGCGAGTGCGCTCACCACCGGCGATGCGGTCACCGTGCAGCGCACGCTCGCCGGTCTGCGCGCCGACGGCGCCGCGAGCGTGGCCATGGAAGTGTCCTCGCACGCCATCGACCAGGCGCGCGTGGGCGCGGTGCGTTTCCGCACCGTCGCGTTCACCAATCTCACGCGCGATCACATCGACTACCACGGCACCATGGAGAACTATGGCGCCACCAAGGCGAAACTCTTCACGCGTGAAGAGCTAGTGTCGCGCGTCATCAACGTGGACGACGCCTTTGGCCGCGTGCTCGCCAAGGATCCGCGCGGCCGCGGCCGGCTCATCGTCACCAGCCGCGGACACCAGTCGCATACGCGCGTGGTGGCGGGCTTCGTGCGCGCCATGCACATCGAGCTATCTACCCGCGGCATCGAGCTCGAATTCGATTCGAGCTGGGGTCCGGGCGCGTTTACCAGCGCGCTGGTTGGAGATTTCAACGTCGATAACCTGCTCACCGTCATCGCCATCCTGCTCGACTGGGAGCTGACGCCGGAGCAGGTGTCGCAGACCCTGGCGCGCGTGCACGCCGCGCCCGGACGCATGGAAACATTCGGCGGCGGTCGTGCGCCGCTTGCGATCGTCGACTACGCACACACGCCCGATGCGCTGCGCAAGGCGCTGTCGGCGGCGCGCGCGCATTGCCGCGGGCGGCTGGCCGTGGTGTTCGGCTGCGGCGGCGATCGCGACACGGGCAAACGTCCCCTGATGGGCGAGATTGCCGCCGAGCTCGCCGACGCCATCGTGATCACCGACGACAACCCGCGCACCGAGCCGCCGGAGAACATCACCGCCGGCATCATCGCGGGAATTCCTGCCGGACATCCGTATCGCATCGAGCACGATCGCGCACGCGCCATACGCGACACGCTGGTCGATGCCGATGCGCGCGACGTGGTGGTGATCGCCGGCAAGGGACACGAGGACTACCAGGTCTACGGCGACGAACGGCGCAAGTTCAGCGATCAGAAAGTGGTCGCTGCGGCGCTGGCCGCGCGCTTCGGCGGTGCGGCATGAACCGCACGCTCGCCGAGTACGCGCGCACCTGTGGCGGTGAGCTGGTGGGCGCCGATCGCGCCTACACCGGCGTGTCCACCGACACGCGCACGCTCAAGGCGGGCGAGTTGTTCGTCGCGCTGCGTGGTCCGCGTTTCAACGCCAACGATTTCGTCGCGGCCGCCGAAGCAGCCGGCGCCGCCGGCGCGGTCGTCGACTCGCGCCTCGACCTGCCGGTGGCGCAGATCGTGGTGCGCGACACGCAGAAGGCCCTCACGCAGTGCGCGGCCGCCTGGCGCGCGCAGTTCTCGTATCCCATCGTCGGCGTCGCCGGCAGCAACGGCAAGACCACGGTCAAGGAAATGATCGCCGCGATCCTCGAGCGTCGGGGGTCGACGCTGTCGACGCGCGGCAATCTCAACAACCACATTGGTGTGCCGCTCACGCTATACCGGCTCGAGCCGTCGCACCGCCAGGCGGTGATCGAGATCGGCGCCAATCATCCCGGCGAGGTAGCCGCGCTCGTGGCGTTCACGCGGCCCACCGTGGGCCTCATCACCAACGCCGGCGCCGAGCACCTCGAAGGTTTCGGCAGCATCGAGGGCGTGGCGCGCGCCGAGGGCGAAATGGTCGCGGGTCTCGATCCTGCGGCGACCGCGGTGATCAACGCCGACGACAACTTCGCGGACCTGTGGCGTGGCATGACGCGCGCGCACGTGTCGACCTTCGGCGTCGACAAGCCGGCGGATTTCTCGGCCCACGACCTGCACACCAGCATCGATGCGAACGGCTTCGCCACCCACTTCTCGCTGCGCGCGCCGCAGGGCGCCATCCCGATCACGCTGCACCTGGCGGGACGCCACAACGTGCTGAACGCGTTGTGCGCCGCCGCGGCCGCCTGCGCCGCCGGCGCCACGCTCGACGACGTGCGCGCCGGCCTTGCCACAATGCGCCCGGTTCCTGGCCGATTGCAGTTCAAAACCGCGCCCAGTGGTGCCTGGATCGTCGACGACTCTTACAACGCGAACCCCAGTTCGATGAAGGCCGGCATCGAAGTGCTGGCCGCGGTCGACGCGCGCCGCTGGCTGGTGATGGGCGACATGGGCGAGCTCGGCGACTACGCCGTGGAGAGCCATGGCGACATCGGCCGCTTCGCGCGCAACAACCGCATCGACCGGCTGTTCGCCACCGGCAAGCTGTCGGCGCTCGCGGTGGAAGCTTTTGGATCGGGCGGCGAGTGGTTCGCGGATACCGAGGCGCTGGCGCGCGCGGTGAACGCGGAGCTCACGCGCGAAGTCTGCGTGCTGGTCAAGGGCTCGCGCAGCAACCGCCTGGAACGTGTCGTCGAAGCCCTGGTCGGATCGCCCGCCCAGGATGGCAACTACGGAACTCACTGAGACATGCTGTACTGGCTCGCCAAACTACTGACGCCTCACTACTCGGGATTCAACGTCTTCTCGTACCTGACCGTGCGCGCCATCTTCGCGGTGATCACCGGTCTGGCGCTCGGCCTGATGCTCGGCCCCTGGATGATCGAGAAACTGAAGTTCGGGCGCGTCGGCCAGGTGGTGCGCGACGACGGTCCGAAGACGCATTTCTCCAAGGCCGGCACGCCCACCATGGGCGGCATGCTGATCCTGGTGGCGATCTTCGTGAGCACGCTGCTGTGGTCGGACCTGACCAACCGCTTCGTGTGGGTGGTGCTCGGCGTGACGTTCTTCTTCGGCCTGATCGGCTTCTGGGACGACTACCTGAAGCTCGCGAAGCAGAACCCCAAGGGCCTGATCGCGCGCTGGAAGTACACCTGGCAGTCGGTGGTGGGACTGGCCGCGGCGGTGTTCCTGTTCTACACCGCGAAGACCCCGGCCGAGACCACGCTCTATCTACCCTTCTTCAAGAACTTCGCCGTGCCCATGGCCGCGGCGTCCTTCATCGTGCTCACGTATTTCATGATCGTCGGCATGAGCAACGCGGTGAATCTCACCGATGGGCTCGACGGCCTCGCCATCATGCCCTCGGTCATGGTGGGCGGCGCGCTCGGGGTGTTCGCGTACGCCAGCGGCAACGCGAACTTCGTGCAATACCTGCAGATTCCCGCCGTGCCCGGTTCGGGCGAGCTGCTGATCTTCTGTGGCGCGCTGGTGGGCGCCGGTCTCGGCTTCCTGTGGTTCAACACCTATCCGGCGCAGGTTTTCATGGGCGACATCGGTGCGCTGGCGCTGGGCGCCGCGCTCGGCACGATTGCCGTGATCGTCCGCCAGGAACTGGTGGTGCTCATCATGGGCGGCATCTTCGTGGTCGAGACCGCCTCGGTGATCCTGCAGGTGCTGTCGTTCAAGACCACGGGCAAGCGGATTTTCCGCATGGCGCCCATCCATCATCACTTCGAGCTCAAGGGCTGGGCCGAGCCCAAGGTGATCGTGCGTTTCTGGATCATCAGCTTCATCCTGGTGCTCGCGGGTCTCGCGACGCTGAAACTCAGATGAGCCCGCAAGCCTCACAAAGCGCACCGAATGCCGTGGTCGTCGGCATGGGCCGCACCGGCCTGTCGGTGGCGCGCCACCTGCACCGCAGCGGCTTTCGCATCGCGGTCACGGACAGCCGCGCCACGCCGCCGGAGCTCGAAGGCGTGCGCGCGCTCGGCCCGCAGGTGGTGACCCGCACCGGCGGTTTCGACGCGCTGCTGCTGGAACGCGCCGACATCGTCGTTACGTCCCCGGGCGTGCCGCTGGACGATCCGTTCTTCGTGCAGGCCCGGGCGCGCGGCCTGGACATCGTCGGCGACATCGAACTGTTCGCGCGCGCCGCGGATGCGCCGGTGGTCGGCATCACCGGCACCAATGGCAAGAGCACCGTCACCACCTTGTTAGGCCGCATGGCCGAGCGCGCCGGCGTGCGCGTGCGGGTGGGCGGCAATCTCGGGCAGCCGGCGCTCGACCTGCTGGACCGCGGCCCGACCGATCTCTACGTGCTCGAGTTGTCGTCGTTCCAGCTCGACACCACGCATTCGCTCAGGCTCAAGGCCAGCGTAGTGCTCAACGTGACCGCCGATCACATGGATCGTTACGCCACGCTCAAGGCCTACGCGGCATCGAAGGCGCGCATCTACGCGAACAGCGAGACCGCCGTGGTGAATGCCGATGAGCCGCTGGTGGTCACCATGCCGCGCGCCGGGCAACGCGTGATGTCGTTCAGCCTGGTGGACGAGAAGGCCGATTTTTCCCTCAAGACGCCGGCCGGTGGTGAAGGCCCGTGGCTGGCGCGCCGCGGCGATCCGCTGCTGCCTCTGGCTTCGCTGCGCATTTCGGGCCGGCACAACGCGGCCAATGCGCTCGCCACGCTGGCGCTGGGCGATGCGTTGCGGCTGCCGATCGCCCCCATGCTCGACGAGCTGCGCGAATTCACCGGGCTGCCGCACCGCGCGCAGTGGGTCGCGGAAATCGGCGGCGTGCGCTACATCAACGATTCGAAGGGCACCAATGTCGGCGCCACGCTGGCCGCGGTGGGTGGCCTCGCAGGTCCGCTGGTGCTGATCGCCGGCGGCGACGGCAAGGGCCAGGATTTCTCACCGCTCGCGGCGGCATTCCGCGGCAAGGTGCGGACCGCCGTGTTGCTCGGCCGCGATGCCGGTCTCATCGAGACGGCGCTCGCCGGCATCTGCCATACGTCGCGCGCCGACTCGATGCAGGACGCGGTACGCGCCGCGGCGCGTTTCGCGCAGCCCGGTGACACCGTGCTGCTGTCGCCAGCGTGTTCGAGCCTCGACATGTTTCGCGACTACGCCGAACGCGGCAGCGTGTTCGCCGCCGCAGTCAAGGAGCTCACATGAGACCCGGCGCGCGCCTGCACGTCGACCCGGTGGCGCTGGCGCTGGTGGCGGGCATCGTGCTGCTCGGCCTCGTCATGGTGACGTCGGCGTCGATCTCGATCGCCAGCCGGGATGGCGGCGATTCGTTTTCGTTCCTCGAACGTCAGCTGGTGTTGTGCCTGGTCGGCACGCTGCTGGCGGCGCTGGTGTTCTGCATCCGCACCGAATACATCGACAAGATGGCCTGGCCGCTGCTGATAGTGGCCGTGGCACTGCTGTTCGTGGTGTTGATCCCCGGGCTCGGCCACGTGGTCAACGGCAGCCGGCGCTGGATCCGCGTGCTGGGCTTCAACTTCCAGGCCTCCGAGCTGGCCCGCGTGCTTACCTTGATATTCATCGCGAGCTACGCGGTGCGCCGCGAGGAAGAATTGCGCAACACCGCGCTGGGACTCATCAAGCCGATGCTGCTGCTCGGTTTCATCGCGCTGCTGCTGCTCGCCGAACCCGACTTCGGCGCAGCCTCGGTGCTGCTGATGGCGGGCTTCGGCATCCTGTTCGTGGCCGGCGCGCGCCTGCGGTTCGTGTTGCTGGTCGCGGCCGCCTGCGCCGGCGCACTGACGCTGCTGGTGCTGCTGGTGCCGTACCGCATGGCGCGTGTCACGTCCTTCCTCGATCCGTGGGCCGACCCGTTCAACAGCGGCTTCCAGCTCACGCAGTCGCTGATCGCCATCGGTCGCGGCGAGTGGTTCGGCGTGGGGCTCGGCGAGAGCGTGCAGAAGCTGTTCTATCTACCCGAGGCGCACACCGACTTCCTGTTCGCGGTGCTGGCCGAGGAGCTCGGGCTGGTGGGTGTGGCGGCGACCCTGGCGCTGTTCATCGGCCTGGTGTGGCGCAGCTTCTGGATCGCGCAGCTCGCGTCGCGCGCCAATCTCAAGTTCCAGGCCTACCTCGCCGCGGGATTCGGCATCTGGCTGGGATGCCAGGCGCTCATCAACATCGGCGTCAACATGGGCGTGCTGCCCACCAAGGGGCTGACGCTGCCGCTCATGAGTTATGGGCGCTCCAGCATGATCGTCACGCTGGCATGGGTGGGGCTGCTGCTGCGCGTGTATCACGAGGCCATGCAGAGCTCGCGCGGCATGGCGACGGTTCGACGTTCGAAGGGGGCCGCTCCGGCGACTCGCGCTCGCTGCGCGCCGCGGGAGCTAGAGGCATGAGTGAGCCGCGCCTCGTGCTCATCATGGCCGGCGGCACCGGTGGACATGTGTTCCCGGCGCTGGCGCTGGCGCGGCTGCTGCGCGCCGCCTCGCACGAAGTGGTGTGGCTGGGCACGCAGCGCGGCCTCGAGGCGCGCGTGGTGCCGGCCGAGAACATCGCCATCGAGTGGCTGTCGATGAGCGGTCTGCGCGGCAAGGGCCTGGTCACATTGCTGGCCGCGCCGTTCAAGTTGCTGTGGTCGATCTGGCAGGCACTCGGCGTGATGCGCCGTCGCCGGCCCGCGCTGGTGGTGGGCTTCGGCGGATTCGTGACCGGCCCCGGTGGCGTCGCGGCCTGGCTCACGCGCCGCCCGCTGATGATCCATGAACAGAATGCCATCGCGGGTTATTCGAACCGCCTGCTCGCGCATCTCGCGCGCAACGTGCTCGCGGCGTTTCCGAAAGCCTTTCCCGCCGGCGTCGAGGCGCGAGTCGTCGGCAATCCGGTGCGCGCCGATATCGTCATGCAGCCGCCGCCGGCAGACCGTTTCGCGCGCCGCGAAGGCGCGCTGCGCCTGCTGGTCGTGGGCGGAAGTCTCGGCGCGTCGCGGCTCAACTCGGTGGTGCCGTTCGCCATCGAACAGTCGGGCCTGCAACTGCACGTGCGCCACCAGGCGGGCGAGCGCGGCATCGACGCGGCACGAGCCGCCTACGAGGAAGCGGGTGTCACCGCCGAAGTCGCGCCGTTCATCAATGACATGGCGCGCGGCCTACGCGGATGCGGACCTGGTGATCTGCCGCGCCGGCGCGCTCACCATTTCCGAGCTGGCCGCAGTCGGCGTGGCCGCCATCCTCGTACCGTTTCCGGCGGCGGTGGACGATCACCAGACCGTCAATGCCCAGTTCCTGGTGCGCGAGGGAGCCGCCGTGCTGATCGCGGATCGCGATCTCACGCCCGCGCGCCTCGCGGCCGAGCTCAAGGTGTCTTTGCCAGGGGCGCGGCAAACTACTTGCGATGGCCGAACGCGCCCGGCTGGTGGCGAAGCCACGCGCCGCCGAAGAGCTGGCGGCTGCCTGCATCGAGCAACTGGAGGCCGCATGAGCGATCGCATGCGCCGCATCCACCGCATCCACTTCGTCGGCATCGGCGGCAGCGGCATGAGCGGCATCGCCGAAGTGCTGGTCAATCTCGGCTACGAAGTGCAGGGCAGCGATCTCAAGCCCAATCCCGTGACCGAACGACTCGCCGAACTTGGCGCGCGCATCATGATCGGCCACGCCGCGAAGAACGTCGGTGAGGCCGACGTCGTGGTGATCTCGAGCGCCGTGTCGCAGGAGAACCCCGAGGTCGCGGCCGCGCTAGCCAGGCGCATCCCGGTGGTGCCGCGCGCCGAAATGCTCGGCGAGCTCATGCGCTTCCGCTACGCCATCGCCATTGCCGGCACCCACGGCAAGACCACGACCACCAGCCTCACCTCGTCGATTCTCGCCGAGGGTGGCGAGGATCCGACCTTCGTCATCGGCGGCCGCCTCAAGAGCGCCGGCACCAATGCGCGTCTCGGCGCGGGCAAGTACCTGGTCGCCGAAGCCGACGAGAGCGACGCCTCGTTCCTGCACCTGAACCCGATGATCGCCATCGTCACCAACATCGACAACGATCATCTCGGCACGCACGACGGCGATTTCGAGCGCCTCAAGGGCAGCTTCGTCGAATTCCTGCACAACCTGCCGTTCTACGGTCTCGCCGTGCTGTGCGTGGACGATTCGCACATCCGCAGCATCCTCGGCAAGGTGAATCGCCCGGTGGTGGGTTACGGCTTCTCGGAAAGCGCCGACCTGCACGCCGAAAACATGCGCCGCGACGGGCTGCGCACGCATTTCGACGTGGTGCGCCGCGCCGACGGGCTGAAGTTCCCGGTGACCGTGAATCTGCCGGGCAAACACAACGTGCTCAATTCGCTCGCCGCCATTGCCGTCGCGCTCGAGATCGGCATCACGCAGGAAGCCATCCAGCGCGCGCTGGCCAATTTCCAGGGCATCGACCGGCGGCTCACGCATGTCGCCGACCTCGTGCTCCCGGCGGGTGGTGAGGCAGTGACCATCGTCGATGACTACGGGCATCACCCCACGGAGATCGCGGCGACGCTCGATGCCATCCGCCAGGGCTACGCCGGCCGGCGCCTGGTGCTGGCCTTCCAGCCGCATCGCTACACGCGCACGCGCGATCTGCTGGACGACTTCGCCTCGGTGCTGGGCGGCGCGGACGCGCTGCTGGTGACCGAGGTTTATGCCGCGGGCGAAGCGCCGATCGCCGCTGCCGACGGACGCGCCATCTGCCGCGCCGTGCGCACGCGCGGCGCGGTCGAGCCGGTGTTCGTCGAGAAGGTGGAAACGCTGCACGAAGCGCTGCGCGCCGTGCTCAAGGCCGGCGACGTGCTGGTCACCATGGGCGCCGGCTCGATCAGCGCGGTGTCGCATGCGCTTGCCGGGAAGTTAGGGGCCGCCGCGGCCCGGAGGCAGGCGTGACGTGCCCACTTCCATGCGAAAAACGGCGCTGCGAAAACCCGTTCGAGAGGCAGCGCTACGATGAGCGAAGGCACGCTGATCGTCGATGCCGAGTTCGAATCGCGCGTGCGGCGCGACGAGCCGATGTCGCGGCATACCTCGTGGCACGTCGGCGGGCCGGCGGAGTTGTATTTCAGCCCGCGCGATCGCGCCGACCTGCTCGCATTCCTCGCCACGCTGCCCGAGGGCACACCGCTGTTCTGGCTGGGGCTCGGCAGCAACCTGCTGGTGCGCGACGGCGGCATCCGCGGTGTGGTCATCGACACGCAGAGCGGACTCACGCGCCTCGAGCGCATCAATGACACCACGCTGACCTGCGAAGCCGGCGTGCCCTGTGCGCGGCTCGCGCGCCAGTGCATCAAGTGGGGCCTGGCGCCGGCCGAATTCCTGGCAGGTATTCCCGGCACGCTGGGCGGTGCGCTGTTCATGAACGCCGGCGCCTTCGGCGGCGAGACCTGGCCGCGGGTGCGCAGCGTCGATGTGTGCGACGCGCGTGGCAACGAAAGACGCCGGCCGGCGCAGCGACTATCGATACGGCTACCGGCACATCGTGCCGCCGGCACAGGGCGAGTACTTCCTCGCCGCCGCGCTCGAATTCGAATACCGGCCGGGCGTCACCGAGGAGGCGATGCGCGAGTTGCTGCTGCGTCGCAAGGAAACGCAGCCCATCGGTGAGTGGAGCTGCGGCTCGACGTTCACCAATCCACCGGGCGATCACGCCGCGCGGCTCATCGAGGCCGCGGGGCTCAAGGGCACACGAATCGGAGACATCATGGTTTCGCCCAAACACGCCAACTTCCTGGTCAACGTCGAGGCGGCCACCGCCGCCGATGTCGAGCGCCTCGTCGCGCTGATCCAGCAGGAAGTGCAGCGCAAGTTCGGCGTGCAGCTGATTCCCGAATTCCGCACGGTCGGGGAGACGCTCTGATGCGCCTGCGTCACGGCACCAAGTAGTCCCGGCATGTCACCGAGGCGCACGAGTTCGGCCGGGTCGCCGTGTTGTTCGGCGGCACCTCGACCGAGCGCGAGATTTCGCTGCTGTCGGGCAACGCCTGCCTGCAGGCGCTGCTCAAGCGCGGCGTCGACGCGCATCCCTTCGATCCGCGCGACAAGCCGCTCAACGAGCTGGTGACGCGCAACTTCGAGCGCGTGTTCATCGCGCTGCACGGGCCGGGCGGCGAAGACGGCACGCTGCAGGGCGCGCTGGAATTCCTCGGCATGCCGTACACCGGCAGCGGTGTCATGGGCTCGGCCATCGGCATGGACAAGCTGCGCACCAAGCGGCTGGCGCAGGCGGTGGGCATCCCGACCACCGACTACATGGTGCTGCGTTCGCCCGCCGACCTCGAGACCTGCCTCGAACGGCTCGGCCTGCCGCTCATCGTCAAGCCGGCGACCCAGGGCTCGTCGGTGGGCATGACCAAGGTCGAGAAGGCCGAACAGTTGTTAGGCGCGTTCCAGGCCGCCGCACTGCTCGAGCCGAACGTGTTCGCCGAGCCGTGGATCACCGGCGGCGAATACACCGTGGCGGTGCTGCAGGGCCGCGCGCTGCCGTCCATCCGCATCGAGACGCCCGCGACCTTCTACGATTACCAGGCCAAGTACTTCCGCAACGACACGAAGTACTTCTGCCCGTCGGGCCTGTCGAACGAAGCCGAGAAGCACCTCGCGAATCTCGCGCTGGCCACCTTCGCCGCCGTGGGCGCCGAAGGCTGGGGCCGCGCCGATTTCATGATGGACAAGACCGGCCGGCCCTACCTGCTGGAGATCAACACCGTGCCCGGCATGACGGACCACAGCCTGGTGCCCATGGCGGCGCGCGCGCTCGACATCAATTTCGAGCAGCTGGTGTGGCAGGTGCTCGAGACCAGCTTCAGCCGCGAGAGGATCGATGCATGATCTTCGGCCCGCAACAGAACAAGAACAAGAACGGCATGAACCGGCGCAGCGAGTCGCAGCCGCGCAGTCTCCGGCGGCGCTGCTCGCGCGGCTCGGCATCGCGGGCGCTGAGCATCGGCGGTGCTCGGCGATCGCGGCGACGCTCACGCTGCGGGTGCGCTCGACCAGCACATCACGCAGGTGTCGGTGACCGGCCGTTTCCAGCGCGTCTCGCCCGTCGAAGTCGAGCAGGCCGTCAAGGCGCGGGTGCGCGACATGGGCCTCGTCAGCGTGGACCTGGCGGCCGTGCGCCGCGCCGTCGAGCAGCTTCCCTGGGTAGATAGCGCGACCGTCGAGCGCCGCTGGCCGCGCGCGCTCAACATCCGCGTGGTCGAGCAGGTGGCCGCGGCGCGCTGGGGCGCGAACGGCCTGCTGAACACGCGCGGCGAGCTGTTCATCTCCGAGGCGCGGCACATTCCGCCGGAGCTGCCGCGACTCTCCGGTCCGCGCGGCAGCGAGGCCGAGGTCGCGCGGCGTTACCTCGCCGCGCAGGGCCAACTCATCGAGGCGGGCATGCGCCTCACGGCCGTGCGGCTGGACCCGCGCGGCGCCTGGGAATTCGATCTCGACAACGGCATCACCGTGCGCCTCGGGCCGCCGCCAGGTCGACGAGCGCTTCCAGCGCTTCGTCACCGCCGGGCGTGGGCCAGATCGCCACGCACGCCAACGACATCCACTACATCGACATGCGCTACACGAACGGATTTGCCATCGGCTGGCGCGTTGGCGGTCAACGCGTCGCGAGCGGCGATCCCGAGGACGACAACTCAGATGGCTAACTTACATGGGCAAACGACCTGACAAGAACCTGATCATCGGCCTCGACGTCGGCACCTCGAAGATCGCCGCGCTGGTCGGCGAAATCGCGCCCGACAACTCGATCGAGGTGATCGGCATCGGGGTGCAGCCCTCGCGCGGCCTCAAGAAAGGCGTGGTGGTCAACATCGAATCGACCGTGCAGTCGATCCAGCGCGCCATCGAGGAAGCCGAGCTCATGGCCGGTTGCGAGATCCGCTCGGTATTCGCCGGCATTGCCGGCAGCCACGTACGCAGCCTGAACTCGCACGGCGTGGTGGCGATCCGCGACCGCGAGGTCAGCGACGCCGACGTGCAGCACGTGGTGGACGCCGCCAAGGCGGTGGCCATCCCCGCCGACCAGAAGATCCTGCACGTGCTGCCGCAGGAATTCATCATCGACGGGCAGGAAGGCATCCGCGATCCCATCGGCATGTCGGGCGTACGCCTCGAAGCCAAGGTGCACATCGTCACCGGCGCGGACAGCGCCGCGCAGAACATCGAGAAGTGCATCCAGCGCTGCGGCCTCGAAGTCGACGACATCGTGCTGGAGCAGCTCGCCTCGAGTTTCGCCTGCCTCACCGAGGACGAGAAGGAACTCGGCGTCTGCATCATCGACATCGGCGGCGGTACCACGGACCTCGCGGTGTTCTCGCAGGGAGCCATCCGCCACACGGCCGTGATACCGATCGCCGGCGACCAGGTGACCAACGACATCGCGGTGTCGATGCGCACGCCCACGCAGTACGCCGAGGACATCAAGGTCAGGTACGCCTGCGCGCTGTCGCAGCTCGCCAATCCCGACGAGAGCATCGAGGTGCCATCGGTGGGCGACCGTCCCGCGCGGCGCCTTGCCCGCCAGACGCTGGCGGAAGTCGTGGAACCGAGATACGAAGAATTGTTCGGCCTGGCGCGCGAGGAACTGCGCCGCTCGGGCTTCGAGGAAATCATCGCCGCCGGCATCGTACTCACCGGCGGCAGCGCCAAGATGGAAGGCGCCATCGAGCTCGCCGAAGAAGTGTTCCACGTGCCGGTGCAGGCTCGGCCTGCCGCAGCACATCAGGGGACTCTCGGACGTGGTACGCAACCCTATCTACTCGACCGGCGCGGGCCTGCTGCTGTACGCGCGCGACAACGCGCTCGCGGGCAATCGCGGCCGGTCACTCACTGGCAATGCGCTGTCGATGGTCGACCGCATGAAGAACTGGTTTCAGGGACGCCTGTGACGCGGGTCTGCCGCGCGCATGGAGTCATTGAATGTCGAAAACCGAAGCTGACAGCACTTCGTCTAACAAAGGAGCGACACGATGTTTGAACTGATGGATGCTTACAGCCAGAACGCTGTAATCAAGGTAATAGGAGTGGGAGGCGGCGGCGGCAACGCGGTCGCGCACATGGTCACGAGCGGCATCGAGGGCGTGGAGTTCATGTGCATCAACACCGATGCGCAGGCGCTCAAGCACTCGAAGGTCAAGACCAGCCTGCAGATCGGCTGCAACATCACCAAGGGTCTCGGCGCAGGCGCCGATCCCGAAGTGGGCCGGCAGGCGGCGATGGAAGATCGCGATCGCATCATCGAGATGATCGAGGGATGCGACATGTTGTTCATCACCGCCGGCATGGGCGGTGGCACGGGCACGGGCGCGGCGCCGGTGGTGGCGCAGGTCGCCAAGGAACTCGGCATCCTCACGGTGGCCGTGGTCACGCGCCCCTTCGAGATGGAAGGCGGCAAGCGCACGCTGATCGCGAATCACGGACTCGCCGAGCTCGGCAAGTACGTCGACTCGCTGATCACGATTCCGAACCAGAAGCTGCTCACCGTGCTCGGCGCGAAGACGACTTTGCTAGACGCCTTCAAGAGCGCCAACCACGTGCTGCAGGGCGCGGTGCAGGGCATCGCCGAGCTGATCACGCGTCCCGGCCTCATCAACGTGGATTTCGCCGACGTGCGCACGGTGATGAGCGAGACCGGCATGGCGATGATGGGTTCGGGAGTGGCGCGCGGCGAGAACCGCGCCAAGGAAGCCGCCGAGATGGCGGTGTCCTCGCCGTTGCTCGAAGACATCAACCTGCAGGGCGCGCACGGCATCCTGGTGAACGTCACCGCGGGCATGGATCTCTCGATCGGTGAGTTCCAGGAAGTCGGCAATGTCGTCAAGCAGTTCGCGTCCGATGACGCCACCGTGGTCGTGGGAACCGTCATCGATCCGGAGCTGTCTGACGAAATGCGCGTCACCGTGGTGGCAACCGGACTGGGTCGCCCCGAGGTTGCAGCGGTGGGCCGCTCACCCTACGGACGCGAAGTCCCCACGGTTCGAAGGCAGCCCCGCCGGCCGTCCAGGCCCAGGAACCGCCCATGCGCGTGGTGCCGCGCCGGCCGTTGACGGCCGCTGACTATGCCGCGCTGGACAAGCCGGCAGTGCAACGTCAAAGAGCCGTAGGGGATGGCCTGCATGGGGCGGCCGGAAACCGAGGATGTGCTGGATATCCCGGCATTTCTGCGACGCCAGGCGGATTGAATGACGAGGGCAAGTCAAGACTGAATAAGGCAACTGTGTTACGGTAGCGCCCCTTTTGGGGGCTCGGTGCCGCCGCGCCTTGGGTTTCAAGCCCGGGTTCGTCGCGCAGCCCGCTCCCCGATGACCGCCCACCAGGCGGCGCTACCGGTGCACCTAGCTCCAGCGCGACCGGGAGAAGGCAGATGCTCGGACAACGCACGCTCAAAAATTCGATTCGCGCCCAGGGCGTCGGCCTGCACACCGGTCAAAAGGTGCTGATGACGTTGCGGCCCGCGGCGCCGGACAGCGGCATCGTGTTTCGCCGCACCGACATGGACCCGCCCGTCGATATCCCCGCCAAGGCCGAGAACGTCGGCGACACCCAGCTCGGCACCACTCTTATTAATGGCAAGGGACGCGTCTCGACGGTCGAACACCTGCTGTCCGCGTTCGCCGGCCTCGGCATCGACAATGCGCACGTCGACGTCAGCGCGCCCGAAGTGCCCATCATGGACGGCAGCGCCGGTCCCTTCGTGTTCCTGCTGCAGTCGGCCGGTTTCGAAGACCAGCGCACGCCCAAGAAATTCGTGCGCATCAAGCAGCGCGTGCGCGTGGAAGAAGGCGACAAGTGGGCCGAGTTCCGCCCCTTCGAAGGCTTCAAGGTGAACTTCGAAATCGAGTTCAACCATCCGCTGTTCAAGCGCCGCTCGCAGAAGGCGTCGATGGATTTTTCGACGACCTCCTTCCTGAAGGAAGTCAGCCGCGCGCGCACTTTCGGTTTCATGCGCGACCTCGAGATGATGCGTGCGCGCAATCTCGCGCTCGGCGGCAATCTCGACAATGCCATCGTGCTCGACGATTTCCGCGTGCTCAACGAGGACGGACTGCGTTACGAAGACGAGTTCGTGAAGCACAAGATCCTCGACGCCATCGGCGATCTCTATCTTCTCGGCCACAGCCTCATCGGCGAGTTCAGTGGCCACAAGTCCGGTCACAAGCTGAACAACCTGCTGCTGCGCAAGCTCATCGCCGACACTTCCGCCTGGGAGTCGGTGGTGTTCGAGAAACCCTCGGACGCGCCCATCGCCTACGTGCAGCCGCCGCCGGTGCCGGTCGGCTCCGCCATCTGAGACGCCGGGCCGATTGGCGCGGCAATTGATTGCCGCCGCTGTAGTCCATTTTCCTCGCGCCCGGAATCCTTGATTCCGCGCACCCTTTCGCCTTCCAGTTCGATGCACCTTGGCCGATATCCGGTTCGAAGGAGAGGGCCCATCGCGTGTCGGCGTCAGATTCCAATAACGCTAATCTCAATCGCCGCGCGCTGCTGCTCGGGGCGATTTTTCTCGTGGGCGGCACCGCGGCGCTGACGCGTTTCACGCGTGATCCCGACGGCAAGTCGCAGGCGGGACCGGTGTTCTCGCCGGACCAGTTCGCGCTGCTCGAGCAGGTGACCGAGGTGATGATTCCCGCCACGGATACGCCGGGCGCGCTGGGCGCCGGTGTGCCCGCTTTCCTGCGGCAGTTGTTGTCCGACTGGGGTTCGAACGACACGCGCGCCGCCATCGTGCGGGTACTCGAGACCATCGAGAAAGACGCCTGGGCAAAGTTCGGCGCCGGCTTCCTGGAAATTCCAGCCGAGCGGCGACTCGAGCTGGTGCGCTCATTCGACGAGCAGTCGATCGCGCTGCGTGACCTGGCGTACGGCAAAGTTCAAGCACCTGGTGCTGCTCGGTTACTACCAGTCCGAAGTCGGCGCGACCCAGGAACTGCGTTACGAACTGGTGCCGGGCGCCTGGCGCTCCTGTCTGCCGCTGGCGGAAGTCGGTCGCGCTTCCGCGGTCTGACGCGCGGGCGGGTCATCATGGATTTCGATGCCATCGTCGTGGGTTCCGGGATCAGTGGCGGCTGGGTCGCCAAGGAACTGTGCGCGCGCGGCGTGAAGACGCTCCTGATCGAGCGGGGCCGCCGCATCGATCACAAGGTCGACTACCTGGATTTCGCGACGCCTTGGGAAGTGCCGAATCGCGGCATGGTTCCCGAGGAGGAGCAGGCCGAGCACTACGCCATCCAGAGCACCTGTCATGCGTTCAGCTCGGCGACCCGGCAATGGTGGGTGCGCGACAGCGAACATCCCTACGCCACGCCCGCCGATCGGCCGTTCTCGTGGATCCGCGGCTATCACCTCGGCGGCCGTTCGATCACCTGGGGCCGACAGAGCCTATCGGCTGAGCGATTACGATTTCAACGCCAACAAGCTCGATGGCAACGGCGTCGACTGGCCGATTCGCTACGCGGATATTTCTCCCTGGTATGACCGCGTCGAAAGTTTCGCGGGCATCTCCGGCGCCATCGAGGGTCTCGAGCAACTGCCCGACGGTCAATTCCTGCCACCCATGGCGCTCAACTGCCTGGAGCTGGCGTTCAAGCAGAAAGTCGAAGCCGATCATCCGACGCGGCGTGTGACCGTGGGGCGCTGCGCCCATCTCACCGAACCCACGCCGGAGCACATCGCGCTCGGGCGCGGACCCTGCCAGCTCCGCAGTGTGTGCGAGCGCGGCTGCGGTTACGGCGCGTATTTCTCATCGTTGTCGGCGACGCTGCCGGCGGCGCAGAAGACCGGCAATCTCACCATCGTCACCGACGCCATCGTTGAGCGCCTCGACTACGACCACGCCAAGCGCCGCGTGTCGGGAGTGCGCGTCATCGATGCCAATACGCGCCAGGGCGCCGTCCTACCAGGCACGTGTCGTGTTCCTGTGTGCCTCGACCATCGCCAGCACGCAGATCCTGCTTGCGTCGCGTTCCGAATATTTTCCCGACGGGCCTCGCCAACCGCTCGGATACCGTGGGCCGTTATCTCATGGACCACGTGGTGGGAATCGGCGCGTCCGGCACCCATCCCGGATTCCTCGATCGCTACTACTACGGCCGGCGGCCCACCGGCTTCTATCTACCCCGCTACGTGAACATCACCGAGAACGACGGGGAGTTCGTGCGCGGCTTTGGCTTCCAGGGTTACTCGGGCCGCAGCGGCTGGAATCGCGGCGCGGAAGAGGTGGGTGTGGGCGCCGAGCTCAAGCAGCGACTGCGCTCCCCGGGGCGCTGGGACATGCGCCTGGCCGGCTTCGGCGAAATGCTGCCGCGCGCCGACAATCGCGTGACGCTGCACGAGGGCCGCAAGGACAAGTGGGGCATCCCGCTGGTCAACATCGACTGCACGCACGGCGAGAACGAGCGCCGCCTGGCGGAGCGCGCCAACCGCGATGCCGCACAGATGCTCGCGGCCGCGGGTTTCGAAAACATCGTGCCCGAATGGAAAGGTCAGTCCTCCGGGGCAAGCCGTGCACGAGATGGGAACGGCGCGCATGGGCCGCGATCCGGCGACTTCCGTGCTGAACCGCTACAACCAGGCGCACGACGTTTCCAACCTCTTCATCACTGATGGTTCGTGCATGACCTCTTCGGGTACGGTGAACCCTTCGCTGACCTACATGGCACTGTCGGCGCGAGCGGCCAACCACGCCGCCGACCTGCTGGGTTCCGGCGAAATCTGAGGTGGATTATGTCGCCGATCAACGCCGCGGGCGGGGTGGATTCGTGGGACGGACGCGCACCTTGAGCTCGCGAAACCCCGGTACCAGGCGTGCCAGCGTGGGCTCGATTTCGGCCAGCACAAAGCGCATTCGGGCGGCCCAGGCGGAGGATTCCGCGACCACCGTAAGCCTGCCGCTATCGAGGCTGCAGCGATTTACCTTATTCGCGAGGTCAGGCCCCAATGCCTTCATTACTGCGACATGCCACTCGGACGTCTCATCGGTCGCCGGTGCACCCTCAACCAGTATTGGCAGGCGTGCCGAGATTAAGTCTCCGACCGACCTCGGGGGAAACCCTTGGCGGGCCGTTTGCTTGTCTCGGCGGGGTCTTTTGGGCATAGTTTTGCGCCTGCTGGGTCTTACGAATTCGCTTGAATTTAGGGTCTTGAGGGAGCGGACGACGAGGATGCCAGCCATGTATAACTCTTTGAAGCACAAAGAACAGGATCGTGAAGATCCGGTTTCCCGTCCCCGTCTGGAGCACGCGCGATGAACATCATCTTTTTCTCGCGCCGCGAAGGTCGTGCCCGGCACTTCAACCTGGCACATCCCCTGGCCGTCGCAGGCTTTGCGACGGTACTCATCGCCATCCTCGCGACTGCTTTCAGCCTCGGACTCAAGATCGGTGAGAGCCGCAGCGCCCCGGGTGGCGTGGCCACATGGTCGGCAACCCTCGCCGAGCAGCAGGCCGAGATCAAAGAACTCAAGGCCGAATTGCAGCGCCGCGTGGACGCGGTGGCCATGCGTATCGGCCAGATGAACGCTCATGTCATTCGCCTCGATGCGCTGGGCAAGCGCCTGACGCAGATGGCCAACATCGACAATCGTGAATTCGACTTCGA
Source organism: uncultured Pseudomonadota bacterium (assembly GCA_963832505.1). Lineage (GTDB taxonomy): Bacteria > Pseudomonadota > Gammaproteobacteria > Steroidobacterales > Steroidobacteraceae > CADEED01. The sequence goes on along the minus strand of CAWHUD010000004.1, from coordinate 134,076 downwards.
GAGCCAGCCCGCCGTCGGTGGGCCCGAGTCGGATATCGGCGCCGCGATGCAGGCGCCGGACCTGAACTCGCTGCTCAACGGCCTCGAACAGAAAATTTCCTCGCGCGACGCGCAGCTTGCGGCGCTCGAAAACGCGCTGCTCTCGAAGAAGCTCGATGAGCAGATCCGCCCCGATGGGCGGCCGGTGCGCGAAGGCCATATTTCGTCGTACTTCGGTGAGCGCCAGGATCCTTTCAACGGCCACCAGGCCTTCCACAAAGGCATCGACTTCGCGAGCCCGCGGGGTTCGGACGTGGTGGCGGTAGCTGCCGGTGTGGTCACCTTTGCGGGTGAGAAGGCCGGTTACGGCAACCTGGTCGAGGTCAGCCATGGCAACGGCCTGATCACGCGGTATGGGCACAACCAGGGCCTGGCCGTCGGCGTCGGCCGCACGGTGGCGCGCGGCGACACGCTGGCATTTGTCGGCTCGACGGGCCGTTCGACCGGTCCGCACGTGCACTTCGAAGTACTCAAGAACGGCCGCCAGATCGATCCGCTGACCTTCATCGGACGCTGAAGGGTATCAGGGGCAGCCCCCGTTTCCCACGAAAGGAGTCATGCCGCTCGAGCGGCGCGCGTCCATTACTGTCTTGACAGACCCCTTTTGCCGCAAATGGGCTGCGCGCCCACGTCAGGCCGGCCCCATTTAGCGGCGAAGGTCTCGCGGGCTGAAACCAGTACCGTGGGCTCAGGTCTATCCGTAGAATACCGGCCCGGTCTGCCGCTCCGCTTCCCTAAGTCGCTGACAACATTGCAGATTTCAGTTCTTCTCTGGCAAGGATTCGTAAGTGCTCAATCTCCTGACGCGGCTCTTCGGCAGTCGCAACGACCGCATCGTTCGTGGCTATGAAACGACGGTGCGCAAGGCGACCGGCTTCGAAGATGCGCTGAAGGCATTGAGCGATGAGGCCCTGCGGGCCAAGACCGACGAATTCCGCAAGCGACTGGCCGCCGGCGAGGCGCTCAACGACATGGCGCCTGAAGCATTCGGCGTGGTGCGCGAGGCCGCGCAGCGCACGCTCAGGATGCGGCACTTCGACGTGCAGCTCATCGGTGGCCTGACCCTCAACGACGGCCGCATCGCCGAGATGCGCACCGGCGAAGGCAAGACGCTCATGTCGACGCTGGCCGCGTATCTCAACGCGCTCACCGGCGATGGCGTCCACGTCGTCACGGTCAACGAGTACCTGGCGCAGCGCGACGCGGACTGGATGGGACCCATCTACCGCTTCCTCGGGCTCACCGTGGGCGTCATCAGGAACCAGCAGGACTCGGCCGAAAAGCGCGCCGCCTATGCCTGCGACATCACCTACGGCACCAACAACGAATTCGGCTTCGACTACCTGCGCGACAACCTCGCCTTCAGTCTCGACGATCGCGTGCAGCGCAAGCTGGCCTTCGCCATCGTCGACGAAGTCGACTCCATCCTCATCGACGAAGCGCGCACGCCGTTGATCATTTCCGGCCCGGCCGAAGAGAACACCGAGCTGTATCTCAAGATCGACAAGCTGGTGCCGCGGCTCGAGAAGCAGGAGACGGAAGAAGGCCCCGGCGATTACTCGGTCGACGAGAAGCAGAAGCAAACGCACCTGACCGAGATCGGGTCACGAACACGTCGAGCAGCTGATGCTCGAGTCAGGGTTGCTGCGCGAAGGCGAGAGTCTTTACGACCCGGCGAACATCCGCCTGATGCATCACCTGAACGCGGCGCTGCGTGCGCATGCGATCTACAAGCGCGACGTCGAATACATCGTGCGCGGTGGCGAGGTCATCATCGTCGACGAATTCACCGGCCGCACCATGCCGGGCCGGCGCTGGTCGGACGGCCTGCACCAGGCGGTCGAGGCCAAGGAAGGCGTGAAGGTGCGCGCGGAAAACCAGACCGTCGCGTCGATCACCTTCCAGAACTACTTCCGCCTGTACAAGAAGCTCTCCGGCATGACCGGCACGGCGGATACCGAAGCGCCGGAATTCATGCAGATCTACGGCCTCGAGGTGGTCGTGATCCCGACCCACAAGCCGATGATCCGCACGGATCACGCCGACTTCGTCTATCTCACGCAGAACGACAAGTACAAGGCCATCATCGAGGACATCGAAGACTGCGTGAAGCGCGAGCAGCCGGTGCTGGTCGGCACCACTTCGATCGAGAGCTCGGAGCTGATCTCCGGCGTGCTCAAGAAGCACGACATCGATCACGACGTGCTCAACGCCAAGCAGCACGAGCGCGAGGCGCACATCGTCGAGCTCGCCGGCATGCCCGGCAAGGTGACCATCGCCACGAACATGGCGGGTCGCGGTACCGACATCAAACTCGGCGGCAATCTCGAAGCCGAACTCGAAGCGGCCGTGAAGGCGGCGGGCGAGGCGGGCCTCGATGAAGTGACTGCCGCGCGTATCCGCTCCGACTGGCAGGAGCGTCACAACCGCGTGGTGGCGGCAGGCGGCCTGCACATCGTCGGCACCGAACGCCACGAATCACGCCGCATCGACAACCAGCTGCGCGGCCGTTCCGGCCGCCAGGGCGACCCGGGCTCGAGCCGCTTCTATCTTTCGATGGAAGACAACCTCATGCGCATCTTCGGCGATCCGAATCGCACGAAGAAATGGCTGGCCATGGCCGGCATGAAGGAAGGCGAGGTCATCGAGAGCGGCATGCTCACGCGCCAGATCGAGAAGGCGCAGCGCAAGGTCGAAGCGCACAACTTCGACGTGCGCAAACAGCTGCTGACCTTCGACGACGTGGCCAACGATCAGCGCAAGGTCATCTACCAGCAGCGCACCGAGCTCATGGGCGCCGACAATCTCGGCGACGCGGTGCGCGGCATTCGCGCCGAAGTCGTCAGCGGTCTGCTCGACCAGTACCTGCCTTCGAACGTCAGCCACGAGGAGTGGAACCTCGCCGGCCTGGCCGAGGCGATCGCGAAGAATTTCGCCACGCAGGTCGATCCCGTGCGGTGGCTCAAGGACCAGCCGGATCTCGAGGAAGAGGCCCTGCGCGGCCGCATCCTCGGCGCGATCGATGCGATGTACGACGCCAAGGTGATGCGCATCGGCAACCAGCCGAACGGCGTGCCCATCATGCGGCACATCGAGAAGGACATCATGCTCAAGGTGCTCGACCAGCAATGGCGCGATCACCTGGGAGCCATGGACTACCTGCGCCAGGGCATCCACCTGCGCGGCTACGCGCAGAAGGACTATCGCTACGAGTACAAGCGCGAGGCCTTCGAGCTGTTCGCCGCGATGCTCGATCGCATCAAGTACGACACCGTGACCATCCTCGCGACGCTCGACGTGCAGATCAAATCGCCCGAGCAGATCGAACGCGAGGAAGAAGCGCGCCGCGCGCGACTCAATCGCGCACTGCAGATGCAGCACGCGGAAGCCGCCTCGCTGTCGCAGCTCGGTGCGGCGGGTGAGCCCGCGCAACCGCAGGCGCCGCCTCCCGGCGCGCGCCAGGCACCCCCGCAGATGCCGGCCGCAGCCGCAGCGGCCCGGTACGCGCGACGCCCAAGGTCGGGCGCAACCAGCCGTGCCCCTGCGGCAGCGGCAAGAAGTTCAAGAACTGCCACGGCGTGCTCGAAGGCGTCGAGTAATAAATGGGGACATGTCGCTCTGCCCCATTTGCTAGCAAAAGGGGACGAGCCTCAAGACCCTTCGGCGGAGTTGTCCATGAAGCCAGCATCTGCGCGTGGTCGCCGCAGCGTTGTTTGACGAGGCGGGCCGCGTGCTCATTGCGCAGCGTCCCGAAGGCAAACACATGGCCGGCTGGTGGGAATTTCCCGGCGGCAAAGTGGCCGACGGCGAAAGCGATCCCGAGGCTCTGGTCCGCGAGTTGCGCGAAGAGCTCGGAGTCGAGAGCCCGGCGCCGACGGCGAGATCATGACGCTGACCCACGACTACCCCGACCGCATCGTCGAACTGGTGTTGTGGCGCGCGCCATGATCCGAGCGGCGTGCCGCGCTCGCTCGATGGCCAGGCGCTCAAGTGGGTGGATTGTCAGTCACTCGGCAATGAACGCCTCCTGCCCGCCGATGCTGCCGTTCATCGACGCCCTGCAGTTGTTATCATCCCGCGCCCCGGCGTAATCAAAGTCAGTGGAATTCCCCATGGCCCAGGAACAGCAACTCCCCGAAATCAAGCTCGACGCGAGCCAGCTGTATCGCGAAGAGATCTTCACGGATCGCAAGGCCGGGACGCTGCGTCGCCTGGTGCCCGTCAAGAGTGACGGCAGCGATGATGCTTCGCGCCCGACGCTGTACTCCGGCCAGACCCAGCTGCTGACGCCGGCCGGCGTGTTGCCGCTGGCCTTCGAGCTCGAGGCGAGCTCGCTCGAAGACGCCTGCAACAAATTCCCCGACGCCGTGAAGATCGCGATCGAGCAGGCCATCGAAGAGGCGCGCGAGATGCGCCGCGAGGCCGCGTCGCGCATCGTGGTGCCCGATGCCGGTGGCATGGGTGGCCCGCCGGCGGCGGCGGCCGCATCAAGCTTGTAAAAGAGCTGCGCCCACGACGGAAATCGGCGGCCAAGGGCCGCCGTCCGTTCAAGAACGATCAGCGAGGGCCGGGGCCAATCTCCCGGTCGAAGAAGCGCACGATGTTGGCGTGCGCGTGCCAGCCGGTGACGTTCTGCCGGATCAAGCCGTGTTTGCCGCCGGGATAGGTCATCAGGTCGAACGGCTCCTGCAGATCCTGCAGCTTCTTCATGAGCGCCGTGCTGTGCGCGAACAACACGTTGTCGTCGGCCATGCCGTGCACCAGCAGCAGTGGCCGCTGCAGCTTGTCCGCATGATTGAGCACATTGCTCGCGGCGTAACCGGCGGCATTCGCCTGCGGAGTAGATAGATAACGCTCGGTGTAGTGCGTGTCGTACAGCGCCCAGTCCGAGACCGGCGCGCCGGCCACGCCGGCGGCGAAGGTATCCGGCGCCTGCATCAGGCACATGAGCGTCATGTATCCGCCGTAGCTCCAGCCGAAGATGCCGATGCGCTTCGGAGTCGACGAACGGGCAGGCTGCGCAGGAATTCCACGCCCTTCACCTGGTCCTGCACCTCGACGCTGCCCATGCGGCCCGCGAGCGCGGTTTCGAACTTCGTGCCGCGAAAACCGCTGCCGCGATTGTCCAGCGCGAACACCACGTAGCCGTGCTGCACCAGGTACTGGTGGAACAGGCTGCCCCACACATTGCTCACGCGCTGCGCGCCGGGACCGCCATACACATCGATCAGCACCGGGTAACGTTTGCCCGGCTCGAGCACGCGCGGTTTCATGAGCCTGTAGTACAGCGTCTGCCCGTCAGCAGCAGCGATGGTCCCGAATTCCGGCACGCACGTGTTCGTCGGCGTAGGGCGCAGTAGGGATGGCGTGCGTTCAGCTCGTTCGGCACCAGCACCGTGATCACCTTGCCGTCCGCCTGGCGCAGCGAGGTCCTGCGGCGGCTGGTCGATGTTCGAGTGCGAGTCGACGAACACCCGCGCGTTCTGCGACATGGTGGCGACGTGCAGGCCGGCGCCCTCGGTCACGCGCCGCGGCTCGCCGGGCTCGTCCAGCGACACCCAGAACAGCTGCCGCTCGATGGGTGAGGGCAGGTTGGCGGTGAAATACACCCGTCGCGCGCGCTCATCGACGGCGCGCACCGCGGGTTCGGCCGATGCGCCGATCACCATGAATTCCCCGTGAGTCAGCGGCCGGATCAGTTCACCGTCGTTGCTGTACAGGTAGAGGTGCTGGTACCCGTCGCGCGAGGAGGCCCAGATGAACTGCTTCGCGCGCTGCAGGAAGGTGAGCTCGCGGTGCAGGGGCACCCAGTGGTCGTTGCGCTCGGTGAGCAGCACGCGGCTGCGGCCGTTGATGGCGTCGAAGCGCAGCAGCTCGAGCGTCTTCTGATCGCGGCTCTGGCGCTGCACGGCGATGCCGCGGCTGTCCGGAAACCAGTCGACGCGCGGTAGATAGATGTCACGCTCCGTGCCGAGATCCAGGGGCAGCAGCTTGTCGGTGCCCAGGTCCGCGACGAACAGGTCCACGCGCGCATTGGCCGCGCCGGTGGCCGGGTACCGCTGGCGCACGACGGCTGCGCCCGTGGCCTGGATCTCGAATCGTTCCACCTCGGCAACCGGGGCCTCGTCGACGCGCGCCAGCGCGATGCGGCGTTCGTCGGGCGACCACCAGTAGCCGGTGTCCCGATCCATCTCCTCCTGCGCGATGAACTCGGCCATGCCGAAGCTCACGAGGCCCCTGCCTTGCGTGGTGATGGCGCGTTCGCTGCCATTGGCGAGGTCGACGATGTAGAGGTTCTGGTCGCGGATGAAGCTGACGTAGTGCGAGCGCGGCGAGAAGCGCGCGTCGGTTTCGTAGGCGTCGGTGGTGGTCAGGCGCCGCACCGCGGCGGCACCGGTGCGTGTCAGGTCGTAGACGTACAGATCGCCGTTCAGCGGGATCAGCAGGTGGCGGTTGTCGGGCGCGAAACTGTATTCGACGATGCCCGAGAACGCGGAGGTGCGTTGCCGTTCGCGGCGCGCTTCCTCTTCGGCCGACAGCGCGCGATCGGCGCCCGCGAGGGTGCGCGAGTCCACCAGCATCCGGTGACGCGCCGCGGGCACGTCATAGGCCCAGAGGTCAAAACGATCCTTGTCGTCGTCGCGGGCCCGCAGGTACGCCACCAGCCTGCCGTCGGGCGAAATCTTGACGCCGCGCAACGACGGTCCCGACAGGTCGGGCGCCGTAAACAGCCGTTCCAGTGGGAGTTTCCCTGAGTGCGCGGGTGCGGCCAGGACCATGTAAAGAATCGCGACAGCCAGTGAAATCGCTGCGCCGGGACGAAATGAAAGTGCGTTGCGCCGGACGGGTGCACGCATTGCGTTTGTTACACTGCTGTAAATCATTTACGGAGTTTAGGGATGGCCTCACCTCCTCGCTACCTGTGCGTGACCCTCGCGAGCGCACTGACGGTTCTGCTCGTCGCATGCGCGACGCAACCTGCGGCGACACACGCGCCGCCGGAAGCAGCGCCGCACGCATTCCAGTATCCGTCGTCCGCGCGCGGTGACGTCATCGACGTCTATCACGACGTCAAGGTCGCCGATCCTTATCGCTGGTTCGAAGATGCGAATGCGCAGTCCACCAAAGACTGGGTGACCGCGCAGAACTCGCTGGCGCAGCCCTACCTCGAGGCATTGCCGCAGCGTGCCTGGCTCGGCAATCGGCTCAAGCAGCTCTGGACCTACGAGCGCTTCGGCGTGCCGCAGCGAGAAGGCGGCCGGTATTTCTTCCTGCGCAACGATGGCACGCAGGATCAGAGCGTGCTGTACGTGGCCGACGGGCTGAACGCCGCGCCGCGCGTCATCGTCGATCCCAATGGCAAGCGCGAGGACGCGACCATCGCGTTGTCGCAGTGGTCGCCGAGCCCGGACGGAAAAGTGCTGGCCTATGCGCTCTCGGATGGCGGCACCGACTGGAACATCTGGCATTTCCGCCACGTCGAAGACGGCAAGGATCTGCCGGTGGCGCTCAAGTTCAGCAAGTTCTGGCCCGTGTCCTGGGCCACTGACAGCTCGGGCGTCTACTACAGCCGCTATCCCGTCAAGCCGGGCGAGAGTGCCGAAACGGCGGAGCGCGGCGACGACGCCGGGCGGCCGGATGTGTACTACCACAAGCTCGGCGAGCCGCAGTCCGCGGACCGGCTCGTCTACAAGGTCACCGACCATCCGTCGCGCGTACCTGCCGCGCAGGTCACCGAAGACGGGCGGTACCTGATCATCAATCTCTTCGACGGCTACGAGACCAACGGCGTGCTGGTGCAGGACCTGCGCAAGCCGAACGCAAAGCCGCAGCCGCTGTTCACCGCCTGGGACGCGCTCTACAACTTCATGGGCTCGCAGGGTGATGAGCTGTATTTCCAGACCACGAATGCCGCGCCGCGCGGCCGCGTGATCGCGGTGAATCCGGCGAAGCCCGACCCCGCCGCCTGGCGCACCGTCGTGCCGCAGGGCGATGCCGTCATCAACAGTTCCGGCTACGTCGGCGGCCGCATCCTGGTCGAATACACGCGCGATGCGCGCAGCGTCGTGAAACTGTTCGAGACCCGCGGCACCGAAGTGGGCGAGGTCAAACTACCCGGCCTCGGCACCGCCACGGGTTTCCAGGGCGAAGGCGACAATCCGGAGGCGTTCTTCTCGTACTCGGGATACCAGGCGCCCACCAGCATCCTGCGGCTCGACGTCGCGACGAACACCGTGAGTGAATTCCGCAAGCCGACCGTGCCCGCGGATTTCACGCCGTTCGTCACCGAGCAGGTGTTCTACAACTCCAAGGACGGCACGCGCGTGCCCATGTTCATCATCCGCCGCAAGGACGCGCCGCGCGACGGCAACCAGCCGGTGATGCTCTACGGCTACGGCGGATTCAACGTCACGCTGTCGCCGTCGTTCAGCCCCGCGATCCAGTCGTGGCTCGAGATGGGCGGCATCTATGCCGTCGCCAACCTGCGCGGCGGCGGTGAATACGGCGAGGAGTGGCACCAGGCCGGCACCAAGCTGCGCAAGCAGAATGTGTTCGACGATTTCATCGCCGCGGCCGAGTACCTGATCAGCGAGAAGTACACCAACCCCAAGCGGCTTGCGATCCTCGGGCGCAGCAACGGCGGGTTGCTGGTCGGCGCCGCGCTCACCCAGCGTCCCGATCTTTTGGCGCCGCGCTGCCGGGCGTCGGCGTCATGGACATGCTGCGCTACCAGACCGCCAGCGCCAACGCGCGCCAGTGGTCGAGCGACTTTGGCCTCGCGGAGAATGCGGACGAGTTCAAGGCCATCCGCGCCTATTCGCCCGTGCACAACGTGAAGGCATGGCACCTGCTATCCACCGACGCTCGTGACCACCGCCGATCGCGACGATCGCGTCGTTCCGTGGCACAGCTACAAGTTCGCGGCCGAGCTGCAGCACGCGCAGGGCGTGCCCGAATCCCGTGCTGATCCGCATCGAAACGCGCGCCGGACATGGCGCCGGCAAGCCGGTGTGGATGCAGATCGAGGACATCGCCGATCAGTTCGGCTTCGTGGCGAACGCGCTCAAGATGCCGGCGCCGGCGAGCTGATTGCGTTGCGATCTCGCGCCGCAGCATGCGCGAGTGCATCTAGCTAGACTCGGACCAAGGTCTTATCCCGGCTTCGGTGATGCCCCTGTAACGTCCCGCGCGACCACAGGTCTATCCCGGCATTGTTAGACGGCGAATGAATCAGGCGCAGTGAAATGCTGCGGCAGCGTCGTTCGGGCGTCCGCGCTGGTCCCGCCCCCACCCTGTTCTCCTGCACGGCATTCCATGGAGTGTGAATCGTGAACGCGAAGAAAGCGCCATCGCCAGGCCTTGCCTGGCTTCTGTCGACAGCTCTGGTAGCACTCTTCGGTGTCATCAGCCCCGCCACCGCCCAGACCAAGAAACCGAACATCGTCGTCATCTTTGGCGACGACATCGGTACCTGGAACGTTGGTGCATACACACACGGCATGATGGGCCGCACGCCGCACATCGACTCCATCGCGAAAGCGGGCGCGCTGTTCACCGATCACTATGCCCAGCCGAGCTGCACCGCCGGACGCGCCGCGTTCATCATGGGGCAATTGCCGATTCGCACCGGCATGACCACCATCGGCATTCCCGGCTCGACACGCGGCATCCAGAAGATCGATCCCACGCTCGCGGAGGTGCTGAAGTCAGCCGGATACGCCACCGCACAATTCGGCAAGAACCATCTCGGCGATCGCAACGAGTTCCTGCCGACCAGCCATGGCTTCGATGAATGGTTCGGCAATCTCTACCACCTCAACGCCGAAGAAGAGCCAGAAGAGCTGGACTATCCCGGCCAGAAGAGCCCCGAATACAAGAAAAAGTTCGGCCCGCGCGGCGTGCTGCATACCTGGGCGACCAATGACGACGATGCCACCGTCGATCCGAAATTCGGCAAAGTCGGCAAACAGAAAATCCAGGACACCGGCGCGTTGACGCGCAAGCGCATGGAGACCTTCGACCAGGAAGTGACCGACGAGACGCTGAAGTACCTGGACCGTGTGGGCAAGGGCGACAAGCCCTTCTTCTTGTGGTTCAACTCGACCGCGATTCACATCTGGTCGCACCCGACGCAAAAGTTCATCCAGAAGGCCGTCGATGAAGGTCGCGCCGAGGAAGACGTGGTTCGCGCCAGGATGATCGAGCACGACGAACAGGTCGGCTCCATCCTCAAAAAGCTCAAGGACCTGGGAGTCGAAGACAACACCATCGTCATCTACACCACCGACAATGGCTTCGAGTTCATGATGTGGCCGGACGGCGGTTATGCCCCGTATCGCGGCGAGAAGGGCACGACCTGGGAAGGCGGCGTGCGCGTTCCTCTGCTGGTCAAGTGGCCCGGCAAGATTCCCGCCGGCGTCGCATTGAACGGCATCCAATGCCATGAGGACCTGTACGTCACGCTCGCAGCGGCGGCCGGCCTGACAACATCTAAGGCAGACCTGCTCAAGGGCTACAAGATGGGTGGCACGACTTACAAGAACCATCTCGACGGGTACAACAACCTCGATTACTGGACGGGCAAGACGGACAAGTCAGCGCGCCGCGAAGTCTTCTACTACGATGAAACCGACCTTATGGCGATCCGCGTGGATGCCTGGAAGATGCACATCGGCGTCAAGCACAACGGCGACTGGTTCGACGAGAAGGCATTCCCGAGCGTGCCCTACATCGTGAACCTGCTCATGGACCCGCTGGAGAAGGTGACACCGGATGCTCGCGGGTACGAATATGCCGGGCGCATGTTCGTTGGCCAGAAACTCTGGGCGCCGACTGCTTCCGGGCCTTTCCTCGCAGAGCACCTGAAGAGCTTGATGGACTTCCCGCCCAGCCAAGGCGCGGACACGCTCAGCATGCGGAAGGCGATCGAAGAGACCATGAAGAAAATGGAGAGCCCGAACAAGAGCAGCAACTGAACATTCAGCGAAAGTTATAGGCGACACCGAGCGACCACGTGTCAGCGCCGTCGCCGCTGAAGCGCAGGCGCTCGTATTCGAAGCGCGCCGCCATCTTGTGAAAATGAAATTGCGCGCCGGCGCCGAACTTCTCGTCGGTGCCGTCCAGGTCCTGGCGCCAGAATCGCGACCCATCGGGATTGATCGTTTCGATGGTCGAGTCCCAGTGCGAGAGGCCCACGCGGGCGAAAATGTCGAACTTACCGAGGGGCCACAGGGCGAGCGCGGATAGCGAAGCACTGGTGGTTTCTGCGCGTATCTGGTCCGGGCAAGGTTGCGTGATGCACACCAGATCCAGCTTCGCGCTGTCCCCGCTCAGGTCCAGGTAGTCCGCTTCGAACGCCAGCCAATCGAGTGCCCGATATCCGGCAGCCAGTTTGAATCCTTGCGAACCGATGGTTTCGAGTTCGCCACCGACGTAGCGCGACGGGGTTTCGATGGTTGCGGGACCCACGTTGTCAGTTGGCGCATAGTCAGCGGAGACGCTCGAGTACGCGGCCCCGAGATACCAACCGCGTTCCGCGGCATTCGCCGCATCGGGTGTCGCCATAAAGGCCGCCAGCAGAGCAGCACAGAGGATACGAGTATGCGTCATGGTCCCTCCCGGAGAATTCCGAGTGGTGAAGTTATCCCTGCGCGCCGTGTCTAACTGTCGGGAATTGTTCGAATGTGTGCGCCGCATGGGCGGCCCGAACCTGGGCGCAGGTACAGCAAGCGAGCGTAAACGGGACTTTTTCGGTAGTTTGCTGAGCCTGCTGGTTGAGCCTGCTGGTTGAGCCTTCTGGTTGGAGAACTGCTCATGTATCGCGACAGACCTGCCCGCGTCTTTGGCCTGCTCGTCTGGCTCGCCGTGACATTCACCGTTGCCGCCATTGGCGCCCTGGCGTCCGCCGATGCGGCGACGTTCTATGAACAACTGCAGCGTCCGTCCTGGGCTCCGCCGCCGTGGCTGTTCGGCCCAGCCTGGACCGTGCTGTATGCGGCGATGGCAGTGTCCGCATGGCTCGTGTGGCGTGAGCGCGGCTTCGGCGGTGCGAGGCTGGGGCTGGGCGTTTTCCTGGTTCAGCTGGCGGTCAATGGCCTATGGAGCTGGTTGTTCTTCGGGTGGCGCCTGGGTGCGCTGGCGCTCGCCGACGTGCTGCTGCTCTGGACACTCATCTCGCTCACTATCGTCGTTTTCCACCGCATCAACAGGCTCGCAGCTCTGCTGCTGGTGCCCTACCTGGTATGGGTGACGTTCGCGAGCGCGCTCACGTTTGTCGTGTGGCATTTGAATCCTGCGCTGCTGGGCTGAATGCCGCATCAGCAGCTGCAATCAAACTATCTATCACGCGCGACGTTGATGACCTCGCCGGACTGTGCGTCGACAAAAACGGCAAGACCACCGTCAAGTCTGATCGGCCATTTCCTGTACTGCACAAGCCAATATTTTCTTCCCTTCAACTCTGAAAGCAAAGCTTCAAGGTCTCCCGGGACATCTTCGTGTGTCAGATCTTGATGTTTCACGTCGAAGAGTTTCGCAGTTATAACTTCAACGTTATCCGGCCTGCCCTTTGGGTAACCGATCGCGCTATCCGCAATGTCTATTATCCTGTCGATCGAAACGCCCCTGCGAGGTTCATCTCCGCCACTCGCCGTCAACGAAACCGCAACTGTGACGGCAACGAAAAATCCAAAAAGCATTAATCTATTTCGCATGCTGATGCTCCATTTCCTGGGCTGTGATCGAATGTAAGGGTTCGGAGCCGGCAAAGCGAGTTGTGACGCATGAACGAATGATTTCGTCAGGTGACAAGCCAGTGAGTCGCGACACTATCTGACTGCCCGAAAAGATGTCCCTGTCACAATCGATTTACGCGATTAGCATCATCCCTTTCGAGTAAATCGCGTAGCGATTCTTCAGATCGGCAACTGATCGGAGATCAAGTGCAGCAGGTCAGCGTGAACGGCACGTCTTCGGTAGTTTGCTGCGGGCGCTGATTCAACCCGTTCCAGGCCAGCAACCGCACGCTGCAGCGGTAGTGAGACCCCGACGTCTCGGGATACAGGCCCGAGGCCTGGGGCAGCGCGATACGCACCAGCTGGATGGGCGTGTCGCGCTCGAAGGTGATGTGGTACACGCCGCCGCGCGCGATCTCCTGTCGCGGCTTGCCGTGCTGGCGCGTGATCCACAGCAGCTCGGCGATGGCGTCGCACAGCGGGCGCAGCGTGGCCAACCACTCGTTGAACGAGCGGGCGCGCTGGTCGGTGGCCTGGTTGAGCCAGAAAAAGAAATCCGGCAGGTCGAACTCGCAGGTGCCGCCGGGAATGGCGCTGCGATGCTTGATCGACGACAGGAATTCGGAATCCTTGAGCCCGGCAAGATAGTTAGAGCCGCAGGCCACGAGGTCGGCGCGCAGGCGCAACAGGTTGCTACATCACGGTTCGCAGCCGCGCGGAGTCGACACCGGGCTTGCTCTGGAACACGTTGAGCTGCGCGAGGTGCCGCTCGAGTTCCTTCTGCACGTCGGCGCGCACGTCGCCGCGCGCGGCGATGGCGAGGATGTCGAGCAGGCTGCCCATGGCGGCGCGGCTGCCCCACTGGCTCTGCATCTCGTTGTGGTACAGCGCCTGGTTGTAGAGGAAGTCGAGGCGCAGGAAGGTGCGCATGCGCTCGTTGAGCGGCTGCTCGAAAACCAGCGGCGCGGACTCCGCGACGGGCTGCTGTTGCTGGGCTTCCTCTGCCATCGGGCTATTCTGCGCGAGCGCGGCGGCCTCCGTAAACCGATCTGAGCCCTCGTCGTTGTCGTCTGCGCTCATGTGGCGACTCCGTCCGATTGCGTGCAGCGGCAGCCAAATACTGCCGATGCAGCTTTTCCACCTGGTCGCGCAAGTGCGGCGATGTCGCCGTTGTTCTGGATCACGTCGTCGGCGACGGCGAGTCGCTGCTCGCGCGTGGCCTGCGCCGCCAGCATGCGCGCGGCCTGTTCGCGGGTGATGCCGTCGCGCGCCTGCAGGCGCGCGAGCTGCAATTCCGGATCGCAGTCGACCACGAGCACACGGTCGAAACGATTCGCGCCGGCGGTCTCCACCAGCAGCGGAATCGCGACCATGACGTAGGGCCCGGTGGCCGATTCGCAACGCGCGTCGGTGAGTTCGCGGATGGCGGGATGCGTGAGCTGCTCCAGCCACTGTCTTTCCGCCGGATTCGCGAACACCCGGGCGCGCAGGGCGGCGCGGTCGAGGCTGCCGTCCTTCTGCAACACCTCGGGGCCGAAATGCCGGCCGATCTCGCCGAGCAGCGGCGAGCCGGGCGCGACGACTTCGCGCGCCAGCAAATCCGTGTCGACGATGGTGACTCCGAGCGCCGCGAACAGGTTCGCGACCGTGCTCTTGCCGCAGGCAATTCCGCCGGTGAGCCCGATGCGGAACCGCCGTGCCATGCTAATGCGCTGGACCGAAGAAGGCCATGTAGCGGGACGACGATGTCGTGCCCGGCGACCAGCGCGAGCCAGCCGGCGATGGCGAGGAAAGGTCCGAAGGCGAGTTGCGTGTCGCGTCCCTTGCGCTGGCGGACCATCACGACGATGCCGAACATGGCGCCGACACCGGAAGCGAACACGATGATGGGCAGCAGCATGCCCCAGCCGAGCCAGGCGCCGAGCGCGGCGAACAGCTTGAAGTCGCCGTAGCCCATGCCTTCCTTGCCGGTGATGCAGCTTGAACGTCCAGTAGACGCTCCACAGGCTGAGATAGCCGGCGGCCGCACCGATGATGGCCTCGCGCGGTCCGACCGGGCTCGCGCCTTCACCCCAGGCAGGGATGCCAGAGACTCACGAACAGTCCCAGCCACAGCAGCGGATAGGTGAGCGAGTCCGGCAGGTACTGCGTGTCGAAGTCGATCATCGTGAGCGCGATCAGCAGCCAGGTGAATGCCAGCGCCGCCACCGTGTGCACGCCAAAGCCGAAGCGCCAGGCGACGAAAGCCGACAACACGCCGGTGGCGAGCTCCACCAGCGGGTAACGCTTCGAGATCGGCGTCTTGCAGTTGGCGCACTTGCCGCCCAGCGCCAGCCAGCTCACCACCGGAATGTTCTGCAGCGCCGTGATCGGCGCCTTGCATCTGGGGCAGGCGGAACGCGGCGTGACGATGTTGAAGGTCGGCGGCTCGGCTGACTTCGCCGCCTGCGAGCGCGCGCGCATTCGGCGCGCAGCTCGTTGTCCATCATGATGGGCACGCGATGGATCACGACGTTGAGGAAGCTGCCGATGAGCAGCCCCAGCACCGCGCAAATGCCGATGAACAGCAGGGAGTTGCGTGGCGAGCGTTTCAATGAATCCAGTGAGCGGTTCTGGCATCTGTTGATAGAGAAACGCCGCGCATGGCGCGGCGTTTTCCTGACGGTTGTGTCTGAAACGGCCGGTGGTGACCTTACACCACGGCGCCCAGCTTGAAGATGGGCAGGTACATGGCGATGACCAGGCCGCCGACGAGCACGCCGAGGATGGCCATGATCAGCGGCTCGAGCAGCGAGGACATGCTGTCGACCGCGTTGTCGACTTCCGCCTCGTAGAAGGTGGCCACCTTGCCCGACATGGTGTCGAGCGCGCCGGCTTCTTCACCGACCGCGATCATCTGGATGACCATGTTCGGGAAGATGCCGGTGTTTTCCATGGCGCGCTGCAGGCGCTGACCGGTGGCGACTTCGTCGCGCATCTTCAGCACCGCATTCTCGAACACGATGTTGCCGCAAGCGCCGGCCACCGATTCCAGGGCTTCGACCAGCGGCACACCGGCGGCGAACATGGTCGACAGCGTGCGCGAGAAACGCGCGATCGCCGACTTGTACATGATGGGTCCGATGATCGGGAACTTGAGCAGCGCGCGGTCGAGGAACTCGCGCATGGCCTTGCGAGCGCTTCTTGAAATAGAAGAACGCGTAGCCCGCGCCGCCCAGCGACAGCCGGCGAATATGTGCCAGTTGTCCTGCAGGCCGCGCGACATGTCGATGACGAACTGCGTGAAGGCCGGCAGATCCGCGCCGAAGCCCTTGAACAGGCTTTCGAACTGCGGAATCACGAAGATGAGCAGGATGACCGTGACGACGATGGCCACGACCATGACCGCGGCCGGGTAGAAGAGGGCCTTCTTCACCTTCTTCTTGAGAGCCTCGGTCTTTTCCTTGTAGGTCGCGATCTTGTCGAGCAGCGTTTCCAGCGCACCGGCCTGTTCGCCGGCCTCGACCAGGTTCACGAACAGATCGTCGAAATACAGCGGATGCTTGCCGAGCGCTTCGTGCAGCGAGGTGCCGCCTTCCACGTCCGCCTTGATATCGAGGATCAGTCGCTGCATCGACGGCTTGTCGTTACCGTTGCCGACGATTTCGAAGGCCTGCACCAGCGGGATACCGGCGGCCAGCATGGTGGCGAGCTGGCGGCTGAACACCGCGATGTCTTCGGGTTTGACCTTGCCGCCGCCCTTGAAGGCCTGCGACTGCTTCTTGATCTTGCTGACCGCGATGCCCTGGCGGCGCAGATCGGCGCGCAGGGCGGTTTCGTCGGGCGCCAGGCTCTTGCCCGAGACCCGGTTGCCCTTCTTGTCCATGCCGGACCAGGAGTAGGGGACGTCACGCTTGACGCCCTTTGCGCCTGCGGTTGCTACTGCTGTGGCCATGCTCGCTTATCCTTTACGACCAAACTTATTCGATCGTGACCGAGTTGACTTCTTCGAGACTGGTCATGCCTTGCCTGACCTTTTCGAGTCCCGCGCGACGCAGATCCCACACGCCTTCTTTGGCGGCCTGGTCGCGAGATGTCGATGGCGTTGCCGCCTTCCATGATGATGCGGCCGATGTGCTTCGGTGACCGGCATGACCTGGTAGATGCCGCACGCGGCCCTTGTAGCCGTCGGTGCAGGCGCCGCAACCCTTGGGGCCGTAGATCTTGATGCCCGTCTTGACGTCGGCTTCCTGGAAGCCTTCCTTGAGCAGCGCCTCGGCGGGCATGTCGACGAGCGCCTTGCACTGCGAGCACAGGCGACGCGCCAGGCGCTGCGCGATGATCAGACTGACCGAGGTCGCGATGGCGTAGGGCTTCACGCCCATGTCGACCAGGCGCGTCAGCGTCTGCGGCGCGTCGTTGGTGTGCAGCGTGGACATCACCAGGTGGCCGGTCTGCGCGGCCTTGATGGCGATTTCCGCCGTCTCGAGGTCGCGGATTTCGCCGACCATGACCACGTCCGGATCCTGGCGCAGGAAGGCGCGCAGCGCCGCCGCGAAGGTGAGGCCCACCTTGTTGTTGACGTTGACCTGGTTGACGCCGGGCAGATTGATTTCGGCCGGGTCTTCCGCGGTCGAGATGTTGGTGTCTTCGCTTGTTGAGGATGTTGAGACCGGTGTACAGCGACACGGTCTTGCCGGAACCCGTGGGTCCCGTCACCAGGATCATGCCCTGCGGCTTGGCGAGGTTCTTGAGGTAGATCTCGCGCTGGAAGGGCTCGTAGCCCAGCGAGTCGATGCCCAGCATGGCCTGCGAAGGATCGAGAATACGGCAGACGATCTTTTCGCCGAACAGCGTCGGGCAGGTGCTCACGCGGAAGTCGATGGCGCGAGTCTTCGACAGCTTCATCTTGATGCGGCCGTCCTGCGGCACGCGGCGTTCGGCGATGTCGAGGCGCGACATGACCTTGAGGCGCGCCGACAGCTTCATGGCCAGCTGCACCGGCGGCTGCGCGACTTCTTTCAGGATGCCGTCCATGCGCAGACGGATGCGGTACATCTTTTCGTACGGCTCGAAATGGATGTCCGACGCGCCGCGGCGGATGGCGTCGAGCAGTAGTTTGTTGACGAAGCGCACGATGGGCGCGTCTTCGATGTCGTCGCGGGAAACTCCGCGCGCCTTCCATGTCGTCGTCGCCGCCGGTGACGTCGAGATTCTCGAGATCGAACCCGGTTTCGTCTTCGGTGAGCTGCGGCATGACCGCGTCGGCCTGCTCGGCGGCCTTGTCGATGGCCTTCTGCAGCTTGTCGTCTTCGACGACGATGGCCTCGATGCCGAGGCCGGTCTGGAACTTGATCTCGTCGATGGCGTGCAGATTGGTGGGATCGGCAACCGCGAGGAACAGTCGCTTGCCGCGCCGGAACAGCGGCAGGCAGCGATGCTTCTGCAGCAGCTTGTCCTGGACCAGCTTGACGGTGTCGAGGTCGACCTGGTGTGAGTCGAGGTCGTACAAGCGGCACGCCGAATTCGGCGGAAGCGGCGATGGCGATGTCACGCGCCTTGGCGGCGCCGGCGGCGATGAGCTGGGTGACGAAGCTGGACTTGCGCTCTTTGGCGGCCTGCAGCGCGTTGAGCATGGCCGACTCTTCGACCACGCCATCCTGCACGAGCCTCTGCGGTAACCCGCCGAGGCTCGAGCGAGTTCCACCGAGCGCTAGAGATGCGTTGTCGTTCATGTACTTACGTGCGAGCGACCAAACCCGCTGCGGGCCTTAGTCTACCCAAGGTCTGCAGGCAGGCAATTGTTAAATCTCGCGCCAATGGTCGCATAGGGAGGGGGTTTCACACGTGATCGGGCTCCCAAAAGAAGAAGCCCCTCCGAGGAGGGGCTTCCAGTGAGTTCCGGGGGAACTCGAATCGACATTAGCTCTGACGCGCGGCAGATTGGCCGGCAGGTACTTCGCGAGCAGGCTGGTAGCGCCCGAAGCGCTGTCCGAGGCGCCCGAGGACGGGTCGCCGGCGCCGGAAGGCGCTTCACGCGTACCGCACACCCAGATCACGTCGCCGTTCGGGCTGGTCTTCGGCTGCAGGGCCAGGGTCTTGGTCGAGATGTTGCTGTTCGCCTGGATGCCGTAGGTGGCGATCAGCGTGCCCGTGTCCAGGTCGATTGACGACACGTACTTGCCAGACTTCGACGAGGCACCGCCCGAGATACCGAGCTGCACCAGCGAGGACGGCCAGCTGCCTTCCTGCGCATACCACTCAGCGACGCCGGCCTTCATATCCGACATCAGGTTGAGACCTTCAGTCACCTGGGCGCGGATCGTGTAGTCCTGATAGGCAGGAATCGCGATCGCGGCAAGGATGCCGATGATGGCCACCACGATCATCAATTCGATGAGCGTGAAGCCTTTTTGGATGGACTTGATCATTTAGGAGCTCCTGTTAACAAACGTAAGATCGAAATCGAGGGCGTAAGGCGCCTGCGAAGGAGTATGCAAGGCAGGTGCCAGTGACGGGCGCAGCATATCTGCTTGAATTGCCACGATTCTTTGACGCATTTTCCAGATTCTGGAATCTGGCGGACGACGCGGATCGTCACTTTGTGACGTTCGGCGTCACTCCCCGCCCACTTTGAGCGACAGTGGATTTGGCGACGACTCGTTCGAGAGCCTCAGCCGAAGGTACGAGGCCCGGCGAGATTCGTCTGCATCGCATCCCAAACGCGGCGCACGTCCTCCGGAGCATCGGGTAAAGGCGGCGCCCGTCAGCAGCTGCGGTTTTCCGCCAGTCTTGGGAAGCAGCAGGTAGTGGTGACTCAAACCTTCTGAACGGAAAGGCACTGCCACCAGCAAGTACTCGTCACCGATGGCGGCGTACTGGCGAATGGTCAGCATGGGCTTCAGATGCTCCCGTCGTACCTGGACGCGATCGGTTACCGGATCGATCTCGTACATCTGCGCGGCCTTGGCAATGCCGCTGGCCGACATCTTTCCATCCGGCGTCGCAACACCCACCGGCGTGTATTCCGTCTCGGTGAATCGGACGCGGTGCGTGAATTCGGCCGGCAACGGCGCATCTGCCGCCATCAATGGAACCAGCGACAAGCCGTCGAAGGATTCGCCGGTTTGAACTCCGGCCAATTGAGTCAGTGTCGGTGCGATGTCCATTACGGAGGCGGGCGCTGATATCTCGCGCGCCGCCGGCAATTTGCCCGCCGCGGCGCCGAAGGCGCGCATGCCGAGCACGACCTGGTATTGATGCGAAGTCAGCACGGTGCTGCCGTGGCCCCATTGTGGAACAGCGCGCAGCTCCCAGACGAGCGGATCATCGTCCGGAACCAGTGATTCGTGGTGCTGCGCCAAACGATTCGCCGTGATCGGAATAGAGCACGACGATGGCGTTGTCGAGCACACCGCGCTCGCGCAGCTGGGACATCAGGTCCGCGAACTGCTGGTCCACCCGGTTGATCACGTTGACGTAGTAGTCAGGCCACGTCGGACTGGTTCTCGGTGCCGGCAGCGGTGCGCCGGCCCAAACATAGGGCCAGTGCGACAAGGTCAGATGGGTGGCAAACAGCAGCGGATTGCCAAAGTTCACTTCCCGGTCGACCTGTCTGAGGAAACTGTCGGGGTCGTAAGTGGCGGCGGCGCCGCGATTGGCGTGGATGAAGGGAAAGATCCAGCTGCCGAGTCGAGTATTCACGACGGCGTTCGACAGTGGCGTATCGGCGAACAGCGACATCAGGAATTCCGTGGCGCCGGCCGGCGGCGTCACGGACTGATCGAACCCGTAACTGCGGTCGAAGTTCGCGAAACGAACCTCGTCCATTGCGAAGACCGTGTGGTAACCCGCGCGACTGAAGATTCGCCCGAGCGTTTCGCCTTCGTGGATGAAGTCGCGCGGTGGCAGGTTCATGTAGGCGCCGGTCTTGTGCGGTGCCCGTCCCGTGAGGATGGATGTCACCGAGGGAAAGGTGCGCGCGAGCGGCGTCATCGTGTCGGTGAATTGCACCGATCCCTCGAGGAATTCGCGCATGTGCGGCGCGAAATCCCGTGGCGCCTGCTTCGAGACGATGTCAGTGCGCAGTGAATCGATGCCGACGAGAATCACGTTGGTCCGCGACGCATTGTTATGCGAGCGATTCGCGGTGCTCCAGCCCAGCGCGACACTGAGTAGTAGATACGACGAGGGCGCCAGCCGCGAAGCGACGCGGATGCCGGTACGGCCGCCAGCCCGCTCGCAGGGACTGGATCACCCGGATTCCAACCACGGCGAGCGCGATGGCGCAGATGAGGCCGGCAATCCAGTTGCCCAGGGCAATGCCGCCAACGCTCGCGCCCATGGCGCGTGCGTAGGGCGAGCCGAGTGACGAGCGCGAAAAGTTGGCCGAGTTGGCGGCCAGCAGTGCAATCGTGAGCAACGCAAACCACAGCACCACGTGCTGGCGTGCCTGCTTCTGTTGTTCAGCTGGAATCGGCTTGGGATTGATGTCACCAGACAGCGTGCCGACAGCCCAACAAAGCGCGCCAAACACGAGGTGCAGCACCGTAAGCGCCACGCCAAACCACACCATGTTCCACATGAGCGTGGTGCCCCAGATGGCACCGCCAAAAATCGTGTCGAGGACCTCTTCGCGGAAGCCCATGCTCTGCGAGTCGCCGACGATGCGCGCATATGAAAGCAGCAGCAGCACGAGGCCCAACGCCAACGCCAGCAAGAGGTTCTTGCGTCGTGAATTCGAAATCATGGATGTGGAAGGTCCCGGGAAGGAGAACGCAACGCGCCGAATTGCTTATAGCAATACCGTCTCACGCCCTTCGATTAACACTGTGGTATCTGCGGAATACGTCACATGGATGTGCGTGAACGCGGCTCGATAATCCGCGGGCCCATTGGGGCCCTTCAATTCGCATTTCCCCCGCACCCATAGTAGAAAGCGTCCGGATTATGTCTCATTCAGCGCGGCCGCGCTTGTCGTGGGCGGTGATTCTCGAGCTGCTGATGGCGGGTGGCCTAGGTGTTTTGCTGCTCGCGTTCAGCGCCTGGCAGCAGCTTGGCGTCATGAATCGGCTCAGCACTGACTGGGGCCAGCTTCGCGAACTCCTCGGGCTCGATCTTTCCGGCACGCCGCTGGGAACGGAGGTCGCCCGGTTCATCGGCTGGCAGCTCGCGTTGCACATGGCGTTCGGCCTGATCACCTGGATTCCCGCGTGGCTCACGGTGCGCGCCTTCCATCGGCCGCGCACGTCGCTGCGCTGGTGGTTGTGTGCCTGGTTCCTGGCGGCGGTCGTCTGGTTATGGGTGGCAAATGCCACGCTGTTCCCATGGTCGGTCAGTGGCTCCCCCAGCGAGCTGATCCGCGCGTCATTGATTGGCAGCGCCCGACTGCTGGAACTGTTGTCGCTGGCGCTGATGGCGGCGTTCTTCGTCGTCACGTTCCGCGCGGCGCGCGAGAGCGGACTGCGGGTGTCGGCGACACGTGCTGCGATCTATCCACTCATCGGCGTGCTGGCCCTGGTCACGATCTTCGCGTTCCGTGGCGTGCGTGAGCCCGATGCCGCAACGACGCCTGGCAAACCGAACCTGGTATTGATAGGAATCGACTCGTTGCGCACTGACCTGGTCGGCGCTGGCAAAGCGCCCGGCCTCACGCCGCACATCGATGCCTTCGTGCGCAATGAATCCCAGTTGTTCACCGACGCCATCACGCCGCTGGCGCGTACCTTTCCCGCGTGGACTTCCATCCTCACCGGCCGGTATCCCAGCGCCACGGGCGCGCGCGAGAACCTGGTCGCTCGCTCGTCGTTGCAGCGCTTCGACACGCTCGCGGACATTCTGCGCGCCAACGGGTATTACACGGTTTTCGCCACCGACGAAGTGCGCTTCTCCAACATCGACGGCAGTTATGGTTTCGATCAGGCGATCACACCCACCGTTGGCGCTGCGGATTTCCTGCTCGGCAAGGCCAATGACCTGCCATTGGCCAATCTCATCGCCAACACCTGGCTGGGCAAGATGATGTTTCCGGCTACTTACGGCAATCGCGCGGCGAAGGTGACTTACGATCCCGATACGTTCGTGGACTGGCTGGACAGCGATTTTCAGCCGCGTGGTCCCACCATGCTCGCCGTGCATCTCACGTTACCGCATCACCCATTTACCTGGGCGTCCGAGGACATGGCCTTTCTCCACGCCAGCGATTCCGCGTACGTGTATTCGAATGCCGTGGTCGCGGCGGACGAGCAGTTCGGCAGGATCATGCAGATGCTGGAACGCAAGGGTGTGCTGCGCAACGCGCTGGTGGTCGTGCTCTCCGATCACGGCGAGGCGCTCGGCCTGCCCGAGTCCGATGCGTTGATTCGCGGCACCGATGTGCGCGAATTGCTGGACGGCCAGCGCATCAGTCTCTGGGGACATGGCTCCAGCGTGTTGTCACCGCATCAGTTCTCGGCCTTTCTCGCGCTGCGCGGCTTTGGCGAGGTCGATCTGCCGCGCGCCTTCCATGAATTCGACGCGCCGGTTTCGCTCGTGGATCTTGCGCCCACGGCCCTGGACCTGCTCGGCGTGGGCAGCGCTGCGACCTTCGATGGCGCTTCGCTTCGGCCGGTGATCGCGGGCGACGCGCGGGCCACGGTGGCGTTCCTCGCGCGCGTGCGCTTTACCGAAACCGGATTCCGCACGCCGAAGATCGCCGACGGCGATTTCGACGAACGCAGCGTGTTGGGCGATGCCGCGGCGTTTTTTCGCATGAATCCGGCCAATGGGCGGTTTGAACTGCGCGCAGAGCTGATGCCAGATCTGCTGGCGGACAAGGAACGCGCCGCATTGAGCCGCGACTGGCTGCTGGCCTCGCTGCCGAATCGTGCCGACAAGCTCACGCAGAAATACGTGCTGGTCAGACGCGCCGGAGGATCGGCGCGCCGGCTCGAAAGCGCGCCCGGACCCGAGGATGTCGAGGCGCATGCCCTGTGGCAGGCCCTGCATGACCAATACCGCGGGGAAATGCTGCCGCCGGCGCCGCGTGCGGCGCAGCCGCCGACTAACTAACAATGAATCGAGAGCCGCCCTCGATGCGAGACACGCCTGGCACAGGCTTTCAGTCTCAAGGGGCGGCCTGGGTTGCGACCGCGCTTTCCGCCTGGCTGACCGCGAGCCGCAGCGCCAACGCGTAGTCGCCAGCATTCTGCAGGTTGGGGACGTAAGCCTCGAGCAGCCCACGCGCTTCATGGCTCACGCCGTTGGCGGTTTGCGCCGACGCAGTGGTGATGAGGCCCTCGAGAACCTGGCTGCCGCTCAGGGCCGGTAATGGCGCGATGAAAAGCTTTTCTCCGTGCGCGGCCATGCCGGCAATGTCGGCGTGCGCGCTGGCATCGATGAGCCCGAGCCAATGGGATTCGGCGGAGCTGAGTGTCGTGATGCAGCCCTGCTCGCGTATCACCTGCCACAACGGCACGCGATCCTCCAGGGTCAGGAATGGCGTGGTGCTCGCGGCGACCGCGTGCACGGCGTTGAGCCAGGAAGTGCGCGCTTCGGGGTTTGCGCAATCAGCGGCGGAAGCACGCAGCGCAGCCACGTAATCACGCAAGTCTTCCGGAGCTCGCGCCGGATCCTGGGCCGCAACTGCGTCCAGGATGACTTTCGCCGCGAGCGCCATCTCATGTCGCGTGAAAAACCGCGCCGAGACTTGCGAATCGGAAGCGGACTGCGTCAGCGGCTGTCCGAAGATGTCCGCAAGCGGGGTCGGCAGCAGTCCCAGGCGCACGAGATCGAGCGTATTTCGGCCGAGGAAGCGCATGCGCGGCGCATTGAGATCAACGAACGGCTGAAAATCCGAGTTGGCCGGCGCGGGGAAACTGGCCATCAGCGCATCGAGCATGCGCCGGTTGCCTATGCGGCGGATCTCGATGTCGCCCATCGACTGCAGGCCGGCCAGGCGAAGTTCCGCAGCAATCGCCGGAACCGCGAGCAGGTCATGGGTAAGTGGCGGCAGCGAACCCTGCGGCGTCGCCACGATCACGATGTTGGCGTTGTCGGTGGCATAAACCACGTAGTCGGAAAAATGCGGACTGAGCGCCTTGAAGATAGAGGCCGTGACAGTGAAGTCGGTCTCATAGATCTGGATCCACTGCACCATGAGGCCATCGGGATTCAGGTGGCGCACGATCTGGCCGTAGAACTCATCGGAGAACAGCGTGGCAACTCCGCTCACCCAGGGGTTCGACGGTTCCGAGATGATCACGTCATACCGACGCTTGGCCGCCGCGAAGAACGTCTTGGCGTCTTCGAAGTGAATGTGGCTGCGCGGATCCTCGAACAATCGATTCACGCGCGGCGCGAAGCCCAGGCGCGCGCCCTCGACCATGACGGGTTCGATTTCGATCGAATCCAGCCGCTCGACCGTCGGGGATCCAAGCACCACGTGCGAAGTGAGCCCCGAGCCGATGCCTATGTTGGCCACTTGCCGCGGAGCAGGATGCATGGCGAGCGGCAACGCGGCCGCCATGACCATGGTGATCTCGTCTGCGGTCGGATTGCCCGGCGCGGCCATGTTGATGGACGCGTCGGATTTGCCGTTGGTCGCGATGTTGACGATGCCTGCCTGCCGCGTGAGCGAGACGGTGGCGGTCTTGCCGTCGCGCAGGAAAACGACGTGGGCATCATCCGGCAGGCGGGTGAGGCCTAACCGATACACACCGGAAGCCATGCGCATGGGATCGAGGTGCACCAGCGCACCGATCAGCACTGCAGCAGCACAACCGGCTGCGAGCGTCAGCCGGGCATGCAGCAGTCCCGGCGCCGGCTGCTTCAGCGTGAACAGCAGCGCGATACCCAGCTGCAAAATGGCGCCGGTAATCACCGCACCTTTGAGTCCCACCGCAGGCAGCAGCAGGTGCACCGCCAGCAGCACGCCGGCGATGGCGCCTACCGTGTTGCTTGCGTAAACACGACCGATGGCGCGTTCATCGGCCTGGCGCATGAGCACGTGCGTCATGATGGGCAGTGTCATGCCCGCGATGAAAGTCGTCGGGATCATCACCAGCGCGGCGATGCCGTGGCTCAACAGGTTGAAGTAGCGATAGCCGGTATCGGTATGCGGAAGATCGCGGACCGCCGCGCCCACCATGTCGAAAGTGTAGCCATACAACGGCAGGGTGAAGAGCGCCAGGATGGCCATAAGCGCGAACAGGGTCGCGAGTGTTGCGAATGGCCGCGCCAGCGAATCGATGCGCCGCCGGATCCACAGTCCGCCGAAGGCCAGGCCCAGGATGAAGGCGCTGAGCATGAGCTCGAAGGCATGGGTCGAACTGCCCAGCACCAGGTTCAGCATGCGGGTCCACGCGATTTCGTAGACGAAAGCAGCAGCGCCGGAGAGAAAAGCCGCGAACAGGATGCGCGCGTGAAAACTGCGAATCCTCACTCGTGGCGGCCACAGGCATTGCCTTGGGTGCTGGCTCGCTGCCGGATCCGCGCCACACGAGCAGTGCGATCGCGATGTTGATGATTCCGGCGGTGACTACTGTGCCCGGCAGTCCAATCCACCCGACGAGCAGGAAGCCGCTGATGAGCACGCCGAGCGCGGCGCCCAGGCTGTTGGTGAAATAGAGCATCGCCAGGGTCGCACCGGGCCGCTCCGGGAAGCGGCGCACGACGGCGCCGCTGATCAGCGGGAAGGTGGTACCCAGCAGGATCGACTGCGGCAGGATAAGCAGGGCCGCGATGGCCCACTTCGCCGAATTGATGGCGGCCACGGTGTCGAGCGCGGGGATCACGTTATCGAATGTGAAGCCGGTGCTGGCAAGGTAGATAGGATGGAAGGCGAGCGCGATTGCGCCGATGATCGCCTCGACCAGCGCATAAACGAGCAACAGGTTGCGCAGCTTCGGCGACCAGCGGGCCGCGAGCCAGGCGCCGAGCGCCATGCCGCCCATGAACACCGTCAGCACCAGCGTCTGGGCGTATGCGGCGTGGCCGAGGAACAGCTTGAGGTAGTGCGACCAGATCGACTCGTAGATCAGGCCGGAAAATCCCGACAGCGTGAAGATCGTGAACAGCGCCCGGCGCCCGATAGCGCGACGCTCCGTTGCTTTCTCGTCATCTGTCGGCGCCCTCGTCATTTCGTTCGCGGTGGGGAAATGGGCCGCGCCCTTATAACAACGCTCGATGGCGTCTCGCTTTGCGAGCGGGTATCTGCGGAATACGTCACATACGAGGTCGTAATGCCGACCGGAAAATCGCGCGGGCGATGCAGACCGATTGTTCCGAAAACGCCACCACTCTGAACCGGTTCTCCGGGTCGTGGCTCCGTCCTGCACTCGGAGAATTGCTGATCGCCCTGGCGCTGTCGTTTGCCTTCCTGGCCCTTGGTATCTGGCAGCGACTCGTGTCAATGAGTGGACTGACCACTGACTGGCGCGCCCTGTCGGAATTGCTAGGCCTGCGACTCGGCGGAACCCCACTCGGCATTGCGGTACTGCGTTACGTGCTGGCGCTTTGCGCGTTGCATGCCTTGCTGGCGCTAATCGTCTGGTTCGCCGCCATCCTGACCCGACATTCCTTCTCCGTCAGCAGCCAGACTGCGGCGCTGGCTGGTACCCGCACGTGGTTCCTGGTAGCGGTGATCTGGCTGCTCGTGGTGAATTCCACGCTGTTTCCCTCGTCCAATTCCGGCCTCCCCAGTGAACTCTTCGCCGCGTCTTTGTTAGGCGGCGCGCGAGTCTTCGAATTGTTGAGGTGCTCCTGTTGTCAGGCGCGGTGACTATCGTGGTGATTGCCTTCCGCCGTGCCGCCTGTGTGGCGGGTGGTCAGCCGCCGCGCGCTGGTGTATTCGACCGTCGCGGTCGCGGCGCTGGTCGTGCTCGGCGCGATGACGGCGATGCGCGAAATCCCGTTGTCACAGTCGGCCGTCCCAACGTCATTCTGATCGGCATAGATTCGCTGCGCCCGGACGTGGTGGGCGCCGGCCGCAACCCCGGAATCACGCCGAATATCGATGCTTTCGGCGCATCGACGGGGCAGCTGTTACGGACCCGTCACGCCGGTGGCGCGGACATCTCCGGTCTGCGAGTCAATCCTGTCACGGCGTTATCCGCGCAGCACCGGCGCGAGGGAAAACCTGATAGCGCTGAGCACCCTCGAGCCCTTCGAGAGCGTGGCGCAGATCGCCCGCCGCAATGGCTATTACTCGATCTTCGCCACCGATGAAGTGCGTTTCTCGAATATCGACCAGAGTTTCGGCTTCGATTCGGTGATCACGCCGTCCATGGGCGCTGCGGATTCCCTGCTCGGAAAGTTCAACGATCTGCCGCTGCCCAACCTGGTGGCCAACACGCGGTTGGGAAAATGGTGGTTTCCCGCCACGTATGCGAATCGCGCCGCCACCGTGACCTATGAACCGGACACCTTCGTGCATTGGCTGGATGCCGAGGTCCAGGCAGATCGACCCACATTTCTCGCCGTGCACCTGGCGCTGCCGCACCATCCCTACAACTGGGCCGAGCCCGGCGACCGAGTGTTCGGTCGCGCCAGTGACAATCTCTACCAGTACAGCAATGCCGTGATCGCCGCCGACCGGCAGTTCGGCGCCATTATTCAGAGCCTGCAACGCAAGGGCCTGTTGCAGGATGCGCTGGTAGTGGTGCTCTCGGATCATGGCGAGGCCCTAGGGCTACCTGAAAGCGACACCATGTTACGCGGCAGCGTGGCGCGCGAAATGCTGGATGGCCAGCGCATCAGCCTCTGGGGCCATGGCTCCAGCGTGCTGTCGCAACATCAGTTTTCGACGTTTCTGGCATTGCGCGGCTTTGGCAGCGTCAATCTCCCACCTGCCTACCGCGAGCACGACGCCCCGGTCTCGCTGGTGGATCTCGCGCCCACCATTGTTGACCTGATGGGCATGAAGTCCGAGGCGAAATTCGCAGAAAGGCACGTCGCTGGTGCCGGTGATCGCCGGGGATGCGGCGACGATCTCGGCCGTTTCGCGGCGCCTTCGCTTCACCGAGAGCGGTTTCCGCACCAAGAAGATGGAAGACGGCGACTTCAACGAATCCAGCGTGCTGGGTGATACCGCCAACTATTTCTTCATAAATCCGTCAACAGCCGGTTCGAGTTGCGTCCCGGAGATGGTTCCATATCTATTGTCGGACAAGGAACGCGCGGTGATGTCATCCGCCTGGATACTCGCCGCCATCCCGAGCCGCACGGATCGCAGAACGCACAAGTACGTGCTGGTCAGCCGGCACAGCGCGCTGCCGCAACGAATCGAGTCCGCGCCGCCCGATGATGGTTCGGAAGTATCGCGGCTTTGGCGGGAGATGCACGCCCACTATGGCGCTGAGCTTTTGCCGCCCGCGCCACGTCAGCCCGTGACCGTCGCCGGCAACAACTGATCCGGTCAGCGGGCAGCAAACGCCCCGACCACCTGCGGACCGCCGCATTTGATGGCTTGCTTACCGGTGTCGAAGATGCCGCCAAAGCGCGCGCACATCTGATTCCACAGGATCGCTGTCTCCGGATCACTGGCGAGCTCTTCTGCACT
Source organism: uncultured Pseudomonadota bacterium (assembly GCA_963832505.1). Lineage (GTDB taxonomy): Bacteria > Pseudomonadota > Gammaproteobacteria > Steroidobacterales > Steroidobacteraceae > CADEED01. Next base: position 104,787 of record CAWHUD010000004.1, on the reverse strand, counting down.
CATGACATAACGCGGCGCACCGCCGCCTTCCAGCGTCACCACCAGGAAAGAATAGATATCGGTCGACGGTGACGGAAAAGCGCCAAGCATCTTCGACCATCCAACCGCCGCGAATTGCCGGTTTCGACGCAGGACATCGAGAAACTTGCGTTTCATCTCGATGCGGTCGGTATCTGGATCCACCCGGTAGTAGTTCGTCACTTCCACGATGGATTTGGCATTCACCGTCATGACATCGCCCGTCATGTCGAACAGATTTCGCGGGTTGAATTCGGTCTCGGTGAGCGTACTCGATGCGCGAGCTGCGCCGCCTGTTCCTGGCCCGCACCCTGCAGCGTAGGCAGCAGCGATATGCCGTCGTGCGCATCGTCAGTGTCGACTTGCAACAAGTCCAGAATCGTGGGCGCGATGTCTTCGATCGTCGGCGGCGACTTCGCTGGTGCCCGAGGCCTTCGCCGAGTCGCTGGCGTGCCGGGCCGTAAGCCCGCATCGCCAGGAAAATGCGGAACTGATGCGGACTGAGCACGCTGGTGCCATGTCCCCGAAGGGCGTGGCCTGCAGTTTCGCCAGCAAGGGATCGTTTAGAGGAACCATGGGCTCGAGCCCCGGGCTGAACCACTCGCCGTGGTCAGAGAATGCAACCACGATGGCATTGCGCAGCAGGCCGCGTTTTTCGAGGATGGCCAGGATCTCTCCGAATTGTTGATCAGCGCGTCGTACGGCCTGCTGATAGAACATCGGCCGCGTCCCATCCGTGTTCTTCTGCTTCAAATCCGGTGCGCGCCAGTTGTAAGGCCAGTGCGGCAGAGTCATGTGCGCCAAAAAAGCATGGGCGACGTGAACTCGACGTCATCGCGGATCCGTTCGACGAAGGTCTCCGGTTCGTAGACCAGAGCGGTGCCGCGGTTGCCGTAGGAATGCGGAAAGAACCATTTGCCAATCCGGGTTCAGCCCACCAGATTCAACAGCGGGTGTCGGACATGGTGCCGACGATGAAATCGCTGGAGCCGATCGGCGGCGTGATGGCTTGGTCGAATCCGTAAGATTCATCGATGTTGGAGAAGCGCACTTCGTCGATGGCATAGGCGGTGCGGTAGCCGTGCGTGCGCAGGTGTTGGGGCAGCGTCCGTCCCAGATTGACCTGATCCTCGGGCAGCAGATTCAAAAACGCGCCAGTGGTATGCGGATGTTTTCCGGTGAGCAGCGCCACCCAGGAGGGATAGGTGCGAGCCAGCAGCGTCATAGCATTGTCGAATCGCAGTGCATGCGAGAGGAAGGCATCGACGTTTGGCGTATTGGAGTCGCCTGTACGCAGCACCTCGTCGTATCGCAGCGAATCGATCCCGAGAAAAATGATGTTGGGTCGCCCTGCGGGCGTTTCCGGCACTGCGCGCGCCAGCCACCACGACAGCTCGATAGTATGACCGCGGCCACCGCGAACGCGGACATGCCGATGGCCAACTTGCGGCGCGGAAGAGTCCGTGCCAGTCGCCATGCCGCCAGTCCAATCACCAGTGCCACCGTCAGCAGGAAGATTGTCGTAAGCCAGCCATACAGTGCGATGCCAAACAAGTTGGTGCCGAGGGCCCCCGCATACATCTTGCCTAGCGAAGTGCGCGGATAGGCGCCGGAATTCCATACAGCAGCCAGACGGTGGCACCCACGAACCACAGCGCGTCACATTGCGGATGTCTTCCTCGATGCGAGGAACGCAATGCGGGTGGCGTGTGCGAGCAGCCAGCAGGCCACGCCATAGGCCAGGTGCAACAACGTCAGCCAGCACAGGAACCAGGTGATATGAACTGCTAAGCTGGTGCCCAGATGGAGCGCTCGAACACAGCATGGAAGGCCGCATGGTCGAATGCATTTGAGCCGGCGTCTCCCGCCAGTCGCAGATAGCTCAACACCATGAGATCAGGCTCAACGAGCATGCGAGCAGCAGGCCGCGGGGAATACGAGGGCGCGAATCTGGATCATTGTTCTGGGAGTCTGGCGGCCGAGGTTGCGGCAATCTGCGATGAAGTCCTCGTTTATGCAAGGTGCGCACCCGTGCTCTGCCGCTGACAATCCCCAGTCGTGAACACTCACGCGAGTCTCTAGTTCAGGCTCCGTTGAGGCAATCCGCGACCGAAATCACGTTGCCCGGCCGGTGAGGCCGCCTAAACTTCACGTATGGATCCAGCGACGCAAAAAACCGCCGGCCCGGGGGCTTGCTCCGATTGGCCGTGGTTTCCGTTTGTCGTCGCGATCTACCCGTTGTGGTACCTCTATTCGACAATCTTGGCCAGGTTGCGGTGACTTCGGCATTCATGGCCAGCGCGACGATCGCGGTGGTGGCGGTGCTGTTGTGGGTCGCGACCCTTCTCGGAATTCACGCGCCGTCGGCGCGCTGATCGTGACCGTCATTCGTGGCGTTTTACGGCTACGGCCCGCTTCACGACATCGTCGATTCCGGAGAATCGGCCGGCGCCTGGTTGTACTCGCGAACACAATATCTTGACGCGGTGATGCTGGGACTGACCGCGCTCGTGATCCTCCTGATCGTCAAACGCGCGGCGCGTGTTCAGCCGGCTCACCGGTGCCGCAACATGGCGGCGGCTGTGCTCGCGGTCTTGCTGCTGGGCCGGCTCGGCTCCGCGCTTTGGCAGGACCAGGCGTCGAGATGGTTTCCGACGTGGACGTCGCGAACCTGGGCAACAAGATGAGCGTGCTCGGCTACAACCCGGACATCTACTACATCATCGTCGACGGCTATGCGCGCGCGGACGTGCTGCGCGAGCATTACGGTTTCGACAATTCGGAGTTCCTCTCGGAGCTCGAGCAGCGCGGATTCGTCGGTCAACGACAGCAGCCGCGCCAACTACTACTGGACGTTCCTGTCGCTGGCATCTTCGCTGAACTTCGACTACCTGCAGGACATCGCGGCGCCGCTGTTCGCCGATCGCGAGGATCACCGATAGGCCGGGACGGATACGACCCGTGGCGCGGCTCGCCGCAGGACAATCGCGCCGCGCATTTCCTGCGCGCGCGCGGTTATCGCTTCGTGCACCTTCAGTCCTCCGCGCCCGCGACCATCCGCAATCCCTACGCCGATGAGCAGGTCGACTGCGGGGGCAGCCTGTTCGATGACGAGTACTTCCGCACGCTCGCCGAGATTACCTGGCTGCAGGCGCTCGGCTCGCTGGCGACCACGCGACCTGGCCGAGTGCCACAAGCGGCGCCTGCGGGTCGCTGGGCGACCAGGCGCACAAGCCCGGACCGAAATTCGTGTTCGCGCACTTCCTGCCGCCCCATCATCCCTATCTCTTCGACCGCGACGGCAATGTGCTCAAGCACGTCACGCTCTCGAACCAGTTCGATTTCCAGGCGCGGCTGTGGGAAGACAAGCACGGCTATCTCGAGCAGCTGCGCTACACCAACCGACCTGCTCGACGAGTGATCGACCGCATCGTGGCCGAGTCGGAGCATCCGCCGGTCATCATCATGCAGTCGGACCACGGGCCGAACCTGCGTCGGCGGAATCTCGCGGCGAACAGGCGAAGGCAGTGCGTTTCGCCAATTTTGCGGCGTATCTGCTGCCGGGTGCGCCGCGCGGACGTGATGCCGCACGACTGCGCGCCGGTCAACCAGTTTCGATATCTTTTCAATCACTATTTCGATGCGCGGCCTGCCGATCCTGCCGCAACCGGAATTTCTTTTCCACCTTCGGTACGCCTCTGCGAGATGCTCGAAGTCGCCGGCGATTGCACCCATAGGAAAAAGTCATGAAAAAGTTTGCACTCGAAATTGCCTAATCATCGCTGCGCATCGGCGGAATCGCGGCGGGCGTGCTCGTCGCCACGCACGCGCCGACGCCCACGCCTACGTGGATCCCGGCACGGGCGCGATGATCCTGCAGATCATCGGCGCCATCGTTGCCGGTGCGCTTTTCTATTTCCGGCAGCTTCGCGCCATGATCTCCGCCTGGTTCTCGCGCCTGACCTCGCGCGCGCCGCGCGGCGACAACAACAGCTGAGGCCGGTCAATTGAATCCGACCGGCTCCGGCGACAGGTTCATTCGCTGCGCGATCCCGACGGCCGTCTGGTGACGAGCGGCGGACGGCTTTTCCGCACCGTATCCGCGCACGCGGCGCCGACCACGCTCAAGCTCGCTCGAGCGTCCGGCATTCGTCGCTGCCCAGGAAGGCGGGGCAATCGTCAAGACCTGGCGGGCCGCGGAGTCCGACCTGCTGGCCGAAGTCGCGGCTGTCGGCGGCGACGCGTCGTTGGTGCTCGAGCACGAGTACCTGCCGTTCGTGAGCTATCCGTGCGAGTGGTCGCCGCTCATGCTGTGCGATGCCGCGCTGCATACCCTCGAGATGCAGCAGCTCGCGCTTGCCGAGGGACTCATTCTCAAGGACGCCGCACCCACGAACATCGTGTTCCGCGGCAGTCGTCCCGTTTTCGTCGATTTCCTGTCGTTCATCGAGCGCGAGCCCGGCGAATACCTCTGGCGAGCCCGCCACCAGTTCGATGCCTGCTTCCTGCTGCCGCTGCTGCTCAATATCGAGGCCGGCGATTCCGATCGCCTGGATGCTGCGCGATTTCCTGCACGGCGTGTCGCACGAGCAGGCGCAGCGCATGCTCGGCATGAAGTCGTGGCTCAAGCCGGGTTGATCTCCGCCGTGGCCGTGCCCGCGGCGTTGTCGCGCCGCGTTTCCGCGATGGGAAGCACGCATGCCGCGCGAGCCAGGATGGACAACGATGAGCGCGCGCGCTTCACGCTCCAGCACCAGGCGAAGGCGCTGCAGCGGCGTCTCACCGGGCTTGCGCAGTCGGCTGGCCTCGGGCGCATCGCGCTGGGCAGCCTATACCACGAGCCGTGCTCACTATTCCGACGGCGAGCTCGACGTAAAGCGCGGCTTCGTACGCGAAGCGCTCGCCAGCGTCACGCCGCACGGTGGTCCTCGACCTGGGCGCCAACACCGGAGAGTTCAGCGAATTCGCGGCAGCCGGATCTCGCGTCGTGTCAGTCGACATCGACGAGCAATCGGTCAGCGGCATCGCCGAGCGTGCGCGTGCGCGCAACCTGGACATTCACCCGCTGGTCGGCAATCTCGCCCAGCCGACGCCCGCCGAGGGCTGGAAGAATGCAGAGACCCGCAGCCTGCTGGCGCGGCTCACGCAGAGCAGCGATCTCGTGCTGGTCCTGGCGCTGATGCATCACTTGCGCATCACCGGTGGCATTCCATTGGCCGAGATCGTGTCGCTGCTGGCGGCGCTGACGCGCCGCCACGTGGTCTTCGAGCTCGTGCCGCCCACCGATCCGATGTTTGCCGCCATGGCGCGCGGCCGTGAGCCGCTCTACGGCGATTGCGATCCGTCGCGCGCGGAACAGGCCATCAACCAGGCCTTCGAGACTCGACGGCGCCTGGCGCTGCCCAACGGTCGCGTGCTGCTGCTGCTCGAGAAGCGCTGACGCTACTCGATTTCGAGTTTCTGGATCTTGTAGCGCAACGCGCGATACGTCACGCCCAGTAGTTTGGCGGCCGCGGTCTTGTTGTAACGCGTCTGTTCCAGCGCCTTGATGATGGCGTCGCGTTCCAGGTGTTCGAGCTGGTCGCTGAGTGCGCTCGCGGCCCTCGGAGCGTGCCGCCGCGGCGCCATGCGCTGGCGCCGGCGCTGCGGAGGTGCCGCACGCGGCGCGGCACGCAGCCGGATGTGCTCGGCTTCGATGGTGCCGCTGCCGCTCAGCGTGGCGGCGCGTTCCAGCACGTTCTCCAGCTCGCGCACGTTGCCGGGATAGTCGTAGGTCTCGAGCGCGCGCCAGGCCTCGGCACTCAACTTCAGGCTGCTGAGCCCGATGCGTTTTTCGAGGCGCGCGAGGATGGCCTCGGCCAGCGGACGGATGTCGTTGCGCCGCTCGCGCAGCGGCGGCACGCGGATCTCGATGACGTTGATGCGGTAGTACAGGTCTTCGCGGAACCGCGATTCCGCGACCAGGTCGGCGAGATTCTTGTGGGTCGCCGACAGGATGCGCACGTCGATGGGCGTCTCGCGCTGCTCGCCGATGGGCCGCACGGTTTTTTCCTGGATCACGCGCAGCAGCTTGACCTGCATGTGCAGCGGCAGGTCCGCGACTTCGTCGAGGAACAGCGTGCCGCCTTCGGCGGACTGGAACAGACCGGTCTTGTCGGCGACCGCGCCCGTGAAACTGCCGCGCTTGTGTCCGAAGAATTCGCTTTCCATGAGCTCGGAGGGAATGGCGCCGCAGTTGACCGGAACGAACGGGCCCTCGGCGCGCGGGCCGGAGCCGTGGATCATGCGCGCCACCAGTTCCTTGCCGGTGCCCGATTCGCCGGAGATGTGCACCGGTGCCTGGCTGCGCGCCACGCGCTGGATCAGCTCGCGCAGCCGCTCCATCGACGGCGCATTACCGATGAGCTGCGAGCCGGTGCGCGCGTGGTCGGATCGCCCTCGGCTGACTGCGAGAGCTTGAGTGCGGTGGCGACGATCCGCCGCAGCACGCCCAGGTCGAGCGGCTTGGAGACGAAATCGAAGGCGCCGAGTTTGAGGGCGCGCACCGCCGATTCGACATTGCCGTGCGCGGTGATCACGGCGCAGGGAACTTCCGGGCAGTGGGTGCCCCATCCACTCGAGCAGGTCGAGGCCATCACCGTCCGGCAGGCGCATGTCGGTGAGGCACAGATCGAATCGCTGGGACTTGAGCAGTTTCTTTGCGGTGGCCACGTCACCGGCCGACTGCGTGCCGAGCTGCATGCGCGCCAGCGTGAGCGTCACCAGCTCGACGAGGTCGGGTTCATCATCGACGACGAGTACGAGCGGTGGCGCCATCGGATAGCTTACCCGCGCGATCAGGCCACCCAGCGTTCGGGATCACGGAACACGATACGGAACAGGCTCCCGCCGCTGGTGCGCGGCTCGTACAGGAGTGTGGCGCCGTTGGTCTGTGCCAGTTCGCGGGACAGGAACAGTCCTAGTCCGGTGCCGCGTTCGTTGCCGGTGAAGAAGGGCTCGAAGATCCGCTCGCGATGCTGCACCGCAATACCGGGACCGCGATCCGCGACTTCGAGGAAGGGGCGGGCGGTCGAGGCCAGCCGGCCGACGCGCAGTTCGACGGCATCGTTGCCCTGTTCGGTCGCGCCGTACTTGAGCGCGTTTTCGCACAGGTTCCACACGATCTGGCGCAACTGCGAGGGATCGACCTGGATTTCCACGTCGCCCAGCAAGCGAAGAAATGGCCAGGCGCGCCGGGTCGATCTGCATGGTGGCGCAGAACTCATCGCGGAAGCCTGCCAGCCAGGTGGCCAGGATCAGGCGCTCGGGCCGCGAGTTTTCGCGGCGCGCCATCGACATGACGTTTTCGATGATCTGGCGCACGCGATCGCCGTTGGTGCGCACGATCTCGGTGAGTCGCTTGTCTTCGTCGGACAGCGAAGGCGATTCCGCCAGCAGCTGTGCGGCGTGGCTCATGGCGCCGACCGGATTGCGGATCTCGTGCGCGATGCTGGCCGACAGCCGGCCCAGGCCCGCGAGCTTGGATTGCTGGATCTTGGCCGCCAGCAACTCGGTATCCTCGAGGAACACGATGACGGGAGCCGGCTCGGCAGCCGCCGAGCGAGGCGAAATGCGGCTGGATGACGTGACCGCCATCGGCGGACGACGAAGGTGTGCGCCGGCGCGGCCGGCGTGGCTGGTGCGGGCCGCCAGGTCTCCAGTAGATAGAGCAGCTGCGGCGAAGCCTCGCCGAGCAGCGCGCCCGGATAGGCGCGGCTGTCGCCGAGCAGCTTGGCCGCGGTCTCGTTGATCAGGCGGATGCGGTTCTCGTGGTCCATGACCACGATGCTCTCGCGCAGGTGCTGCACGATGTATTGCGACAGCTGCGCGAGATTGGCGAGATCGACCTGCTGTCGCCGCACGCGTGGCTTCGGTGTCGCGCAGGCGGCCCGCCACCGGCCAGGCCAGCAGCGCCACCAGGAATACGATGCCACCCAGGATGCCGGCGGCGGAGTAGTCGGCGGATCTGGCGGTATGGGTTACGTGGCCGCCGACCTGCTGCATCAACAGGGCCAGGGCCGCCAGCGCCGCCAGCAGGAAGGTGTCGCGGCTGTCGGCGAGCAGGGCCATGGCGCCCACCGGGACCACGAACAGGATGCCGAGTCCGCTGGCCACGCCGCCGCTCGAGAACATCAGCAGGCTGATGGCCATCGCGTCCACCATCGCATGCATGAAGGTGGTTGCACGCAGATTGGGCAGCAGCCTTCGGCCGCCGACGACGATGGCGATGCCGGCGGCGAAATAGACGATGCAGGTCCAGAGGAACAGTTCCGGCCGGGCCGAGCCGAACGACGCTTCCGCACCGCCGAAGGCGTACAGGGCGTAGACCGAAGGCGGAATCAACAATCGATAGAGATTTACCAGGCCGATGACGCGCCAGGCGAGATCGGTCGGGGCGGGCGGAACTGCGGCGAACGGCATCGGTCGCGACTGTATCAGCAAGAATGAGTCCGCACGAGCAGTTGCGGGTGGCCGAACTGGCGACCGCAGCACGATTCCGGGAGAATACCGGCTCTTTTTTGCCACGCTCATCAAAACTGCAAGGGCCTGATGAACCTGCACGAATACCAGTCGAAAGAAGTCTTCCGCGAATTCGGAATTCCCGTTCCCTCCGGCCGCGCCGCCCGCAGCGCGGAGGAAGCGGTCGCCGCCGCCAAGGAGTTAGGCGGCGACCTGTGGGTGGTGAAGGCCCAGGTGCATGCCGGTGGCCGCGGCAAGGCAGGGGGCGTCAAGCTCGCGCGCGACCTCGACGCGGTCCGCGTCGCGACCGCGAACATGCTCGGCCAGCGCCTCGTGACCAAACAAACCGGCCCCGAGGGTCTGCCCATCGAGACGGTGTACGTGGAGTCCGGATCGCAGATCGAGCGCGAGATTTACCTGTCGCTGACGCTCAATCGCGAACGTGGCCGCGTGGCCGTGATCGCCTCGGCGGCGGGCGGCATGGACATCGAAGAAGTGGCCGAGCACGAGCCGGAGAAGATCCTGCGCGTCGACATCAATCCGGCGGCCGGCCTGCAGCCCTATCAGTGCCGCAAGCTGGCCTTCGGCCTGGGCTTCAAGGGCCCGCAGGTCGGGCAGTTCCAGACAATCCTGATGGCGCTGTACCGCATCTACCTGCGAGCGCGATGCCTCGTTGCTCGAGGTCAACCCGCTCATCGTCACCAAGGCGGGCGACCTCGTGGCGCTCGACGCCAAGATCAACATCGACGCCAACGCCATGTTCCGGCAGAAAGCATTGGCGGGCCTGCGCGACCCATCGCAGGAAGACCCCATCGAGCGCGAGGCCAGCGAACACGACCTCAACTACGTCTCGCTGGACGGCGATATCGCCTGCATGGTGAATGGCGCCGGCCTGGCCATGGCCACCATGGACCTCATCAAGCTGCATGGCGGCAATCCCGCGAACTTCCTCGACGTGGGCGGCGGCGCCACGGCCGAGCGCGTCACCGCGGCCTTCAAGCTGATCCTGTCCAACAAGAAGGTGCGCGCGATCCTGGTCAACATCTTCGGCGGCATCGTGCGCTGCGACCTGATCGCCGAGGGCGTGATGATCGCGGTCAAGCAGGTGGGTGTGAGCCGTGCCCGTGGTGGTGCGGCTGGAGGGAACGAACGCGGACGTGGCGCGCGAAATGCTCGCGCACAGCGCGCTCGCCATCACCCCCGCCACCGATCTCACCGACGCGGCCCGCAAGGTCGTCGCGCTCGCCGCAGGCAAGAAGAAAGCAATGAGCATTCTCGTCAACAAGAACACCCGCGTGATCTGCCAGGGCTTCACCGGCCAGCAGGGCACGTTCCATTCCGAACAGAGCATCAAGTACGGCACGAAGATGGTCGGCGGCGTCACGCCCGGCCGTGGCGGTGAAAAACACCTGCACCTGCCGGTGTTCGACACCGTGGCCGATGCCGTCAGACAGACCGGCGCCACCGCCAGCGTCATCTATGTGCCGGCGCCGTTCGCCGCCGACGCCATCCTCGAGGCGGCCGATGCCGGCATCGAGCTGGTGGTGTGCATCACCGAGGGCATTCCGATCAACGACATGGTGCGAGTGAAGGCATCGCTCGCCGGATCGGGGACGCGCCTGATCGGTCCCAACTGCCCGGGCATCATCACGCCGGGCGAATGCAAGATCGGCATCATGCCGGGCTTCATCCACAAGAAAGGCCGCGTCGGCATCGTGTCGCGTTCGGGCACGCTCACCTACGAGGCCGTGTTCCAGACCACCAACGCCGGGCTCGGCCAGAGCACCTGCGTCGGCATCGGCGGCGATCCGGTGCGCGGCATGAACTTCGTCGACGTGCTGGAGCTGTTCGAACGCGATCCGCAGACCGAAGGCATCATCATGGTGGGCGAGATCGGCGGCACCGATGAGGAAGCCGCGGCCGATTTCATCCGCAGGTACGTGACCAAGCCCGTGGTGGCCTACATCGCCGGCGTCACGGCGCCTCCGGGCAAGCGCATGGGCCATGCCGGCGCCGTCATCGCGGGCGGCAAGGGCACGGCGGCCGACAAGTTCCGCGCGCTCGACAAGTCCGGCGCACGCACCGTGAAGTCGCCGGCCGATCTCGGCAAGGCGATGGCCGAACAGCTGGCGAAGCGGCGCGCCAAGCCGCTCAAGAAGCTCAGCGGCCCGAACGTGCTGATCATCGAGCCGAAAGGCGAAGGCGAAGCCAAGGCCGCCCGGCGCGCAAGGCCGCCGCGAAGAAGCCGGTCGCGAAGCGCAAGCCCGCCAAGGCGCGGCGCGCCAAGTAGCGCCGCCGCGAAGGTGTCCCCCCCTAACAAACTGCGAATCGCCCTCGGGCAGCTGAACATGCTCGTGGGCGACGTCGCGGGCAATGCGCGGCGCATCGTGGCGGCGGCCGAACGCGCCTGCGGTGAGCTGTCCACCGATCTGCTGGTGCTGCCGGAGCTCACGCTCTCGGGTTATCCGCCAGAAGACCTGCTGTTCCATCGCGGATTCCGCGTCGGCGATCGAACGCGGCATGGAAACCGTGCGCGGCGCCAAGGCGAGCTGCGGCGTGGTGGTGGGTTTCCCGGAATACGCCGGTTCGCAGATCTTCAATTCCGCGGCGCTGATCGAGGCCGGCACGGTGCGCGCCACGCACCGCAAGAGCTGCCTGCCGAACTACAAGGTCTTCGACGAGAAGCGCTACTTCAAGGCCGGCGCGCAGCCGACGGTGGTCGAGTTCCGCGGCTTCCGCATCGGCATCCTGGTCTGCGAGGACATCTGGGAGCCGGAGCCGGCGCAGCTGGCGCGCTCGGCCGGCGCGGAAATGTTCGTGGTGCTGAATGCCTCGCCTTTCGAGCTGCACAAGCAGGCCAACCGCGAAGACATCGTGCGCCGCTGCGTGAAGCGACCTGCAGTTGCCGGTGGTGTACGTCAACATGCTCGGCGGCCAGGACGAGCTGGTGTTCGACGGCAATTCCTTCGTCATGGATGCCGACGGCGCGGTGGTCATGCGTGCGCCGCCGTTCGAAGAAGGGCCTGTACCCGGTCGAATTCGTACGCGTCGATGGCATCGCGCGTCCGGTGCCTGGCGCGCGTGGCGCCCGAACTTGGCGATGCCGAGAGCGTGTACGGCGCGCTGGTGCTGGGCGTACGCGACTACGTTGCCAAGCATGGTTTTCCCGGCGTGGTCATGGGCCTGTCGGGCGGCATCGATTCGGCGCTCACACTCGCCATCGCGGTCGATGCGTTGGGCAAGGAGCGCATGCATGCGGTCATGATGCCGTCGCCCTATACCTCGCAGATGAGCCTCGACGATGCGCGCGAGCAGGCGGCGGGCCTGGGCGTGAAATACAGCGTGTTGCCCATCGGCGAAATGATGAAGGCCACCGAAGCGACGCTGGCCGGAGAATTCGCCGGACGTGCGCCGGACGCCGCCGAAGAAAACATCCAGTCGCGCTGCCGCATGTTGCTGCTCATGGGCATCTCCAACAAGACCGGCAAGATGCTGCTGACCACCGGCAACAAGAGCGAGATGGCAGTGGGCTACGCCACGTCTGTACGGCGACATGGCCGGCGGCTTCGCGCCCATCAAGGACTGCAGCAAGCTACTGGTGTACCGGCTCGCCGAGTACCGCAATGCCGTCTCGCCCGTGATCCCGCGGCGCGTGATCGAGCGTCCGCCGTCAGCCGAGTTGCGCCCCGACCAGAAGGACAGCGACTCGCTGCCGCCCTACGAGGTGCTCGATCCGATCCTCGAAGCCTTCATCGAAGACGATCTGTCGGTGGACGAGATCTGCGCGCGCGGCTTCGACCGCCCGACCGTGGTCCGTGTGCTGGACCTGGTGAAGCGCAATGAATACAAACGGCGCCAGGCTCCCCCGGGCGTGCGCGTGTCACGTCGTGCGTTTGGGCGCGACTGGCGTTATCCCATCACGTCCGGCTATCGCCGATAAATGGGGACATTCCTGATTTGCTAGCAAACAGGGGACGGGGCTGAGGTGTGCGGTGGCGAGCGGCGGCCGACACACGCGCATGGCGTGAGCTCGCTTTTCGCCGGGCCCTTCGATCTAGTTGCGATTCGCAAGAGTGGGGCCGCCGCTCTTTGGGCGCATGATTCGGGCGCGGTTGGGTTGATCGTTTAGACACTCGCCGAGATGCAACGCGTGCGGGGGCCGGGCTTCGTGCCTCGCGCTGATTCGGTAGAGTCCGCGGCCCGCTCACTCACGCCATGCGCATGTATCCGTTTGCCCGAGACCGCACGCACGCCACCGCCGCCACGACCCGAGCTCCGTTCCCGTTGAGAGCAAATCGCGGCATGCCGCCCATGAGGGTGGCTAAGAAGAAGAGACGCGGTGTCCTGGTGTCTTGCTGCAAGCCGGCGAGTCGTGAGACTCTTCTTCCAGCAGCGGCAAGCATGGGACATGCCCACGCTTCCTTCCGCACGCGGGGACCGTGAGCCGCCGGTGGTGATGTGCCGGCGCCCGGGTTGACCCGCTCTGCGACCGAATGAGTGCAGCGAGCCGGGACTACCTAATCACGCTAGGCACGAAGCCGGCCCCCGCACGCGATCATGGCCAGTTCTAACGCTCACGTCCAACCGCGCCCGAATCATGGCTTCCAAAGAGCGGCGGTCCGAAAATTTCCGTCCGCGAAACAATTTTCGAAGCGCGCCCGGCTTGAAAGAGCAGAGCTCATTCATGCGCGGGTGACGGGCGCCGGGACAACCACCTCTCCAGCCCCGTCCCCTTTGTCACTAGCGAAACGGGGAATGTCCCCATTTTGCTGGAAGCCCAGGGTTTCCACCACTTCTTCTTGGGGGCGATGCGGCGTTCGCCGGCTTCGCCTTCGTAGTTGGCGCGGTACATGGTGCGGGTCTGCGCGGCGAGCTCGGTGAGCTCCATCCTGTCGTAACACTCGATCATGATCTCGAGCGCTTCGCGCACCGCGGGGGCGCCGTCGAATTCCTCGATCGATACCTTGGCGCGCTGCGCGGCCGCCACGTAGGCGCCGCGACCCATGTAGTAACGCGCCACGGCGATCTCGTAGTCGGCGAGACGATTGCGCAGGTAGACCATGCGGCGGCGCGAGTCGTGGGCGTAGTCGCTGTTGGGGTATTGCTCGACCACGGTCAGGAACGCAGCGAACGAACGGCGCGCCTGGGTGGGCGGGCGCTTGTCCAGGTCCACGCGGAACCAGCGTTCCATGAAGTTCGGCAGGCGCTCGAAATCCGTGAGGCCCTTGAGGTACCAGGCGTAGTCGATGCGCGGGTGGGTCGGGTTTTCCCGGATGAAGGTATCCGCGGCGTCGATGGCCGATTCGGACTCGCCGGCCCGGTAATAGGCATAGATCACATCGAGGCGCGACTGGCGCGATTCGGCTGCAAACGGATACCGTGCCATCAGCGCTTCGTAGATGCGGATGGCGAGGGGAAAGTCGGCCTGGATCAGCGCCTGGTGGGCGCGCGCGTAGACGACCGCAGGATCGGTCATCGCCTCTTCGCGGGCCTTGCGGGACTTGCAGCCGCTCAGGGCAAAGCCCAGGCCGAACGAAACAAGCAACATAAATATGAGTGCCCGGGAACCGGCGCTACGCAGTACTGGCATGGAAGGTCTTGCTGTCTCTCGAAACTGCCGGAGTCTGTAATTTGAAATGGTCGCCGGACGCGTGAAGTATAGCGGCCCCGGAATCCCTCGGACCAAAAGGTTGACCCCCAAGTTCCAGACCCACCAGGTTGCGTTGCCCCCTGAATTGGCCGGCCGGCGGCTGGATCAGGTATTGGCGCAGCTCCTGCCGCAGTACTCCCGCACCCGCATCCAGCGCTGGATCGAGGAGGGGGCCGTGCGGGTCAATGGACTTGCGGGCCGCGCTCGCGACGTGGTGGTGGGTGGCGAAACGGCAACCGTCGAGGCGCGCCTGCCGCCCGAGACCGGCATTGCCGCCGAGAAGCTGCCGATCGACATCGTGCACGAGGACGCCGCCGTCCTGGTGCTCAACAAGGCTCCCGGCGTGGTCGTGCATCCGGGCGCGGGCAATCGCGAGCACACGCTGCAGAACGCGCTGCTGGCGCACGATGCGAAGCTCAAGCGCGTGCCGCGCGCGGGACTGGTCCACCGGATCGACAAGGACACCAGCGGGTTGTTAGTCGTGGCGCGCACGCTCGAGGCGCAGACGGCGCTGGTCAAGGCGCTGGCCGCGCACGAAGTCGAACGCGAGTACCTCGCGCTGTGTACCGGCGTCATGACCGGCGGCGCCACCGTGGACGAGCCCATCGGCCGGCATCGCACCCAGCGCATCAAGATGGCGGTGCGCAGCGACGGACGCGCGGCGGTGACGCATTACCGCATCGAGAAACGCTTTCGTGCGCACACGCTGGCGCGCGTGCGGCTCGAGACCGGCCGCACGCACCAGATCCGCGTGCACCTGGCGCATGTGGGATATCCCATCGTCGGTGATCCGGTGTATGGCGGCCGGCGCCGGTTGCCCGCCGGCGCAACGCCGGCGCTCAAGTCCGCGCTCGAAGCGTTCCAGCGCCAGGCGCTGCACGCCGAGCGGCTGAGTTTCATCACATCCGAAGAGCGGCAAGCCCGTGACGTTCAGCGCGCCGCTGCCCGCCGACTTCGTCGAGTTGTTAGGCGCACTCACGCGTGACCTGGCCGAGGCGGACCGGTGAGCGCGGATGGCTTGTTGAAATTCGACTGGCCGCTGCCGCGCGGCGTGCGCGCGGCCTTCACCACGCGCATCGGCGGCGCCAGCCGCGCGCCTTGGGACTCGTTCAACGTTGCCATGCACGTGGGCGATGATCCCGCCGGCCGTGGCAGCCAATCGTGCGCGACTGCTGTCGAAGCTCGCGCTGCCCTCGGATCCCTCGTGGCTCAACCAGGTGCACGGCAGCGAGGTCATCGATCTCGACGCGCCGCAGGCACACGGCGCGGCGGTCACCGGCGATGCCTCCATCACCGCCGCACCGGGTCGCGTGTGCGTCATCATGGTGGCCGATTGCCTGCCGGTATTGTTCGCCAGCCGTGACGGCCGGCGCATTGGCGCGGCGCACGCCGGCTGGCGCGGGCTCGCGAATGGTGTGCTCGAGGCCACGGTGCGGGCGCTGGACGTCGAGCCGGGCACGCTCACCGCCTGGATGGGTCCCGCGATCTCGCGGCGCACATTTCGAAGTGGGCGCGGAGGTGCGCGATGCCTTCGTCGGGCCCGATCCGGAGGCCGAGGCGTTTTTCGCGCCAAACCCGCGCGGTCGCTGGCAGGCCGATCTCGTGGGTCTCGCCCGCCGCCGCCTCGAGCGGCTGGGCGTCCGCCCGGTGGCCGGCGGCGAATGGTGCACGTACGCCGATCGCGCAGCAATTTCTTTTCGCACCGGCGCGACGGCCATCTCCATGACGGCAAGGGTGGCCGCATGGCGGCGCTGATCTGGAAGGAATGAGACGCGTGTTAGGATCGCGCCCGCCTTGATGACCCTCATCTGGATAGTCCTCGCCACGCTGGTCTCCGGCGTGCTCTCGGTGCTCGCGGCCGGCGTATTTCTCGCGTTACCTGCCCGGCAGCGCGAGGGCGTATTGCCGCACCTGGTGAGTTTTGCCACCGGCGCGCTGCTAGGCGCCGCGTTGCTGGGGCTGATTCCGCACGCAGTGATCGGCGCCGGCAGCGATCGGGTCCACGAGGTGGGCATCGCACTCATCGCCGGCATCGCGCTGTTCTTCGTGCTCGAGAAATTCCTGCTCTGGCGTCACTGCCACGACGATCACTGCGACGAGCACACGGTCAGCGATGAGCATCATCAGCATGGCCACGGCCATGATCATGGTCACGTCATGACCGCGCCCGCAAGAAGGCCAGCGGCTCGCTGGTGCTGGTCGGCGATGCCCTGCACAACCTGCTCGACGGAGTGCTGATCGCGGCCGCCTTTCTGACCGACGTACACCTGGGCTTCGTCACGGCGCTGGCCATCATGGCGCACGAGATTCCGCAGGAAGTCGGCAACTTTGCTGTTCTGCTGCATTCGGGCGTTTCGCGCCGACGGGCGCTGGCCCTGAACCTGCTGACCAGCCTGACCGCCGTGATCGGCGGCGTGGTCGGATTATTTTGCGCTCGAGACCGCGGTACGGACTGCTGCCGTTTCGCGCTGGCCGTGGCCGCCGCCAGCCTGCTGTATGTGGCCGTGGCCGATCTCATCCCCGGGCCTGCACCGCCGCGCCGACGCTCGCGCTCCGGCATCACGCAGGTGTTGCTGATCGGGCTGCGGGATCGCCATCATCGCTTTCGCGGAAAAACACGCTCACTAAAAAGCCAATTCCAGGGAGACCGAATGCATAATCCGTACGCGCACGTGCCTGCGCCTGCAGCCTTCGACGCCAGAAGAACAACGCATTGCCGACTACGAGGCCGCCATCGGCCCAACACCGGCTACTACCTGAAGCGCTTCGAGGAATTCGACGCGGGAGAATCAAAGGCGGGCTGGCACTGGCCGGCGTTCTTCGTCGACCTCCGGCTGGTTCATCTATCGCAAGATGTGGAGCCGTGGGATGCTGAACCTGTTCTGGCCCTTGATTCATCCTCATTGTCGTTATCCTGATCGCGGCGATCGCTGCGCCCGGATGTCGTAATGCGACATTGGCCGCGTTCTGCGCTGCTACTGATCCTGCCTTCCATCCTGCTGCCCATCTACGCGAATGCCATCTACTGGCGGCACATCCGCATACTGATCGAGGATCTGCCACCTCAGCGTGGCCAATGTGCCGGAACAGCGCCGGGCCCGGCTGGAGCGCGATGGCGGCACGAGTCCCGGAGCCACGGCCGGAGTACTCGTGGGCGCGGTTTTCTTCGGCACGGTCGTACTGGGCATTCTGGCCGCGATTGCCATCCCGGCCTACCAGGACTACACCATTCGCTCGCAGGTGGTCGAGGGGCTCAATCTGGCGTCACCGCATAAAGTATCGAGTGGCGGAGCATTGGGCGAGCAAGCAGTCCTGGCCTCACCAGTCGGACCTCGGCAGCGACGCGCCGATCGGCAAGTACGTGACCTCGGTGAACGTGGCCTCGGGCAGCATCGTCATTACGTACGGCAATGCAGCGAACACGCGCATCGCCGGACAACGACTGGTCCTGCTACCCGGTGTTACGAACGACGGCGAGGTGGTCTGGGCCTGCGGCAAACGCTCCGTTGCCCGAGGGTGTCAATCCTGGGGACGGACCGTACGGCAGTGACGTGCCGGACAAATATCTGCCGTCGTCCTGTCGTACCCCCAGATAAGGGGTATCGCGGACTTGAACGCCGGGCGCATGGGCCCCACCTTGAGCGCCTATGCGAATGGACAAACTCACCAGCCGGTTCCAGTCGGCCCTGGCCGACGCCCAGTCCCTGGCCGTCGGGCGCGATCACCAGTTCATGGAGCCGGCGCACGTGTTCGCCGCGCTGCTCGACCAGCAGGACGGCTCCACGCGTCCGTTGCTGGTCAAGGTCGGCGCCAACATTGCGAAGTTGCGCAAGGACCTGGACACGGCCATCGAAAAGCTTCCGACGGTGCAGGGCACGCCGGGCGATGTCCATGTGTCGCAGGACCTCAATCGCCTGCTCAATGTCACCGACAAGCTGGCGCAGCAACGCAAAGATGACTACATCCCGACCGAGCTTTTCGTGCTGGCCTCGTTCGAGGACCGGCATACGCTCGCCAAACTACTCAAGGACGCGGGCGCCTCGAAGGCCGCCATCGAAAAAGCGATCGATCAGATTCGCGGCGGTGAGGCGGTGAACGATCCGCAGGCCGAGGAAAAACGCGGTGCACTGGAGAAGTACACCATCGACCTCACCGCGCGGGCACTGAGTGGCAAGCTCGATCCGGTCATCGGTCGCGATGACGAGATTCGCCGCACCGTGCAGGTGCTGGCGCGCAGGACCAAAAATAACCCGGTGCTCATCGGCGAACCGGGCGTGGGCAAGACTGCAATAGTCGAGGGCCTCGCGCAGCGCATCATTAACGGTGAAGTGCCGGAAGGCCTCAAGGGCAAACGAATTCTGGCGCTCGACATGGGCGCGTTGATCGCGGGTGCCAAGTTCCGCGGCGAGTTCGAAGAGCGCCTCAAGGGCGTGCTCAACGACCTCGCCAAACAGGAAGGCCAGATCATCCTGTTCATCGATGAGCTGCACACCATGGTGGGCGCCGGCAAGGCCGAGGGCGCCATGGATGCCGGCAACATGCTGAAGCCCGCGCTGGCGCGTGGTGAGCTGCATTGCGTGGGCGCCACCACGCTCGACGAATACCGCAAGTACCTCGAGAAGGATGCCGCGCTAGAGCGCCGCTTCCAGAAGGTGCTCGTCAACGAACCGTCGGTGGAAGACACTATCGCCATCCTGCGCGGACTTCAGGAGCGCTACGAGGCGCATCACAACGTCGAGATCACAGACCCGGCCATCGTGGCCGCTGCCACGCTTTCGCACCGCTACATTTCCGATCGGCAGTTGCCGGACAAGGCCATCGACCTGATCGACGAGGCGGGTGCGCGCATCCGCATGGAGATGGATTCGAAGCCCGAGGTGCTCGACCGTCTCGAGCGCCGCATCATCCAGCTCAAGATCGAGCAGGAAGCGCTCAAGAAAGAAAAGGACGAAGCCACCAAGAAGCGGCTCGCGACCTTGCAGGAAACGCTGCGCGGCCTCGAGAAGGAATACGCCGATCTCGAAGAGATCTGGAAGAGTGAGAAGGCGTCGCAGCAGGGCGCGGCAGACGTGCGCGTCGAGCAGGAGAAGGTGAAGCAGGAGATGGAAGTCGCCCGCCGCAAGGGTGACCTCACGCGCGTGGCGCAGATCCAGTACGAAGTGCTGCCGGCGCTCGAGCGCAAGCTTGCTCAGGCGACGATTGCCGAGACCAAAGAAACCCAGCTGGTCCGCAACAAGGTCACCGACGAGGAAATCGCCGAAGTCGTCTCCAAGTGGACCGGGATACCCGTGTCCAAGATGCTCGAGGGCGAGAAAGAAAAGCTGCTGCGCATGGAAGAGGCGCTCAGCAAGCGCGTCGTGGGCCAGGACGAAGCCGTGCGCATCGTCGCCAATGCCATCCGCCGTTCGCGCGCGGGGCTTTCGGATCCGCGCCGGCCCAATGGCTCGTTCCTGTTCCTCGGCCCCACGGGCGTAGGCAAGACCGAGCTCTGCAAGGCACTCGCGGAATTCCTGTTCGACACCGAAGAGTCGATGGTGCGCATCGACATGTCCGAGTTCATGGAGAAACACTCCGTGGCGCGGCTCATCGGCGCGCCTCCGGGTTACGTTGGCTACGAAGAGGGCGGTTATCTCACCGAGGCCGTACGCCGGCGTCCCTATGCGGTGATTCTGCTCGACGAAGTCGAGAAGGCGCATCCGGATGTGTTCAACGTGTTGTTGCAGGTGCTCGACGACGGCCGCCTCACGGACGGCCAGGGCCGCACCGTGGATTTCCGCAATACCGTGATCATCATGACCTCGAACCTGGGATCCGATGTCATCCAGAAGTTCGCGGGCGAGAGCAACTACGCCGCGATGAAAGCCGCGGTCATGGAAGTGGTGCAGGAGAACTTCCGGCCCGAGTTCATCAACCGCATCGACGACATCTGCGTATTTCATCCGCTGGGCACGGCGCAGATCCGCGCCATCGTCGACATTCAGCTGGCGCAACTCAAACGGCGGCTCGTCGACCGCAATCTCGAGCTCACACTCGACGACTCGGCGCTCGATCGGCTGAGCGAGGCGGGTTACGACCCGGTGTATGGCGCACGTCCGCTCAAGCGCGCCATCCAGCAGCAGGTGGAGAACCCGCTGGCGCAGGCCATCCTCGCGGGCAAGTTCGTGCCGGGGGATCGCATCCGCGGGCACGCGAACGGCAACGGGCTCGCATTCGACAAGCAGAAGTAGGCGCCTAGTTTGCCGCGTCGATGCCCGGGATCGGCACGCGCGTCGACGCCTTCGGCAGGAGGCGACGCCACTCGGCGCGGCGCGCGTCCAGCTTGTCCAGCAGGGCCACAACCCTGGCATCCTTGAGGTATGGCTGGATCATCGGTTCGTGCCGAACAAACGTGTAGTCCGGAGAACGGGTGTTCGCGAGCGCGGTCAGGTGAGCCACCAGGGCCTCGCGGTCGCCCGTCGCCGCAGCCATGCGCGCACGCAAGGGCTCGTATACCCCGGCGGTTACCGGGGGCGCGTATTGCGCGTTGAACATTCGATTCAGAGCGGCCAAGCGGGCAGTCTCGCGCTGCTGGCGCAGGCACCAGGCGAAAATCGCGACACCGTCTTCGTGGTAGCGCAGGTCCAGTTCAATTTCCGTCCGGGCGAACCCGGGTCGAGCTTGCGCGATTGACCGGAGAGCTCCTGCGCAGTCGCCAATGAAATACTGCAATTCTCCTTGCGCGAGCTGAACCATGGAGCTTTGCGGATTGCGGGTCATGGCATCGAGCACCGTCTTTCGTGCGGCTGCGATGTCGCCGGAAAGCATCGCGACGCGCGCGATGCTGTACGCGCAGGCGCCGCCTTCCGGATGCAGCTTCGTGCACATTCGCGCGTGGTAACGGGCAGCGTCGAACACTGCGACTCTTGCGTAGTCGTGGGAAACCCAGGCGTGGTTCTGATAATCCGCAGGATCGACTTCGATCACTCTGGCCACGAACCGGTCCCAGTCGAGAGCGCGACCCTCAATGAGCGCCAGGTTGGAGCGAATCCAGCTGACCTTCGGGTCGTTCGGCGACATACGATTCATCTCGTCGTTGAGATCGAGCAGGCGTTGACGATCGCCGCGTAACGCGTATCCCCACCATGCTATTTCGTCGGTCGCAAGGGGGGAGAGCGGATCGGCGGCGAATGCGCGCTCGAACATCTGCAGGGCTTCGTCGCGCCTCGCCAAGTGCAGGTAAGTGTAGGCGAGCCACACCATGGGCTCGCTATCTGCCGGGTTTGTCGCGATTGCCTGCTCGAGATGTGACGCATAGACCGTCCAAGGTGCGGCATTGTTGTCGTCGAACATCATCTTGACCCACCACCAGTCGCGAATTGCCGGGTCGAGCTTCAAGGCCTTGTCGAGCGCGTCGGAGGCCAGTGACTTTTGTTGCGCAACATCGCCGATCTCCAGCATCGCTGATTGCTGGTAGGTACGGGCCAGCATGGCGTACGCCTTGGCGAACTGCGGATCCAGTTCCACGGCACGAAGAAACTCGATGCGTGCCGGCTCCGGGTCACGGTAGTAACGGTCGATCCAGCGATTGTACTGGTACATGCCGCGCAGGTATGCGCGGTAGGCCTCCGCATCGTGCGTCAGCATGGCGTCGGGTGATTCGGGTTGTACGGATTTTTTCGAGTTCCCTACTACGGGCGCGAGAGTTGCGGCGACTTCACGCGCAATGGAACTCTGGATGTCGAGCACGTCGTCGAACTGTCGGTCGTACGTTTCGGCCCAGAGGCTGACGCCGTCCTTGGTGCGAGTCAGCTGAACCGTTATCCGGATGCGATCGCCTTCTTTTCGTACGCCGCCCTCGAGAATCGCTTCAACGTGCAGCTTTTCGCCGATCGATCGCACATCGTCGCTCTTTCCCTTGAATGCAAAAGATGAGTGCCGGCTGATGATGCGCAGCCCGGGCACTTTGGACAAATTACTCATGAGCTCTTCGGCGATGCCGTCGGCGAAATACTCCATGTCCTTGGTGGAGCTCAGATCGGCGAATGGCAGTACCGCGATGCTGGCCGGGACGGGTGCCGAAGCATCATTTGCCGGGCTGGCGGGCGCAGGTGCGGGCCAGAACCGGAAAGCGGCCAGTAACGCGATCGCCAGCGCCAGGCCAGCGCCCGCGTAAAGCGGCCAACGTGAACGGGGCGACGCAATTTCAGGTGGCGCAACACCTGGAGACGATTCGTGGACCTGCGCCACGAATTGATAGCCGCGTCCCGGTACGGTGGCGATGAAGCGATGCTCGGTCGCGGTGTCGCCGAGCGCCCGACGCAACGCAAAGATGCACTGGCTGAGGTTGCCTTCCTCGACGACCGTTGTCGGCCAGACCGCCTTCAATAACCTTGCCTTGTCCAGCAACTCACCGCGGTGGGCGACCATGTAGAGCAGCACGTCGAACGCTCGCGACGGCACTTCGATCACGCCATCCGGACCGCTGAGCTGCCGCCTCGCAGAATCGAGGTGAAATTCCCCGAACTCGAGGATTTGCGTCTCGGTGGAGTTGTCCACATCGCCTCACGAACAACGTAGGTGGCGTGACGGCCACTGTACTCCCACGCGTCGCTCCCGAGTACGAGCTCCGTCGCGGCTAACCAGCGATCGGCGAGTGCGACATGTCAGTGATGCTGCGACGCGACGGCTGGCGCCGCCGTGATTCCGGGGACGGGTACGCGCATCGAGGACTTGGGCAAGACTCTCCGCCACTCGGCGCGGCGGGCCTCGATGTTGTCCAGCAACGCGACCACCTCTCGATCCTTCAGCCAGGGCTGGATCATCGGCTCGTGCCTCGTGAACACCAGATCCTCGCTGCGGGTGTTCGCGAACGCCTGCAGTTGGGCGACGAGGGTATTCCGGTCGCCGATCGCCGCGGCCATACGCGCACGTGTGCTCTCGAACAAACCGGTCGTCGTCGTCGGAGCGAACTGCAGGTTGAACACGCGACTCATCGTGGCGACGCGATCGGTCTGACCCTGCTGGCGCAGGCACCAGGCGAACATCGCGACATCGTCGTTGTAGTGGAACAGGTTGAGCGCGGCTTCTTTCTGATCGTAACCCGGCCGCGCCAATGAGATCGAGCGGAGCGCACCGGCACAGTCGCCGGTGTAGTACTGAAATTCTCCCTGGGCGAGCAGTATCTGGGGGTTTTGCGGATCACGCGTCATGGCCTCGAGCACGGTCTTTCCAGCGGCCGCGATGTCTCCCGAGATCATCTCGGTGCGTGCCAGGCTGTACGCGCATATGGCGCTGTTGGGGGCCAGTTTCCAACAGGTACGCGCGTGGTAAAAGGCGGCGTCGTATGCCCCGACATTGCCGTAGTCGAGCGCGAGCCAGGCGTGGTTTTGGTAATCCGCGGGATCGACCTCGATCACACTGGCGACGTGCCGATCCCAGTCGAGCGCGCGACCCTCGGCAAATGCAAGGTTGGAGCGAATCCAGCTGGACCCGGCATCGCGCGGCATCAGGCGCTCCATCTCGTCGGTGAGTTCGAGCATGCGTTGACGATCGCCGCGGAACGACATAACCGTACCAGGCGTATATTCCAGACAGCCGATGGGCGAGAGCGGATCCGCAGCGTAGGCACGCTCAAACATCTGCAGGGCTTCATCGCGCCTCCCCAGGACCAGGTAAGTGTGGGCGAGCCACAGCATGGGCTCGATATCCGTCGGGTTTGCGGCGACTGCACGCTCGAGTTGTATCGCCTGGTGCGCGAACGATTTGTCTTTTTGCGCGAAGAACGTCAGCTTGACCCACCACAAGTCGCCAATCGCCGGGTCGAGTTTCAAGGCCTTGTCGAGGGCTTCGGAAGCCAATGACTTTTGCTGCGTAACGTCGCCGATCCCGATTTCCGCGGACTTCTCGTATGTCCGCGCCAGCATGGCGTAGGCCTTGGCGAACTGCGGATCCCGCTCCAGGGCGCGCAGAAACTCGACGCGCGCCGGCTGCGGGTCATCGTCGTACGAGCGAGTCAACAGGTACACGCCACGCAGGTATGCCCGGTAAGCCTCGGCATCGTGCGTGAGCAAGGCGTCGAAGGGATCCGTGCTGCCCGGATTTCTGTGAGTCCCGCACGGCGGGCGCGAGCGTCGCGGCAACTTCGCGTGCGATGGAACCCTGGATGTCGAGCACGTCGTCGAAATGGCGGTCGTACATCTCGCCCCAGAGCATGACACCGTCCCGGGTCCGAATCAGATGCACCTTTATGTGGATGCGATCGCCTTCCTTGCGAACGCTCCCCTCGAGAATTGTTGCGACGTGCAGCTTTTCGCCGATCGATTTCGCGTCGTCGCTCGTGCCCTTGAACGCGGACGATGAGCGCCTGCCAATGATTCGCAACCCGCCCACCTTCGACAAACTATTTCTGAGTTCCTCGGTGAGTCCGTCGGCGAAATATTCCATGTCCCCGGACGAGCTCAGATCGGCGAACGGCATTACCGCAATGCTGGCCGGCGCGAGCGTCGTATTGACACTGGAAGTCTGGCGCGGTGCAGCTGCGGGCCAGAATCGAAATGCGGCGAACAGCGCGATGAGCAGCGCCGCGGCGGCGCCCGCATAGACCATCCGCCGGGAACCCGGCCGTGCAGCTGCCGGTGGCGCCGTCTCCGGAGCCGACTCGCGCACCTCGGCCACGAATTGATAGCCGCGTCCCGGCGACCGTAGCGATGAAGCGGGGCTCGGTCGCGGTGTCTCCGAACGCCCGTCGCAACGCGAAGATGCACTGGCTGAGACGGCCTTCTTCGACGACCGTATCCGGCCAGACGGCGTTCAGCAGCCTGGCCTTGTCCAGCAGCTCGCCGGGGTGGGCGACCATGTAAAGCAGCACGTCGAACGCTCGCGACGGCAGTTCGACCACGCCGTCCGGACCGCCGAGCTGCCGCTTCGCAGCATCGAGACGAAAGCCCCCGAACTCGAAGATTCGCGCTTCGGCGGAGTTGTCCATATCGGAAAAAAATCTCCGCGAAGAACGAAAAATCGCCTGACAAAGAAGGCAAATCCCGTCCGAGGCCGACTGTACTCCCACTCGCCGCTCCCGAAAACGGCGCGCGAGGCCCCCAGGCAACGACCGGGAGTTCGACATGTCAGGCCACCATGCGTTCCGCGTATTCGGACCGGCGTGGATACTGTTGGCCGTGAGTGTCTCGGCCCGGGCGGGCGACGCGACGCCGGCGGCATGCTTCGAAGATGAAGTGCTGCTGCATGTTCGCGAGCAATTCGAGATCTACGGTCCGCGTTCCTCGCAATACGAGTACTTCGGATTCATCTATCGAAAGGATGGCCGGGTCGATAGTGCCGTGACGCACGACTTTGGATGTCGCGGTCAGATGGAGTGCGTCGTAAATACCGCCTTCGCGCTCCGGCGGGTCCCCAAGGGGGCCAAAGTGCTCGGCGAGTGGCACACCCATCCGCACTTTCATGAGGCAGACGCTGCTGTCGATCGAGGACGTCCGCGGCGCACAGGCGAACCGACACATCCGTTGCTACACCGCCTTCTATAGCAGCGCCGATGGCGACATCTATCGGTGGAATCTCGAGGCGCCGACGGTGGCGGCCGCAATGGAGTCACGAACGCAGCTTGGCAACTATCGCGCCGTGCCTGGCGATCGCAGCCGTGAGAAGGCCAACGGCAACGGGCTGGAATTCAGGAACGCTCGCTACTCAGTGCAGTGACGCCGCGGCATCCGCCGCGGTGATTCCGCGAATGGGCACCCGGATCGAGGACTGGGGCACGACCTCGCGCACCTCCGCCTCGAACTGGTAGCCACGCCCTGGCACCTCGATAGGTTCACCACCGATGGTGAGCAACTGCCGCTGTGCAACATTCAGCTGGATCCCACCGAATTCACAATTAAGCGCCGCACAAAGACGGTGAGTCCCGTGACGCCGACTGCACTCCCAGGTCGCGCTTCCGCAACCGAAACGCGAGCCCCTGCGTCTAAAGCCTGGGGAGATGGATATGAGTCTGAAGTCGGCATTGACGAGGCTCGGTGTCGGCCGGTGCTGCAGGGTAGTTTGCGTTCTGTGGTTGTCCTCGATGACTCCTGAGGCGCAGGAGGCGCCTGGCTACCGCACCGTCTCCAGTCGCGATTGTTTGCGGGACGACATCGATGCACACGTGATCGCGCAATTTGCGAAGTACGGCCCTCTGTCGAAGAACCGCGAGTACTTCGGATTTATCTTTCTGTCCAACGGCGAAATTGACAGCGTGGTCACTCGCGGGGGCAGTTGCAGGAATTCATGCGGCGTCAATACCTCAGCGGCCGCCGAACAGATGCCGTCGACCGCAAAGCCGCTCGGAGAATGGCACACACATCCCCACAAGAGCCGGGCCCAGACTCTCTCGCCCGACGACGTACGCGGGGCTTACAGCAACCGCCGTATCCGGTGCTACATCGGCCTATTACAGCCAGCCTGATGGCGAGATCTACGCCTGGGACCCGCAACAGTCATTGGTGCCGAACGCCATGGCCTCGCGCTTCTACATCGGGAATTACGCGGCAGAGCGCCGCCTGAGTGCTCGCCGTCGCTATAATCCCGCCCGGGAAAATCCGGGGATGACATGCCTTTCTACGAGTACGAATGCCCGACAATGCGGCTACCAGGAAGAGGTACTGCAGAAGATCACCGACAAGCCACTGACGAAATGCCCGAGTTGCGGGAAGAACGCGCTTCGCAAGCTGATGTCCGCGCCGGTATTCCGGCTCAAGGGCTCGGGCTGGTACGAAACGGACTTCAAGTCGGACAAGGAAAACAAGCGCAACCTGCACGGCGCGGACAAGGAAGAGGCCAAGACGGAGACCAAGGCCGAGACGGCCAAGACCGAAACCCCCAAGACCGAGACGGCGAAGCCGGAAGCTGCCAAACCTGAGGCGGCCAAGCCCGCGACCGACAAGCCAGCGGCCAAGCGGATGAAGCGTGGCGCGGCGCGTCCGAAACCCAAGGCCACGCGCACGGCGAAGCGCCTATCGCGCCGCTGATCCTGTGCCATGAATTACGCGCGGCGGCCCGGCATCGACAGTGGAGCACTGAGCAAGCTCGCCGCACGCGAAGCGGAAAGTTTCCGTAGCACCCATCGCGAGTCGGCACGGCTCGCGCAGCTCAGCGCTGCGCATTGGCTCGGGGGTGTGCCCATGCACTGGATGCGCGACTGGAATACGCCGCACCCGTTGTTCGTGCGGCGCGCGAAGGGTGTCGATGTCGAAGACGTCGACGGCAATCACTACATCGACTTCTGCCTCGGCGACACCGGCGCCATGTTCGGGCATTCGCCGCCGGCGATTGCGCGCGCCCTGGCCGAGGCGGGCGCCGCGGGCATCACCGCGATGTTGCCCGCCGAGCGCGCGGCGCGGGTCGGCGAGAAACTCGCCGGACTGTTCGGCCTGCCGTTCTGGCAAGTGACCCAGACCGCCACGGACGCCAACCGCGCCGCGTTGCGCTGGGCGCGGGCCATCACCGGGCGATCGCGCATCCTGGCCTTCGATGGCTGTTATCACGGCACGGTCGATGAGACGCTGGTGCGGGCCTGGGAAGGGGGCACGCGCGCACGCGCCGGACTCATCGGAATGTCTCACGATGTCAGTGCGGCCACCGACGCGGTGCCGTTCAACGACACGGCGGCGGTCGAAAAAGTGCTGGCGCGCGGCCGCACGGCCGCGGTGATTGCCGAGCCGGTGATGACCAACATCGGCATGGTGTTGCCCGAGGAAGGATTCCTGGTCCGCCTGCGCGAGCTCACGCGGCGGCATGGCGCACTGCTCATCGTTGACGAGACGCACACGCTGTCGAGCGCGCGCGGCGGCTATGCGCGCGCCCGGAACCTCGAGTCCGACATCTGGGTGTGCGGCAAGGCGATCGCGGGCGGCATGCCCTGCGCGGTGTTCGGTTTCACGGCCAATGTCGAGGAAGGCATGCGGCGCGTGCAACGCGACCGTGCCGGCGGTCATTCGGGGATGGGCACCACGCTGTCGGCCAATGCGCTGGCGCTCGCCTGCCTGGAAGCCTGCATCGACGATGTCATGACGCCGGCTAACTACCAGCTCATGCACGACTGTGCGGCCTATCTCTCCGAGGGCCTGGGCCGGCTGTTCGCCTCGCGGGAGCTGCCCTGGCACGTGTCGCGCGTCGGCGCACGGCTGGAGTTTGGTTTCGGCAAGCCACCGCGAACCGGTGCCGAATCGGAACTGCTCGCCTGGCCCGACCTGGAGCACGGCATCCACCTGTTCCTGCTGAATCGCGGCATTTTGCTCACGCCATTCCACAACATGATGTTGTGTTCTCCGGTGACCACCACCGCGCATGCCGACCGCCTGTTGCAGGCGCTGCAGGATTTCCTGCGCGAAACGGGGAGCTCCCCGTGACGCACGGTGTCCGGATTGCGCAAATGCCGGAGCTGTGCCGCGTTCCTCGACGCGCACCCGCAGATCCACGCTGTGCAGATCATGATCACGGATCCCTCGGGTGTGCCGCGGGGCAAGGCGGTGCGCCGCGAGGAACTGCAACGCATCTTCGAATCCGGGCGGCAGGTCGCCGGCTCCATTCTCGGCCTCGACATCACGGGTGAGGATGTCGATGCCACGGGACTGGTGTGGGACACCGGCGATGCGGACATGACCGCGCGACCCATCGCAGGCACGCTCACCGTGGCGCCGTGGCTGGCTGCGCCGACGGGTCAGCTCATGCTCACCATGTTCGATGCGGCCGGGAATCCCGCCGCCGCCGATCCGCGCCACGCACTGGTGCGGGCGGTGCAGCGCTTCAGCGGCCTCGGCCTCACGCCGGTGATCGCCTGCGAAATCGAGTTCTATCTACTCAAAGAGGAGGCGGGTGGGCGCCTCGCGCCGGCGGGCGGCGGGCGTGCCGGTGAACGGCACAAGATCGACGCCTACAGCCTGACGCGTCTCGACGATCTCGCGCCGGTATTCGACGATGTGTATCGCTCCGCCGTCGCTCAGGGGCTGCCGGCCGAGACCCTGATGTCCGAGTACTCGCCGGGCCAGTTCGAAATCACGCTGCATCATCGCGACGACGCGCTGCGGGCGGTCGACGAGGCCCTGATGTTCAAGCGCGTGTTGCGCGGCGTGGCCGCCAAACACGGGCTGCTGGCGTGTTTCATGGCCAAACCCTTTGCCGGGCGTGCCGGCAGCGGCTTGCACGTGCACATGAGCGTCAACGACGCACAGGGAAGCAACCAGTTTGCGAGCGAAGACGCAGCCGGGACGCCGGCGCTGCGGCACGCAATCGGCGGAATGAAAGCCACCATGGCCGAGTCGATGGCGATATTCGCGCCGAACGCCAACTCGTATCGCCGCTTCGTCAGCCAGAGTTACGCACCGACCGCGCCCATCTGGGGTATCAACAACCGGTCGGTGTCGCTGCGTGTGCCGGCGGGACCGGCCACGTCGCGCCACGTCGAGCACCGCATTGCCGGCGCCGATGCCAACCTGTACCTCGCGGTAGCGACGGTGCTGGCGGCCGCCGAACACGGCATGCGCAATCGGCTGGATCCGGGTCCGCCGGTCGAAGGCAACGGTTACGCGCAGGTCAGGGAACGCACGCTGCCCGCGACCTGGCACGAGGCGTTGCAGCGTGCCGGCTCATCGGCATTTCTTTCCGAGGCGCTGGGCGCCGAATTCCTGAAGGTATTCCTCGCCATCAAGCAGCAGGAATGCGCGCGCTTCTCCGCCGAGGTGAGCGAGCTCGACTACGCCTGGTACCTACGTAGTTAATGGGGACATTCCTGATTTGCTAGCAAAAGGGGACGGGGCTGAGGGTGTGCGCGAGCGGCGGCCGACACACGCGCATGGCGTGAGCTCGCTTTTCGCCGGGCCCTTCGTTAGTTGGATTCGTGAGAGTGGGGCCGCCGCTCTTTGGGCCATGATTCGGGCGCGGTTGGATTGATCGTTAGCACTCGCCATCATCCGTGCGGGGGCCGGCTTCGTGCCTAGCGTGATTAGGTAGTCCCGGCCCGCTCACTCACGCCATGCGCATGTATCGGCCGCCGACCACCCACCCCGCAAGCCCGACCCCCCTTGAGAGCAAATGCGGCATGCCGCCCATGGGGTGGCTAAGAAGAAGAGCCGCGGGTCGAGAGTTTGCGCAAGCGGCGAACTTAGAGACTCTTTTTCTTAGCCAAGCAGGGACAGGCCACGTTTCCTTCCGAACGTGGATGGAACTGAGGTGGTGACGTGCCGGCGCCCGGCACACGTGCATGAATGAGTGAGCGGGCCGGGACTACCTAATCACGCTAGGCACGAGGCCCCGCACGATGATGGCGAGTGCTAACGATCAACCCAGCCGCGCCCGAATCATGGCCCAAAGAGCGGCGTCCACTTGCGAACAATGATCGAAGGGCCCGGCGAAAAGCGAACTCATTCATGCGCGGGTGACGGGCGCCGGGACAACCCCTCTTCAGCCCCGTCCCCTTTTGCTAGGAAACGGGGACTGCCCCCATTTCGCGTAGTTAGATCAGGGCTTCTTGGCGGGCGCGGCCGGTGTCTTGGCGGCGGTGGTTTCCATCGCCACCAGGTACTTCACGAGCTCGATCATCTCGTCGTTGCCGCGCAGGTTCTCGTTGTTCAGGCGGTACTTGCCGTTCACCACCAGGGTTGGCGTGCTCGGCACCTGCATGGTCTTGATCTGGGCATTGGCCTGGCGAATCTTGAGATCGATGCCAAACGACTTGGACGCGGCCACGAAGTCGGCGGCCTTCACGCCGGTGACACGCTGGTAGAAACGCGCCATGTCCTCGATCGACGGCAGTGTTGACTTGATGCGCCCGGAGCCGGGCTCGGTGATGCCGAGCTCACCGGTCCTCCAGATGGCGTCGTACACGGCTTCGTGCGCCTTGTCCGCCACACCCAGGGCCTGCGCCGTCAGGTAGGCGCGCTGGAACAGCGGCCAGTTTTCCGCCGTATTCCACGAGGCCGGCAGGTACACGATCTGGACATTCGGCACGGCGGCCTTGAGCTTCTTGAGGGTGGGCTGGAACTGGTCACAGTGCGGGCAGCCGTAAGAGAACACTTCCATGACTTCGATTTTCCCGGCCGCCACGTTGGTTCGCTGTGCCTGGGGAAGCACTGAATAGTGCTTGCCTGCGACCCAGGTCGCCGCCTGGGTGTTCGAACCGAGCATCAACAGGACAGCTGCCAGCAGAGAAGCGGAACGAGACATGATCACCTCAGGGTCAGGAATTCAGTAAGACCGGTCAGCCGGTCGATGATTCACCAGGGAGTGTAGGGTGCCGCAACTGGACCCGGGCTGAACAGCCTCCGGGCGGCGGCCCAGTTTGAGCTTTCCGAAGGCGCCGGCAACCCGTTAACATCGCCGCCCTTTCCACGTCCTGCGGGCTTTTCATGCGTTCTCACTACTGCGGCCAGGTCAACGAAAAGCTGGTCGGTCAAGAAGTTACGGTTGCCGGCTGGGTCCATCGCCGCCGCGACCATGGCGGCGTCATTTTCGTGGATTTGCGCGACCGCGAGGGTTTGCTGCAGATCGTGATCGACCCCGACAACAAGGCCCAGTTTGCCGAGGCCGAAAAGCTGCGCAATGAATTCGTCATTCAAATAAAAGGCCGGGTACGCGAGCGCCCGACAGGCACCGCCAATGCGCAACCTGGCCTCGGGCAAGGTGGAGTTGCTGGCGCGTGAGCTGACGACCCTCAACCGTTCCGAGCCGCTGCCCTTCCAGCTCGACGAACACGTGAGCGAAGAGGTCCGACTCAAGTACCGCTACATCGACCTGCGCCGCGAGGACATGTCGAAGCGTCTGCGCCTGCGTCACAAGATTACGCGCGCCATGCGCCACTATCTCGACGATGCCGGTTTCGTCGACATCGAAACGCCGGTGCTCACCAAGGCCACGCCGGAAGGCGCGCGCGATTACCTGGTTCCGTCGCGCACGCACGCGGGCAAGTTCTTCGCGCTGCCGCAGTCGCCGCAGATCTTCAAGCAGCTGCTGATGGTCGCGGGCTTCGACCGCTACTACCAGATCGTCAAATGTTTCCGCGACGAGGACCTGCGCGCCGATCGTCAGCCCGAGTTCACGCAGCTCGACATCGAGACCTCGTTCCTGACGCAGGACCAGATCATGGAGACGATGGAGGCGTTGACGCGTCACTTCTTCAAGGACGGCATCGGCGTTGACCTGGCCAGTCCCTTCCCGCGCATGGGTTACGCCGAAGCCATGCGGCGCTTCGGTTCCGACAAGCCCGACCTGCGCAACCCGCTCGAGCTGGTCGACGTGGCAGACCTTGTCGCCGGCTGCGACTTCAAGGTATTCGCCGGCCCGGCGAAGGACCCCAAGGGCCGCGTGGCCGCGCTGCGCGTTCCCGGCGGCGGCGCCATGCCGCGCTCGCAGATCGACGACTACACCGCGTATGTCGCGCGTTACGGCGCGAAGGGTCTCGCGTACATCAAGGTGAACGAGACGGCGAAGGGCAAGGAAGGTCTGCAGTCGCCCATCGTGAAATTCCTGTCCGACGACTCGGTGAGGGGAATTCTCGAGCGCACCGGCGCCAAAGATGGCGACCTCATATTCTTCGGCGCGGACAGCGCGAAGGTAGTCAGCGACGCCATCGGCGCGCTGCGCCTCAAGGTGGGCGTGGACCAGAAGCTCACTACCGAAGGCTGGAAGCCGCTGTGGGTGGTCGAATTCCCGATGTTCGACTGGGATCCGGACGAGAAGCGCTGGGTGGCCATGCATCATCCATTCACCGCCCCGGTGAATGACGACGTCGAGGCCCTCAAGGGCAAGCCCGATGGCGCGCTCGCGAAGGCCTACGACCTCGTGCTCAATGGCAGTGAGATTGCCGGCGGATCGGTGCGAATCTACCGCCAGGACATGCAGTCGGCGGTGTTCGAGCTGTTGGGCATCGGCGCCGAAGAGGCGCAGCTCAAATTCGGATTCCTGCTCGATGCGCTCAAGTTCGGCGCACCGCCGCACGGCGGCATCGCGTTCGGCCTCGATCGGCTGGTCATGCACATGGCCGCCACCGACAGCATCCGTGACGTCATCGCATTCCCGAAAACGCAGACGGCCGCCGATCCGCTCACCGACGCGCCCACAGAGATCAGCGAGAAGCAGCTGCGCGAGGTTCACATCCGGGTCCGCACTCCGCCGCCGACCAGCTGAGCAAAATAGGGGACATTCCTCATTCATGGTAACAATCGACGCTGGAAATCGATGCCGCCAGCAAAGCTCCGTTACAAGAAAATAGGAATGTCCCCATTTTCATGAAGACCGCGGCGGTATTCGTCCATGGACTCTGGCTGAACGGTGCGGAGTTCACGCTGCTGCGCCGGCGTCTCGACGCGTGACCACGGCATCGTCGGTCATCGCTTCAGTTATCCGACGGTGCGCGGCTCCATGGAGCAGGCACTGCAGCAGCTCGCGCGCTTCGTCGAGCGTATCGACGCCGATCGCATCCACTTCGTCGGCCACAGCTTCGGCGGCGTGGTGCTGTGCCGCTACTTCCAGAGCCGGCCCTGCGAGCGTCCGGGCCGCGTGGTGATCCTGGGCTCGCCGCTCAACGGCAGCCGCTCGGCCCGGGCGGTGGCGCGTAATGCCGTGATGCGCCGGATGATCGGTCCGCTGGTCAACGCCGAGCTCGTAGGCGACTGCGAACCGCGTGACTGGGCTTGTCAGAACGAGCTCGGCATCATCGCCGGCACCACGCCCATGGGGCTGGGCCGCATTTTCGCCAACTTTGACGAAGACTGCGACGGCACCGTGGGACTCAGCGAGACCAAACTACCCGGCCACAGCGCGCATCTCGCGCTGCCCGTGAGTCACATGGGCATGCTGGCGAACGCCGGCGTCGCCCGCCAGGTGGGCACATTCCTGGAAACCGGCCGATTCCTGGAAACGCGCTGACTCTCGTTTCCTACTGAAACCTGAAACGCAACTCGTGCAGCGTGTTGTCGCGCAGCTTGATGGTCAGCTTGCGGCAACCCGTCCAGCTCGAGCTGGTCTGCCAGTTGTAGGTGAACGTGCCTGTTGCCTCGTCGAAGCTCAGGCCCGCTGCACCCTGGGCGGCGTCATTGAGAGGCACCGACGGGCGCGCTACCGCAACTGAAGTGAGCCCACCGTGGCCGAGACGAACGACGTCGGGGTGGGACACGTAGTCGCCGCGGCCGTCGGGCAGTCTCCAGCGGATGGGTACGATTGAACCCCGGGCTACGAGATTCAGTGTCGGGGGCCCGTTCATCGGCCCCACGACCGCTCGATATTGAACAACGATTCCACGGTGAACGCGTGCGTGACCGCCGTGGTGAAGTTCACCAGGTCCTTGCCCGTCACTTTGAAGGTGCGCGCGCCAGCGGTGCGGGTGTTGATGAGTTCGCCGTCGGGCGTCGGCGCCGTGCAGCTCAACAACGACACGTCGGTGCAAGCGTAGTCCGCGACCACATCCTGGTAGAAGCCGTAGGTCGCTCCCTCCGCTGGGCTCGCGAACGTCACGACAGGGACTGTCTTGTCGACGTTGCGCGGCACGCTGGTGAACGTGGTGCTGTTGCCCGCGTTGTCCGTCACGACGACCTGGCCGGTCACCGCTGCACCCTCGGTGCTCAACACCAGCGGGCTCGTCACGCTGGTCGACGCAAGCCCTGACAGCGCATCGCTGCGCGTGAACGGAATGCTCACATTGGTCTTGTTCCAGCCGTTGGCGTTCGGGACGGGCGAGGGTGTTCCGAAGCTCAGAACCGGAGGCGTCGCGTCACGCTTGATGGTGACCGACTGGCTCGCGGTGCCACCCGCCGAAGTCGCCGAGCAATTGAAGGTTACTCCCGCCGTGTCGGCCGTGATCGCTGGCAGCCTCGCACCGTTCGTCGAAATCACGCTGCCGGGAGCTTCGTCGATCGACCAGGTGATCTGAACATCGCTGGTGTACCAGCCGTTGTTGCCGACCGAGCCGGTGATGCCGATCTGGACGGTCGGTGCGGTACGGTCGATGTTCACCGCGGGCGTCGCGAAGGATGCGCTGTTGCCGGCGATGTCGCTTACGACCACCTGCCGCATCGATGCCCAGTCACCGTCTGCACCGTAATGACCACCGGGTTCGGCAAACTGGTAGAGGCCACACCCGAGGTCGCGTCACTCGCGTTGAAGGGGAATGCTCACGTCGCCCATGTTCCACCCCGAGGCGTTCGGCGGTGGCGAAGGCGAGCCGAAGATCAGCAGCGGCGGCGGTGGCGTCGCGCTTCACGGTCACGGAGCGCGAGGCGGTGCCGCCGCCGGAAGTCGCCGTACAGGTGAAGCGTGACACCAGCCGTATCCGTGGTCACCGAGGTCGCGCCGCAGCCGTTGCTCGAACTCACGCTGGACTCGGCGTCGCGTCATCGTCCAGCTGACCTGCGCGTTGCCGCGATACCAGCCGTTGTCACCGAGCAGTCCCGTGACGGTTTCCTGGATGGCAGGCGGTGCGCGGTCGATGTTGAAGCCCGCGGTCGTGAACGTCGCGCTGTTGCCGGCGCGATCGGTGACCGTCACCGTCTGCTTCAGCCCCGTGCCGCTGCCGGTGATGACCACCGGGTTCGTGCTGCTCGTGGAGAAGACGCCGGAGAGCGCGTCGTTGGTGGTGAACGGAACCGAAACATCGGTCTGGCGCCAGCCGTTGGCATCGGCCGCCGGAGAGGCCGTGCCGAATGCCAACGCAGGCGCGACGGTGTCGCGCTTGATGGTGATCGAGTTGCTCGCCATTCCGCCTGCTGAGGTCGTGGTGCAGGTGTAGGTCACACCGGCCGTATCGGTGGTGACCGTGCGCATGCCGCAGGTCGATCCCGGATACTCGAAACTGGATTCCGGATCCACGACGTTCCAGTGCAGCGTCACGTTGCTGCGGTACCAGCCGTCATTGCCCAGCGTCCCGGTGAGCTCCGGGGTAATTACCGGCGGCGTGGTATCCATCGGTGTGAGCGGCAGATCGGGAATCCGGAACACGAGATTCGCGTCGCCGTCGGCGATGAACAGGCTGCCATCCGGTCCAAAGACCATGTCACTCGGGGATTGGAGGTAATCGCCCTGCGGCGTCGTCATGCCCCACGACGCATTGGCGCGATTGATGATGCCGGTGTTGGCGTCTATGCGACGCAACCAGGAACTGGTGGTTACGAAGATGTTGTTGGCCGCATCCACGGCCACGGTGAGTGGATAGCCCAGACTGGCCGACGTGGCGGGACCGCCGTCGCCAGCGAAGGCGTTGATCCCGTTGCCCGCGACCGTGGTGATGATTCCGGTCGTGAGGTTCAGCTTGCGCAGGCGTACATGAGCCTGGTCGGCGATCAGCAGGTCACCGTTGCGATCGAAGGCAAGTGCCTGCGGTGAAGACAGCGATGCCAGCGTACCGGGGCCGCCGTCACCGAGCGGTCCGGATGTCAGGCCGGTTCCGGCGACTGTGGTGATGATGCCAGTGACCGCGTCGATCTTGCGCACGCGATGTCCGTGGTTCTCCGAGATATAGAGGTCGCCGTTCGGCGCGACCACCACCTTGATCGGCATGTTCAGCGTGGCGTTGACCGCGGGTCCGCCGTCGCCGCCGCTGCTGCCCTCGCCGTTGCCGGCGATGGTAGTGATGATGCCGCTGGCCGCGTCGACGCGGCGAATGCGGTGATCGAAACCGGTTGCAATGAAGACATTGCCGGTGGCATCCACGCCGACACCGTAGGGACCGGAGCCAAACGTGGCATCTACGGCGGGGCCGCCGTCACCACCGTGCTCGGGGCTGATGATCTCGCCGATTTCGTCGAACTCGATTCCGTGTACCTTGCCTGCGATGGTGCTGGTCGTGCCGGTAACCTCGTCGACCTTGCGCACGATGCCGTTACCCATCTCGGCGACGTACACATTGCCCTGCGCATCGACGGCGAGTGCTTCGGGCAGGTCGATGCAGGTTTGCAGGCGCGGTCCGTCGCCGCAGTAGTTCGTGGTGCCGTTGCCGAGCACTGTTTCAATAAGGCCGGTGGCAAGGTCCACGCGCCGCAGGCGATGGTTGAACCGCTCGCTGATGTACAGGCCGCCGTCGACACCTAGTGCGAGACCGCCGACATCCGGCAGCGCGGCGCTGGTCGCCGGGCTGCCATCGTCGGCTCCGGCGTAGCCCCACTCGCCGTTGCCGGCAACCGTGGAAATCAGGCCGGTGCTGCCATCCACACGGCGCACGCGACGATTGTATGTATCGTAGAAATAAATATTACCGGCCTCGTCGGCCGTCAGATATTTTGCTTCGGTGATCTGCGCGGAAGTCGCCGGGATTCCATCACCGTTGTAGCCTTCCTCGCCGGTGCCGGCGATGGTCTCGATGTTGCCCAACATCCAGACGTCCGCGGCCGAGAACTTGCGAATGCGAAAATTTCCGGTGTCGGCAACGTACACGTTGCTCTGCGCATCTGTGGCAATGGATTGCGGGTGACGGAACAACGCTTGTTCCGCAGGGCCGCCGTCGCCTTCGAACCCCGCGAAGCCGTACGACCGGCCGGCGAACACGCGCGAGTCAGCCGCCGTCGGATCGGTGGTAGACCATCCTTGCTCAAGGATGCAGAGCAGGTTCTCGGCGCCATTTGCGATGATGACCCTGCCGCCGGGCAAGGTCGCCATGTCGTCGATGCTGCCGAACCTCGCCGGATACCACGGCGAACCATTGCAAAGCGTGTTCTGGCTGGAGTAGTCCGAGCCGGCAAAGAAATAGTCGTAGCCATTCATGAGTTTGCGAATGGAATTTCCCTGGCGCGCGTAGACATTGCCCGCATCGTCCACCGTCACATCGTTGAACCATTTGTGCACCGGTGGCCAGCCGGGATTCGGCGGCCAGTCGGGAGGCACTACTTCTTCCTCGGGCATCAGGGTGGCCGTCCGGGTCGCGGGATCGAAGCGGTAAATGCTGCCGTCCGCATCGTGCATTACGAACAGACGGCCGTCGGGCGCCAGCGCGATTTCGCCGGGAATCAACGGCGTCTGCAGGCCAGGAGAGTTCACGAGGCGTGCGCCTCCGGCGTAGCGTTCTATGGTTTGCGCCTGGGCGGCGGTAACAACGACAAGGCAAAGGCCGCCCAAAATGAGGGCGCGCGTGAGATTCCGCATCGACTACTCCCAGATGAACCGCGCGGTTTTTTTTCTTGGACCGCTTTCGGAAGCCTAACCTAACTTCCTGATATCTGTCGCGAGTTGCGTCTTGATGACGCCGTTCGGGATTGGTAGCTAGCTGATCAGGGCACGCAGCTTGTAGATCAAGTCCAGCGCAGCCCGCGGCGAAAGATCATCGACGCTGACCGCGCGCAGCGCGGCTTCGAGCTCCTGCAGCCGTGGATCGACCGGCGGCGGGGGCGGAGGCTCGAGAGGTAGTTGGGCCTGCGATGTGTTCGCGATGGTGCGCCGGCCGCGCGGTGCGGGCAGCGCCGCCGAACCGGGCGTCGTATGCGCGGCGCCGGATTCCAGCGCCGCGAGGTACTCGCGCGCCGCGGCGATCACCTCGCGCGGCACGCCGGCGAGCTGCGCGACCGCGAGGCCGTAGCTGCGACTCGCCGGGCCTTCCTTGACGGCGTGCAGGAACACGATGCCATCGCGATGTTCGGTGGCGTCCAGGTGCACGTTCGCGCAGCCCTCGATTTCGTTGGCGAGGTTCGTGAGCTCGAAGTAGTGAGTCGCGAACAGCGTGAAACTGCGATTCACGCGCGCGATGTGCCGTGCCACGGCCCAGGCCAGCGACAGGCCATCGAAGGTGCTGGTGCCGCGGCCGATCTCGTCCATGAGGATGAGGCTCTTGTCCGTGGCGTTGTTGAGGATGTTCGCGGCCTCGGTCATTTCCACCATGAAGGTGGAACGGCCGCCGGCCAGGTCGTCCCCGGCGCCGATGCGCGTGAAGATGCGATCAATGGGCCCGAGCACTGCGCGCTCCGCGGGCACGAAGCTGCCGATGTGGGCCAGCAGCACGATCAGCGCGCCCTGGCGCATGTAGGTGCTCTTGCCGCCCATGTTCGGGCCGGTGACGACGAGCATGCGTCGTCCGGCGTCGAGCACGAGGTCGTTGGGCACGAACGGCGTGGCGATGAAATGTTCCACCACCGGGTGACGTCCGCCGCGGATCTCGAGCCGTGACTCGGCGACCAGCGTGGGCTCGGTCCAGCCCAGCTGCGCGGCGCGTTCGGCGAGCGCTGCCAGGCAATCGAGCGTTGCCAGGGCAGTCGCCGTTGCCTGCAGTGCCCCGAGCCGGTCGATGAGCTGCGTCAGGATTTCTTCGTAGAGCTCGCGCTCGCGGGCCAGCGATTTTTCGCGCGCCCCGAGCACCTTGTCCTCGAAGCTCTTGAGCTCGGGAGTGATGAAGCGCTCGGCATTCTTCACCGTCTGGCGGCGGATGTAGTCCGCCGGCACCCGGTCCGCCTGCGACCGGTTCACTTCTATATAGAAGCCCGAGACGCGGTTGTAGGCGAGCTTGAGTGACGATAGACCCGAGCGCTCGCGTTCGCGCTGCTCGAGCTCGAGCAGGAATTCGTCGGTGTGCGAGGCGATGCGCCGCAGTTCGTCCAGCTCGGCGTCGTAGCCCGCGGCGATCACGTCGCCGTCGCGCAGCACCACGGACGGCTCTTCCGCGATGGCGCGTTGCAGGAGGTCCGCAATGTCGCGGGTGTTCGTCCACCGAGGCCGTGAGCTCCACGATCAGTGGCGCCTCGATGCGCCGTAACACCGCGCGCAGCGCCGGCAGCGCGACGATCGAGGCGCGCAGGGCGGTGAGATCGCGCGGCCGCGCACTGCGCAGCGCCACGCGCGACAGGATGCGTTCGACATCGCCGATGGCGCGCAGCGGCTCCCGCAAGCCTTCGAAGCGCCGTGCGTCGACCAGCAGCGCCAGCGCCTGGTAGCGGCGCCGCAGTTCCTGCTGATCCGTGAGCGGCCGGTTCAACCAGCGGCGGAGCTGCCGCGAACCCATGGGTGTCGCGGTCGAATCCAGCAGCGCAAACAGCGTGGCCGAATCCTGCCCCGACAGCGACGCGTCGATTTCCAGGTTGCGGCGCGTGGCCGCATCGAGATGCAGCGCATCGCCGCGTTCTTCGACGACGAGGCGGGTGATGTGCGGCAGGGCGGTCTTCTGCGTCTCGCGCACGTACTGCAGCAGTGCGCCCGCGGCCGAGATGGCCAGCGGCAGGTCGTCTGCGCCGAAGCCGCGCAGGTCGAGTGTACCCAGCTGGTCGGTGAGCAGGCGCGAGGCGCTCGCCAGCTCGAAGTGCCACGGCGGCCGCACGCGCGCCGCGCCGTCGACCAGCGCGCCCAGTTCGCGCGCATGATCTTCCGGAATCAGCAGCTCGGCGGGCTTGAGGCGTTCCAGCTCGGCGTCCAGCGCCGCTTCGCCATCGGCCTCGAGCACGGTGAAGCGCCCCGCGGCGAGATCCAGCCACGCGAGGCCGAACGACACGCCATCTTTCCCGGGCCGGCGGGTGACCGCGGCTAACAAGGTTTCGCGCCGCTGTTCGAGCAGGGCATCGTCGGTGACGGTGCCCGGCGTGACCACGCGCACCACCTGGCGCTCGACCGGACCCTTGGATTTCGCGGGGTCACCGATCTGCTCGCAGATCGCGACGGACTCGCCCTTGCGCACCAGGCGCGCAAGATAGGTGTCGACGCTGTGATAGGGCACACCCGCCATGGGAATGGGCTCACCCGCGGACTGGCCGCGCGAGGTCAGCGTGATGTCGATGAGTTTGGCCGCGCGCCGCGCATCGTCGTAGAACAACTCGTAGAAATCGCCCATCCGGTAGAACAGCAGCGAGTGCGGATGTTCGGACTTGATGCGCAGGTACTGCTGCATCATCGGGGTGTGCGGCGAGGCGGCTTCTCGCGTGGAATTCAAGACGGGTTTTCTCGCGAGGAAAGCGGGCCCGGATTATGCGATGGCCCGCGGCAATTGGGCAGGTGTGGTGCAGGGTGTCGATGCCCGCAGGGCCTATGGCGCTGACCCTGCCGAGAGACCAGATTGGCGGCATGATGCCCAAACTCTCTGTGCCTTTACCGCGCGCCTTCGGGGCGCTGTCCCTCGCCGCCGCGATTTTCGCCGCAGCACCAGGTCCGGCCCGCGCCGACGACCAGGCCGCAGCGGCCAGCGGCCGTCCGCGCATTGGCCTGGTGCTCGCCGGTGGCGGCGCCAAGGGTGGCGCGCACGTGGGCGTACTCAAGGTGCTCGAAGAAATGCACGTGCCCATCGATTGCATCGCGGGCACCAGCATGGGCGCGCTGGTGGGTGGCGGTTACGCCTCGGGCATTCCCGCGAAGGATCTCGAAACTTTCGTCACCACCATCGACTGGAAGAAAGTGGTCGGCAGCCAGGGACGGCGCGACCTCGAGCCCATCGAACAGAAGCGCGACGGCGCGACCTACAGCAATGACTTCGAGCTCGGCATTACTCCCGATGGCATCCTCTTGCCCGGCGGTCTCGTCAATACCAGCAACATCGAAGACCTGTTGCGCAGCTACGTCGCCACCGCGCGCCTGACGGATCAATTCGACAAGTTGCCGATTCCGTACCGTGCCGTGGCCACCGACATGGTGACCGGCAGCATGGTGGTGCTCGACAAGGGCGACCTCGCCACCGCCATGCGCGCCAGCATGGCCATTCCCGGCGCCTTCGCACCGGTGCTGATGGACGACAAGATCCTCAACGACGGCGGCCTGGTGCGGAACATTCCGATCGATGTGGCACGCGACCTGTGCGCGGACCACGTGATCGTGGTGAACCTGGTAGAGCTTCCCATCGACCCCAAGCGCCTGCGCACCGCCACGCAGCTGCTGTCGCGCACCATGGACGTGATGATCGAGGCCAACGAGACGCTGCAGCTGCAGACCATCAGGGAAGGCGACATCCGTATCGACGTGCACATGGGCGACATCACCACCGCCGATTTTGAACGCGTACCCGACACGGTTCCGCTGGGCGAAGCGGCCGCGCGCGAACACACCGCCGAACTCGCGAAGTACGCCGTACCCGCGGAGCAATACGCGGCGTGGCGCGCGAAGGTGACCCGGTCGCAGGATCTCGAGGTGCGGCTCGCCGAGGTGCGTTACGAAGGCCTGGAGCGCGTCAATCCGGAGTACCTGGCGGGTCGCGACAACATCAAGGCCGGCGACAAGGTCGACAGCACGGCGCTCAGCACGGAAGCGCAGCGCATGGCGGTGTTGCGGGATTTCGACTCCGTGGGCTACCGGCTGGAAGGTGACCCTGAGGCGTCCATCCTCACCTGGCTGCCGCGCGAGAAGAGCTGGGGGCCTAACTACCTCAAGGCGGACCTGGGACTGTACACTTCCTCCGACGGCGACCTGGAGTTCGCGCTGTACGGCCGTCACGTACGCACCTGGGTCAACAGCCTGGGCGCCGAGTGGCGCAACGAGGTGTTGTTCGGTGGCGAGACACTGCTGTCCACCAGCCTCTTCCAGCCCGTGGACCAGGCGCACCGCTTCTTCGTCGAACCACGCGTGGCGTTTTCGCGGACCTTCGAGAATATTTTCCTCGACGACGAACGCGTGGCCCGTTACCAGTTCCGGGATGCCTTCGCCCAGGCAGATTTTGGCGCGAACTTCGGTCGATACGCGCAGGCGCGCTTGGGCTACCTGTACGACCAGCGCAATATCGAAGTCGACGTGGGTTCGCCCCTGCTGGTGGAGTCGAGCCCGACCGATGCGGGCATCGTGGCCAGCGCCGAATACGACAGCCGCGACACCGCATTTGCGCCGTCGCGCGGGTTTGCCGCCGCGCTCGAATATCTCAGCTCCGAGGATTCCCTCGGCGGAGATCGCGACTGGCAACGTGCCGAGCTGGGAGTGGGCGTTGCCGTGCCCTGGCGCCGCAATATCTGGTGGATCACGCTGGCGGGCGGTTCCGATCTGACCGGCGATCTGCCACCCGATCGTGCCTTCACGCTTGGCGGACCGCAAAGCTTCCCGGGATTCGAACTCGGCGAGATGCGGGTTGGCGGTTACTGGACGCTGGGCACGAGCTATCTCTGGAACATCAAGGACATCATGACCCTGCGCAACCATGCGCTGTACGCGGGCGTGCAGTTGGTGGGCGGCGGAGTGTATGACCGCATCGATGACGAAGAATCCGAAGGCATCTATGGCGGTTCGTTGTTCCTGACCGGACGGACCAGTGGTCGGGCCGCTGACTTTAGGCGTCGGAGCGACGTCGACGGATTCCTGGAGCGTGTGGCTGAGCGTCGGCCGCCCTGTAGGACATGGCACCATTCTCGAGAAAGGCATCTTCCGCTGATCGTGGTGGTTAGAATCCGCGCATGAACGTGCCCACGGACAGCACGCTTGCCGGATTGAGTCGGGACGTCGGCGCCCGGCTGCTCGAGGCGAACCGCATTCTGGCCACCGCCGAGTCATGCACCGGCGGCTGGATTGCCAAGCTCTGCACCGACATCGCCGGCAGCTCCGACTGGTTCGACTGCGGCTTCGTCTGTTATTCGAACGCCGCCAAGACGCGCGATCTCGGAGTTCCCGAGAAACTCATCGAGAGCGAAGGCGCGGTGAGTGATGCCGTGGTGCGCGCCATGGCCGAGGGCGCGCTCGAGCGCACCGGTGCGAACGTGGCGATCGCGGTGAGTGGTATCGCGGGACCGGGAGGTGCCGTATCCGGCAAGCCCGTGGGCACGGTGTGGTTCGCACTGGCGCAGAAGCTCGTCGACCGCCTCGAGTGCCAGGGTCACCTTATCCAATTCGATGGCGATCGCGATGCCGTGCGGCGCCAGTCGGTGGAATACGCGCTCAACTTGTTACGCGCGCTGCCACAACCACAACCCGCATAACACCCGGTGCAGAGTCCGTCGGGCACGCTGCGGCTTTTCTTTGCGCTGGCTCCCGCCGCCAGGCAAAGCGCGGCGCTGGCCGAACAGGCGGCGCCGCTGATTTCCCTGCTGGGTGCGCAGCGGGTGCCGCCGGAAAATTTTCACGCGACCTTGTGTTTCATCGGTGCTGTGGCGCCGGAGAGACTCGCGCCACTCAAGGAGATTGTCGCCGGGATTCGTGGCAAGCGCGCCACGCTGCGGTTCGATGCACTGGAGCACTGGGCGAAGCCGGGCGTGTTGTGTGCGACTGCGCCCGACAATTCCCAATCAGAACCTGCGCGTGCTCTGGCACGAGCAGCTCGCGGCAGAGCATGCATGGCCGCGGAATTTTTCTCCTGACGTCAAACCGTTCCGTGCACATCTGACACTGGCGCGAAAGGTCAAGCCGGCGCAGGCCGTCGCGTGTGGATTTCCGCGCCCGCTCACGCCGCCGTTCATCGTCGATTGCGATCGATTCGTGCTGATGCAGAGTCGTCGCGGCGAGTCGGGATCGATATACAGTGTGGTCGAATCGTGGCCACTGTATGCCTAGAAATACAGGCGTTTGGGGAGAAATTCCTGTGGATTTATACAGCCCGCTTTGATAGCTTCTTCGTTCACCAAAAACGCTCGCTTTGCAAAGGGGATTTCGCGATGGATGACAACCGCAAAAAGGCGCTCTCCGCTGCGCTGGGCCAGATCGAAAAGCAATTCGGCAAGGGTTCGGTCATGCGTCTCGGCGACGCCGCCGCCTCATACGACGTGGAAGCAGTCTCCACTGGCTCGCTGGGCCTGGACATCGCGCTCGGCATCGGCGGACTGCCGCGCGGCCGCGTCATCGAAATCTACGGCCCGGAATCCTCCGGCAAGACCACGCTCACGCTGCAGGTGGTCGCGGAAATCCAGAAGCTCGGCGGCACGGCGGCCTTCGTCGACGCCGAGCATGCGCTCGATCCGTCGTATGCCGAGAAGCTCGGCGTCAAC
This sequence comes from uncultured Pseudomonadota bacterium, assembly GCA_963832505.1. Lineage (GTDB taxonomy): Bacteria > Pseudomonadota > Gammaproteobacteria > Steroidobacterales > Steroidobacteraceae > CADEED01. Next base: position 59,817 of record CAWHUD010000004.1, on the reverse strand, counting down.
GTCAACGATCTGCTGGTTTCGCAGCCGGACACCGGCGAGCAGGCCCTGGAGATCACCGACATGCTGGTGCGCTCCAACGCGGTCGACCTCGTGGTCATCGACTCCGTCGCCGCGCTCACGCCCAAGGCGGAAATCGAAGGCGAAATGGGCGAGCCGCAGATGGGTCTGCATGCCCGCCTCATGTCGCAGGCGCTGCGCAAGCTCACCGGCAACATCTCGCGTTCCAACACCATGGTCATCTTCATCAACCAGATCCGCATGAAGATCGGCGTCATGTTCGGCAACCCGGAAACCACCACCGGCGGCAACGCGCTCAAGTTCTACAGCTCGGTGCGCCTCGACATCCGCCGCATCGGCGCCATCAAGTCGGGCGAAGAAGTCGTGGGCAACCAGACGCGCGTCAAAGTCGTCAAGAACAAGGTCGCCCCGCCGTTCCGCGAGGCCGAATTCGAGATCATGTACGGCAAGGGAATTTCGCGCGAAGGCGAAATCATCGACATGGGCTCGGCCCAGGGCATCATCGAAAAATCCGGTGCCTGGTACAGCTACAAGGGCGAACGTATCGGCCAGGGCAAGGACAACGCCCGCGATTTCCTCAAGGGCCGCCCGGAACTCGCCAAGGAAATCGAAGACCAGATCCGCGTCAAACTGCTGCCGCCGTCCAAGCAGCGTCCGGAGCTCAAGAGCGTCGGCGGAAACGACTGACAATTGGAACAGGTGGGGACAGACTTCAGGTCTGTCCCCTCCAACTCGAGGCGCATGTCCGCCGCCGCCACGAGGTAAAACATGAGCCGCACTGGATTACTGTCGCTCCTGCTGGCTTTCGGCGTCTTCTCGCCTGCTACGGCCGCAGATACCTGGGTTCTCGAAGCGGGGAAGCTGTATTCCGCGCCTGACGTTCCGGCAATCAACGATGCCGTGGTCGTCATCCGGGGCGGCAAGATCGTCGCCGCCGGCCCCAGGAACATCGTGCAGATTCCCAAGGGCGCACGGATCTCCGAATGCAGCGGCGGAGTCGTGACGGCGGGTTTCCAGAACAGCCACGTGCATTTCATGGAAGCGGCCTGGAACGATGCGGCCCACGCTCCAGCGGCCGGGCTCACCCGACAACTCGAGGCCATGCTGACCCGCTACGGCTTCACCACCGTGTTCGATACCGGCTCGGATGTCACGAACACCGTTGCGCTGCGCGAGCGCATCGAGAAAGGTGAGATCCGCGGCCCGCGAATTCTCACCGCGGGAATTGCGCTGTATCCGCCCGATGGCATTCCGTTCTACCTGCGCGATCTGCCGCCCGAGATGCTCGCGAAGATGCAGCGGCAGCCGAAAAACGCCGCCGAGGCGCGCGAGGATGTGCGCCAGAACCTCGCCAGCGGCGCGGACGGCACCAAGCTCTTCCTGCACACCTCGCCGGACATGAAGAGTCCAGCGTTTCATGTCGATCGAAGTGGCGCGCGCGGCCGCGGAAGAAACTCACGCCCGGGGCAAACTGGTGTTGGCCCATCCGACCAGCCTCGATGGTGTTCGGGGCGCGCTGGCGGCCGGCGTCGACATCCTCGTGCACACCACGCTGGGTGAGCCTCAGCCGTGGGACGCGGGCGTGATCGCGCGAAATGAAGGCAAAGCACATGTCGGTCATTCCCACGTTCAAGCTCTGGCCCTACGAGCTGCGCAAGGATGGATGTGCCGCCTGAAGTCATCGACAAACTGGTCGGCGCCACGCTGCAGGAGCTGCGGAGCTTTTCCGAGGCGGGCGGGCAGGTGCTCTTCGGCACCGACGTGGGGTACATGCACGAATACGATCCCACTGACGAATACCATTTCATGGCGCAGGCCGGCCTCTCGCCCATGCAGATTCTCGCGTCGCTCACCACGGCGCCGGCCGAACGCTGGAATGAATCGGCGCGGCGTGGGCGCGTCGCGCCCGGGCTCGACGCCGACCTGGTCGTGCTCACGGTCGACCCCGCGCGTGACGTGCGCAATTTCGCCAGCGTGCGCTGCGCATTTCGCGCCGGGAAACCTGTCTATCACGGCGTCGACCGCAATAAGACGCAATGCGACGCCCGGCCGGAAGGAAGACGCTCGAGCCAGCACGCGCGGCGGATCCCAATGCCGCGCACCTGGCGGCGATCGGTCTGCTGGCACGGCGTGATTTTTCGATCGCCGATCTCGATCGAAAGCTGACCGGGCGCGGGCTTCACGCGCGAGGCCGTCGATTACGCGCTGGTCGAACTCAAGGCTGCCAAGGTCCTGGACGACGCAGCGCTTCGGCCAGAACCTGTCCGCACAGCGCGTGCGGCGCGGCCAGGGCCCGGCGCGCATCCGCCAGGAATTGCGCCGCGCCGGGGTTGCCGAGGACGCTGATCGAGAGGCCGCCGCGGACCCAGCGAATGGCGGGACTGACTTCGCCCGGCTGGCCCGGGAAACCCGGACCCGGAAATTCGGGCCCAAGGTGCCCAAGGACTGGAAGGAAAAGGCTCGGCAGGCCAGATTTTTGCAATACCGGGGCTTTTCAACGGATCATATCCGCGCTGCGCTGGACGGCGACTTCGAGGTCGACGACGGCGGGCAACCCGATTCCGACAGCTAAAGCCCTAACCCTCTATTCCATGCCTCAGAAACCGCCTTTCATGAGTGCGGCGGACGTCCGTCGTGCCTTCCTCGAATTCTTCCGTGAACGTGGCCACACCGTGGTCCCGTCCTCCAGCCTCGTCCCGGGCAACGACCCGACGCTGCTGTTCACCAATGCCGGCATGGTGCAGTTCAAGGACTGCTTCCTGGGGCGTGACAAGCGCGACTACGTGCGCGCGGTCTCCAGCCAGCGCTGCGTGCGCGCCGGCGGCAAACACAACGATCTCGAGAACGTCGGCTACACCGCCCGGCATCACACCTTCTTCGAGATGCTGGGCAACTTCTCCTTCGGCGATTACTTCAAGAAGGACGCGATCCGCTTCGCCTGGGACTTCGTCACCGGCACGCTGAAGATCGACCCGGCGCGCCTCATGGTCACGGTCTACCAGACCGACGACGAGGCCTTCGACCTCTGGCACAAGATGATCGGCCTGCCGGCCGAGAAGATCGTGCGCATCGGCGACAAGCCTGGCGGCGGCTCCGACAACTTCTGGCAGATGGGCGAAACCGGCCCCTGCGGTCCGTGCAGCGAAATCTTCTTCGACCACGGCGCGCAGATCCCTGGCGGACCCCCGGGCTCGCCCGACGCCGACGGCGATCGCTGGGTGGAGATCTGGAACCTGGTGTTCATGCAGTTCGACCGCTCGGCCGACGGCAAGCTCACGCCGCTGCCGAAGCCGTCGGTGGATACCGGCGCCGGTCTCGAACGCGTCTCCGCGGTGATGCAGGGCGTCACCAACAACTACGACATCGACATTTTCGTCGACCTGATTCGCGAAGCCGCGCGACTGCTCGACACGAAGGAACTGACCAACCCAAGCTTGCGCGTGATCGCGGATCACATCCGCGCCTGCAGCTTCCTGGTCTGCGACGGCGTGGTGCCGTCGAACGAAGGCCGCGGCTATGTGCTCCGTCGCATCGCGCGCCGCGCCATGCGTCACGGCCACAAGTTCGGCAAGAGCCCGACGTTCTTCAACGAGCTGGTCCCCACGCTGGTCAAGGTGATGGGCGAGGCGTTCCCCGAGCTGGTGGAAAAGCAGGCCCGCGTGCGCGACGTGCTGCTCAAGGAAGGCGAACAGTTCGCGCGCACGCTCGAGACCGGCATGGTCATCCTCGATGCGGCCATCGCGAAGCTGGCCGCCAACAAGACCATCGACGGCGAGACGGTGTTCAAGCTCTACGACACCTTCGGCTTCCCGGTCGACCTCACCAACGACATCGCGCGCGAGCGCGGGCTGGCCATCGACAGCGCCGGCTACGAAGCCGCCATGCAGAAGCAGCGCGAGCAGTCGCAGGCGGCGAGCAAGTTCGGCATGGACATGAGCGCGGGCGTGAAGGTCGAGGGCAAGACCGCATTCCTCGGCTACGAAGGCGTCTCCGACGTCGGCCAGGTGGTGGCGCTGCTCAAGGGCGGAGCCGCGGTACCGGCGCTCGCGGCGGGCGATGAGGGCGAAGTCTTCCTCGACCGCACACCTTTCTATGCGGAGTCCGGCGGCCAGGTGGGCGACACCGGCGAGCTGGGCAATGTCAGCGCGCACTTCGTGGTTGCCGACACGCAGAAGCGTGGCGCGGCGTATTCGCACATCGGCAAGCTCGAGAAGGGCGAAATCCGCGTCGGCGACAAGCTCGCCGCCAAGGTCGACGCCGCGCGCCGCAAGGCCATCATGGCCAATCACTCGGCCACGCATCTGCTGCACGCAGCGCTGCGCAAGGTGCTGGGCACGCATGTCCAGCAGAAGGGCTCGCTGGTCGCGCCCGATCGATTGCGCTTCGACTTCTCGCATTTCCAGGCCATCACGCCGGAGGAGCTGCGCCAGATCGAGCGGCTGGTCAACGCGGAGATCCGCGCGAACGCCGCCGGCCGAGACGCGCGAGATGCCCTACGACGCGGCCGTCGCCGAGGGCGCCATCGCGCTGTTCGGCGAGAAGTACGAGAAGGACGTGCGCGTGCTGCGCATGGGCGACTTTTCGATGGAGCTGTGCGGCGGCACCCATGTCGCGCGCACCGGCGACATCGGCTTCTTCAAGATCCTGAGCGAAGGCGGCGTGGCGGCGGGCGTGCGCCGCATCGAAGCCATCACCGCCGAAGGCGCGCTCGACTACGTCGAGCACACCGACCAGCTCGTCAAGGAAATCGCGGGCCTGGTGCGCGGCGCGCGCGATGACGTGAAGGCAAAGGTCACCGATGCGCTCGAGCGCATCCGCCAGCTCGAAAAGGAAAACCGCCAGCTCAAGGACAAGCTCGCGAGCGGGCAGGGCACGGATCTTTCCGCCAGCGCGCGCGACATCGCGGGCGTGAAGCTGGTCGCCGCGCAGGTCGACGGCGCCGACGCCGGCGCGCTGCGCAACGCAGTCGACCAGCTCAAGGACAAGCTCAAGAGCGCGGTCATCGTGCTCGCGTCGGTGGACGCGACTAACAAGATCACTCTGGTGGCGGGCGTCACGGCCGACCAGACCGGCAAGGTCAAGGCAGGCGAGCTCGTCGGCAATGTCGCGGGCCAGGTGGGAGGCAAGGGCGGCGGTCGGCCGGACTTCGCGCAGGCCGGCGGCAACAACCCGGCCGCGCTCGGCGCGGCGCTCGCCAGCGTCGAAGGGTTCGTTCGCGCTAAGCTCGGGTGCGTGAACACGCGCACCATCGTCCAGAAATATGGCGGCACCTCGGTCGGCTCGGTCGAGCTGATCCAGCGCGTGGCGGAAAAGGTTGCCGCCGTGCGCGCGCGCGGCGATCGCATCGCCGTCGTCGTCTCCGCCATGGGCGATCACACCGACCGGCTGGTCGACCTCGCCGCCGGCATCGCGCGCGAACCGAATGCGCGTGAAATGGACGTGCTGCTATCCACCGGCGAGCAGGTGTCGATCGCGCTGCTGGCCATGGCGCTGTGCGAACGCGGCATTCCCGCGCGATCCTTCACCGGCAGCCAGGTGCGCGTGCGAACCACCAGCGTGCATCGGCGCGCGCGCATCACCGCAGTGGAAATCGCAGCGACTGCGTGGCAGGCGCTCGACGCGGGCGAAGTGCCGGTGGTGGCCGGTTTCCAGGGCGTCGATGACGAGGGCGACATCACCACCATCGGCCGCGGCGGCTCGGACACCAGCGCCGTGGCGCTGGCGGTGGCGCTCAAGGCGGACGAGTGCCAGATCCTCACCGACGTGGATGGCGTCTACACCACGGATCCGCGCCTCGTGTCCCGATGCGCGGCTGTTGTCCCGGATCTCTTTCGAGGAAATGCTCGAGCTCGCCGGCCAGGGCTCGCGCGTGCTGCATCTGCGGTCGGTCGAATTCGCCGCCAAATACAACGTTCCGCTGCGAGTGCTGTCGTCTTTCCGGCCCGGACCCGGCACGCTGATCTGCAAGGAGGATCCCAACGTGGAAGCCCCACTCATCTCCGGCATTGCGTTCAATCGTGATGAAGCGCAGATCACGATCTCCGGGCCTGCCCGACACCGCCGACTGCGTGGCGCGCGTGCTCAGGCCGATCTCGGCCGCCAACATCGAGGTGGACATGATCGTGCTGGCGACCGGCCGGGATGGCCTTAAGGATTTGTCGTTCACCGTACATCGCGATGATTTTCTCGAAGCGCAGCGACTCGCTCGAAACATAACGGCGGAATTCAATGGACGCGCGGATGTCGGCCGATGACACGGTCGCCAAACTCGCGATCGTCGGAGTTGGAATGCGTTCACACGCCGGAGTTGCGACGCAACTCTTTGAATCACTTGCGCGGCAAGGCGTGAAAGCGCTACTCATTTCCACTTCGGAAATCAAAATTGCGGTGCTGTCCCGGAATCGGCGCTGGAAAGTTGTGTCAAATGTCTGCATGAAGATCTGGGACTGTCCGTCGCGTTATGAGGCATAGCCACGTGACCGGGTGGTATTCAAGTGGTAATGTTCCGCACCGCTGTTCTGCCGCGTTTGCGGGGGTCCGGGCGGCAGATAAACAAAGAGGCTCCGTGGAGGGCCCTCAATATGCTGATTTTGACGCGACGAGTTGGCGAATCAGTTGTCATTGGCGAAGACGTCACCGTGACGGTACTCGGTGTGAAAGGCAACCAGGTGCGAATCGGCATCAATGCGCCGAAGCACGTGGCTGTTCACCGCGAAGAGATTTTCGAGCGCATCAAGAACGGTCGCGGCCGGCCGGCCAGGCGACGGCGCCGCATCCGACAACCGAGCAGCCCGCCCCACGGGAAACCTTGCCCGCCTAGAGCGATTCTCGATCCATTTTTGCCAAGGCCTCTCCGGGTCTTTATGATTGCGCCCCCCGGAGAGATGGCCGAGTGGTCGAAGGCGCACCCCTGCTAAGGGTGTAAGGGCCAAAAGCCCTTCGAGGGTTCGAATCCCTCTCTCTCCGCCAATTACTTTTCTCACGGCATCTCATGCCGTCTCAGTAACGCTGAAAATCGGGCGATTCTCAGCGTTTTAGTTTCTCAAGCCGTCTCGTACCTTCTCACGCAGTCTCACTCGCGCGGAGGTACTTCGAGGTTCTGGTGCATTGGCGGAAGTAGGGGAGGAATTCATGCCATTTAAAGGAGGCAGAATGACTCAGCCAATCGAGCGCGACCCGATCTATCGAGGCCGCAGATTCCAAACCGAGACCATTGAGCTCTGTGTCCGCTGGTACATCACCTATCGGCTGAGCTATCGAGACCTGGCCGCCATGATGGCGGAGCGCGGTATCGTCGTTTCCCATACGACAATCATGCGATGGGTCCTGCGATACGTACCGGAGTTCGAAAAGCGCTGGAATCGTTTTGCGACGGCCAGTGGATTCCTCCTGGCGCATGGACGAGACTGCGGTTTCCGTCCGTGGCGGACTGCACTATCTGTATCGGGCGGTCGACAAGGACGGCAATTCCGTCGCATCGCTCCTGCGCGCGGATCGCGGCATGGATGCTGCGCAGGAGTTCTTCCGCAAGGCCGTGCGTGCAAATCGATCGGATGGCCGCGAAAGGTGAATCTCGATGGCAATGCCGCGAGCCACCGGGCGTTGCGGTTGCTCGCGAACGAAGATGCAAAATGGAAACCGGTCGTTGTTCGTTGTTGCCGCTATCTCAACAACATCGTCGAACAAGACCACCGCGCGATCAAACGCCGCTGCGCTTCAATGTTGGGCTTGAAGTCATTCAAAACTGCGGCCATCACCTTCGCTGGCATCGAGCTGGCAAATCGAATTCGTAAGCGGCAGTTCTCATTCGGGCGTGGCGCTCATCGCGGCAACTGGTCGCTGAAACAACTTTGGGATCGGGCGCTGGCGATTGATGCCAATGCGCTTTTCCGCGAATGCACCAGAACTGATAGCGGTCCACCGTGGAATGCCCTTTTGGCAAGCGCTGAGCACGAACGCCATCGCGTGCAAGACGCCCTGCTGTAGGAAGAAGCCTGATGAAGCGCGTTCTGGACGCCGATCCACAGCAGGCGAGCAAGGGTATCGGCTAGACCGCTTACATCCGAGCACCTGCGTGGCGCCAGTATTCCGGAGGTCAGCTGATGCCGCCTTTGAAACCACAGAGTTTTGACGATTCGTTGATCACCCCTCTCGCAGTCCGGCAGGACGTACGGACTGCCAAAGTGTTGATCGTCGATCGCGATCCTGAATTCGTGGAAAGCCTACGCCGTGTGGTGGGCGAGGCAGGCTATCCGACAGTGGGCGCTCATACGGCCATCGAAGCTCTCGCCACCGTCAAGTCCGAGGGCTGTCAGATTGTCATCCTGGATCGCGAAATGCCGGAGATCGACGGGTTGATATTGTGCGCTGCCATTCGCGCCGCGCGAGTCCTGCCGGGTTACGTATACATCATTCTGCGATCTTCCCAGGATTCCGAGAAGGACATCCTCATCGGCCTCCATGCGGGGGCGGACGAATACGTGAGCAAGCACATGCCCGCGCCTCAACTGATCGCGCGACTCATGACAGCGCAACGCATTCTGGCCCTGGAGCAAGGGCTGCGCACCACGCTCGAAGAACGGACGCACTGGGCAATGACGGATGCGCTCACCGGCGTGCGCAATCGGCGTTGTTTCGATCTGGAGCTCAGGCGAGATCTGAAGATTGCTCGGCGTTACGGCGGCGATCTGTCGTTGCTCGTCATCGATGTGGACAACTTCAAGGCGGTCAACGATCAGCACGGGCATGCCGTCGGTGACGAAGTTCTCCGAACCGTCGCACACCGTCTCGAAGGGCTGCTCCCGCGCGATACAGACTGGTTGGCCCGGGTCGGCGGCGAAGAGTTCGCCGCGGTACTGCCGCAAACCCGGCTGCGGGGCGCAACGAAAGTCGCAGAGAGCGTTCGGGCTGGTGTCGAAGCTCAACCGATTGCAACGCAGGTGGGGCTGATACCAATCAAGGTGAGTCTGGGAGTAAGCGGCACCCAGCGATGGATCGGTCAAGAACCCTCAGTCGAAGAGCTGCTGCGCCGGGCCGACGCGTGTCTCTACCGTAGCAAACGTGACGGACGCAATCGGGTGACCGTTGACGATGGCGGAAGTAAGTGTCGAAGTGGGTGACTCGGCGTGACGTTGACGGAAAGGTTGTCAGCCAACCCGAATTGTGTCTCGAACAAGGCCAAGCATCTCAAACGCCACTTGTATTACCGAGCAGTCGCGGCAAAAAGGATGGAAGAGCCTTAGTGGCAGGGCACAATTGCTCTGCAGGCGTCCAAGATGCGTGAAATCGCGCGAAACCAGCGCAGTAGGAGAAAACCAATGTGGATTTTCGCCTGCGTGCTAGCGTGCAGCCATGCCGGAGAGTATCAGCAATTCCAGTAAGCCCACTCGCGACCGTGCGAACACGGACAAGCGGCTGCACGAGGAACGGCGCAATTCCGATCGGGCGATTGCCGATCAGAAGGCTGCGGTTGAGGCCGACGCAGATCTCGTGGTTGGCCGAGCACGCGAGAACGCGGACGCCGTGCTACTGGAGGCGAGGGGGAAAGCAGACGAGAAGCTCAGGGCGGCGGAGCCGCATGCTGAACCGTGCGCCGTCATCGCAACGGAACGCAGGATAGAAGACCGCGCCATCGAGCAGGAGCGGGCGATTGCGGATGAGAGTTTGCTGCGCGAGCGTGAACAGAATGCGCGGGACCTGTTGGCCTTGCTGCCGCTCGAACGTCTCAACACCGATCGGTCTCTGTTGACCGAGCGGGTCCGTTCCGATGACGCGCTGTCGCATCGCGACGATTTTCTCGGCATGGTGAGCCACGATTTGCGCGACCTGCTGGGAGGCATTGTCACTGCGGCCGCGGTGCAGCTGCGAACCGCGCCAAGCGGCGAGACGGGCGAACCGGCAAGGGTAGGAGCCGAGCGCATTCAGCGGTACGCCGCGCGTATGAAGCGCCTAATCGAAGATCTCACGGATGTAGTCAGCATCGACGCCGGCAAGCTGGCGGTCATGCCGCATCCGGGCAACTTGGCGCCAGTGGTTTCCGAAGCAGTCAGTTCACTGCGCGCCGCGGCGATGGCAAAGGACATCTCACTAGACGCGCCGTCCGCCGACCTGCAGTTGCCGGCGATATTCGACGCCGGCCGCATACTCCAAGTGGTCGCCAATCTCGTAGCAAACGCCATCAAGTTCACGCCGGCGGGCGGCCAGGTTCGTGTGGCCTGCGAACAGATCGAAAAGACATTGCGGATATCCGTGAGCGATACAGGGCCTGGGATTGCACAAGACCTGCTCGAAGTAGTCTTCCAGCGTTTTCGACAGGCTGGCCATGACGACCGCCGCGGTCTTGGGCTCGGCCTCTACATCTCGCGCACTCTTATCGAAGCGCAGGGCGGGAAGATGTGGGCGGAAAGCACGCTCGGCAGTGGAACCGCGATCGTTTTTACGCTTCCGGCCTCGTAGATATAAGTAAGACCGCAATTTCCGTCCGGCTGTCTTCCCGTTTCCTAATTGCAGAGGGACGACGAACAATGCGGGCGGCGGCGCAGTCCTTGGTCGTCATCTGCTCGGCTCCCGGCATGTGACCCCTTGCCCTCAGCGGCAAGCGGCTGAGATGTCGCGGGACATGCACGTGATCAACTGTGCTCGGTTCTGTTCAAGGGTAGCCGTCTCGCTGGTCTCGTGCTAAAAAAGTAGTCATTGGAGCGGCCGAAATGGTGATTTCATGCGAGGTATTTCCTGAGGTATGGATATTCGGGAATATTCGAAAAGCGCTGTAATTCATGCACTTTTGGAAGCGGTATGAATCCCTCTCTCCCGCCACTCTTTAGACCTTGCCCATCAGAGGGGCGAAGTTCGTACTTCACCGCAAGAAAGTCAGCTGGCGGTATCGCGGAAAAGTCAGTCAAAACTCCACGCTAGTTTACTTTGATGTCCTGCTGGCGCAGTTGGTCGAAGAACTCGCGGGGCGTCTCGCGGCTGCCGAGACTGCGTAGAGCACTCGAACTTCGAGGTCCCTTATGCTTCTGCGCGAGCAAGGTCCACGAAGCGCTGCCTGACGTCGCCGGCTCCGAAGATGAACGTTCGATGTGAATGTCGTGGCGCGCGGCGCGCAATGCGGCTTCAAGGGCCGAGTAGGTCTGTGGTCCATCGATGAGGACGCTGTCGAGTAACGACGGATCGAGTCGACCAGCTCGCGTACCGCTGCGTCGTTCTTGAACTGTTCGAGCGCCGATTGCAGCGCCTTGTCGCCCGCGTCCTCGGACAGCTCGCGCTGTCGCGTGACGATCGGCGGCATCTTTTCGGGCGGGTCGACGCGAGCCTTCGGCGCGACGCATGCCGGGCAGAGGATCGATGCGAGCGCTAGCCACCTTGTATGCCGCACGCAGTTCAAACCGACTGCTTGTCGGGAAAGGTCCACGTTATAGTGCGGCCATGCGCCACGTCAGCCTTTCAATCTTGTGTCTCCTCGGCCTGTTAGTGTCGGCGATCGCTGCAGACAAGCCGTCATCGCCCGCAGTCAACGCCGACCGCATCCAGCAACACATCGCCGAGCTCTCGAAATTCGGCACGAACCCCGAAGGAGGCGTGAGCCGCGTCGCGTTCAGCGACGCCGACATCGCGGGCCGCGACTACATCAAGAAGCTCATGCAGGAGGCGGGGCTCGAAGTGCGCATCGACACGGCAGGCAACATCCTCGGTCGTCGCGACGGCGCCAACTCCAAGCTGCCTCCAATCATGATCGGCTCGCACATCGACTCCGTGCCCGGCGGCGGCAACTACGATGGCGACGTCGGCGTGATCGGCGCGATCGAGGTCGCGCAGACGCTCAAGGAGCGCGGCACTCGCCTGAAGCATCCGCTCGAAGTCGTCGTTTTCGCCGACGAGGAGGGCGGCACGGTCGGCAGCATGGCGATGGCCGGCAATCTCCAACCCGACGCACTCGCTGATCGTCAGTCACAGCGGCAAGACTATTCGCGACGGCATCCGCGCGATCGGCGGAGATCCGGATCGTCTCGGCGAGGCGCGACGTAAACCGGGCGACCTGAAGGCGTACATCGAGCTGCACATCGAGCAGGGCGCGATTCTCGACGAAAGCGACATCGATATCGGAGTCGTCGAAGGCATCGTCGGCATTCGCTGGTGGGATGTCACGATCGAAGGCGTGCCGAACCATGCGGGCACGACGCCGATGAATCGTCGGCGCGACGCGATGTTGAGCGCCGCCGAGTTCGCTCTCGCCGTGAATCGGGTGGCGACGAGCATGCCGGGTCGGCAGGTCGCAACCGTCGGCAGAATCCGCGCAGAGCCCGGCGCGCCGAACGTGATCCCCGGCAAAGTGGTGCTGAGCCTGGAAATTCGCGATCTTGACGCCGCGAAGATGGTTGCTGTGTACGACGCCGTTCGTGCAGAAGCGCGACAAGATCGCGAGCGCCCGCCAGACGCCGCTCACCTTCGCCCAGCTGAAGGTCGTCGTCCGAGCCCGCGCCGACCGACGAGCGGATCCGTCGCATCATCGCGAAGGCCGCAACCTCGCTTGAATCTCTCGCACCGAGCGATGCCGAGCGGAGCAGGGCACGACGCGCAGGAGATCACGCACATCGCGCCGACGGGAATGATCTTCGTCCCCAGCGTCGGCGGCGTAAGTCACTCGCCGAAGGAGTTCACGTCGCAACACGACATGGCGAACGGAGCGAATGTGCTGCTGCAGACCGTGCTCTCGATCGATCGCGGCGAACCGCGCTGACGACGGGCGGAAGCTTTTACATCGTCTCAACTAGCTAGGGAGCGGAGCTCCCGATGCAACGTAAGCCTATCGGTTTGCCTGTTCTTTCTTCCATTCCTCGAAGGTTGGAAACGGTTTTCCGCTTGCGCCCCCCGCCCCCGTACATACCGGAATCTGCAGCCGCAATGCTTGACCGAATGCGGCGATTGGTGCGTTTTGATTGGAGTAATAGCAACCATGACTGACCCAGTCGATGATCACACCACCTTCGAAGTGTTGGCTGTCGTCCAACTTATGGCCTGAAGGCTTCGGCGGTAGTGGGCCCATTCCAGCTGGGTGTTGATCCAATGAACGTAAGTTCTTTTCCTTACCTATACGCCTGACGACATCTATAGCTACGCGGCTGGCTTCCGCGTCCCAATCGATGAGGGCGTCGGTCCCCTCGATCTCGGGAGCCCGGGTAATTGCGTTGTCAGGTGCAGCTCTGCTCTTGAGCGAAGGATCGTAGGTTGAACTCGGGCGTTGATGAGGAATGCGTCGAGGGCTGCGTATCGTTTGGTTTGGGCAACTCGACAAAGAACAGGATGCCTGGTTCGTCCTCGGACCTTCGCACGCTACGGGGGTTGTCACTCAGGGATATGAGCAAGAACAACAGGAGATGCGCGCCAAAGGTGACACACAGCAGTGCGCACCTTCTGAGAGTTAGCACTAGCTGGCCCTCGCATGCGTCGATGCTAGCCAGGCGCCAGGATTTCGTAGCCGCGCTTGCGCAGACTTTCGAGATAGCCATGCTCCCCGAGCAGAGCGCTCATCGGCACGAAGGCAAGCGTGTTCTCATTCTTCGTCACTGCGTTGCCTGCCGCGGCAAACCACATTTCGTCCATCTTCTCGAGAAGATCGGTGGGGACCGGCGTGGTCATCGCCAGCGCATTCACGATGGCCTGTTCGCATGAAGGCTCGGGATCCGGCAGCGGCGGCAATTCCTGCAGCTTGGCGAGATCGCCCGTTGCCCACGCGCGGGCGCGGGCCTCTTCCACTGCTTTGTTCGAAAGCGCCTCGATGAGCGCCACGGTCAGCGCGAAACATTCCTCGTCGTCGAGCTTCTGGCGCGAGGCCGCCTTGAGCTGACCACGCAGATCATCCGTCTTGAAGGTAAATTCGAGGGAGAGGTTCGTGACGGGAATCTTCTTCTCGTTCACGATCTGCCAGACGTCTCCCCAGGACAAGCCATTGCCGAGCTGCAATTCCTTGATCGCCGCATCGCGCAGTTTTTCGGCCACCAGGAAGGGCCGCATTTTCTCCACACCCGAGTCACGACCGAGGTAGAGGTTCTTCTGCACCAGCCAGCGCGCATAGACGTCGGGCGGGAGCAGATCCCGCAGCGTGGCCTTGTCGGGATTCTTGCGCAGCTTCATCGCTGCCGGCACCAGGGTGAGCATGCGGAACACGCCGACCTTTTCGTCGGCTTTCAGCCCGAACCCCGTCTGCTGCAGGATTTCCTGCGATTGCGACGCCACGCGCGTCACCTTCTCCGAACGAAAGTGCATCCCCTTTGGCAGCAGCGGCGGTTCACCGATAATCCAGAGCGTATGGCCCGGGTGGTCGGGATGCGTGATTTGCCACATGCCGGGTCCCGCGTATTCGCCTGAGACGACGACTTCCTCCATTGGAGCATCGGCTGCGGTCGCAGTCACGGCGGCGATCAGCATCAACGCGGTAGTCAGAGCCTTCCGCATGTTACTGGTCCTCCACTTGCAGGCTGAACGTCTCGATGGCCTCGCGCACTTGTTGTTGGTTGGATTGGATCAGGTAGTGATCCGCGTTCGGCAACTCCAGCACCTCACCCTGACTCACGCCGCGCCGGAATAGTTCGATATTCCTGCGCCGGGTGTCGTCGTTGAGGCGGCCGAGCTCCTCAAGTGTCGCCTTCAGCTCCGCATCGTTCGCGTCGTACCAGGGTGGCAACGCCTTGCCTGGATCCGGAATCGCGTAGATGGCCAGGGCGGGTACCTGGATTGCCGCGTAGTTCGGCGCTTCGATCGCCGCGGCGATGGCCTGCGGGGTTCGCGCATCCATGCCTGGCATGCCGGCGAGGAAGGGTTTGTTGACGTTCCACATGGCGATGAGCTCGCCTTCCGGCAGCCGCACGTGCCCACGTTCGGCGAGAAGTGCGCTCATGGCCTGGTAGTTGCGCATCGCCTCGGGCGGGATGGGCGGTTCCGGCGGGAGGCTGCGGCTGAGTATGCTTTGCCGGGATTTCATCACCGCGTTGCCGGAACGGTCGTAGGCAGCATCCAGGTAGACGAGCCCGTTGAATCGCTCCGGGTGATGCCCGCCTAACCACGTGAGCTCCTCGCCGGCGATCGAGTGACCAACCAGGAGTACTCTCGTAAGCTTCAACGCATCCATTACCTGCAGCACATCCTGGGCGAGGCGGGGAAAGTCCAAACCGTAGTCAGGCCTGCTGGAGTAGCCGCTGCCGCGCCGGGTGATCGCCACCATGCGATGCTTCTGGGCGAGCATCGGCGCGAGCTCGTCGTAGCTGTGCGCCGTGGCGCCAAGGCCCGCCAGCAACACGATGGGCGAACCCTGCCCCCCGAAGTCCAGCACTTCGAGCTGAACGCCCCGGTCCACGGTGATGGAAGTTGCCTCGTGCTTCGCGCTGTCCCGCCACAGGGCCTGCTGGAAATGATTGGCCTCGGATGAGGGCAGTGGGCAAGTGCGCGTGTCGCTGCCCAGGATGCCCGGCAACTTCAGCGACTCATCGACGTAGCCCGCGAGCGTCCACGCGGTGACGGTGACGTGATCGCCCTTCGCCAGCCGAGGCGAGCCGATGTTGAGCCTGCCGCTCTGGCCGAACGGCCAACGTGCCCAGCGCGGCGAATAGTCCGGCGGAAAGTAGACGCGACTGGCGGGGATGTCCTCGAGCTCGGCGCTGACCTGCGCCGGCTGATCGAGGCCGGAGAAACAATTCACCTCAATGGAATTGCCCGCCGAATCCAGCTTCGCGCTGCAGTAGCCGAGCTTCGGAACAGCGTGGCGCCGCCCGTCTGTTGGCAACCTGAATTCATGCGGCTCGAGAAGCGCGAGGTAGTAGCGCAACTCGAGCTCCACCTGCGGCTCGCTGCTCAACCGGCGCACGGCGGACTCGGGCATAACCCAGGCATGGGACAAACTACTCCCCTCGGTTTCGTACACGGTGGGCCGTAGCGAGTAGATCGGCGGCGAGCCGGAGGCCAGGGAGTACTCGGCCGACACGTAAGCGAGACCCACGCGCCAGTCCGGCGGCAGTCGCCGGGCTTCGATGGACGTCAGGAAGGCGACGGACTCCGGTCCCGCCTCGGCCTGGTCCTCGTAGGTCCAGTCGCGCACGCTGACGGCGCCGCGGGCCTCTGCGAAGGCGGGATTGGCCGCGAGATCACGTACGCGGGTCGCGGCGAAGCAGGTCCGCACGTTGCGCAGGTAGATAGCACTGGTGTCGAGCGTGGGCAGCGCCTCCGGATGCACGAGCGCGGTTTGTGCTGCATATACGGTCTTCCAGGGAAGCAGCCACATGGGGAGCAGCGTCAGCACGACGAGGGTCAGCACCGTCCAGGCAAGCACAAACCTTGCGGCCCGTATGCGCCGCCGCCACCAGACCAGCCAGCAGGCTACGCCGAACAGCACGAACGCCACGAGCGCGCCCGGGATCATGGCGAGCCAGCCCATGCCGACGCCGAACAACGCGTCCCCGATGGCGGGTTGCAATGGCCCGGGCGCGGTCACGAACGGCGTCGGGATCACGAACGCGCAAATTAACAGCCCGAGCAGCACTCCGATCCCCTGCAGAAGGGTGCGCGTGACCAGCGCGGTGATCAGCAGTATCGGCACGAGGGCCACTGCAGTGGTGAAGACGGCCGTCGCGTTCGAGTCGTGGAACAGCAATGCCCGCTGCAGAGTCTCCGCGACGGATGTTCCGAACGTCGGCTCGATCACCAGCGTCGCGACGACCAGCGGCAGGCGCAGCACGGCAAACAGCAACACCAGCTTCGCGGCGAGCAATTCCACCCGGGGCACGGGCCGGCACAGCCAGTCGTCGACCTGGCTGGCGGGCGGGTCGAGCTGGAACACGGCAAGAATGAGGACTGTGCCCGCCAGCAACAACACCGGCGCCCGGAACATGGTCCACGCAACGCCCAGATCCAGGCGCATGAACAGGACGTCGCCCGCGTACAGGAGCGTCACCATCAGGATCAGTGGATAAAGGCTGCGAACATCCTTCTTGAGGATGGCGGCGACGATACGCAGGTTCATGGTGCGGGATTTCGCTTGCGCTGTTGCATGAGCGAATTCGCGACCGCACGCAGGGACATCGGCTCGCATTCCATCTTGACGGCACCGAAGTGCCGGGTCAGTTCCTGGTACAGCGGTCCATCTCCATCGTAATGAGCGGCAATGAACCGCAGCCGGTGACCTTTGACGGTCGGCAGCAGCCAGCCCGGGGGCAGCGGCTGTGGCAGCTCCTTCACCGCGGAAAAGGTGACATGCACCTCACGGAAGCGCGCTTGCAGGTCTTCTATGGCCTCCTGCAGCAACAGCCGCCCGTTCTGCATGAACGCCACATGGGTGGTGAAGCTCTCGATCTCCGCGAGCTCGTGCGATGAGATGAGGATGGTGGTGTTGGCGGCTTGCTGCAAAAGCCCGTTCACCACTTCATCGCGCACCAGTGTGTCGAGGCCGCTCAACGGTTCGTCCAGTACCAGTAGTTTGGGGCGATAGGCGAGGGCACCCACCAGCAGCGCCTTCATGCGCATGCCGTGGGAGAGATGGCGGATCTTGCGTGTGGACGGCAGCTCGAATTGCGCGCAAAGCTGCGTCTCGAGAGCGCGGTCCCAGGCCGGATAGAGACTGCGCAGGTATTCGAAGTAATGCGCGAGGGAGAGCCGCTCCGGCAATCTCTGACTCTCGGATACATAACCGATGCGTTGGAAGTCGCGAGGATCGAGCCGGTTCGACGGCGTGCCGAGCACGTTGGCCTGCCCGCGGTCGGCCCGCAGGATGTTCATCAGCAGGCGGATCGCGGTGGTCTTGCCCGCGCCGTTGGGGCCGATGAGAGCAAACACCGAGCCTTCCGGTACGCGCAAATCCAGGTCTTCTACCGCTTCGAAGCGGCCGAACTTCTTCGTCAGGCCCTGCGTCTCAACGATCATTCGAGACAACCTTGAGCCCGCGCAACTCGGTCCATGTGTCTTCCACCGCCTGCTGCACTTCATCGAGTCCGGCGCCGACGCGCATGGCCTCGACCACGAGCTTTTCGACTTCGTTTTCGAGCAGCCGCTTGCGATCGCCCGCGCGTGCCTTCGGCGGTTGCGCCACGACGGTGCCGACACCCGGCTGCGCCACCAGCCAGCGTTCCTGGATGAGGTGCTGCACCACCTTGTGGGCGGTGTTCGGATGGATCTTCAGATCCAGCGCCAGCGTGCGCACCGAGGGGAAGGTTTCACCGGCCTTCAATTCGCCCGCGAGAATGGAGCGGGTGGCGGCGAACACCACTTGGTCGAAGATCGAATCGCCGGGGATCAGCTTGAGCTTGAATGGGACCATGGGCCCTCCAGTGTCACAGCACTACTGTGACACATGGATGGGCTTAGCGTAAACCGTAACGTTCTTCAACCCGATTACGAAGACTCATCTCTAAAGCAACCTAGCAGAATTGATTCGGTTGCCTGTCATTTCGTCGTGACATTCGCGGTCTTTACGGGCCGCGAGGTCGGCTCTGCTTTCGCAAGCTTCGCGGTCGGCGATGCGCTCACCCAAGCGTGGCCGGCCGGGTGTTGAACGATGAAGGTGTTGGGATCGATGCCCCGCGTGCTCCATGAGCGCGAAACCAGCACGGCCGGATGTTCGCCTCGGGTTTCGGCAATGGCGGGCTGGGCCAGCGCAGCTACAGCCAGAATGGCAGCTAACGACGGAAGGGCTTTGATGTTCATTGCAGGCTCCTTGAAAGGTTCATCGGTCGGGCTGCAGTATCATTGGACGTCAGGCAGGGATAAACCGCCGGAAAGCGGAATCACTGTCCGGGAGGACGGACAATGGATCGGCTGCAGGCCTTAAAGGCGTTTGTTCGGGTGGTGGAGTTGGGCGGCTTCACAAAAGCGGCGGATTCGCTGCAGATGTCGAAGACCAGCATCAGCGACCTGGTGCAGAGCCTCGAGAAGAACTTGGGCGTGCGATTACTTCAGCGCACTACAAGGCGTGTCGCAGTTACTCCTGAGGGCGCTGCTTACTACGAGCGTTGCATCCAGATCCTTGCCGATCTGGAGGAGGCCGATGCGTCCCTCATGCAGGCGCGCGTCGCCGCGAAGGGCAAACTGCGTGTGGAGATGCCGCCGGCACTCGCGAAGCAGTTCATTATTCCGAAGCTCCCGCCGTTCCTGGCGCACTATCCGGATCTGCGCTTGGAACTGGGCATGGGCCTTCGACCGGTCAACTTGATCGAGGAAGGCGTCGATTGCGTCGTGCGCCTCGGCGTACAAACGGACTCGAGTTTGATCGCGCGGCGAGTGGGAACGACAAGCGTCGTCTGCTGCGCAAGTCCTGCGTACCTGAAGGAGCATGGAGCTCCGCGTCGTCCCGAAGAACTCGCCGCACACCGATGCGTGAACTATCTCTCCAATCGAACCGCGCGCGTCGTGGACTGGGAATTCTCGCGCGGCAAGCAGAAGGTCGAGCTCACACTCGACGGTGTCCTCGCCGTGAATGATCCTGACGCCTATATCGTCGCCGGTCTGCTGAGCTTTGGAATCGTCAAGGTCGCGAGTTACATCGTGCACCCATACCTGGATTCAGGTCAGCTCGTGCCAGTGCTGACCGACTGGACGGCGGCGCAGTTGCCTATAACGGTCATGTATCCCCAAAGCCGCCACCTCTCCGCAAAGGTACGCGTCTTCGTCGATTGGGTGAGCGAGCTGATCAAGGAAGAACCGCTGCTGCAGTCGCGCTGACATTGCCGGACTCCACCTCGGCAGAAGGAGAACTTTCTGCGCTGTTCCACAAGAACGGGATTTCCGGCGCCAAAGTCAGCGAGCCGAAACTTGACTCTGTCGTTTACGAATGTAAACATACTGATCGTTTATAGTTGTAAACGCTGGATCAACTATGCGCCGAGACCCTTCCTCTCCTTCCATAACCGAGGCCGAATCGGTGGTGATGGAAGTTCTCTGGCGTCACAACCCGGTACCCACCGAGGCCGTGGTTACAGCACTCGAGGGCGAGCAACTCTGGCAGGAGGGCACCATCAAGGCGCTCCTGAATCGGCTACTCAAGAAGAAGGCCATTCGCGCCGACAAAGATGGCCGCCGGTTTCTGTACTCGCCCGTGATGAATCGTGACGAGTGGTTGTTGACCGAAAGCAAGGGACTGCTGGATCGGCTCTTTGCCGGGCGAATAGCACCGCTCGCAGTACACTTTAGCCGCCACGGCAAGCTCACCAGGCGTGACATCGCCGATCTCAAGCGACTCATTGCGGAGATCGAAGATGAAAAGTGAGCTCATTACGTATCTGGTCGCGCTGACGATCGCGTCGACCTTGTCCATGCTCGTAGTTTTGGCGATACGCCGCGGTGTGCGCCTCGTGTTCGGCGCTGCTGCAGCCTATTCGACATGGTTACTCGTACCTGCCGCCATGCTGGCCGTGCTGCTGCCTGCTCCGAGCGACTCGGGTTCGACGATCGGAGTGTCCATACGGATCGCTCTGTTCTCCACGCTGAGCACTGCGATCGACAATTCCCCGGGTTCATCGCTCCATACCGTTCACCCGGTTGATTGGACGCTGTGGGCAATCGGCGCGTGGGTTGCAGGCGCCGCACTCTTTGTCCTTTACCTCGCTGGGCTCCAACGCGCTTTCGTTAGCAGCCTGGGAACACTGTCCGGCTCGCGGTGTGTACTTCGGGCAGCGCGGTCCGCAGGCTGTCCCGCACTCCTCGGCGTCTTTCGGCCGAAAATTGTCTTGCCGGTCGATTTCGAATCTCGGTACACGCGGATGGAGCGGTTACTGGTCTTTTCCCACGAGCGGACGCACCTGCGTCGAGGCGATACCCTCTGGACTGCTTTCGTCGCTCTGATGCGCTGTTTCTTTTGGTTCAATCCTCTCGTTCATCTGGCTTCAACCTGCTTTCGTGTCGATCAGGAACTCGCGTGCGACGCTGCTGTTCTGGGGGATTTTCCCCGCTCGCGTCGTACCTACGCGAACGCAATGTTGAAGACTGAAATGCTCGACGTCGCGTTGCCGGTCGGCTGTAGTTGGCAATCTGCCTATCATTTGAAGGAGCGACTCAAGATGGTCAAGAAAGCCGTGCCCAGTCACAGGCGCCGCACGTACGGCCGCGTCTGTGTTGTCGTTGCTTCTTTGGTCGTCGGTTTCTCGGTTTGGGCCGCCCAACCCGCCACGGCAATCAGAGCTGCAGTTGACGATTCATTGCCGAATACGCAATCAGCCGCTTCGACGCTCGCCAAAGATTCTGTCCGCCTCATGTCGACAGGTGGCATGACCATCGATCGCGACGGCGACTTCACGCGAGTGACTGGAGCCGAGCTTCAGCTCTTGATCGGGCCAGAAGCGCAGGTCCAATTCCATTCGGATACGGTCTCCAAGGAATCGGACGGAAGTCTGAAACTCGAAGGTCATGTCAGCATCACTCTCATCTCCACGGACGCGCAGCCTATGATCGCGAGCGCAATGAAGGCTGTTGTCACGCCGGAGTCGGGTGGCGGATTCAAGGTCAGGCTTGAGCACGCGAGCGTCATTGGTCCGCACGAGAACGGGCGCGAGCGGCGCTGAAGGTGGCGTACCTAAAGGCAAAGGCTGTCTTGGTCCTCATCACGATTCTCGCAGTCTCGCCAGCACACTCGGAGCAAGTGACCATCCCGGACACCGCCGCCGGACGCGTGCTCGCCGCATGGCTGGAAGCCTTCAATAGTGGTGACCAAGCTCGCTTCGGCATTTACCAGCAGAAGTACGAGCCGGCGCCCGATCTTCCGCCAGATGCGGTGATGGCGTTCCGCGCGAGAACGGGCGGATTCGATCTCGTCGGCATTCACAAGAGTGAACCACTGCATATCGAGTTTCTGGTCCAGGAGCGCGCCAGCGACACGCGCGCCCTCGGAAGGTTCGATGTAACCCCTTCCGACTCTCCCAAGGTGACGACCTCGGGCCTCAGAGCGATTCCTCCGGGCGCGGCAATCATCGGTTTTGAGATCGATGCGGTCGATCGAGATCGGGTTATCGCCGGGTCGATCGCGAAGTTGAAAGAAAACTATGTATTCCCGGAGACGGCAAAGAAGATGGAGCAGGCGCTTCGAGGTCACCAGAAGCGCGGCGAGTACGACACGGTGAGGGACGGTGAGAAGTTCGCGGCCCTCCTGACCACACACCTTCAGGAAGTGAGTCACGACAAGCATCTCCGCGTTAACTTCAGCGCGGCCCGCTATCCGGACGATCTCGACACGCCTGGTCCGCAGCAGGTTGCGGAGAACCGCAGGATGACCGAACGCACCAACTGTGGCTTCGAAAAAGTGGAGCTGCTGGCCGGGAATGTCGGCTACGTGAAGTTCAATATGTTTGCTGATCCCAGCCTATGCGGCCAGACCGCGATCGCCGCAATGAATTTCCTGGCGAACGTTGACGCGATTGTTTTCGACTTGCGCGACAACGGTGGGGGCCACCCGGCCATGATCGCGCTGATCTCGACATATCTGTTCGATCAGCCGACGCATCTGAACGACATCTGGACTCGCAGAACCGGTGCCACACAACAGTATTGGACTCTTCCAGTCGTGCCCGGCAAGCGGATGGCAGCCGCGCCGGCATTCGTGCTGACATCGTCCCGGACGTTCTCCGGCGCCGAGGAGTTCAGTTACAACCTCAAGAACCTCAAACGAGCAACCATCGTTGGAGAGACGACGGGCGGGGGCGCACACCCAGTGCGGGGCGAACGTATCGACGATCGCTTCGTGATTGGAGTGCCGTTCGCGCGCGCGATCAACCCGATCACATTGACGAACTGGGAAGGTATCGGAGTCGTGCCCGACGTAAAGGTCGCCGCCGCCGACGCGCTGACGACTGCACAGAAGCTGGCGACCGAAGAGCTCGCGAAGAGGAGATCTGCTCCAGGCGTCGGCACGAACTGACCCAGTCGCTGGCTGTTTGAATTCCGGCGCTGCGATGAGGGTTTACACTCGAACCCGACGTTCAAGTTTCATGCGATCAAGAATCCGGCTCGCAATCTCCTCGACATTACATTCCGACACATCCAGGTGGGGAATGCCGTGTCGCTCAAATAGCGCCAGGGCGGTGCGTACCTCGTACCGCACCTGCTGCGGCGATGCATAACGACTGCCTGGCCGACGCTCTTGCCGGATTAGTTGCAATCGTTCCGCTCCGATCGTAAGGCCATACAGCTTGCCCACATAAGGCTGCAGTACCTTGGGCAGCCTTCCCGTCTCGAGATCCTCGTCGGTCAGCGGATAGTTAGCTGTGAAGATGCCGTACTGCAGTGCGAGGTAGAGCGAGGTCGGCGTCTTGCTGGTCCGCGACACACCGATGAGGATCAAGTCAGTGCTGCGGTAGTCCCTGGCGCCGGCACCGTCATCGTTTGCAAGTGCGAAATTTGTCGCGTCGATACGCGCCGAGTGGGCTGGATCTGCTGCAGCTCCCGGCGTGGCACGACCGGTGACGTGCGCAGAACGCACTTCCAGCTCCGACTCGAGTGGCGCCAGGAAGGCGTCGAAAAAGTCCAGAAAGAAACCATTCGCTTCCTTCACCAGCGCCCGGACATCATCGTCGACCAGGGTCGAGAAAATGATCGGCCGGGCTTGCTCAGTGCGGGCAATCGCATTGATTCGCTCCACGACTCCACGCGCCTCCTGGAGTGTCGAAACGAACGGCATGGTCACGGTGCGGGTTTCGACGCCCTCGAATTGAGCCAGCAATGCCTGTCCCAGTGTCTCGGACGTAATGCCCGTGCGATCAGAAACGAAGCAGATTGTGCGGGGGATCACGACGCCTCGTGTCTCGCGAGCAGCGTCCAGGTTTCAATGACGGTATCCGGATTGAGAGAAATGCTCTCGATACCTTGATCGAGGAGCCAGACCGCAAAGTCAGGGTGGTCAGACGGACCCTGACCGCAGATGCCTATATAGGCGCCCTTCTTGCGGCATGCTTGAATCGCCATCGACAACAGTGCTTTTACGGCCGCATCGCGTTCGTCGAACAGCGGTGCGACGATCGCGGAGTCACGGTCCACCCCCAGTGTCAGCTGCGTCATATCGTTTGAGCCGATCGACATCCCGTCAAAATGTTCGAGGAACTCATCTGCAAGCAGCGCGTTGGTCGGAAGTTCGCACATCATCACGATCTTCAATCCGTTCTCGCCGCGTACGAGGCCGTTGGCTGCGAGCAGTTCTATTACCTTGCGCGCCTCCTCGATGCTGCGAACGAAGGGCACCATGATCCAGACGTTGTTCAGTCCCATCTCGTCTCGCACGTATTTCAACGCACGGCACTCGAGCTCGAAGCAGGGTCGGAAGGTCGGATCAACATAACGGGAAGCACCGCGAAACCCGAGCATCGGATTTTCCTCGCGCGGCTCGTACTGCGACCCGCCAATGAGGTTTGCATATTCGTTTGACTTGAAGTCCGACAGACGCACGATGACCGGTTGAGGCGCAAAGGCTGCCGCGATCTGCGAGATACCCTCGGCGAGTTTGTCTATGAAAAACCGTACTGGATTTGCGTAGCCGGCCATCTGTACACGGATCGTCTCCTTCAACTTTGAATCGAGAGTATCGAACTCGAGCAACGCCCTGGGATGCACACCGATCATGCGGTTGATGATGAACTCGAGTCGCGCAAGACCTACGCCCCGGTTTGGCAGCTGGGCAAACGCAAACGCGCGGTCTGGGTTGCCGACGTTCATCATGATTTTCACGGCCAGGTTTGGCGCCGCGTCGAGCTCTATCTGCTGATGATCGAACTCCAGTAACCCTTGGAACACATAGCCTGTATCACCCTCGGCGCAAGACACCGTAACCGGTGTGCCTTCCTTGATCGCCTGTGTAGCATCGCCGCAACCGACCACTGCTGGCACACCGAGTTCGCGCGCGATGATGGCAGCGTGACAGGTGCGCCCGCCGCGGTTGGTGACGATGGCCGATGCGCGCTTCATCACGGGCTCCCAGTCCGGATCCGTCATGTCGGCGACCAGCACGTCGCCGGGTTGCACGCGCTCTATATCTTTGACGCTTGCGACAATGCGCGCATGCCCGGCACCAATGCGCTGGCCGATGCTCCGGCCTTGCGCGAGCACCGCGCCGCGGCTCTTGAGCGTGAAGCGCTGGACGCTGCGGCCCGAGCGGCTCTGCACGGTTTCGGGCCGTGCCTGCAAAATGTACAGCTCCCCGGTCGCACCATCCTTGCCCCATTCGATGTCCATCGGGCAACCGTAGTGCTGCTCAATAATGAGTGCCTGCCGCGCAAGCGCGGTAGCGTCCGCGTCGCTGATCGAGAAGCGCTCGCGCTCCTCGCGTAGCACGTCAACCGTTTGAACGCGGTCGGCCGAGCCAACCGGCGCATAGACCATCTTGATGGCCTTCGCACCCAGGTTTCGCCGCAATACCGCGGGTCGGCCGGCGCGGACCCCGGCCTTGTAAAGATAGAACTCGTCCGGATTGACGGCGCCTTGCACGACCGTCTCGCCGAGTCCGTAAGAGGCCGTGATGAATACCACCTCCCGGAATCCCGAATCGGTGTCGAGCGTGAACATCACGCCGCTCGCCCCGAGGTCGCTGCGCACCATGTGCTGTACGCCCACCGACAGCGATACCAACGAGTGGTCGAAGCCCTGATGCACTCGGTAGGCAATCGCCCGGTCGTTGAAGAGCGAGGCATATACCTCGTGGATCGCTGTCAACAGCGCCGCCTCACCCTGCACGTTGAGAAAAGTCTCTTGTTGGCCCGCGAAAGAGGCTTCCGGCAGGTCTTCCGCAGTCGCCGACGAACGCACAGCAACCGCAACTCCCTTGCCGCCGTCCATCGCGCGCCAAGACGCAAGCACTTCGTTCTGCAATTGCTGTGGCAGAGAGATTGTGCGGATTTCGTCCCGAATCGCCGCGCCGACTCTGGCCAGTTCTGCGACGTCATCGACGTCGAGCGCGGCGAGCCGGGTATGGATGCGTGTAGCAAGCCCACCCTGGTTCAGGAATTCGCGATAGGCCTCAGCGGTGGTCGCGAATCCGTCAGGTACCTGGATGCCAAGTCTGGTGAGTTCGCGCAGCATCTCGCCCAGCGAAGAGTTCTTGCCGCCAACAGTTTCGACATCGTGGCGACCGAGCTGATTCAGCGGAATTACGTAGCGGGTCATCGCGAGCCTCAGCGGGTACGTGAGGACGGTGCCATCAGAATCGGGGAGTCTACTTCCATAACGCGGTCAGGAGGCACGCCTTACTCTCTTGCATCCTGCCGATCTCGGTGAGCAGCGCCTGCGGCGACACCGGGCGACCGAGGAAGCCGCGCAGCAGCTCCGCCGTCTCGTGTGTCTGTCCCGAGCTCAAGAGGTGCTGCGACAGCCACGAGAACCAGCGCTCGTCACCGGTATCGAACGGACCGAGCTGCGACGCAATCCGCTGCCGAAGATCCGCAGTCACGACTGCACCGAGACCGTAGTTCACCATGTAGCCCGGCGAGTCCACGAGCTGCACGCGCACCAGCCACCACGAGAGCTCCGGATGCGGAATCACGTTCAGATAGCGACTCGTGATCTCGGTCCACACAGCGTTCGGATCCTGCGTCGGCCCGCGCAGCATGCGCAGCTCGAACAGCGCCCATGCGACGTCGAGCATGACGCTCGAGTACAGCGCGCGCAGTGAAGAATCTTCAGCCGAGCTGCGGCCGAGATATTTCTGCTGCCAGGCGGGCTCGTAGGTGCTCCACGATGGCACGTCCGCGAAAGCTTCGTAGAACAGCGGATCGCCAAGATCCATGAATGCAGGTCGCGTACGCAACGCCATCATGTGCACGACGTGCCCGTTCTCGTGCACCAGCTCATTGATGAGGCCGAGACCGCCGCGCGCGTAGTTGCCCGAGACTCGCGTGAGTGTCGGATCCCACTTGCCGTCACGCGTGCGGCCGCGCTTCACATAGTCCGTATAGGCGAGCGGCGCTTTGCCCGGCCGCGGATCGAGATCGTAGATCACGTTCCACGCGCCGAACTGCGCGCCGAGATCGCGATAAAACCGTTCGTTGATCGGCTGCATCGCCTCGCGCGCAATCGTTTCGCCGAGCTCGCGCTCGGTCGCGCCGCCTCGATAGCGATAGTCCCACGGCTCCATCGGCTTGCCGTCGTTCGCCTTGCGCCACGCATCCAGGATCTGCACGAGCCAGCTTCTCGACTTCCGCCGGCGACGCACCGACCGTTTTCGCGGCTGCGTCGATCGCGGTTCCTTCGGTGCGGCCGCGCTCCGCGGCCATCGCGATGACGCGTCGATACGGACTGTCGCGCTCGCTCTTGCCGTTGATCGACTGCCACAGCGGCACGAACTGCAGGAACAGCTTCTTGCGACGCTCGGGCTCGTTCATGCGAGTGAGCAGATCGAAGGCGCCGACGCGGGTCACCTTCTGACCTTCGAAATCGAGCGATTCGACAACACTCCGAAGCACGCATACAAGGCTTCGCGCAGCGCTGCGTATTCGATGTCCTTGCGCTGTGCGTCTTCGCACTTGCCGCTGGGCGCGAGCGAGCCGCTCTCATCGGCGTCGGCCATGCTCTTGCGCATGATGTCGATGGCTCTCCGGTCGGCCGGCGAGAGGTCCCGTCCGGCAAGGTCCTTCAGACCCCGCTGCACGTCCTCACGTGCCTGCTGTTGCAGGTGGACCCATTCGCTGCGGGTCCTGCCCTGGTAGCTGTCCCGCAGGCCGGACTCGATCAGGCTGATGGCCCCCGAGGCGTCGTTGAAGTCGGCATAGGCGCTCTCGATCCCGTTCAGGGATGCCGGCTGGGAGGCAGACCGCGTGCTGGCCGCACCCCCCAGGGCCAGGGCGGCCGTAAGTAATGTAGCCAGCTTGCGCATTTTCATGTTCATGGGCGGAGAGTTTAACTTTCCGCGCTGGACGGCGTTCTCGGCTTGAAGCCGACAATTCGTCGAGCCGCTGGTGATGCCTTCGTCCGGCCAGTGCGCAAGCCCAGGCTCTCTACCCGTTCAGCACTATGTTTCGACCACTCAAGACGGACGATTGACCGCTCAACATGTTGTGAAGGGCCGCGCAACTGCACGTATTAGAGTGACGCTGTCCATGGACAACAACTCATTACTTCTAAACCAGCTGCGCATCGATCGTCACGATGATCAGAGGCTTTCTGGCAGCCGGTGGCGTCCGCGATCGCTGACTTTGGCAGCCATTGCAGTGCTAGCGATCGGTGCAGTTGTGTGGGGTGTTTTCGGGAATCAGATGGAAATGCCCAGGCGTGTGGCGGATGAGCGCGCCGCCAATGCAATTCCACGCACACCGAAAGGGACAATGCCTGTATCCGCTGGAGTGGCGGTGCTCGAGACGTCAGGCTACGTTGTCGCTCGACGCCAGGCGACCGTATCGTCGAAGGCAACGGGTCGAGTGGCAGAAGTTCTCATCGAAGAGGGTCAGAGCGTCGAGCGTGACCAGATCATCGCGCGACTTGATTCCTCGAATACGGGCGCCGCGCTGGACGAAGCGCAGACGCGTCTCGCCCTGGCAAAGGCCGATCAAGATGCTGCCGGGACAGCCGCTGACGATGCCTACCGTCTCTATCATCGCAGTGAGCTTCAGCATGCGGCCGGACTGATCAGCGGTCAGGCATTCGATATTGACAAGTCGGCCTACAACGCGATCCGGACGAACATTGCAATCAAGGAACGTGCGGTCGCCGTCGCGCGCGCGCAGCTCGTGCTGGCTGAGCGTAACCACGAAGACATGATCATCCGGGCTCCCTTTGCCGGCATTGTTACCGTCAAGGCCGCGCAGCCGGGTGAAATAGTCTCACCGTTGTCGGCCAGCAGCGGATTCGCGCGCACTGGCATTGGGACGATTGTCGACATGGATTCGATGGAAGTCGAGGTGGACGTCAGTGAGAGCTTCATTGCACGTGTGCACCCGGGTCAGGCGGCGATCGTGCGGCTCAATGCTTACCCTGACTGGGACATTGCAGCCGAAACCGTCGCGGTGATTCCTACCGCAGACCGTTCGAAAGCCTCTGTCAGGGTTCGCGTCGGCCTTCTGCAGAAAGACCCGAGAATTCTGCCCGACATGGGCGTGAAAGTAACTTTTCTGAGTGACTAAGAGCGGAGATCGACAATGTC
This sequence comes from uncultured Pseudomonadota bacterium, assembly GCA_963832505.1. Taxonomy (GTDB): domain Bacteria; phylum Pseudomonadota; class Gammaproteobacteria; order Steroidobacterales; family Steroidobacteraceae; genus CADEED01. Next base: position 30,716 of record CAWHUD010000004.1, on the reverse strand, counting down.
GGAAATCGTGTCCCTGAAAAACGTAACCAAATACTACGCACGTGGTTCGCAGCGAGTCGAAGTGCTGCGCGACCTCAGCCTCGGCATTCAGCAAGGGGAGTTTGTCGCTGTCATGGGCCCTTCGGGTTCTGGCAAGACGACGCTGCTCAATCTGGTTGCAGGCATTGATACGCCGGATGAGGGGGAAATCGTGGTGGCTGGGGAATCCATCAGTACCTACCGTTCGAAGGAACTCGCGCGTTGGCGTGCCAGCCACGTTGGTTTTGTCTTCCAGTTCTACAACCTTATGCCCCTGCTAACCGCGGAGCAGAATGTCGAATTGCCGCTCCTCCTTGCGAATCTCAGTGATGCACAGCGCGCCGCCCATGTTCGCGCGGCGCTGCAGCTGGTGGGGCTGGCTGATCGAGGTTCACACAAGCCCACCGAGCTGTCGGGCGGACAGCAACAGCGTGTGGCAATAGCGCGCGCACTGATCGCCGATCCGACGCTTCTGGTATGCGATGAGCCGACGGGCGATCTCGACCGACAGATGGCGGAGCAAATCCTCAGCCTGCTGCAGATCGTGAATCGCGATCATGGCAAGACGATCGTCATGGTGACTCACGATCCGAAAGCCGCCGAGCGAGCCACGCGCCAACTTCACCTCGACAAGGGGCAACTGGTCGACGCGGGAACGCGGGCGGCCGCGTGACGCACTTTCACCTGGTATGGGCGGGCCTGTGGCGCAAGCCCGTGCGCACACTTTTCACACTGTTTTCAATTGCCGTTGCATTCCTGCTTTTCGGATTGCTGCAGGGAGTCAACGCCTGGATCAGCGGCCTCACTGCGGGCGCGCACGCGGATCGACTCATCGTCGTCAGCCGTGTCAGCCAGATCGAGCCGCTGCCCATCGCACACTTTCAGAAGATCGAGCAGCTTCCCGGGATCCGCCGCGCGACCTACGTGGGAGCGTTCTCCGGCGTCTACCAGAGCAGGGGCAATGATGTGCTCGTTTACGCTACCGACCCTCAAGCGGTATTTGACCTCTATCCGGAATGGCGCATAGCGCCCGACCAGCTCAGGGCCATGACGACCACCCGCACTGGGGCGATCGTAGGCGAGGTGCTGATGAAAGCGTACGGCTGGAAGGTAGGTGATCGCCTGCCGCTCACGAGCTCGGTCGTCAAGCAGGATGGGAGCTCCGAATGGGATCTTGAGATTGTGGGCACCTACGACGTCGAGGGATCGCCGTCGCAGGCCAATCGCGTCATCATCGATTACGCCCACTTTGACGAAGCCCGACAGTTTGGCAAGGGTCGGGTGTTTGCCTTCATTGTCAGTATTGACGACCCGGTCCGGTCGGCGCCCATGTGTGCTGCCATCGATGCCCTGTTCTCGAACTCATCCGATGAGACTCAGACTCAGAACGAGGCGGAGTACGCGCAGGCGCAACTCAGGCAGATCGGTGACATCGGCGCCATGGTGAACGCGATCGTCGGTGCCGTGCTTTTCACGCTGTTGTTCCTGACCGGAAACACGATGATGCAATCCGTGCGGGAGCGAATACCGGAACTGGCCGTACTGAAGGCAATTGGCTATTCGGATGGAATGGTGACGGCGTTGATCCTGGTGGAATCTGCGTTGCTTTGCGTGGTGGCAGCGTTGCTTGGGCTTGCAGTCGCGGCGGCGGTCTTCCCGGTGACGGCGTCTCTGGGAATCGGAGGCGGGGTACTGCCATCGAGCGTAATTGTGCTCGGTGTGGCAATTGCCCTGATTCTCGCTCTCGTGAGCGGCTTGCCGCCCGCGCGGCGCGTGCAGCGACTGACAATCGTCGATGCGTTAGCGGGTCGTTGAGGGTAGCCACATGTATGTCCTGAAGCAGATATCCGCCATAACCCGCATGAATCTCAGGAGCATACCGCTGCGACCTGGCACCTCTTCTGTCGTCGTTATCGGAATTGCAGGCGTCGTCGGTGTGCTGGTCAGCATGCTCGCGATGGTGACCGGGCTTTCGCAGACAATGACGAGCACCGGCCGACTCGATCGCGCCATTGTGATGGGTACGGGCTCGAGCTTCGAGATCCTCAGCAACCTGTCGCGCGAAACGACGCAAACCATCCTCGACGCGCCGGGAATCAGGCGCGGCACGGATGCCAGACCCGTCGTATCGATCGAGGCGTTGGCAATCGTCCGGTCCGTCCTGAATGATGGCAATACCGCCAACGTGCCATTGCGCGGAGTCGGGCCGGGAATATTCACACTTCGGCCGGAGCTTCGGATCGTCGAAGGACGGGCATTCGAGCCGTCGGTTCGGGAGGTCATCGTTGGCCGCTCGGCGGAGCGTCAGTTTCGGGGGATGCACGTGGGCGACACGATCACGCTTCGCGGCGCCGAGTGGACTGTTGTTGGAGTATTCGAGTCGAACGGTGACCAACACGAGGCGGAGCTGATCACAGGCGCCGAGACTTTACAGTCAGCCTTCCGGCGGAACGCGTTTCAATCGGTGACCGTGCAACTCGAATCCGCAGAATCCTTCCGCGAGTTCAAGGCGGCGTTGACCGATGATCCCTCACTGTCGGTCGATGTGCTTCGCGAGTCGGACTACAACCAGCAGCAATCGCAAATGTTCACACAGGTGCTCGCGGCCGTGGCATATCTCGTCGGCGGAATCATGGCACTAGGCGCCATGCTCGGCGCGCTGAATTCGATGTATACGGCAGTGAGCGGCCGCACGGTCGAGATTGCGACGCTTCGAGTCCTGGGATTCGGATCGGCGCCCATCGCAGTCTCCGTATTCGCTGAGGCACTGCTGCTGGCTCTGGCGGGGGGAGTGCTCGGAGCCTGCCTGGCGTGGCTGATCTTCAATGGGCACGTGGTCAGTACGAGCGGCGCGGGAGTTACCCAGCTTGCCGTTCCACTCGCTGTCGGGCCACGTATCATTGCGCTCGGGATCCTGTGGGCTTGCGTCATTGGAATGCTGGGAGCGTCCTTTCCGGCGATTCGCGCGGCGCGAGCGCCACTGGCGGCAGCGTTGCGTGGAAGCTGACGGGAAGATGCGTTTGTTGCAGCTGAATTCAATGCGCCTCTACTGGGCATGCCAGATTGTCGGCTGGGGCGGATACGCACTCGCTCAGAGCCTCGCAGCGACCGTGGCTTTGAACCTGCCGTGGCCGCGGGTTGTCGCGGAAGCGCTGCTGCTGCATGGAGTGGCGCTGGGCTTTACGCACGCATTGCGCGCGTACATGAAGCGAGAACATTGGAGCTCGCTCAGCAAGGGAACGCTGACGTTACGTATCGTCGCCGCTGGAATGATCCTTGGCGTACCGCTCGGCATCGCCACCCATTTCACTTCGTTGTCCGCACTCCGTGATACGGAAATGCTCGGTCTGGGCATTGAGTGGTGTTTCCAAGCCGCCCGTTGTTTTGCTGCTGAACACGCTCAATTGGTCCGCAACCTTCATGATATGGCTTGCGGCCTATTACGGCGTCCACGCCCTGCGCCAGTATCGATCGGCGGAGTTGCGGCAGTCGGAATTGGCACGGGCGCTACAACTTGCGGAGTTGCGTCTGTTGAAGTCTCAGCTCAATCCGCACTTCCTGTTCAATGCACTTAACACGGTGCGTTCATTGATCACTGATGATCCCGTGCGGGCTCAGGGTGCGGTCACTCGACTGGCGAATACACTGCGTTACACGCTGACGTCCGGCCTGGATGAACTTGTCACGCTCGAGCATGAGCTCGAAATAGTCCAGAACTACCTCGAGCTCGAGTCGCTGCGCTTCGAGGATCGACTCAAGGTCGACTGCAATGTTACTTCGGACGCGCGCCGTATCCGCATTCCAGTCATGCTCTTGCAGACGGTCGTGGAGAATGCGATCAAGCACGGAATTGGCGCCCTGCCGGCGGGTGGGGTGCTGAAGATCCGCGGTGAACTGGCCGGCGGAGAGCTCAAGTTGGAGATCGAGAACCCTCGTCCGGTGATACCGTTTCAAAACGACGGTGAAGGAATCGGCCTGCGCAACGCCGCAGAGAGGTTGCGGCTCTTGTTTGGCGTCCGTGCCAGCATCGACGTCGATCTGTCGCAGCCAGCTCTGGCCACAGTCCGAATTCGCATTCCCGAGGGCGCATGAGAGCCCTGATAATTGATGACGAGCCGCCCGCACGCCGTGAGCTGCGGCGCTTACTGGCCGAATTCCCGTCGATTGAAGTGGTGGGGGAGGCCGGCAACGTGGAGGAGGCCGCGGTCAGGATAGCCGCGGTGTCTCCGAGGCTGCTGTTTCTGGATATCCAGATGCCGGGCGGTTCTGGTTTCGACCTATTGACTCGTCTCGACTACGCGCCGCAGGTTGTGTTCACGACTGCCCATGACGAGCATGCGGTGCGAGCGTTCGAGGTCAATGCGCTTGACTACCTGCTCAAGCCCATCGACCCAGAGCGGCTTGCTGCTGCCGTGTCACGGGTAAGAACCGCTGCCGCGCCGCCGGAGCCCAGTGAAGCACTGGAGCAGATCTTTGTCAGGGATGGACCCAATTGCTGGTTCGTGCCTCTGCGCGAAGTACGCCTGCTGACATCCGAGGGCAACTATGTCCGGCTCGCTTGGGGGAGCAGGCAACCACTTCTCGGACGCGCGCTGAGCAGTCTCGAACAGCGCCTGGACCCGAAGCGCTTCTTCCGCGCCAATCGCCAGCAGATACTGAATCTGGATTTCATAGCGAACGTGGAACTTGGTGTCGCTGGGCGGCTGCACGTTCAGCTACGCGACGGCCCCGAGGTGGAAATGTCACGTCGTCAGGCGCGGCTGTTCAGGATGCAAACAGAGATTTGAAATCCAAGCGGTTCGATCCCCCGAATTATCGTTCCTCCAGCACCTCATTTCGCCGCATTGCGTCTTGCGCCTACAACCCCGTGCCCGCCCAGACCGCACGATAGCGTCATGACAGATCCCCTTCGATCAGATCTGAACGATTTCCTGTTTGCTCCGATCGCCGACGATTCGAACGGAATGCATCTGACCATGCTTTCGGTGCTCGCGCGATCGGGTGTTGATCCATGGGAGGAGGCAGCCGGACTGCGCATACTCTCGCGTGCAGACGCGACGGAAAGGCTCGTGCACATGCTCGCGGGCGTACCAAATGGACCATTGCCAGGCGATGACGCTGTGAACCTTGCAGCACGCCTGGTCGGGCAACTGCATTCATCGCCCAAGGCCCCGCTAAGGCCGATTTCGTCCACCGCGGCTGGTGGGTCTGCTCGCGGCGAGGAACAGCCTCTGCGAGCGTTCTCGACGCTGTCCGGGCGAGTCAAGCTGACTATCTATTCGCTGGTGGCGCTGATCTTGATAGTCGCAGGCTTTCGGGCACTGATCGGCTGAGGCCGGAGTCTCCGCCAATCCTCGAATGATTGGCTTGTAGCTAGATCAACGCTGCCTACAGCCGGGCGATATCGGGCGCCGCGCCGCCGAGCCAGGCACGCGCGTAAGCCTGACGCGCCAAGGCCTCTGCCTTCGTGTCGCCCTTGCGCTTGTAGACCTCCGCCAGGCCAGCCAGCGCCCAGCCGTTGCTGCGCACGCGGGCCAGCGAATCGCGCAGAGCCTTCTCGGCTTCATCGAGCTTGCCCTGCCGCAGGTAGACCGAGCCCAGTGACTGGCGGATCGGGTAGTACCAGAAGGGCGGCTCCATGTAGGCGAGCGCGTCTTCGATAGCGATCGCCTCCTCGTAGGCCTTCGCCGCCGCCGGGGAGGTCGCCTTGCGCGTCGGCGAGGCGCGCGCGTGCGACCAGGCGCGCGGTCTGCACGATCTCCTTACCCGGCACTGCCCAGTCGGTGTAGGGCTTGAAGTCGGCCTTCTGCTCGATGGCGGCGATGGCGTCGATCTCGCGCTGCGCTCCGGTCGCGTCCTTCTTCGCCGCGAAGGCGAGCGCGCGTGCGTAGTGCGCCAGCGCGGACACCAGCACCTGCTCCTTCGGTGGCGTCTTCAAGGCGAGGATCTCATCGGGTGCGCTGAAGAGCGCGTGGGCCAGGTAAGGTGCGGCCTTGATGGGTTCCAGCACCGCGAACTGCGCGATCACCTCGTCGGACAGCGATGCGTCAAGCTTGCCCGCGGCATCGATCGCGGTCGGGCCGTCGCCACCCATCTGCGCCGAGACCAGCACGAAGTGGATGTTGTGTGGGTAGTAAGCCGACCTGTACATCGGGTCCGAGGGCGAGGTGCGGAAGTACTGCTCGTCGACGGACATTGCACGCTTGTTGACTTCCAGCGACTCCTTGTACAGGCCGACGCGGTAGTAGATGTGGGCCGGCATGTGCACGATGTGGCCCGCACCCGGCATCAACGCGGCCAGCCGTTGCGCGTTCGGCAGCGCGCGATCGGGCGTCGCGGACGCCTCGACCGCGTGGATGTAGAGGTGGTTCGCTCCCGGGTGATCTGGATTGCGTGCGAGCACTGTCTCCAGCGCGGCTAGCAGATCGGCGGCGCGGCCCTTGGGTTTCGTGCCCCCCGCCTCCCAGTAATCCCAGGGCTGGGTGTCCATCAAGGACTCGGCGTAGAGCGTGAGGACGGTGTCGTCGTCCGGATACTTCTCGGCCACGGACTTCATCGCGTCGGCGAAGGCCGCGTCGAGCGCAGCACGCTCGGCCTTCGGGTCCGCCGAGTAGCGCTTCTGGAGAGCCGCGATCAACGCACGATCCTTCGCCGGCGCGCCGGGCGCCAACTCGGTTGCCTTGGCAAGCGCGGCAAGCGCCGGCGCCACCGCCTCGGGCATCATCGGCGCGTTGATGTTAGGCCCGAGCACCAGCGCCTCGCCCCACCAGGCCATCGCGAGCTTCGGGTCTGCCTTTTGCGCGGCCTGAAAGGCACGCTGCGCCTCTGCGTGGTTGAACGCGAAGGCCCAACGGATGCCCTGGTCGAAGTAAGCCTGGGCCTTTGCGTCGCGCGTTCCCACCTTGAAGGACAGCGTGCCCAGGTTGTCGTACAGCGGCACTGGGCCGGGCGCGGCCTTCATCGGCTGCGGCTTGAAGGGTTTGGTTTCGGTTTGCGCGAGGATCAGGTTCTGAAGCAGGGGCGGACGTCCGGCCACGGATGGGCCGCACATATTGCCCGGCTCGGAGAGCAGCGCGTCGTAGGTCGCTCCGCCTGAGGGTTCGACGCCGCGGCTCGCTGTCAGGTCGGCCGAACTGATCAGGCCGGCTGGGCAGGCCAGCGCGAACGCCAATGCGGCGATGGTAGATAGTCGGAGGCGAGACGTTCTGGCGGATGGGAAGTCTGCCGGGTCGGCTCGCCGCGGGTCCAACATGCGTGGAGAGTGCGTTCATGGCTTGCTCCTCTTGGCCCTTGAGGGCGCTTCGAGTGATGGCGAGCATAGTTAAAAGACATTGATCGCGTACTGATTAATCAGGTGCACTGCATCATTCATCGCGGCTGCTGGAGAGTAAGACCTTCAAAGCAAGCAATCGAAGTAGCACTGAAGATGCGCGATCGTTCTCATTGACCTCGACTCATTTACGCTTCAAGCCTGTCATCCGCACAGCGTACAAGAAGCTTCGGCTCGTCGGACTTCCATACTGGCGGGGAATTCCCACGCGGATCAGGCGGTCTCGCCTCTGCATAGTCGATGCAGGAGTGTCTTCCTTCCGGAGATGGATATGCGCAACTCGTCGCCACTGACGGTATTCACACTTCTGCTGGCCGGCCTCGCCGTGGGCTGTGCGAGTCTGGAAAAGGAGTCCAAGCAGCCGAGCGTTAAAGCCGAGGCCGACCATGCGAAAGCACCTGACTTGAGCAAGCAGCAGCTGATGCTGAGCGAGGGCTACAGCATGCTGTACAAGGATGCCAGCAATCTCGATCTCTCTGAGTTGATTCTCTATGTGAAGGTCGAATCGGAAGCCATGGAGAAGGTCGTTACCGCCGTTGCTGAGGTTGGCGGTCAACTGAAGAAAGAGCTGGAGCGAATCGCCAAGGATTATCCCGGTGTGCGAATCGATCTCGACCCGTTGCCGGAAATGGAAAAACGCAAGCGCGCCGCGATCGCCAAGGACCGTGCGCGGTACTTCGCGCCTGTCATCGGCCATGGCGGCCGTGAATACGAGCGCACGGTGCTGATCGGGTACGCCAATGGGATCAACCACGAGCGCCACCTATGCCAGGTGATGGCCGAAGCCGAGCCCGACGCCAGTCTGAAGAAATTCCTGCTCGATGCCGAGAAGCGCTACGACGGTCTATACGACCGCGTCACTGCGTTGCTGGAGAAGGAGTACTTCAAGGATCCGAACGGCAAAGCGAGAGAGTAGAGGATTTTAATCCTTGAATACTCGCAATCAGCCGCGCGCGACGAGCGCAATGGCTTCGGCGCGAACCAGGCGGTCGTGCACGGGCATCACCAGCACATCGCCCGGCCGGGCCCACTCGAGCACGCGCCTGACGGCGCCGATCTCGCTCGAACACATCTCCAACGCGGCGTCGGGCACGCCGGCGTGCAGCAGCGCCACCCTGATGAGCGCCGGAATTTCACCGAGCGCGCGCCCCCGCAGGTACGGCCTCGGTCTCCTTGATCACGACGAAATCGGGCCGGAAGCGTGCGGCCGTCGCCGCGAGCCGCTCGATGTCGGCGTTTTCACGGTTGCCGGCCTGGCCCAGCAGCACCGCGAGTCGTCCCGTTCGTGGCAGCCGTGCCGCTACGGTCATGAGGCCACTCGAGCCCTCCGGGTTGTGTGCATAGTCGATGAGCACCTGCGCCCCACGATAGTCGTAGCGCATGAGCCGGCCCGGATTGTCGGCCGGATCAGCGCCGAATCGGGCCAGCACCTCGGCGACTGTCGTGGCTGACACGCCGAGCTCCAACGCCGCCAGCGCGGCGCCCGCAATGTTCGACACGTTGTATTCGGCGCTGCCGCCGACGGTCAGCGGCATGTCGGCGATCGCGCCCAGATCCAGTTCGTTCAATGCTTCCGGCTGACGATCAGCCGGCCGTCGCGGACGCCGCTCGTCGAGCCTCCGCGTCGCGCGGTGTGCCCGCAGGGTGGGGTGCGTGGTAGTCGCGCGAGAACCACCCGATGGGACAATCGAGCTCCTCAGCGCGCGCTAACAAGATCGGATCGTCGGCATTGAGCACGAGCAGGCCGTCGTCGTCGACGACGCTCGCAACAACCAGCTTGACGTCCGCGAGTCCCGCCAGATCGTGGACGCCGTACTCACCGAAGTGGTCGGAACTGATGTTCGTGATGACGGCGACTTGCGCGCGCTCCGCCGCAAGCCCGCGTCTCAGAATGCCACCGCGCGCGGTTTCGAGGATGGCGGCCTCGACGCGCGGGTCGCGCAGGACCGTGCGCGTACCCACGGGGCCGGAATAGTCACCGCCCTCGATCTGCTCACCCTCGATGAACAGGCCATCCGTGCAGTTGTAGCCATCGCGCCAGCCGTGCGCGCGAACACAGGCGGCCAGCAGTCTGACGGTGGTGGTCTTGCCGTTGGAGCCCGTAACGATCGCCGCCGGCACATTGCGTCAGATCCGCCCACGGCACCTCGCTCACCTCCGGCAGCGCATCGACCGGCCACGTTCGGCCGCCTGCACCGGATCCCAGGGTGAGCTGGTCTCGTCCAATACGTGCAGCAGAGCGCGCTCATCGGCTGCGGCGACGAGATCCCGCAGTCGTGGCGCGGACTCGATCTTCGACAGCGTCGTGAAACGACTGAACGCCGCCGGCTCTTCCAGCACGGGTGGCGCGACCGCAAATGCCACTGACATCGGGACGTATGTGGCTGCCTCTCGCGCGGCCTCGATGAGAGCGCCTTCGAGCTGATTCCACCGAACGGGATCGGCCTCGATGAGCGCCGCACAGAAGGCCCATTCGTTGATTTCAGTCGCGGTGAAGAGCTGATCAACGGGCGCCGCCAGCGCCAGCGCAGTGCCGGTGCGTGCCGCCGGATCGGCGCACGGACCTGGCGCGTTCCGTGGCTCGCGGGCGCGAGGACTTCGCCGCACGCTCGGGCCACTGCAACCACGAACGTGCACGCGCGACGCGAGCGCTCCACGCCGCCAGCACCGCGTCATCCACGGTCACACCGAGCGTTTCGAGCACGGCCCCGGGCGAATCGAAGAACAGGTTGCTGCCCGTCAGGCGCCGCGAGTCCTCGAACGGCAATTCGACCGACTCGTTCAGTCGTCGACCTCCGGCGCGACGCGGATGCCGCGTTCGTCGCGCAACAGGCCTTCGAGACTCGCGAAGGGAGCGGGTTCGCCAGGCGGGGCAGCGAGCATGGGCGGCGGCGCGGCGGCGGCGCGGACCGGCACATCGGGAGCGCCCGCGGGACGGAACTTCGTGATCTGCTTCCACGAGCGCGTCAGCGCATCGGCGAATACCAGCAGCAGGTCACCCGGTTGGGCCATCTTGAGCGCCGAATCGATCGCTTCCTGTTCGTCCGGAATGATCGACACGGCATCCTGGGCAACGCCCGCGGCCAGCAGCGCACTTGCCATGATTTTCGGCACTTCATCGCTCGCGCGCTTGCGCAGATTGTCGTCGCGGCGACAGACGTAGTGATCGAATCGGCCGGCCACGGCCTTCGCGATCGCGTGCAAGTCTTCGTCGCGACGGTCGCCGGGACCGGCGAGCACCACGATGCGCCGGCCAGTGACATCGAGTCGCTGCGCCAGGTCCGCCATGGTTCCCACCGCGTGCGCGTTGTGACCGTAGTCCAGCAGCACCTTGAACGGGTGCTCGTTGAACACGTTCATGCGGCCCGGCGCCTGGAAGAAAGTCGTATCGAACGTGCGCAGGCCCTGTCGAATCGCGTCGAGCTTGATGCCGAACGAAAACGCCATCGCGGCGGCAAACATGGCGTTCTGCACGTTGTGTACCGCGCGGCCTTCGAGCGTCGCGGGTATCAGATGCGTCCACAACAAGCGGGATGTGGCTGCCGTTGTCGTAGAGCGTGATCATCTGCCCGTTGACGCCCGCCTCGAGCGCGCACGCACGGCCGCCGGCGCGAATGTGTTCGCGCACCAGGCCGTGCTGCGGATTCATCGTCACGTAGCAGATGTTCTTCGCCTCGGTATGGCCGGACATCTTCAGCACCAGCGGATCGTCGGCATTCAGCACGGCGCAGTCCGTTGCGACTTCGATCACGACGCGCTTGATCTCGGCGAGCTGTTCGAGTGTGTCGATGCCCTGCAAACCGAGATGATCCGACTGCATGTTCAGCACCGCGCCGACGTTGACTTCCTGCACGCCCATGCCCGCACGCAGCAGCCCGCCGCGCGCCGTCTCGAGCACCGCGATGTCGATCTGCGGGTCCGCCAGGACCATCTGCGCGGATACGGGCCCCGTCATGTCCCCCTGCACCGTGCGTTGCCCGTCGATGTAGACGCCGTCCGTCGTCGTGAGTCCGGGCGTGTAGCCCGCCATCTTGGTCAGGTGCGCCAGCATGCGCGCGGTCGTGGTCTTGCCGTTCGTGCCGGTGATCGCCGCGATCGGCACGCGCGCCGGCGCTCCCGGCGGGAACAGCATGTCGATGACCGGAGCGGCGACATCGCGCGGCGTTCCTTCACTCGGCGCCACGTGCATGCGGAATCCGGGTGCGGCGTTGACTTCGCAGATGCCGCCGCCGATCGAGCGGTAACTCTCCGCGATGTCTTTCGTCAGGAAGTCCACGCCGCCGATGTCGAGCCCGATGGCTTTGATCGCGCGCACCGCCATGTCGCGATTGTCGGGGTGAATGATGTCGGTCACGTCGGTGGCCGTGCCGCCGGTAGAGAGATTCGCCGTCGATCTGAGATACACGACTTGACCTGCCGCGGGCACCGACTGCGCCGTGAGCCCGGCCCGTCCCAGCATTTTCTCGGCCTGGGCATCGAGCTCCAGCCGCGTGAGCACTTTCTCGTGGCCGACGCCGCGGCGCGGATCCTGATTCACGATTTCGATGAGCTGCACGATCGTGTGTTCGCCATCGCCGGTCACGTGCCCGGGCGTGCGACGCGTCGCGGCGACGAGCTCGCCGTTGACGACCAGCAGCCGGTGATCGTCACCCTCGAGAAAGGTCTCCACGATCACCGACCGTGAATGCTCTTTCGCGACGTTGAAGCCCTGCGCGACTTCCTCGTCGGTAGTGAGGCGGATCGAAATGCCGCGCCCGTGATTTCCGTTATAGGGCTTGGTCACCACCGGAAAACCGATGCGCCCCGCGGCGCGCACCGCCTGGCCCTCGGTCTGCACGAGCTCCTGCTTCGGCACCGGCAACCCGAGCGACGCGAGGATCTTGTTCGTCTCTTCCTTGTCGCTTGCGAGCTCGACGGCAATGTGCGGCGTGCGGCCCGAGACGGTGGCCTGGATGCGTTGCTGATACTTGCCGTGGCCGAGTTGCACCAGCGATTGGTTGTTGAGTCGAAGCCACGGAATGCGGCGCGCTTCCGCGGCCCGCACCAGCGATGCCGTCGACGGACCCAGCGCGCGACGCTGCGCGAAGCGGATGAAGTCATCGCGCGCTTCGGGCCAGTTCCAGCCCTCGGGAACCGAGCCCGGCGGCCGGAGCGAGTCGGGGAGCAACGAGCACAGCAACCGCAAGCCGAGCTCGCCGGCGGCAACGCCTTCATCGCGTTGCGCGTATTCGTAAACGACTGTGTAGACGCCGGGCTTGCCCGCGCCGCGGGTCTTGCCGAACGTGACTTCTTCACCGGCGACGTTCTGCAGCTCGATCGCCACGTGCTCGAGCACGTGGCCGAGCCATGTGCCTTCGTCTTCGCGCATGCGCCTGAGGAAGCCGCCGGGCACTCGATACGAGCAGCCGTGCTGGGCCAGGCCTGGCAAGGCTGCCGCGAGCCCGTCTATGAACTCAGCGCCCAGCCGGGACGTGGGCCACGCTTCGAGCTCACCCAGGTCCAGTTCCAGTCGGATGACCGGAAAGTGGGCGTACTGCGAGGGGCCGACGTAGACCCAACGATTGAGGATTTGCATTGCGCGGGCGACGCTCTCTGGGGGAGTCGTTCGGCCGACGATGCCCTATTGCTTCGTAGGCCGCAAATGCTCGGCAGACGCGATGCGCGGTGTGCAGGTTGAACGTGGCTCCGGCGACGAGAACGTGGACCTTGAGGCCCAGCATGCAGACGGGCTGGCCCTCGGAGACGCTGTCCATCGATGAAAAGGTCGTCTCCTTGGCATCGACGATCGTGACGCCGCCGCTGCCTTCGACTTCGAGGGTCTCGTCGGGGCCGATGAAAACGGCGGTGTCTTCATCGAGCCCGATGCCGACCGCGAACGGGTTGTACGCCAGCGCGGTGATCAGGCGCCCCAGCCGGTCCCGCTGCCGGAAATGCTGATCGATCACGAACCGGTTCGTCAGCCCGAGGCCCGGCGCCAGCCGCACGCTTCCGGAGATCACCGACGACCCCTCGTCGCCGAACGCGATCATGTGCTCGCTCAGAATGCTGGCACCGGCACTCGTGCCTCCGACCGTGACGCCGGCGGCGTTGCGCCTGCGGATCACCGTTGCGACGGGCGTGCCGCCGAGAAGCGTTGTTAGCCGGAGCTGGTTGCCGCCGGTGAAGAAGATGCCGCTCGCTTCCTCGAGCCTGCTGCAGGCGATTCGGCTCCTGGCAATCGCGCCGGGTATCGAAATCCATCACGGAGACGCGCGCCGCCCCGAGCTCGCGAAACAATGTCTCGTAGCGCGGGCCGGTTTCGTGCAGACGGCTGGCCGTCGGGATGACCACGATGTCGGCCGCCGCGCCGCCCGACACCTCGACGAAACGCGCGAGGACGCGGCGATCGTTCTCCTTGTTCTCGGCTCCGCCGATGGGAACGATCCAGCCGCGTGTTCCGCCTTCAGGAACTTTGCTTGGCATCCGGTAGTGATGCTCCTGGCCACCGATTCTATAGAAACGTCATTCAAAAGTGCCGCGCAAGACCGGTGCTCCGTCACGCACGTGGATTTCGCCGCGCACGAGCAAGGTGTGGACCGCGCCGTTCGCGTCGAGCACGAGGAGATCGGCGTCGTTGCCGACGGCGATCGTTCCCTTGCGCGTGAGCCTCAGCAGCTTCGCGGGATTCGACGTCACGGCGGGCAGAACCGCTTCGAGGGCAAGGCCGCGCGCCATCGCTTCGCGCAGAGTCGCAAGCAACGCGCCGGCGGAACCCACATCCATGTGGCTCACGCGGCCATCCGCATCGAAGCAGGGGAGGCAGCCGCCAGCGTCGGAGCTGATGGTGACCCGGTCGGGTGGCGCGCCAGAAGCCAGGTAGCGTTCGAGCGCTTCGGCTGCCGGCCAGGCATCTTCGTCCGCTGCGACGGGGAATGCAGTGATGTCCACGGTCGATCCGCGTCGCGCGAGCTCGACCGCTTCGTCGAACAGCGCGCGCCGTCGGTTCACGTGAGTCGGGTTGAAGACGCGCGCCGGCAGCTCACTCTTGTCCAATGCTTCCCGCACCAACTCGAGACCGCGGGGTCCGTCGCCCAGGTGCAGGTGGAGAACACCGGCCTTTCCCGTCATGACTCCGGCGACGTGGCATTCGGATGCGATTCGCAGCAACTCGTCGCAGCGTCGGTTGGCTCGAGCGATGATCGCTGATCGCCACTTCGCCGATGCCGATCAACGCCTCGACGAAAACGAGGTCGCCCCGCACGCTGCCCGTGAGTGTTGCGGGTGGAACGTGATATCCGCCTGCGTATCCGTAAGCGTTGAGTCCTTCCTCGCGCAGCGCATAGAGTGTCGCAAGCAGTTCAGTCGGGCCGCGTGCGACATCGTCGGTGCCGAGCAGCCCGACTACCGTGGTGATGCCCGCCGTGGTGAAGCGCGACAGCGGCACTGGCGGGACACGAGTACGAAATCCCGCCTCGCCCCCGCCGCCGGTGACGTGCACGTGCCCGTCGATGAGGCCAGGCATCGTCCGCAGACCGGCGGCATCGATGATCGTGGACACTTCGCGCAGGGGAACGGGCAGTTCGAGCGACTCGTTGCCCATCCAGAGAATTCGACTCCCGCCGATGAGCAGATGCTGCGTTCCGAGCGGTTCGGGCGCGTAGACGTTGGCGTTTCTGATCAGGACGAGAGTCACCGTGCGACAGCGTGCAGCGCGGCGCCCGGGCGGTCAAGTCGTGCTCGACTGCCTCTATATTCAGGATAAAGAAATGCAGGGATCCGAAATCGCCTCGCGACACTGGCACTCTGACGAGGCTTCATTCACCTCGGCGAGCAAGCGCGAGGAGCTCATTGACGCAACGCTTACGCCTGCTTGCGATGCCATCCACGTTGCCGATTAGGCTCACTCGAACCGGCTTGAATCCTACGAACCCGAGAATGTTGCGGGCCAGCGATCGCACGCTGTGTGAGCGGTAGTAGAGCTGGTAGAAGAGGGATGGCATGCTCATCGTGACCACGATGCGCGCGGACTTTCCCGCGAGTAGTTTCTTCGGGAGGCGCTTGCCCTTGCCATAGGCGAATGCGAAGCCCGGGCGCAAGACCTGCTCCAGGTACGCCTTGAGCAAGGCTGGCATTGATCCGAGCCACAGTGGATAGATGATCACGAGGTGGTCCGCCCAGCGGAAATGCTCTTGCTGTGAGCCGATGATTCCCTCGGGGCGCGCGGCGAATTCGGCCGCGCTGCGCAACCACGGAAATTCCAGCTGGCAGAGCTTCACCACTTGAACGAGATGACCGCCAGCCTCCGCCGCGCGTGCGTACTGATCGGCAAGCGCATGGACTAAGCGGCCGGGCGCCGGGTCCGGATGAGAGTCGATGATGAGAATGTTCTTGCCCACAGCGCGCCTCAATTGCTGAGCCACCAGGAGCGGAATTCCGCAAAACCGATGCGTCCATCGCGATTGGTATCGATTTGGAGAAAGTTGGCGGCGACTGCATTGTCGTGCATGTGGCGTTCGAGCTCGCGCATCAAACCGCGGAATTCTGTCAGCGTGACCTCGTCGTCGCCATTCTCATCGGCTCTGTCGAACAATTCTTCGATGTCATCAAGTCGGTTTTCTATCTGTTTCATGTCGTCCCTTCTTGGACATCACCTTTTGAATCGTCCCGCATCATTGCAAGCGTCATACGCTCAAGAAGAGCAGTTCCCGCTGCGCTCCCAGAATCATTCCGGCGCTGGGAAAGGTGATATGCAGCATGCCCGAAGCCGGCGACATACTCTGTTCGCTGCCGAACTGATGTCGCGATTCACGCATTGAATAATCGCCGGACACTGACCCCTGCGGTCCCGCGCGGCAAACTGAACGTGGAGTAGAGGATGAAAGCGCTTGTTTATCGCGGATCCGGATTGAAGGCGATTGAAGATCGCCCGAAACCGGAAATTCAGAAGCCAGGCGACGCGATCGTGAAGATCGAATTCACCACGATCTGCGGCACGGATTTGCACATTCTCAAAGGCCACGTCGCAACCTGTGCACCGGGCCGCATCCTCGGGCACGAAGGCGTGGGAGTCGTCGACTCAGTGGGCGCCGGTGTCACCGCTTTCCACAAAGGCGATCGCGTTCTGATTTCCTGTATTTCGTCGTGCGGCAAGTGCGAGGACTGCCGGCGCGGAATGTATTCTCATTGCACGACGGGCGGCTGGATTCTCGGTAACGAGATTGACGGTACGCAGGCGGAGTACGTGCGTACACCACACGCCGACACGAGCTTGTATCCGATCCCGGCCGGCGCCGACGACGAGGCGCTGGTGATGCTCAGCGACATTCTGCCGACCGGCTTCGAGTGTGGTGTCTTGAATGGAAAGGTTGCGCCTGGTTCGACCGTGGCCATCGTGGGTTCTGGTCCTATCGGACTTGCGACTTTGCTGACGGCTCAGTTCTACTCTCCCGCGCAAATCATCGTGATAGACCTCGACGACAAGCGTCTCGAGGTCGCGCGCCGTTTCGGCGCCACGGCAACGATCAACAGCGCCGATGGAAAAGCCGCAGCGGCGGTGAAGGCGCTGACGGGCGGTCGCGGCGTTGACACGGCTATTGAGGCAGTCGGCATTCCGGCGACATTTTCGCTTTGTCAGGATCTTGTTGCGGCGGGCGGCGTGATCGCCAACATCGGCGTTCATGGTGAGAAGGTGGATCTGCATCTGGAGCGACTCTGGTCGCACAACATTTCGATCACGACTCGCCTGGTCGATACTGTGTCGACGCCGATGTTGCTGAAGACTGTGCAGGCGGGAAAGATCGATCCGACGCGACTCATCACTCATCGATTCAAACTGGATCAGATACTCGATGCGTATGACGTATTCGGCCGCGCGACAGAGACGGGTGCTTTGAAGGTGACCATCTCGACTTAGCAAAGACATCGAAGTCACTGGCAGGGCGCGTGGAGCACCAGCTTGGCGATTTCGGACTGAACCTCGTCGTCGTGACCGACCCAAGTGTGCCGGCCGTAGCGGCAATCGAATACTCATGGACGTCGCTTCTCAAGATGTTCTCGAGTCCGTGAAGTTCACTCAGTGGGGTCGAATTTCATACGCCGTGCAGCTCCGTGGGTCTGTCTGGTGCCGCACATACGCCTGCGCGAGTCTTTGGCCTATCGACTTTGCGGGGCATCGCGCCCACTGTGGTTGCAGAGGTTTACGACCCTTGAAGATGTTGTTCACACATGCATCGTTTCTGCTGCTGCTTCTGCCAGGCATCGTGGTTGCTGCATCGCCTGCACGCTCCGAATATCAGGCGGCACTGAGCGCTACACCCGACTTCGAGCATGGGGCTGAGCTCTTTGCTCAGTGCGTCGCCTGCCACGGTGGTGAAGGTCAAGGCTTACCGGACGGCTCGACGCCGCGCATTGCCGGGCAGCATTTCCATGTGATCGTCAAACAGCTGGTCGATTTCCGATACGGCAAGCGTTGGGATTTTCGCATGGAGCAGCGTGCCAATCGGCATCTCGGCGCGTTCCAGGATATTGCGGACGTTGCCAGCTACCTGAGCCAGCAGCCGCGCAGGAGCTACGGTGGTGCCAGTAGCAGCGACACTCTGGCGCAGGGTGCGAATATCTACGCGGCGAACTGCCTGTCATGCCATGGCGAGCAAGGTGAGGGTGACGATGACGAAGCTGTTCCAATGCTGGCAGGGCAACATCCCGCGTATTTGCTGCGGCAAATGTACGACGCAGTGGATGGGAGGCGCCCGACGCTGACACAACTGCATTCGCAAAAAATCAAGCCACTCGACTTCGAGCAGCTCCGCGCGGTGGCGGACTTTCTGTCGCAGCTGGGTTCCGGGAACTGACGACCGCGTTCAGGGTGGGTTTGCGTTGAGTCCAAGCTGCATCGACTTTGGCCTCGCAGTCCGCGGGCAGCGGGTCTGGAACTGCACACAGAACCGTTTGAAAAAACTATCCGCCACGGCGGCAGATTGATTTGAAAACGGTAGCCAGCCTATTGTGTGCGAGTGACCCCGCCAACCGTATTCCTGAGTTACGCCCGAGCCGACCAGAAGCAGGCGGCGAAGCTTGCCGAAGCACTCGAGGCCGCCGGACTCAAGGTCTGGTGGGATGCGATGATCGAGGGAGGCGCGGTATTTGCGAAATCCATCGAAGCTGCGCTCACCAGCTGCGACGCGGTCATCGTCGGCTGGTCGCGCACCTCGGTCGAATCCGACTGGGTGCGCGACGAAGCGGCGAAAGGCCGCGACCTTCGCAAGCTCGTTCCGGTGTCGTTCGATGGCACGGCGCCACCACTCGGCTTCGGCCAGTATCATTCGATCGATCTGTCCCGCTGGCGCGGGAACGCCGATGGCGTAGAGATTGCCGGCCTCATCCACGCCATCGCGTCGGTGACGAGCAAGGACATACCCGCACCGCCGCACCCGGCGAAACGGGGATCTCCACCAACCTTCGTATCGCGCCGCGCGTTGCTGGCCTCGACGGCGGGGATCGCGGTCGCCGGCGTTGCAGGCCTCATCGCGTGGCGGCGCGGCTTCATCGGCGGGAGCGTCCGGCCATCCGACAACAGTGTTGCAGTGCTGCCGTTCGAGAATCTGAGCGGCGACCCTGACCAGGCCTATTTTTCCGACGGCCTTTCCGAGGAAGTGCGGGCCACGCTCGCGCGTAACATCCTGCTGCTCGTCATGGCGGAAACTTCGTCCGGAAAATTCCGCGATCGCAAGGATGACGCGAAGACCATCGCGGCGACTCTTGGCGTTGCATTCCTGCTCGACGGCAGCGTGCGCCGCGCGGGCGAAGTCGTCCGGATCTCCGCCGATCTCATCGATGGCACGACCGGCTTCAGCCGCTGGTCGCGGACCTTCGACCGCAGCATGCGCGATATCTTCGCCGTGCAGAGCGAGATCGCCGATGCGGTCGCGAGCGCGCTCGCAGACCAGGTGACGGCAGCCGACGAGCCGGACAGCGGCACCGGCCAGGATTTGTCGAGTTCCGGTGGCACGACCAACGTTGCGGCCTATGACGACTATCTGCGCGGCCGTGCGCTCTACGACCTGAGTTCCGACGAAGCCGCAGAGCGCGCCGCACTCGCCCAGTTCGACGCGGCGATTGCGGCGGATCCGAACTATGCCGCGGCCCACGCGGCACGTTCACGCTCCCTGACCGCCATCGCGAATCAATATGGCGAGGTCGGACAGCTGGATGAGTTCTACGCGGCGGCTATTGTCTCTGCCCAGCGCGCGATTGAGCTCGCACCCAAATTCGCCGATGCGCATTCGACGCTCGGCTTCGTGCTCTTTCAGGGGCGCCTGGACGCACATGCCGCCCGCGAGCCCTTCGAGAATTCGCGCCGGCTGGGCCCGGGCGAAGCCAATGTGCTCGCCCGCTATTCGCTCTACAGCGCACGCATCGGCCGCAAGGACGAGGCGCAGGACGCAATGCGGCACGCCTTGGTGCTCGACCCGCTGAATCCGCTCATCCACCGCGCCGCCGGCGCCATTCAGTACGCCGCCCGCAATTACGCTGCTTCGATTCCCCCGGCCGAGCATGCGCTCTCGATGAATCCGAAAATGTCGCGTGCGCATGCCGCAATCGGTGACGCGCTGCTGATGCTCGGGCGAGCCGAGCGAGGCGCGCGCAGCATATGCATTGGAGCCCGCGAAAGACGTCAGTCTCACGGGCATGGCGATCGTGGAATGGAAACTCGGCAACGCGCAGGCTGCGCGCGCCGCGATGACGAAACTCGTCGCCGATCTCGGCGAGCGGGTCCTCTACCAACAGGGTCAGGTTCTCGCGCAATGGGGAGAAAGCGCTGCCGCGCTCGCGAAACTCGAGCAGGCGCACCTCCTGGGCGATTCCGGTCTAATCTATGCGCGCAACGATCCGCTGCTCGACGCCCTGCGCAATGAACCCAGATTCGCCCGGTTGCTTGCGAGCATCGGATTCGACCCGGTCACATAGAGGGAGAGACTTACAATGAAAACCATAACGACGGCAGTCGCGGTGCTCCTGGCCTCGATATTCATGACGGCATGCGGGAAGAAAGAGAGCGCGGCGCCGGCTGAAGCGGCACCGGCAGTGACGGCGGCCCCGGCAGAAGCGGCCCCCGCAGAAGCGGCCCCCGCAGCGACATCCGAGGCCCCGGCGAATAACGAGGACGCTGGGCAGACGAGTGGCGACAAAGTCGCGCCGAAGACGAACTAGAGTCCGCCCGCTTCGGGCTGACAGCTCAGGGTAGCGCGTTCTTCTTCGGGTCGAGCTTCATCGCCTGGTTGATCCAGTCGAGGAAGCTCTCGACCCGAGTGTAGACACCGGGCTGACCGTCACCGGTGCAGCGCTTCTTGCCCCAGCTGATGATGCCGACGAGCGTCGGTGCGCCGTTCGTGAGAATGACCGGGCCACCGCTGTCGCCCTGACAGGTCGAGCGCTGCGGATTCGCGGCGCAAAAGACCTTGCCCTGGATTTTCTGGGGGCCGTAGCCCGGCAGGTTCGCGCATTGCGCCTGGTCCATCAGCTTGAGGTCGACCTTCAGCAGCACAGCGTTCGGCGCATTCCCCTCGACGGGCAGTGTCTTGCCCCAGCCGCTGCCCGTCACGCCAGTTCCCGCGGCCGGCGGCGGCCCCTTGTAGAGAGGGATCGCCCGGACCTGAGTGGGATCGCGACGCTGCGGCGGCCCGTCCTCCACGATATGCACGAGCGCAATATCGTTCGCATACATGTTCGGGTTCGCGGGCAGGGGTTTTGCGTCGAAGTTCGCGTGCCGGACGATGCGATCGATCCTGAATGTCAGCCCGTTGTCCCTGGAGATGTCTTCCGCGCCGAGCCGGACGCGATAGCCCGCGTCCACCATTTCCTGATCGATGCAGTGGGCCGCGGTCAGCACCCAATCGTGCGCGATGAGCGTGCCACCGCAGTAGTGCTGCAGTTGCCACAGTGCCTTGCCGACGCGTGACTTCTCCGGAAACCGTTCCAATTCGAACGGGCCATAAATCTGCGCCTGCCACGGCGCGCCCTTGTCGGGAATCGGCCGGCCGCCCGCCGAGTGCAGGAAGTCCTCCTGTTCGCCCGGTTTGGCGGCGCCTTGCGCGCGTGCGGGCGCACGGTCGGCATGTCCTCGGGTTCTCTGACGCCCGGATGCGGAGCTTCTTCGACATCCTCCTGGTTGTCGCCGTCGTCTTCGAAGTCGACGACGTCCCAGCTCGTGCGGGTCGGATCGAGTTGCGTGTCGGTCGGGATCGCGTCGTCCGCGTATTCGGCTGGCTGCTCGTAGTCGGTGTACTCATCGTCCGCGTGCTCGTCGTCGCCGGCGTCATCGGTGTCGTCGGCATCGTCGGCGTCGTCGCTGTCGTCAGCCGCCGCAGGAGCGGGCGCGGCTTCCGGCTCATCTTCCTGCTGCTGAGTCGCTTCCGCCTCGGGCTCGGGGTCGGGTTCCTGCGCGAAAGCGGCACCGCTGATAACGAGCGCCGCACCCAATATCAGCAGCAACTGGAAATCCGGCACGGTCGTGGCACGTCGTTTCGGCATTGTGAGATTTCCCGACCTGGACAAGTGGGTGCCGGCGGCGGTGAAGCTGCCGCCGCGAGGGGCAAAAGTCTAATCGATTTGAAGTGAGCGGGTTACGGCTGAGGCGCCGGCGTCAACGCGGCGCCGCCAAGCGCCGAGGCGAGGGCGTTAGTCACAAATGCGGTCGTACATAGAGGGGCACGAGGAATCTCGCGATCTACATCCGTTTCCACCTCAAATGAAATAGAGAGAACGGAGAGCTTGACAGTGTGCCCAAAATTGTATCAGTGTACCCATACACTTGAACTGACACGGTCCGAAGCAAATCCACTGTGGACATCACCATCAGCCTGACCGACGGCGTGCCGATCTATCGCCAGATCGTCAACCAGGTCAAGTACTTAGTCGCATCCGGGCTGCTTCAGCCCGCCGAAGAGCTGCCGCCCATCCGGACGCTGGCGCTGCAGTTGAAAGTCACGCCAAACACGATCGTGAAGGCGTACGGCGAGTTGGAAATTGCGGGAGTCGTTCAGAAGCGCCAGGGGTCGGGCACGTTCGTCTCGGAGGCTCGTCCGCAGCAAGTGGCGCTCCGGGAACGGCGCCGTGTGATCGAGCAGCGCATCGACGCGCTGCTGGCCGAGGCGCACCAGTTGAATTTCACCGCAGACGACATTCTCCGGATGGTCCGGGAACGCAAAGCGGCGATGGACGAGACCAGCGCCGAGTCGGCGGAAGTGAAGAAAGAAGTGAAGAGATAGGCCGGAAACAGGCAACAGGGCAGGATAGGAGAAACAAAATGGAACAGGCAGTTGTCGACGTCAAAGACCTCTCGCGATCGTTCGAGCACAAGACCGCCCTCGACGGCATGTCGTTCCGGGCCACCGCGGGCCAGGTTTACGGTCTCGTGGGCACCAACGGCGCGGGCAAGACCACGCTCCTCAAGCATCTGCTCGGTCTGTTGCGCGCCAAGACCGGATCGGTGCGCGTCTTCGGCCTCGACCCGGTGCGCGACCCTGTCGGTGTGCTGAGTCGCGTCGGCTATCTGTCCGAGGAACGCGAGCTGCCGGAGTGGATGCGCATCGACGAGCTGATGCGCTACACGCAGGCCTACCATCCGACCTGGGATGCGTCGTACGCGAGCGAGCTGCTCGAGACGTTTGCGCTCGATCCGTCCAAGAAGATCAAGGAGCTCTCGAAGGGCATGCGTGCCCAGGCGGGCCTGATCGCGGCGGTGGCCCATCGTCCCGAACTGCTGATTCTGGACGAGCCTTCGTCCGGCCTCGATGCAGTGGTACGTCGCGACATCCTCGATGCCATCGTTCGCGCCGTGGCCGATGACGGGCGCACGGTGATCTTCTCGTCGCACCTGCTCGACGAAGTGGAGCGGATGTCGGACCACGTGACGATGATCCAGAACGGCCGCGTGACGCTGAGCGGCGTACTCGACGACGTGCGCGGCGCCTATCAACGCAGTCGCGTGCATTTCGCCGAGCACTTCGATCAGCCGCCCGTTCTCGATACCGCGCTGGTGACAGAAGGTGGTGGCCGCACATGGAGCGTCGTCCACAGCGGATCGCTCGAGCAGTTCCGTCACTCGGTCGCCGCGCGCGGCGGTGAGGTGGTCGAATCGCGCGACGCCACGCTCGAAGAAATCTTCCTGGCGCGCGCCGGCCGCAGCCGCCAGCAGGTGGAGGCGGCATGAACATGCGTTCACCCATCGTCGCCATGCTGTGGGAGAACTGGCGGCTGACGCGCATCGAGGTCGCCTTGCGGCTTGGTCAGGGGATTGGCCTGGGCTCGGCCGCAATGCTCTTGTTCGATGCCGGCGCGGCCATTGCGTTCTGGATCATTCTCTGCACGAACGCCTTCATCTGGTTTTCCATTGCGAAGCTCAATGGCGGTCGATTCATGGACGGGTATAAGCCAGGCTTTCCGTTCTATCTACTTTACTCCCGCCCGGTCCCGACGAGTCGTCTTCGTCGGCGTCACCGTGGGGTACGACGCGCTCTCAGGCGTGGTGTTGTACCTCGTATCCGCGGCTCTCGTGGGGTTTGCCTTCGACCAGCCGCTGCCGTTGTTCTCTGTGATCCCGTGGATCCTGGCCTCACGCCTTGGGTATACCTGCATCCAATGGTCGACCCCGAACAGAATTGTCCAGTGGGTCGGATCGTTTGTGGTCTATGCGCCGATGTTCATTCTGCTCCAGCATCGTGTGGGGTCGCCGCCGCAGGTCGAGCTCTCCATCACCGAGAACGCAGTGATGATCCTGGTTGGCGTCGTGTCGTTCGCTCTCACGGTTGTCGGCGTAGCGCGGCAGCGCCGCGGAGATTTCGTCCCGGTGGCGCCCCGGTCCGAGCGATCGGGCGGATACCCGGTATGGTTCGTTTCCCTGTTCCGGTTCCCGTGTCCCACTACGTCACCGACGAGAGCGCAGGTGTGGTTCGAGCTCAAGTCCAGTGGGTTGCCCGTACTGTCAATTGGCCTGGCGATGGCGGTAGTGACCTTCCTGCTGTACGCAATCAGCATTGTCGTCGCGCCGGTCCGGCCCGCCGCCGTTGCCGCGCCGATAATGTTCGGGCTGCCCATTCTGCTGCTCTATTTGGGAGGCAATGCCTTTGGCATTCGCAGGAGACAAGGACGCACGTACGTCAGCGCATTCGAGGCGACCCAGCCGTACAACACCGCACAGCTGGCCAGTGTCAAATTGCTCGTACGGACCGCCTGCGTACTGGCTGCGCTGATCGTGGTCGGCGTGAGTCTGTGGGCATCCAGTTCACTCATGAGCGCCTGGACAGAGTGGATACCTGACGGCCAACAAGCGGATGCGAAGCCGGGGTTGCTGAAGGCGCGGCAAGAGATCGGAGACGCCTTCGGGGGACTGACTGCGTACGCACTCGCCGTGCTGCCGGTCGTCATGTCCGTGGCCGTAGCCCTCGTGGTCGCCTCGCTCGCGGCATTCACGGCGCTCCGGGCGCGCTATTTCCGTCGTCTGCTCGTTGCGGGCTCGCTGTTGTTGCTCTTCGTTCTCGCGCTCGTCCTGCTCGCGTGGGCTGTAGAGCGCGGGATCGCACCGGAGTTCCTGCTGCTACGCGATACTCAGGGCGACCGGCTGGATCGCCCTGGCAGCGATGGCGCTCACGACTATCTACCTCATCTGGAGCGGCTTCGCGGACCGTGCGCTGACGGTTCGTTACGCGTGCGGCGCTCTCGTGATCGTGGCGGCAATCGGGGCGACAAGGCTTGCGGGAATGCCTGCAGACTACCGTCGCCGGGTTACTGTGGCTGGTGCTGCCGATCCTGCTGGTCGCCTTCCTGGCGCCATGGTCGCTCAGCCGCGTTCGCCACGGTGCAGGAGATTCGATAGCTAATCCAACTAACTCCAGCACTAACTTCCGTGGTAAGAGGAATCTCATGAATAATCTTGCGCTTTCTGCCGCCCTGGCTACCGCTCCGTCTCCGGCCTTTGCCGAGCTGCGCGAGCGCCCGAGATTCTGGTTTCCGCTGCTGCTGCTGGTCGCACCACCTTCGCCATCAATTACTGGTACTTCAGCATGGTGGACGTCGAGTGGTTGAAGGACACGATGTTCGGCAACAACGCGGGCATAGAATGAGGCCGAGCATGCCGCTGCCATGGGCTTTATCACCCGCACCACGCTGCTGTGGGGCGCTATGGTCGGCACCATCATCGGCACGCCGCTTGTCTTCCTGGTGTGGGCCTTGTATCTGCTGCTGGCCGCCAAGGTCACCAAGCTGCCACAGGGGTTCAAGCATTGGTTCGCGTTCAGCTGCTGGACGTCGCTGCCGATGCTTCTGAGTACCGTCGTGGCGGCCATTTTCCTGATCCTGAGTGACAACTCGCAGGTGAACCCGTCCCTGATGGCACCGTTGTCGCTCAACTCGCTCGTGCTCCACCCGCCCATGGGCCCCGGCTATGCATTCTTCGAATCGCTGTCGATCCCGGGAGTGTTGACCTGGATTCTCATGATCATCGGCGTGCGCACCTGGAGCCAGCGTTCCTGGGCATTCAGTTCGATCTTCATCTTGCTGGCAGTCGTCGCCTACTACGGCATCTGGTCGACGTTCGCGTTCCGGTAGCGGACGCAATGACAAGAAACAATGGATCGCGGTGGGCGTCATCGCGGCGATCATCGCGATACCCGTCGCGCTGAAATTTTCACGTGCCGACACCAACAAGCTGGTCGACGTCGAGCACGCCACCCTGCGCGCGCTGACTCCGACCGTGCTCGCATCGGGCGCGCTGACCTATGAAAGCCAGGTCACGTTGGCGCCAGAGGTCACCGGTCGAGTTACCGAGATCCTGGTGAAAGAGGGCGACCAGGTAAAGCGCGATCAACTCCTCATGCGTCTCGATCCGAGGGCGCCGCAAGCGGCCATCGAGCAGAGTGAGGCACAGGTTCGCCAGGCGCGGCTCAGCATCGAGCGCCGGCAGGTGGATTTCGACACGCTGGTCGCAAGGGCGAAGCGTTTCGAGGCGCTCCGGGAGAAGGGGATGGTGGACACCAACAGCATCGAAGAGCTGGTGTCCGCGCGCAATCTCGCCGAAGTGGACCTGCGCACCAGCCGTGAGCAGCTTTCACAGGCACTCGCGCAACTGAGGCAGGCGCAGGAACATCTCGCCAAGACCCAGATCCGCTCACCGCTCGACGGCAAGGTGACGGCTATCTACGTCAAGGTTGGCCAGACCGCAGTGCCGAGTTTCTCTGGAATTGCCGGTTCGACGCTGGTCGACGTGGCCGACACGACGAGCATCGATGCGGAGATCAACGTCGATGAAACCGACATCGCGCGAGTCAGGGTGGGCTCTGAAGCGCGCGTGGTCCCCGCGGCTTTTCCCGACAAGACGCTGCTCGGCACGGTGGACCAGGTTGCCATTGCGCCGCGGCAGGTATACGGACAGAACAAGAGTTACCCGGTGCGAATTCGTCTTACGAATACCGAGGGAGTGATCTTCCACCCAGGAATGAGCTGTCGGGCAGAGGTACTCACGGGATCACAGGGCGATATCAAGGTGCTCGCAGTACCAGTCCAGGCGCTGCGCTACGAGGACAATCCGGACAAATCGGCGCAGGCGGAAAAGTCGGTTGCCAGCATCTTCATCTATGACGCGGGCCGTGCCGTCAAGCGCACTGTCTCCACGGGCACCGCCGACGACAGCTACATCGCTGTAACGACCGGCTTGAAGGAAACCGAGCAGGTCATCGTTGGACCCGCGAAGACTCTGCTGTTCCTGCTGGACGGCGAGAAGGTAAACCTCCAGCGCAAAGACCGACGCAGTTGCGAAGAAGTAGCACCCCGTGATCGAGCTGCGCGGCATCGGCAAGACGTACCAGATGGGCAGCACCGAGCTAGTCGCGCTTGCCGACATCAACTTGAAGATCGCGCGCAACGAGTACGTCGCGCTGGTCGGGCCCTCGGGTTCCGGCAAGTCGACGATGATGAATGTCCTCGGCTGCCTGGATCTGCCGACCACGGGCACGTACACGCTCGACGGCGAGGCGGTCGCAGGTCTCTCCGAGGATCAGCTCGCGCGCGTGCGTAACCGCAAGATTGGCTTCATCTTCCAGAGCTACTACCTGATGCCGCGCACCACCCTTGCCGACAACGTCGCGCAGCCGTTGATCTATCGCGGCCTCGCGCCCGGCGTGCGGCGCGAGCGCGCGAACGAGGCACTGGCGCGCGTGGGGCTCGAATCACGGACCTTGCACAAACCCAATGAGCTCTCCGGCGGCCAGCGGCAACGCGTGGCGATCGCCAGAGCGCTCGTCGGCCGGCCGGACGTGCTGCTGGCTGACGAACCGACGGGCAACCTCGACAGCAAGACGGCGCGCGAGATCATGGGCGTATTCGGCGACCTGCATCGTGAGGGCATGACGATCATTATTGTGACCCACGATATGGCAGTCGCCGGCATTGCCAGCGCGTGGTGCGCCTGCACGACGGCCGAATCGTGGAAGATCGTGAGCAGGCGGTCCTCGCATGAGCAACGCCGCACCTATCGATGACGTGAATCGGCTGCAGGCAGTTTTTTTATGCCGTGCAGGAGTGCGTGCGCTCCGCGCTCGGCAGCATCCGCTCACACCGCATGCGGAGTTTTCTCACCATGCTCGGCGTCATCATCGGCGTGGCATCGGTCATCTGCATCGTCTCGCTGCTGCAGGGTCTCACCCGCTCCGTCATGGACGAGTTCCAGGGGTTCGGCGGGAACGCGTTGCAGATCCACTCGCATACGTCGCGCGAAGACTGGCTGATCGGCAAGTGGAACAGGCTGCGGCCAGCCGATCTCGAGCTCGTGAAACACCGGATCGCCGGCATCAACAATGTGACGCCAATGTCCGGACTCAATCTGCCGGGCGGCGTGCGCCATGGCAGCAATACGTCGGGCGCGCAGGTATTCGCGACAACGAACTGGTTCCAGCTCGCCAATCAGTCCTATCCGCGCAAGGGACGCTTCGTCACGGACAGCGACAACAATTCGCGGCGCCGGGTCGTCGTGCTGGGCGAGAAGGCGCGCATCGATCTCAAGCTGCCGGAAGAACCGCTCGGCACGTTCATCCAGGTGGGCGGCGAGTGGTTCAAGATCGTGGGAGTCATGGAGGCGCGCGGCGAGATGTTCGGGCAGAGCATGGACAACTACGTCGTCATTCCATTCGAGACCGGCAGGGCGCTGGCCGGTCCGGAACGCGAGCCCGACATGCAGATCCTGCTCACTGTCGACAACCTGGATGCGGTCGATGACGTCACCAGCCGCATCACCGCGCTGCTACGCCGGGCGCACAAGATAGGCCCCAAGGATCCCGACGACTTCCAGGTCACAACATCGCAGTCGATCACCGAAACCATTGCGCGCGTGTCGGGCACCATCACGCTCGTCATTTCCGCGGTGGTCGGAATCTCACTGCTGGTCGGCGGCGTGGGAATCATGAACATCATGCTGGTGTCGGTCACGGAACGAACGCGCGAGATCGGCATCGCCAAGGCTTTGGGTGCACCGCGCAGTTTCATCCTCATGCAGTTCCTGATCGAAGCAATGGTGCTCGCGGTGATCGGCGGCATCATCGGAATCGGATTGGGCTGGCTACTCGGTGTGCTGGCGGCAAAAATGATCCCGCACTTTCCTCCGCCGGCAGTACCGTGGTGGGCCGTGGTGGGTGCTACGGGATTTTCCGCGCTGGTCGGTATGTTGTTTGGAATCCTGCCGGCGCGCCGCGCCGCCAACCTTGCACCCATCGACGCGTTGCGGCACGAGTGATCGCAAGGCCCGGATTTCACCGCCAGTGGAGTTGTGGCACGCCCTTGGCGAAGTAAGTCAGGCATGGACTTGCTGTAATACGCAACCGCACCGGGCAATCGTCGCATCGAATGGAGAAGTCCCATGTCCACCCCCGCCAGGCAGACAGTTCAGGGCGTATTTGCAGAGATCGAGCGAGTGTTCGCTCTCCAGCAGGCCCATCAGTGGGAGGCAAAAGCCTCTACCGCCGAGCAACGGAAAGAAAAGCTGAGGAAACTGAAATCGGCCGTGGAAGCTCACGCCGGCGAGATCATGGCGGCAGTGATGCAAGACACGCGCAAGCCTGAAGGCGAAATCAAGGTGACCGAGGTCCTGGGTGTCATCGGCAACATCCAGAAGAACATCGACAGTCTCGACGAATGGATGAAACCCGTCGAGGTCGTTCCCTCTCAGAACAAGAACGACAAGGCGAGGATCGTCCACGAGGCGCGCGGTGTGTGCCTCATCCTGGGCCCGTGGAATTTTCCGCTCGGTCTGACCATGGGACCTCTTGCGGCCGCCATTGCCGCCGGAAATTGCTGCATGGTCAAGTTGACAGACCTCTGCCCGGCGACCGCCCGAGTCGCCGCGAAAATCATCAAGCAGGCTTTCGAAGAAAAAGAAGTTGCCTTGTTCGAAGGCGGCGTCGACGTGGCAACCGCGTTGCTCGACCAGCCGTTCAACCACATCTTCTTCACGGGAAGCACGCGAGTCGGAAAGCTGGTCATGGCCGCGGCCGCGAAGAACCTGGCCACCGTCACACTGGAGCTCGGCGGAAAATCACCCGTCATCGTCGATGAAGGCGCGGATGTGAAGAAAGTCGCGGCGGACCTGGCGGCGGCCAAGCAATTCAATGGCGGGCAAGCCTGCATCAGTCCCGACTATGTATTCGTCAAGGAATCGCAGAAGGGCGCCTTGATCGAGGAGTTTCGCGCGAAGGTGAAGCAGAACCTCTACCGCGACGACGGGACGATCAAGAAGGAAAGTATCGCCCAGATCGTCAACGACCAGAATTTCGCGCGAATCAAGAAGCTCTTCGATGATGCCATTGCCAAGGGCGCCAAGGTCGCCGTGGGCGGCACGCTGGAACCGGCCGACCGCACGATCCATCCGACGATGCTCACCGATGTCACTCCTGACATGCAGATCATGCAGGAGGAAATCTTCGCGCCGATCGTGCCGGTTGTGACCTACAAGAACATCGATGAGGTCATCGGGCACATCTCGGGCCGTGGCAAGCCGCTGGCGCTCTACATCTACAGCAACGATCGGAACAACATCGACAAGCTACTCGAGCGAACGTCATCGGGCGGCGTGACGATCAACGGATTCTTCTCTCACTACCTGGAAAGCCAGTTGCCTTTCGGCGGTGTCAATCAAAGCGGCATGGGCAGTTATCACGGCGTGTTCGGGTTCAAGGCGTTCTCCCATGAGCGCGCAATCTACGTTCAGGAAAATCGCTAGACGCCTCGACGCTGTCGAGTGGCCATTTTTTTCATGCCTTTTCTTTGGCCTTTTCATTGGGCTTGTCGTTGGCTGTTGCCGATGACGCCTTCTGGCTTTGCTCCTCGTGCAGGGTCAGCAACGACTGCA